>JABLXE010000001.1 GCA_013178225.1 Methanotrichaceae archaeon
TTTGCCCATTCTTCCATGTATGGTTTATTAGGGTATACATGAATTTATGGTTTTCGATTCTAAGGAGATTATGATAGCGATATTCAAAGAAGAAGATGATATTATACCCTAAATTGCGGAGTTAAGGTTATTACCACCTTTGAGGTAACTGAGATTGCCGAGACTTAGAGCAGTTTCCGGCGAAATCGTGATCAAGATCCTGTGCAATCGTTTCGGATTTGCGGTTTCAGGACGATCTGGCAGTCATGTCAGGCTCTCCAAATTTACGGCAGAGGGCAAGATAGGAACTGTTGTGCCAGTACATGATGAGCTTAAAATAGGAACTCTAAAGGGAATTTTGAAACTGGCCAGGGTCGACCCGGAAGAATTTGCAGAATTTTTATAACCTACTTCATATCTCAATCTCAAACAGCTCCTTGCTGAAGTCGATCTGCCTGGCCATCTTGCCCACAAGTGAAACGTTCTTTGAAATTCATAAAAATCATCTCCTGAAGAATACCTTTTGACTGAGAACGAAAAAATGAAAAAGGGACGAAAAGGGGACAGAGGTTCTTCCCCCATCCCTTACCTCTCTGTACCCTTGCCGATCAACTAATTACGGCGTCACGATGTTGAACCAGAACTCGAACGAATCCAGCAGTGAGACCAGTTCTCTAACCTGATCTAGGCTGCCGTCAACCTTCACCTTGCCGTTCTTGATCTCTTCCTCCAGGGTGGATTCCTGTAGGACGATGTTGTTCAGTGCTGTCCGGGTCAGAGTCAGGGTGGCGCCGGCACTGGGGTCCTGCCGGTTCGGTGAGTGGTTCAAGGCGGCATTGTTCAGGATGAGCACCTCCTTCTCACCGGTATCGGTGAAGTTCAGGTTGATGGAAATCTTCTTTCCCGCCGCCTTGGGGCCGTTCAGGCGCACGCCTAAGTAATCGAAGAAGAGGTCAAGGCTCATGGCCCGTACCGAATCGGGACTTGCGGTGTTCGGTGCAGGCAATTGCTTTACGCCCTCCCGCAGTTCCTTGGCACCGGTCAGGTAGAAATTCCGCCACGGGCCGGACTCCGACTGGTAGCCCAGCTGCTCAAAGGCGTCGGCCAGCAGCTCACGCGCCGCCTCATGCTCCGGATCGGCGAAGACCGCATGTTTCACCACTTCCGCCACCCAGCGGTATTCTCCTTTGGCAAAGGCTGCAGTTGCCGCCTCCACCACTTTGTCCGTGCCGCCCATCATCTCCACGTATTTCTTCGCTGCCTCTTCAGGCGGCAGAGTGTACAGGGTGGCCGGATTGCCGTCAAACCAGCCCAGGTACTTGGTGTAGGTTGCCTTCACGTTGTGGTTGAGGCTCCCGTAATAAGGACGCATGGCCCAGTGGTTGGCCAGCTCCGGAGGGAATTCAATCTGCTCTGCGATCTCCACCGGCGTGTAGCCGTGGTTGGCCAGGCGCAGGGTCTGGTCATTGATATAGCGGTAGCCATCCCGTCCTTTTTCCAGCATTTCCAGGATGCGTTCACGACCCCAGACCGGCCAGTGGTGCATCCCGTACATCACCTCTGCCTTGTCTCCCCACATGTCTATAGTCTGATTGAGGTACTTGGCCCACGCCTGCGGGTCGCGGCAGCTTGTGCCCCGCATGGAGTAGGTGTTGTGAAGGGTGTGGCAGCAGTTCTCAGCGGCAGTGAGCGCCTTTAGCTGCTCGATGAACCAGTGCATCTCTGCCGGAGCTTCGGTGTCCGGTGCCAGCAGGAACTCGAAATCCAGGCCGTCTATGTTCATCTTTTGCCCGGTCTCGGTGATCTCGTGGGTGGGCGGAATCAGGGTGATGGTGCCGTTGGATGTGGTCATGCCCAGGCCGGTGCCGACCTGCCCTTTGGGGCTGGCGGGCAGCAGATTGCCGTACATATAGCTGGCGCGCCGGCTCATCACATTTCCTGCCAGCACATTTTCGGCCACGGCCGCTTTCAGAAAGCCGACCGGGGCACGATCATCACTCGACCGGCTTTGACATCATCTTCCGAGACCACACCCCTGACACCGCCATAGTGGTCTGCGTGGCTGTGCGAGTAAACAACAGCTACCACCGGCTTTTTAGGACGGTGCTGGTAATAGAGGTCAAGTGCCGCTCTGGCCGTTTCGACGGAAATGAGCGGATCAAAAATGATGAGGCCGGTATCCCCCTCCACGATGGTAATGTTAGAAAGGTCGGCGGTGCGAACCTGGTACATCCTGTCCACGACTTTGTAAAGCCCACCCTTGATCACCAGCTGCGACTGCCGCCACAGGCTGGGGTTGACGCTGTCTGGAGCAGTTGGTCTTGCTTGATGAAGTTGAACAGGGACAGGTCCCAGACCACACGTCCGTTATCAGCCTTTATCACGCCGTCATTGGGCAGCGGGGCGATGAAGCCGCGGTTGGCCTCCTCGAAATCTCTCCGGTCTGCAAAAGGCAGTCGTTGCAGCAGTTTGGCATTGGCGGCTTTGGTCACCGCGGTTGCATCTTTTGGTTGTATATTCATGATTTCCACCTTATTTTCTATATTACATCATCAAAAATCGCTCAGCTATATCTCCGATCCCAGCTAATATCGCCTTCACGGGACGTCGCCTTTCAGAGGGCCCGGACCTATGCCTTGCCCTTTTTTTCGCTTTGTGACTCGGGTCCGTCCATTTTGCCAGAGGGCTGTCGGTTGGTGACCGCTTCATCTGACTAACTACATTAATTTGTATATCTACGGCCATAAAGCTATAAAATATTTCTTCTTGTCAGCCTGGTGATGGCCTTCAAACGCTTCTGACCCAATTTCCAGTAGTTGTTCCGACGACGACAACGGTCGAATTGATAACGGCTGAGACCGCGTTATGGATTTTGCACCAATTGATGTAGATCACCTCTTGGACTCAGCCAAATAGGCATCAACACCCTCACGCACCGACATGTAAAAGTGGTCTGTACCTATGGCGTCCTCCAGCCCGGACCGGTGAAGGATTTCCCGCACTTCCTTGTTCATGCGAGAGAAGCTCAGGTTGACGTTCGATCTGGTCAATTCATCGTGCAGCTTCTCCAGCATATCAATGGCGGTGGAGTCTATATCGGTTATGGACTCGGCATCGATTAAAACCATTCTGACGGCGGGATCATCTTCCACCAGCGAACGAACACAATTTCGAAAATTGGGAGCATTGGCGAAGAACAGCAGACCATCAAACCGCAGGATGAGCAGGCCGGGATAAGTCCCGGCCCCAGGATAGTTTTTAATATTCCGGAAGATGTCTTTTCCGGGAACCCTGCCCAATACGGCCATTGATGGCGTTTTGATCCTTCTTAGCAGCAGCAGTAGCGATAGCAGTACCGCTAAGACCAGTCCCGGAAGTATGCCCAGCACCAGCACACCCAGCAAGGCCACGGATGCCGCTACAAAATCATCAAACCGAACTCTGTAGAGGCGCTTCAGCTTGGAGAAGTCGATCAAATGCCACACGGCATGAATGACTATGGCCCCGAGCGTAGCCTCAGTAAGGCTATGAAATAGTGGCGTCAAAGCCAAAATAGTAACGAGTACCATTGCGGCAAGAATAAGAGAGGACATCTGGCTCTTGACTCCGGCCTGGTCGCTGGCGGATGAACGGGACATGCTGCCGTCTACCACAAAGCCCTGAGACATCCCTGCACCCAGGTTAGCAAAGCCCAGGCCGATCATCTCTCGATTTGCGTCCACTTCATATCCATGGCTTGTGGCATAAGATCTGGCAATGGCCACCGACTCCGAAAACGCCACCAGCACTATTCCTGCTGCCCCGGGCAGAAGCATAATCAGTTCTGAAAACGTTATGCCAGAAGGCATCCCAAATGATGGAAATCCCGTGGGGATGGACCCCACCACATGGACTCCAAAGGATTCCAAATCAAAGACAGATGAGGCCATTATGCTCAGCACCATCACCGCGAGGGCAGCCGGTATTTTAGGAATGAACTTATGAACGGCAAAAAGAAGAAACAGGCTGATCATGCCGACGGCCAGTGTGGGAATGTGGGCCATTCCCAGGTCTCGGATGAAGAACCATACCTCTCGGAAAAAGCCCACATCTCCAACGCCGTAGCCGAGCATTTTGTCGAGCTGGCCGACCACGATGGTCAGAGCCAGGCCAATTATAAAGCCGGTCAGAACCGGATTGGACATGAAATCCACCAGGACCCCAAATCGCAGAAGCCCGGATGCGACCAACAGGCCTCCGACCAGAACGGCCAGAACTTCGGCCAGGACTACGAACCGCTCTGGATCACCGGCTGCCACTGGAGCCACGACCAGTGCGGACATGATGGCTACCGTGGAGCTGGGACCAACAGTCATGTGGCGGGAAGTGCCGAAGATGGCATAGCCTATTGCCGCAAGCGGAGCGGCATAGAGTCCTGCTTCAGGCGGAACTCCGGCCAGAGTTGCATAGGCCATTCCCTCCGGCACAAACAATGCCCACACGGTCAAAGCTGCTACAAAATCCCAGCGCAACCAGGATCTTTCGTATCTTGGAAGCCAATTAAGAATGGGCAGAAATGATTTAATGGTGGCCTTCAGTTGATGATTCTGTGGCTTCTTGGACATCGTTTCGATCACTCGATGACGAAAAATTTGGATGCGGCCATGGATCTTCCGCTCTGCTCTAAAAGCAGCAAATACTCTGTGCTAGCTCAACTGAGCGACCATCACTTCAACAACGACTAGCGAAGCAACAGCTGCTCACACGGAGTCCAATTTGCTTCATAGCCGATACATTTTGTCCTCATCCTGTCGCTTGCTGGCCTTGGGGTGATAGCAGTTGTACTATAAGCTCCGGCAATACAGGGTGGCCGAGCAGCACATTCACTTTTAACTGGTTAATGAAGCCGTTCCCTTTAACCGATATTTCTTGATCGTCCAGCGCTTTGTTAAAAACGGCTACAGGATCCTCTGCCTCCTGGAGATTGGTGAGCGCGCTCTCGGCGACCTCAATTTCAATGGTCGGATCTTTCAACTCGCCATCAACAGCCTCCTCCAGCTGGCCTTTTTTGGTTACAAGCCCAAAAGCATGTACTTTGTTGTCTTCTGTTATTATTCGAATGGCAATTCTGTTGTCGCCGATCAGGGACTTATAGGCCTCGGGAAAATCCCCAACCGATTCATTGTAGGCCTGATTTAAGAAAGTAGAGTTTATATCTGAAACTTGTATGTTGGAAATGGTTGCACTCGATCCTGATGCACAGGTTACGCAGAGGGCAACAAGTGCAAATACGAAAACAAGAGATTTCATATTATTAAAATTACTTCTTGAAAGAATATAAGACTTGTCGTGATGTCCCTGACATATTCTGATCCAACATTAACCGACAGATCGTTCCTCACCGAACAATCATCCTTTAAACGCAAGCAGAGCGCAGAATTGCGCTCCGCCAGCTGCTCACTGCTGGGCCATCAATCGGTGCATCTCAGCTTCGTCGTCCTTGATCAACTCTCCGCCCACATCCACGGTCACGCTGTGAATCTTGCCGTTGAAGGCAAACGGCGGCCGGTACGCGCCCTCCAGCACCGGCGCTCCAAAATCATAGCCGCATGAAAGCCCCTCGATGTCGTAAATGATTGGGGTGGTATATGGAACATCCTTGCTGGCAACGAGCTTGCCGTCGATATAAAGCTGGAAGCGACCGGGAGCGCCTTTGCCGCTGGAGAGATTCATTTTGCCGCTGGGCTCGAACTCAAAGCGCAGCTTGTGCCGTCCTTCGGGCAGATCGCTCTCGGCTGTAACTTCGAAGATGTCTTTTCCCACATAGTTCAGAGAATAGCAGAGCTTCTGATCCTTGACATAGAATACATAACCACCGCCGCCGCCCCCGTGGGCAAGGAGGACGCCGTTTGCGCCTCCTGCAGGGATATCTGCATCTGCTTCAATGCTGTGGGGTCGGTTCTGAACCGGCGGCGCTGCTAGCGCTGGAACAACCGATAGGTCAGGGTAATAAATGAAGCGAGTGCGAGGCACGGAGGTCTGCGGCCTTTCCGTAGCGATACGCGTTACTCCTGATCCATCTATGGGCAGAACTTTGTATTTGCCGGCCTCCACGTACCACAGCGTGATGAGCTCGATCAGCTTATCCCGGTGCTCGGTGGCCACATTCTTAGATTCGGTAGGGTCTATAGCAATGTGATACAGTTCCCAGCCTTTAGTATCGAGTTCGAGGAGATCCTCCGGCGTGATGGGAGAGCCAAGCTGATGTCCCTTAGAAGCGGCCTCGGCAATGCTCGGACCCGGCCAGGGGCACACTGCGCGCCAGCCCTTGTGATCTATGGCGCGGTGTCCGAACATTTCATAATACTGGGTCGTATGCTTTGAGGGCGCATCAGGCGAATCGAAGGTGTGGGCAAAGCTCACGCCTTCTAGCGGAGCCTGAGGTACGCCCCGGATGGTGCGGGGCGGAACGATGCCCAAAGCATCGAGTACCGTTGGCACCATGTCGATAGCATGGGCAAACTGGCGGCGTATCTCGCCCCTTGACTTAATGCTCTTGGGCCAGGCGACCACAAAAGCATCGCTGGCACCGCCCCGGTAGGTCTCGCGCTTCCAGCGGCGGAATGGGGTATCACCGGCCCAGGTCCAGCCCCATGGATAGTGGTTGTATGTTGTCGGGCTGCCAAGTTCGTCTATTCGGGCAAGGTTATCCTCGAAGTTCTCCGGAACGTTGTTGAAGAAGTAAAACTCATTGACTGAGCCGACGGGGCCGCCTTCAGCAGATGCGCCGTTATCGGAGATGATCATGATCAATGTGTTGTCCAGCTCGCCGATCTCTTCTAGGGTGTCCAGAATGCGCCCGAAATGATGATCGGTGAAAGATACAAAGGCCGCGTAGACCTCCATCATCCTTGCGTACAGCTTTTTCTGATCAGGAGAGAGCGAGTCCCATGCGGGCACGTCCGGGTCGCACTCTGCCAGCACTGCGTCGGCAGCCAATAGTCCCATATCCTTCTGGCGGGAAGAGACGACTTCACGATAGCGGTCCCAGCCCATGTCGAACTTGCCCCTGTATTTCTCGATCCATTCCTTGGGCACATGATGGGGAGCGTGGGCGCAGCCTGTTGCATAGTACAGGAAAAAGGGTTTTTCCGGGGCATTGACATGAGCATCTAAAATCATCTTGATGGCCTGGTCGGCCAGGTCTGCGCTGAGGTGGTAACCTTCTTCCGGAAGTTTGGGTTGTTTTAGTGATTTATTGTCCTCAGTTAGATCGGGATACCACTGATTAGTCTCGCCTCCCAGGAAGCCGTAAAAGCGCTCGAATCCCCGGCCCAAAGGCCAGCGGTGAAAGGGCCCTGCTGCGGTATTTTCCTCTGATGGAGAGAGGTGCCACTTGCCCACGCAAAAAGTGTTGTATCCGTGCAAGAGGAGCATCTCAGGCAGCATGCCATTCTCAAAGGGCATGCGGCCGTCGTATCCAGGGTAACCTGTGGCCATTTCCATGATGCAGGCAACTCCGCTGGAGTGGTGGTTTCTGCCAGTGAGGATGCAGGCGCGAGTGGGAGAGCACAGGGCAGTGGTGTGCATGTTCGCATAGCGCAGTCCCATTGCTGCCACCCGATCGATGTTGGGGGTATCCACCAACCCGCCAAAGACCGAAAGCTGGCCATAGCCTACATCGTCCAGCACGAAAAATAGCACGTTCGGCGCACCTTCTCTGGCGCGAATCGGCTGCGGCCAGGCGGGAGACGAGTCTGCGGTTGTCCTTCCGATCTTGCCAGGGAAGCGAGTCCCCTGCTCATATTCAATAATTGACATTTTCAAAGCCCTCTCCCGTTTACATCCATCAGCCCAACCATCAAATTGGGTATTTTGACTGTTTTTTAAACATTTCCTATTATTACCGTGAGTACTTATTAATATTTTGTCAAGACGATAAATCCTTAACTCAGCTTAGATGCTTTTGGCAAAATCAGAAAGCAGGTCGGCGCCAAAAGCCTCAGCAGGATGATCCCTGCAGCTGCCGAAAATAAGAGCATAGGATTATTGAGATAAAAAATAATATGAGTTAAATAATTAACATGGCCTTAGAGGGAACCCTGGCTTCGCCTGCCAAGCTCTCCGGCAATGAGCATCAGCATAACCAGCCCTATCAATGACACAACCATTATCTCAATCAAGACATCTGGATTGGCGGCAAAGTTGCTGGTGGCAATGGCAAATGCGGCCGCTAAATTTCGCTGACCTGTTCCAAGTGCCAGAACCTTTTTGGTATCTAAACTCTTTCCCCCCAATAAAAAGCCGGCAACCGTGGCGCCGACCACCAGAGCTATGGCCGCCAGAATTCCTCCGGTTCCAATAACCCCGAAGATCTCGCTGAAATAGGCCACAAAATATCCGATGAACGTCACCGCTAGAGACAGGTTGGTGGCCATGGTCATAGTCGGTGTGAGGCCGATGGCGATCTCTTCGTACCTGGCCCGAACAAAGAGAGCGAGAGCCAGGGGGATCAACATCAACAAAATGAGGCTTTTGGCAATATCCCAGGGACTGACCTGCACTCCGGATAGCACAAAGGGCAGGACTAGGGGCAGGAAAATAACCGTTGCCACCATCAGGAGGACCATCAGCCCGGCAGTGAAGGCCATATCGCCTTTGGCTACCTGCACCAGCTTGGGCAGAAATGGCGCGCCTGCCGCCATACCCACCAGAATTAGGCCGATTTGCAGCCCTTCCGACAGAGGTACCACGCGTGCGATCGACAATGCCAGTATTGGAACAACTATGAAGTTGGCAGCCAGTGAAATCAGAACCAAACGCGTATTTTTCAGAGGGGTTAGGATCTGAGGAACGGTCAGGCTAAATCCCATCCCCAGCATGCTGGAAACTATGAACACCAGCACGCCTAATGTGCCTATTGCTATCAAAAAAGGATCTAATTGGGGCATAAATCATTGAGCTCCTTATGTTTACTCTATAAAGTCTTTTAAGATACATAAATTTATTGAAACTTATAATTAAGTAGTGAAGTACGGAAGATCTTATTCGTGATCTTCTCTTAGGCATTACGACATGCATCTTAGGCCTCTGGTGATGATTTCCCGTGATGCGAAAACAACCGGTTGCACTGTCGCAGATAGGATCCGGAAGCTCGATTCGTGGCCGGCAAACCGCATATTCTTCGAACTGTTACAACTGGAATAACTATTTATTTTACTAAGGGTCACATAAATGATATGACTAAATATTCCGTTCTCTTTTCAGAGGGTAAAATTGGCAACCTGAAGACCAAAAATCGTCTGGTAATGCCGCCAATGGTTCTCAATTATGCAGATGAAATGGGTTTGGTCACACCCAAATACCTGGCTCACATCGAACGCATAGCCTGCGGTGGCGTTGGAACGATGATCCTGGAGGCTTCATTCATCAGCCAGGATGGCAGAGGATTTGGCAACGAACTGGGTCTGCACACCGATGAAGTCATCCCGGGGCTGAAAAAGCTGGTAGCGGCGGCCCATTCTCAACGCGCTGCCATAGGCCCGCAGCTCTACCATGCCGGAAGGCAGACCTCCTTCAAGGTCACAGGCACCAAACCTGTAGCTCCTTCGGCTATACCGGACCCTGTCATCAATGAGATGCCCAGATCTCTGAGCGTAGAGGAGATTCACGACATCGTTGAGGCTTACGCCCAGGCAGCCGGAAGGGCAAAGGAATCAGGGTGCGACTTTGTGGAGATACACGGTGCCCACGGCTATCTAATAACTCAATTCCTGTCTCCCTACAGCAATCTGCGTGAGGATGAGTATGGGGGCTCTGAAGATAACAGGATGCGTTTTGCCTCCGAGGTGGTGCAGGCGGTGCGCGGGGCCGTGGGGCCGGAATTTCCATTGATCATGAGGTTATCGGCCCAAGAGATGGTTCCTGGCGGCCTGAGGCTGCCGGACAGCATGAAGATCGCCCGGAGACTGGAAGATCTGGGCGTTGATGCACTGCACGTATCCGTAGGCAACTATGCGTCTTTTAGTCACGGATACATGATCTCGCCTATGGCTATGCCCGATTCGCTTCTGGTTCCGTTTGCCGAGGCCATCAAACGATCCGTGGATATTCCCGTCATCGCCGTGGGCAAGATCCGCCATCCCGAGCTGGCGGAGGAGATCGTTAGCACCGGAAAGGCCGATTTCGTGGCCCTGGGCAGGTCGCTCCTGGCTGATCCCGACTGGCCCAGAAAGGCCCAGGAGGGGCTTGAACTGGAGATCAATAAGTGCGTAGCCTGCAACCAGGGATGCATCAGCAGGCTGTTCGACGGTAAGGACGTCTGGTGCACAGTCAACCCGGAAACGTCTCGAGAGACGGAGTTCGCAAAGCCGCTTCCCGAATCCGTCAAGCGCGTGCTGATCGCAGGAGGGGGGCCTGCAGGCATGCAAGCCGCCAAGACTGCCGCCTTGAGAGGGCATCAGGTGATGCTCTGCGAAGAGACTGACAGCCTCGGCGGGGCTCTAAATCTCGCAGCTGCGCTCCCTCTTCGGCCAGGGTGGGTGGAGCTGAAGAACCATCTCATCGCTGAGATGAGCCGCTTGGGGATCGACATTCGGCTGAGAACTAAGGTCACGCCCGAACTGGCCAGCAGGGAGAGGGCTGATGTGGCTATCGTGGCCACAGGTGCCCTGGAGGCCCGTCCGGATATCCCGGGAGTCGATCTCGGGAATGTTATGATGAGCCACGAAATTCTGAGCGGCAAGGTTGTTGCCCGGGGTAAGGTGGTAGTTCTGGGAGGCGGGGTTTCCGGAGCCATGATCGCCGATCATCTGTCCCGAAAGGGTCACGAAGTGACGCTGGTGGGAACGGGGAAGACTATCGCCAGGGCAGCGGCAGCCGTTGAACGGTATCTGTTGCTGGAAAGGTTGAGAATGGGCAGGGTGACGATGCTCACTAGCGCCAGAATAAAGGGCATAGAAAAGGGCGGAGTGATCATAGAGCTGATGGGCAGAACCGAGGAGCTTCCTGCAGATACTGTGGCAATAGCCATGGGCTCGGTGCCCAATGACGGCATCGCCGACGAACTAAGAAGTGTGGTGAAAGAGGTACTGGTAGTGGGGGATGCAGTAAAGTCCAGGAATGTGACCTACGCCATGATCGAAGGGGCACGTGCGGGTCTATCTATCTAGGCCTTCTGCATCATCCGTCTGCATCCGGTCATCGCTTGGGGCTGAGGCTTCAGCATACGTGTGATAGCGGCATATATCCCGATTCAAATTGAGGGGGATGGGGGGTTGAGATCCCCGATGTGCTCATATGGCATCAACAAGGGTTGCCCCCCATCTCTCCCAGAATATCACCCGGCTTGAGAATCGCTCTCCCATAGGCCGAAGACGTTTCCTTCAGTGTCCATGCAGACCGCAAAGTAGCCCATCTTCGGGACGGCCATTTTAGGTGCCAGCACTTTGCCTCCGAGCATCTCGACCTTGGAGGAAGACTCCGAGACGGAACTGACGCCAAAGTAGCTGATGATCTTTTGATCGGGCTCTTGCCGCTTCATCATTCCGCCTCCAGGTCCTCCCAGAGTATAGATCATCCAGTAATCCATTCCAGGAGCTTTCTCCACTTTCCAGCCGAAAAGCTCTGTGTAGAACTTCTTGACCCTTTCTGCTTCATCGAAGGGAATCTCAAAATGAACTATTCCAGACATGATTCCTGGTCTCCATTAACAACGAAAAATCCTTCCTTGGCCATATCCGCATCGAGGGCTGGCGCCCTCTACTTTTACGAATGCAACTCTGCCATTTCGGCTCGCCAAACCTCTTAAATTATTATCAACTTGAGCCAAATGCACAAACATCGAAGATACCGTATTTCCTGCCCGCAACGATTCACCTCGCCAACTCCTGCATTTTAAACTGAAATATTCTTATATTCGATGACATATATAAGTTTCTAACAATTAGAATTACTTTGATTAGATCCTTGGACCAAAATAGACTTGCCGGGCATGAGGCCCGAGAAAAATTTCTTGGGCACTTCATATAATATAAGCAAGCTCAATCGCCATCCTGCGATCAGATTACTCTTCCGGTTGGGCGCTCCAAAAAAGTCCGAACTTCCTTTGGACCATCATTTTATCGACCTAACGGGGTTAGTTGCGGGGTATAGCTCTGCATGCGGCCCCAGCTGCATGCTGCTGATGCAAAATATATCGCTCTCTTTGAGGTGACGACCAGCACGATGTCGATCAGGAAACAACTGGACGAGCTGAAGCCGGGAGGAAGAAAGGCGCATTGTGGCACTGGCAACAAGAGGAGCTCTGCGTGGAAGGATGAAGGATATGGGCCCTTGTGATCGGATTGGAATTGAACCGCAGGCACTATCGTTTGCCGGTCGAACCTGCGGTCCTGATTTAGATTGAGCTCGGCCTTCCTGGCACCATTATTTATAAATTTATTGATTGAGTAGAACTTAATGATCATTAAATATTCTAACTTATTATGATTAATTAAATAAGTCAATAATATGATAACTTTTATCATACAAAGAAAGAATTAAATATTACTTTATGCAACCTGACGCTCCAAAGAGGGATTGATAATGGGATGCTACATTAGAGGTATCGGAATTGTTGCGATCCTCATGACGATTCTAACGGGTTTGTCGTTGGCCGGCACCAACGACTACAATCCACAGTACGAGGGAAGAGACGTAGTAAAATACACCTATGAATACGATGACGATGTGGAGGGAGACGGCTATATGATGGTCCGTGCCGATGTGAACACCAACAACCTCTCCCTTCTGGAGTACATGCATGGCAGCGGCTCAATTGACTATGCCCACGTGCTCGACTCAAAGCAGAAGACTGCTCACGACAGCAGCTACTATTACACCATTACAAAGGATGGCGGATTTCTGAAGAAATCGAAGGGGGCCAATAGCGAGATCAACTTCACCATCCAGAAGGATTTCGTTCAATCCCCGCATATCTTTGCCTTTGGGACCGGATGGTATGCCGCTCGCCCGATAACCTACGACTCCCTTCTCAAAGAGAAGACTGTGGCCAAAAGCTATCAGGAGGGGGTTATGCTGCACCACCAGCTCGAGTATGCTCGCGGATATGTGGGTGACATATCAGTTTACCTCAACTGCACCGGTCCCGATTATAAGGTCAAGGGAAAGGGCCTGGCCTCTATGAAGATTGAGGACTTCGTGACTCAGGGCACAGTCCATGTAGGAATGCTATTCACGGATACCCTGAAGGCTACACAGAAGGCCAAGAGCATCAATACTCAAGGCTGGAGAGCGCCGATCATCGATATCGATTCCGACTATGTGGGCGACTTCCACATTAAGAAGAACTTGAAGATTGAGATTGAGAAGAGCTGGGGATCCGATTGTAAGGACTGGCTGCCCTGCTGCTTCGGAGGCTGGGGCGATATGGATGAAGTGGATACACTGCCCATAGCCGAGGACGGAGTATTCGATTGCACCTGCAGGGAGGCCGCGCTCAAGACCTACAAGCCGGCCTGGAACGGGACGACCGCGCAGTTCCCTAACGACATTTATGCAACCAAGCCCTAGGGCTGGTTCTATTTTTTTGGAGGTATTATGAGAACAATTATCTCTTTTATGATGGCGGTCTGCGTGATCTTTGCCTTTTTTGCCTTTTCCGCCACAGCAAATGGCGGCAGCGAAAACAAAACGATTCAAGTGACAGATGACCGCGGACGGACTATTGAGGTTCCATATCCTTGCGAGCGTATAGTCTTCCTGGTAGAGAACGCCATGAACACCATGTATGCAGTAGACGGTGCCGATAATATCTCTGGCATTGGAGACATCTGGATGCCGGAACAGCGCGAACCTCTCTTCAAGGCCATAGATCCCAACTTCGATAGCAAGGTGAGAATCTCGAAGGAGGGGGGAATGGTTAATATGGAGACTCTGGCCAAGGCCGATCCCCAGCTGGTGGTGCTATGGTCCGCGGACTGGGATGACGATGTGACTCAGGCCATCGAGGAGAACCTGAATGTTCCCACCTACGGCGTTTTCATAGACAGCACCTCTGACCTGCAAAGGCAGGCTGAGGTCTTCGGACAGATCATCGACCGGGAGAAGCGCGCTGCAGAAGTGGTGAACATTATGAAGCTATACGAGAAGAAGGTCACAGACGACACTTCGACCATACCACAGGAAGAAAAACCCAAGGTCTACTGGATGTGGGGCGACATACTGGGAACTGCTGGTCTCAAGAGCACCGCTAACGAGCTGATCGAAAAGGCTGGGGGTGTGAACGTCATGCAGCTGTGGACGAATGAGACCAGGACTTTGGAGCATCCCACCCTGAACCTTGAGACTCTGGTACAGCTCAATCCGGATGTAATCTACATGTGGTTCAACACCAACCTGGACCCTGAGGACATCGTCAATGGAAAGGACTTCGAGGGCTGGAAGGATATCAATGCCGTCAAAAACGGTCGAGTGTACGAGGTAGAGAATCCGCTGATCTTTGACTTCCACACTCCGAGATATCCTCTGGCCTTGATGATCATGGCCAAGGATATCAACCCGGATAAATTCCAGGATCTGGATTTGGATGCGGAGATCGACAATATGTTCGTCGATCTGTATCAGGTGCACTATCCGGGATTCGAGGCTGCCTCCGGTAGTGCCTGATGTATAGCGGCTTTGACAGATGGGCGAAGCTTCAGAGAGGGCTTTTCCCATCTCGGTTTCCTTTTTCGAGGAAGCGCTTTCTGATAGCTCTTTGCCTGCTGCTGCCATTGCCTGCCTTTTTGTTATCCATGAACGTGGGAACCTACCCCCTCTCAGCATTTCAACTGGTAGAAATTGTCGCGGCCAGGCTTACGGGCCATGAGTCGGGATTGCCGCAGGTGTACGACACGGTTATATTCAACATCCGACTGCCGCGGGTCCTACTGGCAATGCTGGTGGGCGCGGCATTATCCATATCTGGAGCCACTTTGCAGGGCATTTTTAGAAATCCGCTGGTAAGCCCGTTCATATTAGGGCTGTCATCAGGCGCCGCCTTCGGAGCGGCACTGGCCATAGCGATTTTTCCAGAGGTGCCCATTCAGTTAGGAGCGTTTGCCTTCAGCCTGCTGGCGGTAGGGTCAGCCTACATGATGGCCAGGCGGAAAGGTGAGGTCCCCATCATCTCGCTGGTCCTGGCGGGGGTAATCGTCTCTTCCGTCTTCGGCGCTCTTCTGGCTGTGATCCAGTTCGCGGTGGACGCGCGCTCCTTGCAGAGCATCGTCTACTGGAACATGGGCACCCTATCAACTGCTTCTTGGTCCAAGTTCTATCAGGCTGCGCCCTGGGTTTTAGCGGGATGTTTGATTCTGCTCGCCTTGAGATGGAGGCTGAACGTCCTGGCCCTGGGGGAAGAGGAGGCCCGGTCGGTGGGAATGAACCTGGAGCTGTACAAGTTCGTCTTCATCGTCTCTTCCACCCTGGTGGCGTCAGCCGTGGTATCCGTGGCTGGGATTATCGGCCTGGTGGGCTTGATTGTTCCGCACATGGTGCGCATGGTCTTCGGTCCGGACCACCGCATACTCCTCCCGATCTCGGTAACCGTTGGAGCCTCATTTCTGGTGCTGGTGGACGATGTAGCCCGGGCGGCCTTCAGCTTTGAGGTGCCGGTGGGGATAATCACCACTCTGCTGGGAGCGCCGGTCTTCGTCTATCTGCTACGCAAGACCCGAGCAGGTGGTTGGGAATGAAAGCTGGAGTAAGGATCGAGGAAATCAGTATGAGCTATGGCGGCTCTAGGATTCTGGATTCGGTATCTCTATCGATTCGCAAGGGGTCTGTGGTCACCATGGTGGGGCCAAACGGCTGCGGCAAGACGACGCTTCTAAAGATCATTAACCGCTTGCTGAAACCGGATCGAGGCCAGGTCTATGTCGATGGGAGGCCGGTGACTTCCATGCCTGCTCACCAGCTAGCCAGGATCGTGGGCTATGTGCCGCAGGGTCACAAGACCTCCTTTCCCTTTACCGTCAGGGAGGTGGTAGTCACCGGCAGGATGCCCTACATTCCTGCGTTCTCCTCTCCCAGGAGGAATGATCTGGAGAAGGCCGATCAGGTTCTGGAGCTTACTGGAATTGACCGGCTGGCAGACCGGGCCTATACCCGGATCAGCGGAGGAGAGCGGCAACTGGTGATGATTGCGCGCGCCCTGGTCCAGGAGCCAGCCGTGCTGTTGCTCGATGAGCCTACCTCCTACCTAGACTTCAAGAATCAGGTTCAGACCCTGAAGATGATCGGCGAGATCTCAAGAGCGAGGGGTGTAACAGTCATCATGACCCTTCATGATCCCAATCATGCTCTAATGTTCTCGGATGATGTGGTGCTATTGAGGCGGCTCTGCAGCGTTGGCGATGCAAATGTGGTCGCCTCTGGCCTCCCCCATTCAGTGATGACTCCGGAGAACATCAGAGCAGCTTACGGAGTAGAAGTCGAGACGGTGGAGGTGAGAGGGCGTAGACTACTGATGCCTCTTTAATACTTATTATCAATAATCATGGTCTAAAGGCAATATCTTTATACATAAGAATATTAATTGATACTAAATAAGAAAAAATTAAAAAAAGGTGTCAAAATGCGATATAAATTCGCTGAAAGGCTGTTAAGAGAGATTCTTCTTGCTTCTCTAATTCTGATGGCCTTCACCGCAAGTGGCCTGGCATTGGATTCCGGCGACAGTCGCGAAACGATCTCCGTAATCGACTCTGCAGGCCGATCGGTGGAGGTGCCGTTCCCGGCCGAGAGCGCGGTGGTGCTGTGGAGTAACCCGGCCAAAGAGATGCGTGCCCTGGGCGCGGTGGATCGAATAGTTGGCATGGATCAGTCCACCAAGGATGAGGCCGATAAGGGCTTATTGCCGGAGCTGGCGGATGTGCCGGTGGTGGGCACACAGGAAGAGCCCAACTACGAAAAGATTGCGGAGCTGAATCCAGATGTGGTGATTGCGCTATCTGCAGGCTACCCGCCAGAGCCCGCCGAGATCGAGGCGAAGCTGGCTCCCTTTGGAATTCCTGTGGTGGGGCTGGACTTTTACCGCACAGAAGTGTGGTTTACTGAGATGGAGACCTTGGGACGGATGCTCGGGTTGGAAGATCGGGCTGCTGAATACATGGACTTCTTCTCCGCATACTATGACCTGATCAACCAGACGCTCTCATCCATTCCCGAATCTGAGAAGAAGGATGTCTATTTTGAGGGAGCCAAGAAGTATCAGACCTACGGCGGCGCGGGATACGGTAGCGGAATTCCTAACATGGTGCGCTTCGCAGGAGGAAAAGATCTGTACCCGGAGAGATCTGAGCTGGCCTTCGAGGTCAATCCTGAGGACGTCGCAGAGAGGAATCCGGATGTGATCTTCAAGGGAACACCCCTTGGATGGAACGCTCAGAACGAGACCGAGTTCCAGGTATTGCGTGACGAGATCATGAGCCGCCCGGAGCTGGCAACGACAAATGCCGTAAAGAACGGCCAGGTGTACGTGGTAAGCTTCGATGTGGCAGGTGGTGCAGGAAAGAAGTTTGGACCTATATTCCTGGCTAAGGCCCTTTATCCAGAGAAATTCCAGGATATGGATCCAGAAGCTTTCTACCGCCAGTATCTGGAAGAATTTCTGGGTCTAAAGTACCAGAGAGTGTACTTCTATCCTTAAATTAATTTTTGATAGGTTGATATTCATGTGTGCAGATGTCCGAAAAAAGGCAGCGTGTATCCTTGTTGCGCTGTTAATGTTCCCCTGTTTCATGGTATGTGCCCAGGCTAATTCCGGAGCCGCCGGTTCGACAATTAGCATCACCGATTCTGCCGGGAGGACGGTGGAAGTACCTTACCCCGTTGAAAGCGTAGTCGCCTTGAACTCGAACGTTCCAGAGGAGATGATTGCCTTGGGGGCCTGGGACCGGATCACAGGGATTGACACCAGTGCCAAGAAGAAAGTGGACCAAGGGCTTTATCCTCAGCTCAAGGAGGTCTCTCTTGTGGGATCTTATGACGATCCGAACTATGAGTTGATAGCGCAACTTAAGCCCGATGTGGTAATCCAGTGGACCTCCTGGCCGCCCCTTCCCGATGAGGTGGCACAGAAGCTGGAGCCCTTCGGCATACCTGTAGTAGCTTTGGATCTGTACCGGATGGAGATATACACATCCGAAGTGGAGCTGCTGGGAAAGATGCTTGGCAAAGAAGAAGAAGCTCATGAATATATATCGTTCATTCAGGATCAGTATGATTCCATAAACCAGACTCTTGCTCGAATACCAGAATCCGAGAGAAAGACGGTATATTTCGAAGGCGCCAATTACTACGAGACTTATGGGGGTGCTGATTATGGCTGCGGAGTACCGGGAATGATACGCGCAGGCGGTGGCAAGGATCTTTATTACGATCAGAAGCCCTATTATTTCACCACCAATCCGGAGGATGTTGCGGAGAGGAACCCGGATGTGATCATCAAAGGCATATCCGAACCACAGGGCTACTTCATGGAGGATGAAAGAACCTTGAAAGATCTCAGAAATAATGTATCAAACCGGGTGGAGCTGGCCAATACTAATGCCGTAAAGAACGGCCAGGTTTATGCCATTAGCTTTGATGTCACAGCAGGACTCAGGAAGAAGTTCGGACCTCTGTTTGTCGCCAAGGCGCTATACCCTGAGAAGTTCCAGGATCTCGATCCAGAGGCATTCTTGCTGGAATACCTGGAGAACTATCTGGGAATGCCGCCACAAGGTCAGTATATTTATCCAAAAATCTAATTTTTTAAATTAATTTTTTAAATATATCGATATCATAAACCCACGAACCTCTGAACGCATCCAAATTGCACTTCTTGCGAATGCCCAAGGTTCAGGTCGATTTCAGATAGGTGGCTGGAAGGTCTCAGGAACGACTGCCAGGATGAGGACCAATTGAGCTTTCGGCATCTCTTAGGGATCGGAGTGGTATAACACAAGGACTTCCCCTGACCTTTACCACTTCCACCTCCACTTCGAAAATCCTCAGCATATTTTCGGCAGTTAGCAGTGTGTCAGGAGGGCCTTCGGCGTAAAGCATCCCATTCCGGAGCAATGCTAGACGATCCGAGAATCTGGCGGCAAGATTCAGATCGTGAATAGCCATTATAGCAGATATACGTCTCCCTTTTACCAGGTCGCTTATGATCTCCATCACCTCCAGCTGGTGTCTTATGTCCAGGTTTGATGTAGGCTCGTCGAGCAATAGCACGGACGGCTCCTGGGCCAGAGCACGAGCGATCAGAATCTTCTGTTTCTGGCCTCCGCTCAGCTGGCCGAAATCCATCATGGCCAGATCGTCGAGATGAAGCAGCTGCAGCACCTCGGTCACCTTGTCCAGATCGTTTTCAGAGACCCGCCAGCGTATGTGGGGCCTGCGCCCCATCAGAACGGTGTCGAAAACCGTGGTGGAGAGCGGGCTGGAGCTGCCCTGGGGAACATAGCCTATTATTCGGGCTATGTCCTGTCTGCTCAGGCTTTCGATGTCATTTCCGTCCAGCAGGATGCTGCCGTTGGGCTTCAAAATGCGATCTATGCACTTGATCAGTGTGGTCTTGCCTGATCCGTTTGGCCCTGCCAGGCTGAGCATTTCCGAATCATGCACAGAAATGTTGATCTTGTCCAGGATCTTGTGGTTCCCATAGCTGAAAGTTAGGTCCTTTATGACAATCTTGGCCATCCGCTTTCCTTCTTTTCGATCGGATTCAATGGGACGAAATGCAAAAAACCAAGAGACATGAATCTCCTAAAGTGGCAGCGGAATCTCTCCTATTATAATTATATTAAATTAATTCTTATAATTTCTTATATCTTGTGAACTTAATTCTTTTCGCGACGGCTTAGGAATGCTTCTGTTCTATGCCAGCAAATCGAAGCTCTCCTCCCACGGCCAGTCCGTGGTCCGGCTTGGCCCATATGCGCAGGAATTGGTCTCCACGCTTAACGCCGATCTCTGGCAGATCTCTTTCGGCGGTGGAACTCTCCAGGATAAGCACCCCTTTGCAGTTAATCTTGGCCGCAGAAAGCATGGAGCCATCATCGCAACTATCCTTGCCAGTGACGATCGCCGTCAATAGATCGAATTCGCTCAGCGATTTGCTTTTCCTGATATCGGTAATAATTAAAGCGGTGATGCTTTGCCACCTTCCTATTTGGTGGGTTGTTTGGTAGACTAGAAGAGGAGGACCCACTGGAATGGCAGTTCGTCCAGGGGGTTTACAACAGTTGGGTTATCGGTAAAGGAGGCTAATCTTATCCCTCTGTCGCTCTTCAGGGGGAGATGATATTACTAGTTAATAAATGCTTCGTATTATGTAACAACGTGACGGTCAGAGATTCGTCATGATCTAATTTTGATCTCTACCTATTGGCCAGATGCTATTCTCTAATATCGTTCGGAAATAAGGCTCTAACATCAACTTCGCGGACCTCTCATTCCTGAAAAGATTCATATAATTTGCTATTAAATTGAAAAAGGATTGTAATTTATCAGAAAGATGAAATGTAATTTGACCCATAGCTGAATGCCAATTAGTGCCTTCAGAGCAGCTTTGGAGAACTGCGATCATGTCAGCTGACGAAACCAGAATAATATCATGGACGGGCATCCGCATCGTAGAGGATATCACAGATAAAATCAGCAATCCCGGAATCGATACACTGGAAGGCCGGATTGGCCCGCTCTTGAAGGGCGACGGCTCCCAGGCTCATTTTATCGAGATGCCGCCGGATCTTTATTGCCAGGAACATCCTCACCCAACCGAGAGCATAATCTTCACCGTAAGAGGGCAGTGGGTGCTGTGCAGCGGCGGTCAGCGTCACCTCATGAGACCGGGCTCGCTCTTCTGGTTCGGTGCCGATATACCCACCGGCTATGAGATACCATTTGCAAAGCCTGCTTTCATTCTGATCTTTAAGGCCAGCCGGGATCAGCAGGACGATGCCGCGTTCTTGGAGTACCTGCGCGGCCTGAGGGGCCGGCTGGAGAACGCTCACCGCGAAGGTATGCCCTTTAAGATGAGCGAGCTTTCGGAGACGCATCCGGCCAGGGTCTTTGCGCGGAGCCTGACCGAATGACAAATTTCGGCGAGAAGGCAGACTTGCCCTGCCCGAGCGGTCATTCTAGCAACAGTCCTGCCAAGCAGGCTTACTCGGAGTTCGTGGCCAGGAAGATGCTCTTTCTAGCAGCAAGCCTTGGCCTTCTCTTCTTGCTGGTCCTGATCTCGGCTTCCCTTGGGGGAACCACCAAGAGCCCTCTGGAGGTCTTTTCGGCAATAGCAGCCAGATTCCTTCCAGTGGAGAGCGATCCCTTCGTATCGGGAGTGGTCTGGCACCTGCGGCTTCCCAGAGTTCTGATGGGGATCATTGCCGGAGCAGGTCTTGCGGTGTCTGGGGCGGCCATGCAGGGTGTCACCAGAAACCCTCTGGTCAGTCCCTTCACCGTGGGCATCTCCTCTGCAGCCGCCTTTGGGGCTTCCATGGCCATTATGTTCGGCGTGGGCTACTCGGGCTCCGGCACCATTGTTATAATCTCCGCCGCCTTTGCTGCTGCTCTTGGCTGTGCGCTGCTGGTCTTTGGACTGACCAGGCTCAAGAGATCGTCTCCGGAAACGCTTGTTCTGGCAGGAATTGCATTGACTTATTTTTTCGGAAGCCTCACCGCCATGCTGCAGTTCTTTGCCAATGAGCAGCAGCTCAACGCTATGGTCAACTGGACTTTTGGAAGTCTCTCCGGAGCGGATTGGGGAAAGCTAGCGGTGATGACGGCAGCATTGGCCCTAACCTTGCCGGTTCTGATCCGCCTGTCCTGGGACTTGAACGCCATCTTCTCCGGAGGAGACGAGACGGCCAGGAGCCTGGGAATAAATACATCTCGGGTGAGAACTCTAGCGCTGCTGCTCTCCTCTTTCATAACTGCGAGCATCATATGCTTTACCGGCATCATAGGTTTTGTGGGGCTGGTGGCACCTCATGTGGCTCGCATGGCCATCGGCGAAGACCATCGATTTCTTCTCCCGGCCTCCTGTCTGGTGGGAGCGATTCTGGTTGTAGGTGCAGATATCGTGGGCCGGACAGCCATGGACCCGATTATCTTGCCCATAGGGATAGTGATCTCCTTCGTAGGGGTGCCCATGTTCCTGTATTTGATGATGACCAGAAATACGCACTGGGACTGAGGGTGGTGGGGTCTTGAAAGAAGAACCTGTGTTTTTCGAGAGTGATGGCCTCCGGTTGGCCGGAGTGATCAGGCTTCCAGATCATTTAGTGGAACCGGTTCCTGGGGTCTTGCTGGTGCACGGCTCTCTGGAGCAGGACCGTGACGGCAATTTGCTGGAAACACGAGACAGGAAGGCCGTCCTTAAAAAGAATTTCTTTCTAGAAATCGCCCGTCGGCTCTGCGATGCCGGATTTGCCGCATTCTCCTGGGACCGGAGAGGCTATGGTGAAAGCGCGCGGTCCACCGAGCATAGAGGCTATCTTGCGGACGTCCGGGACGCCAAGGCTGCCCTGGATTGCCTCTCCCGCCAGAAAGGCATCAATCCGCAGAGGATAGCGGTCTTGGGCCAGAGCGCCGGGGTTTACACGGCCTGTCGATTGGCCCGAGAAGACCGGCGGCCAGCGGCTTATATTCTTCAGGGAGGCCTATTCCGCAACTACGAGGAGATGATGGCCTTCAACTACCAGCGGGTGGTGGACTATGCCTCCAGGAGCCCTGAACATTTATCGTGGGTGGAGGAGCACGATCTCTACGGGTTGATGATCGGCTTGAACTTGAAGGAGATCGAAAGCCGTGCCAGGAAGGGCATCATGGACCACGAGCTGAGCTACAGGGGACAGACCTGGAGGTTATATCACGATCCCACCTGCTATTCTGAGGAGCTTGCTCCGTCCCGCCAGTTCAGGTACCTAAACAAGCCCGCGCTGGTGATTCACGGTGGCTGCGACATGAATGTGCCGGTTGAAGATGCCAAGCGGGTTTTTGAAGAGATGCGGGCAGGCGGAAATCGTGATGTGGAGATCGCAATCATTCCAGGTGCGGATCACAGCTTTCAGCTGGCTGCAGAGGATGAAGACTTGCGGTTGCGGGAAAGGATGTCTCTACAAAGCTTTCTCCGGCCTTACAGCGATCTATATTTTGCGGCAGTCATTGGCTTTCTGAAGCGGATTTTAATGGAGGATTTAAAGTCCCCAAGATTAGGCGGTGCAATTGTGCGAGATGAATTTTTCTGAATAGATCTCGCCTTCTCGATCCATTGAACGCGATCTGGCCCTCCGGCGCCCTTCTCTTAAGGACCCGGCATATCAATTACAGACAAAAGTTATTAATAATAAGAATTCTTTTTTATTAGAGGGGCTGGCAATGGAGGATAGCGACCGGGAATTCTTGCACGCGCTTCACGAGGAGAAGATCAGGACCCAGAACGAGCGTGCAGATTATGTAACCAGGAAGCTGGCCTTCGTCACAGTCCTCTTCGGCCTGAGCTCGGTAAACCTTGGGATCGACATCGCAGATATCTGCTGGCTTCTCTATTTCGTCCCCCTGGTGGCCATAAGCTATGACCTGTATATCATGTCTGCCGACTCCCGCATCAAGAGAATAGGTATCTTTCTGGGCAGACATCCCGTGTCCCGGGCGGGATTGGCCGAGAGGCATTGGGAGCAGTTCTGCACCAATTACCGGGATTCATTGGCCCCGTCGGCCAATATGTTCTTCTCTCTGATCGTAACCGTGGCCGCGGCCATGTTCATCCGCTCCCAGCAGCTGGTGATGGATGGATATACAAGGCTGTGGTTTGCCACCTGGCTGGCACTATCGCTCTTCTTTATCGCATTTTTGTGGATGAGACACCAGGATCTGATCAAGAAGATCGGCGGCTACGAGCCCCTGAACAGAAATCGAAGCGCATAGAAGTGCATAGATCGCTTCGTCTGGACAAGGCCGTCTGTCCCCTCTGTGCCTCCCGAATTCTTCTGTGCCTTCCGGCTGCCATTTTCTGAAAGGGTCACAAAAAGGTTAATTAAATCCTGAGTCGTACGGTTGAGGATACGACAATTGCATTCACCCAAGCGAATTAAGGCGTGAGAGATGGCGCTTTAAAAACGGGGACTTCTTATGACCATGAAAGAGAGAGAGATAAAAAGAGCTGTTCGAGAGGGCTACGCACGCATCGCCAAACAAGCCACGTCCTACTACTCTCAGCGGAGCTGCGGGTGCTCTGATGTTCCGCAGGAGATCAGCAAAAAGATGGGCTACAGCGAGGAAGAGATACGCGCAGCACCACCTGAGTCCAACCTCGGCCTGGGCTGCGGAAATCCGGTAGCCCTGGCAGACCTGCATGACGGAGAGATCGTCCTGGATATGGGTTCGGGAGCGGGCTTCGATTGTTTCCTGGCTTCAGCCAGGGTTGGAGCCCGGGGCCTGGTAATAGGCGTGGATATGACCTCTGAGATGGTGGAGAAAGCCCGGGCCAACGCCCGCAAGGGCGGATACGCAAACATCGATTTTCGACAGGGCGATCTGGAGAACATGCCAGTGGCCGATAATTATGTGGACGTTGTGATATCCAACTGTGTGATTAACCTGGTCCCCAACAAACGCAGGGCCTTTAAAGAGGCCTTCAGGGTGCTCAAGCCCGGAGGGAGGCTGGCTGTCTCAGATGTAGTGCTATTGCAGGAGCTTCCCAGCTTCGTCAAGAGGTCAAATGAAGCTTACATCGGCTGCCTGGCCGGGGCCATCATGAAGGATGAATATCTGGACCTGATAAAGTCGGCGGGCTTTTCTGATCTGAAGGTGGTGGAAGAGTCGGCGTTTCCAATCGAGAGCCTGGTCTGCTGTTCTCAGGGATCTGGAATCATAGAGACACCACAAGTATCTCCGGAACAGCTGGAGGAGGTCAAAGCATCAGTGGCCAGCATGAAACTGATGGCAGTGAAGCCTGAGGCCTGATCCGGCAAAGACCGGACCCTGGGGTCTATCCTGTCTCAGGCCTTTTTTATTAGCGCCCGATATCACGAATCCGGTCATTCGTCATTTCTATTTCATGTCGCGCTTTTTCGTGCAGCTTGGCTGACAGGCACCGCCTCTGGAAACGTCTAAATAGGATAACTTCTAACAATTTTCGGTAAGTTGTCCGGGCTTTCGAGGTATGATCGGGCAACAATTTGCGCAACGGTTGAATCCCCGGGGCCCGATCTGATGCTAATGATTTCGACCTGAGCGCAATGGGGTGAGGATTATGGCCGGCACGGAGCAATCGGAGATCATGAAGGCACCTGTCATTCTGGAGTATCAGGGTATCGGGATAAGGTTTGTCTCATTATTGATAGACTCCATTGTGCTTGGGCTGCTCTTGGGGGCACTGGGCGCGATCCTTGGAGTGGGCAGAGCCTCTGGGACAGCCGAATGGGGCTGGGGTCTGTTTTACTTCCTCGTCTATCTGGCGTATTTCACCTATCTGGAGGGATCTCGCGGCCAGACTGTCGGAAAGATGATCACCAAGATCAAAGTTGTGGGAGAGAATGGCGGAAAGATCGATATGAATCAGGCTTTCGTGCGCAATATCCTGCGCATAATTGACGGCCTGTTTGTTTATCTTATCGGGGCCATCCTGATCTGGAGATCGGATAAGAAACAGCGTCTCGGGGACAGTATCGGCAAGACGGTGGTGGTGAAGGCTTAATCTGCATTTTCTGCAGATAATTCGCTTTTTCCGGTGATTGGTGGCCGAATCGATTGACACCCAGTTTCAGGCCACCCTGTTTTCAGGTCACTTTAATCCTGTGAATTCCCATTTCCCCATCTATTGATGCTCTTAAAGCAGGCTCCATTTTCATGAGCGCTTTGATGGTCATCTGTTCTTCGCCGAGATTGATGAGGTACTCGTCTCTCTTCTCCACCACAATTATGGCCAGGGGGACCATTACCACGGCTTTGACCGCCAGTTCAGTCCAAAGGACGGTCACTTTAGCCACCGGAAAAAGAGTTCTGTGGCCTGATTTCAGGGACTTTCCCACTTTTATTCGAGTCTCTACCAGGGGATGGATTTGCTTCACGATCTGGCTCCAGTAGCCATATCCCATGCCAGGCTTCTGATCTTTTCTTCTCGCAAGGCCCGGAGCAGGGCAATTGCCGTCCACAGCATTCTGGCTTGGAGTTCGGTCAGAAAGGACCCATCCAGTCGGGGTCTATCAAAGGACGGCTCTATTGAGACCTCGGCCTTGCCGCAACCTAAAGCCGACAGCACTGCCCATAGATATCCACTGACCGCAGCAGTATCCGCGGGATCGCTCAAGCCCAAGGCAATTATGCAGGACAGCCTCTCGATCTTAACTGAATTAACCATGCCCATTAGCACGCAGGCCAGAGCCGGAAGGGCATCAATCACCTTCTTGCTATCTAATTCTGTGGGAATCGGACTGAGGTCTGTCTTTTCAGGTTCAGGCTGAGGCTCATGCATCTTTTCTGCAGCTTCAGTCTCGCCGGCAGGTTCACGGGTTTCGGATATCTCCGGGGGTGAAATATCTCCCCGATACAGGGAATGCCCCAGCCAGATGATGCGATAAGTGCCTTTCATAAAGGACCCGTCCTTGATCAGGTGCAGTTTCAGATGGAACGGAATCAGCAAAAGGCCTGCCAGTATCAGCAGCGTTAATAAAAATAATATCGATATTATCAGCAAAAGGGTCGATATCATCATCGGCCTACTTTATCTCGACCGGCTGGTGGCCCTGTGCCCGTTCTCCGGTTGCCCTATGCCGCTGGCCCTCCAGCCGTTCCAGGAAGGTGTGAGCGACGCGGGCAATCGAATCTGCCAGAGGGTTTGGCGCTATTAGCGGGACCACCTGTACGCCTTCCGGTCCCGAGACGCCCTTATAGACTATCACTATTGCTACTGGAAAAATTCCCGCTCCGCCACCTGCTCCGCCGGCGATGCCTCCCTGGCATTTCTCTTCGGATCCGGCCCCAATACCCGTCCCGAAGCCCATGCCCATCTTGGTTATGGGGATGATAAGCTTGTCTTCGGTTTCGATGGGGTCGCCAATTATGTTTCTGGCAGGAATCGCCTTCAAGAGTTCGTCCACAGTAGCCCTTATGGCATCTTCGGCAGCCATTTGTATCTCCTGAAAATACTATCGATTATACATATTTACATCTTCCGCCTGAGATAATATATTTAGTTAGTTCTTAATGGACTTAAAATCCTAAAATTTTTTACAGAATTTGAAATTCAAGCAATATCGACAATTATCCCGATATCGCACCTATTCTCAAGCAGATAATAATTAAATATCTTAATTAAGAAATAATCCTTTTTGCTTAGAATAATTCTCAATGATGTTTAGTTTGATATCTTCTGATTCGAAATCATGAGGTAATAAAATTTAAATATGATAGATGATATTGATATATTTAAAAAATTGGGGAGGAGATTTATGGAAACGTATAACACTCTTTATTGGATCTCGCTGATACTAGTTGTTGTTGGTGGCCTGAATTGGGGATTGATCGGTCTTTTTAACTTTAATCTAGTAGCAGCTATCTTTGGTGAAGGATCAATGCTCTCAAATATAATATACGTCCTGGTGGGACTGGCAGCACTATATCTAATAGTGGTATCGGCAATGAAGCCCAAGGCCGCCAAAACCTGAGCTCCTAGCCACGGTTTCCCTTTTTCCAGCAGTTGAGAATCAACTCAATGCGTGTTTAGATTTCAGGTTAATGTTAACGCTTCCCGCCCTCAAATCCAATTTTTCATCATCATCTGAGATATCTAACTGGGCATACAACTTTTCATTAGCTAGATCATAGATGAGGCGCTCTCCATTTCGATCTTAAATTCGGATCCATTTCTCCAGATCCCGTACTCCGCGTTCGAGAAATTCAATTTGATCGCGTCAGAATACGCTCAAAATTATGCTCTCGATGAATATTAAGCATTTCAGAGTAGCATTTCGCTGCATTAAGGTAGAACAATGTACAACAATGGTCAATTCTCAAAACGATCACAGCAATCTTTAATAGGAAACGGATCTTCATTATAGAAAAGAGGAATGAGATATGTGCTGCATGGAAGAGCCTAAGGGAATGGGGCCGTTGGCAATGGGCCACATGAAGATGGTTCACGGAGCCGGATTGGGAAGCTTCCCTCTGATTGGAGATAAGTTTCCGCAGATGGAGGTCAAGACCACTCACGGGATGATAAAGCTCCCCGAAGCCTATGCTGGGAAATGGTTTGTGCTGTTTTCACATCCCGGAGACTTCACGCCCGTCTGCACCACGGAGTTCGTGGGCTTTGAGAAGAGACGAGGGGAGTTTGAGAAGCTCAACTGCGAGCTGATCGGCATCTCCGTTGATCAGGTCTTCTCACACATGAAGTGGACTCAGTGGATACGCGAGAACCTGGGCGTGGAGATCAAGTTCCCGATCATCGCTGACGACTCCGGCCGGGTGGCCGGTCGCCTGGGCATGATTCACCCCGGAAAGGGAACCAACACCGTGAGGGCTGTCTTCATCGTCGACCCCGAAGGCACGGTCAGAATAATTCTCTTCTACCCGCAGGAAGTGGGCAGAAACATGGATGAGATCCTGAGGGCGTTAAAAGCCCTGCAGACCACTGATAAGTTCAAGGTGGCCACTCCGGCTAACTGGCCGAACAGCGATCTGATTGGGGACGAGGTGATCATACCGCCACCAGCAGATGAGAAGACGGCTGCCACCAGGAAGACCGGCGGCGGGATCGTTTGCAAGGACTGGTGGTTCTGTCATAAAAAACTGTGAATTTGCGGTACATTGGCCTGAGAGCGATTTTTTTAGCTCTCAGCCAAGAGAAGATTCGACACACTGCCCCGGAGGAATGATTTTCAGCTGCTTGAGTAATTGCGTAGCTCTGGTCGAATTTTCATAGGTCTCATACGTAACCAAAAGCCCCGGGCAAACCGTGCCGGCATAAGCTATCACTTGGGTATTATTATCACGGAAGCTTGTTATCCAGCCGGGGTATGGCAAGTTGGTTTCATATAATTTCGCATTGTTTGGATCGCCGCTAAGCCATTTTATGCGCAGTGAGAGTAAGTCAAACGAAGATAGTGCGGCGGGATTTTCGAGAGAAAATATGGCTATCAAGCTTCCAGTTTCACCGGCATTGTATCGCCAATGAAAACCTTCAACTACTGCCCATCCGGAAATTACTTTCTCACCGGAAATAAATGCGAATGGTGTTACCTCAGGGCCGCTTCTTGCTCGAGTCCAATTTTTATAATCTTGATTTTGATAATCTATCGGCATGAGATAGCTGCCGGTATCAATTGTATAATTATGCAGAGGAATTAATTCAGCAGATGCACAGCCTATCATAGAGATCATTAAGATAACTATCGCTATTTTCATGAGAGTTCGTCTAACAAAAAACATGTAAATAGCTTCCGCTAGCTATGATAATATGCTATCAGCGATTGGGCAAGATCGATGCCTTTTTTGGCCATCAGAGTATCATGTCTCTTATATCCACATAAAACGGTCTGAACTCCGGCGTCGGTGCACCGAGCGATTTGGCGAACACGTGCGTGGTCTCAACCAGAGGCCTTCTCTTCTTCAGCAGCGGGATGATTGCATCCCCCGGATCCACAACCGCCACCAGGGCACCTATATCTTCCTCCAGCGTGATGTTGTTCAGGTGACTCACCAGATTCTGCATGGCCTCTGGATGCTGGCGGTCAAAGGCAAAGTCTGCCAGATAGTTGAAGTGAAAATACTCGCCCTCTTTTGCAATCGCTGGCACCTTGATGAACCTGCCCAAGAGCCCAAGGGCCATTCCCAGCATCTTCCACGATGTCGGCTCTCTGGTGTAGCAGAACTCTGCGATGGTTGATGAATCCCAGAGCCCAGCACATGCCACCATCTTCCCCTGATCTCTGGCGGCATAGAAATTTTCCAGACCGTAACCAGGAATTTTCTTCAGGTAGCCGGCAAAGCTCTCGGTGGAAAAGGGCACAAAGTTCTCGCTGCTACGGCAATATTCGTTGATCAAACTGACGGCCTCATCTACTTCGTTTTCTCTGAGGCGTTCAAAGGACCATCCCGGATGCAGCTCATCCTTCCTGTAAACCGACATCTCGACCTGCTTGATATCGGCGACGTGGGAATAGCCTAGCCCTCGAATCAGGGCCTTTGAGGCATCGTTGGGCTCATAAATGAGACAATAGAGGTAACCGGCATCCGAAGCCTGCGCATTTCTCTCGGCTTCCTGTATCAGCCGGCTGGCGACCCCTTTGCGCCGGAACTCAGGATGCACCATCACCTCCGGCAAATAGGCACATTGAGCTTTCCGGGTCAGGTCTTGCTTGATGGTCAGTCCGGTCCAGCCGGCGACCTTGCCGTCCTCTTCGGCCACCATCACCGTCCAGTTGTCGTAGATCCGGTAGCGAGCGAGGATGTCAGTCTTTTTGACCCCCATGGCGCAGCTGTTGTTTCCCTGGGGGCAAAGCCTCTCGATCTCTAATAGATGCTGATTGTCGCTTTCAACAAACGGCCGGATAGAGATCATAATGATATTCCTGGCTGCGTACATATTTATTTTTCTTTATTTGTACCTGAATGGTTGGTTCCCAGAACCAGTGTTGAGATATAGCTTGATGAATGATAGCAAAATTAATATTGAAACAGCTAGGCAACATGATTCCGGCAGAGGATGAGATTATGAGAATTCACTACCTGCAGCACGTTCCCTTCGAGGATCTGGCCAACATCGAGCGCTGGGCAAAGTCTCGAGGCCATCAGATCACCAGAACCCTGCTCTACCAGGATCAGACTCTCCCGGAGCAGGAGGAGTTCGACTGGCTGATCATCATGGGCGGCCCCATGAACATCTACGAGCATGAGAAATTCCCCTGGCTGGTGCGGGAAAAGGAGTTCATCGCCGCATCCGTCCAGGGGGAAAAGACGGTCCTGGGTATCTGCCTTGGCGCGCAGCTGATATCCGACGTTCTGGGGGGACGGGTGCGCAAGAACGAGTACCGCGAGATCGGCTGGCACAAGGTCAGGCTAACGCCTGAAGCTCGGACCTCCCCCATATTCTCAGCCCTCCCACCAGAGTTCATGGCCTTCCACTGGCATGGCGATACTTTTGCCATCCCTCCGGGAGCCGCTCGCATGGCCAAGAGCGATGCCTGCAAGAACCAGGCCTTCGAGATCGGGCGGGCAGTGGGCCTTCAGTTCCACCTGGAGTCGTCCATGGACAGCATCGACCATCTCATTTTGAACTGCGCCGATGAGCTGGACGGGAGCCCTTACGTGCAGATGCCGAAGGAGCTTCTCTCTCATCTGGACCGCTTCTCCGAGATTCGGGGGTACATGGAGAAGCTGCTGGACAGGATGGAGGAAAACTTCGGCCAGAGCTGAAGACTGTTCAACGAGTTAATTATTTACGTTTCGATTCTGCAACTATAAGCGATGATCTTCCAGATCCTGGACGCGAACTACTCCTACGACAAAGACGGAAACCCGCTGGTTCAGCTCTTCGGGCTGGACCAGAACGGCGCAAGCGTGAACTGCCGCGTGGCCGGTTTCCGTCCCTATTTCTATGCCGGCCTGGAGGCAAACCGTCTGGAAGAGGCTTCTATTGCCCTGCGAGATCTGGGCCTTGAGGTCGAGGTGGTGGAGCGCTTTGAGCCCATCGGCTACCAGAAGACGCCCAGGAAGATGCTCAAGATTACCACCAAAGACCCCAAAGAGGTCCGCAGCCTGAGAGAGCGGGTAAAGGAAGTGCCCGGCATCAGGGCAGTCTACGAGACCGATATACTCTTCAAGAACCGCTTTCTGATCGACTGCAACCTGGGCGGCATGAGCTGGGTGAATGTCCCGCTGCCGGATTGGGCTCGCGGGGAGCATGCGCCCCTGGTGCCGGTTGAGGAGATAGCACCAGCGCCGAATGATGAAAACGCGCCCCTGCACTATCTGGCCTTCGACATTGAATGCCTGCCCGACCACGGCGAGATGCCCCGCCCAGAGGTCTCGCCGGTGATCCTGATCAGCATGTCCTTCGAGCCGGAGTACAAGGGCCATAAAGACCTGGTGCTGGTGGGAAAGGCGGTAGACTGCCCCCGAAAAGATGTGCAGATCTGCGAGAGCGAGCGCGAGATGCTGAACGCCTTTTCGGCCATTGTGAGGGACTTTGATCCCGATATCGTAGCCGGCTACAACTCTAACGATTTCGATATCCCCTATCTGATGGAGAGGGCCCGTCAGCTTCACGCCGAACTCCGGGTGGGAAGGGACGGCAGCTCCTGCTACGTCCGCAAGATCGGAAACACCTCCAACGTCTCCATCACCGGCCGGGTGGTGGTGGACCTGCTGCCCATCATTCGCTCCTCCTTCAGCCTCAAGCAGTACACGCTCAGAAACGCTGCCGCAGAACTGCTGAAGATGGAGAAGTATGATGTGGATCCCAAGGAGATCGAGACCCTCTGGGCGGAGGAAGGCGAAGGACTGCGGCGTTTCGTGAGCTACGCCCGCCGGGACTCCGTCCTGGCCATGCACCTCCTGCTGGACCTGCGGCTTATGGACAAGTACGTGGCTCTGGCCCGGGCCAGCGGCTCGCTCTTGCAGGATATCGTCAACGGCGGGCAGAGCGGAATGGTGGAAAACCTTCTGCTGCGCCGTTTCGGAGAGCAGAAAAGGGTGGTGCCGCCCAAGCCCGACGCCGGGATCTCGGAGGAGCGGCATATCGAGAACGAGGACCTGAAGGGCGGAGCGGTTCTCTCCCCGGAGAAGGGGCTGCAGGAGAACATCCTGATTCTGGATTACAAGTCCCTCTATCCGACCATCATGATGGCCCATAACCTCTGCTACACCACCGTGGTCAGGTCGGAGGCCCCTGATGGAGATTGCACCATCACCGCGCCTTCCGGAGGCCGTTTCGTCTCGACCGAAGTCTTTCCGGGCATCATGCCCGGGGTGCTGCGGGAGCTGCTGGAGGAGAGGACCAGGACCAAGCGGCTGATGAAGCAGGCCGGCGACAAAGAGCGCCGCTTCCTGGATGCCAAACAGTACGCTATGAAGATCCTGCTCAACAGCTTCTACGGCTACTCCGGCTACGCCCGGGCAAGGCTTTACAGCCTGGCTTTAGCCAACGCTGTCACCAGCTTTGGCCGGGAGAACATCGTCCGCACCAAGAAGGTCATAGACGACATCGGTTCGGTCTACGTGCTGGACGGGCGGATGCTCTCAAAGGACGAGGCCTGGAAGATGGGGGCTGGGGCTGCGGCTGCCAGGTCGGCCGGGTCGGCCAGGCGTTTCGATCTATCAGTGGTTTACGGAGACACGGACAGCGTCTTCGTGCGGCTTGGCTGCGAAGGAGAGGTCACGCTGCAGGAGGCGGAGCTGATCGGCCGAAAGATCGCCGAGACCGTCACCTCCAATCTCCCTGAGCCCATGGAGCTGGTCTTCGAGGCCTTTGCCCGGAGGGCCATCTTCCTGGCCAAGAAGCGCTATGCTCTGTGGGTATTCGAGCCGGCAGGACCTGAGTGGAAGGAGAGGATCAAAGTGCGGGGCATGGAGACCGTGCGCCGGGACTGGTGCGACCTCACCTCCAAGACCCTGAAGCGCTGCCTGGAGCTGGTGCTGAAGGAGGGCCGGGTGGATGAAGCTGCGGAGCATGTGCGCCTGGTCATAGAGCGGCTGAAGAACCTGGACCTGGACCAGGACCCGGAGATCCTGGCAGATGTGACTCTCACCCGCCGCTACACCAAGAACGTGGGCTCGTACAAGAACAAGCAGCCCCACATCCAGCTGGTGGAGAAGATCAAGAAGCGGGGAGGCCAGGTTCCGGGCGTGGGGGACCGGGTGCCCTTTGTAATCATAAGGGGGCGGAACACCCGCCGGAACAAGGAGTTATTCGTGGACCGGGCTGAGGATCCGCAGTACGTGCTGGAGCACAAAATTCCGCTGGACACTGAGTACTACATCGAGAAGCAGATCCTGCCGCCGATGCTGCGCATCTTCGAGCCCTTCGATATCAAGCGCGACCGGCTGTGCCGGGGGACGAGGCAGTGCAACCTCCTGGGATTCGATGAGGCGGCCAAGCCGCAGAAGCAGAAGTCGCTGTTTGACTTTTGATTTTCTTTGCATTGTTTGCCAAGTGAATTCTGCAGCTTGTCCAACCGGATGCATATGGAATTTTGGTCTATCCTCAATTTTCCCGTACCTCATTGCACGAGGCATTTGCTTCTGCGATTATGAATTAATTAAATATCACAACTCGGTAAAAAAGTTAATTTTATTTTTATCCGCCCACCATCGCCTGATACAAGTTCCACGTCCCCACGGCCACGAAGTTCACGGCTATGGCCCCCAGCAGAAGCCCCATGATCCTGGTCATCACCATGATCCCGGTGATCCCCAGCACCCGGTCGATGTACTCCGAGAACTTAAGGATGTAGTAGGCGGCGAGAAAGGTCAGGCTGATGGCCAGCAGCACCGTGGCCTTCTGGGTTAGAGTTGCCGCTGCACCCATCAGCACGATCACCGTGGTGATGGTTCCAGGGCCGGTCAGGAGCGGTGTGGCCAGCGGAAAGACCGAAATGTCCTCCCGGTCGCTGGCATCGCGTAGTTCGGCCTCCGTCACCTTGCGGTAGTGCCTGCCCGACCGGAGCATGTCGATTGCCACCAGGAAGAGAAGGATTCCTCCTGCCACCCGCAGGGAGTCCACGGTGATCCCGAAGAAGCGCAGCACCAGATCGCCGGCAACCGCGAACAGGAGCGCGACGAAAAAGGCCACCAGCGTGGTTCGCCGGTAAATCCGCTTCTTCTCTTCCCCGCTCATGCCGGAGGTGAGCGAGATGAAGACCATGGTCCCTTCGACCGGATTCACGATCACGAAGATGGAGGCGAAGGCGTAGATGAAATAGAGGAAATAATCTGCAAGTGCCATCTTATCTGCTCCATCCCGCGTCTTAGCGCTCGAAAAAGCCTTCTGTTAATGTCAGCCTTTGCGGTCCATGTGCCGTTGCCTTCAGTCTGCAGTCAGAGTCAGGGCTTTCCCGGTCAGCGCATTTTAGTTATTAGTTAATGATTTACCTCAATCGATTTTGGGCGCCCGGCCGCGGCCGTCTGACTGATCGCCGTTCAAGAGCTTCAGCAGCTTTCCCGAGGCCAGAGTCAGGGCGCTGGCCAGCAGGGCCGCCTGAATCGAGCTGCTTTTTTGGTGGCGGCCGGTGGCCAGACCTGCCAGCGCGCCAGCCAGGGCCGAGGCCAGGTATTCGGGCGCATCCTTTAACAGATGGCCGAGAGGGTCCTGGTCTGCGTTCACGTGATCACGGTGCAGCACCCAGCGGTCATGAAACTCCCGCACATGCGCCCCGTAAGGTCCCCGGTACTGCCGCTTCACTCCTTCTTCCATCTCTCCTAGAAATGTCTCTTCAAAGCAGGGCGGGAGCCTGGTGGCCTCCTCTTTGGGTATGTTGTAGTTGACGTGGAGGGGCTGCTCTTTGATCCAGGAGCAGAATCCCTTGCAGGTGCGATTGCACTCCATGATATGCTATTGGCCTTCCAGCTTTAAAAAGATGGCCGGAGGAGGGAGTTGGAGGGAGTTTAGAGCCAATGGCATTTTATACCGCCAGGTCGTGGGCTATTCTCGTATGAAGGCTATGCCGAGAACGCTATTGATACTATTATTATCATCGATACTAATATTCTCAATAATGATCGCAGCCCTTGGCCAGTCAAAGATCTCGGTCCATGATGGCGAGAGCATTCAGAGGGCCATAGAGGCCGCAACTCCCGGCGATGTCATCGAGGTTTACAGCGGCACCTATCAGGAGAGCCTGGAGATCAAGAAACCTCTGACCCTTAGGGGAATCGATTCCGGGAGCGGGCTGCCGCGGGTGGTGTCTGACCGCAGTTCGGCCATCTCCGTCCTTGCCGACAACGTGACCCTGGAGGGCTTCCAGGCCTGGAGCACCAGTGGCTGGAGCGAGGATGCCGGAATCCTGGTGGCCTCAGACGGAAACCTGCTGACGGGAAACGCTGCCAACAGCGGCGGCAATATCGGCATCGTTCTCAAAGATGCGGACGACAACATATTGAGGGGCAACTCGGCCAGCGAGAACCGCAACGAGGGAATCTCGCTTCGCAACTGCAGCCGCAACTTGCTGGAGGACAACCGCCTCAACCAGAACCGTTACGGCATAAAGCTCGTCGACTCCAATCAGAACACCATCCAAAGCAATGCTGCCAGCGGCAACAGGCTTGAGGCTATCTTCCTGCAGAACTCCATGGCCAACCTGGTCTCGGACAACTCCGCCCTCGGCAACGCCGGCGGGGTCTATCTGGAGGGTTCAAGGAACAACACCATCGCCGCCAACGATCTGATAGACAACGAAAAGGGGATCTACATCTCCAACCACAATGCCAGCGAGAGCCTATCTTCAGGGAAAGCTGGCGTCTCCATCTCCTATAGCGGCATGTCCTCAAGCGACCTCCGGCGCAGCAGCAACAACACCATCTTCTTGAACAACCTCTCCAACAAGGAGAACGCCTATGATGACGGACTGAACAGCTGGAGCCTCAACCAGCTCGGCAACAATTACAGCGATTTCAACGATCCGGAAGAAGGCTGCACGGGCGGCAAAGTCTGCAGCGCTGAATACCGGATCAGCGGCGGCTCCAGCGTGGACCGGTATCCTCTGGTCAAGATAAAGCCCCCCAAGGTCCCTGCCGCAAAGGCATCCGGTCCAGAGGGAGCCAGGATCTCCATCGACAGATCCTATTATCTGCCCGGCCGAGACATTCTGGTCAACTTTACGGCTCCTGCGGAGAGCGAGGCCTGGGCGGCCATGATGCAGGACAACCTGACCCTGGAAGAGCAGTATTTAGGGCAGAACAACTCCGGCATGCTGGCCTTTGCCGCTCCGAAAGATGAGGGCGCTTACCGCCTGCGCATGTACGATCAGACCGGAAAGGAGATCGTATCACTGGCATTTGACGTCACATCACCACGTATCTCGACATCTGTAGATTCCGCCCGAACCTGTGAAAAGATCGTTGTCAGCTATTCCGGCGCTCCGGGGCTGGAAAAGGACTGGATAGGGATGTTCTCATCCGGCTCATCCGATCCCGTTTCCCGGCAGTACCTGAAGGGAAATCCGTCGGGAAATGTCAGCTTCTCCACCCAGGAAGCGGGGACCTATCATTTCTCCATGTTTGAAGCCGGACAGTCAACTTCCATTTCCCGCAGCGGCGATGTGGCGGTTGAGGCTGTGGGCGGCGTCAAGTTGATTGCCGAGCCCTCGAAGGTGTCTCCGGGCGGAACGATCACTGTAACCTTCTGGGGTGCGCCTTCTAGCGGAACAGGTGTGATAGGCCTGTACGGCATGACCCGCCCCGACAAGTTCCACATCGAAAAGAGAGCTACGGGATCTCGCAGCTGCGGCACCATGACCTTCAGGGCACCATCAGCGCCAGGCCAGTATGACTTCAGGATGTTCGAAAATGACGTCTACCGGCCGCTGATGGTTCAGAGCAATGTGGTCACTGTGGCCTGAAGAGGATCCTAGCGGCCTCTTCCCGCTTCCAGCCTGGCGGCGCACTCCGCGCAGAGCGACCGGGGCCTCTCCTCTCGCTCTTCATAGGAGGTGAGCTTCATCACGCAGTGTTTCCGGCAGTGATCTAGCCCCAGCAGATGCCCGGTCTCGTGCAGGGCTTCCCGTATCAGCATCTGCGGATCGGCAACGGCCGCGGAGAGCAGGGCTGCATGCTCTGAGGAGCAGCCGAAGACCCTGCCGATGCCGGGATATTCAAGCTCGCGATCCACCATCCACAGCGCCGGACGAGCGCCGGATACCTGCTGCAAATGTCCCAGCAGCCTGGCGGCATCCAGAGTCTCACCATTTTGAGGCACATGAAGGTAGCCCTGCTCGACGGTCCTGAGTCCGTGGGAGCCGAAACAGGCTTCCATTGCCCCCTTCAAAGCGCTCACATGGACCAGCGATTTGCGGTCGTGGAAGATGGCGACGATCATTATTGCCGCGTATAATTGCACCTATGATTAAAGAACTTTCAGGATTGTTTTTGGGAAATTCTTTAAGCCTGGTGCGACCCAGTTTAATCCTGGATGGACAAAGAGACCAAGGCCTATCTTCTATCGATCGGAACCATAGAGATGCCGCAGGCCGTTGACTATGGCCAGTCATCGACTGCCGGCCCGAGCGCTGGCGGCCAGTCGATCTTCTTTAAGTCAGGAGAGCGGCTGGTGAGACTGTCTGTCGTTCCCGCATCCCCGCTCCGCCTGCAGCAGACGGAAGATGAGGCGGCGGTCTTCCGAGGCGATGAGGAGATTGCCCGGGGACACCTGCTTCAGCCATTGCTTCACTGTCCGGAGCAGGCTTATCTGACCATAAGCGAGCGCTGCATCTACAACTGCAAGTTTTGTGCCGTTCCCAAGCTCAGGGGTAGCGTGAAGTCCAGAGAACGGGTGCTGCAGATGGTGAATGAGGCCTATTCGAGCGGACGGATGAAGGCCATCTCCCTTACCAGCGGGGTTGAGATAGATCCGCAGCACGAGGCCGCAAGAGTAGCCGAGATAGTGCGGGACCTGAAGAGGTTCGGGGTGCCGATTGGGGTCTCGGTCAGTCCCTTTAAGGGAGTCAGCGGCATTCTGAAGGAGGCTGGGGCAGACGAGGTCAAGTATAACCTGGAGACCGTGGACGCCGATCTTTTCTCGACGGTGTGCCCTGGAATATCCTTAGACGAGATCTGGGAGGCGCTCGAGGAAGCCGTTGCGGTCTTCGGCCGGAACAAAGTATGCTCCAACGTGATCCTCGGCCTGGGAGAATCGGACCGGGTCATGATGAGAGGAATCGACCAGCTGACTGAGATGGGAGTTCTGCCGGTTCTTCGTCCCGTTTACCCCCATCCTCTGAGGAAGGGCGAGATAGAGATGACCCGTCCGGGCGCAGAGCGGCTGCTGCGTCTATCGACTTATCTGCGGCGCTCTCTGGACCGGCAAGGGCTGCGGGGAGATCAGGCTCTGACTGGCTGCTATCGCTGCACAGGCTGCGACCTGGTGCCCCACCGGGACCTCTAGCAGCGCTCAGAACTCAATATCCTCATCATGCCATCAGACAGGCCTGCTCATCATTGCGCCAGATTCTTAAATTTCGTCTGCCATATCAATTTTATCGCTCCTGGCCTTCTGGAAAGCCACAAACGAAGAGATAGGCCTTTTCGCTCATCCATTTCGGGAGGGCGGAAAAAACGTTTCAGTTCCGGCTTTGTTCTTCCCCGGCATCGTTCGTCTCCCCGCTCATTTTGAGATATTCCAGCGCAGCCGTTGCCGGAACACGGTTGAAGGGACAGGACAGGTTCAAGCATCGGCGGCAAAAGCTGCGGGTCAGATGATAGCAAAACTGGACTGCGGACAGAATTAGGGCCCCCTCCAGAACAGCGGCCGCCAGCAGGAGAGAGGGATTCAGGCCCTGCTGCTGAACCGGCAGAGACCGTATAGCTCCGGCCAGGGAAAAGGCCGGAAACGACAGGATGAAACCTGCGAAGGCCGCGATTATGATCCGTTCGTGGCTTTTCATGGGACCCGGGCGCGGGCGGAAGAGCTTGGGAAACGGATTGGGTGCCATGCACTTCAGCCACCGTCCCTCGCGGGCGTAGTGAGGGCAGTGGCTGCACAAGAAGCGCATTTCGACCGGGCCGAGAAAGGCCAGGCCCACGGCAGCAAAGGCAGCCATCGGCCACCAGGTTCTGGTCGCAGCCCCGACAAACCCAAGCGAGATGAGAGCCAGGCCCAGGTAGGGAATTTGGCTGATCACGAATAGCCCGACCTGGCCGGGCTCTATATGGCAGAGAAGCGCGCCTTTCAGGCGGCAGAAAGAGCAGACCGCCTCATCTTCCATGCCTCTGCATCTTGCTGTCAATTCTGAAGCCCTCCGTTCGATACAGATTCGATACAATATCGTGTAACCGGGCGCTGGGCAGTACGAGAGGACCATAGCCTTTGCAGCAGAGGCCCTTGGCGTCATTTCCCACCTGCCAGACATGAAGTCACGCCATCGCTAATGGTTCTTGTGATACCTAGATGAGGTTCACGCAAAACCTAAATCTAAATACCATCGTCTCAAAGGGCGCTGAAACGAGGTGTAATCACTTGATGTTCAGGGATGCGTTCATTAGTTTACTGGTGATTCTGTCCTTAGGAGCTGCAGTGGGGATCGTTCAGGGAAACTCCTACCAGCAGTCCTTCGGCATAACCAGCTCTTTTAATCAAACCACAACCAGCGACTACTTTGGATTATTCGGATCGGATTTCAACATCGATATCTCATATCCTTGGTTCGACTGGCAGTTCAATGACTCCTTCGATCTCGGCGATATGTACTCCTATTACAGCGAGTACTACGTCAGCGGCGGTCTGCCCGTTGTGGGAGGAATCATCAGCACTCCGGTGAAGTTCGATATCAATCGCGGAACTCCTACCAAGATATACCTGGGCAGCGGCCAGCAGGTTGCCTACAGCCAGTACGCCACATCAGTCTCCTCTTCCAGAGGAAACGAGCTGTGGATTCAGGGCCCCTCAGAGTGGTCTCAGTATTTGGTCTGTCCGACGGGCACCGGTATTCAGCTGGTGGCATTCTCGCCCGCCGGCGGACAGGCTGACTTCTTCGATATTGTTCAGACCAACACGGTAAATGCGACCAGCAAACGCTACCAGTTCTACTCCGGCTACAACAGCATGAGCTTCGTCGCCGATCAATTGGGCAGACACATCCTCATGTTCGTGGTCAACAACCAGCCCAGCAGTGCCGTCATCGTTGACGTGATCAGCGCGCCACCGGTGGTTCAGTCCCAGCCGGTTATGACTCAGCCGGCGGTGATGGGAGCGGTTGTGAGCCCGGGCAGCGGTCAGACCCAGAGCACCGGCAGCTCTTTCCAGTACTCGCAGGTCTCCTCGCAGTACACTTCCGGCCTAGGTTCGACATCTCAATATGGTTCGGCCTCGACTTCGTCCTCAATGTCATCCTCGATGCCATCCTCAATGCCGGGCGGTGATACTCCGGTCACCATTCAGACCAGCATCCTGGGCTATGATGTTTATCTGGACGGTGCCTATATCGGAAAAGAGGGAACCGGCGGAGATGCGATGGACGGCATATTCAAGTTCAAAGTGGTTGGCGGCCAGACTCATACCATAAGGATATTCGACGGCATGAATCCCTATGAGAAGACCATGTACTTCGAGAGGGGCGTGCAGAAGATAATCAATGTGCCTCCTGCCAGCACCATTATAGTCTCAGGTTGGTAGTGTCAGGCCGGCTCAATCGGAGCCGCTTTTTTCTCATATTTTCCGGAACTTGAGAGTTTAGGATTTGAATCGCGCCATTAGATCCAAACTCTACCTAAGGGGAGACTGCCACTCCTTTTATTTATGCACTCGATCATCTCTCCTAGCAATGCCCGCCGATCGAATTCCAATAGCCAGGTTCTCTGCTATAACCAAGATCTCGGAGAAGGCTCTGCGTTACTATGGCCGCAAAGGAATCCTGGTACCGCAGTACAGAGATCCTTGCACAGGATACAGATACTACGCAGCCTCCCAGATGCAGAGAGGCGTGGCGGTCAGAGCGCTTTGCAGCCTGGGGTTTTCCTTCTTCGCGATATTGAATATCCCTGCAGTCCTGCCACAGGTAAGGTGAAATTCGGCGTTTTTTGCCATGAAAAAGCAAAAATATGTCTTAATAAACAACCGCTTGCTTAGTTAAACCTATTTTTCTTCCGATACTCTGATATAGTTCTGAATTAATTCGCTAAACGAGATGGGAGAGACATGAGCGTTCATATTCGCTGGCGGGAGCGCCCCGATGATTCTTCCACTTCTGCCGGGAGGGATCCATTTGGCGAGCGAAATGAGGAGATGCTTTAAGGTTATATCGCACATCGACACTGTGGAGCAGGCGGTGCAGTGGTGCGCTGAGGAGTCTGCAGATATCGAGTTCTCCAATAATGTTGGCGTGCACAGAGTTTGGGTAAAAATTCCTGGACACCCGGTGGTGGTGCGGGAGACCTTGATTGAGGCCGTGAATGTGCTCAACGACATGGTCAGAAAACGCCGCTGTGACGAGTGCATCTATATCTGGTAAAATGCAAAAATATCAGAATTGAAGCCCAGAATAGGCCGGTCCGGATAACGACGATTGATTCCATTTGGGACCTGGCCAAGGTCTGACCAGAGGCTTAATGAACTGCCGTTTGATGTGGCCGGAGGCTGTAACTATCGCAGTGCTTTGTATTCGCCATCATTGTATCATAACCGGAGGATCTTGAAACTCTCTGGTGCAGCGTAGAGCTTGCAATGGCCGGTCTACCCAATTCTTATTCGTCTAGTAGGACACGTCAAACCCGGATTGGCTCAAATCGTCCAAAACCTCAGCCGCTGCCCCAGGACTGAGCCCGTGACGCCGGCAGATGGTCAGAACCCGGACCAGCTCGGCATTCACATCAGCTGCCAGGTAGGCCTGTTCTGCGAAGACTATCGCCGAATCGTAGCCCTTCACGACCAGGATGCTCCGGAGGTCTGCGATCAGCTTCTGGCTTGCCGGCAGCCTGGATTCGTCTATGACTCTCCTGGCACCTTCAATATCTTCGTCCAGCCGACCACCCTCCTGGTTTTAGCCGATGTACGAGACACTGGATCGGTCGAAATCCCGCTCCAGCTCGATTCTGGTGTCGTCCGGCCTCCAGGCGGCATCCGGATAGACCAGATGCTTCATGAAGTCCAGGGGACGTGAGGCTATCTGAGTTGCCAGATGCTCTATCCCGAATGAATCCCGTGTGATCTGTAGAACCCGAGACCTGACCATTCCTTCATCCAGATAGCCCAGAGAATGAATGTACTCGTGAAGCAGCACGTGAAAGGCATAGGGCTTGTAAAGCTCCGGACGGGTCTCCTTGATCCTATGCAGCGGAATCTTGTTCATGACGATTACGTTTGTCCCCACGGTGAAGAAGCCGCCGAAGAAGCCCTGGGGGTGGTTCCCTAAGTTGGCCATCCCCAGCATCAAGCCTGCCCGGCTCTGGCCGGTGCTCTTCATGACCGCAGCCTTTACCACTTCAAATATGTCCGCCAGGGTCTGGGCCTCTTCCAGCCTGGCACAGAATTCGACCATCACTTCAAGTTGCGAAGACTAAATATATAATACTAACTCAAAGTTACTATCACCCTTATTACAAAGCGAAGCATTTTTCATCCGCCAAACCAGTTGAAACCTCGAACTCATGCCGTTCATAGCACTCGAAGGAGACCATGGCCCTTGGAAGACCTGGAAGCCAAATCTGTAATTGAAGCCGCCCTCTTTGCCGCAGGAAAGGTTCTCTCGGTAAGGGAGATCTCTGCCCTCTGCGGACTTTCCGAGCAGAGGACTGCCGCTCTGGCCGAAGACCTCTCAGGCGAGTATCGCTCTCGAAAGAGCGGAATTGAGATCAAGCGCCTGGGCGAAGGCTTCGCCATGCAAGTTGCTCCTGGCCTATCCACAGAAGTGACTTCGGTAGCTCCTCGGGAACTGGAGGCTCCGCTCATCAGGACCCTGGCGATTATCGCCTACAAACAGCCCATCCTGCAGAGCAAGCTGGCAGAGATCCGGGGAAATAAGAGCTACGTCCACGCGCGAGAGCTGGAGAAGAGGGGGCTAATCAGCCGGGAGAAACACGGACGGACCAAAGTTCTCACCACCACCAGAGCTTTCGCCGATTATTTCGGGCTATCCTCCTGCCGCCCCGAGCATATCCGGCGGGCCATTTTAAAGGACCAGAAGATGATAGGGGTGACCCCCATGTACGAGAGCCTGGCCCTGCGGCTGGGACTGGACTTCGTAGTGGTCAATCCCTACAGGCCAACGGATGAGGATCTGGAGCGCCTGCGGGAACTGGACGTATTGATTGCTGCCCCAGGCTATGCATACCGCATAAAACCGAATTTTTCTGGCCAGCTGATCGAGGCCGGAGTCAAGACCCTGTCTGAGCTGAAGGAGAGCGCTGAGCTGATCTGCTGCTCCTGCGGTGGCGACGTGGAGCCACTGGCAGAGGAGATTGATGCCCTGCTCAAGCACTACCGCCAGAAGGCCATCAGGGCTAAACCGGTGAAGCCTCTATCCCCAATGATCGAAAAGCTGGCCCTGGATCTGAGAATCGCTGTCACGGAGGACGGGATGACTGCTTCACCTGATCACACCGACCAGGAGGCGGAGATCAAGGTTCCCACCCACCAATCCTACGACCTGGACATAGTTGAGCGGCTCAGGCAGCGCTGCGACAAGCTGATCGAAGGAGCCTGCCAGCCCTGAGCTGGGAGGAAGTGCCGGAGCCTGCCAACTCGCGAAATACGGCGATTCCAAACCGTTTTTTAGAGCACTACGATCTCGGCCTTCAGCTGAATTCGATCCAGGAAGTGGCTTTTCTCTCGAAGCTGATCTGCATAGAGGACTGAGCCCTCCAGCTTTCCGGTCAAAAAATCAAGCCCCTCTGAGACGCCTTTTCCTGCCGATTGAACGGCCGTCTTCCCGGCACCGAGATCGGGTCTTCCCCCAGAGGTCACAAACAGGTCGCTTTGTGCCGACTGGAGCTTGCTCCGTGACATCATCGATGTCTGGCGCAATATCTTTTTGTAATCAGGATTCACGAAATTGCTGAAAGTGAGAGGCTTTAAATCCAGAACGCCTTCAGCCTCCAGCGCCTGCAGCCATTCCGATCCCGACCAGGCCGGATCGGCGGGTGGGGTTTGGCTGCTCTGCTGGGCGGGATTTTCAGCAGGAATGCCGCTTTCCGGAGAGGTATCTACATCACCGGTTTGAATCTCATCAGGCAGATCGGGCAACTCAGGCTGACTTTGCCAGATCTGCTCGGAGTATCCTGAAACGGCAACTATAGAGCCAACATTTCTCAAATCATCGAAGTTCGCGCCTGCGCCCATTGCAGAGGGATTCAAAGCCATGCATGATATTATTAATAAAATAAATAATAAATATTTTATAATGCTTACGCCTCCCATCAGATAATACAATACTGTTTGGAAGTACTTTTTATATAAATTTTGTCAGAATTGCCGATCTAACTGAAATTCAGTAAAACTGGTCAGATTCGGTAAAATAGGTCAGGCGTGGCAAAAGCGAAGGCAGCTGCACGGCGCCCGCGCAGCATCTGCCGGAAGCACCCACCCGCCTTTCAGGAAATATCAGATCCATCTTCTCTTCTTGAAGAACAGCAACATCACGGAGCCCACTATAATTAGCAGGATGACAACCATCGGATACCCGTAGGGGGACTCAAGCTCCGGCATATTTCTAAAGTTCATTCCGTACAGCCCGGTGATGAAGGTTAGGGGAATGAATATGGTAGAGATGATGGTCAGGACCTTCAGCACCTCGTTTAGGCGGTTGCTGAGGCCGGAGAGATACATCTCCAGAAGAGACGCAGACATATCTCTGAAGGTCTCCACGTTCTCGATCACTTGAATGGTGTGATCGTAGACGTCTCGCAGATAGATCTTGGTGGACTCGGTAATTATAGGTGAGTCGGACCTCTGCAATTTGCTTATGGCCTCGCGCAACGGCCAGACCGATTTGCGCAGGAACAGCATATTTCGCTTCAGCTCGTAAATGTCGGGCAGGTTTTCTTTCTCCGGACTGGCCACCACATCGTCTTCCAGATCCTCAAACATCTCGCCCAGCTTCTCCATGATGATGAAGTAATGGTCAACCACCGCATCAATCATGGTGTAGGCCAGATAGTCTGAGCCCATGCGTCTGATCCGGCCTTTGCCCGTCCTCAGGCGATCTCGCAGGGGATCGAATACGTCCACTTCCTTGTCCTTGAAGGATATCACGAAATTGGGGCCGAGGATCAGGCTCACCTGATCGGCATCGATCAGATCTTCGTCCGACTCATCGTCCTCATGTTCATCTCCCTCCTTCTTCTCGTTGAAGTAGATCATCTTCAGGACGATGTAGACGTAATCCTCGTAGTCCTCCACCTTGGGCCGCTGGTCGGTGAGGATGTCTTCCAACACCAGGGGGTGAATCCCGTAGCCTGCCCCCAGTTTTTCCAGAATATCCACCTGGTGCAGGCCGTCGATGTTTATCCAGGTAACTGTGGGCTTTTCTTTAAATGCGAAGCACTCCTCGACGCTCTTGATCTCCGCCTCGTGATAATGGGCCTCACCGTAATCTATAACGGTGATTCTCGGTTTCTCAGACCGTCTCCCGTTTACGCGTGCCAGCGGCCCGGGAGGGAGATCAGAGAGTCCTGTGCTTCGCAAAGATCGCCCCAGCATCTGAAAACTGCCCCCGAATCGGCCTGGGCGGCCGAATGACCGGGGCATTGAGCTTCTAGGATAAATACCCTCTTGTGGGAGGATCAAGAGGGGTCTGGCGAGGTTTGCGGAAGCTTCGGGAAATTGATGTCAAGTTCATTGAGGGTATGGCATTTGTCTTCATCTGTAATGGACTCTTGGAGATGGAGTTATGAGGTAGAAAATTATAACGACTTAAAAAATCTTCTGGCCTGCTTAGCAGTTTTAAAATGCCTCAAAGTCCCAATCCTCAAGCCCGCCATGCACCTGGCACAACGATGCAAATTTTTCCTATCTGCACTAAATTTGCAAAGCCAGACCACGGCTGCCAGCTCATGCCTGAACCGTAAATCCAAAGGGGCTGTAAAGGACAAATGGTCGGTTTCATCAGGAAAGATCTGATTTTTTCGCAACAGTTCCATTCCATAACACGGAACGACGTCCTCTGCGCCCTTAATCTTTCAAGAGTTTTGCCAAAATACGTGAAACAATAGCATCGAAAGCCTCCTCAATCTCCGTTTTACTTCCGACAAATGTCATTCCCTTTTCGGCCATGCTTCCCACTTCCGGATCCATGGGTATCGCACCGAGGAAGTCCACACCCAGTTCTTTGGCCGCTGCCTCTCCATTCCCCCGCCTGAAGATCTCTATTTTCTCACCGCAGCGCGGACAGGTAAGCCAGCTCATGTTTTCAATCATGCCCAACACGGGGACTTTCATTTGCACAAACATCTTCACCGACTTGCGAGAATCAAGCAGGGCCACTCCTTGAGGCGTTGTCACGACTATGGCCCCGGAAATATCAGGTATGAGGTGCACTGCGGTCATTGGCTCGTCGCTTGTGCCTGGTGGCAGATCAATAATTAAGAAGTCAAGGTCCTTCCAGCTGACATCGGCCAAAAACTGCCTTATGGCTGCCGTCTTCATCGGCCCCCTCCAGATCACCGCGGAATTTTTGCTTTCAAGGAGAAGCGCCATGGAGACGACTTTTACTCCTTGAGCATCTGCAGGCTCTATGCCATCAGGGCCTGAATGCAACCGTATGTCCTCAATTCCCAGCAGCTTGGGAATATCAGGACCAGTGATGTCCGCATCCAGCAGCCCCACATTGTAGCCCTTCTGCTTCAGGATCACCGCCAGGTTGACAGCGATTGTGCTCTTCCCTGTCCCTCCTTTCCCGCTTCCCACCAATATCTTGTATTTTATTTTACCCATTCGGTCCGCAATCTTTTTGGCCATATCTTCTGACTCAACAGTGCTTTTCTTCATAAGGTCATTTCTTATTTTTCGACTATGAAAAGGTTCTTACCCCAGCAAAAAAATGCTGGGATCAGCCCTGGCTTCCACAGAGATCCTGATATCAAGAGCCAACTATGGAAGCGATCGAGGAATTGGGATATGTCGCCTTCGAGGGGAAGCCGCTCTATGCTGAGCTCCCGCTCCAAATATCTGATCCGATTGCAAGAAATTCTTTCCATCGATGATCAATAATTTAAAAAAAGTGAAGCGGCACTCCTAGCAAAGCCCATGCAGGTTGACTTTACATGCCGCTTCTCCAATCTGCAGAAAGACAAATTTCAGCTCGCAGTCTCGTTGTTCAGTTCGCCCAGTTGATCTACCCTGAGCTTCACCACGTCCATGGCATCCTCAAAGAGCTTCCTGTTGATCTCCAATCCGAAATATTTCCGGAGCTTCTCTGGCGGAGTCATGGTTGTGCCTGCCGATAGGTAAGCGACATAGTTCTTATTGAACTCCTCTGGATTCTCCTTGTACATCTTGAAGAGTGACAGCGTTATGGCCTCTGAGAGGGCGTAGTTGAAGGTGTAATAGTTATCGGTGAAGTAGATATGGCTGATATAAGGCCACTCAGGCTCTATGGTGGGGTAGTAGGCAATTTCGTCGCTCTTGTATTCATTTGAAATGCTGTCCCAAAGGGCATTCAGATCTGAGCCGCTCACATTTTCCTTTTGACTGACAAGTTGATGGGCCTTATGTTCAAACTCAGTGATCATGGCCTGCCGGGGCATTGTCCTGGCATAATTGTAGATATGGCTTGCCAAGACTGCAATGGCGGTATCTCTGTCGTAATTCTTGATCGCGTAATCCATGAAGAGCTCTTCGTTGAACGTGGATGGTACCTCCAGCTCATAAATGGTGCCACCGCAGTAGATGTAATCCAGCGACTGACCCATGAGGTAAAAGTCGATTGCATGGCCCATCTCATGAGCTATAGTGGATTTGTCGTCTATCAGCCCTTTATAGTTCAGGAATACGAGCGCCGGGCGCTTCAGAGCACATAGGTCCATGGCATATTGTATGGAATTTTTTCCATGATCGGCATTAGGATAGACATCAACTGAATTGCTGGTGACGGTCTTTACAAAAGCCTGATCGAATGCAGGGTCCATCAGCGCAAGTGATTCGTATATCTCCCAAACAGCGTCTGTATAGTTGGTTTTCTGGTCAGGATTCTCCATGAGCTGAAGGAAGAGGTCATAGGGTGCAAGCTCTTGGACCACCATCTTGGCCCTGCGGAACTCATAATATTTATCGAAATCCCCTCTTCGCTCCTTGAGGACCTGGTTCATCTCATCGATCTGTGATGCATTGAGATATGAGCCGAACATCATGGCATCATAGGCATCCGAATAATTCAGCTCTCTAGCATACTCATCATCGAGCTTCGATTTGACGACATAGATCTCCCCCATTTCAGTCGATTCGTTGAAGAGATGGTAATAACGTTTATCGTAGCATTTCTTCCGGTCACTCCGGTCTTCATTGGTCATGAGGAGATCGTAGTAGGATGAATAATTGATGGCATAATTGGTCCCATCGGCCAGGGTTATGTTCCCGGCCTGGTTAACGTTATTTGTGATCTGCTTTCCTGCATTAGTATCAAGTTTCATAAGCTGATTGGAGAGATCAGCCAGGTATGCGGCATGAATCTCATTCTTGGGGCGATGATCCAAAAATCGAATGTAGCTGGCCTCAAGATAGGGGCGGTATTTATCCAATCGCGGCTCTTCAACGAACAGCTGATCCCACTTCGATCTGGGAAGCGATTTCAGCAAGACATCGGCAAAGGAGCTGGCCTTTACGTATTCCGTGGAGAGGTTCTGGACGTCTGAGACCAATTCCTGGAAGAATATGTCGTTGACGTCCAGGCTGTTCTGCGCAGTGGCATATGCGTACAGGACGTTGAGCGATTTTGAGTAGTTCTCATCGCTCTGGATGTAATCAAGCAAAGCTGTTCCGGTAAGATTGATAAACCTTGGCCGGAAGGTCTGGTTGATCTCATTTACGGTTGCATTCAGCCGTTCATACTCTGCCCTGGCAGCGTACTTGTCCTCGTAGAGAAATGATAGATCCCAGGTTGTGGTGATCTTGCTCGGGTCAAGTTTCAGAGATGGATCAAGGCTTAAAGATGTGTCATTTTTTGAGCCGTTTAAGGGCTGTGCAGCTTCCATGGGAGCAAGCAGTACAGTTGCTGTGGCCACGGATATGATGACTGCTATGCACATTAGGTTCAAATTATTCGTTTTCTTACCCCCTAATTAGGTGCAAGATTTTGATTGCAATTGCATTAGCCCGCAGATGGGCAATGCTGCCTTTCATGCAACTTCTTCTTAAAACTTTTTGTTTTGAGATATATTATGCACTGATTTTAAATTGAGTTTTAAGGCACAAACTTCCCATGAACACCGGATAAATGGTTTCGGGGTCCATCTCAATGGCTCTCGACTGCCTCTTGGAGCAGGTGGTTTTTATTGCAACAGGGACAACTTATTCCACATGAAGGAAGACACCCGCTGGAAACTGATGGCTGGAGCTGGCCTTCTCATGCTGTCCCTCATCCTGTTTGCTTTCCACTACCTGATCTTCCATGACCAGCATCACATCTGGATATTCTTCATGGGGGACCTGGCCTTCATCCCCATCGAAGTCCTGGTCGTGACGCTGATCATCGACCGTCTGCTGGAGTCCCGGGAGAAGGAAATGAGGATGGAGAAGTTGAACATGGTAATCGGCACCTTCTTCTCGACGCTCGGAACGCCGCTCCTCTCCATGCTCTCCTGCGCAGATGAAGGGATAAGCTCCATCCGGGACGATCTGGTTGTCGAGCAGGACTGGGACAGCGGCCGGTTCCGGGAGGTACAGGCCCGCATGCTCTCTCAGAAATGCAGTATTTCTGCAGACGGTATCGACCGGCAAGCACTGAAGAGGCTCCTGACGGGAAACGAGGACTTTCTCCTTCGCCTTCTCGAAAACCCGATGGTCTTCGAGCACGAGTCGTTCACCGACCTGCTCCTTGCCGTGACCCACCTGACCGAAGAGCTGAGAGCACGGGAGGACCTCGACCAGCTCCCGCCAACTGATCTCGCTCACCTCTCTATTGACATCGGGCGGGTATACAAGCGCCTGGTCCCAGAATGGCTGAAGTACATGGAATACCTGAAGAGCCATTACCCGTACCTGTTCAGCCTGGCTATGCGGCAGAACCCGTTCGATACAGAGGCGTCGGTCGTGGTGAAGAGCTGATAGGAGAAGATGCGATCTACCCGTAGAATTCGGCGAGAAACTGGCAAATTAGTGCGGGAGGCGGGATTTCCGCACGAGTTTACGAGTAAAATTCTTCATTTCTCCTTGTCAGGATTGCATCGTTCCAGCATCTTCGCCAGATCGCACACCCGCACCGGCTTGCTGAGGTAAACATCCATGCCCGCATCCAGGCATCTCTTTTCGTCTCCCGGCAGCGCGTAAGCGGTAAGGGCCACAATATTTGGGCCTTTCTCCGGCCATCTCTCACGGATAGCTCTCGTAGCCTCCAGACCGTTCATTACCGGCATCTTCACGTCCATGAGGATTAAATCGTAATGCTGTCTTTCCAGAGCCTCCAGAGCCTCCTGGCCGTTTGCCACGGCATCGGCCCGATAACCCAGCTTTTTAAGCATCGACAGTGTTACTCTCTGGCTGCATATATTGTCCTCTGCCAATAGGATACGCAGAGGGCTGTATTCGAGCTTTTGTTCGACCTGGTCAGTCTGTACAGTTTCCTGTTCCGGCTCTGAAAGCACTTTGGTCAGAGCCTCGTGAAAATCTGCTGGCTTGAGAGGCTTTGTCAGCGTCATAACCGGGAGGTCCGGAGGCACCTTTTGACCTGTCTGCACCAGAACTACCTGTGGAATATGTTTATCATATCCGTGAATCACGGTCAACATGGGAATGGCATTAGGAGTTGCCAAATCTACTACAACCAGGTCGAATGACTGGGAAGACAATAGAAACCGATAAGCTTCCTGAACGGATTCTGCAAGCCGTGGCGTCATCCCCCATTTATGAACCTGATGACCCAATATTCGTCTGAGGGTAAGGTTACCGGCCACGATCAGCACGGTCTTGCCCTGCAGAAGCGGCTGCGATTCTTCCATGAACAATTTGAGCTGAGCAGGAGCCTCCAGAGCCTTGATATTGAAGTGGAAAGTGCTTCCCCGGCCAGCCTCGCTGGTTACCCAGATCCTGCCGCCCAGCAGTTCCACCAGCTTCTTGCTGATCGCCAGGCCCAGGCCTGCTCCATCATAACCCCGTGTCATGGATATGTTCAGTTGACTGAACGGCTGGAAGAGGCGGTGCATCTGGCCCAGGGCTATGCCTATGCCCGTATCTTGAACGGCGAAGTGGACTTCTTCATTTTTGTGAGATACGGATAGCAACACGCTACCATGATCCGTGAACTTCACGGCATTGCCAAGCAGGTTGCTGAGCACCTGTCGCAGCCTGGCTGGGTCGCTAACTATGGCCTCAGGAGCAGATTTCTCAAAAACGTAGGCCAGCTCCAGACCCTTCTTGGCGGCCTCCACAGCCACCATATCCAATGCCTCTTCAACCAGCTGGCGCAGGTCGAAGGGATGGACTTCCAACTCCAGCTTCTCCCGTTCCATCCGTGAAAAGTCCAGAACCTCATTGATGAGGGTCATCATCGCTTCCCCACCGCTGCGTATGGTCTCCACGTAGTCCTTCTGCTCGTCGGTCAGACCTTCCATGAGCAGCAGGCTGGTCATGCCGATCACCGCGTTCATGGGCGTCCTCAGCTCGTGGGACATGTTGGCCATGAAGGCAGCCTTCACCTTCACGGCCGCCTCAGCGGCTTCCTTGGCCTGCTGGAGGTCGGCAGTTCGTTCCTGGACCTTTAGCTCAAGCTCATCTCTCGCCTTGACCAGCTCTTCCTCTATTCGCTTGCGCTCTGTGATGTCCAGGCCGATGCCAGCTATGTAACGGCGGCCAGCGGCGTCGCGGAACGGGAATTTAGTGTTTAGCCAATAACAGCGGCTGCCATCCGGGTTGGGTGTTTCTTCGGTGACTTGTATGGGCTGGTCGGACTCCAGCACCACCAAATCATTCATGCGAAATTCGGTGGCAATGTCGAGTGGCCAGAGTTCAGCATCAGTCTTGCCGCGCCAGTCGGCCGATTGCACGCCGAAGCGTTGTTCGTAGGTGCGGCTGAGATAAACGTGCTGGCCTTCCTCGTTTTTAATCCAGGCAATTGTCGGACTATTATCCATGAACAGCCGGAACCTCTCCTCGCTCTCCCGCAACGCCTCCTCCGCTCGCTTCTGCTCAGTGATATCGCGGACGATTCCGCCGCGAAACAGTGGCTTGCCCTCTTTATCCCTGGTTACAGTGAATCGATCTGAGAGCCAGCGATACTGACCGTCCTTGCACCTAAACCTGTACACAAGGGTTCCCCAACTAGTCTCGATGGCATGCTCTATTTCGGAAACAGCAGGCGGACGATCATCGGGATGGATGCGGTCCAGAACCTCTTCGATGCCCATCCCATTCACTTCTTCAGCTGAGAATCCGGTGATCGGCTCAATTACCGGGCTCATGTAATCATATCGATCTTTCTGAAGGTTGCGTCGATATGCTGCGTCTAGGGAGTTCTCCAGCACTGATCTGAAGCGGGTCTCGCTCTCTCGTAGAGCATCTTCGACCTGCTTGCGCTTCGTGATGTCGATACAGATGCCGATCATTCGGACTGCACGACCCTGGTCATCGTATATGCCTTCTCCCAGGGCGTTGATCCATAGCACCTGGCCGTTTGGCAGGATAATCCGATATTCGCTGTTCAGGACAGTGTGCTCCCTCAATGCCTTTTCAACTAGAGAGTTGGCAATTTCTCTGTCATGGGGATGCAAGATGACGTTCCATTCTTCGAAAGACGCCACAGTGCTCTGCGGATCGAGTCCAAAGAGATCGAATAGCTCCGGCGACCACTCTATGTGATTGGTTATTACGTTCCAATCCCATATACCGGCTCCAGATGCTCGCTGGGCCAGATGAAGGCGGATGTTTGTCTGGTCCAGCGTTTCCTCTGCTATAACAAGTTTCTCTTTTTGTTGCTTAAACTGTTCATCAGCTTCTGACAGCCCCTCGAATGCGATTTGCAGCTGCTCCAGGGCATCAGATATGATGACCTCGGCATTGCTCGAATCGCTAGCACATCTAACCTGGAGGTCTTCTAATCTTTTTTGGATCTCAGATAAAGAATTTGATAGTTTATCGCTAGCTATTCTATCGCCCATGGGGGGTGCCTCCTCTGCCAGAAATATAGGTCTAGGTACTGATATATGTTGCTATCGAATGTTGATTATAAAATAAATTGAAAAATTTTTTGTTAGATCATTAAGTCTCTAAAGATGGTAACTGGATATCAGTATGGATCAGATACCCTGGAAGTAAGCGTAAGGATGCGGGAGAGGCTGTGGGACAGAGTGGCGATGGTGGCATAGATGGGGTCATCAAGGAGGATAAACTGGGTCTGGATGCGATTTATATCCAGGCCAAGAGGTGGGGCGGGAAGGTGGGTAGGCCCGTGGTTCAGGCCTTTGCAGGTAGCTTGGAGGGTCCCCGGGCATGGAAGGGGGGTGATGATCACCAATCAACCCAATGTTTTCTCTGATTATACAATGGACGGCGTTCTTTGAGAACCTGCATTAAGCACCTTCCCTAGCCCCTCTGCAATTGGGACTGCCAGATCTTGCCTTTCCACCGGCACCCACGCGGCACCAGCGAAAACCTGTACTTTTCCTCTATAAGATTGTATAGAGCAAATGTACGGCCAGGTTGGAAATTTTGTAACAAGGTGATTCATCATTATCCCTGTTCATCTTGAAAATCAATATCCAATGATGCTGTAAATCCGCTGAGCTCCTCCTTGCCACCTGGAGGCCTGGTCCCTTAGCTTTATCGGTCACCAGTCCAAAGGACTGAGATCAAAAGTCGTTATCACCCTGTCACTTTCGATAGTCAGATCCGAGTAGCAGGTTGCCTTGTGGCCTCCAGGAGTAGGCTGCCCTTAACAGCACGCATCCCAGCAGCACGGAGAGGTCTGCCCGCAATCTCTGCCCTCGCTTAAGCACGATCGATTGCCCATTGCGTATGCATCCTATCGTGGGCAGCGGAAGCTAAAATAAATTCTGGAGTGAAGCCTTTAATTTATAGCAACCAAAACCAGAGGAGTATGAATACATTGGAATATACAGTAGTGCTTGAAAACGATTGGTTCTGGCCACTAATATTTGTCGTCTCAGGATTTGTTGCGGGGGTTATATTTAAAAAGTTTATATTTCCCAAACTATGGATACTCGCCTCTAAGACGAAATGGAAAGCTGACATTGTCTTGGGCGTCGTTGCCAAATACTCAATTCTGTGGTGTGCTCTGGCCGGATTTTACATCGCTGATCTAATTGCACCGCTCAGCGAATCTGTTGCCTTTGCCATAAAGACTGCCTTACTCGTCATCGCTGCATTCTCTGTCACCATTGCTCTCTCTGGAATCGCTAGGGAGATTGTTACCCAATATGCCAGAAAGCATGGAGAAGCATTCCAGGAAACCTCTACGTTCAATATCCTAATCAATGGCGCGGCCTTGATAATATGCATCTTGATAGTCCTAAAAGCAATAAACATCGATATTACTCCTTTTTTGGCTGCATTGGGCATTGGAAGCTTAGCTGTGGCATTGGCCTTGCAGGAGCCACTAGGCAATTTCTTCTCAGGGCTGAATATCGTAGCCTCATCCCAGATACGCACTGGAGATTATATCAAGCTGGATTCGGGTGATGAAGGTGTGATCACAGATATATCATGGCGTAGCACCACAATGCTTACACCATCAAATCAAACTGCGTGCGGCCACCCCGCCCTAAAGGACGGGGTATGCTTCGGGCCGCACGCCCCGTTTGCCCGGTTTTCCGGAATCTAGAAATCATCAAGCCTTAGTTGACCGGATGCCCTCGATCTCACGACTGAAACCTCGACTTAGGTTTTCCCTGAGATTCCTTGATATAGTGCTTGATTGTGTCAGCTGTCACATTTCCAACGGATCGAAAAAATTTTCCACTTGACCACAGATTTCCACCCCAATAGCGTTTTTTCAATTCAGGATGAAGCATGAACAACTTATGCGAACTGCCTCCTTTTAAGTATTGAATGACCTTTGATAGAGAAATGCTTGGGTGGAATTCCAGGAACAAGTGAACATGGTCATCGACAATCTCTAAAGCATGAATTTTATAGCCTTGCTCCATGCAAATATTGTTGAGGATCAACTCGCAATCCTTTTTTACTTGGTTATTGTAGAATATCTTGTATCGATACTTTGGCACCAATACGATATGGTAGGTAATTTGGCCATAGCCATGGCTGAAGCTGCGCAATTCCAATGCGTATCACATCCTAGCCATAGGTGGCTGGCACCACCTGTGGCTAAGGTGCCAAGTAAACCTCATCTTAAAAGAAGCAATGTTTTTATCGATTTAAGAATGAGCAAAAAACGGGCGAGGGTTCACTTCATCCCCGACCTGAAGGTCGGGGTATTCGTGACCCTCCGCACTCCCAATGTAATAATATAATTCTAGTACCCAATAAAACGCTGGCATCTGTGATTATCACCAATTATCGTCTTCTGGAAACGCAGATGTCGCTGCTGGTGGATGTAGGTGTAAGCTACGATAGCAATCTCGATGATGTAGAACGCATCACATTAGATGTAGCAAGAGATGTGATGAAGGACGTGCCTGGTGGGATTCCTGAGTTTAAGCCCTTGCTCAGATACAAGAACTTTGGTGAATCCAGCATCGATCTCACGGTGATCCTGAGGGTTGCGGATTATGCCCAGCAATTTCCTGTACGGCACGAATTTATGAAGCAGTTGTTCAAAAGATATGGTCAGGAAGGCATAGAAATACCATACCCTATCAGAACCGTTTATTTCAAGGAACAATAGAGTACCGAACTAAACCACAGGCAAAAGGCGTATGCGAGGCAGATCGACACGACTGGCATGACGAGGCTGGAGAGGAGGTTATGATGAACCATATGAAGGACCTGCTGGGCGATCAGCAGTACGATGCGCCCTGGCCAGGAACCTCATCAAACCCCACTACTCTGGCCTGCCCAAGATCCTCCGGCAGGCTGCAGAGGATGGGCCTCGTCAGCCAGGCTGCCATCTTCAGCATGCATCCCAGCGTCCCACGGCACGGAGAGGCCTGCACCCAATCTATGGTCCGGGATGACGCGTGTCCGCTTGCAGCTTCCTCAAGACCATCCACGTCGAGGCAAGCATAAAAGGTTGATCCGGGGCAGCAAAGCCCAAGTGATCATCAGCGGGCAGGACCAGGATTGGGGATCTCGCCTGCCCGGACAAATGGAGAGTAGCCAAATGTCAATAATAATAATTAGTTTCAAATGATATATTAGCTTTTGCAAAGCCTTTAGATGCACGAAAAACCTACCGGCCAAGCTAATAAACTATTGCTATCATTAGTTATAGTTTGGAGATAGCCCCTTGCCCATATCTCTTAAACCCCTGTCCTGTGGCTGTCTCCACATAATCCCCTTTTGCTGCGACTATTGACCTCCATGCTAACCGGGGGCCTGATCAAGATCCCCCGGCCGGCTGCAGAGGGCGAGCCCATCACCATCCGGCACGATCGCCCACTTGTTCTAGTAGGGCGCGTACACCCGCCTGACCTTCCGCCTTTAGAACGGCTTCCAGAAGATCTGTGAAGAGCTAATATCCGCGTGGCCTCTCCGGGCTCAGGCGGATTCCGGACGGCTGCTGATGCGGGCCCAGGAGCCAGGTTGCCCTTCAGCATGCATCGAGCGTCCCAGCGGCAAGGCACGGACCCCGAGAGGCGGAGAAGCCTGTCCACCCAATCCATGATCCGACTCGTGCACCTACAGGTCTCCCGGATGGAGGGGATGGCGGGCTTTGCAGGCCAAGCGGTATAGGAGACAAAACTACCACACGAGATTTTTGTCTAACTATAACTAGCGGACCCTGCTTGAGGAAGAATGTAAGACTCTATGGTCGTTCATCGGCCCAATTGAATACTCTAAAAAATAAAAGTTTCCATCCTTAAAAAATGTCGTTCCAATCGTTTTTCATGCTGACCACCTGCCAGCCCCAATCGCCTGCCATTTTGAGCCCGTTATCCAGTGCTCCGATAGTGTTATCATAGGCATACTCGCGGATAGGATCGTCATGATGGTTTAATAGACCTATGCCGGGCCTATCTTCTCCGGTAGCGAATTGGAGCATGGGAATATCCCCATCCGAGTTGCCGTACGCAAAGATGGGGATACGTCCAATGTTCTGCTGGATTTCCTCAGCCTTCTCCTGACCATCATTCCAGACCAGGATTTCAGGAAGCTTGACGACCGAGCTGCTAGTATTATTTGCAATAAATTGCAACTTAATGGCCGAACCTATCACCTGCTCAGGAGGGATTCCATATACTTCCTCAGAGAAAGCACGGACGAAGTCCTCGTCTCCCCCAGTCACTATATAGACTTTGAAGCCTTCTGTTCGTAGATAGCTCAACAGCTCTAACATAGGTTTATAGACGCATTTGGTATAAGGGAGGCCAAAGTGAGGATCTTTTGATCTATTGAGCCAGTCCCTTGTCAAACTCATGTATTCCTCAGGAGTCAAATTCGAACTGGTGGCAACATAGATTTGCATTATCTCATTATCGCTGAAGTTGGCCATGGTGAATCGTTTGCCAGAAAGAATAGAGCTGAAAGGCTCAGTATTATTCCATTCAGGACGATCTCGTGCCATATCCTTAACTCGATCTATAATAAAGCGAAACGGGACGGGATCCGGATATTCGCACCATAGAGTGCCATCGTTATCAAATGTGGCGATTCGTTCTTCAGGCACTACGTAGTCAGGATTGTTCGTGTTGGTAACGTTGGCCACAAAATTTAGAATGGCACTTTTTGCATATCCGTCATTCCAAGATGGCAATGGGTCTTGAGCAGCATTGCATGAGATCTTGGAATTCGCATCTGCAACTTGAAGCTCAAATGCTGTTGCCAAGGATGAAATACATACAAGAGCTATCGCAATTATGGCTGGACATGTGATTGCTTTCACGTCTCTCACCGCTAAGTCTCTTTATCTTTATGCCTTTTTACTTTACAATCTTATATGAACTAATCGTGAGATGAGAATCCCGCACTCGTTGGATATAACCTCTCCAATACTTAACCGTTATAGTGATTCGACATAAATAGCCAAAGCTTTTTGTAGTTTTAAGACAATTGATGATAAAAATTAACTGTTGAGAGGAAGAGCATAAATGAAAGTTTATATAATATTGCCAATTTTATTCACATTGCTAATAGGAACAGGTTTTGCACAGAATACGACGACAGGTGACGTCGAGGCTTTTAAACAGGCCTTGGAACACGATGGATTCACTGTACGAGAGGGCGGATTAGGTTATTTTGACTTCATGAAATTATATGATATGGGAGTTTTGCCTTCTGCGTACGGAAACAATCCCAATATAAAGTATTTAGTGTATCTAGTTCCACCAGCATCAGGTCATGAGGTCACTGGAAAGATTTCTGAGATAATCAAAGCCCTTGGAGTAACCGCAAACGTTACTCCTTTCTGGAGTCTTCGCCCTGATGAAGCCGTTGTATTCGTTGGAAGAACACCACCGGAATGCAGATATTTAAGTATTGACCAATTCTTGCTAGATAGGACATATGGAAACGAGACACGATGGATCTTTGCACCCTCTTGCGACACAGTAAACAACCTGGTTATAAAAACTGAAGGGACTCCTGATGGATCTCCTGGCAATCCCTACAATCAGACCACTGTAGTAGTTAGCACAGCCGACAAAGGCATTGATCAACACATCCGTGCGGCAGCCCAAGCCGCGGGATACTCCGATGGCATAATTAACACCCTGGTGCTTCCCTCAGCTATGTTGAACATGGGCGTGGAGAATAACTCCGATACATTTGCAGTATACATACGTCCATACCTATTCGCAGACGAGCAAGCTGGCGACGATTACATCGAAACCAAACCGGCAACTGTTTTCCGCATAACTCCTAATGAATCTACGGAACTAGATCCTTATGATATGCCAGAGCTAAGGGTCCGTGGAACGGGAACGACAGAGTTTGACCTTATGGATGATCTCGAAGAGCTTAGGATCGCGATTCTCAACAAATACAGCGGATCGAACGCCACAGAGCTTCCAATTAGTCAAACAATCCCAATAGGAAACGATGCTATCCAGAGGGGAATCGACAGCTATGGCCCTAGTAACGATGCCTGCTATCTATGGTCCGCAAGCCAAACTGTAGCATCGCCGACACCTCCTTTCCCTGATCTCTCATTGTACTATGATTTCTTGCAGGATTCGCCAATTACTTTGGGCAACGATGCTAATGAGTTCATAATCGTCTATGGGGTTAATCATGTGGCAACAGGGAAGGCAACATACTCGAACGTTGCTCTATATGGAGCAGATGGGTGGAATGGCGTAGGAACGGTCACATATGTGGATTTCAATGGAACTGCTGAGGAGTACCTTCCCAATAACCCTAATGCGAAATACCTCTACGTCTACAAGATCGCAAGGAATTGTGAAGGCAATCCACACTGCTATGAGCTTCCCTATGGTATGGGTAGCTATGGCATAGACCTGGATCAACCGCTCTTCATCACCTGGAGGCTCTACCTGGAAGAGGCTACAAAGACCGGGCCGTCCTACTCGGAGATCGTTTACGACCGGGCAATAAAGTTCGACCCAAAGGAATAAGGGAAAATGAACGGGGTATTAGCGAATACCCAGCTCTTTTTGTTTTATAACCTGAAAACCATCCCTTCTTTTTAAGCGGCATTGGATGCCGTTTCGGTCACATTGCAGAAACAGCCTTCACGCCAATCCTCACGCTCTTGAAGCTTAGGCCATAGGCTATTCAACGGCACAATCTAGAAATCTAGTGAAATGAGGATTTTCGGTTGCTCATAAGCCCTTCCCTCACCAATTTTAATACAGAAGTGATGCTATTGGTTTTGGTCTGTGGATAGATAATTTAGTTTAAGAGGGTTTTATTGTATTAAATTTTAAATTACTAGAAATATTCTGCAAAAATCAGATGGCTTTGGCTCTTTATTTTTATTACTGCTGATATAATCTTGGATGACCTTAGCCTGTATCCAGAAAAGGAATGAACATGAAGAAAGCCTCAAGCAATGTCCTTCCAGGTCTTGCGATAATTCCAGATCTCTTCAATGCCGAGAGCTTCATCTGATCTTCGATGCCAGACACCTCTAACTGCTTCTTTCGGTGAGTTTTGAGGCTGGTTGAATAATAGTTTTCAAGAACATTGTTGGTTGCAGGTGCATTGTCAACCAAATAAAAAGCGGTAAGTTTCGACCAGAGCTCTTCGATCTTCATGAGCCTTTTTCGTACCGCCACTTCAAAGTGTCAATGGCGGTGTAAAAATGCCCAATTATGGCGGCATAAAAGTGCTCATGCCTATAAGTAGTTACCCCTTATCCATTTGATTCTCAAAGAAACCACCCTCAGCGATTCTGTGTTATTAGACCATGCTTTCTGCGTTCCTTAAGCCTGTAGCTATCGCCTTTGATGTTAATGGTAGTACAGTGGTGCAGTATCCTATCAAGGACCGCAGATGCGATCACGTGATCTCTGAATATCTCGCCCCACTCACCATATGACTTGTTTGAGGTGAAAATGATAGACCTGGTCTCATAGAACCTTGAAATCAGCTGGAAGAAAGCATGAGCACCGTCAGAAGTGAACGGCAGATATCCGATCTCATCCACAATCAATAGCTGAAACTTGGATAAACCTTTAATCTTCTGCTCAAGCCTATCCTGCTTGTTGGCATCGACTAACCTCTCGATAAGAGTTGCAGCGTTCGTAAAATGAACTCTGAACCCTGATATTACCGCCTCCAATCCCAATGCAATGGCCAGATGAGTCTTGCCAACACCTGGCGGTCCGAGGAAGACGACGTTCTCGCAATTCTTGATGAACCTTAGACTGGTTAGATCCCTGATCACTGCTTTGTCCAGAGACGGTTGAAACTCGAAATCGAAATCTCCAAGCCTCTTTTGAGACGGAAATCCAGCGATCCTGGTCCTCATTGCCAGAGATTGAGCCTCTTTGTTCTTCATCTCCTGGTCAATCAAATAATCCAGAATCTCGATGGTAGATTTACCATCTTTAGCGGCGATTTCAAGGAAGTTATCGAGGATTGAGTCGATGGTATCGAGTTTCATCACCTGAAGGTTATGATGAAGCCGCTCGTAAGCGAAGTTGCTCATTTCTCTATCCCCTCACTGAACCTATCATAAACGTCTAGCGGTCTTGTCTCAACCATTACTTCGCTAAATCTCAGTACTGAAGGAGATTGATTCAGCCTGGCCTTGTTCTCTTTAAGAACCTCTGAAAGAAGACCCGAGAAATGATCTTTATCTCGGCATATCCTACCACTGCCGGTTAGGATCGCATGTTCGCAGATCAGCTCTGAACCAACATAGACCTTGATGCTATTGTTTCCTATCCGAACCCTGGCCTCTCTTCCTGCAAACCGATAAGGAACCGAATAGCGGTTGCCGTTGTAAGACAGGTATGCGTCTCTTGAAATCTTCCTAGTGCACTCTCTGTTGACGACATATGCAGGAATGACCTCGACTGGATTCAATCCTTCTAGCTTCAGTCTCTCAACCGGGATTTCATGAGTGGTTCCGTGAATGCTTGAGTTGACGCGCTTAAGCCATATCTGGACCTGGTTGTTGAGATCTGAGAAAGAGCTAAAGGAACTGCCTTTGAAGAAATCGCGTTTGACAAAACCCACAGTGTTTTCGATCTTGCCTTTCGTCTGAGGACGATAAGGCCGACAGAGCCTGGGTATAAAACCAAAATGCCTGAAAAATTGCTCGAACTCAGGATTCCATTCGGAATTGGCAGGCTTCGACGCTCTTCTCAAAACAACCTGCTTCATGTTATCGTAAAGGATCTCCTCTGGATAACCTCCAAAGTAGTTGAAGGCATTCAAATGACACTGAATCAGCGTGGCAGCATCTATCGATAAGGTAAACTCTGCGTACCTCATACGCGAGTATCCGAGAACCATCGTGAAACAATAGAGCTTGAGGATCTTATCATCAATCTCGATATAGCCGCATTCGCCCCAGTCTACCTGACCCTGCTTACCAGGGCGAGTCTCATAACGATATATGGCGCAGACTCCGGATTTGGGCCGGACCTTCCGAACGAAGTCTTTGACTATCGTGTATTTCCCGGTGAATCCCATCTCCTGGATCTCACGATAGATTCTCGAAGCGGTTAATGGATAGCTGTTCAGCCTCTGAGCGATATAATCCTTGTAATCATCCAGCTTACTTGGCTTAGGCAATCTCTTTTTGGCGACTGGAGGGGTATCCGAATTGATATACTTGCGCACGGTTCTGCGGTTGTATCCGGTCTCCTTGGCAATCTCGCTGATGCTCAATCCCTGCTCGTGTGTTCTCTTAACATGAGAAACTCCTCCCATTTCAGCATCAATACAGCCTTTGATTTGAAAATCAAAAGCTGTAGAGGTGGGCATTTTTATCCCGCCGAAATTGAGCACTTTTTGACCGCCTATGACATCGGGTACCTGAGAGAAAGTCTGTCCCAGAGCATCTGCTGCCTTACCTCGCACATAGCTATCTTCATCATAGGTTAGTTCGATCAGGTCCTTCCAAGCCTGAGTTTTATCGGGTACCTGAGAGAAAATCCTGCCCAAAGCTGTTGCTGCCTTTCCTCTTACATGATTATCTTCGTCCTGAGTCAGCCTGTGTAGGTCCTTCCAAGCCTGAGTTTTATCGGGTACCTGAGAGAAAGCCTGTCCCAGAGCCTCTGCTGCTTTCGCCCTCACATCCTTGTCTTTGTCCTGAGTCAGCATGTGTAGGTTTTGCGTGTGGAGCGTTAATTTTCACCAAGTTTAGATTAGGATCTATGGTATAAAAATTTTCCAGACTATCTATAATAGTAGGATAGATACCTTTACCCGAAATTCGAAAATCCACTGCCCTCAGGTTTCTTTTGATCCACCAACTTTGGTTGGTGCGGCATTCAAGGACCAATGGTACCATTTAGTTCCTTTGGAACATAAATGCCCAGTTGCCAATATTCTGTTCTTTCCCTAGCGATTCAGGAGGGGCCTTGCGCCTCTACATGCCTGTTGGTGGGATCAATAGTCCAAAGTGACACACCATGCTCCAGATCTCCCATCTGGAACCTATTGTCCCTCACCAACCTATTGTGAGGTCTTAGGATGATGTTCTAATGAAATCGCGCAGGGCCTTATGGCCAAGAGGATTTGAAGATCTTAATTTTTATTCGGAAATTAGCTAAGAAGGATCAGGTGACAGGATTGTACCTTTTCCATCAAAAAACAGATATATCAATAGGACAATTATTCCCATTGGAGAATAAAGCACAAACATCCTGAAATCGCATTGCATCGAACATATAAAGTGCGGGAGGCGGGAGTCGAACCCGCGAACACCTTCGTGACAGGGTCCTAAGCCCTGCGCCTTTGACCTCTTGGCAACCCCCGCAACTTGCGTATTCTGGTCCTTGGGGCTAGACCACATAAGAGGATCGTGCTCTACTAGAACTTTGCGATCCCATTACATCCGTGAAGCGGTCCGGCCCTTGTTTCCAGTCCGGATCAGGTCCATCATCTCTTCCCGGCTTACGCTCTGCCGGTGCTTCTGATCGCCCCACTCGCGCCGGAAGGGATAGAAATATTCGTAAAGCTCCAGCCGATCCCTGGATCTGATCACCATCCCTTCCTCAATCACCGCCATCTTAAGGTGCAGGGGCAGCATCTCGAAGATGTGCACGTCGTAGCGGTCATCTCGAAGGTTTGAGATGAACTCCCTCCACAACGCCGGCAGATCGGAATCTGCAACTTCCGGTGCTACAATGCACAGGTCGATGTCGCTTCTGAGGCTAGCCTCGCCTCGGGCATGGGAGCCATAGAGCAGAACACCCAAAACCCGTTCCTGCCAGAGCTTATCCTCCAGGAACTTCAGATCCCTTTTCACCTTGGCGAGAATGCCTGTCTCCAGCCAGGCCTCCACCTCCCGGCAGAAAATCAGAATCCCAGGCAGAAGAGCCTTCATGCTCTCCAGAGCCACTAAATCGTCTCTGCGGTTGTACCTGTACACAAGATGGTTTCGAAGGCCATTGGCTTCGATGAGCACCTTTCTGGTGCCCTCGGTCAGATACTTTAAATTCTCCAGGTTGCCGTAATCGTCTTTTGGCTCTATTCCCGTATCCTTGCACATCATGGCCACAAGATCAAGACTTGCCTCTACCGCTTCCTGGAAGGCCTTGTAGGATGCAAGTCTGGTCTTGTCATCTTCAAGGAACCCCTGATCAGGAGCCTCGACTATCCAATCTGACACCTGCCCGGATCGCCTATGAATTATGTCCAGCTTGTCCTTGTATCTGCCGGCCCTCTTTGTCTCCATCACCTCTCCTCCGGCAAAAAGAAAATTACCTTCCCGCAATCATCCAGGCAAAGACCGCCTTGGAGGTGTGCAGCCGGTTCTCGGCCTCATCGAAGACCGCGGACTGCGGCCCGTCCATCACCTCGTCGGTGATCTCCTGGCCCCGGTGAGCCGGAAGGCAGTGCATGGCAATGGCCTTCTCGTTTGCCTGCTTCATCAGCCAGGAGCTTATCTGGTACCGTCCGAAAACCCGCAGCCGCTCTGCCGCCTGATCTTCATCTCCCATCGAGACCCAGGTGTCTGTAACCACCACGTCAGCACCCTTGGCAGCTTCAGGCGGCTCTTCAACCACTTTGGGCTGGCCTCCGAGGCTCCGGGCCTGCTCCAGAATCTGCTCTGCGGGCTCGTATCCCTTCGGCGAGGCCACCGCAATCTCCATCCCGATGATTGCCGCTGCCAGGATCAGGGAGTTGCAGACGTTGTTGCCGTCTCCGACCCAGGCCAGCTGCAGGCCCTCCAGGGTGCCGAACCGCTGTCTCACGGTCTGCAGGTCGGCCAGAACCTGCAGCGGATGCTCCCAGTCGGAGAGCGCGTTGATCACCGGCACGCTGGCGTGCTCGGCCAGCTGGGTAACAGTGTTGTGCGAATAGACCCGGGCGGTGATCCCGTGCACATAGCGCGACAGAACACGAGCGGTGTCGGCGACGGTCTCGCCCCGGCCCAGCTGCAGCTCATCGGCCGAGAGATAAAGTGCGTGCCCGCCAAGCTCAGTTGTGGCCACCTCCATGGAGACCCGGGTTCTGGTGGACGGCTTCTCGAAGATCATGGCCACGTTCTTCCTCCGCAGGGGCAGGGATGGCTCTGAACCCTCCGGATCCCGGCCCCTCATCTCCTTGAAGCGGTCGGCACTGTCCAGCAGCCACAGGATCTGCTTCTTGCTGAGATCGGAGATAGAGATCAGGTTCATGCAAAAACCTTCATGCAGGTCATGCTTTCATCCTCTGCACCAGATCTTCCATCTCCGTCTGATCGTCGCCTGTGGCTGAGATACTGGCCTTAATCCTCTTGAAGTCGGAGACGCCGGCCTGACAGACCTGGTCTGCTGCCAGCTGGTTGGCCCAGGGGCTGCTGACCATGAAGGCCAGGCCGGGATGGGCAAAATCGACCGAGGCCTTTGCCGCCACCACCACGGACCCCGCATCGTTCTCCATCTTCACGCGCTCACCATCTTTGATCCCCAGCTTCCCCATGTCTCCCTGGTCCAGAAACACCAGAGCGCTGGCTTTCCGGAACTCCTCGGAGTACCTTCCCTTCTTCTGAGCCTCGTACTGGAATATGTCCTGGAAGGTTACTACCTCTATCTCTTCCGCCATTTACACCGCCTCCAATAAGCGCCTCAAGATCTCTTCATCCGGCGGCAGGTCCGTCTCCAGGATCGGTTCGAACCCGACCTTTACCCCGTCCATACGCAGAGCGCTGCCGCCAGCCTCCAGGCCGTACATGGCGGAAGGTATGACCACCGAAGCGGCATCGGTGGTCAGGGTGCGACAGGGATCGATGGCGATTGTGGGCAGCTTGGAGAGCGCCCCCGCCGTCCCGAAGGGCAGCGACGAGAGAGGATCTGATCCGATCACCAGGCAGGCATCGCAGCTCCTGGCCGCCTCCACCACGCTGCATTCCGGGCCGTGTGCGGGCTTATCGCCGGCAAACGACACCTGGTTCACGAAGCCGGTCTGGTCGAGCAGAAGCTGGTTGAACCCGCGCGCGTTGTAGTGCCCGACCACCGGTATGACCTTGAACGGAACCAGCTGGTTGAGCCTCTCCAGAAGCCCATCGAGCAGGTCCATTTTACCTCCCAGCGATTGGACCAGGCCCGGCCCCGGAAATACGGCTCCAAACTCGGTCTTCTTGAGAAGCTTTCCCAGTTCGATCATGCGCTTCTTGTCGCCGAACTTGGGGATCTTTCCGTCCAGCACCGAGGTCACTGCCGCGATAAAATCGGCATCGCCTCCGGGCAGGACCTGGAAGAACATGTCGGCCAGCTCTACCGTTGACGAGCGTCTCACGTCCACCACGATCATGGTCCGCTCCTCTTCGTAGCTCTTCTGCCTCTTGCTTCCCCGGGGGTAATAGGCAAAGCGCGACAGGTGGCGGGGATGGCTGTTGGAGGGATCCGATCCCCAGTACAGAGATACGTCGGCAAAGTTCCTCACGTCATCCAGCGTGCAGGTCGGAAGTTTGCCTGTAAGCACCCTTTCCATCAGCAGTCCCTGGCAGAACGGGGAGGCGTCGTCGATTGTTGCGCCAAGCTTCCGGGCCAGATCGATTCCCACGCTCTGGGCCTCCAGGCTGGTGTTGGCCCATCCCAGAAGAAGCGGCCGCTTTGCGTCCTTCAGGATTTCCGCGGCCCGTTCTATGGCCTGGTCCTGCGAGACCTCCTGGCCGTCCACCACAGGCCCGGTCCTCTCCCCCCACACGGTCTGGAAATGACTGTGTCCTTTCCGGCACAGATTCTTGACCTTGTCAAATCCTCCTGCCTTCAAGGCCACCTCGATATCATCACACAGAAGCGAACAACCGGTGCATACTGCCATTTTCATCACCTACACGAACTCGATGGCCTTGCTCGGGCAGGTGGCGGTGCAGGCGTTGCACTGCGTACCCTGCGGCCCGAAGCGGCGGCACTCTTTCACGTTCAGACACTTCACCACGCCGTCTTCCACTACCAGGATCACCCGGTCGCTCTTGGGACCCTGGCCCACCGCGCATCCTGTGGGGTCTGCGGCCACGTTTACCGGACAGGCCACCACGCAGTTTCCGCAGCCAAAGCATTTCTCCTCGTGGATGATCAGCCCGGTCTCCGAGGCCTTCTGCAGGGGTTCTAAGAGTTCCTGCAGTTTCTTGAGCTTATCAGCATACTTGGGATCGAAGAGAGCCGGGCAGTCCTCCAGCTTCTTCTCTCGATTGAGCAGGGCCACTGCTAAGGCCATGCAGGATGAGAATCCGCACTCCTTGCAGGCCGAATTTGGTAAAAGCTTATAGATTTCCATGGCGCTGACCATTAAACGACACCTCGTGAGAAGGGCTCACACTGGCTTTTAGCCTGCGATCGTATTTATTGGCTGCGCAAAACCTTTTCATATTTACAGAGAAAGAGATTTCCTCGATGCCCTTTGCCAATCCTTTAGCATTGTTGGGCCTGTTAGGCATAATACCGCTAATAATAGTCTATCTGATTCGACCCCGTCCCAAGGAGATCCTCTTCTCCTCCACCATCTTCCTGCAGGAGGGCGAAGCAGAGCGCTCGGCGGTCTTAAGCCGTCTGATCTTCGACCCCCTGTTCTGGGTGCAGCTTCTGATACTGTGCAGCCTGTCTGTAGCCGCCGCAGGTCCCTATACCGAGACTTCCGGCTTTGCCGGCAGCCACCTGGTAGTGGTAATGGATTCTTCGGCCAGCATGGAAGACAGCTTTCTACAGGCGGAGTCGCTGGCCGGGTCGTATCTTGACGGCTACGACAGGATCAGCATAGTCCTGGCGGAGAACATCCCCATCTCGGCTCTCTCCTCTGGCAGTCCGGCCGAGGCCCGTGATACGCTGCGAAGGCTCAGCCCCAGAGCAGTACCGGCAGATCTGTCCAGCGCCATGCTCCTGGCAGAGAACCTGCTGGGAAGTGAAGGAGGCGACATCCTGGTGGTCTCAGACTTCGTGAACTGGATCGGAGACGATCCGGAGTCTACCCGCAGCCAAATCGAGGCCCGGGGCCCCGGTGTGGTCTTTGCCGATTCCTATCGCGGCGGCAGCAACGCCGCCATCGTCGACGGCTGGAACGTGCTTGCAGAGGGATACGTGAACCACACCGCCCTGGTGCACAATTTCGGTCCTGCCAAGACCTTCTCCATCTCCATCGACGGCCCAGGCGGATCTTCCTCGCGCTCTGCCACCATTCCCCAGGGCGGTGATTTCTATCTCTCGTTTACTGCCTATCCGGGGGTAAACAGAATCTCCCTGGACGAAGGCGACGCCATCAATTCCGACAACGCCGCCTATGTCTACGTGCCATCCTTAAAGGACAAGACCGTTCTGTATCTGGGCGACGAGAGTCCGGCCCTGGTGGCCCTGCGCTCGCTTCCCGGAGTGATGGTGAGGCAGTCCGGCGACTACGACAGCTTTGACCTGGTCGTGGCAGCTGCCAACGCCTCAACGGACGGAAAGCTCAACCGCTACATCGAAGGCGGCGGAAGAGTGGTATTTTTGCCGTCTTCAGCTGAAGTCAGTCCCGAGTACCTGCCGGTTCGGCTGACTGATGTCGCGGAGGGGCCGGCCAATATTTGGCTGCGAAATCCCGGTTTTGCGGAGGAGATCCACTTCGATGAGATCGGGCTTTTCAGCTACATGGATGCCACACCCCGCCGGCGCTCGGTGACGCTTGCCGAGGCCAATGGAGCGCCTCTGCTCTCCTACTGGAACATAGGTGAAGGGACAGTGGTCTACGACGGCCTGGAGATGGACTCCGACTTCTTCATGCGGCCTGAGTATCCCATCTTCTGGTACCAGATGGTCTCCTGGCTGACCGGTGTACCCGACCTGTCCGAATCCAACCGCAAGACCGGCGAGCTGATCCTCCTGGGAGAGCCGACGACGGTTCAGTCGCCCTCCGGGACCATTACCACCTCCACCCTTCTGCTGGACGAGGTGGGAATCTACCGCTACCAAACCACGACCATCGCCGCCAACATGTACGATCCGGCCGAATCTGACCTGCGAAAGACCAGGAGCTTCCCGGTAGGTCAGTTCAAGGGCCAGAGCCGCGAAACTCTGGTCAAGAGCGACCTGTCCAACTGGGTGATAGCGCTTGCAGCCATCGCTCTCCTGGGTGAATTGGCCATGTTGTGGTGGAGGCGAGAGCTGTGATCCAGGGGCTCTATTTCTCATATCCTCAGCTGCTGTGGGCCCTTCCAGTCCTGCTGATAGTAGGACTGATCTACATACAGAGGAAGGCCAGCAACAGGCTGCTGGCGGCAAGCCGTATGGCGGTCTTCGGTTTGATCCTGATTGCCGCTGCCAACCCTTACGTGGTGCAGACGGTCACGGTCAGGTCCGACCAGCCCAGCATCACCATTTTAGACGATCATACCGGCTCCATGAGCATCTTCGATCCCGACACCGCCCTGCGTCTGAACCAGTTTCTCTCCGGCTCTCAGATTCGCACCTTCTCCGGGGACGCCACTCCTCTGGGCGACAGGATCATCCAGTATGCAACACCGGGAGAGACTCTGGTCCTGGCATCAGACGGTCACAGCACCGAAGGCCGCCCCCTGAGCGAGGCCCTGTCGCTTGCCCGGTCATCGAATGCCAGCGTCTTCGCCATCACCCAGAAGCCGTTAAGAGACGATGCCTCGGTGGAGATCTCCGGAACTAACACCGCGGTCGTGGGTGGAGAATATCCCTTCACGGTGGTCGTGCGCTCCTCGGGCGTCTATCAGGGGCCCCTATCGGTCTACGCCGATGACAGCCTGATCTACGGAGACACCGTGGTGGCCAACGGCTCCACCTCTGTGAAGATCTCTCACCGTTTCGCTGACACCGGAACTCATGCCCTGAGGGCCGAGATCGGCCCCGACTATCTTCCCGTCAACGACCAGTATCAGAAGGCAGTGTACGTAGTTCCCAAACCCGAAGTGCTCCTGGTATCCGATGCCTCCTCGCCGCTCTCCGAGGTCCTCTCCGACCTCTACAAGCTCACTCAGGCCCCGGAGCTTCCCGAGGACCTTTCCGGGTACAAGGCCGTGGTCCTGGACGATCAAATGTACCGCCAGTCCCTCTACCGGCTGCAGAGCTATGTGCGCGACGGCGGGGGGCTGCTGGTGGTGGGCGGCCAGAACTCCTTTGAGCTGGGGGGCTACTACAACTCCAGCCTGGAGAGCATACTGCCGGTTCAATCGTTCTCCAGCACCTTTGAGGGCGGAAAGACGGTGGTGATGGTGCTGGACATATCCTTCAGCCTGCAGGGAACCAGAACTTCAGATGGAACTCCGCTTCTGGACTACGAAAAGGCCCTGGCCATTGAGCTTCTAAAGTCGCCCGATTTCCAGGATTACAAGGTCGGCCTGGTGGTCTTCGGAACTCAGGCCTACGACGTTTTAGACCCAATCCCGCTCTCGCGAGGCAAACCGGTCCTGGAGGAGAGAATCGCCAGCCTATCGCCCACCGGCACTGAGAACAGCTTCCTGGACAACGGCATTCGCCTGGCCTGGGACATGCTCAACGAATCCGGTGGAAAGGGTGAGCTGATAGTCTTCTCCGATGGAAATCTGTGGAACTACGAGGAGGTCTACCAGAACTCAGCCGACCTGCTGCGCCAGATGAACGTCACGACCCGCCTGGTGCAGGTTCAGGCCATCCCCGGAAAGACCGGAAGGCTCGATGACCTGGCAACCCTGACTGACGCAGAGTTCGTCTCCTTCATCTATCCATCATCTCTATCCACCAGGGTGGAAGAACTGCCGCAGACGCTTCCTGAGCAAGCACCTTCGACCGGTGGATTTCCCCTCCTGGTGACGAACCAGAACCACTACATAACTTCCGACCTGGAGTTCAACGCCAGCATCACCGGGTTCAACGACGTCACTCCCCGGCCGGGCTCGCAGAAGCTGGTGGCCATGAACGACGGAAAACCTGTTCTCACCACCTGGAGATACGGCCTCGGAAGGGTGGCCGCTCTCTCAACCGATGATGGAACGGCCTGGGCGTCGTCCCTGTACTCTGCTCCAAGCTCGCGCCTGATATCCTCCGCGGCCAACTGGGCGGTTGGCGATCCCCGGCCGGAGAAGAACCGCATTGAGGCCGAAGACGGCTGGCTGGGAACTCCTCTGCAGATTACCATCAGCAGCACTGCCAGACCGAATATCGAGGGAGCAGTCGTCGAGAAACTGAGCGACAACAGGTACAGCGTCACTCTCTCGCCGGAATCCCAGGGGATATACTATCTGGGAGACTACGGAATCGCAGTCAACTATCCTCTGGAGTACCTGTACCTGGGTCTGAATCCCGAGCTGGCCCGGCTGATCATGGCCAACGGCGGCAAGGTGTTCAGCGAAGACCAGGCCAGGAGGAGCCTGACCTCTGAGGCCCGCATGCTCAGCCAGCGCACCGTTCAGGAGAGAACCTCACGCCGCGATGTTCTGCTGCTCCTGGCATTGACTATCTTTCTTGTGGAAGTGGTGGCCAGGAGACTGCGTGAGATCCGAAAGCGAGGCCGGTCTCGGCCTTGACTCACCATCAGATTTTAATAGCATATATGCTCAATTGAGGCTAGACTACCGGAGGTAACTGCCACCAAATGAGTTCTCAAATGTGTACTGTTTGCGGCCTTCCCAAGGAGCTCTGCATCTGCGAGGAGGTTGCCAAGGAGCAGCAGCGGATAGCCATTAAGGTTCAAAAACGCAGGTATGGAAAAGAGGTGACAGTTATCCAGGGAATCGATCCACATGAGATAGATCTCCAGGAACTATGCACTTATCTCAAATCTAAATTTGCCTGCGGAGGAACTGTCAAAGATAACCTCATCGAGCTTCAAGGCAATCACATCCAGCGCATAAAGGAGACCTTGATCAAAAGGGGATTCGGCGCAGACCAGATAAGCACCTAATTTTAGCGTTCTTCCGTGCAAAGCCGGGGTGCAGGGCGATCTTCAGCCTGCCTTTGCATTATTTAGTAAAAGAAGTTAATCAGGGTGAGGCAGGCCCATGATCTTGCAGGGGGATCTTCGAAATTTCGCCCTCTTCATCTTCGCCTATGACGATCGCGAATATCCACTCCGAGAGCTTCGCACAGTGCTCGGGCATGCATTCCTCGATACACCCGGCACAGGGCTCGAAAATATCCACTGCCATCAGTGACTTGAAACGTCTGCTGTGGGTGCGATCGGCATAAAGAAGCCGGTAGGTCCTGATGCCGTCAATCGATTCTATCTCCCTGGTGATGAGACTCTCCTTCATGAGCTTGGCCACAATCCGGGAGCATTTGCGGGAATCGATATTCAGCACCTTCCACAGGTCGCTTTGAAGAACGCCTTCCTGGTGCGATTTAATGTATTCGAGTGCCTCCTCAGCAGACATCATGACCTCTTTACTCAATGGGACTTATGAGGATGATATTATTACCTCTCAGTATCACCGAGCCCAGAGATCTGGTCTTCTCTCCACCTATCAGTTCCACAGTCTCCAGTAGATGAAGATTTAGATATTCGTCAACGCTGTTGAGGACTCCCTCCAGCACGTAACGAGGAGAGCCTTTCATTTCGACCTGTATCTTGCTGCCGACCAGACTCTGGACTTTCTTGGTTGGAAACATAATTCTGACCTCTTAGTAACTAACTGAATAATACTTCAAATTTTTGTGTTGAAGATTTGGGTTCATTGGAGATAAAAATTTATGGGAGACTTTTTAGGCGGAAACAACGCCTTTTACGCCCGGTACGCTCTTTTTAAGCTCCTTCTCAATGAAGTTCTTCAAGGTCATCTGGGAGAAGGGACATCCGGCGCAGCTACCCTGTAGCCTCAATTTGACGATCCCGTCTTCGATGTCTACCAGCTCGACGTCACCGCCATCCACGCGCAAGCCCTCTCGGATCCTCTCCAGAGTCGCTTCCACGTCTTCTCTGAGATTATCTTCCATAACAGGTTAGTCCCCTTTTACCTTTATCGATGTGACTTTGTGCCCCATGATGGTGTACCTTATTCCTTTTAAACCTTCCTCGAGGCTCTTGATCAGCTTCTCACATTTGTCAGAGCCGACCACGGTGTTGACCATAACTCCGGGCTCAGCATGGTTTCTGATGGCAGTACTGGTCATCTCCGGGTCCTCGCTCAGCCTGAAGCTCTTCCAGGTTTTCGGGGCCATTCCCTGGTATTCGATGAGGTAAAAGCCCGTTATTCCCAGGTCGGTCAGCAGGTTTATGACCCGCATCAGATGCTCGTGGTCTACAAAAATTTTAACCAAAGTCTTCATGGCAATCCCCTATTGGGGTATTCTGGCGGCGAGAATTTAAATAACTTCGCCATATCCAGATATTCTTTTATGCTTGCGGATGGTCTGGGCCCTATTATGGAGACTAGAGATATCCGCGAGGTTCTGGCCGAGAACGGGATCTCCATAGATGATATTGTGGCTTCAGCTTTCGAGCTTTACTTTCCTCACCCGGGAGTTGAGACCCGGGAAAAGGCCGAGGCCGTCTTTAGAAGAGAGCTGGATCTGGCGCTATCCGATCCCAATCTGGCCCTGCTGATCTACGCCGGCGTGCTTCTGGAGTCTGAAGGAGGGAGGGGAAGGCTTCCCAACCTCAGATCCTCCGACTACGAGCAGGACTTAACCTACCTGATTGCAGATGAGGTATTGGGACTCTCCATTGCCAAATACGTAGGCGGCTATAAAGGGCTGTTTGACTACGTCCGTTACGATAAGGCCAAGCCCGGAATACTCGGACGCCTGGGTCCTTTCATGGACGATGTGATCGCTGGACTTATAGGCGGCGTCTCCGCTAATATGTACAGCCGGGCGGTGTTGGACTGAAGGAATTCTTTTTCGCTCTCAAGTCGGGATTCGGCTGGCTTTCCACCATCCCGGTGGGAATCTCCATGGAAGGGATCGAGGCCCTTATGAGCCATGTTTACGTCTTTCCTCTGGTAGGGCTCGTCCTGGGAGCGATCCTAGGCGGGATAGCCTTTCTCGGTGACCTGGTATTTCCATCCAGCCTGGTGGCTTTGCTGGTGACCGTAGCAATCTACAAGCTGTGCGGCATCAATCATATCGACGGCCTGGCCGACTTTGCCGATGGGGTGATTGCCCACGGATCGCGCGAGAAGAAGATTCAGGCCATGAAGGACGTGGCTCTGGGAACAGGCGGCGGGGTTTTCATCGCCCTCATGCTTATCGCGCTTTATGCCGCCATCTCATCAAGCCCCTCCTGGCTCCTGCCTCTGTTTCTCGTTGCCGCTGAAGTATCGGCCAAGCAGTCCATGATCTGCTTTGCCGCCTTTTCGCGATCTCTGCAGAAGGGCTTTGGCCAGATCATGATCGAACGGACCGGAAGGCGCGAGTTCTTAATGGGGATCGCGATCTCTGCGGCGCTCTGCATCCTGGTACTGGGGCCCCTGGGTCTGGCAGTGCTCCTCTGCGCTCAGCTGGCGGCCCTTTATATGGTGAGGGTGGCAAACCGGAACTTCGGCGGCTCCACCGGTGACGGCATAGGGGCAGCCAACGAGATCTGTCGAGCCGTGTCTCTGGCGGCAGCTTTAACCCTCTGGGAGGTTTTGCCTTGGACGCTGTGGTGATGGCCGGCGGCCGGGGAACCAGGCTGAAGATGGGAGAAAAGCCGCTGGTAAACCTGCTGGGAAGGCCGCTCATAGACTATGTGGTCTCGGCTCTCGAGGATTCAGGAGTGGACAGAATCTACGCGGCGGTCACCGCGAACGTTCCCGGCACCCGTGACTGGGCCGAGGACCGGGGGTTGACCGCCCTGGAGACTCCGGGAACGGGCTTTGTGGCCGATATGGTCAGTGGGGTAAAGGCTGCGGGCTTAAGAGATCCGGTGATGGTGATCATGGCCGATCTGCCGCTGGTCACCAGCGACATAATCGATGACATCATAGATACATACGAGGATCGACCGGAGCCGGCTCTGTCCACGCACACGCCCCTCCATCTGCACAGCCGCCTGGGAAGAAGGCCCGATTCCCTGTTCAGCTATCGGGGCCAGTTCATCGTCCCCTCGGGAATTAACATCCTCGATGCCACCTCCATCGAAGAGGAACAGGAGGACTTTCATCTGATAATGGAAAGAATCGAGCTGGCCGTGAACGTAAATCTGGTCGAGGACCTCAAGCTGTGTGAGAAGATAATGCTGGGTGATCTCTATTGAACGACTCCGATGTAACCTTCAATGGCGAGAAGTACTCGTCAGCCGAACTGAAATTGATCATGGGCCTCGACGAGATAAAGGAGCCGAAGCCCTACATTCTCCTGGTGGCCAGAGCACTGAAGTGTCCCATGAGGCTGCCCTGGTTTTTGAGCGACATTTGCGCCCTTTGCCTGGCTGAGCCCGACCAGCGGGATCTGCGGCTGGCCCTGATCCGGGTGCAGATAGACGCAGAGCTGAGGATGAACCAGGACATCCAGAAATACCAGCAAAGACGCTATGTGGCCCAGGTAATTGAGATCCTGCTCTTCAATGAGCTTCTGCTGGCCCCGCGCGAGCCGGTCGAAGAGGCCGTGATGGAGTGAAAGCGAAAACGGCGACGGCAGTTGAGCTATTGGCCCCTTTTTATTTCTCAATAGATAACGACCATGCTACGTCGTTTTGAAAAATGAAGAAATAAAAATTTGCGGGATTGCGGTCGCCACTTCAGCTCAGCCGCACCCACACCCTCCGCCACTAGAGGTCGTGGCGGTAAATCCGCTCCCCTCAGAGATTGGATACATGACGTTGGTGTATCCGGTCAGGTTTCCGGAGATACGGTCCTTCGAATAGGTGGACAGGTCGATTGCTTTCTTTTCAGGACTCTCGCTGATCGAGCTGTTCAGAGTTGCATTGATGGCAGTATTATTGAGGGTGGTGTTGTTGGCGAAAGAGACCTGTGCCTCGGGGGCCGTTGCCTCCTCTGCGCCGGACTGCAGCTTGAGCGAGCCCAGGTTGATCTCCGTCTTCATGGGCGCAAACTGTGCAGAGGCTGCAAATAAGCAGGTGACGAGGACCGCGGCCAGGGCCATACAGGCGGCTGCATTTTTGGAAAACATGGTATTTCACTCCTGGATTGGCCTTCCATATTTGGAAGCGCCGGCAAAAATAGAAAGCGGAGTGCCCTTTCGGGCACAGCGTTAGTTCTCAAACGTTTACTTGGGTGGCCAGAAGCTCTTCATCCAATCAGAGATTCTTCCCGAGTCTTCAGGCCCGACCATGATCTTGGCCTTGCCGGCGAAGAGGTCCTCCAGCTCGCCGGAGAACTTGGCAGCCATTCCCGGCAGCACCAGGCCGGCGCTCTTCTGGCCAGCCCAGTCGAATCCGGTCTCGTCCATGGAGTCCTTGATCTTGACTGGAGTCAGCTGACCGCCAGCGACTGAGGCCTGCACTCCGATACCATCGGTGTTGATGGACAGGATATAGGCATCGATGCCGTTGGAGGCGATATCTGACTCGACGGTGTAGTAGGTCAGGGCGAAGTTGGTGGTCACGAAGACCGGCGACTCGGCTCCGGGGTTGCCAACCTTGTACAGGCCCGGCTTTACCTGCACCGGCGTCCTGGGATCGGTGTAGATGTTGAACCGCAGATGCATATCCGGCATCATGCTGTGGGCCTCGACGGAGTGCTTGACCATGATGGCGGCGCCGCGAATGGTGAAGGCCGCGGTCAGGACAGACTCCCAGTAAGCAGCCCTTACCGGATCATCGGTGGTCATCCAGGCGTTGATTGGCAGAGCTATGACTGGATAGGCGATGTCCCTCTGAGCTTCCTCGACTGCGGCACGCCGCAGGTTGATGAAGTTGAGCAGGGTCTGCTGCAGCATCTTGCCATTGGGTGCGGTTCCGGGGTCCAGGATCAGATCGGTCAGCCCCATCTCGGCAAAGGTAACTGCCATGGACTTGAGGCCGTCCAGGTCGAAGGGCACGCTGAGCGTGACCGGCACCTTGTAGTCATTGGCTAGCTGAGCCACTTCCTTCCAGTTGTCCTTGTTGGCGGCGTAGATCAGAGGCCTGGCTTTGCCTGCGACCTCGAGGCCGGCCTTGAGGACTGCCGGGTTGAATGAGCAGAGGATCAGCGGATAGTCGGTGTTCTCCATAACCTTCTTGACGCAGGCCGCGAACTTGGCCGGGTCGTCGGTCACGGACCGAACCGCGATCATCTCTACGCGCTCCCACTTGCCGATGTAGAACTTCTTCCAGGTGGAGACCTTCTTGACTCGTTCGACGAGCTTGGCCTCTTCCATGTTATCGGTTACATCGTAGGCAAATGGCGGCTTGTTGAAGAAGGTCATCTGGTGGCGGTACATTACGTCCTCGCCTCCTACCTTCAGCTGCTTGTCGCCAACGCCGATATAGACCATCTTCAGCTCAGGAGCGATGATGCTCTTGAGTGCTGCAAGCTTCTTGGCGTACTTCTTCTCCTCGACCAGGGGAGGACACTCCTCGATCTTCTTGGATCTGGCGATCAGGCCGGAGGCAAAGGCCATACAGGTAGTCTCGCCGCACTTCTGACAGTTGGTCTGGGGAAGCTGCTTGTAAAGGTTAAGCGGGCTAGTTTCCTTCATTTTTCTCACACCCCCATCTTGAGCCATCCGGTTGTATCCGGAGTCTTGGCCTCGATTAATCCCATAAGAGACTGGGTGATCTCATGCACATAGGAGACCGCCATCGGGTGCATCATCATGAAGATGTCGACGCCGGCCATGGCCAGAGTAAATCCGGTCATGATCTCCCAGATGGGACCGCGTAGCATCCTGTCTCCCCAATCGGAGTCTTCCTTGTTGGGTGAGCGGACCATCCAGGCCTCTCTTACGCCCCAGGCGTTGGTGGTACCGGAGGACATGGGGAAGGTCAGCTCATCGTCGCCCTTCAGAGCGCCGAGCCTGATTCTCTCCATGTTGGTGTAGGCGAAGTCCAGGCCGTAAGCCAGAGCTGCGGTGGTCGGGTCCATGACGATGGATTCCCTGGGCAGGCCCACTACCTTCATCAGCTTCCTGTTCAGCTCCTTCTGAGAGTTGATCTCCAGCTGAGTCCAGGCCAGACAAACGTGTCCGTTATCCTTACAGGCCTTGCCGATCATCTCCCAGTCCATGTTCAGGTTGGCGGAGGCGATCAGTGCGCGCTCGCCCTGAGCGGCTTCAGCGGCCTTGGCCAGCAGGATGGGGTCCTTATCCGGATTACCGGACCCGCCGATGCAGATAGGTACGTCCACTGCCTGCAGGACATCCTCAACTACCTTCACAGCCTCCTGGGGCGGGGTGTCCTTGAGGAGCGGGTCTGTACTGATCAGGTGAATGGTGACCAGGTCGGCTCCGAACTTATTGACAGCCTTCTTGGCCCACTCGGCCGGGCTTCCCATGACATCTTCATAGTGCATCTTGACGGCCTTGGCCATGCCGATGGGCATATCGAAGACGTCCATGGTAATCTTGGGGGCATTGGGCATGGGGGCATCCGGGAAGAATGCCATGGCCTTCTCTCCGCCCAGCTTCCTGACAACTCCGCGGCTTCCGCCGTCTGCTTTGGTGGCGCCGACAGTGACCTCCTGGATAGGCAACTTCCAGGTCTTATCGGTTCCAACCGAGAACTTGGCGGATGCCAGCTGCGCTGCTACCTTAAAGGCGGGCTCAGCTGCTGCGGCAGCGGCAACCATTCCGGCAGGTGCCGGAGCAACTGCCTGGGCCACGGCCACGGGCTGCATGAGCGCATCCACGGGATAGCCCACTGCCTTTGCGAAGTTTATGAGCTGCATGGCGATCTTGGCTGCCTCCTGGCCGAAATAATAGGCAAAGAGGGGGCCAACGCCGCCTGCACCTGCGTCCAATTCAATCTCTATATCGCCCTCGATCTTAACACCCTCGAGGGACTGAACATTCATTTCTGATAGCGTCTTATTCAGGTCAGATAATGTCATCTTTCCTGCCATTCAAATCACCCTCATAGGCCCAGCTCCTTGACCACCTGCTTCATCTCCACGATGGCTGGCGAGTCGTCGGGCAGGCCCGTCAACGGATCTCCCACTAGGTCAAATTTGGCTAAATTCTGGTCAAAGGGAACGGCGCCGATAACCTTGAGGCCCAGGCCGATGGCTGTTTCCAGAACTTTCTCCCTCCGCTCTGGCGTGACCTTGTTCACGATCACATGCAGATCTTTGTACTTGAGATCCATCTCCTTTGCCAGGTCGCGAATGCGTTCTGCAGTCGTAAGTCCTCTCCTGGACTCATCGGTGACAACGATCAGATCATCCAGTTCTGGGAATATCTTACGGCTGAAGTGCTCCAGCCCCGCTGCTGCATCAATCAGAACAAGATCGTAGTTGACGACCGTTTTATCCATGATGCCTCGCAGAAGGTTATTCACAAAACAGTAGCATCCTGAACCTTCCGGCTTTCCCATGATCAGCATGTCATATCCATCCTCTTCGATCAATATCTCAAAGATCTTGGATTCGAAAAGGCGCTGTTTATCGGTATCGGGGGCCGCAGTGAAGCGAGACTCTTGCATGAACTCCCTCATGTCCCCGACGGTCTTGGAAGCCTCAACTCCCAGCGCATCAGCGAGATTGGCGTCAGGATCAGCATCGATCACGAGAATATTATATTTATTTTGGGACTCTTTCAGCAGATGCCTGATCAGCATCGCGGTCACAGCCGTCTTGCCTGTACCGCCCTTGCCGGTTACCGCAATTATCTTCCCCAAGGTTAGCCTTCCTTTACTTCTTTGGTTTAATGACCACTTCCGCCACGTGGACGGATGCTCCTCTGAGCTCTATTGTGATTCCACCTGAAGAAGCTGCAGGCATCGCAAATCCTGGCGCTGCTGCTGCTGCGGCAGGTGCGGCCGCCGGTGCGGCTGCTGCTGCAGGCTCCTTCTTCTTGAGTGACAGCTTCATAGTTTTCTCCCTCGCAATTTTTCAAGAATAATTTCACCCGCGAAGCAAAAACCGCAGTCATCCTCCTAAAAAAAGGAAGAGATGCGGCTTTACTTGGCGAGTGTCACTTTGTCTATGCTGATCTTAGCGTCCTTGAGCACCAGCTTGATGCCGCCCGATGATCCGGCAGACATTGCAAATGCGGGTGCTGCGGGTGCTGCACCAGCAGCGGGAGCGGCGGCCGCTGGGGCCGCAGCTGCTGCAGGTTCCTTCTTCTTCAAAGTTAGCTTTGCCATTTTTCTCCCTCCTCGATTTCACTCGAGTACGCCATCTGCTTGCAGAGCCTCGACGACCTGCATGAACTGGCCCTCAGACATCCCGAGCTTTGCCTTTACGGCCTCGGTGTCGATGTCGCCGCCAGTTGCCTCTATGAAAGCGATGACCTTTTCCTTCATGTCGTCATCGATATCCTCGAACTTCCAGCCCTCGGTTATCTTGGCACCGTCAACTGGCCTGCTGACGCCGTTGACCACAGGATGGTCTACCTTCAGCAGGAACTTCTTTAAGGATTCGATATCAGTGGCATCGGCCTCGGTAGCGATCTTGGGGAACATGGCCTCGGGAATTCCGGCCTTTACCCTTTCCTTCAGTCCCTTGGACATCCAGACGATCCTGTCCCAGCCGCCGTCGGCCTGCAGGAACTTGGGCGAGAAGTAGTACAGCACACCCATGCCCAGGAAGCCTACGACCTGCTTGCCGCCGCCGGTCTGGCCAGCCATGGTGGAGAAGGGCAGGCCGTTGGGGGCAGCTCCCTTGAAGTCACGGTCGGCGATGCCGATTCCGTCTACCTCAGGCATGTAGAAGCCGATGGTCTCGAAGCAGCCACAGGAGGTGTGGGGTGCATCGAAGAACGTGTACAGCTTCATGACGCTGTACTCGCCGCCGGACCTCTGCTCGGCCATCTGGTTGATGGCTTCGTACTCGCCGGCAATGGCGTCGATAGCGGTTCCCTTCTCAATGGGGAACTGGGGTCCCTCTGGGTCTACCTTGGCAGCAGCCCGGCCATCGAACCAGGTGATGGCACCGCACAGGGAAGGCCTGTCAGGAGTGACCACGCAGGCGCTGGTGGGGGCGAAAGCCTGGCAGAGAGTGCAGCCGTAGAAGACGTCCACGTCCTCATCGTGCAGTCCCTTGGCGCGCTCGTCCCTGGCAGCGTAGACTGCCATGGCGTTGGCCAGCTGCTTCTTGACTTCAGCCGGATCGGTGTAGATGGTGATCTCCATCTTCTCGATGAAGGGCATCTCGGCCTTGTACAGATCGATGACCGGCTTGTAAATCTGAGTCCAGGAGGTGACTCCCTTCTTCTTGAGGTTGGTGCCGATCCTCATCCAGATATCGTACCTCTGGTTCAGGTGCATGAGCCCGCTGATGTAGGACAGCAGGGCGTGGTTGCGCCTCTCGATGATGGACTCGAGGTCCTTCTCGATCTTCTCGCCGCCAACCTTGAAGACCATGCCGAAGGGCATGGTGGTGCCCTCTGCCGTCTCGCCGAGATCCGGGCCCACTACTGTAACCTTTCCATCCTCAATCTGGTCCATGGGGGTGGCCAGGGACAGCTCGAAGCCGTCAGCCTTGGGGCCGCCAAGCTCTACCCATAGATCGCCTTTCCTGATTCTCTCGCCCTCATACATAGGGGATATATCCAACTTGATCTCTTCTGCCATTAATACACCTCTTCTTCATGAGATGAACTTCATTTCTTCAGTGCCGCAATTATCTCTTCCACCGCAGCGTGGTAGTCGTCGGGGTCAAAGGCCATGTTGCCGAAGGTCATGTTCGCATTGATGTGGTAGTACCGGTCGATGGATACGCGCTTGATGTCCCGCTTGAAGTGCTTGAGGGTCGAGAACATGCCGTTGGCGAACTTGTAGAAGATGCCCATGTAAATAACGACATCATACGGGCCCTTTCCATCCAAGCCCTGCCAGTCATCGAACCTCATATAGCTGGTGAGTGGGTGCAGGCCTATCTGGTAAACATTGTCCAGATATCCCCGCTCTACGAAGCCCTTGACGCTGTGTGCTGTAGCGGCGATGGGTATTCCGGTCTTTCCGATCTCGATTGCCTTATCGAACATGATCGGGTCATCGAAGAGCTCTGCTCCGACTACGAGCAGTGGTCTCTTGGCCTTCTTAATTATGGCGGCTATGACCTTAGGCATGTAGGTCTTAGCCATCTCCGGCCCGGGGTACTGGGCCAGATCAAAGGGAATGGGGTTCTTGGTGGTGTCAACGCCCTTCTTAACTTCTGCTGCCATCTCTATCTCCTCCTCACTTCTTCGCCCTTATCTTTCTGGGGATGTTCGTCGGATCGAAGCTCACGTCAGCAGGCCGGAGTGGTCCTGAGATGAACTTCTTGGCCTTCCAGTCGATCTTCCAGCCGTGCTTCTCCTCGAGTTCCTTCATCATGTCCGCCTGGTAGGCCAGAGGCAGATCCTTGACGTCTCGGACGAAGATATGCCAGTCATCGGGCAGCTTGCCGAAGTATTTCATGGAGATATCGCAGTAATGGGTCAGCTTGATGCCTCTGCCCATAGCGTTATCAGAGGGCCTGAAGCAGAGCTTGGCCATCTCCAGCATGGCTTCCTCTTTGGTCTCGGCGATATAGAGCATAGCCTCGGGTGCGGGCTCGATCTGCTGCATGCTGCCGTCGCGAGCATCGATGACCTGCCAGTCCTCGGGCTTGTCGGCCCTTCCCATGAAGGTCCTTCTGTAGATGACCGAGTGGGGCTGAACAACTGCGGGCACGCCCAGCCTGTTGAATCCAGTAGCGATGGATGCCGCCTTCTGGGAGAATGCTCCCCAGGCCACACCGCAGGCTCCGACCTTGGACAGAATGTAGTCGGCGATGTCGTCGTAGTTGGCGCGGTGATTTCTGTGAGCGAATATGGTCGCGACCTTGATGGCTGCGCCGTGGATGTGGGCGTTGGCCACGCAGGAGCCGATGTTGCAGATGTTCCTGCCGTCGAAAGCGCCGCCATACTGCTCCCAGATAGTTTTGCCCTCCTCATCCTTGTAAAGAGACATATCCATGGCCATGCAGCCAGTGGCGACTACGATGTAGCCCCTATCCACGAACTCCTTGGCGATGTCATAGCATTCCTTGGTGCCCTTGGGGTAGTTGCTGCAGCCGATGATGGCTATAACGCCGGGGATTGTTCCCAGCACAATGGGCGCTCCGACTTTCCTGATCTCGGTGTCGCGCACGGGTCCTCTGCCAGCCCTCATCTTGAACTTGGCGTTCTTGATGTACTCGCGGTTGGCGTACTCGTACAGCGCGAGAATCGGTATCTCCTGAGGACAGGTTACCTCGCATCTGGCACAGCCCACGCAGGTCTCATAGGAAGACGAGAACGGCTCCAGATTGCCCTTCTTGGCTTCAGCGATCATCATGCTGATGCTGGTGTGCGGCGGGCACACGAAGGCACATTGATTGCACCCTGTGCATTTCTCCAGGTATTCCTTGAACTGCGCTTCGGTTAGCAGGCTCTCCTGCTTGTACTGAGCGCGCTTGGGCTTGACGGCAATGGCGGTCCTGATTCCGACCTCTCCGGCCTTTACGGGGTCCAGAATAGCCACGCCTGGCATCTTGAAGCTTACCAGGTCCTCTACGATCTGATCAGCGGGGTCGTTGGTCCTGTCGGGAAGCCCGAGCATGATCTTGTCGTTGGTGGCGATGACGGGTATGTGACGCTTCTGACAGTCCTCCAGAACGTCGCAGTACACGCACTGCTCGTCTACCATCACGGCATCCATTACGCCGGACCGGACCATCTTTCTCCACCAGCCCATGGCACCGGCTACCTTCGCCTTGGGTCCCAGGTTCTTGGGGATCTTGGAGTCTCTGCCGGTCTCGGTGATCCTGGTGAGATCAATAGCCGTGCAGCACACGCCACCGATATCTACCTTTTCCCAGAGGTTCTGGTTCTCGGCATAGATCATGGCCTCGGCGCCAGCTGCCAGGTTGTGGCCGTAGGCGATGAGCACTCCCTTATTCTGATCCAGGGTTCCAAGGCCGATCTCCACCAGGGGCGCATCTGCTTCGCCGCGGGGCATGTCGTAGGCCACCGTCTGAAGCATATCGCATATCTCCTTGCCCAGGGAATCGATCATGCCAGAATGCAGAGCCTTGGACTCGAAGTCCTGGTACCATCCTTCCTGGCCCGAGTGTGTTGCAGCCAGAAGCTGTACGATCTCTTCCTCGCAGTACTCCAGAGCCTCTCCGTAATCCTTGAGAGACTTGGGCTTGATGCCGAGGATGGTCTGGGTCAGGGGCGCATCCACCAGGATCTCATCGCCCATGTCGAACTTCATGTCGCCGAACCGGTCCAGGCACCAATGGTAGAGGTGTCTGCCGTGGGCAGTGTGCGCGCAGGTTCCCATTAGAACCGCTATCAAGACGATCTTGCCGCAGGTGCCAGCTATGTCAATGCCGCAGGCGCCCTTCTGGTTGCCGGTGAGATCGCATGGTCCGTAGGTACAAAGCGTGCAGGTATCATCGGCGGGACAGTACATGATGTGGTAGCGGTTCATTATCGTGTAGTCCCAGTTGCGGAGTGTGGCCACTTGGGGCTTGGGGAAAGGTCCCATGGGCTGGTCCCACTCTTCTTCCTCTTTAACGACAGCTCCGATGTTGATCTGGACGTTCTTCATGTCCTCAACAGAGAAGCTGCCTTCAGGTGTTGCCATCGAGTTCTTAGCCTCCTCTTCTTTGATATACGCCGCTTGCGTTGGCTGAAAATAGATAAAACACTTTCGGATACCCATTAATATAAAATAAGATCTATCTAAAATATTTCATAGTTATCGGTTTTTGCGGTCGTTTTTCAGTTCTGTTGCGCGGAGCTGATCACGATTGTTAATGGAGGATTGTCTTCCGCCAGCTTGAAATGGGTGCATCAAAAAATGCCCTTGGGAAACCATGATTGATCTCATCCGTAAGAGCTTCGCATTCGCCGAGGTGTGCCAGCACGGCGGCAAGTTCAGAGAGGCGGCTAAGAAGACCGGCAAAGAGCCGCTGGACTTTTCCGCCAACATAAACCCGCTGGGCTCGCCCCCCTTGGAGGAGGTGATAGTGCACGAGCTGAAGAGAATTGGCTACTATCCCGACAACGATTACCTGGAATTTCGGCAATCTGCGGCCCGGTTTGTGGGTGTCAATCCCGAGAACGTCGTTCCGGGAAATGGGTCCTCAGAGCTGATCAGGCTATTTTCAGAGACGGTTCTCGGGGACGGTGGTCTGGCGCTGATACCAAGCCCCACCTTCGGGGAATACGAGAACCAGTCAAGGCTTGCCGGAGCCGAAATTCGCCATACGGAGCTAAAAGAAGGGCTGCCGGATGTAAGCGACGCCGACCTGGGCCGGGCAAAGGCCCTCTTCTTCTGCAACCCTAACAATCCCACCGGGGCACTATTCTCGAGGGAAGAGGTTGCAGAACTGGCAAAAAGATGCGAGAAGAGCCGGACCTTTCTGCTGGTGGACGAGGCTTTCATCGAGCTGTCCGACCCGGAGCAGAGCATAGCCGACTTAGCTCCGGCTAGAGAGTTCCTGTTCGTGATGAGATCGCTCACCAAGTCCTTCGGCATACCGGGTCTCCGGCTGGGCTTCGGGGTCACAAATGAGCGTTTGGCAAATATCATGAACCGGGCTCGAATACCCTGGTCCATTAGCTCTCTTGCTGCTGCCGCAGCCACTTATCTCCTGGGTCAGGATGAGTTCCTGAAGCGCTCGCGTGAAGTGATCAGGGAAGAGCTGGCATTTTTGGACAGCTCTCTACGCGGATTGGGACTTTTACCGCTTCCCAGCCGGGTGAATTTCATTCTGGTGGACATAAGCGAAAGCGGCCTTTCCTCGGACCGGCTCTGTGAGAATATGGGCGCTCAAGGGGTATTGATCAGGGACTGCCAGTCCTTCGGCCTGGGAAAGAGATACATACGGATAGCGGTCAGGAATCGTGAGGAGAACCTCCGCCTGCTGGAGGCACTGGAGCTGGCGATTGGATGCAGAGGCTGAACTGCGAAAGATATCCCTGTCATTTTCCCGAACAGGATTGCTCCCTGTGCTTCTGTCCATTTTATCCCTGCATGGATGACCGATTTGGGGGCTATCTTGAGGACGGCGTCTGGTGCTGCCGGAACTGCACCATAGTTCACCTCCCCGAGGTCTCCAACATGATCCTCGATGCTCTAATGGACGGCCAATCCTCTGAAGATCTATGGAAGCGGCTGGTGGCAGTGCTGTGATCCTGGAAATCTTCATTCTGGCTGTGGCCATAGACCTCCTTCTGGGCGAGCCTCCGGCCTCTATTCATCCCGTGGTCTGGATCGGGAAGCTGATCTCATTTCTGCGCGCCCGGGCAAGGCCGACCCGACTCTGCGGGCTGGTCCTGGCAATCCTGGTGATCGCGATCACAGTTCTTTGCGGCCATCTCCTGGCGGCGGCCGCCGGACTGATTCCGGTCCTGGGAATCGTTGTATCGGCGTATCTCCTCAAGTCCACCTTTGCTATCAGATGTCTCCTTGAGACCTCGCGGGACATCGGCCGGATGATCGAGGAGGACATGGGAAAAGCCAAAGCAATGCTTCCGGCGCTGGTGGGTCGCAAGACCTCCGGGCTTTCGCCGTCGCAGGCATCCTCGGCAGTGATAGAGTCGCTCTTCGAGAACTATGTGGACTCCATCCTTTCGCCCATCTTCTATTTCATTATCTTCTCCCCCCTGGGACTGGGCCTGGAGGCGGCGCTGGCCTTCAAGGCCATCAGCACCATGGACTCCATGCTGGGCTACAAGACCCAAGAGCTGAAGGATCTGGGATTTGTCGGGGCTCGGTCCGACGACCTGGCGAACTGGATTCCGGCCCGCCTGAGCGTGGTCATAATGGCTCTGGCAAAGCCCTTCAGGACAGTCCATGCTATCAGCGCCGCATTTCGTTATCACAATCGAACCCCCAGCCCCAACTCCGGCTGGCCCATGTCAGCGGGCGCGGGAGCCCTGGAGATACGCCTGGAAAAGCCCGGATACTACATAATTCTGGACCAGGGCTGTCCGCCCCAGCCCGGAGACATCAGCCGCTCTTTGAGATACATGGCTGCGGTGATAGCCCTGACCCTGGGAGCATCAATTATCGCTCTGGCCCTGCTGAACCAGCATAATATTTATCCCATTTAGAAGAAGAGCGGTTATAAATGGACACCATGGAAGATCTGCTGAACAAAGTCCGTGAGTTCGCGTCTCAGGATCTGAGCAAAGAGGAAGCGCAGAGGCTCTTCGGCTGGGAGGTCAAGGATGTGACGGTGCGTGCGACTGAGAAGGATGAAACTGAGGTGAATGTGTTATTCGATAACAACATGATCCTTCACATCAGATATTTCCTGAACCTGGACCCCACCGAGACCAATGATACCTGCGAATTCACTCTGGCGCTGAAAACCGATCTGCGTTCCAGAATCAAGTACTCCGTTCACTACTCGGGCTACATTCACGGCCAGGGCTATTTAAGGCTCAAGATCGCCGAATTCGAGAACAGGATGCTGCAAAGGATGCTCGAGGACTTCTATGTTCCGGCTCTTAGAACGATTTACAAGCCCATCATCGAGCGGTTTAAGGGCTTTTTCTCCAAGGACTACTTTGGAGTGGACGCCGATAGCAGCAGCGGAATTATTTACTATTCTCCAGTGCGCAATCGAAGCGAGCAGAAAGATGTCAAGATCTGGGATGTAGTCTCCCGACTGCACGAGCTGGATGCCCTGCTGAGGAATGAAAAGCTGAGGCATCAACTGGCCGAACTCGATCTCCAGCTAAGCCTCCTGCCCAGCGTGATGTGGTCGGATGTTTGAGCCCCTGCTTTTTCCGCGGAGACGAGCGGAATTTGCGCTTTTTTCGTTGATCCCGTTCAATCTTTCTCCCGCAGACTTTGCCGGAGTGCTTCCAGGTGTTTTTCCGGCTCTGTCAGGTCCGGTTGTGAACTTTTTGGATCGCGGTCGTCCAGCCATTGCCCGAATTTCTGCAAGAGATGGCTGATGGTGGAGGATGGCACGCTGCCGCCGTGCTCGCAGGCCAGAGCCGCGGCAGAACAATAGTCCTCTGCCGCTCTGGAGCAGCGGTCGGTGCGCTGCTCGCACTCCGCAAGCGCTATCAGGGCTTCGATGGTGAGTTTCGGGCAGCCCAATAGACGGCCGTTTCGTTCCAGCAGCGCGGCCACTTCCTCCGCCTTTGCGAAGTCCTCGCTGGCCAGGAAAAGCTCTGTCAGGTCGTGATAGAGCGACATCAAATCGTAAACGGCCCCCAGGCGGTTGAATATGCCCAACGCTTGCTCGAACCTGACCTTGGCCTCAGCCAGGTTCTCCTCCGCCAGAGCAACCGCCCCCAGATTTCGCAGCGCTTTCGCCTCATCGAGCACACTTCCCTGCCTCCGGGCACTGGCCAGTCCCTCTTGATAATAGCTGTCTGCTTTGCCGTAGCTTTCCGCCTTGAAGAAGAACTTTCCAAAGGCATCACAGAGCCGGGTTCTCATGGGAGAATAGTCCAATCTGAGGATCAGAGTCTCGGCTTCGGTCAGATAGAACCTGGCCTCTTCGAACAGTTCCGAGTTTATCTTCAGATCGGCCATAGCCAGATTGGCTTCACACAGGTCGGGAAGGGCGCCCATCTCCTCGAAAGTGGAAACGGCGAACGATAGATGCACCTCCGCCTCCATCAGCAGGCCCCTCAGATTACAGATCATCCCCTGGTTCATCCGGACCAAAGCCAGGTGCGGGAGAGCCCCAAGGCCCTCAAAGATCTCGCGGCTCTCCTCCAGCATCTCCCAGGCCCTGGCCCAATCGGCCCGGTTCTTCAGGACCAGGGCGCAATTGAACCTGGTCTGGGCCGCTCCAAAATGGTCGCCCAGCTGCTCAAAGATGGCCAGGCTCTTCAGGTAGTTGGCTATTGCCAGGTCCCACTGATATAGATCGTCATGGGCATTGCCTATGGCTGCGAAGGTCTCCGCCTGACCGCTCAGATCTCCTTCCGCCTCGAAACATCGCAACCTTTCCTGGTAATCGGCCAGGTCCTTTCTGGCGTCTCCCCGGCAGGACCTGACCATATCGATATTGGATGAAAGCTCGGTTGCGCACTCCCAATCGCCCTCTCTCTCGCTCAGGTCCAGGCCCCTCCGAAAATGATCGATGGCCAGCGTCCACTCTCCTCTCTTGAAGTAAAAGAGCCCCAGGTTGTTCAATACCTGGCAGATGCCTCTCGAGTCTTCCAGCATCTCGAAGAGGTCCAGGCTCCTCTGATAGTGCTGCAGGGCCGGTTCCCATTCCCCTCGGTTAAAGCAGATGGAGGCCATATTGCTCAGGACTGAAGCCGCGCTCTTATGGTCTCCGGCGCGCTCCAGTTTCTCCAGCGCCTGGCGGTAGTACCCCATGGCGGAGGTCCAGTCTCCGCGGCGGAAGAAGATATTTCCCAGGTTGTTCAGGGCAATTGACGCGCTGTAGTCGTCTCCAGTCCGCTCCAGGATCTCCCTGCTCTCCAGATAGCTGTCCGCTGCCTGGTCCCACTGGGACAGCTCGGTATAGATATTTCCCAGGTTGCAGAGAACGGCTGCCGCTGCCTGAACCTCGCCTCTCTGACGCATGACCCGGAGAACCTCACGGTAGTGCTCGATTGCCTCCTGCCATCTGCCCAATCGATAGCAAACGCCGGCCACCTGATTAACAGAGCCTATGATGGTGCGGCTGTCTGAGAGGGTCTTGCTGATCTCCAGAGCTGCCAGATACAAGCGCAGCGCCTTCTCCCAGTCCCCGTGGCGTGCCGATACGTCTCCTAAACCGTGAAGCGAGTTGGCCTCCCCAGCCGGATCTCCCAGTTCATGAAAGTCCTCCAGACAGCGGTGGTAGAGGTCTTCTGCTCTCTTCGTCTCCCCCTGCAGAATGTAGATTGCTGCCAGGTTGCCGGCTGCTGTGGCCTCGCCGTGCCGATCTCCGGCAGCCCGCCTGGCTTCCAGGCTCAGATTATAGTGCTTGATTGCTGCCAGGAAGTCCCCCGTATCGGCATAGATATTTCCCAGGTTGTTCTGAACAGATGATGCTCCCAGGACATCGCCTATGCATTCGAAGGTCTCCATGGCCTCCTGAAAGTGGGATATCGCCTCCTCAATGCGACCTCTGGCCTGGCATATCTGACCCAGGTTTGCATGCACAACCGCCGAGCCCTGGACGTCACCCGTCCTCTCCTTGAGCTCCAGGCTCTTCTGCAGGAAATCTTCGGCCTCTTTCCAGTCCCCTTTGCTCTGATAGATCAACCCCAGGTTGTTCTTGGTTCTGGAGGCACCCAATAGGTCTCCCTGATCCTCCTGAATCCGCAGGGCTTCGCAATGCTGCTCTATGGCCCGATCCAGATCCCCCTGCAAGTGATAAACACTCCCCAGACTGGAGATGGCCTGGGCCCTTTCCAGGGGGCTGTCCAGCAGAAGGATTGCCCGTTGATAGCAATCCTCCGCACTCTCCCATTCACCCAGATCGGCATGGATTCTTCCCATGCTGTTCAGAGCGGAGGCGGCTCCTCTCTGGTCATTTAGCCTCTCTTTGTATTCCAGGCTGCTCTGGAAACATCCCAGCGCCCGGTTGTGTTCGCCAGTCCGGTAGTGGATGCCGCCGAGAATATCGAGGGCCTGGGATGCTTCACCTATATCGCCCAGTTCCTCCCAAATTTCCGCTGCCCTCTGAAAATGGCCGGAAGCCGCTTCCCAGCTCTCCAGCCCGGAAGATGCCTGTCCCATCTTGCTGAGGGCCTGGGCGGCAGCAGACAGATCTCCTTCAGACAACAGGAAATCCAGGCTGCTCTGAAGACAGTTTAGGGCTTCCGCCCATCTTCCTGCCAGGAGGTAAACGTCGCCCAGTGAACTCTTTGTCCTGGCGATAGCCTCAAGATCCCCCCGGTCCTGGTGCAGGTGAAGCGCCAGATCGTAGCACTCCTCTGCCATGCCCCACTCGCCACTGATCCGGTAAAAGGCTCCGAGCCGCAATAAGACCCCGGCTGCAGCCTGCATGTCTCCTGAACGTTCGCACTCCTGCAAGCTCAACCTATAATTTTTTTCACTGGCTTTCAGGTCGCCCATGATCTGGCAGGACTCTGCCATTCCGGAAAGGGCCGCTCCTGCCAGGGATCCTTGTCCCGACTTTTTCAGCCGGTCCAGAATCTCCTGGAAGCAGTGCCGGGCCTGGTCATGCTCGTTCATTCGCTGCAACAACTTGGCCCGGTCGAAGAGCATCGATAGCAATTCACTGTCCGCCTCGGACCGGCGGAGGAGATCTATCCCCTGGCGGTAGCAATCACAGGCCGGTGTCCAGTCTTCCACCTCGGCATAGAGGCCGCCGAGGTTATGCAGTGCCGATGCTTCTTTCCTTCCGTCTCCTGAGGCTTTGGCCAGGATAAGGCTCCTTTTAAAGTAGCCGATAGCCGCCTGGTTGAAGAAAAAGCGACGTGCCAGAAGTCCCAGGTTGAACCAGTCCTCAAAACGGTCGGTTCGAGCAATACACTCGCTCAGCTCCTGCAGCCTTTCATGCATGAGAGGGCCGTCGGAGTCGATTGCAGCCCGGATAAATGATGAAAGAGGATCCGAATCATTCCTGCAAATGGAATGCAGCATCTCGGACGGGAGGATATCTGCACCGGCCAGAACTCCGGCCAATTCTTCCAGGCCGGAAAGCATGGGGTCACCGGGCACGACCGGCCTCCCCGGCGGTCTCTCGCAGCATGGCGCTGGATGGGATCTGAAATGGACGCAAAGAGAGCTTTTCATCCACCTTCCGGCCGGGATGTGGGGCTCTTGGCGTGCAGAAATCGTTTGACCTCTCACAAACCCGTGTCCATTTAAGATGCATCTTTTCCGTCCTCCCTCCTCACCCAAACATGGCCAGAATATAGACCGCTAACTTATTTGAAGAGTAATAACTGTTCTAACATATATAATCTGCGATTTCTTTAGTGAGTTAGTTAACTATAGTATTAATATTATAAATATAAATAATATTTTGCGTCCGGGCCCCTCATCAGACCTTAATATATTCAATTAGAAAATAAATGTATTGAGGCTCAGACTATCGTAATATTGTCCCGGCCCCGAAAAAAAATGGCTGTCGCGCCCTCATTTGAGCACCAGCCTCAGGGCCCGCTGAGGACATCCGGCAACGCATGCTCCACACTGGATACACTTGCCCGAATCGGCCACCACGCGCCAGTTCTCGAAGCGGAAGGTCTTGGTGGGACAAATTGATACGCAGGCTCCACAGTGAACGCACTCCTCTTCGTCTCTGACGACCGGATTTTCCAGCATCACCACATGGACTCCCCGCCTCTCAAATGCCCTCTTCACTTCCTGGCATTTGTCCGGAGAGACCTCGATCACGATCTCCCCGCTGGCGGCATCGATGCTGGCCCGCTCGATGTTGAAGAGCGCTTCCGTCTCCAGTATCACCGAGGCGATGAGCGGTTGACGGACAATTCCCGGAGCCACGTGAAGCATCAGCTTCATATCTACCGCCTCCTGGCCAGCATGCGGGATAAGTGATCGCTGGTGATCATTCCTATCACCCGGTTCTCCCTGTCCACCACCGGAAGGGCGGAGATACTGTGAGTGTCCAGGGTCCGGGCTGCAAGCTCGATCGGCTCGTCTATCCGGGCACATTGGACCTTGCGGGTCATGATGTCCGAGACCCGGACCGCCTTTCCGCTGGCTACAGCCTTGGATATGTCCCAGGCTGTGACGATCCCTGTAAGCCTTCCCTCAGCTGATACCACCGGCAGGTGATCAAAGCTGCCGTTCACGATCAGCCTGGCAGCATGGTCGATCTCGATATCTTCCCTCGCCGTCACCACCTCCTTGCTCATCACCTCGCCGACGTTTGGCGACTCTTTGGTCTGCTTCATGGGACCTGCAAAGCCCTTGCGCGGCAGAGGCTCGGCGGCCTGGGTCAGCAGGAACTCGCCTTTAGCAACCTGGTCCTTGAGGTTTTCGGCAATCTCCCTGGCCATGAAGAAGCTGGAGAGCGGGGATGCGGGCACTTCCCGGCCGTTGATATCGACGCAGCCCGACTTCAGGTCCTGGTAGGTAACGGTGGCTACCGTTGGCCGGTCCCGGCGGGGAATGCCGTAATCGATAATTGGCACCGGAATATCCTCGTCCTTGACGGCGGTGCTGATGGCGATCTTTTCGTTTAAAACCGGTATTGGTATGCCTATTCCCACGTAGAGGCTGGGGCCGTAGCCGTGAAAGGTGGCCGCCCGCAGGTAGCGCGGAGACATCTTCTTCAGGTCCCCGGTCACCATCAGCGTGGAAAAGCCGCTCTGAGGGCTGTGCTGGGTTCCGGGTCCGATCACAAACCCCTGCGAACCCCCCAGGAAGATTCTGGTTCCAACCCCAATGTACTGGAAGCTGGGATCGTTGGAGAGGGGTGAGAGCACACCTGAGCCGCTGTAGTGGACGTTTCCCATTTTGGGCAGGAGCGTGCCCATGTAGGTGTGAAGGGTTCTGTCAGCGGTGCTGGTGGCCGCGTTGTACCTCTGATAAGCGTTTCTGGGATTGACCATTGTAGCCTGGTTGAAATCCTCCAGGCGCAAGCTGGTCTCCAGATCGGACTGAGGATAACAGTCGGTGACCCCGCCCTCCGCTTCAACCTGAATTTGCCGGCCTGATACCAGATCTTCTATGACGTGCGCCCCACCGTATTCTATCCCCCGGTTCTCGGAGGGCTGCGTGGCTCCCAGGAACAGATCGACCGCAGCAATACCCCCGTAAGCCTCTACCTTGTTGAGCCAGGCTCTGGCAATTTTTATAGGAGGATCGCTGTGTCCCAAATTCAGGAATACTCCAGACGAGCACATGGCTCCGAAGGTGCCTGTTGTTACCACATCCACCTCGCGCACGGCTTCGGCTGTGCCCAGCTCGTCGACAATTAAAGGCATCTCTTCGGCTGTCACCACTCGGGCACAGCCATCGCGAATACGTTGATTGATCTCAGAAAGCGACTTCTCTTGCACCTTGGATTTCAGGTCAACTATCCGATAAAAACCTGTTGGAAACCCCGCTCAACAACGTTATCTGCCATGCCGGAGCAGGGGACCAAACAATGGCAGGAAAGAGAATTGTGCTGACCAGCGATCCTACTATGATGAGCAGCTATCACGGGGGCGTGCTTTTGGGCTTTGCTGCCACCCTGCCGGAGGCGGTCATGCCTAACTGGATCTTCGAGCGGCTGTTCTGCCCACCTCTTCCGGCAGCATCCGATGGATCGGCCATGTTTGCGCCCTGTGGGATGAGGAAAGTAGAGGCTGCACTGCTGGAGTCGGGGTTTGGAAGGGACGAGTTGATGGTCGCCCACCCTGCCCATCTCGACCGGGCCATCGGCTCCGACACCGAGATTGTTGGGATCACCCACGACGATCCGCTGGGAAAGATCGCCGTTCGAGAGATCGAGGAGATGATCAACCGAGGTGCACCTCACAATCGATCCAAATTCCTCTCCCTGATAAACCACCCTCTGATAAAGGAACACCATCCTAGGCTGGTGGTGGGCGGAAACGGTGCCTGGGAGCTTCTGGGAGAAGACCTGCCGATCGATCACATTTACCTGGGAGAAGGAGAAAGCGATTTTCCCGATATCTGCCGGCACATCATGGCCGACCGGGAGGTTCCGCGGGTGATCCGGGGAAGAGCCGTTCCCGGAGAGGAAATTCCCGTCAACCGAGGTGCGGCCATCGCCGGCATCGTGGAGGTTGGACGGGGCTGCTGGAGAGGATGTGCCTTCTGCTCTCCGACCATGCGCACCCTCAGACACCGTCCTTTAGACCGGATCCTGGAGGATGCCAGAGTTAACCTGGAAAGCGGCCAGAGGGATATCCTGCTGCACTCCGAGGACGTCTTCACCTACGGGTCCTCGGGCATGAAGCCCAACCGGGATAAGATCCTGAGGCTTTTTTCCAGCATAAAAGAGCTGGGGCCCCGGACCGTAGACGTCTCGCACATGACGCTTGGGACGGTCCACAAGAATCAGGACCTCCTCCGGCAGGTCTCGGAGATTGTGGGCATCGGATCGGACCAGAAGTACATGTCCGCCTGGATAGGGATTGAGACAGGCAGTTGTCGCATCCTGGAGATGCACATGCCCCGCAAGGCCCTGCCCGGAAACACCGAGAACTGGCCCGAGATTGTCCGCGATTGCTACCGCCTGTTTGCCGAAGAGTCCTGGCTGCCGGTGGCCAGCCTGGTGCTGGGGCTCCCAGGCGAGACGGCCCAGGACGTGAGGGCCACCATCGATCTGGTAGATTCCCTGAGAAGCTATACCGGACTGATCCTTCCGCTGTTCTTCTCCCCCATGGTCGAGACCCGTCTGGGGGGAATCGAAGGGTTCGGGCGATCCCGTGCTCTTCCCGAGCACTGGGAGCTGGTGGGCATGTGCCTCGAATACAACCTGAAGCACCTGAAGACGCTGCACAGCTATTACAGCGAGAGGATGACCGCAGGACCGGCGGTTCACGCGGCTCTGACGGCCATTAACCTGGTCGCAGACCTGGCCCTGAACAAGTATCTCCAGAGAATGAAAAGAGGCGAGCCGCCGAACTAGTAATTTTCCAATACGGACTTGACAGCGCTCTTGTGGTCGTTTTTCAGAGAATAGACGTTATGGTCTCCCGAGACGTCTATGCTCAAAATGCCGAGACGGGTGTTCATGAGCCCGACCATGGCCGATACTCCTCTGTAGCTTACGTCGAAGCCTTCTTTATCCAGGTATGTAAAAACGTCCTCAGTGGTGTAAGATCCGTCATTTAAAAACAGCTTCAAAACAGCTTTTCTAATCCCAATGCCGTCTCGCTTTAGATAGTTTCTGAGCCTTTCCTGGATTCGTTCTTCAGCGCTCTCCATCCGGCAAAATCACCGCCCCATAGAAATGAATTTAAGGATTATAAAGGTATTCTCTCCACCACCATCCCCCCCACCAGGGGATAGCGTTCGATGAGATGGATGTCCAGGCCGATATCCTTCAGATCGGCGGATATATCTTCCAGTATGATGGCCGCGATCTCAATTCCGTCCTGATTCTGAGCATACATGTCCTCCGGGACTCCCAGCTCCTGCAGGACCCGCAGGGCTTTGGCCTGATCTCCGGATATGATGCCGTACACGATCGTTCCGTCTTCTGTCGGCCGGTCAAAGGGCCTCGCCACCCTCTCCGCCCGGCGGCGGAGCCTCTCTCTGAGCTGAACTGCGTCTTTGAAGACGGAAGGGCAGTAGTGCACCTTCAGCCCCTCATCCCTGAAATGAAGTCTCACGATCTCCTCTGAGGCTTGCACTCCGCAGCCCAGCTCCGGAGCTGTGAATCCCCGGGACCTCAGGGCCTCTGCATTGCTGTCTGAGAACTCCAGCTGGTTTAGGTTGAGAAAAGCCCCGGCCTCCTTCACCGCTTTCACGATCTCGGGAGCTGGAGCGATGGCCGGGATCTCCACCCCGGCCTCCAGCCCCAGGCTCTGGGCCTCCCGGAGCGAACGCCTCAGTTCCTCAGGCGAGGACCACATGGATTCCGGAGGGTGAAATCTGATCTCATCTAACCCGGCTTCCTTCAGCCTCTGCAAAACGGCGAAGGAAGGCAGGGTTCCGGTGTAGAGGTGAATATGATGCTCAGCTCCGAACTCTCTCTTAATGCCTGATATGAATTCCAGGACCCGATCCAGCCTGAGCAGGGGCTCTCCTCCGGTAATCCCGGTTCCCTCAGCCCCGATGAGGTGGGCTTCCTCAATGATGTCCTCCAGGCTTTGCACCGGACGTTCGTCGGCAAAGACCACATCCTTTCCACTCCTCTCCTCCGAGAGGGGGCAGTAGAAGCAGGCCCGGTCGCAAAGGCCGGTCACAAACAGAACCAGGCTTGCGCCCTTCTGACAGATGCGGCAGCCCCTGGGCAGGTAATTGAAAAATGATCCGACTTCGTCAGTTTGCCATCCCATTCTTCATCTCGTATTTTTGTATTCGTATTTAATTTTGCCTTTTCTTTTTCCATTTCTTTTTCTCCCCCCTCCCGCCGCAGATCTGCTCCTGAAGGCCACATTTGACCACCACCCTGGCAGAAACAGTTATCAGGCCGGAGTGGATTTATTCTATCTACAAATTGAATAAATAGTAAAAATATATTAAGGATGGTTTATTCGTGAGAGAGTATCTCCTCGGAAATGTCGCCATTGCCAAGGGCTTATTGGAGGCCGGCATGGGCCTGGCCGCGGGCTACCCCGGTACCCCCTCCTCAGAGATCGTGGAATCTCTGGTCGATCTGAAAGGGGATCTGCCCTTGCATGTAGAATGGTCGGTAAACGAAAAGGTCGCTCTGGAAGTGGCCATTGGAGCGTCCTGGACGGGAACGCGCTCTGCAGCAACCATGAAGCACGTTGGCCTGAACGTGGCTGCCGATCCCTTCATGACCCTGGCCTATCTGGGGGTCGGCGCGGGGCTGGTGATAATATCGGCTGATGATCCCTACTGTCACTCTTCCCAGAACGAACAGGACAGCCGCCGCTATGCCCAATTTGCATCTGTCCCCTGCCTGGACCCCGCCGATCCCCAAGAGGCCAAGGACATGGCCCGCTACGGCTTCGATCTGTCGGAGCGCTTCTCGGTTCCCGTGATTTTGCGGCCCACCACCCGGGTCTCTCATTCTCGGGCCGATGTAGAGGTAGGAGCTACCAGGAGAGCGGAAAAAGACCCCAAGTTCATCAAGAATCCCGGCAGGCGGGTGTCTTTGCCGGTGCACGTCCGACCCTTGCACACTGAACTCTTGCGAAAGCATAAGGAGATCGAAGCAGCCCTGGAGAGCGTTCCCTGGAACCACCTGGAGCTTGCAGGCGAGCACGGCATAATCGCCTCGGGAATAGCGGGTCTATATGCCGAGGAGGCCATCAGGGATCTGGACCTCGACATGTCCCTCCTGCGAATCGGAACCACTCCCGCACCATCCGCCCTCATCGCCAGGATGCTGGAGCACGTCTCCTCGGTCCTGGTGGTGGAAGAATTGGAGCCGGTCCTGGAGGAGCAGGTGCAGAGGGTGGCCCTCTCAATCAAGCCGGAGGTGGAGATCCTGGGCAAGGAAAGCCACATCCCCAGAGAAGGAGAGCTGGATTTCCTGGCCGCCAGAAATGCGGTAGCCCGAAGAGAGGAGCTTGACCTGAGGCCAGCCAAGGCTATTGCCGGGGCCAAGATGATCCTGCCTCCAAGGCCTCCCAGCCTATGTCCCGGCTGCAGCCACAGGGCGGCCTACTACGCCATGAGAAAAGCCTTCGGAAAGAACGCAGTCTACCCAAGCGACATCGGATGCTACACCATGGCGGTGGGAATGGATACCGTGGACACCTGCCTGTGCATGGGTGCGAGCATTACCGCTGCCACAGGCATCCGGCTGGGCGGCGAGACCGCGCCCATCTGCTGCAGCCTGGGCGACTCCACATTCCTGCACAGCGGCCTTACCGGCCTGCTCAACGCGGCCTACAATAAAGCCCGAATCACTGTAACCATCCTGGACAACTCCACCACGGCCATGACCGGGCACCAACCTCACCCCGGCACGGGATTTACCGCCACCGGAGAAGCCTCTGTTGAGATCTCCCTAGAAGACGTATGCCGGGCGCTGGGAGCAGGAATGGTGGAGACGGTGGACCCCTACCAGCTGGAGGACACAATTGCCGGCTTTAAGAGAGCACGAGATTTCGAAGGGCTGTCGGTGGTAATAGCCCGCCAGGCCTGCGTGATCCGGGCCCGCCGCTCGGGAGCGGCTCGCAAAATGTACGCCGTAAACCAGGACTGCGCGGGATGCAAGCTGTGCGTGGATTTCGGCTGCCCGGCCGTGGAGTTCGACGGCCAAAAGGCCAGAATCAATTCGCTGTGTACCGGATGCGGGGTGTGCGCCCAGATCTGTCCTGCCTCGGCCATACAGGAGGTGAGAAAATGAAGACCTCGGAATGCGACATAGTAATAGTCGGAGTCGGCGGACAGGGCGTGATTCTGATTTCAGACGTCATCGGCCGGGCGGCAGTGAAGGCCGGAAAGCCGGTGCGAGGCGCAGAGACCCACGGCATGGCCCAGCGTGGCGGAAGCGTGATCAATCATACTCGCATCGGCTGCAGGTACAGCCCCATGGTCGCCTCCGGTGGCGCAGATGTTCTGCTGGCGCTCGAGCCCGCAGAGGCGCTTCGCTTCGGACATTTTCTCTCCCGGGAGGGCACTGCTCTGATCAACACCGTCCCCGTCCTACCGGTGACCGTTACCACTGGAACGGCCAGCTACCCATCCCTTCAGGAAATTATGGATCTCCTGCGCGAGGAGTGTGGCGATGTGAGAGCAATAGAGGCCACTGCGCTAGCCAGGCAAGCCGGAACTGCACAGGCCATGAACGTGGTTATGCTGGGGGCTTTATCCCGGTTCATTCCTCTTCCCGAGGAGCTGCTGCTGGAGGCTTTGAGCGAGGTCGTCCCTCCCAAATACCTGGAAGCGAACCGCCGTGCCTTCATGCTCGGAAAGGCTGAAGTAGAATAGGCGCTCTAAGTAAAAAAGCATGGAAGAAAAAAAGGCTGAAGGGAAGAGCGAAACGGCAGAGAAGAAGATGCCGGCCATGACCCGTTCCATGATGGAGGAAGCCTGTCCCAGTTGTGGTGCGGATCAGCCGCCCATGCCTGCGGTTCTGCCAGATCCCGATTGGTCTACGGAGAAGCTGATTGAGGCCCTCAAAGACCCGCACATGCTGGTCCGGTCCAATGCCATCGTGCTTCTCTCCAAGCGCGAACCCTCTTCCGTGCTTGGAGCCCTCATCCAGGCTATGAAGGACGAAGACAATGTGGTCCGCAGCAACGCCATGGTTGCTATCGCCTCTTTTGGCCCTCAGGCATCCGATCGCGTAATCGAAGCGCTGAGCGATCCCGATCCTGAGATACGGGCGGGGGCCGCATGGGTCATGGGCGAGCTGAAAGATCCAAGGGCTGTAGAGCTGCTGGAGAAATTGGCCCAGGACGAGGATCCGCTGGCCAGAATTCAGGCCAAGGCCTCTTTGATGGCCATGGGCAAGGGCCCCAAGAAGAAGGAAGACGCAATAGATTGAGCGGCATCTGCTGGCGTCCCGGTGCAACCCAACTGCCATCGGCTGTCGGTCGTGACGTCCCCGTTTTTGATCTTTTTTTCTTTATTTGTCTGCACCTTTTCCGCCGTAGCTTTAACTGGATTTCAAATCAGGCAAAATTTTTTGATGCCTTAGAGCGCGAATGCGTACGGGATGAGGTCTATCGCAGTCAGGATAATTATCGCCGCTATCCAGTATAATGGTTTATTATAATAATATGTCCTTCTGCTTCGGGCATAGATGTACGCCAAATAGGGAACGAGCGGTATGAAAGACACCAAAGCGTGAGGTTCGACCTTTAATACGTATGTAAATATATAGCCCTGCAGGATTAGGCAGATCACGGTCACCAGGCCCACTTTGGCTTGGTTATTAAGTTTCATGCCTCAAGCTCTGGCCATTTTGGTATTAAGCCTTTTATCTTCAGTGATGACTGCTCCAGTTGTGGCGACACACAATTGCCATGCCGCTACTTCTTGAATTGGGCGGTTGATCGGCTTTTCAATTCGGCAATTATAGCATGCGCTTGTGCATAAGGCCATAACTTTACATTCGCTTTTTAAAATTATGAAATATACAAAAACTATATATCCGATATATAGTAAAATTATACTAGAGGATCGCAGGAAGTTGCGGAGCGATGGGTAGATGGGAGTCTCTTCTTGGGTTTCAGTCATTTTGCTGGCTTTGCTTATGTTCCCGCCTGCAGGAGCCCAAGATCTGCAAAATGATACCGGCCAGGTGCCGTCTGATAATACACCTTTGCAGGATTTTGATTTCTTGACCGATTTGGATATCGGCCACGCGGGCGAAGTTTTTCTGCAAGGAGAGGGAGTGAAAAGCGAATGGGGATCAGAAGACCTCTTGGATACCTCCATCTATAATATGTTTAGCACCTCCCTGATATACCCGGAAAGTGGTCCGATTCAGGAAGCTTGGACCTCAAATTATAACCAAAATACCTCAATTAGTGGCCAAAATATCAGTCGCGACCTCCTCAAACTGCCAGCCGACGGCAGGGATTCCTCCGATTCCATCTGGGCCAAGAGAGACCTAGAATCCATGAATTTAGAGATGAGAAACAATCTGGCAATTCTCATGGATTACGGCTCTCGTGACGCCAGCCGCCCCGAAAACAGAAGTCCAGAAGACGACGCCAGCTTGAGCGAATATGTTCTCGATCTCTATTCCCCGTTTGCGATCGGACTTTCCATTGAAGAGATAGGATATATGCCAAAGGAGGATGAAGCGCAGGGCTTGGTCGAAAACTCGGATATCATGCTCAGCCTGGATTATCTTCAATCAGGGACAGGGAATGTTTCCATCGACTATGATATCTCTTACTCTCCTTCGAACTGGGAAGAATACGACCTGGGATCTTGGTCCAGGACGAGCCAGGTTTTTCCTTCGCAGACCAATTTATATTTAAACCAACTTGCTCAGGTGAAGGAAGACGTTCCTGCTCCCGGCGAGGAAAAGACCCTGCAAGATGCAGCCCTTCAGCAGATAATTGATGACCCTCGCGGCTTCTTCGGTATCGCTGACCATGAGAGTGCGGCCCCGCAGTCGATAAAAGAAATTTTATCGCAGATGCAGCCTAATCTATCAACGTCAGGGCTACCATCAGGCATGACTCGCGATCAGTATCCAAATCTGCCGTTGGAGAGCCTTCAGGGTTCCGGAGTCGTGGATGATCTGAACTTGGACGACCTCTCGATACATCTGCAAACTCAAACTCTCTGGCCGTCTCAATCATTGAACCAAGGATATGGCGCCAGCAAAGTCTGGTCCATCGATGGAGAAAGGACACACGGCCCTACCAACTACGCCGTGGTAATCGGAATCAACGGCTACAACAAGCCCTTCGATCAATTCCTCAACCTCAACGCTCCAGCAAACGATGCTAAGGAGCTGGCGGAATTGCTGGGGGAATGCAACTATCAGGTCATCAAGCTGACCGATGACAATCCAAAAGAATCATTGCCGACCAAGGAAAAAATATTGGACGAGGCCCTGGCCACGGTGAAGGCCGCCCCCAATAAAGGAAACGTGATCGTGTACTTTTCCGGTCACGGCGAGATTGGGCCGGACGGTAGATATTATTTGATACCGCTGGATGCCGATGGCACGTCCTCTTCATACATAAGCGAGGAAGAGCTGCGCCAGTATGTAGAGGGGATCCCCCGGCTATCGCTGATCGTTGATGCCTGTTACAGCGGCGCTCTCTGCGACAAGTTCCGCGATATGCTAAATGGTGGAGAACTCATTATGGCCTCCTCAACCCAGAGCGAGCCCAGCAACGAGCTGTGGTTAGGCAATAAAAGCGTCTTCACCTACTTTTTAATCCGGGCCATTGAGGAGGAACGCCGGGAAAGAGGAGAAATTCGGCTTGAACGGTGTTTTTCCAGGGCCCGCAACGATACACAAGAATGGGCCCGCGCCCGTCTGCTGAACCAGACACCGGTTATGATTCCCGAGAGCGGCGCTAACTATCGCCTGGCCTAAGGCATTCTTGCCTTCAGAACTTCGTTGTAGATGGTCTCCTCAAATAGATCGATCTGCACAAGCATAGCCTTCAATCTCTTAACCGATCTGTATTCTCTGATGCCCACCATTATCGAGACCAGAGAGAGGCAGGCGATGACAACCATTAGTACCAGGTTCAGATCCGATATTCCTCCCTTTTGATGTGTTGCCACCGTGATTAGATAGGCATCCAGGCCGACGCCTACTGGTGCCAGAATCAGACACACAATAGCGATGGCTGTAAACCACATCTTCTTCTTCTCAACCCGTTCTATCAATCTATACGACTCTTCGGTCAAGTTCTGGACGTTCGGCATAATGATCACTCAATAGGCCCAATCATTTGACTTGAAGAGCTCTGTGTTTATGGTTTTGAACCAGTTGTACCGCTCCACACCCAGGGCGGTAAGCTCATAGGCTATGACCACTCTCTCCCCCCAGCTCTCCTTCTTTTCTGAGATGTAACCTGCGTCCTTGAGCATCTCGATGTATCTCTCGGCAGACGTGGCCTTCAGATTTGCGCACTGAATTATGTGGGTCTTCAAGGCTCTGCCTCTGGATTGATTTACGGCTATGCATTCCAGTATCTTCAAGACGATTTTGATCGCAGGTCTATAGCGGGCCAATTTAACCTTCTCTTTTCCAATTTATTTCTTAATAAGACTTCTGGATAATTGGTACGTGACATTTAGAATGTTTATTGTCTCACAATCCTTTTTATCCTTGATATACAAAATAAGTTTTTAGGGTAGATCTGTTTGGACATGCTCGCCTCCTAGGATTTTCCTCCTTATAGGATCTATCCTCCCTCTCATTTTCTAAGGCGTGATTTGTGAATCACAGAATACCTTAGAAGCTACTTGCGTATCAATTTTTCTCACACCAGATTCGTTGATATTATAGAATGTCAGAATCTCAAGTCAGGGCTTCAAGGCCCTGATCAGCTCCTGCAGGCCGAGAGCGTTCAGAAGATCCTTTCTTTCCAGCCAGCCCCTGCGAGCGACCTTTACGCCAAAGCGCATGACTTTGAGCTGTTCGGGATCATGAGCATCCGAATTTATGCTCATCTTGACGCCCATCTCTTTGGCGGTCCTGGCCCAGACCTCGTTCAGGTCCAGCCGATTGGGATAGGCATTGATCTCCATGGCCGTGCCGGTCCTGGCGGCCGCCTCCAGAACAGCCGGCATGTCCACATCATACGGATCTCGTTTGCCGATTATCCTGCCGGTAGGATGGCCGATGATGTCCACGTGCTCGTTCTCGATGGCCGAGATGAGCCGCCCGGTAATGGTCCGCTCCTTCTGCTGCTGGGCCATGTGAACCGAGGCCACTACGACGTCGCATTTGGCTAAAATCTCGTCCGGGTAATCCAGGCGGCCGTCGGCACGGATGTCCACCTCAGTCCCTACAAGAACCGTGAAGCCCTTCAGGGTCTCGTTCAGAGCAGCTATGGCCTCGATCTTCCGGTCCAGTTTTTCAGGAGAAAGGCCCCCGGCAATTCCCACCGACGGCGAGTGATCGCTAACTGCAATGTACTCGTAGCCCAGAGCCAGGGCCTCCCTGGCCATCTCCTCCACTGAGCCCCGGCCATCCGACCAGGAGCTATGAACGTGCAGGTCCCCTCGTATGTCCTTGAGATCCACAAGCTGCGGCAGGCGGCCTGCTGCTGCAGCTTCGATCTCTCCCCGGTCCTCTCTCAGCTCTGGAGGGATGGCCGGCAGGCCCAGGAAGGCATAGACGTCATCCTCCTTGTCAAAGAAGAGGTCACGCCCGTCGGAGAGCCGCTTCAGTGAGTACTCGCTCAGGGAATAGCCCCGGTCAAGTGCTACCTGGCGCAGGTGTACGTTGTGGTCTTTGGAGCCGGTGAAATATTGAAGTGCGGTTCCATAGGACCTGGGCTCCACGATTCTCAGGTCCACCTGCACCGTCTCTTTAACGATCACCGATCCCTTGGTGGGCCCCTTTCCCAGTACTTCTTCCACCAGGGGCATGCGAACGAAGGCCGAGATAGCCTCCTCTGGCCGGGAGGCGGTAGCCAGGATGTCGATATCCCCAACCGTCTCCCGTGCCCGGCGAAAGCTTCCGCCTGCGGTGATGTTCTCAAGGCCGCTTATGGTTCTCAGATAGCCCGAAACTTCATCCACGATCGGCTCGGCCGCGCTCCAGAGGATACGGGTGCTGCGTTTTTTGTACCGTTCAACGGCCTTGAGGATGTTCTTCTCGCTGGTGGCTCCCATCCTCGGCAGGCGGCGGATGCGGTGCTCGCGCGCGGCCTTCTCCAGATCGTCCAGGTTATTGACCTCCAGCTTCTCGTGCAGCATGAATATGGTCTTGGGGCCCAGGCCCGATATCTGAAGAAGCTCGGCCAGGCCGGCAGGAGTGTTCTGAAGCAGGTCCTGATGGACCTGGATCTTTCCGGTCTTCAGGTACTCCTCAACCTTCTGGGCAATAGCCTTTCCCACTCCCGGAATGGCATCCAGACGGCCTTCCCGGCATACGACTTCGATATCCTCCTTTTGGGACTCAATCGACCTGGCTGCCCGGCTGTAGGCTATGACCTTGAAGCGGTTCTCGGCATGCAGCTCCAGGAGCTCGGAGATTTGATAGAGAACTCCGGCTACCTCGCGATTTTTCACCTGATGATAACCGACCTGAAAGTATAAGTAGCTCCCTTTCGGGAGAGGCTTAGAACCTAAAACAGCTCATCTATATGCTTCATCTCCGAAATCTCGGAGAGGTCGCTGATGGATTCGTGTTCGACCAAAATTCCGAACTCCTGGGCTGCAGCAACCAGGTTGGTTCCTCCAACCAGAGCCACGCCCAGGTGGTCTCTCTCTACCGATACTCCCAGCACGTCCATGTTGGGCTCACCAAGCTCAAGGATGCCCGTGAATCCTGCGTCTGCCAGGTCATCCAGCAGCTCCTCAATCTGCTCCTTGGCCAGCATTGGCGCCTCTTGCAGGTTGCCCAGGATGCGGCCGTTTCCGGTCCGCATCATGCCGGTGATGTCGGTCAGCTCCTGGGCCGTCAGGACATCGATCGGGTCAATAGTCGTAGCCCAGTACATGAGCATGTCTGTGAACCTCACCGGCTCGCGCTCGATCACCTCGATTATGCCGCCGCCCTTGGGCCGGACGGGTATGCCGGCCTTTAGCAGCACCCCGTCCAAGGTCAGACTGCAGGCGGTCTTGATGCTGACCGTATCTCCCTCGTCGATCAGCTTGATCCGGGGACAGACGGAGAGGCCGCTTTGTATGGCGTCGGAGAATAGCGCCAGCAGATCCTGCAGCCGCTCTTTTCTCACGCGGGAGGTGTTGGTTATGATCCGCCCCTCGCCACTCCGCGGGTCGAATGTCACCTGCTGCATCAGGTTCTCAATTCTCGAAAGCGTGAAGATCAGCGGCTGTGAATGTGGCACGGAAATATCAGACATCTTTTGGCCATTTATCTCTTTTCTCGGAAGGGGTCTGCTAGAAGCTATCATATATCACTTCATATCTATCAGTAATAATGCTGCGCCAGAGGTTCGTGCTGGACACCACTGCTCTCACTGACTCCATGGCCTGGGAGAGCGAGGGGGCCACCAGCATCTGCGAGGGGATGAATGCCATACTGGACCGGGTGGCCCAGGCCAGGCTGTACCTGGGGATCAGCTGCTACATACCGTATCCGTCGGTGTACAATGAGATAAAGGATTTTTCCCGGCACAACAATTGCGATTCCGAAGTTCTATCCAAGGTGGACACGTGGCTGGTGAAAAAGACCCCGGACCGCTACAAGGTCAAGGTCCCGTCCAAGATATTTTACGAGTACGTCGATTACATGCGCAGCCGCATAAACAAGGGCATGAACATCTCGGAGGAGGCCATCTGGGAGTCGGTGTCGCGCTGCATCGCCCTTTCCGAGAGCGGGGCCAGCCTTCGGGAGATGAAAGACGAGATCGAGCGGGAGACGGTGGGAAGCATCATCCGCAAGTTCCGGGAAAAATACCGCTCGGCCCTTCGCTACGGCATCCTGGACAGCGCCCCGGATATCGACGTGCTGCTGCTGGCCAAGGATCTGGATGCGGCTGTGGTGTCCCAGGATCTGGGAATACAGAGGTGGTCTGAGCAGCTGGGCCTGCGCTTCATGGAGTCCCGGTCTTTTCCGGTCATGATCCGCGAGTACATGGGCGCTCGGGGGCATGGAGGAATGCCGACCGAAGAGTTCGAAGAGAACCGGATGATATGAGCCGGAGGCCGGGCTGAAAGCCGCAGCCGCTGATCGCTATCGTTCACCATTTCGGACGACCTGCCCGTTCCCTGAAATTTTATATTCTACGTTGATCCCCATGCGCCGAATATCTTTTATCAGAAGTTCAGGATCTATTGCCAGTCCCATCATCTGAAGTCCGGGCTTAATCCTGCCATCCAGAAGTTGCCGTATGCAGGCCACCACCGGAGCGGCAGTTATGTAGTAAGCGTCCTCGTGCTCCAGCACTATCCGAATTTCGGCATCTCTTTCTTCATAATTTCCCTCTGCTTCGACCACCAGAACGACCTCTTCTTCAGGTGGCGAAAATAGCTTTGTCCCCCACACCATCATGGATGCCAGGGCCTCTCGGCCCAAGCTCTTTCGAATTCTTCCCAGCACGTAGGCCCAGGGTATCACCAGGTAATCCACAAACCAGTTAATACCGGCAGCATAGACTCCCAGCTCTTTCAGCTGCAGGGCTTTGGGGAGAGGCCGCATCTCTGCAAGGTTCATCAGGTAGCATTGTTTTCTTCCAAACAGATGGCCGAAATCAATAGTGGCCGTATCTCTCAGTCCGGCAGGACGCCATCTCCCCTCGAAGACCTCGCCACGAAAATCGGCAAAAGAGTCCAGCAGCTCATAGAGCGCTCCGCCTTTCTCAAAACGCGTGTTCATGGCCACGCCTACAATGGCCCGGCGGATATCTTCAAGATGTAACGCCGCCAACCTGACCAGGGTGGATGGCAATCCGGGGCAAAATCCAGCTTGAGTGATGAAGCGCAGTCCGGCCAGTTCTATTTGCGAAGCCAAAGGATTCAATGCTGTGACCACCTGCTGAGGATAATGGATGTCCAAATAATCTATTCCCGTATCAATAGCTGCCTGAGCAACCGTTTGTACATGATCGGCAGTTGTGGATGCCACAACAACCAGGTCGGCATTTTCAAAAACAGCCGCCAGACTCTCTGGGTCGGAGGCATCTGCAAAGGCACTGGTGGTCCTTCCCGGATATTTGGAGTTCAGAATCCGCGCCAGCTCCTCCGCCATTTCTGTCCGCCGGCCGGCGATGACGATGCTGGCACCGGTTTCCTCCAGCAAGAGACGGGATATGCAACTACCTGCTCCGCCATAGCCGCCCAGTACCACAATCTCCTTGGCCTTCATGGTCTCTTAGAAATTGATCAGTCCTCACTCACGTATATCAGCATGCCGCCTTAAAAAGACCCTGAAACTGCTGTGGGAATGCTCTCGACTTTTTTTATTATTCAGAGATTCACAAGCGAATTGCACTTCAGAAAATAAAAAGAGAGATGTTCTGGGTTTCAGAACATTCCGGGCATTCCCATGCCAGGCATGCCCATTCCCGGCATGCCGCCCATGCCGCCCATTCCCCCCATTCCAGGAGGCATCTGGCCACCCGCTTCCTTCTTCTTGGTGGAGGAGAGGACGTCGTCGATTCGCAGGATCAGGGCTGCGGCATCGGTGGCGGAGTTGATGGCCTGAATCTTGACCCGCAGGGGCTCGACCACGCCCAGTTCGTACATGTCTTCCACCTGGCCGGTGTAGGCGTTCAGGCCGGCGTTCTTGTTCTTCTCGTGGCTGGACTTCAGCTCCACCGTCTTGTCGATGGAATTGAAGCCGGCGTTTTCGGCCAGAGTTTTGGGGATTATCTCCAGGGCCTCGGCGAACTTGACCACTGCCAACTGCTCCCGTCCCTTGAGGCTGGCCGCGTACTCTCTCAGCCTGAGCGACAGCTCGATCTCCGGAGCCCCGCCGCCGGCCACCATCTTGCCGTCCTCAATCACGTCTGCCACGGCGTGCATGGCGTCGTCCAGAGCCCTCTCCAGGCCGTCCAAGACCTGCTGGGTTCCGCCCCTCAGGAGCAGGGTCACAGCCGGGTTGCGGGTTCCGGTAACAAAGGTCATGACGCCTGACCCAACCCGCTTCTCCTCAACTAAGGCTGCGGTTCCGAGGTCCTCAGGCGTCAGCTCGTCCAGGCTGGTGATGATTGCAGCTCCGGTGGCCTTGGAGAGCTTATCCAGGTCTGTCCTGATCACCCGGCGGAGAGCCAGCACACCGGCGTTGGCCAGCAGGTGCTGGGCCATATCGTCGATTCCCTTCTGGCAGAAGACCACGTTAGCGCCGCTGGCCAAAACCTTGTCCACGACCGCCTTGATGGCCGCCTTCTCGTGCTCCATGAAGAGCTGGAACTGGGCGGAGTTGGTGATCTGGACCTCGGCCTTGGTCTCAGGATCGCGGGCCTCTATGGCCACCGCCAGGAGAGCGATCTTCGCGTTTTCGACCTTGCGGGGCATGTTGTGGTGCAGGATCTCCTTGTCCACCACAATTCCTTCAATCATCTCGGTGTCCTGGGTGGACTCGCCGACTTTCTTCTCCACGTTGCAGCGGTCCAGGTCGACCGAAGTCTTGCCGTCAGTGGTCTCAACGGCATTGAGGACCAGGTCCACGGTGTAGCCGGCGATCTTGCTGCTGGGCGAATCGGCCAGCTTTCCGGTCATGGCGGTCTTGGCGATCTTCTCCAGTACGTCTCTGTCTTTTTCCGAGACGTTCAGGGCCATGGACTTGAGGATCTGCAGCGACTTTGCCGCAGCCTGCTGGTAGCCGCCCACGATCACTGTGGGATGAACGCCCTGCTCCAGAAGATTCTCGGCCTTCTTCAGCAGCTCGCCGGTCAAGACAGCCACGGTGGTGGTGCCATCACCCACCTGGTTGTCCTGGGTCTTGGCGGCCTCGATCAGCATCTTGGCTGCCGGATGCTGCACGTCCATCTCCTTTAAGATGCTCACGCCGTCGTTGGTGATGGTGACGTCGCCGATGGAATCCACCAGCAGCTTGTCCATGCCCTTGGGGCCAAGGGTGCTTCGCACCGCATTGGCCACCGCCCGGGCTGCCATGATATTATTGGAAATGGCATCTTTTCCCGTCTCTCTGCGAGTGTCTCTCAGAATGATAATCGGCATTCCGCCCATTCCTGCCATGAAATAATCCTCCGCTTGCTTCTCAGGTTCACAGTATTTGATCTTCTATAAAAGAGTTTTCCCATAAGGTTCTGTTGAATCCTATGGTTGTGGAGCCGTGCGCACTATGTATCTAGATGAAATCGGTGAGCCTTATTTGACCAGTCTTTTTTATCGCTTGGACTGCCTTTAGCAGCCTTTCCTGTAAGATTTCGTATCGTTGTTCACGGATGATTTCTGCAAAGACGGACACCATATCTGCATACTTTTCTTCGTCACCAAATTTGAGCGCTTGGAGATATTTCTCTCGTACATGTACACCATTTTCAATGTTTCGAAAAAAGGGCGTCATGTACATACGACCACTACGATCGATGTCGGCTTTGCAATAGAGCTTAGTCACAGCTTCTCACAAGGTATTGATAGCAACCTCCGCCTTGTGCATCTCTTTAGGCGCACGTATTACTTCGCGCCTTTTTTTATGCCGATCTACCATTCAAGGCCTTCTATCCTTCCGGCTGCATGGGCGACTGGGGCGGCGTGTCTCTAGACGAGAACTCGGCCAAGGGCCCCACTCCGGCTCCAATTGCATCAAATCAAAATAGCGTATTCGGCAGCCCAATCCTGAGGCAAGGCTGGCGTCTGCTGTCAGCACCCGAACCGAAAACTCCGCGCCCTGAGCCGGGAAGATCCCACCCCTTCGATAACCCCAGCAATCATGAGGATGCAGCCAGGTGATCGAGGATGTGCTTCTGCACAGCCGTCCGGATAGTCGGCTGCTCGACGATCATGAGGAGGTGGCCGCCTCTATCGAAGCTGACCAGCTCTGCACCGGGAATGGTGGAAGCGGCAAACTCGGCATTATGGTAGAGCTGCAGCGTGTCGTCTGTAGCATGCAATATTAAGGTCGGAGCCTTGATTGCGGCAATCCTCTCGTTGGGCATTGCAGCCTGGTTGTCGAAAGCCGCCCCATCGGACCGCAGCGAGACCGGATTCATGTAATCGATCACCTGGCCAGCCAATTCCCTCTGGCCGGTGGTGAGATTGGCAATGACCGCCTGGTTAGCGCCCATCAGCTCCATCAACTGGCCCATGAACAGCTTGGTAATGGCCCAGTACAGCGGGTCGTATTTGAAGATCGTCACCCACATCCCGCCTTTCTGGTTCGCTTCCACTTGTTCTTGGGTGGCTGAAGACGCGACGCCACAGGAGATGAGCGTGAGCGAAGACACTCGTTCAGGGTACAGCACGGCAAAGAGGAGAGCCGAAGGGCCGCCATGAGATAAAGCGACGACAGCTACCTTTTCAATGCCCAGCTGGTCGAGCAGATAGGCATAGGCGTGCGCCTGGTCATCAAATGTAGCATTCTGATTAAAGGTCGAGCCCAAATACCCAAAGCGCGAGGGGGTAATCCAGTGGAACTGATCGCCCAGCACAGTCCGCACCAGGAGTTCCCCCTGATCAAAGCCGCCGCCGCTACCGTGAATCACCAGAACATCGGGACCCGATCCGCCCTGGGTAAATTCGATATCCCCGTAGGGCGAAGGCATGACCGTGCTCTTTCCACTGACCCGCCCGTAGGCCCCACTCATATCCCAGAAATAAACTGCTGAAACCAGGGCGATAGTCAAGATTAACCCAATCGCAACCCAACTTAGAATCCGCTTTGACATCCGGCTCTCCTTCAATGCAGCTTGTTAAGCATTAGCATCAATCATTTTAAGAATCTTTCCCGGAATATTCTCGGACGCTAAACTGAACAAGCCTATATTGTCAGGCTAAACAGTGATCGGAAACCGAAGCATGAAAAAGAGGAATTGCTAGAAAGAGAGGTTCATATCATGACCGGCGAGGACGAAGATCTATGTGCATTCCTGGAGCGCTTCGGGTTCTCCAGAGATGAACTCCAGTCAGTCCTGTACGAGCTGGAGGCCTACAGGTCGATTCCCGGCACCACAATCGGGCGGTACATCAACAGGGTCGCAAACAGCCTGACAGATGAGGATAGAAGCGCTTTTTTGAAGGGGATAATGGTAGGCGTGGCCATCAGGAAAGCCGTTGATGCCCTGGAAGAGCCTGAACTGACCGAGGAGGAGAAGCGGGTTTTGGAGGAGATCGAAAGGCTGAGATCGAGAAGCAGCTAGGGCTGGAGAAAATGTGCGGTGTTTCCGGCAATGTGCATTCAAGAAGTGGTCGAAAATCTCGACACGAATGTCAATCGAGCAAATCAAGATCATCGCCTGAGACGTGTCATCAAATATTCTTTAGACCAGATCCTCTTTCCTAAACACATACTCTCCTTCCACCTGCACCCTTTCCGGCAGCCCCCCGAACTTCGCCTGCAGGATCAGCTCGCCGATCTCCTCCTTCATAACCCTGGAAATTCCGATGATCGAGGTCGTCGGCCGGGCGTTCACATCCACCGCTCGGGGTAGATCGGCCACTACGAAGTCGATCCCGGCGTAGCCCCGCAGCCCCAGCACTCTGGCCGCCTTCTCCGCCGCCTCCCAGATCTCGTCTGCCCGCGGCGTCCTGTAGGGGACCTGGCTTCCCTGATAGCTGATCCCATCTCCCTCGAACTCGATCAGCTGGCGGTTGATGGTGAGTGGCAAAAATCGCTTTCCCACCACGAAGCTCGCGCTCAGGTGCAGCCCCTGGTAGTAGCGGGTGACCATCTCCCCCGGCCCAGCCCTGGGATACGAGCTGATGCGAACTCCCTCTGAACCGCAGCCTGTGCGGGGCTTGATTACATAGCGGTGACAGCCCTTCTCGCAGGGATCGGGCCGGGTCACAATCTCGGCCACGGGAACTCCGGCAGTCTTCAGCTTGCTGGTGCAGAGCAGCTTGTCCGCACAGATCCGGGCCGCCTCGGGGCTGCAGCCCAGGTTTTCAGTGTTCCTCTCCAGGGTTTCCAGAAAATGGGGCTGCATGCCGTCCGGAGCGATCAGCAGTCCGGCATCAACCTTTATGGCTTCCAGATAGGTCTCAAAGTCCTCCTGGCGGTCCAGGACATAGGGCTTTCCGGCCCGTATCTCAGGTCCCGAGGTGATGTAGACTACATCGTGTCCGGACCTCTGAAAGCTCTCCGCGAGCACGGAGAGCATGGCCCGCCCCTCCAGCTCGCACGTCCCGCCCATGCCGATGGCGGAGGCGTACTCTGCGACCAGGATCCGCATAAACCCAAGGCCCCCAAATTCAGCTTAGTGCCTACTTACCTACTTAGTGGCTAATACTGCCTGGCCATGTAGGTCCGGCCCCGGCCGATCTTCCCGCAGACCGCGCAGGCCGCCTCGGGAAACATCTGGCCCTGCGGCTCGCCCAGCATGTTGGCCTCCACCTGATCCTCCAGCTGATGCCCGCACTCCACCGAGCCGCACCAGGGCACGATGGCCACGCCCTTCTTGGTCTGATCCTGAGCATCCTCCACGCTAGAGACCTCTTTGATCTGCCCCAGGGCGTACTTCTCAGCCCGCTGGTAGAGCGACGCCTGCAGGTCGTTTGCCTCGTTCGCAATGGCCTCCAGCAGGTTCTCCATGGACACGGCCTTCTTGACTCCATCCCTGCGGGCAAGAGTGACTACGCCCTTCTCCAGATCCCGCGGCCCGATCTCGAGGCGCAGGGGAACGCCCTTCATCTCCCACTTGTAGAACTTGGCCCCGGGCCGCTCGTCGCTTGCGTCCAGCTGCACTCGCACGCAGGCTCGCTGAAGCTTCTGTCTCAGCTCATCTGCTGCAGCCAGCACCTTCTGCTTGTCGCCCAGGAGGATGGGAATTATCACCACCTGCACCGGCGCCACCTCAAAGGGCAGGGCCAGACCTTTTTCGTCTCCGTGAACGGAGATCAAGGCCGCAATGCAGCGCTCCGAGATGCCGTAGCAGGTCTGGTTGACCAGCTTCTGCTCTCCGTCCTGGGCCTCGTAGGTGATCTGGTAGGTCTTGGCGAAGGTTGACCCCAGATGATGGGCCGTTCCCACCTGCAGCGTCCGGCCATCAGGCATTATTACATCGATGGCCGTGGTGTAATCGGCTCCAGGGAACTTGTCCCAGGAAGGCCTGCGGCTAACCAGGAAGGGTATGGCCAGCCGGCGGTAAAACTCCGAGTACCGGCTGATGGCCACCTCCACCTGCTCCGCAGCCTGCTCCCAGGTCTCGTGCACGGTGTGAGCCTCCTTGAAGGAGGTGATCTCCCGCAGCCGGATCAGGGGCCGGGTGTGCTTGGTCTCGTAGCGGAAGGTGTTCACGATCTGATAAATGCGCAGCGGCAGGTCGGCATGAGAGCGAATCCACAGCTTGAACATGGGGTAGATGGCCGTCTCGCTGGTGGGCCGCAGCGCCAGCTTCACGTCCAGTGGCGATGTGCCCCCGCAGGTCACCCAGTAAACCTCTTCCTCAAAGCCCTTGATATGCTGGGCCTCTTTCATGAACTCGTTCTCGGGGATCATGAGCGGGAACATGGTCTCCTGATGATCCACGTCCAGGAGCTGCCTGATTATGCCGTACACGTTCTTGCGAATGGCAAAGCCGAAGGGGAACCAGACGCACATGCCCTTCACAGGGTAACGGTTATCGATTATCTCCGCCATGGACAGTAGTTCGTGATACCATTCGCTGAAGTTCTCCTTGGAAGGGAGCTTGCTGATTTGGGTTTTGGAATCGGATTTGGAATCGGTCATGCTACCACCGATATAGCTAGAGGTGTGATATAGGCTTCAATGAACGCCGCCAGTAACAGCAGCGGTGCTGCCCACCAGATCAGAAAACGAATTGCCTTTTCCGTCTCGCCTCTCAGGTCTGCGTTCTCCCTGGCCAGGCTTAAAGCCATCACATGCCCCAGCCGAAATCCAATGGCAATGGCGATTAAGACTACCGGAAGCTCGATTATGCCGTGGGGAAAAATTCCGGCCAGCAGATAGAGCAGGCCTTCGCTCTGGATCACGTTATAGGCGACTATTCCCAGCAGAAGGCCGTTGCTCACCACCACCAGAATTGGGACTATTCCCAGGCCCAGGCCCAGCAGCACAGCCATGGCGCTGGCCAGCAGGTTCTTGGCGAAAATTATGACCATTATAAGGATGGTGGGCTGGTCCATGATCCATTTGAGCATCTGCAAATCCTCCAGCATCATCGCTGCCACCTCAGAATCGGCCGAGGCCAAGATATAGCCTGCAACTCCCGTCGCTGCAAACAGCAAGACCGATAGACCGATGTAAATGCGAATCGACTTCAGATAGAGGACGTCATCCCGGAAAGACAATTGCGATTTCTCCGTTTCAACGAGAGAGCCCTGGCATTTATATAAGCCTGGCGCGGTTGCGGGCCCATGTGAGGAGGATGTAAAACCCGTTCTCAGCCAGGATGCAAACCGCAGCCGGGATTCCGGCTTCAGGTCCGAAGAGGACCACCGAGACGGCTGCCGCCAGCCCCAAATTCTTGTAGGAGCCGAACAGCGTGTACGAGATCCTCTTCTCCGGGGATGACCCCGCAGCTCTGGCCAGGAGGTAAATGGCTGAACCTATGGCAAAGGTGCGCATAAATGCGATGGCTGCCAGCTCACCCGCATTCACCAACAGATCTCCGCGGTTGAGCCCGACTACAGCGTAGGTCACGATGAAAAGCCCCAGGTTGATGGGCAGAACCGGATCGAGGTTCAGTCGCTTAAGGTACAGAGAGGCGATTATGGGAAGGAGAATTAATATTGCTGAAGTCCTGGCCACGTACTCGATGCTCACATCGCCCCGTCCGGAGAAGAGATAGATCAGCCCCGGCATCAGAAACAGGGCCGCCCCGTAGCTCAGGGCTTCGCCGTACAGGGAGAGCCTGACATCCCCATTCAGGAGCCTGGTTAGGGGCAGAACCGCGACGGCAGGAGGAACCGCAGCCATCACCACCAGTCCCTGATGAAGAGACTCTTTTTCCACAACAGAGGCCAGCGCCAGGATCAGACCTGATAAAAGGACGTAGTTTATGAAAAATCCCGTAAGGCCCCCTCTCAAGTCCCCCCTGACCCGGAGGTCTATCTCGGTGAGGGAGAAGGACATCATCAGCAGCAACGCCGGGGTGATGAGCACCTCGGCGAGGCTGGAGGGCGCGGGAAGTGTAAGCCCCATGGTGATTGCCAGCAGCAAAACCAGGCTTGAGTCTCTGAAGATCATAGCGGCCATGGCACGTAACTCAGGTGCCGGTCAGGTAGTACATCCCGAAGAGGATCAAGAAAAGGCCGCAGACGGTCATTATCCGCTGGTAGTTGGCCTCTGAAATGATGCTCTTTCCCCGGTAAAGCCCGGTCGACACCACGGTGTACCAGGCGAAATCTGCACCCCAGTGGCCGATCATGAACAGGCCTGCCATCATGAGCCCTCCGCGAAGGCCGTCTAAGAGCAGCGCGCTTCCAACAGACAGCCACCAGATCCAGAAATAAGGATTGGCAGCGCTGGTCAGGGCGCCGGCCAGATAGGGATTGCCGGATAAGCCTTCTGCAGGTGCAGCCAGCCTGGCGCGGCTGCTGCCTTTTACGGTCAGCAGCCCGAAGATCACCAGTGCCAGGCCTCCGGCCACAGCTACGTATCGAGAATACTGCTGCGCAGCGGCGGCCAGGCCCAGGGAGATGAGAGCAAAAACGAAGAGCTCGACCGCCGCGTGCCCGGCAGCGACCTTGGGGCCGGCGGTCCATCCGGACTTGAGGGTTGAATTGACCGCAGCCACCAGAGTGGGGCCGGGTGCCAGTGCTCCGGTCAGTCCGATAGCGAAGGCTGTCGCCAGTATCACCAGCATCTCGTACATCATCGATAGATGAGAAAACCTTCAGGCAAAAAAAACCTCCGCAAAAACGTCCCAAAATAATGCCTGAAATGGACAGGTCGGGATTTGAACCCGAGGCCTCTACCATGCCAAGGTAGCGATCTTCCAGCTGATCTACCTGCCCTGCGGTAGCAAAGTACTGCACATGGCCCTCTTAAACGTGTCGGTCCGCGCGTCGGTCGGCGGCTTCATTTGATCCGCTTCATGCCGCCACGGAGAACGGACTGTGCGCTTCTGAGCAGACCATCGCAGCGATTCGGCCACAGACACGTCCACCCCATCTCTTCGGGCTTCGGATAGTTGAGCAGCTTCTTGTGGTCCGGCGAGATATCGTAGTAGTAGTGGCCGTAGGCCACCAGAGCTGCATAGGTGAAGAGCTTCTCCACCCGCCGGGCAGAGGTGTAGACCGTCTGCCGGGAGTCGAACTTTGACGCCGCTCCCGCCCGGAATAGCTTGCAGGAGAGGTCGTAGTCATCGAGGAGAGAGATGTCGCCGTGTCCGCCCGCCCTCCAGTAGCTATCCTTTCTGACCGCCATGTTGGAGCCTATGATATAGCAAAACCTGGAGAGCCCAAGAACGCGGTATAGGCTGCGCCAGCGCTCGATCAGCTCTGATTTTAGGTCCGTTTCGAGGTATATCACCGGCCCGGTGCTGGCGTCCCAGTCGCTGAGATTGGTGGATATACTCTGCAGCCACTGTGCACCCACCACGGTGTCCGCATCGGTGAAGGCCAATTTGTCTCCGCGAGCCTCTGCTGCTCCGTCTCTCCTGGCCCCGCCAATCCCCAGGCCCACCTGGGGTATCACCCGGTCAGCATACCTCTCGGCCAGGGGCACCGTGCCGTCCTTCGAGCCTCCGTCTACCACTATTATTTCATAGCCTTCGCAGCATCCCTGTTGCGAAAGGGCCTGCAGACAGGCCTTCAGCTCTTTTTCCTCATTGAGCGCTGGCACTATGACTGAGATCACGAAACATACCTCTACAAGAGTAGGCCGGATAGGCCAGGAGATACACACCGACCGGAGCTGCCGCCCACACCGGCACCAATTCCTGCGCGGTCAATGCCAGAAGTATCACTAAAGACAAGGCGGCCGATGCTCCCAGCAGCACAAGACCTCTCTCCCGTCCAATAATGGTTGCGGTGGTCCTGGTGCTTGATATGTCCGTCTCGTAGTCCATCACCTGGTGGATGATCAATGCCTCGCATCCCAGCAGGAAGGGGATGGCAGATACGGCCAATATCTCTGGGCTGATCCGGCCTCCCGCCAGCGCAAATCCCGCCAGGAAAGGCAGCCCGCCGAACATCAGGCCGTGGGTGACAATGTCCAGGAACGGGCGCTCTTTGAGTCTTGGCCCTCCGGAGTAGGCTGCCACCAGCAGGAGGTTTGCGAACACCAGAACACTGCCCGCGGGGCTGACGAAGATCGATAGCATGGCTATTCCCGCGAGAATCAGCATCATCGCCTGAGCGCCGCTCCTGCTGACCCGTCCTGAAGCAAGAGGATTTTTATTGGCCTCCAGCTTTCCCTTATGCTTCCGGTCGATCTCCACATCATAATAATTATTGATCACAAAGGCGAAGCCTATCAGTGCGCAATAAACTATCCAGATGACCAGCAGCACCGGTGCTTCCGCTCCGGCCAGAACGGCTCCTGCCAGCGGCACGAACGGATAAAACCTGATCCAATCGCCGACCCGCAGCATGCGCAAATAGTCAATCACCCTAAAGCCCGACCCCCAAAGCCAGCCGTGTGATGGCAGCGAGGAAGGTATAATAAAGCTTTGGCTAATGCCCGGAGCTGTTCCACAAATCGATTCAGAAATTTAAAATGGTTGTTTATTTGGAGAATCGAGCCTCAACGTCCTTTCTGTGGACGTTGTTGTAGGAGCAGAAGGGGATGATGCGCCCGTCCGGAACTGCGTAGTGCACCCCGCACCGCTGCAACCGCTCCAGATCCATGTTGTACGGGTCCTGGAAGTGCATGGCACCCAGGAAAAGCGTCCTGTTGTGGAACTCTCTCACCGAATCCATCGTACCACTCCTGAGCACCCTCAGGAGCATCTTGGTGACGCTCAGGTCGCCTGGCGCTCTGGATTCGTCCACGAACCTCGGGATCTCCTTGAGAATCATGCCCTTCATCTTGAGCTTGCTCAGGCTCGAGCCGTTGAAGGCCTCCACCTCGATCCTGACCTTCTCCATCAGGCCCTCCACGTCTATGAACCTGGTGATGGGGACCAAATGCCCGTTGTACTTGTAAACGTAGGTGGCCGCACCGCAGCAGGGATGAACGGCGAATGAGGGCTGAGGCGATCCTCGTTCTGCAGTAATGAGCTGAGAGATGGGAAACACGAAGGGAACGGGATAGAAGTCATCGCGGGTGATCTCGTTGTCCATCTGCTCTTCAAGAAGAATCATCAGGTCCGGGATGGTGATCCTTTTTTCGTCTCGTTCTTCCTGCTCGATTCTTCCTGCAAATGCGACCGGCTGAAAATTGATTCCCTTGACGATGTCCAGGTTCTGAGAGGCAAACCTGACTATACCCCCCGCCTGGTAGTCGTTCACGCCCTTGGCCATGGTTGGCACCAGCACCACGCTGGTCTGACCGGCACGTCTCATGTTGTCTAGAGCTTTGAGCTTGGTCGGGAAGAGATCCCTTCCCCTGACGACCTTGTAAGGCTCGGCGGTGACTCCATCGAATTGAAGATAAACCGTGTTGAGGCCGCTTTTTTCCAGCCTTTTGCAGAAATTTAGGCTTTCGGCCATCCTGATGCCGTTTGTGGCGATCTGGATCTGAGAGAAGCCCAATCCCTTGGCAGCGGCGATGATCTCCGGCAGGTCTTCCCGCAGCGTGGGCTCGCCGCCCGAGAACTGAACGGCAGGACAGGGTACCGGCCGTTCGGCTCGCAGAGACCGCATCATCTCCCTGATCTGATCCATGGTGGGCTCATAGATGCGGCCTCCGGCATCGGCAAAACATACCGGGCAGGCCATGTTGCAGCGGTTGGTCAGATCGATGTTTCCGAGCAGGGTGCCTGTGAGGTGGTTGCGACAAAGCCCGCAGTCAAGAGGACAGCCATTTAGTGCAGAACGGGAGTTGGTCAGCCCCTGGTCGTTGCACCAGTACCGGTTAAATTTTTTATATAGAGATGCGTCAGACCAGTAAAGCTCGCGAAAGTCTCCGTGCTCCTGGCATCTCTTTTGCATATAGATGCGGCCATCTTCTTGAACGATTTGTGCCGGCACTACCTTGAGGCAGATCGGACACAAAGATGAAACTGTTTTTTCCAGGTTGGTAGGCGGCATAATTAGTAATTAACATTCTTTTGGAAAACATATAAGGATTATGCCTCCAGTGGGTGGACAAAATATGCCTGCATGAAGGAGACTATGCCCGAAGTCCATATATATTTGTCAAAAGCAACCAGGAGTAATTTAATTTATAGAATTGCTGAATATCAATTAAGTCATTATATTCGAATTTAGCGCTTTTTTCTTCCGGAAACAATATATCAAAAAGTTTCCGTTTATCTGCACAGATAGTTTTTAAATGCGCAGGAAAAAAGAAGGATACAGGCACGAACCTCCGGCCTCAGCCAAACTGCATCACAAATATTGCAGAGTTTCCTCCAGAAGCCCGTGAATGCATTTTATGCTACGATCTGGGCGAGGTCGAAGCGGTCAAGGTTCATCACCCGGGTCCAGGCCGCCACGAAGTCCTGGACGAACTTCTTCTCTCCGTCCGCACTCGCATAGACCTCAGCCAGAGCCCGGAGCTGGGAGTTCGAGCCGAAGATGAGATCGACACGCGTACCGGTCCATTTCGGTTCACCCGTCTTGCGATCACGCCCTTCAAACAGTTCTTCAGCGTCCGATACCGCCTTCCACTCCGTGCCCATGTCGAGCAGGTTCACGAAGAAGTCATTGCTCAGAGCCTCCGGCCGCCTCGTGAATACGCCATGCTGGGCCCGTCCGAAGTTGGTGTTCAGAACCCGCATGCCTCCCACCAGCACCGTCATCTCGGGCGCGGTCAGCGTCAGCAATTGGGCCTTATCAACCAGCAGCTCCTCAGCCGACACGGAACATTGGCCCTTGAGATAGTTTCGGAACCCATCCGCGATCGGTTCGAGCACTGAGAAAGAGGATGCATCAGTCTGCTCCTGGGAGGCATCCATTCGTCCCGGGGTGAAGGGGACCGTCACATCATGGCCGGCCTTCTTCGCAGCCTTCTCGACGCCGGCACAACCAGCCAAAACGATCAGGTCAGCAAGCGAGACTTTCTTGCCGCCAGAGGCCGAGCTATTGAAATCGCTCTGGATTCCTTCAAGAGTATTCAGCACCTTCACCAGCTCTGCCGGCTGGTTGACTTCCCAATTGTTTTGTGGCGCGAGACGAATTCGTGCGCCGTTCGCACCGCCGCGCTTGTCGGAGCCGCGGAAGGTGGACGCCGAGGCCCAGGCGGTCGAAACCAGCTGCGAGACCGACAAACCTGAGTCCAGGATCTGGCCCTTGAGAAAGGATATGTCCTCCTCATTTATCAGCTGGTGATTGACCGCAGGGATGGGATCTTGCCAGATCAGCTCTTCGGCAGGAACCTCCGGGCCGAGATAGCGTGTGCGAGGACCCATGTCACGGTGCGTCAGCTTGAACCACGCGCGGGCGAACGCGTCTGCGAATTGGTCCGGGTTCTCGTAAAAGCGCCTTGAAATCTTTTCGTAGGCGGGGTCGAACCTCAGGGAAAGGTCTGTAGTCAGCATGGATGGAGCATGACGCTTCGATGGGTCGTGGGCATCCGGAACCGTGCCTGCGCCCGCGCCGCCCTTCGGTTGCCACTGATGCGCACCTGCCGGGCTCTTCGTCAATTCCCATTCGTAGCTGAACAGTACCCGGAAGAAGTTGTTGCTCCACCTCGTCGGCGTGGGAGTCCAGGTGACCTCCAGGCCGCTGCTGATCGTGTCACCGCCTTTGCCGGTCCCAAAGCTGCTCTTCCAGCCGAGGCCTTGCTCCTCGATCGCGGCCGCTTCCGGCTCAGGCCCGACATAGGATGCAGGGCCGGCGCCGTGGGTCTTGCCGAAGGAGTGGCCGCCAGCGATGAGCGCAACGGTTTCCTCGTCGTTCATGGACATGCGGGCGAAAACATCGCGGATATCCCTGGCTGCAGCGATAGGGTCCGGGTTGCCATCCGGGCCTTCCGGATTGACGTAGATCAGGCCCATCTGCACGGCGGCGAGCGGATTTTCCAGATCCCGGTCGCCTGAGTAGCGTTTATCACCCAGCCATATCTCCTCAGAGCCCCAGTAGACGTCCTGATCCGGCTCCCAGACGTCCTCGCGACCGCCTGCGAAACCGAACGTTTTGAATCCCATGCTCTCCATGGCGACGTTTCCGGCAAGGACCATCAGGTCACCCCAGGAAATCTTTCGGCCGTACTTCTGCTTGATAGGCCAGAGCAGGCGACGCGCCTTGTCCAGGTTAACGTTGTCCGGCCAGCTGCTGAGCGGCGGGAATCGCTGCTGTCCCCTGCAGCTGCCGCCGCGGCCGTCACCGGCGCGGTAGGTGCCGGCGCTGTGCCAGGCCATGCGAATGAACAAAGGGCCGTAGTGGCCGAAGTCCGCAGGCCACCAGTCCTGCGAGTCGGTCATGAGCGCCGCAAGATCTTTCTTGACAGCCGCCAGGTCCAGGCTCTTGAACTCTTTCGCATAGTTGAAGTCCTCGCCCAGGGGGTTGGACTTGGAGGAATGCTGGTGCAGGATCTCGATCTTCAACTGGTTCGGCCACCAATCGCGGTTCGACATGCCTCTGCCGATTGGTTGTATGTTTGCCCCGCCCGTTTCCGGGACCTTTCTGTCGCCAGTCATAACGTCACCTGGGGATAATCTATTCTCAAAATTATTTAAACCTCTTCTGACGCTTCAAGCGTCCTCCTTCCTATCCTGCAGATCAATCCGGTCTCTTTCGACCAATCATCAAAAATATGGAGAACCGCTCCATCTCACCGCTACTGTTGGGCTTCACCCTTTCAGTTGCGGTTATATTCCAGACATCACCAAATCCAGCTTTTGCGAAATCCTCTTGCAGTGCAGCCCGATCAAATCCGAAATGAAACACGCCGGCATTGTCTTCATGAAATTTGCCGCCTTCAAGGTCCAGATCGGAGATGCACAGATGACCGCCGGGGGCCATGACTTTGTAAAACTGGACTAAAAGGGGTTTTATCTCCTTTATGTGATGAAGGGTCATATTGCTCAGGACGAGATCGTAGCTGCCCGTCAGAAGATCGCCACGGTCCAGATCCACGAGCGCGGTGCTGACGTTTTTAAGCTTCAGATCGGCGATCTTGGCGTTAAATACGTCGAGCATCCCCTTCGAGATGTCGACTCCGGTAACAGAACGGACCCGCGGCTGCAGCCGGAGGGCCAGAAGCCCGGTGCCGCAGCCGAAGTCCATGACATCCATCTCGGGTGTCAGGGCGATCTGTTCTGATACCGCCTGGACGATATCATCCGCCATCTTGATCCGTTCAGGGTTTTCATCCCACGAGGCTGCATATTTGTCGAAGTCCCTTTTTTCGCTGCTCATGAGTTCACTCCGTGCACTTGGCTCCCAATCGATGATCGCTACATCTCGCTTGATTCTCGCGCTGCTTTCCCGGCAGCTCAGAGCCTGGAGGATGATCTCATCTTTTTGAGATATTCCTCTTTGGACAGACCCCGGATCTTCTTTAAGTTCTCTTTGACCTCGCGGCTGTGCTCACCCAACCACTCGAACCTATCGCAGCCGTCCAGATCTTCGCAGGAGCTGCACAGCTCCAGCCCCCTTTCCCGAGCGCAGATTCTGATGGCGCAGTCGGGAGGGCCACCCCCGTTCCGGCATCCTTCACAGCGCGCGTACTTTTGCATCCATTTCAAGCCCCGATCCACAGAATCCCAGTCGATTTTCTCGCCCCCGGCAATTAAGGGAGCCCACACGGGAATCTGGCAATCGGCAATGTATTTTCGGGTCTGATCGGCGCTCTTGGCCACTTCGCCGTTTCCCAGAGGACATGCGCCGCAGATGACGCCGCACGGACCGACCTGATTCTCGATGCCAACCCAGGCCTCATTCATGAAAGCAGCTAGTCGGTTCCAAAATATTTATGCATTCCTTCGGCCAACGGCGAGAAGTCCGGGAAGAGCAACCCGGCACAGGCCCCGAACCTCAAGCATTGGAATTTTAGTTTGCCGTTGAGCTTTCAAAAACTTAAAAGGAAGAGCCCGTCTGTCGCTTTTAGCCCTTCAATCCAGCTCCAGCATCTGCCAGATGGCCCCCATGTCCAGGTGCTCCTCGACGGTCCTGGCCAGGTCGTCGTATCCCTGGCCGGGCCTTGCGGACTTCCGGGACAAGTTCTTCCGCTGGTAGAGATAATCCAGGAAACTGTTGCAGAAGTTCTGGTTCTCGAAGATCCCGTGCAGATAGGTGCCTATCACCCGTCCGCTCGCCGCCACTGCACCGTCATCCTCAAAGGCGGCCTCGTCTTTGGGCCAGGTCTTTCCCATGTGGATCTCGTAGCCGGATACCTCCTGGCCTTGAATCTTCTCCAGAATCGGTCCCCCGCCGGTAACCTTCTTGGTCACCTGAACCGTCCTCTTCTCGTAAAGATCGAAGCGCGTGGTGGCATCCAGAAGCCCCAGCCCGGGAATCGTGCCCGCGGTATCCTCAACTCCCGAATCCACGATCTCCTTTCCCAGGATCTGATAGCCTCCGCAAATTCCCAGCACCGGCGTGTCCTTCTGGGCCAGAATCTGGCGGTCCATTCCCTTCTCTCGCATCTCGGCCAGATCCGATACGGTGTTCTTGGTGCCGGGGATGATGATTGCATCCGGCTGGCCGAGGTCTTCAGACAGCCCCACGTAGCGCACGTGAGCGGATCTCTCCAGCGGCTCGAAGTCGGTGAAGTTGCTGATGCGGGGAAGCTTAATGACCGCGATCTCCACCAGCGCCTCCTCAGACCGGGACCTCTTGTCTCCCAGGGAGACCGAGTCCTCAGAGGGAATGGCCAGGTCAAGATAGGGAAGAACTCCCAAAACGGGGATTCCGGTCAGATTCTTCAGGTCTTCCAGGCCTGACTGCAGGATGGCGGGGTCGCCGCGGAACTTGTTTATGACCAATCCCCTGACCAGGGGTCGGATATCCTCCGGCAGGAGCTGAACCGAGCCGAAGAGGCTGGCAAAGACGCCACCGCGCTCGATATCTCCCACCAGGATGATTGGAGCCTGCAGATGCCGGGCCACGTAGATGTTGGCGATATCGCGGTCGAAGAGGTTGATCTCTGCCGCTCCACCCGCGCCTTCGACCACGATGTAGTCGTACTCCTTTTCCAGCTCTTTTATGGAGCTGTCCACGGCCTCTTTCAGGCTCTCGATGTCCTTGTAGTACTGCTCTGCGGATTTGTCGAACCTGGGCCGGCCGAGGACTATGACCTGTGAAGTGCGGTCTCCCTTGGGCTTCAGCAGTATGGGGTTCATGAACTCCGTAGGCCGGGTCCGGGCGGCCCAGGCCTGCACCGCCTGGGCGATCCCGATCTCAGAGCCGTTGTCAGTTACCCAGGAGTTAAGGCTCATGTTCTGCGATTTGAAAGGAGCCACGCGGAGGCCGCGGTTGGATAACATTCGACATAGCGCGGCCACCAGCGTGCTCTTGCCGGAGTGCGAAGTGGTGCCCAGAACCACGATGAACTTGCTCAAGTCTATCCTGCCTCGGAAGAGCCTTTCCTGCACGGGCGATATATCACTTTCGGAGAGTTAACGCAACTTCAGATGAACTCGGGGAGAGATGAGAGCGAAGGTGGGGATTAGCCGAACATGGCCCCCATTCCGGCCTCTGCCGCCTCCGCCTCATCGCGGAAGGCCTTCAACAGCTTATCGCTGGACTCGCCTTCGAGCGGCTTGGCCGGAGATTCGGTCAGTAGCACCTTGGCCTCTTCTGCCACTTCGTCTCGAGCCTTGATGTACATGCAGAAGCCATCCTGGTCCAGACCCATGTTCCGGCACTCTCTGACCGTCGGTCCCACTCTCTTGAAGAACTCCTCTTCCAGGAGCTTCTTCATCGCCTTTTCGCTATCAAGGCCGTACGTGTAAACCAGTTCCATGTAATCGCCCGTCCCTAGAGATCCTGCTTGGCTTTCTGCAGCATCTCGGTACACTTATCCATAAGCTCTGCTGCTTCCTGTATGTCCCGGGCAGCAGCCTCGCTGATCTCCTTGATCTGCAAAGCCCTCTCCCGGAAGGATTTACTGTGGCTCTGATTGTGCTCGATCCAGTGCTCCAGCAGGTGTTCCGCCTCGTTTTTCAGCAAACTAATCCACTCCTAATATCTTCGACTGATCATATAATCGGCAAGGCTCAGCAAGAATGACCTGGCGGGCGAATCCGGCAGCACCTCAAGAGCGCCCTTTCCGTCTTTTACCAGGTTCAGGGCCCGGGCCCGAGCGTATTTTATGGACCCGCTCTCCTCCAGGGCGGCAATTCCCTTCTCGATCTCTTCGTCGCTGGCATTGCGGTTTCCAAAAGCGTCTATGGATGCCCCATTCCCGCGAGCATGGATCATGATCAGGGTCTTCTTCCCCTCCACCAGATCCCCGCCCCGTCTCTTCCCCAGCACCTCCACCGGAGCGGTCAGGTCCAGCACGTCGTCCTGGATCTGAAATCCCATGCCGGTAAGCCTGCCGAATTTGTCCAGGCCCCGCACGACCTCGGTCGAGGCACCGGCCAGGACCCCACCCATGCTGGCCGAGGCACCGTAGAGTACACCGGTCTTCTTCTCGATCATCTCCATGTACTCCCCTTCGGCCACGTCTTCCCGGTGCTCGAACTCCAGGTCCAGCCACTGGCCCTCGCATATCTCGGTGCAGGTCCGCGAGAGGACGTTCATGGCCTTCAGCAGGTGCTGCGGCTGTGCCGGCGTTGTTCCCAGGACCTCAAATGCCTTGGAGTAGAGCGTGTCTCCCGCCAGTATGGCTCCGGACAGTCCCCACAGCTTGTGTACGGAGGGACGGCCTCTGCGAAGGTCGGCGTTATCCATGATATCGTCATGGATCAGGGTGAAGTTGTGAACCAGCTCGATGGATACCGCTGCTGGAACCAGAGCCTTTGCATCTCCGCCCGCGGCCTCCGCCGCCAGGAGCAGCATCGAGGGCCTGAGCCTCTTTCCCCCGGCATCCACCAGATGCCTGCCGGCTTCGTAAAGCCCTTTGGGGTGATCTATGGGCAGAAGTTCCTCGATGGCCCGGGAGATCAGGGCGGCACGCTTTCCCAGCTCTTTGTCAATCATAATCTCATCCTCAATCGATCAGTAGCTCTTGGCCGTTCCTCACCAGGTGAACGTTGGAGCCCAGGCTGTAACCTGTCTCCTCGGCAATCATAAGATAGTTTCCGTGAGACACTAAGTTTCCGTGGCTGGGGATTACGTGCTCGGGGTTGATCATGCGCAAAAGCTCCCAGTGATCCTCGCGGCAGGCATGGCCGGAGACGTGCACGTTGTCGTAGATGCGGGCTCCGCGCATCTTCAGCTTGGTCTCGACTGTTGCCCGGTTGGACATATTGAGGGGCTGGGGGATGATTCCGGCCGAGAAGACGACCCTATCGCCGGACTCGATGCTGAAGTCGGTCTCCCCGTTGGCCACGCGGCTGAGAATTGCGCCCGGCTCTCCCTGATGGCCGGTCATGATGGGCAGATACTTGTCCTTGCCTTCAGATATGATCCTCTTCAGGGCCTTGTCGACGGACTTCCTCCGGCCGAAGACGGCCACATCATCTTTGCAGGCGTAGCCGGCCCGAATGGCGGTGTTCCAGTACTTATCCATGCTCCTTCCCAGAAGAACCGGCTTTCTATCCATTTTATGCGCCGCCTCGATGATGGCCTTGATCCTGGCAATGTGAGACGAAAAGGTAGTAACCAGTATGCCCGAACGGCTCTCCTCGGTGCCTATAAGCGCATCCCAGACCAGATCCTTAGCGATCTGCTCCGATGGAGTCTTTCCCGAGATTCCGGCGTTGGTGGTCTCGGTGATGAGAGCCAGGACACCTTCCCTTCCCAGAGCCCTCAGCCTGGCGAAATCAGGCGGCTCGCCCAGGGTTGGCGACCGGTCGATCTTGAAGTCGTTGGCATAGAGTATGGTGCCGCGATCGGTGTGAATGGCGATGAAAACGGCATCCACAATGCTGTGCTGAACGCGTATGAACTCGAGCTCGATCTCCTCGGTCACCCGGAAGCGCCCTCCAGCGGGCATGGCCCTCACCGGGTTGTTCACGCTGAAGATCCTTTCCGATTTTATCTCCTGGTTGATGAGGTCTGCCGTAAACGGCGTAGCCACAATCGGGGCCCGGTATTTGTAGGCCAGCTTGGATATGGCTCCGATGTGGTCCAGATGTCCGTGCGTGCAGGCAATAGCCCTCACTTTTCCGTCTATACTCTGCATGATGCTGTCGTTGGGTATGGCGCCCATGGCGATCAGATCGGAGGCGTGCAGCGACTCGACATCGGTGTCCTCGTGTATTTGCACCCGGTCCAGCCGCACTCCCATGTCCATTACTACGATGTCTTTTCCGATCCGGATCGCGGTCATGTTGCGGCCCACTTCGTTGTACCCGCCGACTGCGATGATTGATATATCTCTTGACATGATTTACTCTCTATAAGCAGAAAACTTTCTGGTGTCGAAACCGCGCTGTTCAAGCCACTCCCTGGTCTTTCCCAGGATTACGAGAGGCGACTTCTGCAGATCCGGGATATTCCGGCACCCGGTGAGAAACATAGCTGTTCTCAGAGCCCGGACGAAGTCCTTTAGGACGGCTACCGTATCCTCTTTGCTTTTGGTGGCAGGATAGAGCAGCGGAAGCGCAATTCCGGCCATCGATCCGCCCAGTGCCAGGCACCTGGCCACGTCCAGGCCGCTGCGCACTCCACCCGAGCCGATGACCTGAGCCCCTGCCGATCTGCATTCCACGATGCTGGCGGGGGTTGGAATTCCCCATTCCCAGAAAAGACGCCCCATCCGGGCCGACTCCGTGTCCCCGGCTTCCTCGCCCCGGTAGGCCTCTACCCCCGACCAGCTGGTCCCGCCAGTTCCAGAGACATCCATTATCTTAACTCCTGCAGAAATCAGATCTTCAGCCGCTTCTCGGGATATTCCGGCGCCGGTCTCCTTCACGATGATCGGGATGCCGCCATCCGATGCCGATGAAAGGGCCTCTATCACGCCCTTCGCGTCCCGGTCGCCCTCCGGCTGAACGCTCTCCTGCAGGAAGTTGAGGTGCACTGCTATGGCATCGGCTTCGATCATCTCCGCCAGCCTTTCCAGCACCTTTGGCCCGGACCTCTGCAGCTGCACAGCGCCTATGTTTCCGATGATCGGCACGTCTGGGGCTGCGTCTCTTACCAGGGAGAACGTCTCCACCTGTCTCGGATCTTCGAGAGCCGCCCTCTGTGATCCGACTCCCATGGCCAGGCCCATCTCCTGGGCCGCCCGGGCCAGGTTCAGGTTGATCTCACGGGTGTCGGGATGGCCGCCGGTCATCCCGGTGATGATAATTGGTGCCTTTAAGCGATATCCCAGAAACCGGCAGGAGGTTTCGATCTCACCTTCGCAGATCTCGGGCAGAGCCCTGTGGATGAGCAGTACGTCTTCAAAGGGCCTGGACGAAGCCTCCACCGGCTTTTCCAGACAGATTCTGATGTGATCCAGTTTCCTGCGGGATGTAGTCATCTGCTCCTCACCACCCGGGTTCCCAGTTCCTCTCCACTCAGCGCTCTGGTGATGTTCCCGGCGATTCCGGCATTGAATATTACCGAGGAGGTGCCGGACTCTGCCAGCTCTAAAAGCTCCAGGAGCTTGCCCCTCATGCCGCCGGTCACATCTATGCCGGAGCCCTTGCCAAGATGCGCGTCTATCCTGGGCAGGTCTTCTCTGCTGATTACCGGCAGGACCTCTCCCTGAAACAGCACGCCGTCCACGTTGGTTCCTACAGCTATAACTTCGGCCCGAAGAGCCCTGGCCAGATACGGCACCAGCTGATCTCCGGAGACAATTCCCGCCTGACGCGTTTTGTCCATGGCCACATCTCCGTGCAGCACCGGCAAAAGCCCGTCCTTCACCATTTCTTCGATCGGGGAGACCGGCATCTGCTCAATTCTTCCCTCCCTCAGGAGGACTCCGGAGAAGGGGTGAACCGGAACGGCGTATAGACCGGCCTCAACCAGAGCCTCCACTACCAGCCGGTTCAGTTTGACCACCGATTGATGGGTGACCCTGAGTCCTTCCGGGCTGAACCTATCGGGCAGGCCGTACTTCTTCGCAGGTGCGTGTCCGAAGGACCCGGCTCCATGAACCAGAACCAGATCGGAGGCCGCAGCTGCGATCTCTCTTGCCAACCGCTCAATCTCATCCATCCGGGCACATTGCGGCCGGGTCTTGTCGGTCAGGATGCTTCCGCCGATCTTGAGAACACTGGTCATGGGCTTTCTAGTCCTCCAGCCTCAAGCCCTGGCAGCCGGTCCTGACCAAAAAGGCCCGGCCTTTGGCCTGCTCTAAGGCTACAGCCATCGGCGTCCTGCCCTCGGGACCCGGAAGTGCTATCATGCACCCCCCTCCACCGGCACCGGTGATCTTGGCTCCCAGCGCCCGGCCCGGCCCCCTGGCCGCATACACCAGCTCGGACAGCTCTCTGCTGCCAACGCCTATGGCCTCCAGCAAGCCGTGGTTCACGTTCATCAGCTCTCCCAGAGCCGCAAGATCTTGTTCGCGGATCAGCTGAACGGCCCGGGATGATGCGGCCCCGATGGACTGAAAGATGGGGCCGACGATCTCAGGATAAAGAGCGTAAAGCCGCTGGACCTTCTGCACCTCGGACCTGGTATCATGTGGTTTCTCGGTGTATCCGATCACCAGCTCCAGTGCCGGCAGGTCAATTGGCCGGGCCGTCTTCGATACCGTGCAATAGCCGCCGAAGGTGGAGAGCGCAGTATCCATAGGGCTTCCGAGGCCCATTTGCACCGTCTTCTCGATCCGGTGGGCGCAATCGGCGATCTCCTGCAAGGAGAGGCTCAGGCCCAGGTGTTCGTTTAGGGCTCCGATGGTGGCAACAACCGTTGCCGCGGACGATCCCAGACCGGATGCAAGCGGTATCTCCGAGCGGACCTCCACCCTGAGATCCTGGGCCTGGAACTCCTCCAGGGCCGCGCGCACGTATCTGGTGGCGAATGCTGCCCGGTCCGAACGGACCCTTCCGGAATGAACGTCCAGAGAAAATCCTTGAAGCGTGAGGTTGCCGGCCACGATCTCCAGGCCACCGGCAGAATCGTTCACCAACACCTTCGTGCGCAGGTCAACGGCCGCGCCGAGGGCGGAAAATCCGGATACAACGGCGTGCTCTCCGAAGAGGATGACCTTGCCGGGAGCTGATGCCGCGGTCAGAATGCTCTGCCCCCTTCAGGTGAAGACCATCGCTCCGTAGCCCACCACCTGGCTGTAGTCACCAACTACATCGCCGCTGGTGGCATAACGCAGAAGCTTGCCGCTGGTGGCACCGAGGGCTTTTGCCGCGCTGATGGTGGCCGCAATTGGACCGTAACCGCATGCTGAGGCATTTAGATTGTAGACGCGAGAGTAGAGCTTGGGAATATCCAGGTTCAGGATGGCTTCGATCAGCTGAGCATCGATTCTGCGGGCGACGTCCTGAGGCTCATAATGCGTGAAGTCGCTGCTGGCAATGACGATCGCATTCCGGTGCAGAGTTGAGATCGCCCGTCCCAGCTCGCGTCCCACCTCTTCTGCAGTTTCTTCATCCTGCAGCCCCATGGCTATGGGCAGAATCTTGAAGCTCTCAAGCCTGCTCTGCAGGAAGGGGATCTGAACCTCTATGGAATGCTCCATCCGGTGGGCGGTCTCGTCGTAATCTATGATCGTCCCTGCCAGAGCGTCTGCCAGCTCCTGATCCACCTCAACCGTCCCCAGAGGTGTTCTCCAGGAATCGCGCGACAGTGCTACTGGTGCCCCCAGGCCGTGATGGTTGGGGCCGAGGATCACCACCGTGTCCCTCTCCGGCAGGCGCGAGTAGACCTCTGCCGCCACCCGGCCGGAGTAAACGTAGCCTGCATGGGGAACCACAGCTCCCAAGATGGGCAGCTCTTCGCCGTCTGCCTCTCTGAACATCTCTTCCAGCTGGCGGCTCAGCTCCTCTGGCGAACGGGGATAGAACTGACCTGCAACAGCCGGGTTTCGCATAAATTAGAACTCCATCTCGAAGTCCGAGATAGTGTACTTGAACCTGCTCTCTTCTCCTCTTTCTCTTAACACCTGTCTGGCGAGCAGCCAGTAGATCAGCGTCAAGGCTTTGCGGCCTTTGTTGTTGGTGGGGATTACCAGGTCCACGTTGGAGGTCATGTTGTTGGTATCACACAGGGCGATTACCGGAATGCCTACATCCACCGCTTCGTTTACGGCCTGAGCATCGCCGGACGGATCAGTCGCCACAAGCACATCGGGCTCTAGGAATCCCTTGAAGTCCGGATTGGTCAGCGTGTTGGGAATGAACCTGCCGACATTGGCATAAGCTCCTATGGCCTTGGCGAACATGGTGGCCGGACGCTGTCCGTACTGCCTTGCCGAGACCACCAGTATCTTGGAAGGATCGTACGCTGCCAGGAACTTGGCGGCCAGCCTGATGCGCTTATCGGTGGACTGAACGTCCAGCACATAAAGCCCGTCGGTCCTAACCCTGTAGATATAGGGCATCATGTCATTGGTCTTCTGTTGAGTGCCGATGTGAACACCGGCTGCGAGATACTCGTCAATAGGTATGAGAGTTTCATATTCTCCCTCTACCTTTATCACCTCATCTTCTTCCAACTAATTCACCTCTATTTGCGGTCGCGTTTAACGGTGATGGGTACGACACCCAGTCTCATCTCTTCTAGCGCTATTTCGAGAGGGTCGATGGATTTAGTATCGATAAATACCGGGGCGCCCATGAAAATCTGCAAAGCACGTGCTCCGATTATACGCGCACGTTCATATCGTGTATACTTCTCACCCTTCAAATAGCCACCTCAAAAGGAAGAGCATGATGGGGTTGCTGAGATTCGAACTCAGGTCACGGCGTCCCGAACGCCGTAGGATGGACCAGGCTACCCTACAACCCCCCTTTTCTTACTGGTACCGCCGTAGCGTATCCACTATCTCCACATGGGACAGCAGCATGCGCCTGCAACAGTAACTCTCTATTCCAAGATCGTCCAGGACTTTGCCGGGAGGTTCGGACTTGATCCGCTCCCGGTATTCCTCCCACACGTGGGATATGACCTTCCCGCAGGAAAAGCACCTGACCGGAATCAAGCTCCTTCACCTGTAGGATTTCTGGTACTTAGCCCTGGCACCCATGCCTCCGAATTTCTTCTCCTCCTTCTGTCTGTGATCGCTGACCAGGAGGTTCCTGTCGTACTCGGAGTAGGCCTCTTTCAATGCCGTATCCCCAGTCCATTCCACAATTCCCTTAGCCACGGCCGTCCTCACCGCATCGGCCTGGCCCATAAACCCGCCACCTTTGACGGTTACGTCAACATCAATGGCCTTGATCAGATCGCCGGCTATCTCTACGGGCTCCTGAATCTTCATGCGCGCGAGCCTGGGCTCATAGATCTCCAGGGGCACGTCGTTGATCCTGACTCGGCCCTTTCCTTCCTTTAGAGTAGCTCTGGCAATGGCCGTCTTCTTCTTGCCTGATGAATTGATTATTTTCATGCCGAATCCTCTCAGAAGTTGGAGCCGAGCCTCTTGGATAGTTCGCCCAGCTCAATGTGCCTGACGCCTACATCTCTGGCGCGGGCTCCTTCCGGCTGCTCAAAGGTCTGTCCTTTCAGCTCTCTCGGAACGCCCACATAGACCCTCAGTCGGGACAGGGCATCTCTTCCGCGCTTCATCTTGTAGGGAAGCATTCCCCGCACAGTCCTCTTGAGAATCATGTCAGGCCTCTTGGGGAAGTAGGGACCCTTTTCTTTGGTGCCGCGAGATCTGGTATGGGCGTATTCACCGTAAATATTCTCACGCCTGCCGGTGACTATGGCCTTTTCGGCGTTGACGATATGAATCTCCTCGCCGGCCAGAAGCTGCGTGGCGGTCACGCTGGCCAGCCGTCCCAGGACCAACCCAGTTGCATCTACAATCATCAGCTCACCTCAAAATCTTTATGCCTGTTCCCTGGGGGTGTTCTTTCATGAGCCTTTCAATATTCAGGCATTTTCCGCCTGCTGCCAGGATCTTGCTCGCGGCCTGACCGCTGAAGCCTAAGGCAGCAACAGTCACGCTGTGATCGATGTCGCCGGAGGCAAGCACCTTTCCAGCCACCAAAATAGTGTCGTTTGAGCGGGTGTGTCTGTTGATCTTGCTGAGATTTACAGCGGCATAGTTGCGCCGGGGCTTCTCCAGCCGCTTGGCTATGTCTCTCCATAGGGGCGCGCCGCTGCTGCGCGAGGCCGCCTTGAGATCGTCAATTAGGCGGACTAACCTCGGGTTTGTCTTCTCGAGTTTTTTCATCGTAATCCTCCGCAAGGCCCTATCGATAAGGCCGACTCACGCGGGTTTCCGCGTTCGAACCGAATTTTCGGTTCATGTGCCCAGGGAGAGGACTCCCTGTGCGGGATAGGTAGATCGACTCTTCGCCACTATTTAAGCGTTTTCCAGACCCGGCCTCCCATCCCATTTGGACCGTCAGAGGAACCGGCCATGATACTTAAAATACTAATCAAAAGTAAGATTTTAATATACTGAGAACACTTCTTCTAAATTAGGATAAAGATGGTCGACCTCCTTCTTCCCCTGTGTGTCGCTTCCGGGTTTCTGCTGGGAATTATAAGCGGCTTAACCCCCGGCCTTCACGTAAATAACTTCGCCGCCATACTGCTGGCCCTGTCTTCCGCCCTGATGGCTGCAGGTCTCTCTCCCTATCACATGGCCGCCATCATCCTCTCCGCCAGCATATCGCAGACCTTCTTCGACTGCATTCCGGCCATATTTGTGGGAGCACCGGACTCCGATACCGCTCTTACCGTCCTTCCGGGACACCGCCTGATGCTGGACGGGAGGGGAATTGAGGCGGTGCGGCTGTCTGCCCTGGGCAGTGCCGGCTCGGTGCTGGTGGCCCTGGCTCTGGTGCTTCCCCTCTCCCTGGCCTTTTCCAGCTACTACGAACTGGTCATGAAATACGTGGGCGTGCTGCTCCTGGCCATCGCCCTTCTCATGGTAAAGACGGAAGAAGGGCCTAGAATCGAGGGCCAGGGCTCGCTGGTGCACTGGAAGTACAAAGCCCTGGCAGCCGGGCTGTTCCTGACCAGCGGGCTTTTAGGCGTCTTCGCCTTTTCCCGCGAGGATCAGCTCGTATCACCCCTGGGCCTTGAGCCTCAGGTCTTGCTGCCGCTCCTCTCCGGCATATTCGGAGCCTCGTCACTCCTCCTCAGCCTCTCGGGAGGAGCGGAGCTGCCGGAGCAGAGGGACACGGAGATCAAGGTGCCGTCGATGGACCTGGCCAGGTCGACATTCTTCGGCGGGCTGGGCGGATCGGTGGTGGCCTGGATACCGGGAGTCTCGCCCTCTGTGGCATCTCTTTGCACCAGGCTTGGCGCTCCCACATCGGCGGAAGAGTTCCTGGTCTCAATCTCCGGGGTCAATACCGCCAATGCCCTTTTCTCGCTGGTGGCCCTCTACGTCATCGGACGGCCCCGAAGCGGAGCGGCAGCGGCCATTCAGGAGCTGATGGCCCTCGACCAGAACATCCTGGTCCAGATGATAATGGTGATAATAGCCGTGGCAGTGGCCTCCTACCTGTGTGTCATAGGCACAGCCAGAGCGACGGCCAAAGCGATATCAAGAGTCAACTACCGGCTTCTATGCTATCTGGTGCTGGCAGTCCTTGCCGCCATGAGCCTGCTCTTTTGCGGATGGTTCGGGCTGTTCATCTTCTTCCTGTCCACCCTGGTGGGCTTGATCGCCCCTGTGGCCGGAATACAGAGAACTCACGCCATGGGGGTGCTGATGCTGCCGCTAATACTGTATTACCTCTAGACCTTGACGCTTCTACCGCCCTCCGACATCTGCGATCCGCGAGAAGCCGTCAGCGGATAGTGCGACCGGTGCTTGCATACGATCAAGAATACAATGATAGAGACCGATGCCAGGCCAACCAGCATATAGACCAGCCGGGAGAGCTTGCCCTTTCCCAAGAGCGCCTCAACCAGGTTGAAGTTCAGAAGGCCTACCAGCCCCCAGTTCAAGCCCCCGATCAGGACCAGAGCTGTGGCCCCCAGTAGACATAAGATGCAGTGCTTCATGTACAATCCTCTCCTGAATTAAAATGGAGGCTTAACAAATATAAATTTTGGCAAATATGATAAAGGTGCTAGCCCTGACTGGGCAGTCCTTTAAGATGTATAGAGATGGTAGTCTAATTAGAAAATTTCATAGAGATTTTCAGGGCAGGCTCTGAATGGAGCTTATGTCCGCCAGTCCCACATCCCCGATTGCCCGTCCCCGTTTCGACGATGCAGGGCTTCCCGGAGAACATTGGATAGAATATTGGATGATAGAACGTTGGATGATCATTCTATCTTGAATGGAGGTATCTGCCGCCCATCTATGTCCGTGAAGCCGTACTCCTGAGCCAGATCTCCCACCGTCAGCACCCGGCCAGACTTCAGCATGACCTGGGGATCTGCTGCCAGGAAGGCCACTGCCCTGCCGATGTACTCCGGGGACTCGGTATGGTCCAGGGGAAAGGGAGAGATCGCATGCACCGCCATCACCCGCTCGGTCCTCATAAATCCCGGTGCCAACGCCAGGCAGGAGATGCCGTGTGGCCGAAGCTCTCGGGCCATCCCGAAGGCCATGCGGCTGACGGCCGCCTTGGCCACATCGTAGAACAGATTTCCCAGGTACAGATCGCGATCCCAGGCCGTGGTGTTGATGATCAGTCCCTGGTTTCGGGGAAGCATCAGCGGGACCGCTAAACGGCTGGCCAGCAGATGAGACCGCACCCCTGACTGGAACATGCCCTCCCAGTATGACATCGGCAGCTCCCAGAATGGCGCAGTAAAGAGCTGGTAATCATAGTGCTCGTAGCCACCCCAGGCGTTGTTCACCAGCAGGTCAAGGCGACCCTGTTCCTGGCTCACCCGGCAGAACAGATCTTTAACATCCTGCTCAGAGGTGTGGTCGCATCGGACCGCGATTCCCTGACCGCCTCGCGCGCTCACCATCTCAGCCGTCTCCCCGATGGACCCCGGAAGGCCTTCGGTGCTGCAGCCCCCTGTGCTCCTGCCGGTCACATAAACCGTGGCCCTGGCCTGGCCCAGGACCAGAGCGATGCCCTTTCCTGCTCCGCGAGTGCTTCCGGTGACAACCGCCACTTCGCCCTTCAAATCTGGAACTGGATTCATGTCTGTGCCGGCCGGGGCCAAAAATTCTTCAGAGCAGGCGCTTTTCGATCATTTCCAGCGAAGCGGTCTCCATTCCGCACTGCTGGAGGTGGTGGGAAAGAAGGCTCGCGCGCTCGCCCTGTGGATGATAAACCAGCACCTGGCTTGGATTGACGTGCTCCATCATGCGCATCAGCCCCCGGAAATCGAGGTGATCGCTCAGGCGGATGGTGGGAAAGCCGGAGTCCCTTCTGCCGGTCAGGACGTACTTGTTCCTGCCCGGCGCTTTGTACAGGTTCCAGGGTGAGACCACGTTGTTTCCGCCCCCCTGGATCTCCGTCAGCGGTCCGGCGTTTTGCATCAGCTCCCGGGTCAAGGCCAGGCTCTGCTCGTCCATGCCGATTTCGTCCTTGTAGCCCATTCCCCTCATCAGCGCCACCGCCCGCTGAGCTTTTCCGAAGGCATAGGCCCCAAAGGTGGCTCCTGATTCCAGAGCCTCAGAGAAGCCGGCGATATCGTCCTCAAAGACGCAGGAAGGGTCCCAGGGGTCTCCGTAGTTGGCCTCTGAGACCAGGAGATCACAGCGGGGCAGGGAGCGGTAGTCCTTGACGTCTCCTGTCACCAGGACCCGGCCGCCCACTTCCGTCTCCCAGCCAAAGGCTGAGGATCCGATGGTGTGCCCGGTAGGGTAAGTCTTGACCTCGACATCCCCGATCATTATGCTCTCGCCAACCTTGAAGGTCCGGCCGCGGTATTGGTGCTGGTAGCGTATCTCCAGGGCGCGTGCAGTCTGTTCCGAAGCTACAGCGCGCTCCGAGAGCATGGCCGATTTGCCGTAGTGGTCGCTGTGGGCATGAGTTATGAGATAGGCATCGGGCTGCAGGCAGGATTTTGGAGAACGGGTGGTGTCAATGGAGAAGAGATGAGAGTCGAAAGAAAGGGAGAGATGGGGAGTGTCGCCTCCACGGTTGTTGATTCGCCTTATCGGCTCTATACCTAGGTCCACCCCTCCCTCAACTCCCTCTCGTTCAAATTTTACTTCAAAGCATCATTCAGGGCTTTGGTCAGCTCTTCTTTGGAGGTGACACCCATCCACTTGCACAGCTCTTTGCCGTCTTTTTCCAGAATTATGGTTGGTACTACAAATATGGCCTTTTCTGCAGCCAGGTCACCCTCTTTGTCGACGTTGATCTTCTTGAATTCCACTTTATCAGCGAAGTCTTTCTCCAGATCTTCGAAGATCGGACCCTGCATGCGGCAGGGGCCGCACCAGTCCGCATAAAAGTCCATGAGCACAGGCTTTGCCAATTTTTTTCACCTCACAAAATCCAGGCTTCAAGCGATATTAACCATTCCCTCTTCTTTTGAAGGTCTCAGATTATATCGAATTTGACGCCGATCTTGAATATCCTTTTGGTCGGCAGCACCAGTTGCGGCTTTTCCGTCTTGGCCGAGATCTCCTGCAGGATCTCCCGAATCCTCTCCTCAGGAGCCGAGATCGTGAACCACAGGTTGTAGCCGCTGGGATCTGGCCGCAGGTAATTGTGAGACACTTCTTTGTACTGATCGACCACCTGAGCCGCCTGATCAGCCTCTTCTGCATCAACCTTCAGAGCAACCAGGACGCCGCTACATCCGAGCTTCCTCATGTCCAGTATGGGACCAATTCGCCTCACCAGCCCCTCGCCCTTCAGGCGCTCCAGCCTGGCGATCACCTCATCCTCCGGTAGAGAGAACAGGTCTCCCAGAGCCCGGAAGGGGCGGCTGGTTATGGGAAAGCCCTCTTGCACGGCGGCAAGCAGCTGGCGATCGATCTCGTCCGTCAAACAACCTCCAGATTGCAGAACGGGTCTTCGCCCAGGACGTCTCCCGTCTCGGCATAGGCCCTGGCGCGGCAGCCTCCGCAGGTCCGAAGGAAGCTGCAGTCCCCGCACTTTCCTTTGAGCTTGCGCTCTCTGAGAGCTGAGAGCAGAGGTGAGGTGGTCCAGATCTCTATAAAATTCTTTTTCCTGATGTTTCCTGCCGCAAGGGGCAGGTAGCCGCAGGGAAATACTTCGCCACTGCGGGAGACGAACACAAACCCTGAGCCAGCGAGGCATCCTCCGCTCCTTCTCCGGCCTTCTCGCGGGCGGGCGATTCTGGCATACTGGGGAGCACAGGTCACATGAACCTCCAGAGGCCGGCAGTCGCTCTCCTGATCTATCATCCGCAGCAGCTGCTCCTGCTTCTCGACCGATATCAGATCCTCGTCTCTTCCCCTCCCGGTGGGCACCAGGAAGAAGATATGCAGGGCTTTGGCCCCCAGGTTTTCCGCCAGGTCGAAGGCCGATAAAACCTCGGACTCGTTCCTGCGGCTGACGGTGAAGTTGATCTGAAAGTCGACCTTTCCCGATAGGCTCTCGATGCCCATCAGGGCCCGGGCAAAGGACCCTTTTCCCCGACAGGCATCATGCGTCTCTTGCATGACCCCGTCCAGGCTGATGCTTACCCGGCTGATGCCGGAGGCCGCGATCTTATCTGCTGACACAGAGTTCAGCAGCGTGCCGTTGGTGGCCAGGGAGACGCGCAGCCCCTTGGAGACTGCATATCCGGCCAGCTGAAAGATATCCGGGCGGAGCAGCGGCTCGCCGCCGCTCAGGATGATCATGGGATTAAGAGGCACTACCTGGTCGATGAAGTCCAGGGCCTCCGCGGTGCTGAGCTCATGCTCCGACGGAGTGGCCGTGGCCTCGGCCCGGCAGTAGCTGCAGGCCAGATTGCAGGCGGAAGTTGTCTCCCAGGCTATGATCAGCATCACAGCAGGCCTTTCTTGACCATAAGCTCAGCATTGAGAATGCTGGCTCCTGCCGCACCGCGCACGGTGTTATGACCCATGCAGATGAACCTGATGCCGGATCTGATCCTGCCCACCGAAATGGACATGCCGTTTCCGCGGTTCCGGTCCAGCCTCGGCTGGGGTCGGTCCGGCTCGTCCTTGACGATCAAAGCCTTCTTGGGCGATGTGGGCAGGTCCCCCAGGCCCGGATCAAAGCTCAGCATGGCCTTCTTGACCTCTTCAGGTGTCGGGTCCTCAGCCATGCACACCCACAGCGCTTCGGTGTGGCCGTCCATGACCGGCACCCGGTGGCAGCTGGCGGAGACTGTGAAGTCTGCGTCTATGATCTTCTGGCCATCGAAGGTTCCCAGGATCTTCTGGGGCTCAGTCTCGACCTTCTCCTCCTCTCCGCCGATGTAGGGTATGATGTTTCCGAGAATGGCCATGGAAGGAACGCCCTCGTATCCAGCGCCGCTCACAGCCTGCATGGAGGCTACCTGAACGCTTTTTATGCCGAACTTCATGAGGGGCTTCAAGGCCAGGGTGAACATGATGGTGGTGCAGTTGGGGTTGGTGGTCAGGAAGCCGCCCGTGCTCCAGCCCCTCTTCTCCTGCTGTATCTTGACTATCTCCAGATGCTCCTGATTGCACTCGGGGATCAGCAGGGGCACATCAGCCGCCATGCGGTAAGCGCCGGCATTGCTGGCCACGGCGAACCCGGCTGCTGCGAAATCCAGCTCGACCCGCTTGGCCTCATCTGATGGCAATGCTGAGAAGACCACGTCAGCATCTACCTCTTTGGGATTTACATTGACCACGGTCATGTCGGCGGCATTTTCGGGCATCTCGCTCTCCAGACGCCATCTGGCGGCCTCGCTGTACTTCTTGCCTGCGCTCCTCTCCGAAGCTGCCAGGCTGGTAAGCTCGAACCAGGGATGGTCTTTTAATCCCTCAATGAAACGCTGTCCCACTGCTCCCGTCGCTCCGAGAACGCCTGCTTTGATCTTGGCCATTTACAATCACCTAAGTAGGGGGCCATAAGGCAGGGGTTATATATTACTTCTCCGGGCGAAAAGAATGGATTGCCGGCAGATAAAAAGAGAGAAGCTCAGCTATAAGTTGCACATCTTGCTCTTTATTCTGTAGCCGCTGGCAAACTCCAGGTTCACCTTGACCACTTCATCGTTGAAATGCTTGAGGTTATCCGGTATCGGACCCAGGGAATCTGCCTTTTCCTGGGTATCCACCAGCGTCCCCGGCGGAACGAACTTTCCGTCTGAGAGCTTGACTCCGATCACAATTCCGCCGTGGGCGACAAAGCACTTCCGGCCAAGGGTCGAGGCGTGCACCACGGCGTTAAAGCCGACGAAGCTCTCATCTCCGATCTTCATGGGTCCGTGGATTACGGCACCGTGGGCGATGGATACGCGCTTCCCCAGCTCTATTAAGCTGCCCTCGAGCCCGTGAAAGACCACTCCGTCCTGGATGTTACATTCATCTCCGATGATTATGGGCGTTGCTTCATCAGCTCTGAGGGATACACAGGGTGCGACGTAGACCTGCTCACCAATTCGTACATCGCCTATGACGACTGCGGAGTCGTCCACGAAGGCAGTTGAGGAGACTGTAGGCATGCTTTCAGTTTCATTCCACGAGGTCTTTGGATTGCCCAACAACATCTGACATCACCTCCCAGCTATTTTCGCATCATCCTTAAAAGAGATTACCATCAATTATGATTTGTAAATATGTCCATTCCATATTATCGATGGATAAGAATTTGGGATCTTTTTCTTCGATTTATTTTGTTTAATGACCTGGTTGATACATGTATATTTCGTTGCGGAGACAATCTAAAATCGGGATATATGCAATATTATAATGTATAATTCAGATAATTAGCGCCAAATTTAAATAGGTGAGCAGCAAGAATAGAACCCATCCATCGGATAACCTTTAGAATGTGATGGAGGGGAACCAAGGAGGGATTAAAAAGAGACAAGGTTGGTGAAACTTTTCCTGATCTCATTGATGATATCAATTGCTGGTGATGATATCGATTGTATGTATTGAATAAAATTGCTAACTAAAGGCGTTTGATGGAACAGCACTTAAATAGGAGGGTGTTAAGCTTATGGCTGAAAAGCAGCCGCCTGGCGGGCGATGGTTGTATGTAATTCTGGGAACCATCATCATGCTCTGCCTGGGCAGCGTTTATTCATGGTCAGTATTCGTAAAGCCGCTGACCGATTACTTTACCGCAATGGGGCAGACGGTCTCTGCCAACGACGTACTGCTCCCATTCTCGATATTCCTGGCCACGTTCTCCGTCGCCATGGTCTTTACGGGAAAATACATTGAGAAGTTTGGCCCGCGAAAAGTGGCCATGGCCGGAGGAGTAATTTGCGGTCTGGGCTGGCTCCTGGCCTCCACTGCCAGCTCGGTACAGATGCTCATTCCCACTTATGGAATCATCGGCGGCCTGGGCGTGGGAATCGCCTATGGTTGCCCTGTTGCGGTTTCTGCCAGATGGTTCCCGGACAAGCGCGGGCTGGCAGTAGGCCTGACCGTTCTCGGCTTCGGATTCTCGGCATTTATCACCGCAAACATTGCCACTTATCTCATAGGGGCATATGGCGTGATGAATACGTTCCGCTTCTTCGGACTCGCCTTTATCGTGCTGATTGTGCTGATGGCCCTGCCACTGACTTTCCCGCCAGCAGGCTACAAGCCGGCCGGCTGGTCGCCGCCTGCACCAAAGGCGGGTACACATGTAACCGTTGACTTCCGGCGTGAGCAGATGCTGAAGTCGATGACCTTCTACGGCCTGTGGCTCTGCTACTTCATCGGATGCACAGCAGGTCTGATGGCTATCGGTATTTCGAAGCCCGTCGGCCAGGAGGTAATTATGATTGAATCCGCCCTGGCCTCAGCGCTGGTCGGCTTCTTTGCGGTATTCAACGGTGGCGGAAGGCCCATATTCGGGACGCTGACCGACAAGCTCACTCCCAGAAACGCGGCCGTTGTCTCCTTTGTCCTGATCGCACTGGCCTCGGTTATAATGTGGCAGATGGCTGCACCGGGAGCAACGACTCTGTACATCGTGGCGTTCGCCATTCTCTGGATGTGTCTGGGCGGCTGGCTGGCCATAGCGCCTACAGCCACAGCAAGCTTCTTCGGCACTGCGGACTATCCAAGAAACTACGGCATGGTGTTCCTGGCCTATGGTGCCGGTGCTATAGTCGGGCCTCAGCTGGCAGGCGCTATAAAGACAGCTTCCGGAAGCTACATGGGAGTCTTCCCCTATGTGGCTGGTCTGGCTGTGATTGGGATCGTGATAGCCTTCATAATGCTGAAGCCTCCAAAGCCCCCAGTATAATATTTTTTATTTTTTTTAATTATTTATTTTTGAATATTCGAATATAAAGTTCCGGTACAGCCAGTTGCCTGAGCTTTGACCCCATGTCAAATACCTGCAAGGATGCAATTCAAAAAGTTGCGCGTACGAAAATGATTGTTTTAAAGTGACGCCGGGACCAAAAAAAGTCCAAATTATTCAGCACACGTATTCAGCCAGGGTCATCTGTGCCGCAGCGCACTTCTCGCCGGGAATATCCAGCGGGTAAATTCCCGTGAGACAGCCCATGCACAAGTTGCGCTCGGGAATGCCGATGGCCTCCACCAGACCTTTGTGGCTTACATATCCGAGAGAGTCGGCTTCAAGCACGGTTTGCACGCCGGAGATGGTCTTGTAGGCAGCGATCAGCTCCTCACGGCTGGGCATGTCGATTCCCAGATAGCATGGGGCCATAATCGGCGGGCTGCCGATTCTCACATGGACCTCTTTTGCGCCGGCATTCTTTACCATGTTAACAATTCTGCGGCTGGTGGTGCCACGAACTATGGAGTCGTCCACCAGTATCAGCCTTTGGCCCTGGATATTGGGCCTGATGGTGTTCATCTTCAGCCGGACCGCGGTCTCCCGCATGTTCTGGTCGGGCATGATGAAGGTCCGCCCTATGTACCGGTTCTTCATCAGACATTCGCGATAATTTATGCCTGAACGTTGATGGTACCCCACCGCCAGGGTGATCCCCGAGTCCGGAATGGGCGTCACCGTATCAGCGTTTGCCGGATGTTCATCGGCCAGCTTGGCCCCGATATTTACTCTCACATCGTAGATCAGCCGGCCGTCCATTATGCTGTCCGGGCGGGCAAAATAGATGTATTCAAAGACGCAGTGGGCAGCACAGGGAAGACGTGAGAGCTGATGGCTGAATAGCTCTCCGTTTCTGATTATCACCATCTCTCCCGGACGCACATCGCGGAGAAGGCGGCCGTTAAGAGTATCGATGGCCACGCTCTCTGAGGCCACCATCATGCCCGACTCTACCTCTCCGATGCAGAGCGGCTTGATACCCAGTGGATCCCTAACTGCTAAAACGATATCACCTAAAATAAAAACCAGGGAATAGGAACCCACGATCTTTCGCATCAGGGCCCTGACCGCATCCGGCAGATCGTGCCGGAGCAGTTCCCGTACCAGGATGTGAGCTATAACCTCGGTGTCCGAGGTGGTGTGGAAGATATCGCCCGATTGCTCCAGCTGCTCTCTCAGCTGGTTTGAATTGACCAGGTTCCCGTTGTGAGCTACGGCCACCGCGCCGTCTTTGTACTTGACCAGCAGCGGCTGGCTGTTCTCGATGCACGATCTGCCGGTGGTTGGATACCTGACATGGCCGATCCCCACCACGCCCCGCAGCAATGCGATCTGAGCGTCGTTGAAGACTTCGGAGACCAAACCCATTCCACGGTGGGTTCGAATGGTCTTTCCGTCATAAACCGATATCCCTGCCGCTTCCTGCCCGCGGTGTTGCAGAGCGTAGAGGGCATAGTAGATTGACTTGGCCACGTTGTTGCCGTTCTCCCGGAGGGAGATTCCGACTACGCCGCAGGCATCGTGCACTTGGGATCCCTAATAACCGGCCTTTCTCATCCACTTGTAGCTTCGAGTTTTGGGCGTCCTGCCGAAACCACATGAGACACAGACCTTTCTCTTGAAGTTAAACGAAATGCTGCCACAGCGTCTGCATCTAATGTGACTTCTCTTTTGGCGCTTGCCCATAGAAGGAGTACCTTTCATCTGAAAATCACCTCAAGGCGAAATATATACGACGTTATCTCCTCGCACGATCACGGTTCCGATTTTACGTGCGACCGCTCCTTCTGCTACCTCTTCAGTATTATCGAGCACCAGGTTCATGTGTATGTCATAACCCTGCAGCTCTCCCCGAAAGACCCTCCCGTCCTTTAGCTTGACGATGACCGGTCCGTTCAGTGATTCATTCAGAATATCAAGCGGTCTCTGACCCATTAAACCTCTCTCCAGCGATGATAACCGCAAAAGGCTTCAAATTCAAACTTGCACGTTGCATATTTAAACCTATCGGGATACCTTAAGGCCATGAAGATAAAATCCAGGCATCACCTCAAGGGGAGCGAGGCCAGACGGATTATTGCGGACCTGGAGCCTTTCTTGGAAGATGCCTCAGTTCTGCGAAGGGCCTCTCTTGAGCGAGGGGTGACCGATGAGGATATCGACCTGATCTTCGTGAACGGCAAAGCCCTTATTATGAAGGTCGGAGACCATCACTTCTTCACGGTCCTGGGAGCCATTGAGCTGTCTCCTAACAAGAACCTGGTGGTGGTGGACTCAGGAGCGGTGCGGTTCATAGTTAACGGAGCCGATGTGATGAAACCGGGAATCGTCTCAGCAGATCCGGATATCCAGCCCGGTGACCTGGTAATTATCGCCGAGGAGAGATACAAGAAGCCGCTTGCCATCGGCAGGGCTCTGATCTCCGGCCAGGAGATGAAAGGGGAGGGAAAAGCCGTGAAATCGCTGCATCACGTTGGCGATCAGATATGGAAGGGACTTGAGGAGTGATATACGGATGGAAGAGATGGGAGAGCTGATCGGCAAGGGATTTGAAACCTGGAGGAACAACCTCAACCTCTGTCTCCCCTTTGTGCTCAATCTGCTGGCATCGATACTGGTGTTGGTGCCGCTGGCAGCTATGGCGCTAACTGCCCTTGGGCCAATTGAGGATTTAGAGATTCAATCCCCGGAGGAGCTTCTGAATCGGGCAGAGGAGTCGGCGGCCCTTCTGGCAGGCCTGGCCATCCTGGCAGCCCTGATGCTGACTCTTGTGAGCTCATTTTTCACGGCCAGCTCGATTGGCATGGCCAGGCAGGCGCTGGAGACGGGCAGGTCAACCACCGCGGTCATGTGGGAATCGGGAAGACGGCACCTTTGGAATATGTTCCTGGTCTCGGTTCTGATCTGGGCGCTGACCGTGCTCGGTGCGGTTTTCATGCTGCCCGGGGCCTGGATGCTCTATCCCCAGTACCAGAACCCCGAGACCCAGAGCTTGGCCGTCCTGGTGGGAGGCATGATGCTGACCGTGATTTATGCCCTCATCCTGTCCCTGGTGCTGGCGGTAGCCCCTTACGCCCTGGTGATTGAGAGCTTAGGTCCAGTCAAGTCCCTGAAGGAGAGCATGGCCTTTTTCCGCTACAACAAGTTCGACGTCTTCCTGCTGTGGCTGATCGTGCTGGCCATATCCATCGGCCTGCAGATGATCGGGGGCTCTTACTCTGCCAGTGCCGATTCTCTGAGCTATCAGCCTCTTTCGGCACTAACAGGCCTCATCAATCTGCTGGTTTTGTCTCCACTGGCCACGGTATGGTGGGCGAGACTGTACATGAGCCGGAAGGGCAAGCTCTCGGACCTGGTGGTGAATGACCCATGGTAACCACCGAACGTTCGAGGTTTTCCAGTCTGTTGATAGAGTTTCGCAGAAGGGCTCCCTGGCAGCAAGCAGCGATCGTCGGATCAGCCTTCTTCATCTTCTACCTGGGCTACTCGTATTTCCTGCTGCGCTTCCCGGTGCTCGAATCGTTCTATGCCGCGGTGACCGCGAGCGTCCTGTTCGCATCGGTCTATTTCCTGACCTCGCTTTTGATCATGCGCATGGAATCCAAAGTGCAGAGGCAAAACCAAGGGCCGAAGAAGGGGAAGAGAAAGTGAAGAAGGGATTTCGGCAAAACTATATCTCCTTTCTGCCATAAAAAGAGGCGTTGAGGCATAAACGTGGAGCTTAAAGTCGTGGATATGAAAGTTCCCGAGGGCGCGAACATAGTTCTGGGACAGAGCCATTTCATCAAGACCGCTGAAGACCTGTACGAGGCCATGGTGGGCTCAGTTCCCGGTGCCAAGTTCGGCATCGCCTTTTCGGAGGCCAGCGGCGATTGCCTGATCCGGCTGGAGGGAAATGATCCCGAGCTGGTGAAGGCCGCCGGCGAGAACTCGGGGGCCCTTTCCTGCGGCCATACCTTCGTGGTGCTGATGAAGGGCGCTTTTCCGATAAACGTGCTCCGCGCCATCAAGGACGTTCAGGAGGTTTGCAGCATCTTCTGTGCCACCGCCAACCCCCTGCAGGTTGTGGTGCTACAGACGGAGGCTGGCCGAGGGATTATGGGCGTAATCGATGGCCTGCCGCCCAAGGGCGTGGAGACCCAGGCCAATGTGGAGGAGCGGCGGGGGCTGCTTAGGAAGTTTGGCTATAAGCTGTGATCTGGTGGTGAAGAACGGGCGGGTTTTCACCTCCTCGGGCCTGTCGTCCATCGACCTGTGGATCAGGGACGGCCGGGTGGCGGCTCTGGGAGGCCCCAACCGTGCCGAAGAGGCGATAGATGCCCGTGGATTGATAGTTCTTCCCGGAGCCCTGGACGTTCACGTTCACTTCCGGGACCCGGGATTCACCCACAAGGAAGACTGGGAATCCGGCTCCATTTCTGCCGCGGCCGGCGGGGTGACCACGGTTGTAGACCAGCCCAACACCCTGCCGCGGGTCTCAGACCGCCGCACCTTTCAGCAGAAGCTTGACCTGGCACGGCGGCACTCGGTGGTGGATTTCGGCTTAAACGGCGGTCCGGGAAGAATCGAGGAGCAGGCAGCGGCCGGAGCCGCAGCCATCGGTGAGATCTTCACCTACGAGCACACCGATTCAGCTCTGGTTAAGATTCTGCAGGAGACGGAGGCAGCAGGGCTTTTAGCCACCGTTCATGCCGAAGATGGGGGCGTGATTGAGGAGGGCACATCCTCCTGCCGGAGCATGCACGAGCCTTCTGCATACTCTCGCGCAAGGCCAGCCCTGGCAGAGGAAGTGGCATTGAGAAAGGCCCTCTCCAGCTCCGGCCGCCTGCACATCTGTCACCTCAGCACCGCCTCCGGCCTGAACCTGATCCGCCAGGCCAAGAGCCGGGGAAGAGAAGTGAGCTGCGAGGTGGCGCCGCATCACCTGCTCTTCAATGTGAAGGACTACGGCCGGCAGGGCTCGTTCCTGAAGATGAACCCTCCGCTGCGCACTCAGGAGGACAACGACGCGCTCTGGGCCGGGCTGCGAGAGGGCTCAATCGCCATCCTGGCCTCGGATCACGCTCCTCACCTGCCCGAAGAGAAGAAAGACGACATTTGGGAGGCTCCTCCGGGCGTCCCGGGCGTCGAGACCATGCTGCCGTTGATGCTGATGGCGGTCAAGAAGAACATGGTGGCCCTGGAGAGGGTCGTGGACGCTTTATCGGAAAAGCCTGCCGAGATATTCGGCTTTCCCTCCAAAGGAAGGATAGAAGTTGGCCGGGACGCAGACCTGGTATTGATCGACCCTAAAGCCATCAGCAAAATCCGCGCCGACCGGCTGCACAGCCGGGCAGAGTGGACGCCCTACGAGGGAAAAGAGGCCATATTCCCAAAGATGACCGTACTACGGGGCCAGGTGATCTTTGAGGACGGCCTAGAGGTCCGCCCCGGCTTCGGAAAGTTTCTCGCCAGGGCCTGATGGGAAAGGATATTTATCGAAACAGTGCTTTAAAACAACTATGAAATCTGATTCTGAAGGCACCAGCGACCTGGAGAGGATGATAGGCAAGGCCGCGGTGGAGGCCGCCAAGATGTCAAGCCAGGCCAGCCAGGCGGCAAAAAAGCTCTTTTCCGATATGAGCAGCGAGATGACAGAGTCCAAGGGATACGACGTTCCGGCGGTGGACCTAATCGACACTGAAGATGAGATAATCGCCTTGGTGGCACTTCCGGGCGTATCCAAGGATCGGATCGATCTGAGGGTAACCGAAGACGGCATCGCCGTTCAGGCCCAGCCCCTGGCCAGAGAGGGCAAGTACCTGCGCCGGGAGAGAAGCGCTCTTGGATTCAAGAGAGAGCTGAAGCTGCCGGTGGAGATCAAGCCGGAGCAGGTTAAGGCCAGCTTTGAGAACTGCATTCTCGAGGTTCACCTTCCCAAGCTGGTGGTTGTCAACGCGCAGAAAGTCTGGGTAGATTAGAGACCGATTAGAGAAAGGGTCAGAAAAATTGGGGCCGCTGGCGGCCCCTCCTATTTTAAGATGTTTACAGGCTCAGTGCGGACCACCTGATAGACGTAATCGATGGCCGTCTTTTTGCGCGGCTCCAGTGACAGCTTCCACTTCATGGACGTGGCCGTGGTCTCTGACGGCTCGGGGCTTGACGAGATCATCCTGGCCTCTTTGGGACGGATGTCGTTTACCTCGACCGTAGCATTGCGGTCCAGATGGCTCTCCAGGGTGAGATGGTAGCGCCAGGTTTCAGTGGTCTCCTTGGCCGCTCCGGTCCGGTTCTCTGCCGAAATCTGCTGGATCCGCTCGGTGATGTTGTAGTCCTGTAGCTTTTTCTCCACCTTCAGGTCGGCCGAGGGACCGACATTGATCGAGGCATTGGTCCCGGCGGGAGTGTAGGGCATGGTGATGGTGGAGACGTATTCGTCATCGCGATAAACGAGTGCCTTTCCCGAGGGCCAGGGGTTGGCCATGGTGTTGTTGGCCCGGATCTCTTCCTCTGCCGGGCCGCTCTCCTTTCGATACGCATCCCAGACATAGATCCTTTCCAGGGGCACAACTCCTTCGAACAGCGGCAGGCCGGTGTCCTTGTCCATATCCAGATCCTTTCTTCCTTCTAGCTCGAAGATGTAAAGCGTCTCCAGCTCACCCGTGACCGGTGCAGACTCAGAGGGAGCGGCCTCCAGAGCGGCTTCGTCGGCAAAGGCCAGCTTAATCCTGCTGGCCGCACCCCTGGCGAGATAGGGCTCGATTTCTGGCTCAGGTCCTGCTACCAGCTTCAACCTTATATCTTTCAGGTCCTCCTCGCCGCTGTTGGTCACCCGAGCAACGGCTGATACCAGCATGGACGAATCGTCCAGGAAAAGGTCGTAAAGCGGCTCCCAGTAGCCTGAATTGTACATCAGATAGCTCAACAGGAATTCCTGGCTGCCGGCAGACGAGACGTTCAAGGTGTAGACCGGCGATCCCTCGTAGACCACCTTCTCTATGCTGGCATTGGTCACTCTCAGCAATATGGAGTCCCGGTCGGCTGATCCCGGCACATCGATTGCGAACTGGTGGCCTCCTTCAGTCAGTTCCATATCCCCCATTCTCTTCGCCGCCACCAGGCCGTCCGGGTAGATGGTCACGGAATCAACAGGCAGCTTTAGGGCCGTGATGGCCTCGACCTCCGAACTTGCACCTGATAAGACAAGCGCCATGACAGAGGTCAGAAGCATCGCAAAGGCAAGACTGTTCTTCATACGCACTCCTCCTTCTGCTAATTTGTCCGCCAGGACTATATATCTTCCCGAAAGCCGGAGGGAGTCCGGACATAACGCAAACGCTTATATGGTCCCTTCCTGTTGAGGATGATATCTGCCTGATAACGGTGTTCCACATGTTTCTCGATTTTATGGTTGAAGTCGAAGGCCTGCTTGACGCCGCTCTTAAGAGCTGCGGCTTTCAGGTCCCGGAAGGAGAGGTAAACAAGCTGGCATTGGACCTCAGCCCCCATGCCGATCTCGCATCCTCCGTCTCCTTCCGTCTGGCCCCCGTCCTGCGCAGGAGCCCGGCCTCCATCGCCGCAGACATTCACAAGGCTCTCCCTGCCGAACGCAGCTACGTGGACCGGGCCGAGCTGGTGGGGCCTTACATCAACTTCTTCATGAACCGGGCCTTCCTGGCCGAGGTCCTGAGGAGGGCGCTGGCCGACGACTGCTGGACCGGCCGCATGTCTCAGAGCGCAATTGTGGAGCACACCTCCGCCAACCCCGACGGCCCCCTGCACGTAGGCCACATCAGGAACTCGGTAATCGGGGACACTTTGGTGCGCATACTGAGGCGGGCGGGCTGCAAGGTGGAGGCCCAGTACTATGTGAACGACATGGGCCGGCAGGAGGCCATGGTGGTGTGGGGAAGGTCCCATTTCCCCATGGAAGAGATTAAGGCCGACCATGCCACCGCCCGGGTTTATATCGCCGCCCACAAGACCATGGGCGAGAGGCCTGAGGTCAAGGAAGAGGCCGACCGGATCATCCAGGGCTACGAGGCAGGAGACCCGAAGATCTCGGCCGAGATAAAGGCGGCCGTGGACTATGCCATATCCGGCATTGAGGAGACTCTTTTCCGCATGAACATTCATCACGACAGCTACCGCTGGGAGTCGGAGTTCGTGCGGGACGGCTCGGTCGGGGAGATCATCCAGGGCCTGGAGAAGACCGGGCTTACCCAGTGGGAGGAGGGTGCCTTCCAGCTGGACCTCTCTGAGTTCGGATTTGAGAAGAAGATGGTTTTGCGGAGGGGCGACGGAACATCGCTTTACATCACCCGGGACCTGGCTTACCACCGCTGGAAGGCCGAGAACTTCGACCGCACCGTGGATATCCTGGGGGCGGACCACAAGCTGGTCTCCTCGCAGCTGAGAACCGCGCTGCGGCTTTTGGGCATTCGAGAGCCGGAGGTGGTGATATTCGAGTTCGTCTCCCTTCCCACCGGCTCCATGTCCACCAGGAAGGGCAAGTTCATCTCCGCCGATGAGCTGCTGGACCAGGTGGAGAACCAGGCCCTGGAAGAGGTTCGCCTGCGCCGGCCGGAGGAGAGCGACGAGTTTCGGCGGGAGGTGGCAAGGCACGTGGCTGTGGGGGCGGTTCGATACGATGTGGTCCGGGTCTCTGCCGACAAGGCCACAACCTTCGACTGGAAGGCGGCCCTGGATTTCGATAAGCTCTCCGCACCATTCATTCAGTACTCGCACGCCCGGGCCTGCAGCATCCTGCGCCGGTCCGCCGTTCCGGAGACGTTCGATCCCTCGCTCCTGACCGCCGAAAACGAGGTGGCTCTGATCAAGAAGATCACCGAGTTCGAGCTGGTGATAGACCGGGCGGCGCGGGAGCTGAAGCCGCACCATCTGGCCACCTATGCCCGGGAACTGGCCGAGGTCTTCAACCTGTTCTACCGCTTCAGCCCGGTGCTGGACGCACCTGACGATCTGAAAGCGGCCAGGCTGGCCCTGGTCCAGGCCGCCAGGAATGCGCTCAAAGTATCGCTGGAGACTCTGGGAATTGCGGCTTTGGAGAGCATGTGAAGAGACCGGCCAAGCCTCCTTATTTTTCGCTCAATTCGCTTTGCACAGGGGATGCGACAGGATCTTAGACCGGTAGGTTGTTGGTTCGAAATCATGAGAGCATTCGCTATCTTGATTGTCGCATTGGCGGCATCGTTTTTTCCGGGCTTAGGCGACTCCGGAACATCTGCCCCAGCCGAGGATAATGCGTCCCTGCTGGCTCTGCCGGACTCCGGCCTCCTTCCCTTCAACCTGACCGGACAAGAGCCCGTGGAGGTAATGGTGGGAGATCAGGCCGTGCCATTCGAGCAATACCTCTCCCGCAACCGCTCAAATGAGATATGGGTGCAGGAGAAAACGAAATGGGCTCAGGCGGTCTCAGCCCGGCAGGGCGGTCAGGCAGAGATCCTGGCCTATTCTCCCTCAGGGGGCCACGCCGATCTCTATCTGATCTCCTACGGCAGCAGTTCAATCTCTCATCGTGGATACGATCTCCTGCCCGGCTACTACATCCTCAATCTATCGCTTCCGGAGACGGGCAGGGTAATGATGATCCTGGCTGTGAAAGGCCAGCCGGCCAATGCCCTGATTATCGACGTGCTGCCCGCGGGGGCCGGAATGCAGATCGAGCCGGCTGATGTGACCCGCTTTTCTCCGGCCAGGGCAAAAGTGACCATCGAGTCGAAAGAGGTGAAGGGCTACGATGTCTACGTTGATGGCACCTTCTATGCCAGCGATCTCATGGACGGGATCCTGGATGGTGTTGCCAGCTTCGAGGTATCCGGAGGACGCGATCGTACGATAAAGATCGTCAAGAAAGGAGAGATGGGGGCGCCCGATTACCAGAGCGAGCACCGCAGGAGCTTCGAGCCAGGACTTTCTTACACACTCAGCACCTGAAACCCCAAGACACAGGCTCCTACTCAATTTTTGAGGCCCTCATCTGCAGAGCCCCAGATCTGGCCAAAAAATATTACTAATAATAATGCCTAAGAATACCAGGGGTGTTTTCTTTGAGATCAATAGTTTTGATGCTATGCCTGATTACGGCATTTATGGCGGCCCCGTCTTTAGCTCAGCAGGTTACAGGGACCTGGAGCGAAGATTTGGCAGAATCAAGCGATTTATTGAGACAGACTTCTCCGGGCATATCGCAAACCTCCTTTCAGTATTCACAATATTTCCAGATAGAACCCGGCGACCAGACGGCAGAAGCTGAGCAGTTCAGCATCTCCGGCCGGGAGCCAAGGATGCTCTACGTAGGCCCGGACCAGAAGTCCATCTCGTACTCGCAGTACCAGACCTACGCCACCGCCACCGGGGGAAATTCGCTGTGGATTCAGGGAACCAGCAGCTGGACACAGTATGCCCAGGTCCCCATGGGCTCCAGCCTGTCTCTGATTGCCAGCACGCCTTCCGGGGGCAGCGGATACCTGTATGAGATCTATCCTTCCGGAGTGCTGGACAAGAACTACTACTATTTCTATCCCTACACCCGGATCAACTTCTACGCCGACACGATAGGCCAGCACATCCTGCTGTTCGTGGTCAATAACCAGCCCAGCAACGCGGTGATAATAGACGTCGTCGGATACTATCCGAGCCCGGGCCCAGGGCCCTCCTATGGAACCGCCAGGGTCAATATAGTGTCCAGCTGGCTTACGGGATATGAAGTGTACGTCGACGACGTCTACCAGTTCACCGAAGGACAGGGCGGCGTGCCCGATGGATACTGCAGCTTCACAGTTTCCGGAAACGCCAACCACAAGATCACCATCAGGAAAGGAGGCTACTACTACTCTCAGACCAGATACTTCGCCTCCGGTGGAGAGTATACCTTGAGGATCAACTGAGAAAATAGGACCGGTTGATGACTAAAAAAATCCTTGAAAGGGGCTCTTTTGCCCCCTCAGCTATTTTTACAATCTGATCGATCCGCTGCCGTTGGACCGGCCCTTGCTGCCCATAAAGTAGGCGAAGTCTGCTCTGGTGTCGGTGTCCTTTCCGTCAGGAATTCTGGACCAGGTGAAATCATTTTGGGCGCTGTCTGACAGCTCATAGGTCCGGTCTATCAGGTTTCCTGCGCTGTCGTAGAGATACACGGTGGCGTTAATGCCCGGCGTCCATCTGGGATCGCCCTCAGCAACGACGAAGCCCGACGGCCCGATCTGGCCGGATAGCTCGATTGGTCCGGCCCAGGGACCGTCCACTATCTTGACCATCCAGCCGGTCAGGTCCACGGGCTCGGTGCCGGAATTATAGATCTCGGCCCAGATTGACGCATTGTTGGGCGCGGAGAGCTCTATCTCATTGATGACCACATTTCCCAAGGCCAGGCCGCAGGCGGCAGCAATGCAGCACAGGGCCAGGCAGGCTTTAAGTGCAGTTCGCGCATTCATGTGATGAAACACCCCTCTCTCTTGTGAAGCTCTGATCGAAATTTTTCTCTTCAATCAGGTTCAATTTATCTTATTTTGATTGACCTTTCTTCATCCCGGTTCAGTCCGGAAGGACGGTCACAGCCCATTGGACCGGCCCTTGGTGGCGTAAGCATAGCCCCAGTCACCATCGGTATTGGTGTCGTGGCCGTCGGGATGCCGACCCCAGGTGAAGTCATTGTCCAGGCCGTCCTCTCTGAAGGCGGTCTCGTCAACTTTCAGGCCAGATTCGGTGTAGAGGGCCGCAAAACCTCCGTCCTGGTGAGTCCATCTGGAGTCGCCGACAAGGACGTAGAATCCTTGCGCGGAGATTATGGTTCCGGCAGGGACCTCCATCTTGCCTACCCACCCACCATCGGTGATGGTGGCCGTCCATCCGCTTATGTCCACGGTCTCGTTTCCGCTGTTGTAAAGCTCGATCCAGTCAGACCCACCCTCGGGCGGGTTGACCTCCATCTCATTGATGACCACACTGGCTGCCGCACACAGGCTCAGAGCCATCAGGGCGGCACAGATCAACAGAGCAATCTTCATGTCATAACCTCCACCATCTTGCCCCATCTTTGTTTAATTTCCCCAAACAGTATTCGAATATATTACGATAACGGGACCTGGCCGACAACCCCCTGCCAGGCGGATCATGAGAGTCACCTCCCACCCAGGAAACTGATTTATAATTGAGCGCCATCTAACAAGAGATTCTCAAAGTTATGCTCGCTCTAAAACGCGACCTTAGAATGGGGATTAACAAATTAACGAGGATCCATATGACCGTCAAAAGGTATGAATGCTTCAGGCCTTCGAGCCTAGCGGCCAGGACCATATTGCTGGGCTTTGCGCTTTTAATCTGCGCTACTTTCATCTCTTCGGCATCGGCACAGGAGACCAATCTTTTCTGCCAGGGCTTTGAGATGGGCCCCTACGCAGCCGTCAGCTTCTGTCTGCCGTCTTTTATCCCGCTAGAAGCGGGAATTTTGACCGAAGGAAACTACTCACAGGGGCGCGCCCTTACCATGCCCTTCACGCTCAACGGCAGCCTGGTAGCAGTTTCGCTGCTCTATCCTTGTGCATCAACTGGAGAGTTGGACCTCTCACAGGTCAAGGCAGAGATGGAGGCCTTTGATCCTGAGATGCAGGCGGCCCTTTACAGCACCGCTTCCATGAACATTAGCGGACGCCCGTCTCTGCTGGGAATGGTTGGCAGTCAGGTCTTTGCCGCATATTCGCCTTCTTCGGGCACGGCAGCCCTGCTGGTATTCGGAGAGGGCATGCCCGAGTCAACGGTGCAGGCAGTGCTTGCTTCGACGTATATCCTGGTCAACAGGACGATCTGGCCTGTGATGTACTGTGCTCCGGCTCAGCCGCTACTGACCATAACCATTCCGGACACTAGCGCGACCCAGTACCAGGCAGGCGACGTCACCAATCACGGGACCGAGGCTGAACAGCGACTGCAAAGAATAGCAGAGTCCCAGGAACAACTGCTCGAGGATACGGAGTCCGCCAGGGAGCGGCTGGGCGAGGCCAAGGAAGGCCTGCTGGAAGATATGGAATCGAGCGCAGAACGGCTGGCGGAGACCAAAGAGACTCTCATGGGGTTCGGATCAATCTCACTTCCGAGCTTCGGACGCTAACTTTTTCGGAGGCCTGGACCTTTCGGGCAGAATATTTTTGTCGTTTCCAGTTTAACCGTCATACAGGGTGTTAAATTCATGAAAACGCTACTCAAGGTTTTGCTGGCGGTCTTCCTGGTGGCCTCTTCGGGAGCGCCAGCACTGGGAAGCATAGTGATCAATGAGGTGGAGCTGAATTCACCCGGCGACGAGGACTTCACCAGGACCTACGCCTGGATTGAGCTTTACAATTCGGGGAGCGCGAGCCTGGACATAAGCGGGTGGAAGATCGTCAGCTCGGAGAACGCAACTGCAGTGATTCCGGACGGAACGGTGATTCCCGCCATCGGATACTACGGCCTGACCAAGACCCTGGACTGGCTGCCACATGAGAACGTGGTCCTGGTGCTGGTCAGTCCCAATGGAACGGAGGTGGATAGAACTCCCGCCCTATCCGATACGGAGGACAACGAGCTGTCATGGACCCGAGACCCCGATGGAAGAGATACCGACAGCATCGACGACTGGAAGTTCCTGGTATCCAGCAACGGATTTTGAACCGGCTTTGAATTCGCCCTTTTTTGGTCTACAACTTTTTAGTGCGCCAGAACTTCATCCACGTAGATCAGGGCGATCCTTCCGGACTGCGGTCTCCCAAGATAGTATCACGCACTTTCCTATGGCACTCGGCACCCCATAGCCATAGACCTTCCTTCGAACCGGCATCCTTTAGGGGATAGACGTAACTCCCGCATCTTTTCAGCGCCTGGTCCAGGGTAGGTACGATACCGTTCGTGATTCACAGCCGCAGTATCCAGCAACCATTGACATTGCAACATCATTCCAGCAAATTATACTATCACAATTTGTAAAATTTTTTGTGAGTGCCGAGCTTTGCGATCCGGCGTATCGACTTGACCCGAGTGAGCAAAAGCATAGATTCTTATCTTTGCTGAGGTTTAACCTCTCTTGCATGGGGGAATAATTTATTATAAAATTTTTTGCAGGTATAATACTGATATCGCTGTTGCTGAGTTCGTCCGGAACGGCTCAAAATGAGAGCGCCGACTACGGACCGAGCTGGGAGGCAGCAGAAAGGGAAGGATTTTATCTCGGAGATTCTCCGAATACGACCTTCGGAGATCCCTTTGAGTACTACGGCTACAGTTCCACAGGAGGCGAAGCCTATACGGAGCCGCTTACTCTGGCCTTCGTGGTTCCAGACATGGACGGCGATTCCGGCTCAGACATCCTGGCCGAGAATATCACCACCGATCCCGAGACCGGGGCCGTCTCCTCGGAGATCTTTGCCCTATCGGGAAGAGACGGATCTCTCCTGTGGAGGTGCGAATATCCCGATGCTCTGGCCTATGCCGCATCCTCCGGTGACCTGAACGGCGACGGCAAAAATGACGTGCTGGTCACAGTGGTCCTGTCAAGTTCCAGCTTTATACCCTACAGCGGCGTAGTGGCGTTAAACGGCGAGACCGGAGCCGAGATCTGGAGCCGGTCGGAGATGCTGGCGGCAACCCTCGCCTATCCCCTGCAGGATCTCAACGGAGACTCGGCCACCGATATGGTGGTTCACCTCTTCGGCATAGACAGCCTGAACAACTCCCTGGTCACCAGAATATCCACCGTTGACGGTGCCAGCGGTTCCGATCTGGAATCTCGCATCTTTGCCAGAGCCCTGGCGGTAGAATATCCGGCCGGCAACCTGACTTCGGATCAGGCAGAAGACAGCGTCAGATGCATCTTCCGCCTGTCCGATTCGCCGGACAGTACGACCACCACAATTGCCGCCGTCAACGGCAGCGGCCGCTCTGATCTGTGGGCCCGGTCCTTTAACGGCACCATAGCCCTGGCAATTCCCTGTCCGGACCTCTCCGGAAACGGCACAGATGACCTGCTGGCATATCTCTTGAGCTTTGAGGGCCAAGCTGGTAGCCTGAAGCTGGCGCTTCTGCAGGGAAACGACGGCGCAGTCTTGTGGGAGAGGAACTACGGAGACCGTCTGGCCCTGGCCTTTGCAGGACCGGATCTGAGCGGCGAGGGGCTTCCCGATCTGATGGTGTATAAGATTGGCAGCGGTTATGGAGGAGAAGACGAGATAAATGTCGAAGCCGTAAAAGGAGATGACGGAAGCCTGTTGTGGAGCAGGAACTCCACTCTCCTCTTCCCTTCCTGATGGACGCCTTCACAAAATATACCTCCCTTTTTAAAATTTAGCTGTCTCTCTCCAAGGTTTTTATATTTCATTGCCCAATTAGCGGTAAGGGTCTGATCATGGTCAAGCATTTTGAAGTGAAACGTCTAATGGCGGCGGCACTGGCCTTGTTTATCCTGGCAGGGTGGTCGGAGGCTGCCACTCTGGTGGTGGGTCCGAACTTTGAATACCAGAGCATTCAGGCAGCAGTCGACGCGGCCCTGCCGGGGGATGAGATTGAGATTCATAGCGGCACCTATTACGAACATCTCAACCTCACCAAACCCCTGCGGCTGATAGGGATCGACAGCGGCCAGGGGCGGCCGGTGGTCGATGCCGGAGGGCAGGGATCTCCAATTGCCCTGAAATCCGACGGCACGACTGTCGATGGACTGATCATAAAGGGGTCGGGCGCAAAGGAGCCGGGAATAGCAGTTCTCTCCAGCGGAAACACCATCTCCAACAACGAGATCTGCCATCAGGGAAAGGACGGCCTTCTGCTGCAGCGCTCCAGCAATAATTTGATCGCCGGCAACCTTCTGGCCTACAACGGCAGAAACGGCATCTATCTGCAGCAGTGCAACAACAACATCCTGAGCGATAACACCGCCAGCTACAACTCCAATGCTGGAATTGTCCTGGAGGAGTCGTCCAGCAACAGGCTGGAGAGAAATGCCGCCTCCAAGAACAAGGACGGGATTCTGCTCGATCGTTCCGGAAACAATCTGCTGCAGCAGAACCTGCTGATGAGCAACTCCAGGGACGGAATCGCCCTGCAGGAGTCACATGCCAACCGCCTGATAAAAAACAACGCCAGCTACGACTACAACGGCGTGCGGCTGACGAACTCTGCCGAGAACCGGCTGCAGGAGAACTTTGCCGGCTTCTGCCATCAGAACGGCATCCGTCTGGTCTCGTCGTCGGGAAACGTCCTGTGGCAGAACGTGCTGCAGAGCAATGGCCGCGACGCTTATGACGACGAGAACGACAATCTATGGTACGATTCAGAGCAAAGGGCAGGTAACTACTACTCTGAGCTTATGAACTGCAGCGATGGAAATGGAGACGGGTTCTGCGACGAGCCCTATTCAATTGCCGGAGGCCGGGGGATAGACCGCTATCCTCAGGCGGCAATAAGGCCGCAGGGATTGCTGTTCATAGAGATGTGGACCCGCGAAGAGGGAACGCTGGAAGAAGGCACAACCGGGCGGATGATGATCGACTTTCCCATGTACAGAGTTGACGGCCCGAACCTGCGACCGGTCCACGCGCTCGATTTGCCGGCAGATACCCTGGCCCTCGCCGGCTCCGGCCTGTGCCTGGCCGGGGACCTGGGCGGCGGAGCCACAAGCAGCCTGTATCCGGTAACCGAGCTGCCGTATCGGCTGGAAAATGCGACCATCCTCAATCTGCAGGGTGATTCGGCAACTATTGCCTTCAAAGGTCAGCAGAAGACGCTTGTTCCGGGAGAGTCGTGGCAGGAAGAGTCGGAGGAGATTCGGGTCGTGGGAGATGCCAGGATGAAGGTGGTGGTCACCACAACCATCACAAACCATGGACGAATGGCCCAGGTGCAGAGCGGAACTGCCTGACGCGAAAGCGCTCTTCTTCCCGGCTCTTTTTAGCACATTATATCGATTTGTGCAAGCTCCAGACGATTTTTCAATGTTTTTCAGAATGAACCCTAAAACGTTTAAATCATGACTTCCAACGTAAGAAAGTTACCTGTGCTAAATGACGCAGGAGGTCATTGCATGCAGTATAACAACATAAGCGAATTGCCGAAAAGTGTGCGAAACCTCCCCAGGCCTGCCAAGAACCTGTACCTAAAAGCCTTCAACGGCAACTGGGAAGAGCTAGCAGATGAGATCTCGGACGAGCAGTCCCGTGAAAAGTCCGCGCACGATGCCGCCTGGGCTGCGGTGAAGCGCGAGTACACCAAGGACGAGGACTCGGGCGAGTGGGTAAAGATTGGCGAATACGACGGAAAGCACTCCCGCCATGCCTTACGTTACCGTAGGAGCAGATCGGGTGGGTCCGCTTCGCAAGAGAGGGCACATGCATAAGTGCACATCCTATGAATGAATGCTGTTGAGGATCTCGGCCGGGAATTGACTCGGGCGTCCCTCTTCAGCCATCTCATTAACGAGTAGCTTTTCTAACAGGTTCTGCGGTTTCAAAGCAGCTTTTGACAACCTCAATTCGACAGTCCAATTGTCTGGCCCTTTTCAGTTCTTGCAGGTTTTATAGACGGGGGACATCCCCCCTCAGAAGATCGATATCAATATTGAGCCTGCCCTTATCTTAGAAATGACCCGCATAACCCCGGCATCGTGCGAGGAGGATGGTCGCTTGGCAGGAGGAGAGCCGGGATGAACGGGGTGGGAGGTCTCCATGGCGATGGTGGGCAGGGACCTCCCAGGAGGGATGTCAAAACGGCCAGCTTGGTTGGCCTGAATGTATTGATGCGAAAAGCAGCTATAAAGATGTTTGAGAGCGTTTATGAAGGATTAAGAGTACAAAGAATTTTAGGATTTCACAAATTAACAGACCTCAACCTCAACTGAATCAAGATAACTGAATCAAGATATGCCTGGAACCGCCTAACCATCAAGCTGCGTCTGTCAGACCAGGCGCGGAATGAATATTAGCCCATTCATATCGGTTTACACCTTTTCTCGCATCAGTTTTCAGAGCCGCGTTCAAGAGATGGGGACGATCGATGATGTTCGTGATTTCTTCGATCGATGGGCGCTTTACAGGAAGATCGTGGACGGGAACTATCTGTTTCATCATGAGGTCTACGCCCGCCTGAGGGAGTTCGTGGACCTGAACTTTAAAACGCCCCTTTTCCTTCCTGGACCTGGGCTGCGGCGATGCCTCCTTTGTCCCTGAAGCACTGAACGCACCTCCTCGGGCCAGTTACACGGGCGTGGACATCTCGGCCGTGGCCCTGAGGCCAGCAGAGGAGAACCTGTAAGGCCCTCCGTTGCTGCAAGTATCAAGCAGCAAGACCTGTTGACGTTCCTGGAGGATTCTCGCGAGCATGCGGACCTGATCTGGTCAGGGCTGGCAGTTCATCACCTTTTGCGGTCCCAGAAGGAGCGCTTCTTCGGCCGCTGTGGAGAGATATTGGATCCATCAGGATATCTGCTGTTGTTTGATCCGGTGAGACGGGAGGGCGAAGGACGGCAAGAGCACTGCCTTAGATGGCGGAAATTGTGCGAGTGCAAGTGGATGGCCCTCAGCACCCTGGAAAAAAGACGGATCGCGGAGCATGTGTTTTTGCTCGGACTATCCTGAGAGCCTCAGCGTAATTGCATCAGGTGGCAAGGATAGCGCATTTCGGAGGATCGGGACTTTATACTCAGACCCCTGCGAAATTTACAGTATGATTTGCTTTCAAAAGCTGTAGCGTTTTAATATTAGCGTTTTAATGTTTCCCGATATCATCCGCTGGGTCAGCTTTATCCGTGAGTGAGGCCATGCCAAAGACTGAGAGGTGCTATCAATAATGACTAAAGACACCGCCAAGGACGAGGCTCTGACGGAGATTTCAGAGAAGCTGGAAGAGATCAGCGACAGCATGGCTAACATCAACGAGGCGCTTGACGATATCAACATGTCCTTCAAGATGCTGATCTTCTTTAAGCTGGTGGAGTTGCGGCCGGATATGAAAGAGAAGCTCGGTCCATTGGTCAACGACATGGTCGAGTCCATGGACTTCGCCATGCCGGAAGACTGAGGCAGATGGGGGAGCAAGGCCGGGCTCCCAGGTCTGCAGGCCAGGCCAAGGCAGACGCTCGATCTTTCGTCCCGCCTTTCTGGCCGCAGAAAACCGGAAAACTGGTGTCGATAGACCCCATTTTGGAATAAAATTTAGAATAAGAAATAAGATGATAGCGTCCCGGGCCTTTTGACGAGAAGCCCGATGGGGCAGGAAGAGGAGGATTTCGGCCGGGGCAGCTATCTCGGCAGCCCGCAAGGAGGAGAACGGGCTCGATGTTGGCGGGAGGTTTCCCCTGAGATGGGGCTAATACGGAAATTACAGGGATTGATTGATAAATGTGTTTGAGACTTGACCTGACGCTTTATGAAAAATTATGAGCGATAGCAGCAGCACACTTAATGCACATGTTGATCTACGGGAGATCATAGTTCCGACGCTGCCGATGAAAAAACCCCGGCACCAAGCTGCAAAACCCGCACAGACGTTCCGCATTGCCGCTCAGAAACGGAGGTGGTAAGATTCAAGTTCGATCGCAGTTGGATAAAGACGCTCTGCACAGAGTCATCCTTTGAGAGGGGGAAGAGATATTTCGAAGAGGAAAGAGTGACGATCAAGAGCGCCACTCCTGCCAGGGTGACGGCAACTGTTTCAGGAACCAGGGACTACAGAGTTGAGATCGATCTAAGGGCCGAAAAAATGATCTATGCCACCTGTACCTGTCCCTACGATTGGGGAGGCCACTGCAAGCATATCGTGGCTACACTTCTGGCAATAAATGATGATGATGGTGAAGTCGAGCGTCTGGTGCAATCAAGCAGTATCAAGCGGCAGAGCCTCGAAGGACTGCTGAATAGCGTGCAGGTCGAGGAACTGAGACGATTCCTCGAACAGGAGATAGAGCGTACTCCCGAGATGGGAGAGCGCTTTCGAGCCTATTTTTCAAAGGCCGATGACGGACGGCCCTTAGCTGAATACAAAGCCGAGGTAGAATCCCTCTTCGACCAGGCATATGATCACGGATTCATTCCCTATGGCGAAGAACTCGATTTCGAGCCCCTTATAGATATGGCAGGGATCTACTTTCAGAAGGGGAACTTCATGGAGGCGGCCAAGGTCTATCGGGCCATCTTCGAGACAATAGATGAACGGCTGGAGGACGTGGACGATTCAGACGAAAATTACAGCATGGAGTTCACCTTTTGCCTGGAGTCTTTCCTGGGCAGCATAGTCCAGGCCGGGATTAGAGGCGATAATAAGAGAGCGTACATCGAATATCTTTTTGCGAGATATCGGGAGTCTGAATATTTCGCAGACGAATTCCGCGATGCATTAGATAAGTTCTGCACGTCGGATGAGGATTTTGAATGCTGGAGAGAATTGCTCAAGCCCCAGATCCAAAAGCAAGTTTCCGGAGAGGAGGATTTTCACAAACGGTATCATGCACAGGAACTGATCTCAATGCAAATTCATGTGCTCTCCAGATTGAAGGAGGCGCATGCGGAGTTGTATGCATTGCTGGAACAATTCTACCGGTTTGACGATAAGATCGGTCTCATGTATGCACGCCAGCTTCTGAAAGACGGTGACCGCAAAAGGGCAATGGAAGTGGCTGAAGAGTGCCTGACGCTTTTTCCTGATTATGCCTTAAGAGATGTGTGGGAGTTCTTATGTGAGATTTTCCGGCAGGAGCACCCGCAAAAATATAAAGATGCTCTTCTTTCGCTCTTCTTCCAGAGCCGTGACTGGAAGTATTACCAGCAGCTGAAGGCGGTTTGCTCCCAAGACGATTGGAGCGGCTTCCTCCAGCAGATGCTGGATCACTTTGCTCGAACAGGGCATGACAATGATACAGTGGTCGATATTTATTTGAGCGATCAGATGTATGAAGAGGCCTTGCAAGAAGTCCTGGGCCAAGAGAGCCTCTACTGTCTGCGCCGCTATCACTATAAGCTGGCATCGCTGTATCCGAAGCAGTATTTCAAGGCTTATCAAGAGCTGATCTTTCCTTTTGCCGGAAAAGAGACGGGACGGCGGCACTACCGAGAGGTAGTATCCTGCCTTCAGCGGATGAAGGAGATCGAGGGCTTTGAAAGAGAGTTCAGGGAGATCCTGAAGATGCTAAGGGAGAAACATAAAAGACAACCGGCGTTCATTGATGAGATGAAGAATTTATAAACCAGGGGCGTGCAGGTGCCTGAATCTCTTTTCCGGTCCGCACAATTAGGCAAAAATAATTCAGTAGCCATCGAACATTTTAAAAATCTATGTCAGCTTGCTTTTCACCTTCTGATAAAATCCGTCCCGGCCGACCTTCACGAACCTGGCCGGAGTATCCGCCCGGCCCATCGCCAGCAAATCATTCTGCGAGATGGTGGCCATGTTCTGGCCGTCGATCACCACCAATGCGTCTTTGTCCGGCAGCTTGAGCTTTATCTCAATAGTGCTCTTTCCGGGCAACACCCAGGGCCGGGAGGAGAGCTTGAAGGGAGCCATGGGCACCAGAACCAGGGCATCGACTCGCGGATCGACTATGGGCCCGCCAGCCGACATGGCATAGGCAGTGGAGCCTGTGGCGGTGGCGACGATCACCCCATCGGCGCGAAAGTCCTCCATCAGCGATCCGTCTACCAGGATCTCGAACTCGATCATCTTGGCCGGGCTGGCGGCGATCAGCGCCACCTCGTTGGTGGCCGGAGGAAGGCTGCGCCGGTTTAAAAGCACCTTCAACCGGGGCCGCTCGTCCACTTCGAACCCGGAGAGCAGGCTTTCAATCCTGTCGGCAGCATCCTCCGGCTCGAGATCTACCAGAAAGCCCAGCGTCCCCATATTTACCCCCAGTATGGGAAGCGGATCGGCCATCTTGTGGATGGTTCGAAGAATCGTGCCGTCGCCCCCCACAGATACGATGAAATCGACCTTGAGGTCGGCCATCTCCAGGACCGACGTTGCCCGGCCTCCCAGCTTGTGAGCCAGATCCGGCTCCAGGAATATCTCGGCCAGTGGGGACAGCCGCTTTAGCAAGAACTTCACCAGCTGCACCGACTCGTCCTCGGGCCGGGAGACGAAGCCGATCCTAATGGCTGATTCCTCCGATAAGCTCGAGCAGCTCCTGATGAAGCTGCCGGTTAGATCCTATCAGGTCCGTTCTCTGCCACATGTTCCCGTCCAGGTGAAGCTCCTTTCCGGCGGCATCGGTGATTAAGCCTCCCGCCTCCTCTAAGATGAGCTTTCCTGCCGCTACATCGACTACCCGGAGCATTCCTCGCAGGTCAACAAAGGCATCCAGGCGACCTTCGGCCACCAGAGACATCTCCAGTGAGGTGCTGCCTAGAGTCCTGATCCGCCTCACCCGGTCCCCAACGGCGACTATTCTGGCGGTATGGGGCCGGACGGTGTAAGCGGAGATGCTGTAGTCCCGGAAATCCGAGGTCTTGGAGACGGAAAGCCTTCCGCCGGGCTCTTTAAAGGCACCTCTTCCCTTTTCGGCATAATACTTGGCTCCGCTGGCCAGGTCGCAGATATAGGCCAGGCTGAAGCCATCCCGGCTCAGGTAAATGGAGACCGAATAGAAGGGGATGGCATGAACGGCATTGAAGGTCCCGTCCAGAGGGTCCAGATTTATGAAGTACTGAGGATCGTCTCCGACCAGGATATCTCCGACCTCCTCGCTCAGCACCCGAAAGCCGGTTCCGGAGCGCTCCAGTTCCGAGATGATAGCGTTTTCTGCCGCCTTGTCTATGCTCTTGGTGGGAGTTCCGTCCGCCCCCATCTCCAGCATGAGCCCGCTTTCCGGAGAACCGACCATTCCGGCAATGGCCAGCGATGCCGCAGCTGCCGCCCGATCGCACAGGCTCATGAGACGCCGCCCCTCTTCTGATAGTCGCTCGCTCATCCTCTGAAATTGAGAGGGCATGATATAAAAGCCCCTCCAGGGGACCTTCATGGAAAATCCGGGAGGAAATCCCTCGGAGGGAGAGCTTTTATATGCTACCTTGGATCATGCTATCACGTTACATGAAGGAGGGACGCTGTTGATTGGATTGCCCACGGAAACCTTTGTGGCCATTATCATGGTGCCGTTGATCGTATCGCTGCTACTGCTGTTCTGGGCTTTGAGGTGGTGAAGCCGCCTATGGATTTTGTCACCCTAATAATAGTAGTCGTTTACCTGGTCGGGCTGGTGGGAATCGGTGCCCTGGCCTCGAAAAAAATAAAGACATCGCAGGATTTCCTGGTTGCCGGAAGGAACCTGGGATTTTGGACCTTCACCCTGCTGGTCGTGGCCAGCATCTGCAGCGGCATGACCATCCTGGGAGTAGCGGGCCTCGGATACGTGACCGGATGGCCCAGCATCTGGGAGCAGATCTTTGTTCCCCTCTCAGCCGCGATCTGCATCCTGTTCTTCGGAACAAAGATTCACACTGTAGCCTCGAAGACCGGCTACGTTACGGTGCAGGACTATCTGGCCCACAGGTTCGATAGCCCGAGAGGCATTCGCGGAACCTCTGCGCTTATTGGAATAATCATCTCGCTCATCTACCTGGTCGGCCAGTACATCTCCATCAGCATGGTCTTGAGCTGGCTTTTCAAGATACCATATTCCACCGCGCTGGTGATTGGTGCGGTGATCGTGATGGGCTACACCATCATGGGAGGCCTTTATGCAATCGGCATGGCCTCGCTGGTCCAGGGAATTATGATACTGCTGGGTGCCCTGGTGGTGGGGCCGGCGGTGATTCACGGGGCTGGCGGACTGACTCATATCAATACCGTTCTGGCCGAAATCGACGTCAACATGACTCATCTCTGGTACCCCCAGATGCATCCTCCCTATGCCGGTTATGCCTTCCTCACCCCGGAGTACCTGTTCTCCTTCTTCTTCCTCCTGGCCTTCGGGCTGGGTGCTGCGCCCCATGTGGTCAACAACGTGCTGGCGGCCAGAGACATCAAGTACTTCAAGTGGGCGCCTCTGGCGGCCTTTGTGATCTATGTGGTGATAATGTACCTCACCAAGATCACCGGCTTTGCGGCCCGGTCCATGGTTCATGACGGGCTAATAACTCTGCCAACAGGTGTTTCCAACCCCTCGGATTACTCCTTCATAGCGGCATCAGAGTACATCTTTCCCAGCATCTTCGCGCCGCTGGTGGCGGTAATTGTGCTCTCGGCGGTTATGTCGACCACAGACCGGCTGATGCTGACCATCGGGAGCTACGTGAGCTGGGACATTTACAAGCAGTTCGTGAACAAGCAGGCCTCTGAGGCCGCCATCACCGCACTCAGCAGGGCTGCCATCCTGGTGGCAACGGTTGTTACTCTGTACCTGGCCTGGTCCAATCCGCCGGACCTTCTGGCCTGGCTGATCTGGATGGCCATCGGAGTGATGCTGGCCTGCTTCGTAGCACCGCTCTTCGCAGGTCTGTACTGGAGACGGGCAACCAGAGAGGGAGCTCTCGCCTCCATGATAGTAGGGCTGGTGGCGGTGAGCGCTTTCAGCTACTATGCCAAGTTTGTCTCGTCTCTGCCCATGCATCCGAGCATATACGGCTTCGCTATCTCGGTGGCTACTTTGATTGTGGTCAGCCTCCTCACCAAGAAAACCCCGGAGAAGATACTGGATGAGACCATGACCGGCCTTTACATCAGAAAGCGTGACCATTGACGCTTTCCGGATAAAGGCTGCAGTTTTCTTTTTTGGCTCATGGAAAACTCCGAAGGATATCGAGATACCCTATCGAGATGCCCAGTTCAATACCATGGCACCTTTGGGCATCTAAGCGATAAGATCTAATATCACGAGGAAATAGTGGGAAGCGGCAGGGCCCGTGGTCTAGCTGGTTATGACATCGCCCTTACACGGCGGGGATCACGCGTTCGAATCGCGTCGGGCCCATTTTCTGAGAGCCTTTTTATAAATGCGCAATTCAATGCTCGATTTAATAATATGGAGCTCTAGCCCATGCAGCTTTCATATAGCTCATACAGCTCATACTACGGCCATTATGAGGAGGCCTGCTGCGATCATGGGCAGAAATATCACCGCTATTTTGTTGCCGAAAATTCTGTTGCCCAGGATATAGGCGATGCTGAGCTTTACCAGGGTGTTGGTCATGGCGGCCAGGGTAATAGCATTGGCCGCAACCTCCAGGGAGAGGCTGGTCTTGGCCAGTGTGGCCATGGAGAGGGTGATGGCATCTACATCGGCCAGCCCGGCGATCATGCTGGCGACATAGGCTCCGGCGTCGCCGAAGTAGGTGCTGGCCAGGTGAGAGGCCAGGAGCACGAAGGCGAAGAAGATCCCGAACTTGAGCGCGGGCACTATCCGGAATGGGTCCTTCACCTTCACGTCCTTGCCGATGGGCTTGCTCTGCCTGAGGAACAGAAAAGCCAGGGCCAGCCCCACGATGGTCATTATGCCGAGCTGGGGAAGAAGGGGAAAGAAGAGGTCCCGGTTGATCAGCAGCACTATTACCAGCATTCTGGGAAACATGGTGCAGCTGGCGACGGTAGCCGCGAAGACGGCTGAAGGAATTATGTCCGCGTGCTCCTTGGCCTCGGAGGCCATGGCGGTGGTAACCGCGGTGCTGGAGACCAGACCGCCCAGAACTCCGGTGAGCCCAAGTCCCCTCTCAGCGCCAAGAACTCTTATGAGCACGTATCCGATGTAGCCGATCAGGCTCACCAGGACCACCATCAGCCAGATCTCCTGCAGGCTGACCACGCCAAAGGGGTCGATCGGCGTGTCGGGGAGCATGGGATAGATGACCAGGGCGATGATCGCCATCTTGAGGGTGTCCAAAATGTCGGTCTCGCTCAGAGCCTCAACGTACCTGTGGCTGATGTTTCTGGTGGCCAGTATCCAGGTGGTGATGACCGCCAGGGCCACGGCTAAAGGTATGCTCTCCTCGAAGCTGGCCAGCATCCCCAGGGCAAAGGTCACCACCGCAGCGACGGCAGCCGTAAAATCCAGTCGGCCCAGGACGTTCACCGATGCCGCATAGCCTATCCCCACCAGGATCATGAAACCCGCCAGGGCCACCACTGCGAACAGCTGGCCGTATTGCTCAGCCAGGGTCGCGGAGAGCGCTCCTAGGAGGGAGATCAATATGAAGGTGCGAAGGCCGGCTACTCCACGGACTTTGTCCTCCGCAAGCCTCCTCTGGCGCTCTGTTCCGATGAGAGCGCCAATTAATAGGGCTACCAGGAAGGGATAGACATTCGCAAATTCCATCACTATTTTCACGGTCTCTGAGCTATTAACGTTGCTGGCCCAATCTTTTTTAGGCAGGATATTCGTGGCTATGGCAGATGAACTCGCACAAAGTGAAGAGATGTATCGAGATCCTGGAGCGCCTTTACGGAACCCCGGAGCCTGAGGAGCAGGACCCCCTGGATCTCCTGATCCTGACCATCTTATCGCAGAACACCACCGACGTGAACAGCCTGCGCGCCTTCCGCCTGCTGAAGTCGGCCTACCCCAGGTATCAGGACTTAACCGACGCGCCCTTGAAAGACGTCGAGGAGAAGATCCGGGTGGGCGGCCTCGCGGAGATCAAGTCACAGCGGATCGCGGAGGTGCTGAGGAAGGTTCAGGAGGATAGCGGGGCCTTCGACCTGCGTTTCCTGGCCGGCATGACCAAGGAGGACGCTGACCGGTATCTGCAGTCGCTTCCGGGAGTGGGGCCCAAGACCTCGTCGGTGGTGCTGCTGTTCTCCTTCGGCTTTGCCGCGCTGCCGGTTGACACTCACGTCTTTCGCGTCTCCCGGCGGCTGGGCCTGGTGCCGGAGGAGGCAGGCATCGCCGAGGTTCAGCGCATTCTGGAAGCCATCACGCCGCGGGAGAAGTACTTCTCGCTGCACCTGAACCTCATAAGACACGGACGGCGAGTCTGCCGGGCCAGAGGTCCTCTGCACCAGCAGTGCGAGCTGCGGGAGATCTGCGACCACTACCTCCAGGGCCGCAATCCTTAAATGATAGTAGCTGATACTGAGGATGCGCGCTCCGGTAGTGTAGCTCGGCCAATCATGAAGGACTCTCACTCCTTCGACTTGGGTTCAAATCCCAACCGGAGCACTATTTTACCAAGTCAATTTTTGCTAAGTCGAACTCACCCTGTGCACGTCACACAATTTGTCATGAAGAAGGCCTTGTAGAGAGTTTCATGGTCACGCTCTCCTAGAAGCAATCCACTCCAATCCCTATCTAACCAGACCCCAATATCGATATTATACCAACAGTTCGTCGGTGCATTGCTTGGAAACTCTAAGGTCAGCGTGGCCGTATAGGATTGCCCCCTACCAAGTATTGGTGTTCGTATCGGTGGTACATCCAGCCATTGAACTCCATTAAAAGGCCTTGCGGAATAGCCCATCCAAAATGAGCGTGCACTGTCCCCGGTGTTTGTTATGGTATATGTCACAGGAATCTGAGCAGGCCAGCTCCCACAGTATCCGTCACAAGTTGGATACAGGAAATACCCGCGCAGCTGTATGTTTGATATTGTAGCGCTGTCATCAGCTACTGCGGATTGCATAATCATGAGTATAAATAAAGTTACGAGAAGGGCAGTTTTCACTATCAATTTCATGAGTTTGGCCTCCCAACCATTATATATCATGTAAAGTATTTAGCTCTTTCCAACTCTTCGATATAATTCCACATGAATTGTGCATCAGGTTTGCTTATTGTTATATTCAGCATTCTCCTTTCAAACCTAAATCGAGCCTAGTCTTCCTATTTGTCCAGATACCCAAATATATTAGTGTACAATAAGGATAACCTGGAATCCTAAATCGAATAATCATGCAGAGTCGAAAATTGAGCCCAAGCATTAAAGATCCAGCAAAAATTGTAAATTGTATTATGTTCATTCGCTTTGCATTCGGAGCTATATCGAGCAAGGCTTAAGATCAGGATAGAAGGAGGTAACGGTTGAGGAGAATAGTTCATGCCTGATCCGTTTAACGATGCCATCGCCAGCTGGGCGAACTTTTACATGCTGGCAGGCTCTGTTGCAGCCACGCTCGTAGGGCTCATTTTCGTCTCAGTCTCCCTTCACATAGATTTCCTGGCCAAAGCGAAAAGGGACAGCGAACTGCATACCACAGCCAGGCATACCTTCGGCAACTTCTTGATCATTCTGTCTTTCGCCTTCATATTCATGGTGCCCTCAGATTCGACAATGGGCCTGGGAATTCCCCTATTGATCCTGGGACTGCTGATGCTTCTGCGAACCGGTCAGCTCTGGCTGAAGTTCGCGAAGAGAAGAGCCGAAGAGCAGGCATTCACCTCCAACCAGATGCTTTGGGAGCTGTTGATTCCCAACACCGTCTGCTATCTGGTGGTGGTCTATTTGGCCGTGCAGATCATAGAGGGGATCACCAGCAATCTGGATTGGATGGTGATGGTGATAATCTGGCTGATTATATCTGCCACCAAGAACGCCTGGGACCTCATGCTGCAGGTAGCGGAGATGAAAAACGCAAAGCAGTAGCAGGAATCCCGCAGAACACGCTGCAAAAGGGTGTTCTCTGAAGACGCGGGACTTGAGAACCTGAGGCCCAAGAACACTATTTTTAAATGATGGATATATTTTGAAGTTAATGACTTAGCATATATTTTATTAGATGCATTTGTCATTAGTAATAAATCCATAAGTATTTATTCAGGGCGCTATCAAGAACGTAGTAGTTAGCTTTTATTCAAAGAAAAAGCGTGAATCGTATGTCCAGTGATAATTGCTTTGCTAAATGTTTGCAGTTACTCCTAAGAGCGTTCATACTTGCTTGTATCACTAAGGGGGACGGATCAAATTTCAATTTTTGATGCAAATTTTATAAGCCTCAATAGCGAGAGCTACATCTTCCTCGAAATTGTGGGCAGCATAATAATCACATGTCTTGCTTTATACATAGTTATAGAAATATTAAGAAGATTCAATAAAGAGAAAAATTGATATCCTATGTTGCCATAATCTACCACAGCCGAAATCCGGATAGCGGCCCCAAGTCCTCGCGACAATCACGTTAGAAATATAAAAGGCCTATTCGCAGCCAAATGGTGAGCATTTATAGTTGCGGGCAGGATGGATGCCAACAACTTGAGAACTGGTATCGACTCTATTGCCCTTTTCTGTATCCCTTTTTGTACCGTTCCTTTTCATCATCCGTCATATCAGCATAGCCGTCGTCTCTGGGACTTCCTCCTTTTCCTTTCTTGTAACCTTCAGCCCTCTTCTTTCCTTTCTCTTCAGCTTCATCCTGCCTCTTTTTGGTTTCAGACCTTAACTCCATTTGATTTGCCTCCGTTCTAATCTTTCTAATATAGGTCAAATCGGTCAAATTTGTCAATCCAGTTTTTCGTCTCAATACGGATTACCATCCGTCCCGCTCCCATCCGTCTGGCCGGACGACCCTCCTCAAGTAGAGGGAGCCTGTTTACCAGAAGTTGATTATTTTTATGCTCGTTAATAAACAATATTGGCCCAGACCGCGCCGAAACATTCCGCATTTCGGATTCTGCACAATCTTGGGCCTGCCGGGGGCAGTTTACGTCTACGAGATCTACATCGACATGGTTGCTTAGTTAGCGCAAAGATATATAACTATTATGCTGAATAATTCAAAGGTTCGAGTCAGTCTCAATTATGCACCTCAAAGATTTCATGTGGCTACAACCCGCATCTTCGAGGTGGGTTTTCCCATAGATTCAAGAGATCGCATTCCAGCTCTTCTTTGCTCCAGCCGTCATTTCGAATTGCCATCGAGAACTATTCAAATTCCACAAACGTATCGGGCTCTGAGATAATGAGATGAAGAAGAGGCTAGGTGTTCCGGCCCCATTCCCGTTTAGCCTAGCTCTGGCCAGAACACCACTTAATGGCAGACCTGAGATAACAGGTCAGACCCAGAGCTTGCGTGAGCAACAGCGGCTCCGGGCAATTGCGATCATTAGCTGGAAATCGGCTCACCAACTTCATAGAGATCTTATTTGGTAATAAGCTTTTTGGTTGTAGTGTTACAAATGCGGGCGAGATTTCATACGCCCGTCATTTTCGGCAGCGGGATACGGAGATGATATGCGAGGCGTCCGAAATGATATAGCGAACATCAGCAGTTTAGGTTTATCTTTTCAAGGAACGTCAGAACGAGAACCTGCAAAGAGCATAGCAGGCGCTGATGATGATTAAAGCCCCCAAGCACAAGATATATTTATCTAAGTGACCAAATTAAGGTCTGGTTAGATTAAATGAAAAAACACGATGTTCTGGTTGCCAAATCGGAAGAAACCAAAACGAAGGGCCTTACCCCGGAGCAACGCAAGCATCTTGAAGATAGCATGCGTGAGAATGACGAGCTGATGAAGTGCCTAGCCAAGATGTGAGAGTCAAACCACCTTGACATTTTTCTTGAGCCAGAGCTCTATTCCTTCGATAGTACAACGGTATTCTGCAATTTTGCGCAAAAGGTCGCAGATATCCTCTTTGCGAGCCGATATGCAAAGTCCGTCCATCCTGAGAATATTATCTGCCACTTGAAATCCCGTTCTTTTCTGTCCATCATTAAAAGGATGAAGGGCGATCAGATGCAAAGCTAAAGCTGCCTTCTTGATTGTGTCAGGCTCTTCATTGATTCTAGCAACGAGATAATCAACGGTACCAACGCATAATGCGCCAGGCAACCCTCCATATCTAGCGATAATAGTATCGTGAATCTCTACGATCATCTCAGAGGTAAGCTCGACCACGCGATTGGCTCCAGTAATCCGTTGGGACACATTACTTGCTTTTTATTGGCCTTGGGTCTAGCTTTCCTGAGGTAATAAAAATATTCTTCTGCTTCTGGGGCGAATTATGGTGGAGGTTACAAGAAGCAATAGATGACGGGATTATGATTTAAGACCTGACAGCGATCCCACCATAGATGGCTACGATCCTAGTTCCTACAAGGCCTTAGAATGCGCAGAATAATGAAAATTGATTGAGGGATTTACGGAAAGCGTCTCAACTCTATTGGCAAAGAGGCACAATAGCAGGCGACAATCTTTCAAATGAATTTAATGATCATGGGTAGGCCCACTCAGATATATCGCCCCCCATTCTTCATCTGAGTCCTCCGAAATATCAGTGCTGAATTTATAGAATATTAAAACATCTTGAGTTGGCTTACCCAAAAAATATAAAAATAATAACTATTTTAGATAGCGTTCGAGTGCATACTTCCAGGAAGACTCCGGAATACCTCTAAACACGCTTGCATAGCTTTAAAAAAGTAAAAAGCATTATCTAAGTACGGACTCTCGGCAAGAGCATTATGCCACTTATCTCTTTTTCCTCTTCATCGCCTCTACAAACGCCAGGAACGGCGGCGATGGCCTGCCAGGACGGGACTTCATCTCCGGATGGAACTGCGATCCGAAGAAGAACGGATGGTCCGGTATCTCGCAGATCTCCATCAGGTCGTCGTTGGTGCCGGAAAATAGCATTCCCCGGTCCTGGATCTGCATGATGTAGCTGGGGTTGACCTCGTAGCGGTGCCGGTGCCGCTCCACGATGTTGGTGGTGCCGTAGATCCGGTGGGCAAGACTTCCCTCTTTCAGGTGCGCCGGGTAGTTTCCGAGCCTCATGGTAGCCCCCATCTGTCTGATCTTCTCCTGCTCCGGCAGGATGGCTATCACCGGGTGAGGCGTGGGCCCGAACTCGGTTGACGATGCGTTCTCCAGGCCGCAGACGTTTCGGGCAAACTCAATTACCGCCAGCTGCATGCCGAAGCATATCCCCAGGTAGGGAACGCCATGCTCCCGGGCGTACTGCACCGCCCGCATCTTTCCTTCCGTTCCCCGCGATCCGAAGCCGCCCGGAACCAGTATGCCGTCGGCCTCCTTCAGTATCAGGTCCGGCGAGCCCCTCTCCAGCTCCTCGGCATCCACCCACAGGACCTCAGGCCGCACCCCTGACTCGATTCCGGCGTGCTTCAGGGACTCGCGGATGGACAGGTAGGCATCCTCCATGGGGTCGGCGCACTGCGAGCCCACGGTGTACTTGCCGACGATTGCCACCTTCACCGTGTCCTTCGTCGACTCCATCTTCCGCACGAACTCGTCCCAGTCTTTGCGCTCCTCCAGCGGGAACAGCCTCATGGCCTTCATCAGGTACTTGGTCAGCCCTTCCGCCTCCATCTGCAGCGGCACCTTGTAGATGTCCTCGGCATTGTGGGCGCTGATCACCGCCTCCACCGGCACGTCGCAGAAGTGGGCTATCTTGTGCTTGGTCTCGTCTAAGAGCGGCTTCTCACACCGCACCACGATCATGTCCGGCTGCAGCCCCAGCTCACGCATCTCCTTCACGCTGTGCTGGGTAGGCTTGGTCTTCTGCTCGCCGTCTATGGTGGAGGGAGCAAGGGTCACGTGCACAAAGAAGATGTTCCCCGATTCCTCGTACTTGAGCTGCCGCATGGCCTCCAGGAAGGGCATGGACTCTATGTCGCCCACGGTTCCACCCACCTCGACCAGACAGATCTCACAGCCGCCATCGCGGGAAACCTGGCGGATCCGCCTCTTGATCTCCTCGGTGATGTGGGGGATTATCTGCACCGTCTTTCCCAGGTACTCTCCCCGGCGCTCCTTCTCGATCACCGTGGAGTAGACCTTGCCGGTGGTGATGTTGTGGTCGCGGGTCAGCTCGACATCCAGGAACCGCTCGTAGTTGCCCAGGTCCAGGTCCACCTCCCCACCGTCCTTCAGCACGAAGACCTCTCCGTGCTGGAAGGGGCTCATCAGCCCGGCATCGATGTTAATGTACGGGTCGATCTTTATGGCCGTGACTCTGTATCCCCGATTCATGAGCAGTCTGCCAATGGATGCGGCAGTGATTCCCTTGCCAAGACCGCTCATCACTCCGCCTGTGACCACGATATATCTCATATTCAAGCCTTCAGAAGGGTTGCCGCCCCGTATATGATAAGGGTTACGATCAGTATCGAGGAGGCCAGCGCGCCCGGAAATTCGGGTATTTTTTCTGCATAAAAAGTAAGAACTAAAAGCGCCGAGATGGCGATCAGCATCAGGCCGGGAATTATCTGCATGGTCTCCAGCTCACCCAGGGAGAAGATGCCCCCACCCCGCTCTGAGGGGTAATCTGCCGGCCCGTACTCCTCCTCGGCCGCGTTGCTCTCAGGCGCAGCGGGCTCGCTTTGGTAGCCCTCATAGCTCGGTCTGCTCTGGACCTCCGGATCCCGGACCGGCTCTGCCCTCCACTCCTCCTGATAGCTGCGAGGTTGCTCCTGGTATGCGAGATCAGCCTCAACCTGACGGCCATTTTGACTGCCATCCTGGCGGCCAAAGGACGCCCGGTAGCTCTGAACGTCTCTCTCCTTGGAAAAACGTATCCTGCGGGTGCCATCGTCTGCACCGTCATCTACAGTCTCCGCCTCGTAATCCCCGTAATCCCCTTCATCCGCCGTCTCAGAGTAGTCCTCTTGATCCTCTGACGGGTCCACTATCTCTTCCTCATCCGGGTCCTCAAAGCCTTCCCTGAACTCCTCGGGCCGGTCATCCTCCACCGGATCGCTGGAGAGGGAGATAGGAACCCTGATGTTACCCCCTTTACTGGTCAAAAGAATCTCTCCTTCAATCTTTCCCCTGCCTTCAGGCATCACGGCCAGGACGGGGATGTCCTCTTCTAAAACCACGTAATGACTGGCCTTTTTCAGCCGCAGAACACCGCAAAGAGAGCCGCTGGGATGCAGAACGAGGTTGGTTGGCTCCCCGTGGTTTTCCACTTTGAGGTGAAACGAGGTCTCTTTTCCCGGAGCCAGGCTGAGAGCGACGGGCTCCGCCTCCCGCAAGCCGTTGTTGATGTGCACCACACTGGTCCAATCACTAACCCCCATCCTTTAAAAGGATACCATAATATTGTATAAATATTTCGCCTGTTCGGCGCCCTCAATCCCTGAGGTCCGGAGGAAGCATATTTGGTATTCCCTCTTCGATGGGATAGCATTCCTGGCAGGCCCTGCAACAGAGCTTGCCGGTGACGATCTCCTTCTCGTTCTCCTCGAAGACCTCCAGAGTCAGATCGCCCTTGCAGAGGGGACAGGCCAGTATGTCCATGAGATCCCTTTTCATGCCTTCAGACAAGCATTGCCGGGAAGTATAAAGCTTTGGATCAACCAAAAAATTTCGCCTCACCTGAGAAGCCGGTGGGCGTTCTTCCACAGCATGGCCTCCGCCTCTTCGCCGGAGACGTCCAGACCCTGGATGATCCGGGCCGCTCTTCCCGGGTCCTCCCAGGGGTAGTCGCTCCCGAACAGTATCCGGTCCGGGCCTATCTCAGCTATCAGATCCGCCATCTCCTTTCCGGGAAGATAGAAGGAGACGTAAGCGGTGTCGAATAGGACCCGGCCCCCGGAGGGAATCAGGAACTTCCGCACCTGGTCCCACATGCCGAGGCCTCCCAAGTGAGCCAGGACCATTGTCAGGTCCGGGTAACGCTCAATTACCCGGGCGAAGCGGTCCGGAGTGCCGAAGACCTCGCCCCTGGGCATGGGGTCGCAGCCGGCGTGGGTTACCAGGATCATGTTCCTGGCAATCAAGGCCTCATAGAGCCGGGAGCAGCGGGGATCATCGGGATAGAACTGCTGCAAGAGCGGCATCATCTTCACTCCCCGGCAGCCCGCCCTCTGCAGCCGGTCCAGCTCTGATTCCAGGTCGTCCATGAAGGGGTGAACCGCCCCAAAAGGCACGAGGCCGTGGCCGCAGACGGATTTGACCCAGCCGTTCAGAGAGCGCACGTCGTCCTTTCCCCTGGCCAGGGGAAGGATCACGCAGCTCTCAATTCCCGAGCGCCTGATCTGGAACCTCAGATCTTCAGGCGCTCCGCTGCCGAATACCTCCACCTTCAGCTTCTCCCTGGCTGCGGGAAAGATCTTGGCTGCCACCTCCTGCGGGTAGATGTGGCAGTGAAAGTCAATTATCAAGCCCTGTGTTCCTTTTCCATTTTCCGAGGTCCTCAAATTTTTCAGATTAAGCCCATCTCCGAGAGCCTCTCCGGCAAATAGGTCTTGGTCACGTAATCCAGGCCCTTGCCGGCAAAGGCCTGCTGCTCCGCCTTCCTCTTCAGGTCCAGCTGCAGCTTGATCTGCTTTTCCCAGTAGGCGGTGTTGAACCTGGGGTCGGACAGCTCGCTTCGCAGGGCGTGCATGTCTTTGTCGGTCAGCTTGTCGGTGGAGAGGTTGTAGTCCACTATATCGCTGGGCTGAACTCCCAGGAAGTGAGCAGTCGGCGTGACCAGGTGCTCGGAGAGGTGGGCGCTCTTAATCGCCCCGTAGGCGATGCTGGCAAAGATGCGGTAGGACCAGGGATCGCCATCGGTAAAGACCACCACCGGCAGGTTCAGCTCAGCGTTGAGCCGCTTGATTATCCTGCGGGTGGAGCGGGCCGGCTGGCCCTTGAGGTGCACCAGCACCGCGCCGAACTCCTCGTCAAACCCGTTCTCGATCAGGCGGGCGTACATTCCGCCGGTCTCGATGGCCATGACCATCTTGGCGTCGTGCTCCAGGAACTGCACCGTCTCCACGTTGAAGGGGATCTGGTATCCGGCCTCGCCCACGTCCTCCTGACAGTGCATCTCCCTCGACCCCCTGCGGGTCTCCTCCCGCAGCCGCAGCGGTCCGAAGACGGCGGCACCGTCCTCCTCCGGCCGCACGTGGAAGTCCTCTCTCTGCAGGCTGGTGACGATCTCCAGGTCCTCTATCAGGCGGTCGCTCTCGGCCTGCTCGTGGAACTTGGCCAGGTCCCAGTTCTCGGAGATGTAGTAGATCTCTCTCAGGGTGGAGCCCCGGTTGTTTTTCAGATGCTCTTTTATCAGCAGCTCGGCCAGATGGACGGTCTTGAGGAGGGTCTTGGCTCCCCGGACCGTTTTGACCGAGCGGAGGGTCTCCTGGTCGCCGTAGACCCACACGTCGCTCTTGGAGCTGTACTCGATGTTGTTCTTGGTACGGGAAGGAAGGGCAATGTGCGGCACCACTCCCTCCTGAAACTGGCGGTAGAGGCCAAGCGCCAGATCGAGCAGCCTCTCCTGCGCGGCCTCGGATTTGATCATCAGATCACCTTTGCTCCGGTCACGATCTCCTCCTCCACGCCCTCCACCACCGGCTGCAAAAGCCGGGCCTCCGACGGCATCTGGTAGCAGAGCGTGACCCTCTCGCCGGGTGCCATAGACATCTTCCAGTGGTGGTCGTAGGCATCGCCTATGGGGATCACCTTGGGCAGCGGGTCAGCCGATTCAGCCCGGCAGGACAGCACCTCGTGCAGCTTGAAGCGGCGGTGCAGATCGCTGTGGTTCTCCACGTCGATCCTGACCGAGGCCAGTCCGTTCTCCTGGGTGATCGCTCTTTTCACCAGCAGGTTCCCCATGATCTTGGCTACCACCGGCCCGATGTCCGGCTCCTCCTTTTCTAGCACCTCTGAAAGCTTCCTGGCGATCCTGGGCAGGATTTTCTTGATGATCTCCTCCTTCTCCCGCCGCTCCTTCAAGAGGCTCTGCCGGGAGAGGTAACGCCGCAGCTTTCTGCCCACCTCCTTTAATCCCAGATCGATCTCGGCCAGGATCTCGGGCACATCGGCTATGGCATCTTTGCTTTCAGAGGTGAAGGGGATGTTGGTGGAGGCCAGGTGCACCAGGAGCACCGCCGGACCCACGGGAATGCCGCCCCCAGCGGGCGATGAGAGCGAGTAGCTCTTCCAGGAGATGTTCTCTAGGGCGTGGGTCACAGCGCAGGCCCCCTGCTGGTAGATCAGAGGCACCCGGTTGGCGAAGCGCAATATCTCCACCCGTCCCTCTCTCTCCAGCTCTCCGCCGTATCCCAGCCCCACCTCCACCAGGAACGGATTTCCGGAATAGACAGACACCGGCCGGCTGCAGGTGGCGATAAAGTCCAGCCGGTACTCCTTCTCCAGACCGGCCTTGACCAGCTCTTCGCCAATCGGCGACAGACAGTCCACCGGCGGCGACTTGACCTTTATCTGTTTGAAGGCGGAGAGCAGTTTCTTTGCTTCCTCGTGGTTGAGGCTGCCCGGAGCCCTTTCGGGGTCCTGGCCCGACAGGCTGCACAGCTCCTGGGCGGTGATGGCCCCGATGCTGGAAAAAGTCTCTTTCAGAAAAACTCTCAGCTTCTTCTTCTCGGTGTAGCGTAAAAGCTTGATCAGCTCTCCCAGCTCGATTCCTGCCGGGTGGGGCTGGATGGCATAGGCCTTCTTGGGCAGGGCGTCTGTGGCCCTCTCGAAGACCTCAACGTTTCCATCCGGCTCCACCAGGGTTATCCGGGCGTGCGGATTGACGATCGCCGCGCTCTTGAGCGAGCCGTAAACCGATTGCCTGCGGCTTCGCACGTAGGAGCCCTCCATCTCCAGCTCCACCCTGGTCCCCCGGGGCCTCTCCCATTCGATCTCCTCTGCCTTCAGGATCTCCGGCTCGTTCTGAGAGGTGTTGATGGTAAGCTCGAAGTAGTAGGCGGGATGGCCGGGGCCGATCTTGGATACGACTCGGGTAGGCTTGCCGCTGGTAAGCTGGGAGTAGAGAACTCCCGCTGATATTCCGATCCCCTGCTGGCCGCGGCTCTGCCGCAGGGTATGAAACCGGCTCCCATAAAGCAGCTTGGCAAAGACCCTCGGAATCTCCGCGGAAACGATTCCCGGCCCGTTGTCCTCCACGATCGCCTGGTAGTAGTCGCCATCGCGCTTGATCTGGACGAAGATGTCTGGAAGGATCCCGGCCTCCTCGCAGGCATCGAGCGAGTTGTCCACCGCTTCCTTGACCACCGTAATCAGGGCCCGCGGTGCCGAATCGAATCCCAGGATCTGGCGGTTCTTCTCGAAAAACTCGGCTACTGAAATGGCCTTCTGCTGCCGGGCCAGCTCCTCTGCAATCTCCATAAAAATAAAAAAGTGTGATCTAGAGCTCGGCTCCAACCACGGTCTGGGTTGCAGTGACGTTGTCTATCTCACGGATGGTGTCTACCAGCCGGTTGAGGGTGCTCAAGCCCTCCACTTCGATGATCACCACGAAGTCGTACTCGCCGAAGACGTGATAGACATCCTTGATGCCCTCGATCTCCTGCAGCGAGTTGTAGGCTGATTTCTCCTGTCCCGGCACCACCTTCACCATAGTTACTCCAATCACCATGTTATCTCACCCCATGCAATGATTTTCAGCACATTATATAAAACTTTTCAGCTCTTCTTGCTCAGGTTGAATACTTCCACTTCATCCTTGTCTTCATTCGGCCAGCCGGATAAGGTATTGCCCTTGGGTTTGGCCCTGGCTCCTCCTTCAGCCTTGCCCTTGGAGCTATCCGGTTTCTTCTCGGAGGGGCCGGCCTCAGGCGCAAATTGAGGTTCCGATCTCACCTCTCCGGCCGGGCGGCCCAGGTCCTGCTTCAGGCTCAGCAGCGCGCCGATCACCATCTGCCGGAAATGTTCGATGTCGGTGTGATAGTGATCGAGAGCCCTCTCCGCGTCCATGGCCGGCGAGGCCGGTTGGGCCTGATCGGCAGTGGAAAAACCTTCCGATACCGGAGCCGGGCCGGTCGTGGACAGCACCTTCAGCCGCTCCTGGGTCCTCCTGGCGGCATCCAGGATCCACTGATTGCGAGTGGTCTCGTCCACCTCCTGGATGGCCTCAGCCCGCACCGAGATGATGACATTGCCGTCATCGGTCTGATACAGATTGGGCTTTCCCACAACGGCCACGAAGGCCGGAGGCTCGATGTTGGCCAGAATCTGCGCTGCCTCGGGCTGGTACTGCCCGGCATAGATCAGCACACTTCCGGTGGGGTCCACGATCCTCCCCCGCCAGTATTCTGTATCTCCGCCGATGTCGTCCCTCTCGGTCAGGGTCCCCACCAGGAAGACGCGGTTGCACCTGGCTCCGGTAGGCGTGAGCAGGTACTGCGGCGCGTACTGGTGCTGCGGATCTCCGTCTCTGAAGGCGTAGTTGGAGCTCTTCAGCTCTCCGGCAAAGACCCGCCGTGACACCTCCCGGGAAAATCCGGCCATCTCAGATCGCCTCCACGGCATGCATAATGTCGTCAACGTCTCCCTCAGCGATCGGCGCCATCTCCTCTATCGCCTCCACCAGGATGTAGCGGTCCACCCTCGGCCCTTTAACCGAGAAGTATCGGCCCAGCAGCTTGTTCTCGATGCTGCTTCGCACAATCTCGTGATCCAGGGCCTCCATGGCCATCTGCTTGGCCTCCTCCAGAGTCATATCCACCAAATGCTCCGTGGTCTCGCGGTTGAGCAGGATGTCCTGGACCCTTCTGCCGTCGTCCAGAACGGCCTTGATGCGCAGGTCGTAGGTTCCCTCCACCTTTCCGTGCTCGCCGCAGATTCCCTTAGAAAGCGACCTCTTACAGGTGGGACAGCGCTTGATGAGGCCCGAGCCCTTCTGAATGTCCACCAGAGCGCCGGAAAATTCCACCGACTGAGATCCGACCTCGATATCCTCCTCCAGTTCCTGGATGTGGCTGGTGCGGTTCAGCTTGACGCTGAACCGGCCCTGGAATTCGTCGGTCGCCACGTTGTTAAGCAGGTAGCTCTTCCCCTCGGCCAGGTCGGGCAGCTCGGCCCGGGCCCACTTCACGAACTTGATCGAGCCGGTCTCGTCCCCGATCAGTCCGGCCTGGGAGATGCTGTCCGAGCTGGAATCCCATAGCTGGACCACTTTTACCCGCAGGTCTATCCAGCGACCGGGTTCTTCGATCTCCACCACCTTCAGCTCTTTGGTCGGCTGAAATCCAGCTCCGGCTGCCTGCGCCTCCACTTCAGTCTCCAGAGGCTCGATGCGGCTGGTGCGGTTCAACTTGACGCTGAACCGACCGTTATATTCGTCGGTCACCACGTTCTTGAGGAGGTAGCTTTTGCCGGCCTCCAGGTTCGGAAGCCCGGCCCGGGTCCACTTCACGAACTTGATCGAGCCGCTGCCATCGCCGATCAGCCCGGTCTGGGATATGGAATCGTTGGCCGGCTCCCACAGGTCCAGGACCTTGGCCTCCAGGTCCACCCACCTTCCGGCAGAGGTGATCTCAGATATCTTCACCTTCTCAGTGGAGGATCTGGCAGTCGGGACCACGCCGTGTTCCTTTAGAAAATAGTTCAGAACCGATCGTCTGGCCTCGCCCTCAGGCACGCGAAACTTCTCTATCAGCATCCCGAGGCGGGCCGAAATTTCCTCCTCAGGAACATCGATATTCTGCTCCTTGAGGCGAGATCTTATCTGATCAACTGCTTCTTTCATAACTTCTGCCCCTGTTTTTTTATTGAGAGGTACATTCAGATACGATCAGATGGTATTTAAACTAGTGCAGAGTGAAGCGAAAGTATTGTCTTTGCCGTATCGCATCAGATGAGGCCTTGAAATGGAGATCGTTACCTGGCTTGGAAGAATGGATCCAGAAATAGGCTGCAAGCTCTCAGATGTCAGCCCCGGGGAGATGATCAGGCTGCTGCAAAAGCCGCCACAGGACACCTCCCCACAGCAGCCCGGTATGCAACCCGATCTGCGCGCTCTGGCCAAAAGTTGCGGCCTTCTGGAGAGCGACCAGGAATACAACTCCCGGCTGAGGGAAGTCGCAATCGACCTGGTGAAGAGACAGCTGGAGGAGACGGCCGGCGAAGAGCAGGATCTTCTGCAGGCGGTGGAGGCTTTGGACGACTTCAATGAGGCCATTAACCTGCTGGATGAGAGGCTCTACGAGTGGTCACGCCTTCGCCGGGACGAGGTGGTGCACGGCCGGAATCTGGCAGAAAGCCTGGCCCTGGACCCGGCAGCAGGCGAGCTGGCGCGGGCGCTTCTCTCCCTGCGAGAGTCCCGAAAGAAAATGGAGGATAACGTCTCTCTGACGGCCGAGAAGCTGGCACCCAGCCTGTCGTCGCTAGCCGGGCCGCTCCTGGCGGCAAGGCTGATCTCCCGTGCAGGCTCGCTGAAACGCCTCTCCGAGCTTCCATCCAGTGCCTTGCAGCTGATGGGGGCCGAAAAAGCCCTCTTCAAGCACCTGCGGGGCCGCGCTCCCTCCCCCAAGCACGGGCTCATCTACCGCCACCCCGCAATCTCGGGCGCTCCAAAGAGGCTGAGAGGGCGGGTCTCCCGGGCCTTGGCCGGAAAGCTCGCCATCGCCGCCAGGATGGATTATTTCGGGGCGGACCTCTCTCCCGATCTGAAAGAGGCCCTGGACCGGCGCTTGAGGGAGATCAGGCGCTCCGGCAGGCGCAAGGGATGAGGATCAAATTTATATTCAAAGCAGGCAAGGTAAAAAACGAAAAAGGAAAGTGGTGTTTGAAATGAGATGGTTGCTTTTGCTCGGATTGCTGACGATCTCCACGCTATTCATAATCTCTCATGCAAATGCCACTACTCAGAACCTCACCGAGCACTCCTGGATCTATAACCAGGGCTACATGGACGACATGAGGATCTATCAGACCGATTACGGATTTAAGGGCCAGAAGCTGGTTACCGGTACCCGTGGAAGCGGCACCGTCTCCCGCACCATAGATGCTCGGGTCTACGGGGGCTTTGAGGCCGGCTATGACCAGCTGTCGGTACGGGAATGGGGCGTCTTCCAGTACAAGCCCTACAGCCCCTCCCTCACCCAGAGCGATCTCAAGAACGCCCTCTGCGCCAAGAACTATGAAGTAGGCTCAGTGATGTCCGAGAGCTACTCAGAGATACGGGATCTGGTCAAGGACACCACCACCATTCAGGACGATAGCGTATCGGTGTATGAGATTCATAGCGAGATCACCGGAACGGCCAAGATCGGATCGAGGGTGCAGAGGAAGTCGACAAGCGTTCCTGCTTACGTGATGGGTGGAACCTACATGGGATACACCAACATGTACATAGACCTCGAAACCGGCGATGCCTCCATCCTGACCCTGACCTGCCCGTAGAGCAGAACAAAATATTTTAGCCGCTAGACCAGAGGTCGCGGCTGTTTGTGCGGCGGTAAGACCGGAAGCGGCATGGTGTTGATCAGCAGCGGCTGATCCACCTCTTTGGCCCTCTCGACCAGCAGTTCCTTTCCCCATTTGGTCAGAGCAAAAAGCGGCACTGCCGTGCCCACCTGTACCAGCGGACTCACCTGTTCTCTGATGGCCCGGGAGGCGCAGCTGGTCACAATATCGGCGACTGCCAGGATCCTTCTGGCCTCATCGTCCCCGATGCCGGTCAGATGCGCTCCGATGATCATTATCCGGACGCCGGACTCCGCCTCCAGCTGACGCAGCTTCTCTGCCGTTCCGTGATCGGCCACCGTGACCGCAAATCTGGAAAAGCCGTGCTCTATTGCCCACCTGGCACCTTCAAGCTGATCGATGCGGGCATCCTCAGGGGACAGCACATGGCCCTGCCGGGAGGCAATTCCCTCCAGAACCTGATCGATCGGCTCGGTCTGGGTGAGCCCCGAGATCCAGCCCCCCATGCCCTGAATGAGCTGAGGGTTATCGGTGATCACCGTTCCCGCGCCGTCGCATACCGTGACCGCGGCATCGATGACGCCGTGAGAGACCCCGGTCATCATGGATTCTGAGGCTCCAAACCCGACGAAGGTTCCCATCTCCAGCTTCCGCCGGGCCGAGAACATGCCGTGCTGCTCTATGCGGAACTCCATGTTGCCGGCAGCCTCCTCGGAGGTGATCCTCTTGATCCCCCGCACCTTGTCGAAGAGCGGGCACCACTCAATTAACGGCTCTCCCGTCTCCACCACTTTCTCGTCTTCCACCTTCACCCGGGTCTTCCCGAGCAGCTCCATCTCGTGCATCTCTTAATCCTCCAGGGTGAAGTAGACCCGCCGGTTGGACTTGCCCTTGTTCTCGGCCTTGAGCATCTTGATTTTCCCGATCTCGCCCGTCCTCTCTACGTGGGTTCCGCCGCAGGCCTGCCGGTCCACTCCTTCTATCTCCACCACCCGGATCTCCTCTCTATCCGGAACGTCCATCGCCAGCCGCACCAGGTCCGGGATTTCCAGAGCTTCACTTCGGGGAAGAATCCGAGTTGTGACCGGCCGGTCCTCTCGTACGATGCAGTTAGCCTTTTCGACATACTCGGACATCCGGGCCTTGTCAAAGCTCTCCAGGCTGAAGTCCACCCTGGACCGGGCGGCATCTATCTGGTTGCCGGTTATCTTGGCGCCCGTCTCCTGGAAGATGACGGCACTCAGCACGTGACAGGCGCTGTGGCAGCGCATGAAGCGATAGCGTCTCTCCCAGTCTATCTTTCCGGAAACGGCCTCGCCGGGAACAAGTCCGTCTCTGTCCAGAACATGTATGATTTCCCCTTCGGCCTCGACCTGCTCTACCTTGAACTCCTCATCTCCTCTAAAAAGCGAACCCAGATCGTCGGGCTGTCCTCCGGAGCGGGGATAAAATGCGGTCCGATCCAGAGTGATCCGGTTTCCGCTTGCAGAAACTACGGTTGCTTCAAAGCTCTGCATGTAGCTGTCCAACAGATACAAAGCATTCATAGAAACGATGTTGCGAACATTTCAGCTATCATCCTTGCGGGCAGAACCGATTTTCTTCGAAATGAAAAATAATTTTAAAGAGAATGCGAATTTTCGAGCCCCCGGAATTGTTTTCAACGAAACTTATATATATGTAACGGGGCGTTATGCGCCTGGTGAACCGCGTTGAATAAAGCTGCTGCCCCGGACCTCAGAATTGAGCGAGACGAGTTCGCATCAATATTGATGAAAATAGGTTTGAAGAGGAACGTGGCCAAAGTTTTAACTTACCTGGCTGGCGTGGAGGAGGCCACTTCCAGGGAGATCGAGATGGGATCGGATCTCAGGCAGCCGGAGGTAAGCATCGCCATGCGGGAGATTCGCAAGCTGGACTGGATTACCGAGCGAGACGAGAAGAGTCCAGGCAAGGGGCGGCCTTACAGGATTTACAGGCTCAACCGGAGCCTGCCGGAGATAATCGAGCATTTAGAGGGAGAAAAGGAGAGGGAGTCGGAGATGGTGATGAGGCAGATCGAAAGGCTCAAAGCCCTGAAATCCGCCTGATGTTTTGCTCTTTTCTGAGTAGATCTCGATTCAATTCGGCCCAATGCCTCTCGCCGAGGAGGCAAAGATATTCGAATCTTGCAGAGATGCAAGCGGCCAGAAAAATATCATTATAATAATCTAGATTCAATCATAAAACCGCTCCTGCCGCGAGGGCTGTTGAGTCATATCCTGATATTCTCACAAAACAAAAGCTTATATTAAATTATCTTTCTCGCGTCACTATGAAAAAATCTATATACTAATAGATTACTACAATCAACCAGAAAAAAAGTATTAGGGGATGGATATGAAGTACATCATCGACGAAGCTCTGGGAAGAGCTGAACTGGAGGGGCGGAGCCGGCCTCCGAGCACCATCCAGAGCGATGAAGAGCTGGTGTCGGTCTTAGAGGAGCTGACGACCATCATAAGGGTGATCGGCTGTGGTGGTGGCGGCTCCAATACCATCGATCGCCTGGCAGAATATGGAATTCAGGGTGCAGAGCTGTACGCCGTGAACACCGACGCTCAGCACCTGCTCCACATAAACGCTGACCGGCGCTTTCTGATCGGGCGCAGGACCACCAGGGGTCTTGGGGCAGGAAGCCTTCCCGCAATCGGGGAGGAGGCAGCTGTCGAGAACATAGACGAGATTCAGGCAGCGGTAAACGGAGCCGACATGGTCTTTGTCACCTGCGGCCTGGGCGGCGGGACCGGAACGGGCGCTGCTCCGGTCGTGGCCGAGGCCGCCAAGGAGGCCGGAGCGCTGACCATATCCATCGTCACCCTTCCCTTCGGCGCTGAAGGTGCCATCAGAATGAACAACGCCGAGGCCGGGCTGCGGAGGCTCCGGGAGGTCTCGGACACGGTGATCGTCGTCCCCAACGACCGGCTGCTGGATGTGGTCCCCAACCTGCCCCTGCAGGCGGCCTTTAAGGTGGCCGACGAGGTGCTAATGCGTTCCGTGAAGGGCATAACCGAACTCATAACCCGTCCGGGCCTGATCAACCTGGACTTCGCCGATGTGAGAACAGTCATGACCAACGGAGGAGTGGCCATGATCGGCATGGGCGAGGCAGAAGGCGAGGAGAAGGCCAAGGATTCGGTGATGAAGGCGCTGCGAAGCCCGCTCCTGGACGTGGACGTGTCCGGCGCTACCTCGGCACTGGTAAACGTGGTCGGAGGTCCTGACATGACCATCACCGACGCCGAGCTGGTGGTGGAAGAGGTCTATCAGAAGATCAATCCCGACGCCAGGATAATCTGGGGTGCCCAGATCGATCCCAACCTGGAGAACACCATCCGGACCATGCTGGTGGTCACCGGCGTCTCCTCGCCCCAGATCCTGGGAAAGGACACCTCCAGACGGGTCACTTCCCGCCACGGCATAGACTTCCTGTCCCGCAGGAGCCGCTACTAGAGCAGCCAGCACATCCAGCAGATCTCGGCTGGCCTGTAGCCGGAAATCCGCCCGATCCGGCAAACAGCCTCGATCAGGGCCAGGTCTCCATCCCCTTCCAACTCCTGGCCCGCTTCCCGCAGCAGAGCCGAGACCTCCCGTCTGACTATTTTATCCGGCATGGCAGTATCCACCCCACCCATCATTCGCAGATATTGAAATGTGGTCAGGCCCACCCCCTTGATCCGGCCTACAGGGTCGTCCCTCCAGTGCTCAGGACAGGCATGAGACGCCCAGCTGGCAAGGGCCTGACGATCGCTGTCCAGCCCCGGCACCCGGTCCCGGGGATAGGCGGATAGAACTGAGGCCATCTCCTGAGCCACACGCCAGGACCGGCGGTTCTTCCAGATAAAGCGAAGGCTTTCACTATCTGCCTTCTCCAGATCTCTGAGGGTGGGAAGGTCTTGGTAATGCCGGTCACGGAAGCGCTCCACTGCCGGCACGACCGTGCGGAAGTAGCCCAGTCCGACCGAGGTGAAGGCCGCATCCAGCACCATCAGAACCGCCTTTCCTTCCCAGCGCCTCATCTGAAGGCAAAGCTCCGCCTCCTCGAGGGCCGAGGGGGCCAGGGCCATGCGTCGGTCCAGAGCCTCCTTAAGCCTCCGGTCGCTTTCCGAAACCATGCTAACATGCACCATGTCAATCGATGGAATTATAAACTGCCATTCGATTATTATTGTTATCCATGGACCGGACGTGATGGCAATTCTCAGCGAGAAGGTGAGCGGGGAGCTTGAGATGCTGCGTAGGCACCTGATCATCCTCAAGCACGTAGTGGAAAACGAGCCCATAGGCATCCTCAAGCTGGCGGAGGAGACCCAGATACCCAGCCATAAGGTGCGCTATTCCCTGAGGGTTTTGGAGCAGGAGGGCCTAATTGCCGCCTCAGCTCCGGGTGCCGTTACCACCGAGCACACCAGGCCTTTTCTGGAGCAGCTCGATCTCATGATCGAGGACGTGGTTGCCAGTGCAGAGGACCTAAAAGAGATAAAGATCGAGACTTGATGCTCGCCTATTCTCGTCTGGCCCAGCTGTTGGAGGAGATCGGCCGCGCCCCCAGAGGCGAGAAGGTCGACCTGGTCTCGAGTTTTTTGGCCGGCCTTGAGCCGGAACAACTCCCTGTAGCAGTCCGGCTGTTGATGGGCGAACTCTGGCCTCCCTGGGAAGAAAAGGTGCTGGGCCTGGGACCGGAGTCGCTCATGAAAGAGCTGCAGGAGATCTCCCGGGAAGACGTCCCTCAGCTCCGGGAAGGCCTGGGAGAGTCAGGTGCCGTGGCCATGAAGTCTCTGTTGCAAAAGAGGCAGCAGACCCTTTCGATGCAGCCACTGGATGCGCTTTCGCTTTACCGGCAGCTGCGAAAGGCGGCCACATTCTCGGGCCAGGACTCTGAGCACCGCAGGGACGCGGTTTTGCGGGGTTTGCTGCTGGACTGCACCCCCCTGGAAGGAAAGTATCTGGCCCGGACAATCGAGGGCAACATGCGCTCTGGCCTGGGCACGTGGGTCATGCGGGCCTCCATTGCCCAGGCCTTTGGACCGCCTCAGGAAGAACTGACCAAGGCTTACAACCTGTGTCCCGATCTGGGAACCCTGGCAGAGACGGCAGCCAGGCGGGAGCTTTGCGCCATCAAGATCCGGCCGCTTGTGCCTCTCCGGCTGATGCGGTTCGGTCCGGGAGAGCCTGCCTATCCGGCTGCATTCTTGCTCCTCTATCCCGGGCTGCGGGTGCAGGTTCATAAGTACGGGGATCGGGTTGGCATCTACACCTCTCGCCTCCGGAACGCGACTTCATCCCTTGCCGGCCTGGTTCCAGAGGTCCTGAGGATTGAACACGACTTCATAATGGACGCAAACCTGCTAATCCGTCTCGAAAATAGGATTCTCGGACAGGCGGAGGTGGTACGGTACATAAACCGGAGGCATCTCTCCCGCCGAAGCGGAAAGTTCCCGGCCCTGGTGGCCTACGATCTCCTGTATCTGGACGGACAGGATCTGACCGCCAAAACCTACCAGGAAAGGCGGGAGCGCCTGTTATCAGTGGTGGGTAAGCCGGTTCGTCCCCATTTCCAGGGATTGACGGCCTCAGATGAGATGGTTTTCCCCAGCCCGGCAAAAGCCGACAGCTACGGCTCTTCGGCTGAGCATCAGGGAGCAACAGGACTGTTGGCCAGGGCCCTCTCCGGGTTTTACCTGGCCGGAGAGCGAAGCCGCGTCGATTTCCTGGTCCAATGGCAAAGGACCCTGAGAATGGCTGTGGTTCGGGCAGAACCCGGATCTGGCAGGAGACGCAATCTGCTGGCCAGATACGGACTGGCATTGAGAGATGGCGACGATCTGGTTCTGGTGGGCTGGGCCTCTTCCGGGCTGGCCTTGAAGGAAGCCCATCAATTGAGCGATCATCTTCACAACCTGATCCAGAGGGAGACCGCAGAAGGGCTGCAGGTGCGGCCACAGGTAGTTTTGACGGTGAAAGTGGGAAGGTCCGGGCCGTTGGAGGATGACAGGCTTCACCGGGCCAGAATTGTGGGAGTGCAGTACCAGGCCTCACCCGCACAGGTGGACGAACTGAGCAGGTTGGATGAGCTTTGCCTAACCAGATCCTGAGAAATTTTGACCCCTGGAAAAGCCCTCTCTGCACCTGTCCACCCAAGCTCTCCCTCAACCCCTATACCGGCTGCGCCCACGGCTGTCTGTACTGCTACGCCTCCTCCTACATCCCACGCTTTCAGGAGTGCAGGCCTAAGGAGGGCCTTCTCAAACGGCTAGCTAGAGAGCTGGCAAGAGCTGAGCCTGATAAGATCGTCTCCTTATCCAACAGCTCAGATCCGTATCCACCCATGGAAGAAGGATTGAAGCTCACCAGAGGTTGTCTCCGGCTGCTGAAGGACTACGGCCGGTCGGCGCAAGTGGTGACCAAATCTGATATCGTTAAGAGGGACATCGATATCCTGAAGGAGATGCCAAGCGCAGTCAGCATCACCATTACCACGCTCTCTGATGATCTATCCAGGAAGCTGGAGATTAATGCACCTCTGCCGAAAAGGAGACTGAATGCCATAAGGGCGCTGAGAGGGGAGGGAATTCCCGTCTCAGTGAGGCTTGATCCGATCATTCCAGGCATCAACGACTCCGAGATTGAGGAGCTGGTCTCGGCTGTCGCACAGGCTGGTGCCTTGCACGTCACCTCTTCCACTTACAAAGCCCGGCCGGATAGCTGGAAACGGATGTGCCGTGCGTTTCCCGAAGAGATGGTGGCGCTAGGCCAGCTATTTGAGCAGGGAAGCCGGACAGGCGGAAGCCGCTATCTTCCGGTCCAAATGCGAAAGAAATTGATGGCCGCGGTATGTAAGGCATCCACCTGCGAGAGCCTGACCTTTTCCTGCTGCCGTGAAGATCTGGCCTTTGGAGGGACCGCCTCATGCGACGGCACCCATCTCCTGGTTGATGCAAATAAATCTGAGAATTCTGTGCTGCAATGATGGCGATTCCTGCAAATTATCCCGGAAAAGAGGCAAAGAAGACAGACTAATTGCTTTGCCCGGCGGCGGCAGGCGCAATCGAGCACAACCTATAAATGCGAAGCAGCATCCTTTAAACAGTCTTTAGCCACGAAAGTCTATATATACGAAGAATAACTAGACAGGGGACAAAGTTCTTCTCAAAAGGGAGGATGTTCAAGCTACATTATAGCTGGATGCGCTAGAGGAATCAGGAGGTATTCATTATGAGAAAAATCTTGGCTATCACCGTGGCCCTCATGTTTGCAGCGCTGGTCTTATCGCCTGCAATGGGGTACACTATTCAGACAGCTGGTAATCAGTCTTACACCGTTCAATCTGCTGGTGACCGGCAGTATTCCGCCCACTCCGAAGCAATAAATTACACCGTAAGTTCAGGAACGCCAGCTCACGAGCTTACGCTGGAGTCGATTCCCACCAAGACAGTCTCCGGACCTGCAGTCCAGACCACCAAAGTTGCCAGTTCCTTCAAGGCCGGAAGAGTCGTCCCCTACACCGTAACCCTGGGAACCGGCGCAAAGGCAGTCTCTGAGGGCGTGCAGGTGGCCAAGGAGCCTGCCAGCCTGGGCGAACAGACCACACCCGCTGCGACCACTGCTCCTGCAGCAGAGACACCAGTTGTAGAGGCTGCGCCGGCCACCGAGACGGCGGCAGTAGAAGCTCCTGCAGCCGAAACTGCAGCCCCTGTGGAGGAGCCGAAGTTCTCCATAATGGGCACCGTGTTCGATGATGCAAATGGAAATGGTGTTATGGACGAGAACGAGACCGGCCTTGCCGATTGGACCGTGGCCCTGGGCGAGCCTGCCGGAGCTGTACTGGCCAATGCCACCACTTCCGAGACCGGATCTTATGCGTTTGCTGACCTTCTCGCTGGCGAGTACGTCGTCTCTGAGGTCGTGCCCATGGGCTGGGCCCTGATTGCACCTGTCGACGGCAAGTATATGGTCAATTTGACTGTGGATGCAGCAGGCCTGGACTTCGCCAACCAGATGCTTCCAGCTCCTGAGCCCGCGGTTAACGAGACCTTTGAACTGGAAATGCCACCAGAAAACATAACCATACCTGAGCAGCCTGTCGCTTAGGCGATCTGCTCATATCCTTATTCTTTTTCTAAATCGATGGCCCTGAGGGGCTTCAAGGTTCGTTCTCTGAATTGTCCACCGCTTTGCCTCAGACCAACAGATTTAAGTAAATCATACTTGCTTATAGTAAAATATACTTGGAACATCGGTCCGAGTATAGCAAATCACCCTTAAATCCCCGGCAGGAGAGGACGAAAAACTCCCTCCACCTCCTGCCTTCCAATTTCGATTTGATTCGATCCGTCACGGTTGCCGTGACCCGAAAACCCCATATAAAATGCCGTTCATAACCTGAAAAATATGCCTGTGGGGGAATTAGCTTCTGGCGTAGGGATGCGAATCGGTCGCTGCCTGCAGCAGATGCAGGTTTACGCCGGAAATTGAGTTTTTCCAGCAATCTAATGGATAGATCCCAGGCATATCATCTCGAGGTGTTTCGTGGGGGAACTTAAATGACGAGAAGAACTAGCTTTATGAAATTGCTGATTATCGTGGCCCTCTCAATGATCATTGCAGAGCCTGTGTGGGCGCAGGGACTGGGCGGAGGACCGGGCGGATCGTGCACGTACAATCCCAGAAATCCGGCAGAGGTCTATTGCGTATCTCGCGGCGGCTGCCCGCAGGGCGGGAACTGCTATTTCCCGGACGGGTCTTACTGTGAGCTGTGGTCCTTCTACAACGGGACTTGTCCCGGTGAGGGATACTATGAGCAGATGCTTTGGGAGGCCGAAGCTTACCGCTTCCTTTACGGAGATCTGGTTCCTGTGTCCTCGTTCTATACGCCGTACGGCACATCGGTAACCTCGGCTCCGGCGACCACAACCTATCCCAGCCAGTATTATGCGGGTCAGTATTATTATCCCTATTACTATCCATACTATTATCCTTACTACTCGTATTCTTACCCCTATGGCTATTACGGCTCGACAGGACACACGTACTATGGCGACTATCTGACCCCTGCCGGAGGGCTGAGCGGGTAGCATCAGACGCGCTGAAGATTACTGTATTTCTTTTTCTGACTGAAAATTGGCGATCTTTTCGAAATGGTGCGGCCTGATTCTACCTAGCGTTTGCAGCAGGACTTTTCCCGGGCATATGGTATCGCTAAATATGGCCCTATCAAAGCGGTCGTGGTCAGTCATTCCGGCTGCCAGCGCCAGAGAGGGACGCTGGAGATAGCTTTCCCCGCCTTTTGGTAAAATCAGCCGAATCGAACAATCACATCAGGCCGGACTCCAAAAATTATTTGTATGTATGGGCGAATATTAGAATAGCAGATGGTTCTGCAGTTGTCCGGATGGTATTGAGAAAATGAAGTAAGATAATTTTCTCAGGAGATGTTACAGCATGGAATGTTGCGATATAACCAGGAATTTTCTGGCAGGAAGAAAGGGACGGATGCTCAAAGTGCTGATAGAGGGTGGAGGGCTGACGCCTGTTACCGGCAAGCTGGTGGACTTCGACGATGCGGCTATGGTTCTGGAGATTCCCAGCGGAGAACAATGGTTGATCGACATTGATTACATAATCAAGGTGGCAGATACGACCGAGGAAGGATAAGGCCCCTCCTCGAAAAACTTTTATTGAGTTCTCTGCAGCAGAGCTGCAGCCCAACTGCCGCTAGACCGGCAACCAGGCTCAGACGATATCACACACGAACACCATCTTTCCCACGTCCCGGCAGGGCTTGATGGGAATTCCTACCTCAAAGGTGTCCTTAGGCTTGGCGTTTCCATTTACCACAAAGACCCGGTCGCTCTCAAGCCCGGTTCCGATTTTTAGGACTTTTTGTCCCTGTGAAGAGGTTTCAGCCACTTGAGGTGCGGTGTCTTCAGCAACGGGCTCGATTGCCGCCACAGGCGACTCCTCCGAGCTGACATTTTCAGCTGCTGCACTCTCTATGCTTGCATTCTCTTCAGAAACGTTCTCGTCTGCAGTGATAATGACGGCTGCATCTGGAGCTGCGAACTCCAGAGTGGTGTTATTCATAGTAGTATTGTTCAGGGTGATGTTCAGTGCCAAGCTACCCTCTTGAGCGGGAACGGAAACAGTTGCCGCCATCAGTAAGGCCATTATGCCCATGAAATATATAATCTGAGTTTTCATATGGGTCCCTCCGCGTACTCCATAGCCAGGATGGATATGAATTTATCGAAGCCGCACCACATTTCCGTTGAGCAGCTCTACTTGAGGTTGATCTTGCCGCCGTCCTCGCCCAGGTCGCACAGCTCTGTGGTGCGAAACCCATCGTCTTGCCTCAATAGCTCGCAGACCAGCTTTCCGTCCACAATTCGCAGGATTCGGTCGGTCTTCTCGGCCAGGGTCATGTCGTGAGTGACCAGGATGAAGGTCTGATTGATCTTGCGGTTGAGATCTCGCAGCAGCTCGTAGATCATATCGGAGGTCTTGGTATCCAGGTTTCCCGTAAGCTCGTCGCCGATGACGATTGATGGATGGTTTACCAGGGCCCGGGCCACAGCCACCCTCTGGTTCTGGCCGCCCGAGAGCTGGTTGGGCCGGCTCTTTAGTCTATCTTCCAGGCCAACTGCTTTCAGGTACTCGCTGGCTCTCTCGCGTGCCTCGGATTTGGATTTTCCGGCAATGAGCATGGGGATCATGACGTTTTCCAGAGCTGAGAATTCCGGTATTAAGTGATGATATTGAAAGACGAAGCCCAGCTCCCTGTTGCGCAGCCTCGCCCTCTCATCAGGACTGGCCCGGCTCACATCGATCCCCTTGAGCAATATCTGTCCATTGGTGGGGGTGTCCAGAAGGCCTATCAGGTTTAAAAGAGTGCTTTTTCCGCTTCCGCTCGGACCCACTATGGATACGAACTCTCCTGCCTTGATGGTGAGGCTCACTTTATTAAGAGCAATCACTTCCACGCCGTTGCCGTATATCTTGCTGAGTTCCTTTAGCACAATTATATCGTCACTCACTTCCGATCGCCTCCACCGGATCCAAGCCCGAGGCCAGGTAAGCCGGATAAATTCCGGCCAGAATATTTAGCAGGAGAGCAAAGAACAGGGCATAGATTGCAAACTCCGGGCGCAGGTCCAGAACGATCCTGGTAATGCCCATTTCGCCACTCCCCATGTCCAGGGGATAGCTCTCAATGGCTTTTCCAAAGGCTACGCCTACTGCAATTCCCAGAAGACCAGCTGCCGGGCTCAGCATGAGGTTTTCCAGCAGGAATATTTTCAGGATGGAGTATCGAGTGGCTCCCATGGCCATAAGCATGCCTATCTCTTTGGTCCTCCTCCTTACAATCATTATGGTTGTGTTGGCCACCACAAATCCTGATACCAAGAAGATCAGTCCATAGAAGAGTATGTTGATCCTGGATTGAGTGCCCAGAAACCTGGCTATCTCGCGATTGAAATCCTGCCAGCTTTCCACCCGATAAGCTGTCAAAGCCCTGATCTCCTCTGCCATATCTGGAGCATCCCGATAGTCCTTGAGCTTCACACCCACCTCGGAGACAACATCTCCCTGACCTGCCAGATCCTGGGCCACATCCAGCGTAATGTAAACCAGGGTTCTGTCTTTGACCGTCCCCTTCTCGATCAGACCGGCCACCTTCAGCTTGACCGTTTTATTGCGGAGGGAGAGGTAAATATCATTTCCCGGCCGGACCCCAAGATTTTCCGCAAGAGTCACTCCTAAAAAGGCCGCCTTTCTCTTGAACTTGAGTTCGGAGAAGTCTCCTGCAACCACGCTCTCACTTATCTGCATGAGCCTGTCTTCGCTCACCGGGTCCGCGCCAATGAACTCGATTCCCTCTACCTGATCCCTGTAGCGCGCTGCACCTTGGCCCACCATGCGGGGAGAAGAGGCCATCACGCCGGGATACTGAGAAAGAGATTGATTGAGGTTTCTATATAGGTAAATGTAGTCTTCACCCTCCTTGGGCATCACCAAAATGTGTGGATTCTTCTCAACCGTGTTCTGAACGATCTGTCTCAGGCTTCCAGAGGAGATGCTCAGGGACATGATTATGACCCCCACCGCTATGGCCACGGTGAGCACGGTGAATGCAGTGCCCTTTTTGTTAGAGGCAATATGTCTCTTGGCGATGTCGACCTCGAACATCTCTCATCCCTTTATGGCCTCTACGGGATCAAGCCTCGAGGCTTTGATGGCTGGATAAATGCCTGCAAGCAAGCATAAAGCGATGGCCAGAAGCGAGAACGCCGGAAAATCCCAGGGATTGATGGTTAGGGGGATGGTGGTGATCTCACTTCCTGCAGCCTCAATTTCAAAGCTGAAGTTTCCCACTATTTTAATGGCTAATAGCGCCAGAAAACATCCGACAACGCTCCCCAGAAGGCCTAAGAGTCCGCTTTCGATCAGGAAGATCTTGGTGATATTTCGTCTGCGGGCTCCGACCGCCATGAGCATCCCGATCTCGCGCGTCTTGTCCATAACCCTCATGGTCATGGAGTTGGCGATTCCCAGGGAGGAGACGATCATAACCAGAATAACAGAAATCCTGGTCCAGAAGCGGCCAACGGAGAGTGACCTGCGAATCTCTGGATGGGTCTCCTGCCAGCTCTGCACCTCATAGCCTGTGAGGCTGATCTGCCGGGCCAGAGGCTCTGCCTGATAAATATCATCAATTCTGACTTCAATTGTTCTTGCCACATCGCCTTCGTTCTGGAAGTCCTGTGCGGTCTTGAGCGAGACGAAGGCTACGGATTCATCCAGAGGGGTGCCGGTGTCAAAGATGCCGGCCACGGTGAGACTTGTGTTTTTGGCACGGGGAAAGCTGGCTTCCAGCCGATCTCCCATCTTGAGCCCCAGGTCCTCGGCCAACTTTTTCCCCACGACTACACGTTTTCCTCCCAGGACCGCCGAGAAGTCTCCTTGTACCATGCTTTCGCTGATCTTGTAGATTTGGTCCTCGTCTTCCGGCACCACCCCTTTTAGCCCTGCATTCCTGGTCTTATCCTCGAAGGCCAGAGTGGCAGTGGTGGTGAGCGAATAGGCCGATGACTGTACGCCTTTTAAAGAACCTATTTTGTCAATTAGGCTGCGATAGAGGTAGATATAATCCTCGTCCTCTTTGGGGGACACGGCTATGTGAGGAAGCTTTTCGATGACGATGTCGGTCAGCAGCGCCTGCGAGCCGTTGGCCAGAGATGTGAAGAAGATGGAGATGCTTACCGCTAGGGCCACCGCCGTCACCGATAAAAATGTCTGACGTCTGCGGGCTGAAATGTGCCTTCTTGCGAGAGTGATCTCGAACAGGCTGGTTCACCACCAGGATTTTTTATAACCTTGGCGCTCTTGCCTTTTATTTTTTGGGCCCCGGGAGTTCTCTCACAGACTGGCAATAGCCTGAACCGGGTCCAGCCTCGAGGCCTTATAGGCCGGAAAGATCCCGGCTATGAAATTGATCAACAAGGCGAATATCACGGCATATAGGAAGAACTCCGGGACCAGCAGCACCTTCATGCTGGACACCTGGTATATCTCGCTTGGAACTTCGATTGGATAGGCTTCGATGAGCTTGGCGGTGACGTAGGCCAGCAGGCAGCCGAGGAGCGCAGCAGGCGGACCCAGGATCAAGCTTTCGGTCAGATAGATCTTGACGATGGACGATCTTCTGGCACCCATGGCCATCAGAATGCCGATTTCTTTGGTTCTACGGGTGACAGTCATGATCATGGTGTTGGCCACTCCAAAGCCGGCGATGATGAATATCAATACATAGAACAAAATCATCATTACTTGTTGGGTGTCCAGGACCTCCAAAATGTCCCTGCTCTGATCCTGCCAGCTCCGGGCCTCATAGTTGAAGCGGGCGTTGAGATCGGATGATATATCCGGAGCGGCATTTATGTCTGAAAGCCGGGCCCCTATCTGTGAGACCACATCTCCCTGGCTGATCAGCTCCTGGGCGGTCTCCAGCGGAAGGTATACCAGAGTCTGGTCCGAACCGGTGCCGGTTTGGATCAGCCCCACGACTTCCAGCTGCAGAGACTGGTTTTCCCTCACCAATGTGAATTTATCTCCCGGCGAAATCTCCAGATCCTCTGCCAGTTTGGTGCCCAGGACCGCAGCACGCTTCTTGAAAACCAAATCGTAGTAGTCACCATAGACCATGTCCTGCGAGACCCTCATCATGGGGTCTTCTTGCAGCGGATCTGCGCCAATTATGCTCACTCCCTTAACCTGGTCCTTATACTTGGCAGCCGCGTTTTCCAGCAGACGGGGAGATACAGCTTCCACTTGCGGATATTGCCACACTATCCCGGAAAGGGTGCGGTAAAGGGTGATGTAGTCCTCGTCCTCCTTGGGCTCGACTGTCAGGTGGGGGCTGTTCTCAACTGTGCTGCTGATTATGTCTTCTCTGTAGCCCTGCATCATCCCCATCATCACCACTATCACTCCAATGGCCAGGGCCACGGACAGGACGGCGAAGGCGACCATGCGCGGGTCGGAGGTGATATGCTTTCTGGCTACAGTCAGCTCGAACATAAAACCTCAGCCTCGCAAAGCCTCGACCGGATCAAGCTTGGAGGCCAGGTGTGCCGGATAGGCCCCGGCGGCGACGCTCAGCAGCACTGCTAGGATGGTATAGACCACAAAATCCTGGATATTCAGTACAACCGGCAGATTTATGGACTGGCCTACCGGCGACTGAATTTCGAGTCCTCTCAACTGAACTGCAGCAAGCGCGCCCAAAAGACAGCCCACCGCAGCGCCCAAAAGCCCCAGCAGGCCGCTTTCGATGATGAAAAGTCGTCTGATCTGAGAAGAGGTAGCACCCATGGCCATGAGCATCCCGATCTCGCGGGTCTTCTCCTGCACCAGCATGTTCATGATGCTGGCGATTCCGAAGGCGGCAATGACCATGATCAGAAGCAGAGTGATGAAGTTCGAGGTCCTTTCGAAGGCCAGAGTGCGAACGATATCGGGGAACAACTCCTGCCAGCCCTTGGCGTTATAGCCGTAGGATCTGAGATTTGCCACTGCGGCCTCAGCTTCAAAAGGATCCTCCATCTTGATATCGATTTCTGTGATCACATCTCCTTCTGCCAAAAACTCCCTTGCAGTCTCCAGGGAGACGTAAGTGATGCCCTCGTCCAGCGGTTCATAGCCGGTGTCGAAGATCCCCGCCACCACCAGATTGAGGGGACTGGCATCGGGAAAGCTGACTCTAACCGTGTCGCCATACCTCAGCTTGAGCTTGTCTGCCAAGGCCTGGCCCATGACGATCCGCTTTCCGCCCAGAACCGATGTGATCTCCCCCTTCACCATGCTCTCGCTGATCCGGCTGATCTTATCCGCCTCCAGGGGATCGATACCCAGCATGGCCACGTTCTCGACTTCATCCTTGTAGGCGATGGTCGCGGTCGTGATCAGGGTGGGTGACACACCCACCACCCCGGGAATGGCCCAGGTCCTTTCCACAATATTGCGGTAGAGGTGAAGATAAGTCTCCCCGTCTGGGGGGGTTACGGTGGCATGGGGGAGGTTTTTGAAGAGTATGTCGAATATGAACTCCTGAAAGCCGTTCTGAATGGAGGTGGAAAGAATGGTAATCCCTACGGCCAGAGCTATGGCCCCCACCGCGAGGGCGGTTCGCCCTTTCCTGAAGGTGATGTGCCTGGAGACCACCGTGAATTCGAGCGTCGGAATGATGCCGTTTTGCAAAGGGCCTGAGACCTCCGGCGGATTATTTGCGCTCATTTGTTATCAAGGTAGTGGAGTATCCAAACTGAGCCAAAAAACCGCATTTCCAGCCGGGCTTCAGGAACCCGGCAATCTAGACCTTCGTTCCTTGATCAGCCTTCTCTTTATTCGGAGACGGCTCAGGCTCCGGCTCCCCGTCGGCTGCCAGGGTGCGGTAGACGGCCAGAAGAAATCCGTAAAGAATTGGACCTATTATTATCCCCGGCAGGCCGATGGCGAATAGAGCGCCCACAAAGGCCAAGACCGTGACCAATGGATGGATCTGAGCCCCGCGGCGGGCCAGTCGGGGCAGAATCAGGTATTGCGGCACCACGAAGATCAATATGCCGGAAAGCGCCAGGGCTGCGGCCAGGGAGATGTTTCCCTGCTGCAGATAGATGGCGGCCAGAGGCAGAAACACCCATGGCGCTCCTACCAGCGGTATGAGGGTGAATATGATCACCACCAGCGCGAGCACCAGTGGATAGGGCACGTTCAGCAGGAAAAAGATAAAAAAGGCCAGGATGCCGCTGGCAAGAGCCGTGAGAACAAAGGCCGAGAAGATGTGTTCGTAGATGTAGTCAAGCTCCTGCAAGAACTGGTTTACCAGCTTCCTCTTCCCGGCAGGAACCAGCCTCACCGCTTTGAGAACGAAGCTCTCTCCCTCAAACAGCAGAAAAAAGGTGAAAAATAGCACCACTATGGATTGGGCAAAGTAAAGCGGAAGATTGGATGCAAGATAGATCAGGCTGGATTTTATAGCGGCAATTATGTCCGATACTATCTGGTCCAGGGTATCGAGCAGCGCCAGAAGGAACGGGAGCACGGGCTCGGAGAAATTGCCTCGCAGCCACAGCTCCATGTTCTCCGAAGCGCTCTGCGCGGATGAGATCTGCAGGCCGGTGGTCTGGAAGTTGGAGACCTCCCGCAACAGCACCTGGGTCATGCCCATCAGCATCAGCACCATCACCACCAGGACCAGGAAAATCGAGAGCAGGGAGGAGAGAATGCGGTTCTCCGTTGCCTGGAAGAAGAGACGGTATAGCGGCCTTAACAGAAATACCAGCACCACGCTCAGCAGAACCGGAAACAGGAAATCCCTGGTCAGGTATAAGGTGAGCAGGACCATCAGGAAGATGAACACTCCTACCAGGAGATTGAACCGGCGTCCGGGATCCATTGTATCCAATGCGCCGGTCGGGATGATAAACTTTCTTCGGAAATGTGCGTATTCAGAGCACTCTTTTAATAGCACCCTTTTAATAGCGCTCTTCAAATACTACTCTTCGCAAAAGCTTTCGGTCTTCATCTCCAGCAGCCTGGCCACGGCATAGGCCGGAAATATGTCCGATATTTTAGAGCCGTATCGCTGTGAGAGCCTGATGCACTCAAGCCCCAGAAACGAGGCGGCCTCGGCTATCATCAGCTCGCCTATTCCCGTTGCGGCCACGGTTTTGAGGCCGTGGTTCCTGGCCTGACGCTCGATCCCCATGACCAGCCTTCGGAACTGCCGGTCGCGGACCTGCCGGGCTATGGCCATCGCCCCGGCTTCTCCGATCTCCTCCAGGTCGGCACAGACCTGGCGGGCCAGCCGGCGCATAGCTGCCTCTTGGGTCTTTCCGGCTCCGTCAGGCGTATCGCAGGAATAGCTCTTCGAAGAGATCTCTTCCAGGGCCAGGTAGGCATCAGCAGCGATGGAAAAAAGCTCTGAGGAGAGCGGAACCCTCTCGCCTGCCAGGCGCGCGGCCTGAAGAAGCGCCCCCAGGCCGGTGCGCAAAAGCCCCATGTACAGCAGCTCGCCCCGGGAAAGGCGCAGGAAATCCGACTTTTCTGCCAGCGGCCGTCCCTTAATCGGAATCAGGTCCGTGGTGGTGCTGCCCATATCGACCAGCAGACAGTCGCCCACATCGCCTGCCAGGAAGGCAGCTGTTGCCGACCAGTTGGCAGCGGCCAGCTCCAGCGGATCTTGGGGGTCAAAGCCCGCGAAGCCCCAGAAATGGACCGGGCATTGGAAGGACTTCTCGACCTGGGCAGAGATGCTCTTCACCCCCTCCAGCTTGCTGAAATAGCAGTCTGCCAGCTCTCCGGTGATCACCACTCCTACCGACTCCGGGCCCAGCCCGGCATAGCGAGATAGGACCCCGCCCAGGGAGGCATCCTTCCACAGAGGCAGATAGACAGACTCGGCAATTCTTCCATCGGAGCTGGCGGCCTTGGTATTGGCTCCGCCTATGTCCAGGCCCAGGATCATGCTTTCCGGATTAGCCGGCCCGCACCATAAAAGCTTTAGGTCTGAAGATACTCTTAGTGCCACCAACTTTTCGGAGATCATGATCATGGCTGCCAAGGAGAAGTTTGTTGAACCCACTTATCTCGAATGCGGATTCGGAGAGCTGGAATACAAGGTCATAGCTTCCGAGATATGCTGCAGATGCGGCACATGCGAGGCCTTCTGTCCCAGAATTGAAAACCAAGAGAGCCGGCCCACTCTGATCGACTACGATCCTCTGTGCGGCCTGTGCTTTGCTTACTGCCCCCGCACCTTCCTGAACATGGAGGATATGGAGAAGAAGCTGTTCTCCCGGACCCGATCGCAGGACGAGGCACTGGGAATCTACAGGAAAGCGGCCTCCGCCCAGGCCAGCCCGGTTCAGGGGACAGTGCAGGACGGCGGAGTGGCGACCGCTCTGCTGGTGCAGGCCCTGAAGTCCGGCATGATCGACTGCGCGGTGGTCACGGGAAGAGACGAGAACTGGCGGTCCGTCCCTGTCGTTGCCACCACTCCCGAGGAGATCATTGCCGCTGCCGGAACCAAGTACACCATCACCAACAGCGTGGTGGGTGTAGCCGAGGCCCTGGAAAGAGGCTTCTCCAAGATCGGGTTTGTGGGTACTCCCTGCCAGATTCAGGCCCTGCGAAAGGTACAGCTCCTGGAGGAGCCCTACGAGTTCGGCCAGGAGAAGATCGCACTTCTGGTTGGCCTGTTCTGCATGGAGAACTTCGATTACGACACCCTCTTCTCGGGTTTGATCAAGGGCAAGTTCGGGCTGAAGCCTGAAGACGTGTCCCGGTTCGAGATTCAGAAGGGCATGTTCCGGGCAATCGACAAGGGAGGCCAGGTTCATGAGGTCAAGATCGCAGAGACCGACCCCTACACCTTCAAGGGCTGTGGCCCGTGCTTCGACTTCGCCAGCGAGCTGGCAGACATCTCGGTCGGGTCTGTCGGATCTGCTGCCGGCTGGTCTACGGTTCTGGTCAGGACCGAGGTGGGAGAGAAACTCTATTCCTCTGCCCTTTCCTCCGGCGTGGTGAAGGAGAAGGCCTTATCGGAGAAGGGCCTGGCCCTGTCCAAGAAGCTGTCCGCTGAAAAAGCCCAGCGCTTCGTGGAAAAGTCGCAAGAGCTAGGGGTTTCGGAAATCACGCGGTAGCTGACTCACATGTTATCCGTCGGGCTGGCTGGAAAGCCTAACTCTGGCAAGTCCACCTTTTTTAAGGCGGCAACCCTGGTCGATGTGGACATTGCCAACTATCCCTTCACCACCATAGACGCCAACCACGGCGTCTCTCAGGTCCGGGTTCCCTGCCCCTGCCAGGAGCTGGGGATAGCCGGTGGATGCGGCAAATGCAAGGATGGCGTCCGCTTCGTGGCCATCGAGCTGATAGACGTGGCCGGCCTGGTGCCCGATGCCCATCTGGGAAGGGGCCTGGGCAACGAGTTCCTGGACGCCCTGCGCGTGGCTGAAGCGGTGATTCACGTCCTGGATGCCTCGGGGTCCACCGATGCGGAGGGAAATCCGGTGGGGCTTGGCAACTACGATCCGGTCCGGGACGTGAAGTTCCTGGAGTTCGAGATCAGCATGTGGCTTTACGGCATCCTCAAGAGGAACTGGGACAAGCTGATGAGGAACTATAAGGCCCTGGGAGGAAAGCCCGACCAGATCCTGATCGAGCAGATGGCCGGGGCGGGGGTTGCCGACAACCAGATCAGACGGGCTTTAGTCGACATGAAGAAGGACCCCGGAAGCTGGAGCGACGACGACCTGAAGAAGTTTGCCGGGCTGCTCCGGGCCTACAGCAAGCCCATGATACTGGCCGCCAACAAGACCGACGTGGCTCCGCCGGAGTTTGTAGAGCGCCTGCTGGCTCTCCGCCAGGAAGTGGTCCTGCCGGTATCCGGAGCAGCCGAGATCGCTCTGCGCATGGCCGAGAAGGCCGGCCTGATCAAGTACGTTCCTGGTGATCCCGATTTCGAGGTGATAGGGCCGCTCAACAAGGCCCAGGCAGCGGGTCTGGAAAAGATCAGGGCGCTGATGAAGCAGTACGGCGGGACCGGCGTTCAGTCCTGCATCAACCGTGCGGTCTTCGATCTGCTGGACTACATTGTGATCTATCCGGTGGAAGACGAGAACAAGTACACCGACCGGAAAGGCGTGATACTTCCCGATGCTTATCTCATGAAGAGGGGCAGCACAGCGCGGGACCTGGCCTTCCGCGTCCACTCGGACATTGGAGAAAGCTTCCTGTTCGCAGTAGACGCCAAGACCAAGATGCGTCTGGGCGAGAAGTACGAGCTCAAAGACGGCGACGTGATCAAGATCGTGTCCACGAAATAACGCTCCTGGCAGCCCAAATGCTGATCCGCATTACGTATCTCCATTAAGATTTGCATCTTCCCTTATTTTTATATTTTCGCCCATAAGCTTGAACTAGTATTAGGACGGCCAAGGCAGCCGAGGTGTGGGCGATGGGCGTGGGGAAGGCATCGATCGTCGCAATATTAGCCCTGTTCATTCTGGCGAGCAACGCTTCAGCCGATATGCCGGCATCCTTCTACCAGGCCATGAGCAGCATGAAAAACGAAGAGGTGCTGTGCGTCAAGAACTACGAGGCCGGGGCAAGCGTGACCGAAGCCTACCGGGACTTTGAGAGCCTGGACAAGGAGACTGAGGTGGTAAGCCGGACCTATCCTGACTGGCCCGGAAACGCCAGCCTGGAGGTCAGCATCAACTCTTATGTGTTTGGAAATGCCCATATCGCCTGGCAGTCGCGTGACTCCCTTCCGGACCAAAAAGGCCGTCACGATCTTTACAGCCGGAGCGTCGAGGACCTGAGCGGGGCCTTCAGCATTCAGAAGTTCATTCAGCTTTGGTCCAACAGCTCAATTTACGGGAACGTAAGCCTGGACTGGCTGCCCTGTGCGTAACCCCTGCCCCGGGAAACTCCAGACTGCCAAGCGCAGGTTTGCCAAGCGTTAGAGCAGTTATCGGGCATAAATTATAAGTAATTTTGAATGTAATAACTTTGTGCGGATCTCCGGATTACACTGAAAGCAAGAGACGTCAGTTGTTCTGATTCAGCAAACACTTGGGCGAAGGGTGATCATCTGATTTTCCGTCTTCCTCCACCCTTCGCCGGCAAACTGCCTGCGATAATAACCCAAGTGTGCACGATTAGACTTTGGCAACTCAAATTAGAGTGCCACACACCAAAACGGAAAAGGCCATCAAGCTCCGAATCGAAGCCGTTATCATTAAGCGATGGCTAAAAGCATCGTCTATTGACTACAACCAAAAACTATATATTCGTTGATTGCTCTATATAGTGTTGGCAAAAGTCAAACTCTCTTTTCACCCTCCCTCCTATCTCAGACTTTTGCCTCCCTCCTTTAAATTTCTCGGACGGCCGTGGCCCCTCGTGCAAATCCGGAGCATTTTACTTTCCTCTCCCGCAAAATCAGTATATACTTTGCATTCCTTTCACGGAACTTAAATGCAGGAGATGGAGATGCTGGAAGAGGTGGCAGAACAGATCTGCCGCCAAATATCGATATGCAGCACAGAGGATTATTTCTCCGAGACCGGCATCACCTCGCAGGACTTCAGGGCAATTGAGCCGGCTGATGACTTCTCGGGAGATGTCTATGCAATCGACGGCTCCAACGTGCAGGTGCGCAATTGGGGTTCGGGAAGCATCAACCGCATCCGGGCCGGCTATTCGATCTACAGCAGAAATTATTGGCAGCAGACGACTCTCACCTTTGATGGCGTCTTTTTGGCCGACCGGAGAAGCTATGCCGAGACTTTTAGCCGCTATCTTCAGGGCGCATTCGGAATAGACGGCCTGGTCCTGAAGGAGTCGGAGCTTGACCGGCTCTCTGCCTATTTCCGGGAGCTTCAAGAGTACATCGCCCTGGCGGACGCGGTATGTTCCGCAAAGCCCGGCGACCTGGTCATCTACGACGGCGGGTTCACCTGGAAGGACCGGCCGCTGGGCGAGGCGCTGAGATGGATCTTTGCAGCAGCCGAAGAAAGGCAGGTTGACCTTTTGGGCGTGTCCAAGTCCAGCTCGCTCTCCTGGGGCCGGGATTTTGCGCGTCCGCTTCTCCCTCACACCCGGCGGATTGGGCGCGATCTCCTTCCTGACCGCCCCTGGTACCTGCCGCTGCAGGGAAAGATGGTGGACCCAGGACCTGACGGCTGGGACGGCGAGATCTGTGTAGCCCGGCTGGACGGCCGATCAGAGCATGTATTCCGGCTGGATGCTCCCGCCTATCTTTGTGCCGGGCTTTCTCAGTCACTGGGAAAGCTGGCCGCCTGTTCCTGTTCGGCTGAGTGTCTGGGCTATCCTCATCCCCTGTTCCGGGCTCACCGCGATCTGAGGATAACCTCACAGGAGGGCGGTTTCTTGAAGCTGAAGCTGCTGGACATGCTGAGCGATAGAGGTCTTCTGGAGTCGGAAGCCCAGAGCTTATTCCTGGATTTTCATGACGTGATAGAGATGAGGCCCAGAGTTTGAGGATGCTTAAAATGGCACAAGAGAAAATTGGCGGCGAATTCGGGGCGGGAATTCTGAACAAAAAGTCCCTTACGCCGGAAAATACCACCTACCGCATAATATCCAAAAGCGTTTCAGAGTATCACTTCATAGTGCCCTTTGATCTGCCGGACGCTGAACGGGTGGAGGTGGGGCAGATATTCTCGGTCAAGGATTACGACCAGAGCAGCAGCCGCAAGCTCACCTTTCTGGCCCGGGTCTTAGACGTCCAGCACGGCTCCAATTACGACGGCAACTGGGACACCACCATCAAGGGCACCCAGTTCTTCGACCGGGACCAGATATTCAACCGGGTGATAGCCGAGCCCCTGGGGTGTGTGCGAGACGGCAGTTTCCGCAAGTCCCGCACCATCCCCACCAAGTTCTCTCCCGTCTCCAGGGCCGAGCAGGAGGAGTTTCAGTTTTTGCGCCAGGTCATGGGCGATATCGAGATAGGATACCTGCGTAACGGCTCCCGGCTGGTGGAGGAGATTCCGGTGGCCCTTCACAGCGATTCCATGGACCACCACATGGGCGTCTTCGCCACCACCGGCATGGGCAAGTCCAACTTCATGAAGGTCTTTGCCGCCTCCTGCATGCGTCTGGCCGCCCGGGGCAAGTCCAAGTTCGGGCTTCTGATCGTCGATCCGCATGGGGAGTACATCCTGGGGGAAGGCCGCAAGGGAACTAAGGGCCTCGTTCACCTGAGCCGCTACTCTTCCAGCCTGGCCTGCTACTCGACTGACTACAAGAACTGCCAGATGCCGCAGGTAGAGGAGTTCTCGATCTCTTTTTCCGAGATCAAGCCGGAGGACGTGGCCCTGCTCTACAACTGGTCTCCGCCCCAGATGGATGCGCTGGAGGCCATCTCCCGGACCTTTGACTCGGACAACTGGCTGGACGAGATCCAGGATGGCGAGGGCCTGGCCAGGATGGTCCGGGAGGGGTTCAAGGAGAGCACCATTCAGGTGCTGGTGAGAAGGATCAAGAACCTGCTGGAAAAAAACGCCTACATCAAGAAGCGGTCCAGCCTGCCCAACATCCTGGCCAACCTGCAGAACGGAAACGTGGTCCTGGTGGACATTCCACGCATGAGCGACCGCGCAGAGCTGTTCTTGCTCTCGGTCCTCTCGAGATACGTCCTGGAAGAGTACAAGAAAGAGGCCTCAGATGGCCGGAAGAACTGCCTCATCACCATCGAGGAGGCCCAGCGCGTCCTGGGCCAGGGCAGCAACACCTCGCGCTTTGAGAGCATCGCCCGCGAGGGCCGCAAGTTCGGGGTGGGGCTTTGCGCCATCACCCAGCAGCCCAAGCTGATCGAAAAGCAGCTCCTCTCGCAGTTCAACACCCTGGTGGTCATGGGACTGGGAGATCGAAACGACCGCCTGCAGCTGGAGGAGTCGGCCAAGCAGGACCTGAAGTCCCTGGACATCGAGATCCAGACCCTGGAGAAGGGCGAAGCGGTGATCAGCACCCTGGGAATTCCCTTCCCGGTCCCGGTCAGCGTCCACAAGTACGAGCATTACCTGGAGCATCTGAAGGCGGAAAAGGCACCGGAAGAGAGCCTGACCTCGGGGCCGGGGTTCAAGCCCTTCCTGGAGTGAAGATCGCCATGAAGATCGTCCACCTGGCCGATTCGCACCTGGGGTTCTCCGGCTACAACCGGCTGGACGAGCACGGCCGGAACCGCATGGAAGAGAGGGTCTACGAGGGATTTGATCTGGCCGTGGAAAAGATCATCAGCCTCCGGCCGGATGCGGTGGTCCATGCAGGAGACGTCTTTCATCATGTCCGCCCCAAGATCAGGCCTCTGGTGGTCTTTCAGAGGGGCCTTCAGAGGCTGACTGATGCCGGCATCCCGGTTATAATCATAAGCGGGAACCATGACGCACCCAAGAGCTTCTCATCATCCAGCCCCTTTCTCCTATTCGAGGGCATGAAGGACGTTCACATCGCCCAGAGGTATGCTTACGAGCGCTTCGACCTGGATGACCATGCCTTCCACTGCATACCCTTCTGTCTGGAACCGGACGAATACCTGCAGGAGTTTGGGAAGATCGAGCGCAGCGGCCGGGACGTGCTGGTGATGCACGGCCTGGTCGAGTCGCTTCGCAACAAGAGGCTTCGCACCGTGGGCGAGCACGAGCTGAAGGACAGCCTGCTCAAGAGGGATTTCGACTACATCGCTCTCGGCCATTTCCACGGCCAGGCTCGGGTCGCGGAAAACGCCTGGTACAGCGGGTCAGTGGAGTACTTCAACTTCGGAGAGGCCGGCGACCAGAAAGGCCTCCTCTCGGTTGACCTGGAAGATGGAGAGGCTCTTTCCGTAGAGGTCAGGCCCAAGAACATGATCGATCATCCCCCGGTAGACTGCTCGGGCCTTTCCACCGAGGCCATTGCAGAGGTGCTGATGGAGCTGTGCGACCCTCAGGCGGTGAGGGACAAGCTGATCCGGATCACTCTGCGAAACGTGAGCCGGGCGGCCTTCCGGAGGATCGACCAGGTGAAGCTCTCCCGCCTGGGCGCCGAAGCCATTTATCTCAAGGTCCGGCCGGAGTTCGACGATGAAAAAGAGGAGCGGATGGAGAGGCCGGCGGATCGATTCAGCCTGCAGCAGGAGTTCGTGGACTATCTCTCCCAGGAATCCCGGGAAGGGCGGATCGCCGAGGCCATTCGAAAAGAGGTGGCCGGCTACGGCTCGGCCGTCCTGGAGAAGGCGGTAGCGGCCAAGAACACGGAGGTTCTGGATGCACCTCAATAAGCTGGTCCTGCGCAATTTCAAGAAATACCGGCGGGCAGACATCGAGTTCAACGACGGGCTCACCGGAATTGTGGGCTCCAACGGCTCGGGAAAGAGCACCATCGTGGAGGCCATCGCCTGGGCGCTCTACGGAAACCGGGTCTCGACCATCAGGCGCGAGTTCATCAAGAACGCCCGCGCCGGGGCATCAGACAGCGTGGAGGTGAGCCTCAGGCTCTCCCGCGGACGGCAGGAGATGACGGTTATCAGGACCATGCGCGGCAAGGGCCAGTTGGCTCACGCCGAGCTGCTCCTGGACGGCCGGCCGGTAGCCAGAGGAACCCGCGAGGTGGACCTCAGGCTGGAGGAGATCCTCAAGATCAGCTACCAGGATTTCATGAAGACCTTCTTTGCCCGGCAGAAGGACCTGGACAACCTGCTGCGGGAGGGCGGAACCGGAAAACGGGAATACCTGCTGAAGCTTCTGGGGCTGGACGATATTCGAGAGCGGGCGCTGCAGCAGATCCGCGAGGATACAGGCAACCTGAAGGGTCAGGAGGACAGGCTCCAGGGGGCCATGGCGGAGATCGGAGATGTCGATTCCAGAATTGCCGAGATCTCCCGGGCCATCTCATCGTCGAGGGCGGCGCTGGCCGGGGCAAAGCGGCAGGAGGAAGATCTTGCCGGGGCAGTGGAGCAGAAGAGGGCAGATCTCGCGGTCCAGGAGCAGAAGAGCCATGCCCATGACCTGATCTGCGAGAGGCTGAATCATCTTCGGGCCTCAGTCATCGAGAAAAGGGAAGGGCTGCGCCTGGCAGAAGATCGATTGCAGGAGATCAAAGCCTGTCGACAAATGCTGGAGGAGATGCACCCTCAGCTGGAAAGACGGGATGCCGTCCGCCAGAAGATTGAGCACCTGGGACCCAAGGGCCGGGAGCACGAGGATATCTCGCGCCGCCTGGCCGCGAACACGGCTCGAAAAGAGGCCATGGCGAGAATGCTCTCCGAAGGCCTGGAGCGGCTAAACGCGCTTTATCAAGACAGGGCATCCCTCGCTGACCTTTTGCCGGAGGAGCAAGAGTTCGGCCGGCTTCAGAGATCGATCCTGCAGCTGGAGGATCTGCGGGATAAGCATCAGCGAAAGATGGGGCAGCTCTCGGAAGAGCGGGTTCGCCTGAACGCGACCTCCTCCAGTCTGGAGGCCGTCAGGAATCATCTGGAAAAGCTGCACCTGGCCGAAGTCCGTCTCCAGGAGCTGATCCCGCAGAGGGACGAATGCTTCCGGACTGAGGAGGAACTGGAGCACCAGCGTCTGCTCATGGCCCGGCGAAAGGAGGGCGATGAGCTTTTGACCCGCATCAGGTCGTTTCAAGACAGGATTGACCGGCTTGACAGGGAATCATCAGCGCTCAAGTTGGAGCTGGAAGGCCTGCAGGATCTGGAGGCTCAGGAGGAGAGACTCCGGAGCCAGGACCGCGATCTGGACCGGCTGGGCTCGGACCTGAACCGGGGTCTGGCCGAGCTTCAGGGAAGTCTCAGGGTGCAGGAGCTGGCAGCAGCCGACGCCCGGAAAAACCTCGAGAGGGCAGAGCGCCTGGGTGGAGAGGACCTCTGCCCCACCTGCGAGCGGCCGCTGGGCGAGCAGCGGGATCTGCTGCTGAAGAAATACCGCCAGGCCATCGCCGATGCTGATCAAGAGGGCGCTTTCATCGGCAACCAGGTTCAGTCACAACGGGAGAAGATCGAGGACGTGGCGGCATCCCGCAGCAGGCTCCGGCAGGCCTTCGACCAGGTCCAGAGCAAAAAGAGCCGGCGTTCGGAGCTTCTAGCCGGCCTGAGAGGCGCTGCTCTGCAGAGCCAAGAGGCGGCAGCAGATCTGCAGGAGCTGTCCCGCCGGCTGGAAGGCCTGGGGGAGGTGCAGTTCGATCCCCTGCGCCTGGAAAAGATCGAGTCGTCTCTGAAGGAATTGCGGCGGGCCCGTGATGAATGTCAAGGCCTGGAGGTGCGGCTGGAGGAACTCTCCGAGAGGGAGAAAGAGGAGCAATCACTGCAGGAAGATGCCAAGCAGCTGTCGGCCAGATGCGATTGCCTGGCCCGGGAGCTGGAAGCGCTCCAGTACTCAGAGGACCGGTATCTACACATGAAAGAGCGGCTGGCCGGGCTGGAAGCTTCACACCAGCGGTTCGTCCTGCTGTCCCGCCAGGTGGAGTCTATCTCCGGGCTGGAGGAAAGACAGGCCCGCCTTAAAGAAGAGGCAGAAAAGCTGGCAGCCGAAGAGGGCCAGCTTGCTGAAGCTCTGAAGGTCCTGGGCTTTGATCGCGCCGAATACGAGTCCTTGAAGAGAGAACGGCAGGCCCTGGCGAAGGTCCATGAACAGGCAGGAAAGATCGGCCTCAAGCTGGCGGCTGAATCCGAGGTCCTCCAGAGGCAAAGCGAAGCAAGCGAGTCCCTGGCCCGTCTGGAAAAGGAGATCGCATCAGCCGGCGAGCAGATATCCCTGCTGGGCTACCGGACGGAGGAACACCGGGAACTGAAGAACCGGCAGGCTTTGTCGGAAGAGGCGCTGGTAACGGCCCGAAAGATGTTGCTCGACCTGCACAGCAGGGAGGCGGTCCTGGAGAGGGACCTGGCCGTCCTGCAGGAGGAGAAATCGCATAAAGAGAAGCATGAACGTGATCTGCTGGCGGTGGAGCGCCGGCTGGAGGTCATAGAGAGCACCCGTCTTCTGCTCAACCGGTTTCTGGATCTGGTCCTGATCAAAGTCAAGAACCAGATCGCAACAACTGCAGGAGAGATTTTGGAAGAGGTTTCTGGCAGGTACAGCCAGCTCAAGATAGACGACGAATTCAATATCCTGGTCGAGGACGGAGGCGAGTTCTACCCCATATCACGCTATTCGGGCGGCGAGGTGGACATGATCGCGGTCTCGGTGCGAGTGGCCATATCCGAATACCTGATGCGCTTTTCCGAGACCGAGGGCTATTCCTTCCTGATACTGGACGAGGTCTTCGGAAGCCAGGACCAGGAGCACCGCGAGAAGATGATCCAGATGCTCCGCAGCCTGGAGGACCGCTTTCCCCAGGTGATCGCCATCAGCCACATCAGCGACGTGCAGGGCCAGTTCGACAACACCCTGCTGGTAACAGAGGACGACGCGGGAAACAGCCGGGTGGAAGCGCTCTAGCCTAGCGCAGGGCGCGCCTCAGCAGGCCGGCGAACCTGAAGCCGTCCAGGCCCAGGTGAGGAAGCATCCGGGCCAGAAGGACGCTGGGCCTATCGATATCCCCGTGCTCCTCGATGGCCCGCAGGAGCTTTTCGTTTCCTCCCAGGTAGCCCACCACCCGGTCCAGCTCTTCTGGCCCCATTCTTATCAGGATGCGGTTCAGCCTCATCCCGATCTCCAGCTCGCGGCCAAGGGCCTTTCGCCATAGCCGGTCGTACTCCGAAAGCCTCTCTTGCGAGACATCCCCTTCCCCGGCGGCAGCCGCAGCCACTTTGCCTGCTATCTTGGCGCACAGGAGACCCGGGTAGACACCTCCCCCCGAGGTGGGCTTGACCTGAGCGGCACAGTCTCCGACGGCGATCAGTCCGTTGGCGACAGCAAAAGAGGGCGGCCCCAGGGGAAGGCCTCCCAGGTTCACGGCCACCGGCGATCCCAGGATCCTGCTCCGGATCAGGTCCTTCTCCAGGAAGGCTCTCAAAAAACGACATCCGTTCTCGTTCGCGCACAGGCCGATCCTGGCCGAATCCTCACCCCTGGGAATGACCCAGGCAAAGAGCCCAGGAGCTGCTCCCAGGTGAACCTCCACTGACTCTGGGTCCTGCACCCGGAAGGGAACCTCCACCTGGGCCCCGGAAAGGATCTTTTGCGCCGGAGGAATGCCTGCCTGACGCGCCAGCCTGGCCTTTACGCCTTCGGCAGATATGACGACCCGGGAGCGGATACGATCTCCGGAGTACAGGTGCAGGACCTTTCCGCCCCCGTCTTCCTCCATCTTCCGGACCGGTGCTCCCAGCCGCAGCTCTGCTCCAGAGGATAATGTCTCCTCGACCAGCGCGCGGTCGAAGAGGCTGCGGTCAACCGCCCAGGCCCTGGGTGAAGCAGCTTTGAACTCCAGACGAACTCCAGCAGGAGAGTAGACCGCAGCGCCTCGAAATCTCTGCCGCAAGAAGCTTCCGTGGCCCAGCTCAGACTCGGAGAGCGCTCTGCATCCCAGCAGCCCGGCACACTGCACCGGCCACCCAATGGCCCTGTGCTCCTCCAGTAACAGCGTCGATGCTCCGCACCTGGCGGCGTACTTCGCGGCCATAGACCCCGCAGGCCCGGCGCCGATTACCACCACGTCATAGCTGTCCACACCTGCAGCAAAAGAACGTCAAGAGGATTAGCCTTTCGAATGAGATGAAGGCCTCATCAAAATAATTAAAAAAAGCGGCCTTTTCGGGCCGGATCTCTCTCGGCATCAGGCGCGCAGCAGGGCCAGGAACAGAAGTATTATTCCAACTACGGCCATAAGAGTCATCAGGTTCTCAGTCTTCTGATCGGTATATCTTCCTCGCATTACTTGAGCCACTCCCACTTGCGGCCTTTCTATATCTAATTTGCGAAAGAAACAGGGGGGCTATGCCGGAACGACAGGCCAAAGATATTTCCGGGAAGCCCTGGCAATAATTCTTTGGTGTTTTTCCCATGGAGGTACTGTGGCTTTCGGAAGAGGACGTGAAATCGGTACTCGAAATCGATTCGGCCATTGAGGCGGTGCGCGGGGCCTTCAGAGATCATGCTCTGGGAAGAACCCAGATGCCGCCCAAGCCCTATCTGTATTTCCCCAAATACCAGGGCGACCTGAGAACCATGCCTGCCTACCTGGAAGATCTGGATTTCGCAGGCGTGAAGATCGTGAACGTGCACCCTCAAAACCCGGAGCGAGGACTTCCCACGGTGATGGCTCTGCTGGTCTTGAACTCGCCTCAGAACGGCGCTCCCCTGGCAGTCATGGGCGCCACTCACCTGACCAACATGAGAACCGGCGCTGCGGGCGCAGTGGCCGCGCGGCAGCTGGCGCGACCCGATTCTGAGGTTGTGGGCCTGGTGGGAGCCGGTGCCCAGGCCAGGACTCAGCTCCTGGCGCTCTCCCGGGTCTTCAAGATCGGGAAGGTGATCGTCTCCGACCGCTCGCTTGAGAGCAGCCGGGCCCTGATAAAGGATGCTCGGGCCTTCCTGGACTGCGAATATGTGGCCACAGACAGCCGCCAGGAGGCCTGCGACTGCGACATCCTGATCACCACCACCCCTTCGCGCTCTCCAGTGGTCAAAGAGGACTGGATCCGACCAGGGACCCACATCAATGCCATCGGAGCCGACGCGAAGGGAAAACAGGAGCTGGAGTCTGCTCTGACCGCCAAGGCCCTGCTGGTGGTGGACGACATGGCCCAGGCGGTCCACTCCGGGGAGGTGAACGTGCCCCTGGCCCAGGGCCTTCTCAAGCCCGAGCAGATCCATGCCCAGATCGGCGAAGTCCTGGTCGGACAAAAGCCGGGAAGGACCAGCAGAGAGGAGATAACCATTTTCGACTCAACCGGCCTGGCCATACAGGATGTGGCGGTAGGAACGCAGGTGTACCATTCGGCCAGGAGATCGGGCAGAGGAACGGCGCTTCCCTTCATCTGAACGGAAAAACCGCCACGTTTTGACCCCATCTTTTCCAAAATCTGGGTCCATCCAGAGGACTTCCGGCAGCGATATATCCAATGGGAGAAAGATCTGTCATGGAAAAAGACATGTACACGATCATCGCCTGCGGCGTCTTTCAAAAGGAGATCGAGAAGCTCCGCGAGGAGCTGGGGTTTCCCTTCCGGGCCCGCTATCTGGCCTCGGGCTTGCATGTAGATTTTGACGAACTCAAGGCCGCGCTTGAGTCCGAGCTTGACCGTGCCGACGGCCAGGGAACGATTGTGGTTTACGGACAGTGCCATCCCAGAATTGAGAAGATCCTGGAAGGCCGCCACGCGGCCCTTCTCGACTGCCAGAACTGCGTTGATGCTCTCATCACCAGAAAGGGCATGGAGGACAAGGCGCGCCAGGGACTTTTCTTTTACCTGTCGCCAGGGTGGCTGGATGCCTGGAGGGACATATTCTCGCGGCTGGGCTGGACTCCGGCTGAGGCCCGCCTCCAGATGGGCTCCTTTCGGGGAGTGGTTTATATCGACACTCTTCAGGATGCCCCGGAGCGCGAGCAGGAGCTGCTGGAGTTCTTCGATTACACCAACCTTCCCTTCGAGGTCATGCCGGTATCCCTGGATCACTTCAAGTCGTTGATCATAAATGCCAAGGAACGCCTGGAGGAATGAGTTTTGGATGAGCTGGACGAGATTCGAAAGAAGAAAATGGAGAAGATCATGAGCGACCTTAGCAAGTCCCCTGAACCCGATGTAAAGCTGCCGGACAAGCCCATAGTGATCACGGACGACACCGTGGAGTCCGCAGCAAATCAGTATCCACTCTTGATCCTGGACTGCTGGGCAGAGTGGTGCGGACCCTGCCGGATGATTGCACCGGTTTTAGAAGAGCTGGCCCGCGAAATGAGCGGAAAAGTCGTCATCGGCAAGCTGAATGTCGACCAGAACATGGCCACGGCCAACAAATACCGCATCTCCGCCATTCCCACGCTGCTGGTGTTCAAAGACGGCAAGCTGATCGATAAGATGGTTGGCGCTTATCCCAAGGCTACGCTGGCTGCAAAGATTCAGAAGTACCTCTGAGCCCTCCCAGAGGTAGTCACCTTTTAGGGAATGCTTGCAGCCATCATCATCTCAGGATAGCCGGATACGTTGTACAGGGGCTTTTTTCGCGAGCTTTCCGGGATCGTCACCATAGGCTTGGTGCGGGTATAGTCGCTGGCGTTGAAGAACAGCCTGTACAGGCTGGCGTTGTGAGTAAATCTCCCCACCTGTCCCGTGCGCTGGCTGAGGTTGAAAACAGGTTTGTCCGGCACAAGCGAGATGGAGCTGGTGCTGTGTGCCACAGCGCTTGCATAGTCTCCTATGCCTGAACGGGCATCAGAAGGGCGCAGACCCAGATCACCCACAGCCTTTGTGGTTTCTGCCCCCAGACGGAGCGGCTCCTTTGTCTGCTGATCCTGGCCTTCCGCTCTGCATCCGGAATGCACGGCAACAACGAGCAGCATCCCGATGATAAATATGAGCACTCTTGATGTCATTTTTCATTTCCTTTAGCGGGGCTCTACGCCTTGATCATCAAGCAAGTTCTTCTAGATTTTGATGCTAGCTCTTCCGGCGTAAAAGGAAGAACGCAGCTGCCAGAGCGGCAGGCCCTGCCAGCGCCGAGAGAGGCGACTTTTCAGATGTGGTGTCAACCGGCCTGGCCAGGGGTTCGGCCTCGATTATGCTCTCGGATAGATCCCTCACATCGCCGTCGTTTCCGAGCAAGACCACGCTCAGCTGGTACAGGCCGGGGTCCAGAGTCTGGTTCCAGGTGATCTCCACGGTTTCATCGTCCCCGGCCAGGAGCACAGGCGTCTTCTTCTCCACGATCGCAAGAGTGGTCCCGTTTTGGGACAGCAAGAATCTGAGTTTTCCTTCGAAGGGAACGCGGGATTTGCCGAGCACTGTTGCGCTGGCGCCGGTCTCGTCCTCATAGGTCTCGGTGATCTCGGCATCGTCCACGGCGGTAAAGTCATTCATGACAGCTCGAGTCTGGTTGAAGTTCAGCTCTACAATCTTTGCCCGTCCGGTGTACTCCCGGCCGTTCTCCAGAAGCTGTTTCCATTGATAATCGATCTGCAAAGGCGTGAGAACGCCTCCGGCGATTGGAACTGCCCTATCGCGAGATACGTAAATAGCCCGGCCGTCAGAGATCAGCATGTAGTAGATGTCCACGATGGTGGGATCACTGGCACTGATGGATAAACGCATCCCACGTGAATCGGCATAGAAATCGCGCACATCGAACCGGATGGGGGTCCGACCGCCGTAAAAGAAATTATAGCATCTCTTCGAAAGGGGCGTGTCTTCGGAAAGAAGCGTGGCGCAGACATCGTAAGATCCCTCCTCAGCCCCAAAGGATCTCCAGCGAACAATCCACGTGCCGGGACCGTCCAGGTCCAGGCTCTCAGTCTGAAGCACACGTCCGTCTGAGATCAAATCCATGCGGAGGCTGTTGCCGCTCACATCGCCTTCTACGGTTACGTCTGCTGAATCCAGGCTGGAGTACAGATCTGTGATCTTCTGCGACTGTACTGGTACCGCCAGGGCTAAGAGAGCTACAAAGAACCACACGGCATGAATTCTCATGGTAATACCTGCTGACAGAATTGTTCTCATCTAAGGCGTTTAAAACTAACGCAATTGCGAGACGGGCTTGAAATTGTCTCTTGGGAAAAAGGTTTAACCAAAAAAGTTTTGACGCCGCCATCTGGAGGGCGCCCCAATCGACCTACAGAGATAAGCCATGGGTGAAGGGGGCCACGATGGTTATGACCAACGAGGTCAGGACTAACCAGGCCAAGAATGCCACCACCGTCCTGGTGAGACGCTCTGCTTCCCGGACGCTTACCACCCTCTCGAACCCGGCCTGGACCAGGTCCCGGAAGATATGTCCTCCGTCCAGGGGCACCGCCGGCAGACAGTTGAATAGTCCGGCATAAAGGTTGATCCAGCCCACCCATAGCAGCAGGTTGGCAATCCAGAAGAACCTGCCTCCCAGGAATTCTCCCCAGCCGGTCGGCTCAAAGACGGTTGTGATCCAGCCGCTGAAACCCGGGAAACCCTTCTCCGTGAATCCGTCTACGCCGGTAAAGGGCAGGCTGAGGAGATACAGAAGCCCAAACGGACCGCTTGCCGGAATGGCCTTCATCACCGCCAGGAACTGCCTGGAGGGAGCCTGCTGAAAGATCACGCCGTTATAGTAGACCGCGTCGGCATAGACCTCGTCCCCGGCAAAGGCGATGCCCATGAATCCGGCCTGAGATCCATCCGGATTGGCTACAAGGGTGAGGTAATAGACGGATCCATCCGCAGTGGTCACGGTGACGGCCTGGCTGGCAGATGTGCTGTTCATGAACTGCCGGAAGTCAGACAGTCCGGCTATATCCTGGCCGTCAAGCTTGGAGATGACCGTTCGGGACGGAAGCCCGGCCTCGATTGCCGGATATCCCTCCAGCACTGAGGAGACTGCTATCCCCGACTGAGGCTTTCCGCTAAGAGAGAGCCCCGTCTCTCCTTCCTCGTCATAGACCTTCACCTCCGCAGTGCCCGCTTGCAGGGCGCTTGATAGCTCGGCAAGTGTTGCGATCGGCTCTCCGTTCACGTCCAGGATGATCTGGGTCTGTTGAAACCCTGCCGAATCGCCCAGCGAGCCGCTCTGAACGTCCGCCACTATAACTCGGTCCACAGGAGAGATCGAGCCTATTACCGGGCCGAAGAAGAGGGCCATGGCCACCGCGGCCACCAGGAAATTGGAGATCACGCCGGCGGAGAGGATCCTGATGCGCGCTCCCTTGCTGACCAGAGGCGGTCGGTCCTTAGTGCCGAATAGCTCTTCCTCGTCCGGCTCGACGAAGGCCGCGATTGGTGCCAGGAAGAAGGTGACGAGGCCCATGGACTTGACCTTCACCCCCTCCACCCGGCTGAGAATTCCGTGTGCGAACTCGTGCACCACCATGGTCACGAAGAGAGCGATCCACCCCCACACAAAGGGTATGTACTCGTTTAAGCCGGGTATGAGCAGGATGTTTCGGGGCTGGTTGTAGCTGCTGGGCTCGGGGGGAGACTGAATCATGAGGTAGGCCATGTTCAGCAGCAAGAAGAGAAAGAGCGACATGCTCAGGATCACCAGCGGTACTCCCGCCGAGGCCCCAATCCGCCACAACAGCTTGGGGCGGGCGAGCCTGTCCAGGAGCTTCAGGCCCCGAGTGGTGCGGAAGAATATCAGCACCGGGATCGGTCCCCAGGTGGAGATGCCCCTCTTCCGCCACTTCTCGCTCTTGCTAATAGGCAGCAAGAGAAGAGAATAAAGGCTTACGGCCACGGCTCCGATCAGCAGCCAGTCTTCAAATGCAAGTTGTATTGGAATGTCCAATTCTCGATCCTCACCAGATTAATTTATAACATTTAGAGTAACGTGATATATAAATCAAGCATAAATCAGCCGCTGTTGCTCAGGGCAATTGTCGGCGGGCTGAGGCGGCCCGAGGGGAGATCCCTCACAGGATATCTCCGCCCTGCAGTTCCTCTTTGGCCATTTCTTGGTGCTTTTTTTCCAGGAAACTGTAAACGCTTCCATGCGGCGCTCCATCCAGCAGCATCTCGATAGCCGACCGGGCTATCCTTATCTGATCCGGATATCCGAGGAGGGAGACGGTTTTTCCGTAGACTGATACCTTCGAACCGGAGAGCCTTTCCATTATCTCCCTGGTGCGGCCGTCTTTGCCGATTATGCGTCCTTTCATGCGAGCCATATCGTTTTTGGTCGCCACCATCTTGGACAGATCCAGCACGTCGAGCATCAGCATCTCGTCATCCAGTATGGCCAGCGCTCTTTCCGGCGAGAAGCCCCGGCCGATTGCCCGCACCAGGTCCATGACCCTCATGGCCAGCAGCGGGTCCTCCGCGGATACCACGGTAACCGTTCCCGTCTCGCTGTCTATGTCCAGCTCGGTCTTGGTCTTCTCTTCTATCAGGTTCTTCATAGACCCGCCCGGGCCCACCAGTACGCCTATTCGCTCCTCGGGTATCTTGATCTCCAATTTAAACTGCCTCCTTATCGCGCCGGCCCTTTCGCCTTTGCATCGCTTTTTATGGCGGATATTATCTCGTCTCTGGATCCGATGCCGTAATTCTTCTGGAAGTAACGCACCACATTATCAATATCGCGCCCTAAAAATTTCTGGGCCATGGGATGATCCAGAGTTACGGATTGTCCCATATCTATAATGATCGGCTCTCCATCGTACAGAATATTGAATTCGCTCAGGTCGGCATGAACCAGGCCGGCCTGGTTATAAAGCAACGATATATACTGACACAGCTTCTCATACACCCGCTCGGCGTCCTCTCGATTAAGCCTCACTTCCTTTAAGGGCGGGGCAGGATCGTCGTCTATCGTTACCAGCTCCATCACCAGAATATTATCTCTCATGGCAATGGGATGGGGAACCCGAATGCCAACTTCTTCCGCCCGCTTGAGATTTCGAAACTCCTTCTTGGTCCAGGCAGAGACGATGGAACGCTTGCTCCCTTTAATGCTCCCAAATCTAGGGTCTCCATGCAAATAGTCCTGCATGGCCTTGAAATTGCTGGTGGAGATGCGGTAGATCTTAAGGGCCACCGGCCGACCGGCGCTTAAGGCCCGAAATATATTGGCCTCCTTGCCGGTGGAAATCGAGCCGCCAAGGGCATCGATTATGCCTCTGCTGGCCAGGCTGTAAAGGTCCATCAAAGTATGATTGTCGAAGACGGCCTCTTGGACCTTGAGGTCCTCGGAGTCCTTGATCTTCGCTCGAAGAGCATCTATTCGAGTATCAAGCTCTTCAACTTTTGAACGCCTGCTCATGGAGCGCCTTTTAAGAATCCTTTGCGCTGCAGATAATCGACCTGGGGCCCGGTGTATCTCCACACCACGTCCGCCTTATCGTCCTGGAACTCCCAGGGCACAATTATTACTACGTCACCCTCTTTGATCCATATTCTCTTCTTCATCTTGCCCGGGATTCTGGCCATCCTGGTAACGCCGTCGATGCCCCTCACTCTTATACGGTTGGAACCGAGCAGGTTCTCCACAAAGCCAAATACTTCCCGATCCTGTTTTCGAGGGAGTCGGACCCTGGTAATTACGGCCCCTGCCTCTTCATGTGGTCTCTTGTACAGCGTATCACCTCAGTTGTATGGACCCCTAGATCAATCATGCCTCCTTTATTGTCGGACACCTGATCAGCCTGGCCGTATCCGGTGCAATAAATCACAGCCCCGGATTCCGGCTTCTCTAGCGGCCTAGCGAATGAAAAGTGCTTATAAATAGTTAAAGCTTGTGTCGAAAAGGATGTGCATGGGCCCGACGCGATTCGAACGCGTGATCCCCGCCGTGTGAAGGCGATGTCATAACCAACTAGACCACAGGCCCGCAGATGATCCAAAGGAGATAATCTGTTATTTGTAGCTTGCCCTAGAAACGTGCCGGCACTTTCAGTCTCACCGTCCCGGGCATAATTATTTAAACACCAATTCGCGAAGCCAATTAATTGAATGAGTTGGAGACTATTCGATCCCGCTTACGCTCTCTACGAACGGCTGCTCCGAAATGAGATTGTGGCCAGCGGGTCCATAGAGCATGTAGCGGTGATTCAAGACGGGAATCGAAGGTACGCGCGAGAGAGGGGGCTGGCCAAACAGATCGGTCACAGCCTGGGGGCCAAGACCACCGAGATGGTTCTGGACTGGTGTCTGGAACTGGGGCTCAAGCACATCACGTTCTATGCTTTTTCCACCGAGAACTTCAAGAGAGACGAGGAGGAGAAGCGTTATCTGTTCGACCTCACCACGAGAAAGTTCGAAGAGCTTTACAGCTCCAAAAAAATTTATGCCAACCGGGTCCGGGTGAGGGCCATCGGTCGAATCGACCTGTTGCCTGCCGATCTGAGAGAAGCCATCTCGCGAGTGGACGAGGCCACCAGGGGATTCGACAACCTCTTTCTAAACGTGGCTTTAGCCTATGGCGGTCAGGGCGAGCTGGTGGACGCGGCCAGAGCCCTGGCCAGGCAGATAAGAGAGGGCCGCATCAGGGCCGATGAGATAACCGAGGAGCTGGTCGCTCAGAGCCTGTACCCCTACGACGGCCATCCCGTTCCCAAAGTTGATCTGATCATCCGGACCGGCGGCGAATACCGCACCTCCAACTTTCTTCCCTGGCAGGCCAACGGGAACGAATGTGCTGCCTACTTCTGCGCGCCCTACTGGCCGGAGTTTCGAAAGGTTGACTTCATGAGGGCCATTCGGACCGCCCAGGCCATCAAGACAGGAAGAGGCCAACAGGCTTAACTACCTGGAGCATGCCATCACGAAAAGCAGTTGTCCCGATGGGGTAGTGGATATCCCGGAGGCCTGCGGAGCAATGTGACGCAGAGAGCCTTCAACCCGGGTTCGAATCCCGGTCGGGACGTTTTTCTACTGGCAGCAGGCAACATTTTAATACGGATTGCCGTCCCTTTTTATCTGAAGCTTTATGGTGCTGGATAACTTAGGCGGATCGCTGCGCAACGCTTTGCGGAAGATTGCGTCGGCGAACAAGATCGACAAAGCCCTGGTGGACGAAGCGGTAAGAGAGATTCAGCGGGCACTTCTGCAGGCGGACGTAAACGTCAAGCTGGTGATGGAGCTCTCCAATAAGATAAAAGAGCGAGCCCTCAACGAAAAGCCGCCGGCAGGCATGAACCCGAGGGAGCACGTGATCAACATCGTCTACCAGGAGCTGATCAACCTGGTGGGCAAAGGTGCCGACATCCCCCTGCAAAAGCAGAACATAATGCTGGTGGGCCTGCAGGGCTCGGGAAAGACCACCACCGCGGCAAAGCTTGCCACCTATTTTCAGAGGAAGGGTCTCCGTGCCGCGGTAGTCTGCGCTGATACCTTCCGGGCCGGAGCCTACGACCAGGTCAAGGCCCTGTGCGAGCGGCAGGGCATATTCTTCTACGGCGAAAAGGGCAACCCCGACGCACCAGAGGTAGCCCGTCACGGCCTGGAGGCGACCAAGAGGTACGACGTCCGCATCGTTGACACTGCCGGGCGTCATGCCCTGGAGTCCGACCTGATCCAGGAGATGAAGGATATTCACGCCGTAGTCCAGGCCGACCAGAAGCTGCTGGTGATGGACGCAGCTTTAGGCCAGCAGGCCTCGGAGCAGGCCCGGGCCTTTAACGAGGCGGTGCAGATCACCGGGGTGATCATTACCAAGCTGGACGGAACCGCAAAAGGCGGAGGCGCGCTCTCTGCGGTAGCCGAGACCAGGACCTCTGTGGCCTTCATCGGAGTGGGCGAGACGCCCGCCGATCTGGAGCGCTTTGAAGCCGACCGGTTCATCTCGCGTCTGCTGGGAATGGGCGACATCAAGACCCTGATCGAGAGGGCCCAGGAGGTTCAGGCCGAGGAAGAGGTGGATGTCGAGTCGCTGATGCGCGGCAAGTTCACCCTCAAGGACATGTACAAGCAGATGGAGGCCATGAACAAGCTGGGGCCGCTAAAGCAGATCATGCAGATGCTGCCGCTGGGTGGAATGGGCGTCGAACTTTCCGACAAGGAGTTTGCCGCCACCAAAGACCGTCTGGACAAATACCGGGTGATCATGGATTCCATGACTGAAGTGGAGCTGGAGGACCCCAAGATCATCACTGTGTCCCGGATCAAGCGCATATCGCGCGGCAGCGGCACTTCTCCCGAGATGGTAAGAGAGCTTCTCAAGTCCCATTCCGCCATGCAGAAAGCCATTAAAGGTATGAGAGGCGGAGCCGGCAAGATGAATATGAAGCGGCTCATGAAGCGGTTCGGCCCGGGAACCAAGGCCTGAAAAGTCAAGTCCAGGGAGCCTGAACGCCTGCAGGGCCAATGAGTGGGGCCCGAGCTTCCCGAAAGCGGCGATCGCACCAAGCCGGAGGGATTGGGGGGTTTCACACCTCAGCGAAAACACCGGATCCGGCCGGTCATCTCGCCCGGGCACTGTCCTTTTTGATCAGCCGTAGTTGGTGCCGATGGCTGTATCCCCGGTCGCTATCCCACCATAAGAGAGGTAAGTGCTGGTGCTGCTTTTCTCAGTTGAGGTCTCGGCTACTGAGCTGCCAGCATAAGCACCGGCCGATGCCGCAGGATTTGAGCCACCACCCAAAACCGTCGGAGCGCTGCGGTCAGCAACCAGATTCACGGTCCCGGTCACAGTTCCCGAAAAGCTCGATCCGGCCGGAGTATAGGCATCATAGCTGCCGGAGACCGAGTTGCCGGAGCTGGAGAGATCGAGGACGTACACCAGAGAGCCATCAACTGCAGACACGAAAAGAGTCACCCTTTCTGAAGACACGGACCCCGCGACCACTTCGCTCTGCACGGTTCCGGCAGCGGTCAGATCTCCTGTCCCCAGGATCACATCCTGGTTCTGAAAAGCTTCGATCTCCAGGTGCCTGATCAGGCTGTCTTTGAGATCCAGCGACCAGGTACCGGTAAGGTTGGCCAGGGTGGATGCAGCTCCCACATTGGCACCAACTATCTTGCCCGATCCGACGGCTATGGATGGGATAATGCCCGTGCCCGTAGAGACGGTCCCCATGTAGCTCTGCGCGGAGGCCGCAAGTCCCAGGCTGATGAAGATGAGAAATGCAGCGGTCAATGTCATTTTGCTCATGTTCTATTCCTGCCCTTCACATCAAGACGGATATTAGTATTAAATGTGATGTTGCTGAAATTGTAGGACGAAAAAGAGTGCTGGCCGGGCGACTAAAAGGCCCGGCATAAGTTAACGGCTCAGGCCGTTTGCAGTATTTGCCGAGACACCAGGCTTCCGAAGGCTATGCCCGGCTGGGTCACGCCTGGAGCGCTGTAGACGTAGCTTCCGCTCATGGCCGCAGGTTGCAGCTGGAGGCTGAAGCGATAAACCATTTGACTGCCCACGGGAATCACATACATGGAGAGCTTATCGCCAAGGACGGTTCCGCCGACTGTGACCTGAGATACTACTCCCGCATCATTCAGCTGGCCGTAACCGAATACGGCATCTCCGCTCTGGTACAGGTTGAGAGCCAGCAGCTTGCTGGCGGCAGAGGGCGCTTCCTGCAGGGTCAGCTGCCAGCTTCCGGCCGCGGGCGTGAGTCCCAGGCCCGCCACCGTGGTCACCGGAGTTCGGACGCCTTCAGCGACTGCTCCCGGGCTCATGCCCGTATCCGCGCGGATAGTGAACAGGCTTTCGTTGCGGAAGGACAGTTCGCCATCGCCAGCTATGCTCCCGCTCTGGACTTCGCTCAAAATAGTCGTTCCCGACATCTGCTCCTCAGGAAAATCGGGCTCGGTTTCTATGTTCTTGGGCCCCTGGGCCGAAGCCGAGATCGCCAGGCAGGCCATGACGGCCAAGACTATGGCCACACTTCTAAATCCCATTCTCCATAACCTCCTTAAATGTAACTAAATAGACCGTAGAAGGCCTTAAAGCTTACTCTTTTCGAGAATGATCCAACGAGAAAAAAAGCTAAGGGAAAAAGCCCTACGAAAAGCTTCAAATGGTCTTTATGCCCTCGACGCTTCCTGACCAGGTTGAGCCGCTTGCAGATACCGCCTCATAATCTCCGGATGCGGAATCCCCGCTGACCGTGAGGTTTAGGTGGTACAGGCCGATGGTTCCCATGGATGTGACGTCCAAATTCATGCTGTTGCCATCCACAGTTCCTGAAGCGGTCACGGCCAGAGAGCTGTCTCCATCCACCATGCTTCCCGTGCCGAAGAGGGAATCTCCGTTCTGGAAGAGGGTGAGCACCATCTGCCGGGTCGAATCATCAACTAGCTCGAAGGACCAGCCGCCGGCCATGGAAGTGCTCTCCGGTGTCGAGGCAGCGTTGTCAGTAGTCTCAGCAGAGGTATCCTGAGCGTCTTCATTGCTCTGAGCCTGGGCCCTGGATGCTTTAGCGCTGATTCCACCACCGGTAACCGTACTGGGCATAGTCCAGTCTAGAGTCTTGTTTTGCCACACAGTCTCCCTTTGCAGCTTGGGGTTGGCAGCCACTCCCTCAGGACTCTCAACCGATTCGTATTCTCCTCCACTGATCAGCTCATCGGCGGATTTGCCTTCCGGGTGCATCCAGTCGGCGGCAAAAGCGACCATTGCAAGTAAAACCAGCAATAAAGAGAAGGATAACACTATTGTTCTGAATCTCATATACCCTGAACCTCCATTTAGATGTTGAATATAAGCTCGATCCGTAAAGATCGAGTTCGAGCTGGTTAAACAGCTATTCGGATCGCAAGTAGCGATCTACCTGAAGATAAGCTTAATGGATGATTTGCCGGGCAGTCAAGACCACACGGTGGAGGCGGCAATCGACCTAATGATCCCCCAAAATCGCCTGCCGGCTTGATCATGCCGGAGCCGCTGACTGCAACTTTTTCCCACGAAGGTCTCATCCCGCCTTTAGCTTCTTCCGAAGATCTCCGTCATCTCTCTCAGCCGTTCGTTCAGCCTCATCTGCTCCGGCAGCATTCTCCACTCGTAATTTCCTTTGGTCGAGGCGGGGCGGTTCATCCTGGCGATAGATCCCAGTCCCAGGACGTCCTGCAGTGGCAGGATGGCCGTATCAGCCACCGAGCCCATGGCCAGGCGGATGAACTCCCAGGCGACTTCGTCCGCACTTACCTTGTGTCCCACATAGCTGCTGATGCGGCGCCTATCGTCGGCCGAGGACTCTTCCTCGAACCAGCCTCTCACGGTGTTGTTGTCGTGAGTCCCCGTATACACCACAGAGTTCCGGGTGATGTTGTGAGGTGCGTAGGGACTTTTGGCCAGGCCCGGACCGAAGGCGAAAAGAAGGACCTTCATGCCCGGGATCTGAAACCTCCTCCGAACTTCCCTCACCTCGGGGGTGATGAAGCCCAGATCCTCGGCGATCACCGGCAGGCTCGGGAAACGCCTGAATAGGGCGCGGAAGAACTCTTGATGGGGCGCATCTACCCAGGTCCCCCTCTGGGCAGTCTCTTCCCTGGCGGGAACCTCCCAGTAGGAGACCAGCCCCCGGAAGTGATCGAGCCGCAGCAGATCGAAGAGGCGGAGGTTGTGGCCTATACGCCGCATCCACCATTCGAACTTCTCCTCCCTCAGAAGGTCCCAGCGGTAGATGGGGTTTCCCCAGAGCTGACCTCCGGCGCTGAAGAGATCGGGCGGAACGCCTGACACGACCAGAGGCCGCTTCTTTTCGTCCAGCTTGAAGACCTCCGGACGGGACCATACGTCAGCGCTGTCGTAGTTGACGTATATGGGCATGTCGCCAATGATCTTCAGGCCCAGACGGTTGCAGTAGCGCTTCAGGGAGAACCATTGCCGGAAAAAGAGGTACTGGAGAAAACGCACTCTATTGCCCCTCTCCCTCTGCTCGTTCTCCAGCCTCTCTAAGGCCGTCCGGTCTCTATCCCGCAGCTCCTGCGGCCAGCTGCTCCAGATCCGCCGCCTCTGCATGGAGCGAAGTGAGGTAAAGAGAGCATAATCATCGAGCCAGCCGGCGTTATCCCGGCAGAAGGCATCGTAGTCGCTCCAGTCGCCCTGTGCCTTGAAGTTCTGATAGGCCTGCCCGAAGAGGTACCTCTTGAAGCTTATAGCCGAAGGGTAATCGACCCTGCCTGCAGGAAAATGCGGCGGCCTCTGCAAATCTGCATCGCTCAGCAACCCGTCTTCTACCAGGGACGGCAGGCTGATAAGCAGCGGATTTCCAGCGAAGGCGGACCTGCTGTTGTAGGGAGTATTGCCGAAGAAGGGGTCAGCCGGACTGAGAGGAAGCACCTGCCAGTAGCTCTGCCCGCTCTGTGCCAGCAGATCGGCAAATCTGTAGGCCTCTTCTCCCAGGTCGCCCACGCCGTGGGGTGAGGGAAGAGAGGTGATGTGCAGGAGAACTCCGCTTCCCCGGATTATCATCTAACCCTTACCTCCCGGCAAAACGTTCATCATCTCTTGAAGACCTGCACCCTCCGGATAGATCATCTCACTCAGATAGAAGACCTCCGCTCAAGTTCGACAGGACTCTTTTCAATCCGTCCAAATTATGCCACTTGAAGGCTTAAAAATTTAAGCTGTATCGCCCGAGAGTATCTGACGGTGAGCCTTCCTGAACGCAGGATCCCGCATCCGGCAGGAGCATCTGCCCGAGAACCAGGGGTAACGGGACATCTCCCTCCAGATGTCCTTAAAGCTCTTCTCCTTTATGTTGCCAAAGCTCAAGGGCATATAAGCACAGGGAAGGGCCTCGCCTGCTGAATCGATGTGGATCCATCTCCGGCCTGCGAAACATCCGAACATCTTGGGGCCCAGGAGGTACGGCAGAGCCGTAACACGGGGCCCTGCTCCCCGGTTCTTCTCCTTGTGGAAGCGCTCCAGCCGGGCCACATCTGCCGAAGTGAGGACCTCATCCTGGTGGTCCGCCCACCTGCCCACGGCCACGATCTCGTAGAGCGACAGCTCATGAACTCCCAGCTCGGCGGCCAGCCCAAAGGCATCCTCCAGTTGATCGATGTTGTGGGGAGATGTAACCATGAACAGGTCCACCAGAAGGCCTGCTGACAGGGCATTTCTGACTCCTGAAAGCGCGTCCTCAAAAGCGCCGGCCCGCCCCCTTATCCGGTCGTGTTCCTGCTCAAAGGGGCTGTCGATGCTGATCCGGACCGCATAGAGCCCCGCTTGCTTGAGCTGCCGCGCCAGCTCCGGGCTCAGACCGTAGCCGCTGCTAAAAGAGGTGGCAATGGCCCTCTGATCCACACGGGACACAAGCTCGGGCAGATCTTTTCTGAGCATGGGCTCGCCTCCGTCGAAGGTGACCAGGTAAGAGCCGAGATCTAGAGCCTGATTTATGGCCCCGGCGATCTCCTCACCTGAGAGTATATCGCCCTTTCTGGAGGGAGCGCTGCAGTGAATACAGTCGTTGGGACAGGCTCGAATGATGCCGATTGAGAACTGATCGGGTATCTGGCGACCGGTCAGTGCCGCCACCTGGGCTGAGAGCATGCGGTCAAAGGCCTGGCTTGGGGCAGGGGGAATCCAGGTCGAGAAGACGAACTTTTCGGGACCGGAACTGATGGGCTTTTCGCTTTCGAATACCCGGTTGATGACCTTTACAATTGGCCAGGCCACCGGTGCGAGAGGGCCTCTCGGCGTGAGGGTGATGCCTTTTCCGCCCGAAGAGGCTTCAATTCTCAGCAGAGGCTTTTCAGCAATCTGCATTTATTCAGCCCCCGCGAGGTCATCTGGTCCACTATCTCCTCCAGCCGGGCCATGACTTCTGCACTTCCTGCCGAGCCTTGCAGCGCTCCTCTGGCCAGAGTGCTGTGGTTGACCACTTCCTGGAGGCTCACCTTGAGGGCCTCGTCCTCAGGATAAAGCTCCCGGAAGATCCTGGGCAGGGTAACAGAGACCTTCTTGGATACCTTGCCCTGGTCGATTCCCAGGAACTCCTCCAGGTCGTCCAGTATCTGATAGGCCAGGCCCAGATGCAGGCCGTAGCTCTCCATTTTGGCGACTTCTTCCGAAGGGGCACCGGCGATCAGGGCTCCGATCTTGGCCGAGGCGGCGAAGAGCGAGGCCGTCTTTTTAGATATGCAGCTGTAATAGTCGTCCGGCGAGCAGGCGCTGGAAAGGTCCAGCATCTCTCCCTCCGACATGCTCATGCAGGCTCCGGAAAAGGACCTGATGACCGGCTGGGGATAATAGGAGATCAGGTCAATGGATCTGGAGATCAGATAGTCGCCCGCAAGAAGCGACGCGTCATGTCCGTATCGTTGCAGGGTGCTGGGATTTCCCCGTCTCTCCAGCCCCAGATCCAGGATGTCGTCGTGAACCAGGGAGGCAGCATGCACCAGCTCGATGGCCAGAGCTGCGTTCACGGCCCGGAGAGGCGCGGCTCCGTAGGCCTCCGCTGAGAAGATGAGCAAAAGGGGGCGAACGCGCTTTCCCTGTGAGGAGAGGACGTAGGCTATGACCTCGCCCAGATCGGATTCGGGCAGGCTTCGAGTCAACCTGTCGAGTTCAGCATTGATGAGGTGGTACTCGTCCCATCCTGAAAACATCGATTGGTACTGAGCGGGAGGCTATTTAGCTTTTGCTAATAAAATATTGATGTCTAAAATATTTTTTGAGGCGGCAATTCCCGAAGCGGAGACTGGACGAGCCCGGGCCTTAAGCCCCGACCGGACAGGGCAGCGATCAGGAGATGAACGAGGTTGGTCGTTTTCCCTGACTCCTCCGGCCGGAGACCTAGCACCCATGCGGCGCAACAGATGGCGACCAGGACTTCCCTTCCAAGGCCCAGGCTGCGCTTGCGAAGCTGATGGTGTCCGGGGCAATATGCGAGCCAGGTCGGGAGCATATACTCCTGGCATCACAGCCGCATCAAAGTCATCTGACTTGACTTATCTCGTCCTCTCATCTCCATCCGGACCGGAAGAGCGTATTTGCCGTGCAACTCCTTGAGCCAGAATCCCGACCGAGCATCCCCACTTCAGCACACGCCTCTTTCAGGCGGCAATTGGGATTCCAGAGCTTGATCCTCGTAGAGGTCAGCGGCCAATAGAGCTGCCTTGCTGCCCTTGAGTTCCATCCTCGCTTCACCGCGGGCTAAATTTCCGGGATAGCATCTGCAAGAGCGCCCGCGAGAAATCCGGGAGAGCCTGCTTGGTCCTGGCAGTGATGATGTTTCCGTCCACGGTCAGGTCCTGGTCCTGCCACTTGATCTCCTGCGGCACCCGCGAGCTTTTCTCAATCTCCTTCTGCACCGGGACCTTGGCGGAGGCTTTCTTCCCCTTCAGCACTCCGGCTGCGGCAAGGACCATTGAGCCCTGACAAAGCGCGCCCACAGGCTTTCCGGCCTCGCAGATCGCCCTCACCAGATCCAGCACTTCTTCGCTCCGGCGCAGCATGTCCGGAGCGTAGCCACCAGGAACTATCAGGGCCTGGTAATCCCCAGCCCTGGCCTCCTCGACGCTCTTGTCGGTCTTCAGGGGATAGTAGTGCCGTCCCATGACCTCCAGTGGACTCTCGATCATGCTGACCACCTCCACCTCGGCACCCTCTTCCTTCATGCGGAAATAAGGGTACCACAGCTCCAGGTCTTCGTACATCTCGGATGTGAGTATGGCAACTTTCTTGCCCTTCAATTTCCCTTCATCCATGAGACTCAAACTCCCAGCCGTGATCCGCATCTTGATTTTTTTTAAAACCATCAGCCGTCAGCGAATCAGCGGATGACGATGAACGCGAAAAAAAGCAATCGACGCTAAAACTCTGGGCGGATCACAAGCTAAATTATATTATCCTTGGCAAAGAATATGAAATTTTCTCTTCAAAAACGAATTATAAAAGTCTCATGGACTCCACCTTAGCACACCTGCCGAAGACCACGTTGTACCCGGCGAGGTCAAGCTCTTCGATCACCTGCAGGTTCTCGGTTCCGGGCTGCATCCAGAAGGTCTTGAAGCCTTTTTCCCGCGCCTCCCCAGCCACCTCCGGCAGTGCAGAAGGCCTGCGAAAAACGTCCACGATGTCGATCTCCTCGGGTATCTCGCGAATGGAGGCGTACACGGGCTCGCCCAGGATCTTCTGGCCGGCGCAGTTGGGATTGACTAAATACAGCTTGAAGCCCCGGTCCTTCAAAACCCGGGAGACGAAGTGGCTGGGCCTTCCGGGCTCAGGCGAGATTCCGACCACGCAGATGGTTCGGCAGCTCTTCAGCGCAAGCCTGATCTCCCGGTCTTCTCGTAGAATGGGCATAAACATTCTGGGATATTTAAGAATATAAGTACGACCATCTGAGCCGTTTTCCGTCTGGGTTCACTAACGGTATGGTTCACTAAATGTATATTTCTTTGAAGCTGAAATATTATGGATGCCTCTACATCTCAACAAGCCCGCGCTCCGCGTTCTGGGAATTGCCGAGAGCTTCCGGCGCAGCAGTTCCCGCTCGGTCCTGGCCGGCGCGGTCATGCGCGCCGACCTGCGGGTGGACGGCCTGGCCCTGGCTTTTCCCACCGTGGGCGGAGATGACGCAACCGATGCCGTCTTGCAAATATTTCAGAGGCTGGACCGCCAGGACATCAATGCCATGATCCTGAGCGGCGTGGCCATCAGCTGGTTCAACCTAATCGACCTGCAACGGGTCTTCGAGTCCCTGTCAATTCCCCTGATCGGCCTCACCTACGAAGAATCTCCGGGCCTGGAGCAGTACATCCGCGAACACTTCCCGAGCCCAGAAAAGAAGCTGCAGATCTACCGCCGGCTGGGAAAACGCGAGGCTGTGATGCTAAAAACGGGCCATCAGGTCTTCATCCGCACCCTCGGCCTGAGCCTGGAGGAGGCCAGGATTCTGCTGAACAAGTTCACCTTGGACGGCCGAATCCCCGAGCCGGTCAGGCTGGCCCGCATGGCCTCTCGGGCGGCTCTGCGGGCCGGGGTGGAGCAATAAGCGTGGAGCTATAGAGCCTGGGGCAGCCCAAGGAGAAGGATTGCAGCTCAGGTGATGATCTCGGGCAGCCGGTCCAGCTCTCTGGCCATGCGGAACTCCTGGGCGATGCGCCTTCCGTTGGATAGGTTGCGCTCCACCAGATCCGAATAGGGCGAGCCGCTGATGTACAGGTTGGTTCCGGCCACAATTCGGGCCGAGATCTCGAAGACCTTGAACTCCAGGTCATCGGTGACGATGGTCTCCAGGCTGAAGGGGCCCAGCATTCCGCCGAAGAGGTCAATGGAGGTCTCAACCACCCTCTCGCCCAGCTCAAAGGCCCGCGGCAGCAGGGACTCGCGCAGCACCAGGGGCAGGTTTCCGGTGACTACAAAGCTTGGGTAAATGCCGGCCTCGGCCAGCTCGTTCATGCTGCCGATGCGGAAGATCTCGTCGGCGTTGGACTCCACCCGGCGGTCTATTCCCAGCATGTCCAGAGTGCCCTTGCTGAGCTTATAGCCCTCCCGCCTGATGGGCGAGTAGAAGAAATGGATGTAGTAGCGGGTTCCAAGGATGAACTCCTGAATGGTGTATTTCTGCTGCTCGGTGCTCATCTTGTCCTTCAGCTCATCCTTGTGCTTGGCGATGAAAAAGCCCTTGCCGCCCTTGGCTCCGTGATACTTGACGATAACCGGCCGGTCGATGTCCTCTGCTCGCTCAAAGCGCATGGGAACGTTGACTCCGGCCTTCAGTAGCCACTCCCTCTCCATCTCCCGGTCGCTCTCCCAGGCCAGAACGCGCCGGTTTCCGAACGTCGGGACGGCCAGAGACTCGAAATTCTCAATCCCCAGGTACTCCACCAGCGAACCGTGGGGCACGATCACGGCGTTCTCTTCAACCAGGTCGTCGCAGTAGTCCAGCAGGGCCTTGTAGCTCTCCACGCACACGAATTTGTCCGGCTTGGCCAGGGGAAAGGCGTCGTAGAACTTGGGCGGCTGGCCTATGCAGATTCCCAGGGTCTTGAAGCCCTCCTGTCTGGCGCCATGAAAGATCTGCAGGCTGCTATGAGAGCAGATGGTGGCTATGGTAAGCTGGTCTTTGTCATATCCTCTTAAAATATCCCAGATCTCTTCTTTGGCAATCATGGTCAATGGTCCTTGAGCTGTAATCTTTGAAACTGGAAGGTTAGGATTCAAGTAAATAAGCCTTGCCTTCCGGGCTTCGCGGACATCGATTGACTTAAATTTGTCCAGAGAGTACGATGCCATTCATGATGGCCACGCTTAAGAGGGAGACCCTGGAGACCCGCGTTGAGGTCTCGCTGGATCTGGAGGGGACCGGCCGGTGCGACGCGGATACAGGGATTCCGCTATTGGACTGCGTTCTGCGATTCCTGGCAGAGGCCTCGAGCTTCGACCTGCGAGTTGAGGCCCGCGGAGACCTGGAGACCGGAGACCACCACACCGTGGAGGACGTGGGAATCACTCTGGGAAGCGTTTTGGGCCGGGCGATAAAAAAAGGCATAGGCAGCTCAACAGTCCCCTGTGGAGGGTGTCTGGGCCAGGCAGCCGTCTCCTTCGGCCGGCCGGACTACAGCCAGGGCCTCAGGTTTGAGGCGGAGGAGCTGGATGGAATGGAGCTGGAAAACTTCGGCCATTTCCTTCGCGCCCTGGCCTATAACGGCAGCTTCACCCTTCACGCCAGGGCGGAGGGGGGCTCAGACCGGCAGAAGGTCGAGGCCGTCTCTCTGGCGCTGGGTCGAGCACTGAAGAAGGCAGCCCTGGACGGCCCGGCAAAAAAGTGACCGCCCGGATGGGCTGCTGCGGCCGACTTGCACGGCATTCATTTGCTGGTTTGAAGTTCACGGTCACGCCGAGGCTTCGCTTTCCAGCGCCGCTACCACGGCTTCTGCGAACTCCTGCGAAGCCGATGGGCCGCTGGCGGTGATGATTCGTCCATCCACGACCACGTCTTCATCCGCCACCAGCGCACCCTTCTCACGCAGATGGTCGGTCTCTGACGCTGTGGCGCGCTTTCCATTCAGAAGTCCAGCATCAGCCAGTATCCAGGGTCCAAGACAGATGGCGGCGATTAGCTTTCCCTGATCTGCGGCCTCTAGGGCCGGCTTCTGATAGGCAGACTCTTCATTGAGCTTCAAGCTGTAAATTCCTTCCCCGCCCACGAATACCACCGCCAGGTAGGGAGAGAGATTGATGTCCAGTACGTCCTGATCAATTGAAACCTCAGCCCCGCTCATCCCCGTGGCCGTCCTCACGCCTCTAGAGGCCAGCACCACCCGGTAGCCGCTTTCCTGGAAAACGTCGCGGGCTACGTTCAGCTCATCCTCCTGGTAATCCCTTTCCGGAACCACCATCAGTATTTCTCGGGGCTTCGAGGGGCCGGAAGCTGAGCCGCGTTGACCGGCTGTTTCGACGGGAACAGGGCTTGTTGAGGAGAGGTTCTCTGAGTCTTCGGTCTCAACGGATTCCCGAATGTAAACTGGTCCGATATCCTGTTCGGTCTCCGGTCGCGAATCCTCTTTAAAATCATAGTCGTAGTAGTCGTCGAACCCTGCGTCCTGGCAGGGCACCTGGATGAAATAGCCCGCATAGGCCATTCCGCAATACGGGCAAAGGCTGTAAGGATCGACGTTTTCAGCTTCTTCAGGGGTCAGAGAAAAAACGGCTCCACATACGGGACACTGCCAGCAGCTATAGCCCTCGTCGTACTGGGCAAGAGCTACTGGTGCCGCTGCCAGAAAAAGGGGCAGCAGGATCAAGAGATGCGCCATCTTCATGATCCGTCATGCAGTCGCTGAAAACATAAATAGATCGCCGAACCTACGGCCACCGTCTTCTCGATAGCAGCAGAAACGCTGCAGCCAGGGCGGCGAGGGCGGTCATAAAAGCCGGGGCAGGAGCTGCGTTCCTCTGGTCTTCAGAGTTGACGTCAACCAAGTCTGCCGGTTTTTTATCTGGTTCTGCGGCTTCTGCAGCTGGCAGGTATTTTGCGGGCGCGGTAACGTTCATAAAAGCGCCTGTCACGCGCAGAGCGTTGGCAGGGTTCTCAATTCTCACTCGAAGCTCGTATCTTCCCGGCGGCGCGGCAGCCCTGGTAGCATGCGGCTCCAGGGACTCAAGCGAGCCGGTAATGGTGTGGTTCGTCTCGCTTAGCACAGTGCTGTCGTTGATGAACTCAAAGAACCGCAGCAGGCTTTCTCCAGGCACGACCTTTATGAAATCGTTTCTCGCGGTTTGATTGGCCATCATGGAATCGTAGCTCTGAGTGGTGTTGAGCCGCCCATACCCGTCCGGAGAGACATAATAGACCACCTTGCTGCTCACGATGCTGTCAATTCTTCCCCGGGAATCCAGCTGGACGCCCACCTGCACCGGAGATGCGGTCGAGTTCTGATACAGCAGTGCCGGCGCGAACTCTGTGTCCAGCACCAGGCTTGCATCATCGCTGAGCTGCATAACGCTCGCATTCCAGAACCAGCCGTACAGCCAGACGTCTCCCGAGCCTCTTCCCAATCGGGTCAAATCCCTGGAGAAAACGGTACGACCGGAGCTGTCCAGTATCTCCGCCAGGACCTGGGAGATCTCTGCCGCCTGGACCACCATGGTGAAGTTGGCCTGGGTAAAAGAGGTGACATTTCTCTGATAGCTGATCTCCTGGGGCAGATTCGGCTTAGGAATTACATACTCGTAGGTTAACGGATAATACCTGAGGGTGTCGTTGTCCGCCACTCGCAGGCCGGTTCCCGGCCACAGGTTTACTGTGGAGTCCCGGTTGAGGTTGATCCGGTCCGGGTTTACGATAATCACCCTCTGCGAATCGGATAGGGCAATGGTGGTCTCTCCCAGATCCAGGCTCTCCTCTACAGGCATGGTCGACTCCGAGATCTGGAATATGCCGTCGACTATGGCCAGCTTCTCGCTGGTATTGCTGAATATGTTCTGCACGTGCAGCATTATCAGAGGAACATCGTCGAGGTCGGCCAGATCCTCTTTGTAGATGTAGGTGGTGTTCGATCTGACCACCGAGGTATCGACCAAACGGTTGCTCTTCAAAAGCTGGACCAGCATGGTGTCGTTGCCCACATCGCTGATGATAAAGTCAAAGTCCTCGGAAAGGCGGAAGACGTTTCCCGCCACAACCCTGTAGGTGTCTCCCGAATCCATGAGCACCCGGCTGAGGTAATCCTGCTCCAGCAGGTCCTTGCGATCGATTTGAGGGTTTGCCTCAGGACCGTAACCGACGAACCAGGGCTGCCCGTAAAGGCCTATCACCCGGTAGGCACCCCAGGTGTCGCATTCGAAGTCGCGCTTCTGGACGCTGGACATGTACTGCAGTCCATCCGCCTGCAGGGTTCCGTTTTCCACTTTGTTCATGAAGCGGGGAATAGTCCTGCCGACAGTATCGAACAGCAGCACATTCTCATCTCCAATCAGCTTTTCAGGGTCGAAAAAGAAGCCGCTGAAGCTGGAAGGATCCCATACGGCCTCCACACTGATCGGATACTGGCCTAAGGAGGTCTGAATTGTGCTGTCGGCAGTATAGACCTTCCCCCGTATCTCGTGATATCCGTAATCGCTGAAGATGCCGATTGGATAGTATAGCAGACGGTCGTAGTCCGCCACGGTGATCATCAGGCCGTCAACCAAGCTGACCAGGCTGTTCTGCCGGAGACTGAGGCTCTTGTTGTTCTTGAGCTCAATTCCCTGATCCGAGACGTCAGTTGCTTCCATGTTTTCAAGCTGATCGCCCTCCGAAAGCACGAACTCCGGGACGTCACTTATCTGGAAGACCCCGTTCACCTCCACGATCCCGCTGTCTTCCCCGCGCATGATGTTGGAGACATGGACCATGATCACGGGAACGTCTTCCACTTTGAAGACGTAGCTTTGGCCTTCGCTTATCACCGCCACATCCACGGGCTTTCCGCCCTTCAGAAGGACCAGGCTCGCCTCTTCATTGCTGTTGGAGATCCCGCTTAAAGCCAGCGAATAGCTCCCCAGGAGCGGCAGGGTGCTGTTGTAGCTCATCCCATGAATCTCATCGTCGTCGATTAGCACCTCTCGCAGGTAGCCTTTCTCAAGAGAGCTCACCTCGTCGGTGAGGTCGCTCTTTGGATATCCCGCTAGATAGTGCTTCCCGAGGAAAGCGATGGCCTGGTAGGTGCCCCAGGGCTCGTATTCGAACTTCTCCGACCAGGGTTTGCTGCTGTAGACGAGATCACCTTTCTCGACCAGCCTTCCGTTTACGGCGACGGAGAGCGTCTCGCCGCCGGTGTCATCGTCCAGATCGTAGTAGAACCATCCAAAGTCCCGAGAAGTCCATACATCGCTTCCGCCGCTGAAGTGCCCCCTCACAACCGCCATTTCTTTGGCCTGCTGAGCTGAAGCACAGCCTAGTAGCGCTGCCAGTAAGACTAGCGCCAGCACCGATAAATTGCAAACTCTATTCAACCCACATCCCCGTCGAAAAGCATGTATCTTACTTAGGTAAGCTGTATATGCTATGGCCAAGCTAAACCTCATGGAGTCCATGAATGTCATCCATTAAACACGTTGCGATATATGGTAAAGGAGGAATCGGCAAGTCCTGCACGGCCTCAAATGTTGCTGCTGCCTGCGCTGATGAGGGCCACAAAGTGATGGTGATAGGCTGCGATCCCAAGAGCGATTCCAGCATAAATCTGGTGGGCAGGAGGATTCCCACCATGATGGATCTGATCCTGCAGGGTGGCGAGATCAAGGAGAAGGATGTGCTCTTCGAGGGCTACAAAGGCGTCAAGTGCATTGAGGTCGGAGGTCCTGAGCCGGGTGTGGGCTGTGCCGGGCGGGGAATAATCGTGGCCATCGATTTCTTGCGCAAAGTGTCCAAAGCCATGGAGCAGGTGGACCTAGTGATTTATGACGTGCCGGGTGATATCGTGTGCGGCGGCTTTTCGGCCCCCATCAGAAAGGGACTGGTGAGCCAGGCTTACATCATCACCTCGGGAGAGTACATGCCGCTTTATGCCGGAAACAACATCAGCAAGGGGCTGCGTCGGCTGGGAACACCGCTTGCAGGCGTCATCTGCAACTCCCGTGAGTTCGGAACCAGCGAAAAGTCCATTGCCGAGAGCTTTGCCCGTGAGCTGGGAAGCCGCCTGGTGGCGTTCATTCCCAAAGACCCGCTGGTGCAAAAGTGTGAGCGCGCAGGCGTGACGGTGATAGAGGGCTCGCCCGACTCGGAGATTGCCGGAGTTTACCGCACTCTGGCCAGGGACATTATGGGCGAATGTGAGCCCAAGATGCCCACCCCCTTGAGCGACGAGAGGCTGCGGGAGCTAACTCAGGTATGACCTCCTGCCCCAGAATCCTTCTGGCTGGCGACCGCAGCTCCAGCGGCAAGACCACCATCGTGGCCGGGCTGCTCTCGGCTTTGTGCCGCCGGAACCTCTCAGTCCAGCCCTTCAAGGTGGCCATGGACTACATCGATCCCAGCTATCACACCTGGATCACCGGCCGGCACTGCCGCAATCTGGACGGCTACCTCATGTCTGAACAGGCGGTCTCTGAGATACACTCTCACGCCGCCGTGGGTGCGGATATATCGGTAATCGAGGGTGTACGCGGCCTGTATGAGGGATATGAGGGAGACCTCGGCAGCACCGCCCAGATCGCCAAGGTGCTGCAGGTCCCGGTCATTTTCGTCGTTGACGCCCGAAGCATCACCAGGAGCGCGGCAGCGCTGGTGAAGGGATACATGGACTTCGACCCGCAGGTGAACATTCGTGGCGTCATCCTGAACAAGGTGGGCAGCGAAAGACACGCCAGCAAGGCTCGACGGGAGATTGAGCGCTATTGCGGCGTGGAGGTGGTGGGGGTAATTTCCCGAAACGAGTCTATGCACCTGGCCATGCGCCACCTGGGGCTGGTTCCGGTCCTGGAGGGAAAGACCCGGCATGAGGGATTCGGAGAGCGGCTGGAGACGATCCGGTCCATAGTGGAAGAGGGACTGGATATAGATCGCATCCTGGAGATCGCCCGGGAGGCAGCACCTCTATCCGAGCCTAGACCGGACCTCTATTGCCGGACCGAGTACGGCCGGGGGATCAGGGTGGGGGTGGCTGTAGACGAGGCCTTCAACTTCTATTATCGGGACAACCTGGAGCAGATGGAGCTGTCCGGAGCGGAGGTGGTTCCCTTCAGCCCGGTTCACGATTCGTCCCTGCCGCAGGTGGATGGCGTCTACATCGGCGGCGGCTATCCGGAGCTTTACTCCAGGGAGCTTTCGCAGAACCGGTCTCTTCGTAACTCGCTGGTGCGGGCCCACGAGGACGGGCTGCCCATTTATGCCGAGTGCGGAGGGCTGATGTATCTGGGAAGAGAGATCGAGTGGGACGGGGAGAGACACGACATGGTTGGGCTGGTTGCCGGAAGGACCAGACGGGGAAAGGTGAGAATCGTCAGCTATGTGCACGGCCGCCTGGCTGAGGACTGCATCCTGGGCCCCAGGGGCACGCCTTACCTGGGACACGAGTTTCATCATTCCGAACTTTTGATGGACCAGGAGGCCGAAGAGGCCCGCTTTGCCATTCGGCTGGAGCGGGGAACGGGCATCAAGGGCGGATGGGACGGCGTCTCAGAGAACAACCTTCTGGCAAGCTACTCTCATATCCACAGCGCCTCGTTCCGGGGTTTTCCGGCAAGGTTCATCGAGGCCTGCAAAGCCCGCAAGAGTTCCTGAACGGTCTTCTCAACCATACTTTTATAGGTTTTTTGGTCAGGTTAAGTTCCCAAATGCATTTTCATGACTCAGGGCATTTTTGCGACGCACAAGTATTTATGAGATGCAAGACATCTACAATTAGGTGATGTAAATGGTGAAAATGCCCCCTGATGTAAAGGAGACTCTGGAGAAGCAGAAGCCGGTTCCGATCGCCACCGCCAGCAAGGATGGAGTTCCCAACGTGGTCTTCGTGGGACTGTTGAAGATCGTGGACGACGAGAACATAATGATTGCGGACAACTTCTTCTACAAGACCGCCGCCAACCTGGAACAGAATCCCAAGATATCCATCCTGTGCTACAATGGCGATACCAAGAAGTCCTTCCAGATCAAGGGCAGTGTAACCCTGTGCCGGGAGGGAAAAGACTTCGAAACCATGAGGACCTGGGTTCACGGCATCAACAACAAGCTCCCCGCCAAGTCCTGCGTGATGGTTAAGGTAGACGAGATCTACAACGCCATGTGGGGCCCGGCGGCGGGAAAGAAGATCGCATGATGGTCGATCAATTTTTTAGTTCTACAATATTTTTAATTATCAATTGACCTCTGGTCTTTCAGACAGGCCAGGGTTTAGCCAAATAGTTATTATAATAATAAGTTTATCTTTTATTGAGAAGAGACTATTTATGATTCCCGTGCCACCATTTCCCTTCTTTGTATTGGAAAGGCGGCAATGAAAACTGGTGATATCGATAAAGGCACGGGCAGATCTTCCGGCTATATTTCCAGAGTGAAGAGCTTCAGCCAGAACGCCCGGCTGTATCTGCTCTTCGTGCTCCTGACCACCTTTAACGTCGGAATTTACGGCGTGATCTTCAACCTCTACATCCTCCGGCTGGGTTTCAGGGAGGACTTCCTGGGGCTGATACTCTCGCTCTCATCGGTTTCCGTCGGGCTGTTCGCAATTCCAGCCGCCTTTATCTGCGACCGCTGGGGCCCGAAAAGGACGCTGCTGCTCTCGTACGCCATCCTCTCCGTATCCCTCTTGGTGCTCTACACTGCCACCACACAGGAGATACTGGTCATCGCCAGCACTGCACAGGGCATAGCGCTTTCCTTGAGCCTGGTCACCGGGGCCACGTTCATGGTGGAAAATTCCAGCGCTTATGAAAGGATGCACCTCTTCTCGCTGTACTACGTGGTCTACACGCTGTCCATGCTTTTGGGAAATCTGATCGGCGGTCTTCTCCCGAGTCTGCTGGCTGGCGTATTGTCGTCAGAACAGGGAGACGTCATGGCCTACCGGTTGACTCTATATCTGTCCCTGGCCGCTACATTGCTCTCCGTTCTGCCGCTGTGCTATATCAAAGGCGGAAAACCCAAAGAAAAAGCAGCGGAAAAGCAGCTCTCGATCTACAGGTCCGTGATCAGGGAGGAGAACGTACGCCGCATGGTTCTGGTATTCTGTCTGATCGGCCTGGGCTGGGGAACTTCGCTTCCCTACTTCAACGTGTACTTCGATCAGGTGCTGGGAGCTAGCACCGCCCAGATCGGCACCATCTTTTCCCTCTCCCAACTGGTCATGGCCGCAGGATACTTCCTGGTCCCGGTGCTCACCGGCCGGATGGGAAAGATATTGATGGCATCTGTGGTCCAGGCCGTTTCCATCCCCTTCCTCCTGGTATTTGCGTTCACTTCCAGCATAATCGTTGCCGCCTTCGGCTACGTCATGCGTTACCTGCTCATGAACATGGCCAACCCGGTCCTCAACAGCTACAAGCTGGAGATCGTCGCAAGCGAGCAGAGGCCGATCATCAACAGCCTGAGCTGGATGGCATGCTACACCTTTGCAGGAATCGGAACCTATGCCGGAGGGATCATGATGGCCGGGGGATGGTACTGCCTGCCGTTTCTGGTCACCAGTGCGATCTATGCGGCAACAGCACTCCTGTTTTACGCCTATTTCCGGCGGGTTGAAGAGATAGATAAAAGCGAGAGCGAATTGACCGCATAGCCCACAAAGCCACTTGCCATTCATTTCATTTGCGGCATCAGATCTGCCGATGGAAAGAAGGGCTCAGTCGGACTTGGCTTTTGCAGCCCGTTTTTTCCGCCTGCCCTGGATCTGGTCTAACCACCCCTGGTGAACCGAAACGAACCGCTCCTGGCCATCAAAGAGGGATCATCTGCAGGTCGTGAGCGACCTCCACCGGGATTCCGGTAATTTCCTGAACATCCCGGGCCATCTCCTCCTCGTGCCCCTGGGCCTGCGGGTAGAGGTGGGTGAGCAAGATTTGCATCACGTCCGTGTTGCGGAGCACCTGCCCCAGCTTCCTGGGGGTGCTGTGGTTGGTGACCTCGAAGGGTTCCGGAAATGAGCATTCATGGATCAGCAGGTCTGCACCCTGAGATAGCGCCGCCAGCCGTGCCGAGGGCTCGGTGTCGCCGGAATAGACCAAAATCCTGTCCTGGCATTCGATTCGGTAGGCCAGCGCGGTCACGCTGTGCTCTGCCTCCTCGGCGAAGATGTCGCAACCGGCCAGCGTGACGGCGTCCATGGGCTTCAGCTCCTGCACCGAGGTCTCCATCTTCTCCAGGTTGGGATAGACGCTTCTGATGATCTTCCACCAGATGTCGGTTCCCGAAGGGCCGAAGATCCTCAGGCCGGGCAGTTCTGATAGGTAGCGGGCGTTGGCCAGGGCCAGCAGGTCGGAGACATGGTCCAGATGCAGATGGGTGAGCACCACTCTATCCAGGTCGTCGATTGGCACACCCAGCTGGTCCAGCCGCATGAGGGTTCCCGCTCCGCAGTCCAGGAGCAGCGGGTGGTCGTTTTCCACCAGGATGGCGGGCTGGGAGCGGCCGGGCTGGGGAATACCGACGCCGGTTCCGAGGAGGGTGACCTTCAGGCTCATGCGACGTGAGAAAGATTCTATGGTAAATAATGGTATTCACAATTAGGTCGTCCTCGGTATGGAAAACTAGGGGATGACCAATCTGAAGTGTATAGGTGACATAAATAAATAGGAGCGGAATTACAATGTTATATTCAACTTTGGAAGGGTATTGATGACTGAAGCCATGGCGCGGTCGAGCTTTCAGAAGCTGATAGAATCCGTAGAGGCTCTGCCCATAGAGGATCAAGAGATGTTAGTGGGGATCATTAACAAGAGAATCATTGAGTTGCGACGAGATCGGCTGGTTGCAGACATGGAGGAGTCCCTAGATGAATACTGCCGGGGCGAGGCTCGGGCAGGCACTGCAGACGATCTCATGAAGGATTTGGCGCAGGATTTGGAATATTGAGGTAGCTCATTTGGGGCAATGCCTTCCGTAGAGCCTTCAAAAAATCTGTTCAGCAGAGATCGAATCTGTCTTTAAAGATAGAGAATGTGCTGCACCTGCTTGAGCAAGACCCATTCAATCCAGCGCTACAATCGCATAAGCTAAAAGGCAAACTCGGGAATTTATGGGCCTGCAAAGTGGACTATGATTGTCGCATTTTATTCATGTTCTTGCCCAATTCGCAGACAGGACAAGAAGATATTCTTCTGGTTTCTATAGGCACGCACCAAGAAGTTTATTGATTTGATAGTAGCCACGTTTTCAGCTGTCGTTTTCAAATGACCGTTCAGCAAATCCTTCTGACTCCAGAAATCAATCTAATAACTTGCTTCAGTGATCTATGTATAATCGGTATCGGGGTTCTTTCCACATCACCACTCTCCCAAGAGCACTTAACATCCGGGGCCAGATTGCGCATTCGGCTAGCAAAAGACTAGGTTTAAGTATCAGCAAATGATCCTTTTCCCATCTGACCCCAGGAAAATTTCAAGGTGATATTTTGCAAGAAAGCGTCGTCAAGGACACATCTCTCGCCGAGGCGGGCGAGAAGCGCATCGAGTGGGCGAGGCGTCACATGCCTGTCCTGCAGAGCATCAAAGAGGAGTTTGCCAAGGCCAAGCCTCTGAAGGGAGCGCGGATCGTGGCCTGCCTGCACGTGACCGTGGAGACGGCCAACCTGATCGACGCCCTGGTTGCGGGAGGAGCTGAAGTGGCAGTCACCGGCTCCAATCCACTCTCCACCCAGGACGATGTGGCAGCCGCCCTGGCAGCGCGAGGCCTTCACGTCTATGCCTTCCGGGGCGAGAACGAAAAGGAGTACTACGACTGCATCAAGAAGGCTCTGGAGATCCGTCCCAACGTGACCCTGGACGACGGTGCTGACACCATAGCCATAGTTCACAAGGAGCAGCCCGAGCTGGCCAGCCAGATGTTCGGCGGCTGCGAGGAGACCACCACCGGTGTGTTGCGCCTGCGGGCCATGGCCGAGGACGGGGCGCTGCTCTACCCGGTCATCGCCGTAAACGACGCCGAGACAAAGATGATGTTCGACAACCGCTACGGAACCGGCCAGAGCACCCTTCACGGCATCATGAACGCCACCAACTTCCTCTTCGCCGGAAAGACCGTGGTCGTCGGAGGCTACGGCTGGTGCGGCCGGGGCTTTGCCATGCGGGCCCGTGGGCTGGGGGCCAACGTGATCGTGGTCGAGATCGAGCCGCGAAAAGCGCTGGAGGCGGCCATGGACGGCTACCGGGTGATGCCCATGCTGGAAGCCGCGCCGCTGGGCGACCTGTTCGTCACCCTCACCGGAGACATCAACGTGATCCGCAAGGAGCACTTCCTGCTCATGAAGGATCAGGCCATACTCGCCAACAGCGGCCACTTCAACGTGGAGATCGACATCCCCGCTCTGGAAAAAATGGCCGTCAAGAAGACCGAGGCCCAGAACAATGTGGACGAGTATCAGCTGGACAACGGCCGCAGGCTCTATCTCCTGGCTGAGGGCCGGCTGATCAACCTGGCTGCGGCCTACGGCCACCCCCCTGAGGTTATGGACATGTCCTTTGCCAACCAGGCCCTGGCTGTACGCTACATCGTAGAGAACGGACGCCGGCTGGAAAAGCGCGTCTATGCGGTTCCGGTGGAGATCGACCGCCGGGTGGCAGAGCTGAAGCTGTCCGCCATGGGCCTAAAGACTGAGAAGCTGACTGAAGAGCAGTTCAAGTATCTTCACAGCTGGCAGATGGGAACCTGAGGTGGGCGGCTTGGATCTGAAGAGAGAGCATCTGCAGTCCTACCTGCAGAGCCTCTATGGAAAAGACACGGTGCTGCAAAGCATGCGCCGAATGGGCGAAACTATCGCCACCAGCGAGGACATCAAGGGCTTCGGCTACGGATCACCCTTGCTTGTGGAGTACGCCAAGGGCGAAGAGAGGGGCTCTGCCGTCCTCTCATCAATGAGGGTGCAGCATGGCTTCGGGCACGACCACTTCTCCGACCGCGCCCGGATCCTGATCTGGCAGCACGATACCTTCGCAAGGCTTCCCAAGCACGTGCGGTCTCTGGACGTGGGATACTTCGCGGGAGACGGACGGCTGGTCTCGGCCGGGGATGCACAGGAATACTTTCTCTTGATGGAGAAGATCGAGGGGAAAGAGTACTTCTGGGACCTGGAGCGAGTGAAAGAGGAGGGTGCTGCAGACCTGGATCTCAAGAGGGCAGAGGCTCTCTCCAGCTATCTGGCCGAGATACATTCAGAGAAGAAAGATCTGCCACCCCTCTACCAGCGCAAGATCCGCGAGACAGTGGGCGATGGCGAGTGCATATTCGGAATACTGGACGACTATCCCGATAGCCCATCTTTCCTGGACGAGGGAGAGCTGTGCGATGTCGAGAAGCTGTGTGTGGAGTGGCGCTGGAGGCTTCGGGACCGAGCCGGCCGTCTGTGCCAGGTCCACGGAGATTTTCATCCCTGGAACGTCATGTTCAGGGAGGGCACCGACTTCTCGGTTCTGGACCGAAGCCGGGGCGAATGGGGAGAAGCCGCCGACGATATCACCGCCATGGCCATGAACTATATCTTCTACTCAGTGCAGAAGAGCATGCGCCTCACAGGCGGCCTCAAGGATCTGTTCGAACTGTTCTTCGAGAACTACCTGGAGAAGACCGGCGATGACGAGCTTTTGGAGGTAATCGCCCCCTTCTTCGCCTTCCGGGCCATGGTCGTGGCCAGCCCGACCTGGTATCCTCTGCTCTCAGATGAGACTCGCAGAACTCTGTTCAACTTCCTGGAAAATGTGCTCAACTCCAAGAGATTCAACTACCGGGACGTAAACAGCTATCTATCATGATCTACGCCTTTGAACTTTCAGGCGAGCACGAGACCATTCCCAGGAGCGAGGTCCTGGCGCTCCTGGAACTTTTTTCAAGCGATTTTCGGGAGATCCGGCTTTTAGATCAATGTCTGCTGGTGGAGGCTCAAGACCTCGAAATAGCGCCTCTGCAAAGGCGCCTGGCCATGACCCATACCATCATGGAGGCGCTGGCGGTCTGCGATGCCCGGCTGGATTCTGTGGCCTGCGCCGCAGAGGGGCTGAAGCTGCCCCTTCAGAGCTATCGCCTCCGGGCTAGGAGAATTAAGAACGCAGAACTCGGTGGGGACCAGGTGGAGCGCGCCGTGGGACGTGTGCTCTTCTCCCGGGGCTTCCGGGCGGACCTCAAGAATCCCGCTCTCGACCTGCGGGCGGTCATCTCCGGAGAAGAGGTCGTGCTGGGAAAGGTGCTGGCCCGGCCCGATCGCAGTGGTTTCGAGGCCAGACGGCCTCACCTAAAGCCGTTCTTTTATCCGGGTGTGCTGATGCCGCGGATGGCTCGAGCCCTGGTGAACCTGGCCCTGGTCCGAGAAGGAGAGTGGCTTTTAGACCCTTTTGCCGGAACAGGCGGGATACTGATGGAGGCCTGCCTGGTGGGAGTGGTAGGCGTGGGCGTGGAAGTGCAATTGAAGTTGATCCAGGGAGCCCGGGCTAACCTGGAGGGATTAGACTGCAGCCTGATCTGGGGAGATGCCAGAAGGCTGCCCTTCAAAGAGGATTCGGTGGTGGCAGCTGTGCTGGATATTCCCTACGGCCGTTCGGCCCTGATCAGAGCACCGTCCAAAGAGGAGCTGTTGCGATCAAGCCTTGTCGAGCTGCACAGAGTAATTACTCCCGGAGGGCGCATGGTGATCGTAGCCGATCGACCTATTGGCGATCTTCTGCGGAATGCGGAGTTTTCATTGGTTGAGACGCATACCGATCGCGTACACCGAAGCCTGACAAGGCATATTTTCGTGTGCGGGAAGTGATCTCTGTATCCTTTGGTCGAAGTTTGCCATCAGAATGCGATCGGGAATTATTAAGTTGGTAATTCTTTTTAGCTCTCTAGATGATTCTGAAGATAATTACTTGTATAAATTAAATATTATTAATAATACCTATTAATAAAGGTAATTGAATGTCCCTGCTGAATGCAGTCGTTTTCTGAGAGATCGATATCGCTCTTAAATGCTATACCAATCTTAAAATTTGAAGAGATAGATATGTGCTGCCATCCGGGCATCTTGCTAAAAAACCATTACCCCCTACAGTCGAACGGGCTCAGTATATGGAATAGATTTTAATAGTCCTGTCGCGAGTTGCAATTGGTGGATGCTGATGGAAATAAGGCCAATTATGCTTGTAGCTATGCTGTTCTTGGGAGGAATTTGCCTGAATGGCCCGGTCTTGGCCGCGGATAGCGCTGACGTCACGGGCACATGGGAGTCGACGTACAGCTTTGGCCCGGTAAAAGAAGTCATGACGGCCGAGATTCAGCAGACGGGAGAGAATATACTGGGTTCTTTCTCGGTGGAACAGTCTCCGTCCGGAGACCGCTATTCCGGCGTGATATTCGGCATCATGAACGGAAAGGAATTAAGAGTTTATTATATATCTATGCGAGACCAGGGAGAGGAGGACCCGCTTTTATCAATCACGTTTACCGAGAGCAGCCTGGTCGACAAGAATACCCAGAGAGGCGAATACCGCTACAGTGATAGCAATCAGGTCAGCCTTTCGGGAACCTACGAGGCCCACAGAGTTTGAAGGATATGGGGGGTGTAGTTGTTGGCTTGCGACACATACGACCTGGCAGAAGATCGGATAAAGGCCTTCAGCCGGTCCTCAGTGCGGGCTAAGATAATGCTCTGCCTGATGGACGGTCCCAAGACCGCTGCCGAGATGGAAAAGAGCATTGGCACCAGAGTCTCCACCATACTTCATGCTGTAAAGGAGATGAGCGGCGAAGATCTCATATTAAAGGCAGGCCGTGGCTACACTCTCACCAACATTGGATTGATACAGGCTTTGGCTTTAGAGGAGCTGACCGATACCATAGTGGCTCTCGATCAACATAAAGAGTTCTGGCTTACACATGATATAAGCGGCATACCTTTCCGGCTGCAAAAGAAGATCGGCATGCTGGCTCGGTCGGAAACTATCGAGGCCGATCATGGAGCGCTCCTCAAGACAGTTCAACATTTTATTAATGAGCTGAACCGGTCACAGATGATTTCCGGCGTATCTCCCATAATCATTCCTGGTTATGCAGAGGTAATTGGGGCAGCCGTCGACCGAGGGGCAAACGTTCGTCTGGTTGTGGCAGAGAGCATTTTAGAGATAATGTGCTCTGAATATAGCAGTGTACTGAAAGGATTGCTACAGAGAGATAACTTCGAACTCTATCTCGTCAATAATGATATCAAAGTAGCATTCACGGTGACAGAGTCATTCTTGAATCTGGGATTATTCCGCATAGATGGCGGCTACGATCTTGGGACAGATCTCATCTGTGTAGGGGATAGTGCCACTGCTTGGGGAAATGAATTGTTCGAGTACTATCGGGGCATTTCTCGCCAGGTAAACGACGTGGCGATATAACATTTTCGGTTTTTTTGCCCATGACTCTCTGGGTGAAGTGGGCAAGGCTTCGCTGCACCATTATCCTAACTATTTCTTTAAAATATGTTAAAATCAATTGAACAAGTGTTTACATGTTTTTTTATACCCGAAACTTTATGTTACTATATTAAATAAAATATTACTTTTAAGAAAACATTATATTTTGAATAAGTGCAATATGCTGCAAAACTCCGCCCTCATTTATCAAATTTAAAAATTTTTGAGGAGTTTGGTGAGCATCATGGAAAATTGTGCTGGAACTATCAACATCAATAAGGGCAAATATGTGCTGGATTCGTTCTTGGAGTATCTTAAAAATTTATTTATTCTGCTGGCAGTAAGCTCGATCTTCGTGGGATTCACCGGGTTCTTTCAAACCTATGTAGGATATATCTTGCTTGGGGCCGAACCCAATCACTTCATCTGCTTTTCGGTCTTTCTCATGACTTTTAGCGTTTATAGCCTGAACAAATTATCAGATGCCGATGAAGACGCCATAAATACTCCCGAGCGAGCTAGATTCTTGCAGGGGAAAAAAAGAAGTATGTATGTTGTCGCATTGGCAGCTTATATATTTTCGGCATTAATTGCGCTCATAATCGCACCATTGACCATTTTAGTAGTGTTGATACCGATTGGAGCAAATGCCGTTTACAGCTCGCGATTGATTCCTGGAATCCCTCGGCTAAAGGATATACCTGTCATGAAAAATGTGGTAGTTGCCGTATCATGGGCATCGGTATGTACTCTGATGCCGTTTATGTCATCCGGAACTATGGAGGTGCCTCTTTTCATGATAGTTCTTGTTGGATATTTCATGATAGTGAGGGTTTTTATCAACACTGTGATTTTTGATATCAGAGACATTGAGGGGGACAGGACAAACGGGATTCGGACTATTCCTGTGTTTCTGGGCCTTCCCAAGACGACTGTTCTCCTTCTTGCAGTCAACAGCACACTCTTGCCCTGGCTTTGGTATTACGACTCTGCAAGACTTATGTCAGCCATCATGGCGGTTTATGGATATTTGATTATCCTTTGCTTTAGAAAGAAGAGAAATTCTCTAGCCCTGGACCTTTTTGTAGATGGCGAATGGATGATAGCCTGTATCGTTTTTGCAATGGTCACAGGTATCTGGGCAGGAATATGAGCAACGCGGAGTTTACACCTCCGCTGCCTCATAATCCGTGTCTATCGTGTCCTGAAGGCCATCCTGCACGTGAGCCGTGACCATGCGCTCCGTTACATCCTGGTCGGAGAGTATTTCTAAGAAACGCTTGATGTACCCATCACGTTCTGCAGCCCTCTGGCTCTCGAAGATGTTCCTGTATTCGGATATGGTAGACGGTGCGACTCCCAGAGACTCCGCCATGTCTTTTACCGATTTGCCGGCATCAGACAGACGAACGAACTCCGCCTTGTCAAAGGGCGGCTTTAAATCGGATTCTCTGAATAGATGGAGCTTAATCCTGGCCCTACTAACTGTTTTATTCAAGGCTCTGTCTCCCAGATGCTCCGCAATCTCAGTATCGCTCATCCTTGCATAAAATAGACGCACCACCGAAGAGAGCTGCTCAGGGGAGAGCTTGGTCTGGATGTTATACTGTTTGATCATCTCCTTGACCACTGACAAAAGGGCGCGTTCGATCTCGGTGCTTCCGCGCAAACTTCCATGACGAATGGCCTGCTTCTCTACAACCTTGGTGCTGGCGCCAATCTTAAGAACAAGATCTCGCAACTGATCTGTCCTGCCACTCATTTGAGATGCTCACCCACCAAGAAACACCCTCGTTTAAACTATAAAGAGATTTCCATTGTTCTCCAAATCTATTTATACTCGTGCCTCGTCTAAAGTGGCGGAATGTCCGAGACCAGCATATATGTTGTAAAGACCACTGCCAATCAAGAGCGTTCAGTGGCCAACCTGATCGCCCAGATCGCCCGCAAGGAGAAGTATGATATAAGGGCACTGCTGGTACCAGACACGCTGAAGGGCTACGTTCTTGTGGAGGCACCAGCCCCCGAGATCGTAGATCAGGCAATACAGGGATTGCCCCACGCACGCTCGGTGATCAAGGGCGCCTCAAGCATCGAGGAGGTAGAGCATTTCCTCACACCCAAGCCTGCTGTGATCGGAATTAACGAGGGAGCAATAGTCGAACTCATATCCGGGCCGTTCAAGGGCGAGAAGGCTCGCGTCAAGCGCGTGGATGTGACCAAAGAGGAGATCACGGTAGAGTTGTTCGAGGCAATGGTGCCGATCCCCATCACGGTTCGGGGCGATCATGTGCGTGTGCTCAGCAAGGAAGAATCATAGAGGTGATTTACGTTGGCTAATGTCGTGGAAGCATTGGTGCCTGGCGGCAAAGCCAGTGCCGGACCTCCTTTGGGTCCAGCTCTCGGTCCTTTGGGCGTCAATGTGGCTCAGGTGGTCGCCAAGATCAATGAGCAGACTGCGGATCTGAACGGAATGCAGGTCCCGGTGAAGATCAAGGTAAAATCCAGAACTGAGTTCGAGATCGAAGTGGGAACACCGCCGACATCGGCATTGATAATAAAGGAGATGGGCCTGGAGAAAGGTTCAGGCGATAAGAATGCTGTAGGCAACCTCACCATCGATCAAGTAGTCAAGATTGCGAATATCAAGAGAAAGGGCCTTCTCTCCAAGAACCTGAAGAACGCGGTTCGTGAAGTAATTGGCACGGCCGGCACTCTTGGTGCCACCATCGAGGGCATGCCCTCCAAAGAAGCCCAGCAGGCTGTGGCTGGCGGCAGGTTCGATGAGCAGCTAGAGGCGAAGGCTTAAAATAGATGATTGTGAACTTGGGTTGATTCTCTTTTTTGAGAAGCCGTAGGAGACTTAAGGGAAAAGTCGGCGACTACGGAGGATTGAAATGAATAGCATAGAAGACGCAGTCAGACAGGCTATCGCTGAGGCACCTGCCAGAAAGTTCAGTGAGAGCGTTGATCTGGCCATAAACCTTCATAACATCGATCTGTCGCAGCCTGCCAACAGGGTGGATACGGAAGTAATTCTGCCCAATGGCCTCGGCAAGCCCGTAAAGATCGCGGTCTTTGCTGCAGGCGAGACGGCCTTGCGGGCCAAGAGCGCAGGCGCAGATCGAGTTCTCAACCTCGATGAGATAAAGACCTTGGGCGAGGACAAGAGGGCGGCCAGAAAGCTCGCTGAGGAATACAAGTTCTTCATCGCAGAGACTCAGTTCATGCCGGTCATAGGTAAGAGCCTGGGACCGATCCTGGGAAAGAGGGGCAAGATGCCTACACCGCTCCCACCCACACAGGACGTAACTCCACAGGTCCAGAGGCTCAAGAATATGGTCAAGATCAGGTCCAGGGATAGGCCCACTTTTCACCTGACCATAGGGAACCGCAGTATGGATAACAAGCAGCTGGCAGAGAACGTGGAAGCCGTCATCACCAAGCTTGAGCAGACATTGAAAGACGGCAAGCAGAACCTGAAGTCGGTCTACGTAAAGACCACCATGGGTCCGTCCATAAGGGTGATTTAGATGGCAGCAGAGGTTCATAAAACTGCTCACATCCCCGAGTGGAAGGTCCGAGAAGTGGCTGAGCTGGTCGAGCAGATCGAGAAGAGCAAGGTTGTGGGCATAGTCGGCATGCGAGAGATTCCTGCCAGCAATCTGCAGCAGATCCGCGAGGAGCTTCGAGGCAAGGTCGAGCTCAGAATGGTCCGCAATAACATTGCTCGCCGGGCCTTTGAGGCATCGTCTCCAGAAGTCAGGTCGCTTGCCGACTTCCTCGAAGATCAGTCTGCCCTGGTATTTACCGACGAAAATCCCTTCGTGCTGCAAAGCCTGCTTGAGAAAGGCAAGCGCCCCATGCCCATCAAGGCCGGTTCCAGAGCCCCCAGCGACATAGTGATCGCTGCTGGTGAGACCTCATTCTCGCCCGGCCCGATGGTTGGAAAGCTACAGGCAGCGGGGATTCCCGCCGCCATAAAAGGCGGAAAGGTGGTCATTAACCAGGAGTTAGCGCTGGTGAAAGAGGGCGAGGTTGTATCTCCCAAAGTGGCGGAAATCCTGAAGATCATGGAGATCTTCCCCAGGAACGTGGGCCTGGACTTGAAAGCGGCCTACGAGGGAGGCCTGGTATTCAAGGCTCAGGATCTGGCCATCGATGTAGATGCAATCCTGTCAAAGCTCAGCTCGGCTTCGGCTCAGGCGTTCAGCTTTGCAGTTGAAGTGGGCTACACAACACCCGAAACCATTGCACCCATTCTGCAGAAGGCCCAGGCCAAGGCTCGCGGCCTGGTGGTCGAGGCAGGAATACCGGTGCCTAGCATGATGGAAATGGTTCTGGCCAAGGCGGCTGCCAATGCGCAGGTAATCGCCAGCCTGACCAGTGGTGAGGCCGCGCCTGCTCCTGCCGAAGAGAAGGCACAGGCTAAGCCGGCCGAAGAGCCTGAAGAGGAGAAGAAAGAGGAAGAAGAGACCGCAGCAGGGCTCGGTGCTCTATTTGGTTAAAATTAGAGGTTGATTAGAATGGAATACGTATATGCAGCATTACTGCTTCACAGTGCTGGAAAAGATGTAAACGAGGATGGAATCAAGACGGTTGTCGCGGCTGCTGGTGTGGCCGCAGATGAGGTCAGAATCAAGGCGCTAGTTGCTGCCCTTGACGGAGTGGATATCGGCAAAGTTCTCTCACAGGCCACCGCCATGCCGGTAGCGGCCGTGGCTGCTGCTCCGACCGCAGCCGCGAAGGGAGCAGCCCCCGCGGCTGCTGCTGCAGAAGAGGATGAAGAGAAGAAGGAAGAGGCAGAGGAGAGCGGAATGGAGGGGCTCGGTGCCCTCTTCGGCTAACCTCTTTTCTCATTCTTTTTTCGGGCGCGACGATTTTGCCCGTCTGTTCGGGGCTGCAGGCAGTTGAGCGGTCTTTTTTCTAAATGAGATAAATGGGCCTTTCTGCCTTTAAAAGCATCCGAATTGCACCGGAATTTGCCAAACGAATTATCTAAATTTCTTCGACCTTCTCGATGCCGACCTTCTTGACATTAGGTTTCCAAATATTTTTGGGCATCCATGTCGGAGCATTCGCGGGTTTGGGCACCTGTTTCCTCTCGCCGACAAAGACGTGTACTTTCTTGGTCCCCCTCTCGCGGAGCCTTATATCCGTGTAGCCGCGATTCGCAGCCTTTAGAGCCGCCTGCCTGGGTTGCTTGCCGGAAAAGACTCCTATTTCATTTCCATTCTTGTCGCGCAAGGCGAAATTTCTTTTTTCGGCCATATTTTATACCTCACATAATCCATACGCGCTGAGTCATATGCCTTTCCGCACGCCTATATATCAGATACAGTTATATTAATCTTTTGTTCGATTGTAGATTTTGTCTACAGTTTTTTAATGCTTGTTGTGAATTTTGATGAAAAGTAATGACTTCATCCATAGGGGAATGGTATTTATGCGAACTGCGGTACTCTAGAAATTATGGCCTGGGTTGTATGGTTCACCGGTCTTCCCGGATGCGGCAAGACCACAATTGCAAAACTCGTTCGGGAGAAGCTTCTCCTACAAGGGATAAACGCCAAGATCCTGCAGCTCGATGAGATCCGAAGGGTGGTAACGCCCGATCCCAAATACACGGATGAAGAGCGCGACCTGGTCTATGCCAGCCTGGCTTACATGGCGAAAATTCTCAGCGAAGAAGGGATAAACGTGATAGTTGATGCAACTGCCAACCGAAGGCGCTATCGCGACCTGGCCAGGTCCCTTGTTCCTCGTTTTGCTGAGGTCTACATAAAGGCACCCCTGGAGGTCTGCATGACGCGAGAAGCGGAGAGGCGGGCCCAGTTTTCCCCCAAGGGGATCTACAAGAAAGCCGTTCACGGGGCGGCTGTTCCCGGCGTGGGCGTATCCTATGAAGAGCCTGCAGCCCCTGAAATCGAGGTGGATACCATCTCCATGACCGCGGATCAGGGCGCTTCGCTGGCCGCAGAGAGGATCATGGAGCTTTTTGAGGAATAAAGGGTCTGAGCGCTGACAATACTTAATGGGAAAATTTAAAGAATAGGTTGAAATAGAGCCTCTTAGACTCCCTCTCAGGAAGTGATTGTGGTTTGAAATCTAATGCAGGATTTGTAGGGTTTGACGGAACAGAAAACAAACGAACTATCCTTGCGCTTCACCAGGTCAAAGAGGCTGCCCGGGTGGACGGCGATTTGAATATCCTCCTGCGTAAGCCTCATGCCAGAGCCAAATCAGTTCTAACCAAGATGGACCGGCTGTGCGGTGGAGTCAAGGCCTACGTCAGCGATGCCGCAGACAAAGAGAAATGGGAAAAGGCCGGATTCCAGATCGATGGCGGATTTGAGGACTTCTTCTCGGACTCGGACTTCGTCATGGTGGGGACGCCTGGCGACCAGGAGCTGCCCTACGTTGAGGCCGGACTCGCTCACGACTGTTTTGTATCCCTGATGGGTGGAGCCGATCGCCCGGACATCCTCAAGGGCCTGGCTGAAAAGAAGATCGATATCAACGATCAGCTCAAGGCTGACTTCGCCCGCGAATTCTTCTTCGGCCTGGAAAACTACGAGATGTTCCTCAAGGCCCGCCCCAAACTGGTGCAGTGTACCAGCTGCAACACCACCGGGCTTTCCCGGCTGGCACTGGCCGCAAGGCCGCTGGGGCTGTGCGCCGTTTTAGGAAATATCGATCGCAGGCATGGAGATCCGCACACCGTAGTTCGGGCCTCTCCCAGCGCCGTCCAGTTTGGAAAAGGTGCCGGCCATCAGGGCACCGATGCCGGAACGGTCTTCGAGGAGGTTCAGTTCTCGATTAGGGCCAGCAAAGTTCCGACCACGGTTCCGCACACCAATTTCCTCAACATGGTCTTCAAGGGCGACGTGAAGCCCGCCCAGCTGGTGGATCAGTTCGCCAAGACCCGTGAGGTAGTAGTCATGCCCTACCAGGACGAGGGCCGAAAGCACGAGTGGACCAGCGAGATACTGGAGGCTTATCTCTCCGGCCTGGAGAGGCCTATTAGCCCCGAGATCTTCGAGCTGCTGGTATCCGATGCCGTAATTCCCTTCAAACTGGGAGACTACACCGTCATGCAGACGGTCTCCATGGTGGAGCAGATGTCCATTGCTGTGCCCAACCATGTGGAGTCCTACCTGCTATCGTGCGGCTATCCGCTGGAAGGAGTGCACGAGCTGGTGGACAAGTCGCTGGGCGCACTGCACGGCATCTGGCCGGATAAGCTGAGCTGCTAGGTGATGTCCGGGGAGATTCCTGCCGGAAAGCTGCAGGGCGAGAGGGTCCGCTTTGGACCGGACGCCCTGTCTGAACTTTATGAGCAGGGCTATTTTGGGCGGCCCAGGGGAAAAGCTCTCGATCTTTCGCTGGTGGAGGCCGCCTATCTGCTGGACCGATCCCGGATCAAGGTATCTCAGCAGGGAAAAGAGCTGGACTTCAGGGCTTTCTTTCAGGCCTCTTCCGCCCTGGAGAAGGGATTCGAGTTCAGGTATGTGGTTTACAAAGACCTGCGGGAGCGCGGCTACTACGTCCAGCCGGGCAGGCCCGACTTCCGGGTTTACCCCCGTGGCGGACATCCGGGAAAGACTCCTGCCGAGTTTTACGTGCTGGTGATCTCGGAACGCATGCCCTTGCCGCTGCAGAGCCTGGTGGAGCCGGTCCGCATGGCCGGGCAGATGAGAAAGCGGCTGATGCTGGCAATTGTGGATGAAGAGAGCGATATCACCTTTTATGAGGCCCGCGATAAGACCCTGTCCGGGAAGATGGGCCAGGAGCCGTCGGGCGGGCTGGCCACCCTGCTGGAGGACCGGGTGGTTCTCTGGGACCCTGAGGCCTCAGTTCGCCTGCACGAGCACGGCTTTTACGGAAAAGCCATAGGCGAGCAGCTGCAGCTGTCGCTGGTGGAGTCGGCCTATCTGCTGGAGAAGGGCTTGATCGAGATGGCCGACCGCTCTGGAGAGGCACTGGACCTGGAGGGGCTAAAGGAAAAGGCCCGGGAGATCGAGAGCGACTTCGACCTGAAATACCGCATTTACCGCGACCTGCGAGAAAAGAGGCTGGTGGTCAAGACCGGCTTTAAGTTCGGCACCCATTTCCGGGTTTACAAACAGGTGGGCGGACCGGATCGAGTCCCGCACTCCGAGTATCTGGTACATACCGTATCCTCCGATTATGTCTTCATGCCGCCGGTGCTTTCAAGGGCGGTTCGCCTGGCACACTCGGTCAGAAAGGAGATGGTCTTCGCCTATCCCGAAGATGGGGTAAGGTATCTGGAGATCAAGAGGTTGAGGCCCTGAAAATCGGGAAGGGCATGAGTTCCAGAACCCTGCAGGACCCCTGCAGAGATCCCAGATTCCTGCAGAAATCCTGAAATCCAGGTCTTCGGAGAGGTCATCTTCTCAATATTTCCCGCCGCAGGAAGAACGCCAGCGCGAGAAGCGCGAGTCCAAATATCAGAGCCCACCGGTCCGCTATTCTGAAGAGATCGGCATGATAATCAAAGAGCCCGATGCCGAAATATTGAGAGGACAGGGGATAAAAGAAGGGATAGGCCGGGTTTTGGCTGAGCGCGTCAACGAACAAATGAGCAGCGAAGCCCACCAGGGCAAATATGAACGAGTCCTGGAATTTTATTCCCAGGGGAAGCAGAAGAAAGGCCACCATCGCCGCATAGAGGATCATCACCAGGATGTTGTGGAAGTCGCCATGCACTATCGGCGTTCCGGAGACCAAAAGAGTAATCCCGAATACCTTCAGCGCAGGATCAACTATCAAATCCAGGTCGGGAGCAAATGCGCTGGCTACAATTATCCAGTAATAGTCCTTGCCCCTAAGCCGGTAATATAAGGCCCCAAAGACCAGGGCAATGGCCAGGGAGTAGATGAGGTGTTCGATACGCATAACGATTTCTCATCAGGTTGGCGGGGATCAGATATAAGATATTTCGAGGCCCAACTTAAATCTCAGGCCTGAGACCCGGCCTGGCGGAGGCAAAGGGAATAGCAGGATCGGAAATATGGTTCATCATCGAAAGCAAACGCTCTCCGGCATGATCACCCGGCTCCTTGACCAAGTCCTGCCAGGTCGGCGCGGACCTGAGGACTGGCTGCGGTCTGGAGACGACTTCATGCGGGAGGCCAGGCTGGATGAGGCCTTCAGCTGCTTTGAAGAGGCGGTCAGGATAGGGCCGGGAAACGCCGCCGCCTGGAAACGGAGGGGAGTCGCCCTGGGGTTGATGGGCTTTTTTCCTGAAGCTGCCGGCTCCTTTGCCAGAGCTGCTAACGTGAATCCATCTGACCGGGAGGCCTGGATGTGCCGGGGATTTTGCCTGGTCAGGACTTTACACTACCAGGAGGCCCTTTGGTGTTTCGTTCAGGTTCTGCAGCGCTATCCTGAGGACGGGTACGCTCGGTACTGGTGCGACCTTCTGGAGGAGGAGATCGAAGGCGGAGGTCCGGGCCTGGGCTGGGCTGCCAGGCCGGAGCCGGACAGCGCTGTTTTATCTAGGGGCTAAAGGCATAAAGGATAGCGACGATCAGGACCCGTCATGGATGAGAACGGCAGCGAGTACATCAAGAGCCTGGGGTTTTACCAGCGGAAGTTCAGGTTTCTGGCGGTGTCAATCGACCTGAAGCTCAAGATCATCCTGGCCAAGATGGACCTCGATCTTCCCGAGACCCTGCCCGAAAAGATTGATGTGTTTCTGAAGGTCCGGCCTGAGGCGGATGGACAGCTGGCCGGAAGGCTGCTGGAGTTCAGGCGCTGCTCTATGGCGCTTGATCGGGGATCGCCGGCCGGCGAGGCAGAGGCGATGGCGGTCTCTTTCGAGGGGGAGACTCTGGACTTCGGGCGGGCCCGGCAGGCTGAGATCGATGCTGATTTCGCCGAGATCATGGCGGAGCTTGCGAAGATATCGGATAGCTTTTGATGGCCTTTTGAGAGAAGCTGGCCGAGCTGCCCGAACGTCTCGTTTATCTCCTCCTGCCAACAGATCTTGTTAGAGTTCGATACTATATAGTTCCGCCCGATCTTCGATATCTTCCATGGCCGGATAGCCTCGGACACTCTCGCCTAGCAATACTGCTTTTATGTCCTTTATCATGGGATGATCGACTCCCATTAATTCATCTCTGTGCTTCAGGTAGAAAAGTATGCAGAAAGCTTTTAGGGGAACTCCCAGCCAGAGTCCAAGGAGTGGATGAATACTTCCTGAATGGACAGCTCTATCTTAGGCAGAGTATAGTAGTTGTCCCGCAAGCCCAGCTCAATCCCGTAATCCTTGTAGGCAGAGAAGGCAGTAGGTGTGGCATCCTGCGTCCGGATGCTTTTGAAGAGCGCGCTGTCTCCGTAGTTTTTGATGAGCATCGCCTCCCTGGGGACCAGGCGCGCCATCTGGTATTCGACCAGCTCAGATACGAAGTCTTTCAGCTCCGGCCAGAGGATATAGTTGAAAGAATAGCAATAGGCTTTGCCCTCCTTGGTGCGCTTGATCACACCCAGCCTGAGGAAGCCCTTCAGATAGCCGTACAGCGTATCGCTGGGTATGCCGGTCTTTTCGGCCAGAGCGTCCAGGCTCTTGGGGGTCTGGCCCATACGGGCAAGCAGCTCCACCCTGCGAAGGGAGAAGACCTTATGCAGGGGAGAAGCCCGGTGAGAGAAGTAGAGCCGCTTGAAGGCCTCTGCCGGAGGGGTGGCAGCAAGAACGACTTCACGCCCCCTCCGCTCCGCCAGCCCCTGCTCAACCAGATGAGTCAAGAGCCGGGATATGGTCTTAACCGAAAACACATGCAGTTCCCTTGAGCATTCTCTAGCGTGGATATAGTCGCATAAGAAGGAAAATAGTATATCCCGCTACCCACCGTAATGCTTTTTAATTTGTTTAACTATTTTAAATGACTATGCTTGGAGCCGTCAGGTCCGAGGGTCATGTTGTGGGCTCTAAAGTCTCCGCAGTGGAACTGGAGCAGATAAAGCAATTAGTTGCCTCAGGCGTTTATCTCAACACCTCCGATTTCGTGAGAGATGCCATCCGGGACAAGTTGGCAGCCATTAAGACCATAAAATATCGTGATGTCGATTACGATACTGCCAAAAAAGAGGTCATGGGATACTTCCAGGAAAGGGGTGAAGCATATCCTTCTGAAATTGAGGAGGATCTGGAGCTTGATTATAAATTGATTTGTCAGATCGTAGAAGAACTTAAGAGAGAAGGACGCTTAGAGGTACTTTAATGGAGTATTATGATGAAGGTGACTCAATACATGGCTATCGGATCAGAGCTGAAGCCAGGAAAGTCAGTGACCCACGAGTTATAGCGAAGACGGGGAGGCACAAGGCACAGCGCATAATTCTGACTGAGAACGCTGAGGCATTCATAGAAAGGAAGCTCGGGTGGATTCCGAAGCAGTAAACTCATGATACGGGAAATATCCCATGATCAACTGCGAACTTCTGCATCAATGTGCGCACCCGACAACCTCATCTGCCCTCAGTTTGCAGGGCCATCCATGACAAAGTAGTGTTTGATTGCTCAGCAGCAATTGTGTACGAACTCAGCTAATCCTTTTCACGCAGCGCGACCCAGCCCTTCTCAAATTCCCTGATCTTTGGTGAATCGGTCCCCGACCATCTCAGAAAAAAGTTTAACTCTATTCAAATACGATTCAATGGTTGATGGGGCCAACAATCTATCCTCAAGATACCGGCGATATCTCAGCAACGCTGGCTGCAGGTCCAATGATCCCGACCTCTGCGACCAGTTCCTGGCCATTTAGATTCCTTTTCTCTTCACTTTGGGGCCACCTTTGCCGGAATATGGTTGCCCTGACCCGATCTCTCTTAATCATCACATTGGCATTTTTAATCCTCTGCCCACCCGCATTTTCGCAGCCCGACATCCGCCCCGAGACCGGCACCTACATCAAGGACATGGACAGCGAAGGCTACGGAGTCCTGATCATTCACAACAACTGGACCATGGACACCGTGGCGGCAATCACCGACATAGACATCCAGCCGCTGGTCGCGGTCTACATCCGCTCTGGTGAATCTCTGACGATATCCGGCATCGAGGACGGCAAGTACGGCCTGTACTTCACGGTGGGAAGCCTCTGGAACCAGGACGAGGGCAAGTTCAGAAGCGTTCTCGGCTACTACCGCTACGGGACACCATTGAACTTTGAGACCTCTGAGACACAAGATGAGATTGAGTACTCCCTCTTCGAGCTTGATCTCTATCAGGCCCGGGCCTCCAACTTCGTCCCCGACCGCTTCGACTTCCCGGACCTCAGCTCTTGACCGGCTCTGCAGCTCTACGTCTTAGCCAGGACGAAGGCCGCCTGGACCTCTGACCGGCACAGCTCCTCCCCGCGCACCCGCATCTTCCAGCGGTGGGTGTAGAGTGAGACCTGATCCAATCCGGGAAATAGCCCGGGTGCCTCCTCTTCTGTAAAATAGTGGGTGACGGTTCCCTGGGCCCGCCGGAAGGTCCAGGGCTCAACCTCCACACCCTTTCCCGCCCGGAAGTCATCTCTGCCGAACTCCCGCAGAAACAGCATTCCTCCAGGAGCCAGGACGCGGGCGATCTCCTGAGCCGACTTCTGGCGCTCGTCCTCCAGCAGGTGCCCCAGCAGGTGAAAGGCAAAGACTGCCGAAAAGCTCCGGCTCCGGAAGGGAAGGTCGCAGACGTTCGCCCGCATCAGGTCGGCCCGCTGGCCGGCAGCGGACAGCGGACGGCACAGCTCGAGCGCTTCTGCAGAGATATCCAGGGCTACCACCCGCCAGGAAGGGTCCAGGGCCGAGAGGGTCTTTCCGCTCCCGCATCCCAGCTCCAGAACCCGCGACCCCGCGGGCAGCCGCAGTACCGGCATGCCCTTGGCTGAGCCGCCCCACAGCCGGCGGCGGGTGCCGTAATCCTTCTCCCAGGCCTTCAGATGGTCATCCGTTGTCATCTTCATCTTGGCCGCGTACGCAGCCCAGCGCCCGGCCCATTTCCTGCCGCTTTCCTGCTGATCAGATGTACATCGGCTCCGGCGGGGCTGAAGACCTCGGCCTCTGCCCCTGGCTGCCGTCGAAGATCTCCTGGAACTTCCACACCACATAAAGCTCGCACCTGAAGTTCTCCCGCAGGGCCTCCATCAGGGCGTTCTTGCTCAGGCCGTCGTAGTAGATCTCCCTTGAGAAGCGGATGCTCTCCAGATCGCCGCTCCGGGGCTCGAACTCAAAATTGGACTCCCGAAACAGAAGGGCATAGCGCATGTCCCACAACAGCCGCTCCCGCTCCCGATCAGGAAGTGCCTTTAGCGCAGCTCTGTGCACATCTGCCAGCTTGATTCTGGAAAAGACCACCACCATATCGGAACGGTCTTTGGGCTGGATGACGTTCACATAGCGCCCAGACCTGGCCGGAAACTCCGCCGCCAGATGAAAGTGCAGTTTCTCATCCTGCACCCGGTCCCTGTAGAGGCCCTCCTCAGTGAGCCACTTCAAGATCGTCTCACGTACCTCGACTACTTTCGGATTCGAGCAATCATTATCATCAGCCATGAAAGGACAAACCACCTAGAGCTTTTTTATTAACCTCAAATTCCAGAGTCCTAATTTCCAAAAGACCACCATGACCATCAGGCCGGAGCTTCAGGTCGCCTGAGGGTCCTGCCCGCTCAACCCGGGAGACCAGAGATAGAAGTACAGTTCACAGATCTCCTCAAACCCCATCCGTAAATACACATTTTTTCCCAGGTCCGAGGAACAGATGATGGCCGTCGAATAACCGCGAGCCCGAGCATCACGAAGGGCCCTCAGAGCTACAGCCGTCCCAATTCCCAACCTCCGATAATCTGCAACCGTTGCCACATTGGCCAGCATTGCGGCATCAGATCCCAGGAATATGGATGACGTGGCCAGAGGCTTTCCGTCCAGATAGGCCAGATAGTGATGCCAGGCCCGGTCCTCTCCCAGCCCCAGGGAGGCGTTCAGCCGGAACCAGGTGTTCGCAGCCGACTCCGGAAACTCGTACACCGAAGTCATGATCCGGCTCCAGATCTTCAGGGCATCCAGGTCCCTGACTTCCTCGATTGCCAGACCGCTCTGCACCGAAGACTGCCGGTCACCACAGTCCTGATCGTCCTTCAGAGCTGAAAGGCTTGCGGCCATTCCTGCGGTTATGCCACCCAGAACAAATCCTCTGGAGAGCAGACGCTCTCCCAGATCTGACGGTCGAGTGCAGGGAGTCGTGTACCAGCCCAAAGACGTATTTTTCTGCCTGGCCAATGAAATGAGATAATCGATCCTGCGGTCAGCTTTCTCGGGCTCCATTCGGGCCTTCAAAACCACGTTGAAAATTGGAAAAGGATCTGCGCAGCCGATCCGGCAGATCTCTCTATCCTCATGAACCTCCAGCTCAGCCCAGGCCCTCCAGGCCAGGCAGCCCTGAACTGCGGTCTCATCGAGTACCTGGATTAATTCACGCTGGGAAAAAGAGAATGAGGGAACGCTCATTACTCCAGGATCTGCTGCAGTGGAAACTGATGCTGACCCAGCTTGCCCTCGTAGTTGGCAGCGGATATCTTCAGCACGCCGGGCACCTGACATGCGGCCCGGATTCCGGCCCTCATGGCCTCTTTTACTGCATCGTAGCTCACTCCGTTGACCACAATCTCATAGACCGCCGAGACATCTTCGGCCAGGGTGCAGACCCCGTCCTCCCGCAGACACGTGCAGAAGGCGGCATTGGTTGAGGCCTTCAAGAACTTGTACTTGGAGCCCACCTTGGAGCCGCTTGAGACCACGCCTCCGGGGAAGGGTGTAATCGAGCCCTTGAGCTTGCCGATGGCATTCACCGTCGCTTCGGCCGCGGTCAGAGCTGCCATCTGGTTTTGGCCCAGAATCAGGAAGTTTCCTCCGGCCACCCCGTCCACAGCTCCAAAGGACTGCTCCACTATGAACTGCCCGGACATGATGGGGATCTTCCATACCGTCCGTCCGTAAAGCTCCTCCGTCTTCTGGTAGCCGTCGCCGAAGAAGCTCAGCTTCTTGCCGCTGTCAAACTGCTTCTCGGCTTCAGGGAGGCCGCTGTAGGCAGCGGCTGTGGGAGCGGTGAGGACGCACTGCCCCAGGCGGAACAGCAGCGAGGTCTCAAGATTCTTGTAGCTCATGTTGCAGATCTGAATGTAGACCCCTGGCCGTCCGTCAGGCGTTTCCTCTCCACCAGCAACGCACTCAATCCCGGCCTCCGCCGGGCAACCTATGACCGAGGTCCCAAAGCCGGTGGCCTCACGCGCCGCCTCCAGAGCCCAGCGCTCGGTAACAGCCGTGATCAATACCCTGGCCACCTTTATGGGAAATCCTTCGGCAAAGGTATCCTCAATCTCTACCCCATTGATCTTCATTTTCCAGTTCCCCAGTTTAGTCAATCCGGATTGTAAACCGCCAGCCCAAAATCCGTGCCCTGGCGGTTCATCTGGGCCGCTGCGGCACAGACCGGCCTCTCAAAAGACAGGCCGAAGGCGGCCTTGGCAATTTCTTCCGCGCCCTCACCCGAAAACGAGAGCGGCGAGAAATCGACCTTCTCGTAGGTGGCCACCATCAGAGCCCGGTCTTGCACCAGGCCGAACTCTTCCACCCGGAACGCCTCCCGTCTGGCAATCCCCAGCCAGGCGCGATCGCCGCGAACCACACCGGCGATCCTTGGCGTGTCCAGCTCATCCCTCTCGTAGCCGTAGGCCACCAGGCTCAGGCCGATTGCATCCAGAGGCCTCTGCCCGTCCCCAATCTTCTCCGCGATCATGTCCGCCTGGGTGCCGTTGGCCACCACGGCCACATCTCCTGAAACCCGGATGCAGTTGTAGGCGATGTAAGGATTCCGGGCCAGGTCGGCGGGATTCAGGGGAGAGACCAGAATGCTTTTTCCCCTGATCTCAGCCCTGCGGTTGGGAAAAGAGCGGGAGGAGACTCTGTAGGCCACAAAGGGCCTGCCATCGCTCCTGCCCACGACTACTATCCGGCCCACGTACATGCTCAATCGACCAGCTGATACTTGGCGATGTTGGCATCGGCCATGTCCTGGATCTGCTTCAGAATGGCTGCGCCATCCGGCCTCTTGAAGAGGTGTCTGTAGCGACCCTGGGTCTTCAGGTATTCATCTACCGGCTTTAGCATGCGGATCTTCTTGACCTCAGTGACCTCGCCGTTGACCCATTCCACCAGCGGCCAAAGCCCGGTCTCGACGGCCAGCCGGGATATCTCGACCATAATTCCGGCTTCAAAGGTCCAGCCGGTGATGCAGGGAGCATTGACCTGAATGTAGGAGGGGCCGTTCACCTGCAGGGCTCTCTTCACCTTTCGTCGCAGGTCCACCGGATAGGCTATCGAGGCGGTGGCCACGTAGGGAACCCTGTGGGCAATGGCTATGGCCGGCATGTCCTTCTTGGGCCGGGGATTGCCCAGGCTCTCTTTTCCCCAGGGCGTGGTGGTGGTGTTTGCGCAAAAGGGCGTGGATCCGCTGCGCTGCACGCCGGTGTTCATATAGGCCTCGTTGTCGTAGCACACGTACAGGATCTTGTGCCCGCGCTCGAACATTCCGGAGTTGGAGCCCATGCCGATATCAAAGGTGGACCCGTCGCCGCCAATCACTATTACATTGGTGTCATGGCCTCGACGCTTGACCATCAATTCTACTCCCGAGGCCACCGCCGCAGGGTTCTCGAAGAGAGAATGAATCCAGGGAACGCACCAGGCGCTCTCCGGGAAGGGGGTGGTGGTCACCTCCAGACAGCCGGTGGGCGACGCCACGATGGTGTTAGGGCCGGCAGCATCCAGGACCAGCTTGATGGTCGTGGGCATGGCACACCCTGCACAGGCCCTGTGTCCAGGAGCCAGCAAAGATTTCTCCATCTAAATCCTCCTAAAGTATCTCCTTTCGAAGAGTCAGGAACTCGAACTCCGATTCGATGCCAGCACGCGCAGCTTCTGCCTTTTGCACCAGCCGTTCTATGTCGTGGATAGTTATGTCCCGTCCGCCAAGCCCTGCGGAAAAGCCGACGATGGGCATACGCAGATTGCTGTTATAGAACGCAGCCTTGAGATCGGTGGTGAGCCCGGCTTCGTATCCCACTGACACGTCCTTCTCTAAAACGGCGATCACCTGGGCATTCTTTAGGGCATCCTTCAAGGCCTTGACCGGGAAGGGACGGTAGCTTCTGATCTTGACCAGGCCGACCCGCTTTCCGGCGGCCCTCATTTGATCTATAGCGTCCTTTATGGTTCCAACCACCGAGCCCATGGCGATAATTATCACCTCGGCATCATCGGTGCGGTAAGTATCGATCAATCCGCCGTAGTATCTTCCGAAGATCTCCTGGAACTCGGATGCCGCCTTCTCGATCTTGGCCATCGATTTAACCATGGCCTCGCACTGCTGATAGCGGAACTCGGTATAGGTGGAGGGATCGGCGAAGGCTCCGAAGGTATAGGGATTGGCAGGGTCCAGGATGTGCTCGGGTCTGTAGGGCGGCAGGAAGGACCGGACTCTCTCTTTGTCCAGCAGCTCCACCGGCTCGTAGACGTGAGTGAGGATGAATCCGTCCATGCACACCATCACCGGAGTTCTGATATCCAGGTCTTCGGCGATCTTGTAGGCTTGCGGTGTTGCATCCATCGCTTCCTGGACGTTCTCGACGTACAGCTGAATCCAGCCCACGTCTCGGGCCCCGATGGAGTCCTGGTGGTCGTTCCAGATGTTGAGCGGGGCCCCCATGGCCCGGTTGGCCACCGTCATCACCACGGGCAGCCTCATGCCCGAGACGTTGTAGAGCACCTCGTACATCAGCGCCAAACCCTGGCTGGTGGTCGAGGAGTAGGACCGGCCTCCCATGGCGCTGGAGCCTACCAGCACCGACAAGGCCGAAAACTCAGAGTCAACAGTTAGAAATTCGGCATCAGTAGCACCATCTGCCACCATCTGCGACAGATGCTCGACAATATGAGTTTGGGGAGTTATGGGATAGGCAGAGATCACATCGGGCATGCTGCACATCACGGCATGAGCAACTGCATAGGACCCCTCAACCACCCTCATACTGGCGGCCCTCTTTTGAGGATCTTTTTGAATTGGCGGGGACATCTTCTGGCTCATTGTTGCTTCCTCCTACTTTTCCTCCAGGACCATCTCAATAGCCTTTCGCGGACACTCGTGCGCGCAGACGCTGCAGCCCTTGCAGTAATCCAGATCGGGAACGAAGAGGCCCTCTACCTGATGAATGCAGCCCTCCGGACAGTAAATCTCGCACAGGCTGCATTTGATGCATTTTTCATGGTGGACTACCGGCACAAACGTCCGCCAAGCCCCGGTTTTTGTAATCCTGGTGCTGCACGGATCAACCAGCTTGCCTGCCTTAACTTCCATTAAGAAACCCTCTCATAAGCGGTCTTTATGGCTTCAAGGTTCTTTCTTCCCAAATCACCCTTGAAGCGCTCCGAAATAGCCTTGTTCAAGCTCTCCAGTCCGACCTCCCGGCTCGCTCCGCAAAAGGCCCCCAGCATAGTGGTGTTCACGATGGGCCTACCCAGTATCTCCATGGCGATCTTGGTGGCATCGATGGTTATGATCTCGGCCTGGGTTTTGAGCTTGAGCTTCTCTTTGGGTCGATCGGTATTGATGATTATCTTGCCTTCCGGCTTTAGGCCGCTGGCTACGTCAACTACATCCAGAAGCGTGACATCCTGAACGATCACGTAATCCGGTTCATATATCTGGCTTCTAATCCTGATCGGCTCTTTCGCAATCCTGGCAAAGGCCATAACAGGAGCCCCTCTGCGCTCCACACCAAAAGCAGGGAACGCCTGGGAGAACTTCTGGTCTTCAAAAGCCGCAACGGCTATAAGTTCGGCCGCAGTAACAGATCCCTGACCGCCACGACCGTGCAATCGAATCTCCTTCAACAGGCTGACCTCCTCTTCGCCTTCGAGAGGCTAGCAGAAGATATAGCTCTTTCGGAGCCGCGGCACAATTTAATAAGTGAGGCATAGGATTCATATTGCCAGAAGACATTACCACCAGATGGTTAAAAATGGAAAACAAAAACGAGCTGCTTCTCGCCATCAAGGAGGCGAAGAAGAACCTGCGGGAGGGAATAGATTTCCGCGTTGCTGATATGCTGGCAGCCTTTGAGGGCATTGCACCATTCCTCGACCGGGAGACGGTCATGAATATGAAATGCCGGGGCTGTGACAGCTATGCTGAATCGTTCTTCCCCCTCTCCAATGATTTCCATGCTGTGGAGACAGAGGAATACTGTCACTGCAAAAAGCTGTCCCACAAGAACCTCAGCCTCCTGAAGATCGTGGCCTGCGAGAGCTATTCGCAGGAGGGCCAAGCCGAGCTCTTGAAGATGGCCAATACGGTCTTGGAAGAGGATCTCAAGCCCGCCTTCGCCGAGAGAAAACTGTACGACAGGAACTCATTTGCCAATTACAGCGTGGATTTCCGGATCAAATCCAAGGCGGGCAGGGTATGCATCGGGCTTGGCCATAGCCGGAAAGGCCAGTTTGAAGAGGGGGGAATCAGGCTGTACCTGCTGAGAAGGCTGGACCCGGGCTTCGGACCCGAGCCATCTGAGAAGATCTCTTCTGCCATTGTTGAGGAGCGCCTGATGATCGTGGTTGAGGCCGGCGTTCAGACCAGGAGGATGCTGGATATCGACTACGTGCTGGAGTGGATCGCCCAAAAACGAAAGATGGATATAGTATATCTTTAGCTTTATTTTGGCTTTAACAAATGATTTCATAGTTTAAAGGATGTTTATTGCAATGGCGCAACAAATAGTGCCAGATACCAGCGTGGTAATTGACGGCAGGATCTCTGCCAAGGTCCGGTCAGGAGAGCTGGCCGGAAAACGCATCGTCATTCCTGAGGCAGTCGTGGCGGAGCTTGAGGCCCAGGCCAACCACGGAAGAGATACCGGAATCAAAGGCCTGGAAGAGCTGAGAAGGCTCTCGGAGATGGCCAAGACCGGCAAGATCGAGCTGGAATATGTAGGGATCAGGCCCAACCTGGACCAGATCAAGCTGGCGGGAGGCGGCGAAATCGACGCCATGATCAGGGACGTGGCCCTGGAGCTTGGAGCCTCCTTCATGACCAGCGACAGTGTGCAGTTCAGAGTCGCAGAGGCGATGGGGCTGAAGGTCGAGTACGTTCGACCGCAGCGAGAGGCCATAAAGCCGCTGTCTCTTGAGAAGTATTTCACCGAGGATACCCTCTCCGTTCACCTAAAAGAAGGAGCCGCCCCCATGGCCAAGCGCGGCAAAGTTGGGGACTTCAACCTGGTGCGACTGAGCGAGCGGCCGCTCTCGGACCGGGAGCTGCGAGACCTGTCTCGTGAGATCTACGAGAGGGCAAAAGCCGACCCAGAGGGCTACGTGGAGATGGAGAAGATGGGTGCCGCGGTGATTCAGCTCGGCCCCATGAGGATTGCCATTGCCAAGCCGCCCTTCTCGGACGGACACGAGATCACCGCCGTTAGGCCGGTGGCCAAGGTGGACCTGGACTCTTACCGGCATGCCACCGAGCTGAAGGCCCGGCTGCGAGAAGGACAGCGGGGGATCCTGATATCCGGGCCGCCGGGCTCTGGGAAGTCCACCTTTGCCGCCGGAGTTGCGGAATACCTGCTCAAGTGCAATTACGTGGTGAAGACTCTGGAGTCGCCGCGCGACCTGCAGGTTCCGGCGGAGATCACCCAGTACGGGCCGCTGGAGGGGAGCATGGAGGCCTCTGCCGATATACTGCTGCTGGTCCGGCCCGACTACACCATCTACGACGAGGTGCGAAAGACCAAGGACTTCCAGGTCTTTGCCGATATGAGACTCGCAGGTGTTGGCATGATAGGCGTGGTTCACGCCAACAAGCCCATCGATGCCCTGCAGAGAGTCCTGGGCCGGGTGGATCTGGGCATGATACCCCAGGTAATCGACACCGTGGTCTTCATTGAAAAGGGCGAGGTCATGAAGGTGCACGACGTGGAGTTCACGGTCAAGGTCCCAACCGGCATGATAGAGGAGGACCTGGCCCGTCCGGTGATAGTGGTCAAGGACTTCGAGAGCGGAGCTGCCGAGTACGAGATGTACACCTACGGCGACGAGATCGTGGTCATGCCGGTCACCAAGGCCGGCAAGAAACCCTCGTGGAAGCTGGCCTCGCGCGAGATAGAGAAAGAGATATCTCACCACGTGCGGGGTCCCTTTGAGGTCGAGATGGTAACCGACTCTTCCGCAGTGGTGCGCGTTCCCCAGCAGGAAGCGGCCAAGGTGATCGGCAAGTCCGGAAAACGGATTGAGCAGATCGAGAGGGCGCTGGGTATGCACCTGGACGTGAGGTCAAGAGAAGAGGCGGAAAAGGTGGTTCCCCGGCTGGAGGAGACCGCCAAGCACCTCATCATCTGGCTGGAGGGCTGTTCCGGAGAGCTGGTGGAGGTTCTGGTCGGAAATGAGCCCGTATTCACGGCCACCGTCGGCCGCCGGGGAGACATCCGCATAGCCAAGTCCTCGGAGATGGCCAAAAACATCCGGAAAAAGCTCAAAGCCGGTGAGGAGATCGTGGTTCGGAGCGCAGGACAGGACTGAAGATCCACCCGATCTAATACAACGCTCCTATTTTCTTCAGATTCCAAGCGCCAGGCGCAGCGTGTTGCGAACGGCTGGTGCCAGGCCCAGTACGATCAGGGCCAGCTTGATCAAATTTTTGAGAGATCTGTCCTGCAGCGACCTGTCCACCATGCTCAAGACCGGGAGAAGTATTACCAGCTTGAGGGGGTACATTACGCCAGCGGTTCCGAAGAGATCGATCAGATAGGTCGGAACCACATGTTTTTCGTAATAGCCGAACCAGTCCACGCCGATGTAGGTCGAGCTGGCATCGAGCATGTGCGCATACAGGATCATCAGATTGTAGCGGTTGTCCAGAAATCCGAGCCAGGGCACTATGGTCCTGAGAAGATATATTCCAGCAGTCCAGGCGGACCCCAGCAGGAAGACCGCTCCGACCACCCAGAGATTCTGGACACCCAGCGGAGAGAGAACCGCCAGGTTGAGCATGAACCACAGCAGGCCGAAGGCTGCATAGGCCCGGTAGTACTCTTCCCTAAAAATCCACCGGCAAAGCAGCAGGACGGAGATGGTGACCACGAAGACCAGGATGTAGATCAGCGGCGTTATCAACAGGTACTTCCAGGGTGCCGCCAAGAGATCGGCATCCTCTATCACCCTCAGGCTGGACCCGGCCAGGATGTAGGGGATGGTGCAGGTTATCAGCTGCTCATCAATCCTCAGGCCCAGTCGCGGAAATACCCGCAAGAGGCCCAAAATGGCCAGCCCTAAGATTAGAGCCCAGGCAGCGGTGTTCACCGGATTGTAGCCGCTATCATTTATGACGGGCAGGACGATATATCGATACAGTTCAGAATCCAGTATCCACGCCATGATATCAAGCCCTGATCCTCGGCTATTTTCAGCGTTGGTATAAGACGCCGTCGGCGGAAAGTATTTATATCGTCGAGGGAAATGAGAATTTACCAGTTTTCTAATTTTAGTTGAGGTAATTAGATGGTCGAGGTGTTCAAAGGTACGACTACGGTAGGTGTACTCTGCGATGGAGGTGTAGTCCTCGCATCGGAGAGCCGTGCTACCATGGGCAACTTCATTGCCAGCAGCGCCGCCAAGAAGATCTATCAGGTGGATGATCTGGTGGGGCTTACCACCGCAGGAGTGGTGGGCGATGCCCAATCGCTGGTCCGGATGATTCAGGTCGAGGCCAGACTTTATAAGATGCAGCGAGGTGAGCCCATGACCGTCAAGGCCATAACATCATTGCTTTCTAACGTGCTGGGGTCCAGGCGCTATTTCCCGTTCATGGTTCAGCTTATCCTGGGCGGAGTTGACCGATACGGTCCCAAGATCTATTCGCTTGACGCGCTCGGCGGCCAGATCGAGGAGCGAAAGATCGTCTCCACCGGATCAGGCTCGCCCGTTGCCTATGGAGTTTTGGAGGCCATGTACAAGCCCGGCATCAGCGTTGAGGACGGCACGGTGCTGGCGGCAAGAGCCATTCACAATGCCATGAAAAGAGATTCTGCTTCTGGTGATAAAATTGAGCTGGTCCGCATCACCGATAAATACGAGCCGGTGGGCGACCAAGAGTTACAGGAAATAATGAAACTTCTTTAATCTTTTTTGGGTGTGTTCATTTGTCGGTTGAAGACGTACTTTTCGAACTCAAACGTAAGGTGCAGAGCAAGCTGCCGCCTGACATTAACGTTACCGGGCTGGAGTTTGAGGGGCCAGAGCTGGTCATTTACACTGACGACCCCAGGCGTCTGGCAGATGACGGCGAGATCATACGAAACCTGGCCAAGGAGCTGCGAAAACGGGTAGTGGTCCGCCCTGACCTGAAGGTCCTGGCGGATCCGGAGATGGCCATTGCCAAGATCCAGGAGGTAGTGCCCAAAGAAGCGGTCCTAACAGACTACTACTTTGATGGAGAAACCGGCGAGGTGGTAATCGAGGCCGAAAAGCCTGGCCTGGTCATCGGCCGACACGGAGCCACCCTGCGAGAGATCACCAAGCTCATTGGCTGGACGCCGAAAGTGGTGAGGACGCCTCCGGTTCGCTCCAGCACCATCGCCAACATCAAGGATTACCTGAGGTCCGTTCAGTCGGAGAGGAAAAATATCCTCAGAACCGTGGGCAGAAAGATTCACCGCGATCTGGCCTCCAAGGACCAGTGGGTGAGAATTTCCACTCTCGGCGGCTGCCGTGAGGTTGGCAGAAGCTGCATGCTCCTGTCCACTCCTGAAAGCCGGATCATAATTGACTGCGGGGTGAATATGGGCTCGGACGACTCGGCCACCCCCTACCTGTACGTTCCCGAGGTCTATCCTCTCAACCAGATCGACGCCGTAGTGCTGACCCACGCCCATCTCGATCACTCCGGGCTGGTTCCCATGCTGTACAAGTACGGCTACGAGGGACCCATCTATTGCACTCCTCCGACCAGAGATCTGTTCGTGCTTCTGCAGCTGGACTACATCGAAGTGGCAGGCCGTGAGGGAAAGAGGCTGCCTTACGACTCCGGCATGATCAGACAGGCGTTGAAGCACACCATCACCCTGAACTACGGGGATGTAACCGACATCGCGCCCGATACCAAGCTCACCATGCATAACGCCGGGCACATTCTGGGGTCGTCGATTGCTCATTTCCATATCGGAGACGGACTTTACAACGTGGCCTTCACCGGCGACTTCAAGTTCGAGCGAACCCGGCTGTTCGATCCCGCGGTCACCAACTTCCCGAGGCTGGAAACCCTGGTGATGGAGGCCACCTATGGAGGGGCCAACAGCCTGCAGCCGGCGAGAAAGGACGCCGAGGCCCATCTGATTAAGGTGGTCAGGGATACCATCAGGCGGGGAGGCAAAGTCATCATCCCGGCCTTTGCCGTGGGCAGAAGCCAGGAGGTAATGGTTGTTCTGGAGGAGGCCATCCGGAAGAAGCATATCGACGAGGTCCCCGTCTACCTGGACGGCATGATCTTCGAGGCCACCGCCATTCATACCACCTATCCCGAGTACCTGAACAGCGACCTGCGCGACCTCATATTCCACAAAGGCATCAACCCCTTCCTGTCCGAATGCTTTGTGCAGGTCGAGAATCCAGGCCAGAGGGCCCAGATCGTGGACGGGCCGCCATGCGTTGTGCTCGCCACCAGCGGAATGCTCAACGGCGGACCCATTATGGAATACCTGAAGCGTTTGGGGCCGGATGAGAGAAACACCCTGATAATCGTCGGCTACCAGGCAGAGGGCACTCTGGGAAGGCGCATCCAGAAGGGCTGGAAAGAGGTTCCGCTCTCGGTAGAGGGCAAGACCCAGACCGTCAAGATCAACCTGGAAGTGACCACGGTCGATGGATTCTCGGGCCACTCCGATCGCCAGCAGCTGATGGAGTACGTGAGGCGCGTCTATCCCAAGCCCGGACGGGTGATCACCAACCACGGCGAAGAGAGCAGCTGTCTGGACCTGGCCAGCTCAGTTTACAAGAGATATCGCATTCCGACTATGGCCCCCATGAACCTGGAGACGATCCGGCTGGTTTAGGACCCAAAAAGCCAGCCGGAGAAGAATAATAAAAATAGCACGGAATAGCGAGCGCAGAAGCAAAGAGGAGCGCAGCAGCAATTTGTTCCTCAAAAGCTTTATCAAATTTGAGTGATAATGCTCAAGTGAGGTTCTTTGTGACCGGAAAGAGAACTCGGATCATTAACGACCCTTCAGACCTGGTGCCCCTGCTTCAGGCTTTCGGCTCGGATGTGCACAAAAAAGTGTTCGACGAGCTGAGCCTGGAATGGCATACCGAAAGGGAGCTGGCCGCGCTGGTGGGAGATGAAGCCCTGGTGAGAAGGAGCGTGGCCCTTCTCCGGAAGAGCGGCCTGGTCGAGACCAAATGGAGGGTTCCGGAGCCAGGAGGCAGTCCCGAGAAGGAGTACCATTCCACCTATTCCCGGGTGCAGGCCAACTTCGGGGCCTCAATGGAGGACCTGGCCGAGCTGATCCATCTGACATTCATGTCCGATGAGGAATTGCGCGGGGTGACCGAGAAGCTCTACCAGCAGGTGAACGGTGGCAACACATCTCTATCCAATCTGGCCAGGGAGATGGGGCTGTCCCAGGTGTTTATAAGGGGCGTAGCCAAGCGAGCAGAGAGCCTGACTGTTAGAGGCCAGCGTATTGAGCTTTATGAAGAGGAGCACTGAATGGTAAACGTCCTGCAGAGCAAGCGGGAGAGTTCCCGTTTTCAGATTCTGGTTGAGATCGCCGCCCACCAGCCCAACTTGCGGCAGAAGGAAGTGGCCGACCGCATGGGGGTTACCCCGCAAGCAGTATCAGAATACATCAAAGAGCTGGTGGCAGACGGCCTGGTCACCACCGACGGCCGGATGAGGTACAGCATCACCAAGGAGGGAGTGGAGTGGCTGCTGGAGAGGGCAGCAGAGCTGAAGCGCTACGCCCGGGTGGTGATGGAGGAGATCATCAGCCATGTATCGATCTGGACGGCGCTTGCCGAAGATGATCTAAAAGAAGGAGAAAGGGTCTCCCTGGAGATGCGAGACGGCCTTCTCTACGCTAATAGAAAGCCGGAGATCGGGGCCACAGGCATCACCATATCTGATGCAGGCAAGGGCGAGGATGTGGGGATCACCGACCTCAAGGGGCTGATAAGCCTTGATGAGGGAAAGATCACCATCTGCAAAGTACCGCGCATTCAGCTCGGCGGATCACGCAAGGTGAACCTGGACCTGCTGCGGAAGCTGACCTCTGGGGCCAGGATGGTGGGCTGTCTCGGAATCGAGAGCCTAGTGGCCTTGCGAAAAATTGAGCATGAGCCGGATGTGATATTCGGAGCCCGTGAGTCCGCAGTGGAATCTGCCTATCACGGCGTAAGCTCGCTGATCGTGAGCGTTGATGAGCAGCTCCCGAGCCTCCTGGACCGCCTGGAATCCGAGGGCCTCAAGTACGAGCTGATCGACCTCACCCAGGAATGAGATGAGTTTTCAGGTTCTGGCCAGGGCCGAGAGGGCTCGCATTCTTCTTTTGCCGCAGCGGGGCGGCAAGACTCTTTTCGAGGGCTACCTGAGGCTGAAGGACATGCCCCAGGGTCCCAGGGTTTTCAAGTTTTTGGTCAAGAAAGATGAAGAGAAATACCTGCCCCCCGAGGACGCACTGAAGCTTCTGCGAAAGGCCAAGGCCATCTACCTGGCCAAGGGAGACGAGGGGCTGCAAAATAAGTTCATCGAGCTTCTGGACGCCTTTCAGTTGAACCACCGTTTTGTGACCGTCTGCAACCACTGTCTTGGCGAGCGCCGGGTGACTTATGTCGGAAAGGAGGCCATCAGCTATAAAGGAGAGCGGATCTGCGAGAACTGCGCGGCGCGGGAGCTGCTGCGTGAGGCCGAGTTTCGCGGACTATCCCGCCCAGCCAAGTCCCACCTGGCCAGGATTCTCAAGACGAGGAGGAGCCTGGACGATGTGATCGGCCTTCTGACTCTGGAAAGGCTGCAGCCGGAGCTGACCCGCTTCGACACCATCCCGGCCAGCCAGGAGGAGGCCACTTTGGCGCTGGAGGCAGTTGACCTTCCCGAGCCCCTGAAAGCCCTGCTCAGAAAGAGGCTCACACATCTTCTGCCGGTTCAATCCAGGTCTGTGGCATCCGGCCTCCTAAAAGGGCAGCATCAGCTGGTGGTGTCGGCCACCGCTACCGGAAAGAGCCTGATAGGCGAGATTGCCGGGGTCAAGAACCTGCTGGAGGGACGGGGAAAGCTGCTCTTTCTGGTGCCTCTGGTGGCACTGGCCAACCAGAAGTTCGATCAGCTATCGACTTTCAACAGCCTGGGCTTTTCCACCTCCATCCGCGTAGGTGTCAGCCGGATCAGGATGGGCTCCAGAAAGAAGTTTCCCCGCAGCCTGAACGCTGACATCATCGCCGGAACGTACGAGGGCATCGATCAGGTCATCAGGACCAGGAAGAGCCTGGGAAAAGTGGGAACGGTGGTAATCGACGAAGTGCACATGCTGGAGGACGACGAGAGGGGGCACCGTCTGGCAGGCATGATCGCCAGGCTGAAGCTGGCAGCACCAAGCGCCCAGTTCATCTTTTTGTCGGCCACGGTCGGCAATCCGGCCGCTCTGGCCAAAAGGCTGGAGGCCCATCTGGTGGAGTACGAGGTGAGGCCGGTCCCAATCGAGAGGCATCTCATTTTTTCGGCCGGAGCGGAGAAACGTAAGCTCTTGCGCTCGCTGGCCAAGAGTGCCCAAGAGCACACCTCCTCTACCGGCTACCGCGGACAGAGCATCGTCTTCACCAACTCGCGCAAGAACTGCTATTCTCTGGCCGACGCCATTCCCGGGGCCAGAGCCTACCACGCGGGACTGCAGTACCAGGAACGAAAGAGGATTGAGGAGCTGTTCGGAGAGGGAAAGATTCACACCGTGGTCACTACCGCAGCTCTGGCGGCAGGCGTGGATTTTCCCGCAAACCAGGTGATCTTCGAGTCTTTGGCCATGGGGATCGAATGGTTGAACGTGCACGAGTTCAACCAGATGCTGGGAAGGGCCGGGCGTCCGGGCTACCACGACAAGGGAATGGTCTACATCCTGGCCGAGCCCGGCCGTAGGTTCTCCTCCGCCCGGGGCGAGTCCGAGGACGAGGTCGCTCTTGCCCTTTTGCACGGGCAGATGGAGGATGTGGCCCCGCAGTACGAGCAGGAGCAGCAGCTGGAAGAGGTGCTGGCCAACGCCCAGGCCGCGAGCACCCGCCAGCAGCTGGAGAGGCTTCACCAGCTCACCCTGGGCCTGGACGACCTGGATTTCTCCCTCAAGGCGCTATCTGATGCCCATCTCATCAAGGAAGTTGTGCCCACTCCTCTGGGAGCCGCGGCAGCAGCCCATTTTCTCTCGCCTGAAGAGGTGAAGCTGATCACCTCTGAGCTATCCAAAGGAAGGTCTCCACAGGAAGTGGCTGTGACCCTGGAGAGCTTCGAGGACCTCTACCTCAAGTTCGCCGAGCGGATATCGGTGAAGCTTCACATGCAAATATCGCAGCGAGCGCTGCACGGCTCTTTCCTGGACCTTCTATCCAGCGCCGACCTAAAAGAGCTGGAAAACAAGATCCAGAGACAGTGCATGGACTTTACCCGGGACTTTCTGCGCTGCACCTGCAAAGAAGCGCCCTACTGCGGATGCCTGCAGAAGAACATCTCGCTCCGGATTCTGGATCTGAGGTCGGAAGGGAAGAATCCGGCCAAGATCATCGATCTGTTCTCGGACCGCTATGGCATGTATGCCTACCAGGGCGACCTGATAAACTGGCTGGATCAGATGGTGCGCTACCTGGAGGCAATCGAGGCCCTGGCCAGGGTGCTGGGAAAGGCCGAGGCCGAGAAAGAGGCTTCCCTGTGGAAGAAGCGGATAGAAGGGGAATGAAAAACGCGGACTGCCTCTGGGCGATTATTCTCTTAGATTATCAGATTTCTTTTCAGGATTTTTCCCGAGAATTAGGCCGCATAAATTAGCCCGGCTCTGGCTGAAAGACCGCCATAAAAAAAGAAAAGAAAAGAGTTGTAGGCACTAGGCCTACAGAGCCGGCATGACAAGGGCTCTCTCGCCAGCAGCGCGGAACTCGCGGGAACCGCCCTGGCCGAAGCACTTGCGGATGTCTCCCCAGTCGAATACCAGGTAGGGGTTGGCGAAGCAGACCTTGATCAGCGGGTTGATGGCGAAGGCATCCATGCGGCCGGCGTGAGCGGCGCTGGTGATGCCTGCGTACTCTCCCTGGTGGCCTACGTTCATGGCGTAGTTGGGATAGTTGGCGCCCCTGATCTCGAGCGGGCTGCCCTCGTCGGACTGGTAGGAGAATACGTTGGTTGGACCGCACTGATCCTGCAGGTCGTATCCGAAGAATCCCAGTCTGCCGTGAGCTTCCTTGTGTACCAGCATGCTCAGGTACCAGGCAGCAAGGCCGGCCTGGCTGTTGCCAGTGGCGATAGCTGAGGTGATACCGGATGCAGCGGCCAGAACGGCAGCCCTCTGGGACCCACCGAAGTGATCCTCGAACAGAGTCGGGAAGGCCTCGTACTGCTCTAAGCCGTACAGAGTGACCTCAGTGGCCAGCTCCTTGGCGACTTCCAGGGTGGGCTTGGCCTTGGCGAATCCTCCGAACTTGTCGACAGCGTAGTCCACGCCGTAGTAGGAGAAGTCGTCCAGGACGTCGTTGGTGTAGGCAGCAGTGGCGTACTGGGTGAATCCGACACCGCCGGACATGTAGCTTCCCAGCCAGATCTGATCGTACAGCATCGAGCCGGCAGCGACCACGTTCAGAGATACATAGGCGGGATCCTGGGGCTTGATTCTGGAGGTCTGGACCATATCGGACATGAATCCGAAGGAGAGACCGCCGGGGTTGTTGGGTCCGCGGGCCCTTCTGGCGGGCAGCATGTCGGACATCTGGATGACGGCAGCGTGCTTGGCAGCGAAGGCCAGATCGGCCACAGCGGCCTCACCGGCAGCCATGTTGTAGGCGTCGATGAAGGTCATACCGAGCTGCATGGCGCTCCACCTGGAAGTGGTGCCGCCGTCGCAGGACCTGACGACTACGGTTGGGATGTGGATGGCCTGCCAGGTGGTCTTGCCCATAGCGGCCTTGATGGTCTCAGCCTGATCGGCGGGGAACAGGGTGTTGATGTCGATCAGATACTGATCATCGATCTCATCGGCCAGGTTGTCGTCGCCGGTGAAGACGCGCACGTTACAGTCGTCCACCAGGCCGGGGTGAGTCTCAACCATGTGCTCCTGAACCACGGCTGCGCCGGGCATGGCGTGGTTGAGGATCTCCAGGTAGTTGTTGATGGTCTCAGGGGTAACTTCCTTGCCGAGACGCTTCTCCAGCACCTCATGAGCCATATCCAGGCCCACGATGATGGTCCTCCTGATATCGTCCCACATCTGCTGCATGGCAGGATTGTTGACGAAGTGCAGGTCGTCGCCCTCAACTACATACTCCGTTGTGGAGAGCTTGTAGGGCACGAGCTGCCTCTGGCCCAGGGGAATTCCGCCGGCGTGCACGTAGGGATTGTAGCCGGTCATGCCACGCTTACCCTCGAGCTTCTTGGCGTACTCCATGAACTCTCTCTTACGGGCGGACTGCTCGGGGCCCAGCCTCTTGTACTCGACCTTCTGTCCGGCGAGATCGAAATCCTTTCCGAACTTCTTGTTAAGAGCCTTTATGAATAGCTTCTTGCTGTGTAGCTTTGCCATTTTGTATCACCCACCTTTTTACTCCGGCCTGAAGCCCCACATGCTCCTGAGTGTCCACATGTGGTGCGTGGCCTCGAGGGCCTCATCGGGCTTTCGAGCACCAACGGTTCCGCTGAGCGGCACGCCGTCGAACCTGAAGATGGTAGTTCTCTTCTTGGCCTCGGCCTCGCTCATGGGCTTGCCCACATTGATCTTCTTATCCAGTGGGATTCCGACCTGGTCTTTCACATAGTGAACGTTGCCGTCTGCGCCCAGCTCGGTCCTGGCCAGCATATCGAACTGCAGCCCGTTCTCCTCAAGTCTCAGGGAGTGGCCGTGCACAGTGCAGCCCCTCATGGAACAGAGGGCCACATCAGTCATCTCGCTGTCCATCTGCTTCTTGGTGTAGGCCTCAAGATCCCTCTCCCTGGCCTCGATGATCTGCCTTCCGGACAGGGTGCCCGGATCGCAGCCCCGGCAGTTGATGGCTGCCCAGTAGGACCTCCAGTAGGGAATCGCGGGAGCAAAGTATACCGAATCAGCGAACTGGTTGTACCTGACACGGTCACCAGCGGCAGCGCCGGGGGTGGGCTCGACCATCTGCCTGATGGGGCAGTCAGGCTCGCCCATCTCTTTAAGCGGTGGATGAGTGCTGGGATAGTCAGCTCCAGGAGCTCTGTGGCCCATGATGGCCACTATATCCGCCTCGGGGATATCTCTGAGCTTCTCGAGATTTCCGGACATGTGCTTCCGTCTGTTGATGCCAACAGAGGTGCTGCCGGGATAATATTGGGGTGTGTATGCCATGTTTAATCTCTCCTCTTAATTTTCAGTCACCTTTTGATCAGACAACATTGCCAGCTTGTTCTTTTTGGCCTTGGGATCGGTAAGTCCCAAGAGACGCTCGTCTTCGACCCGACCGTACTTGGCGTAGCCGGAGACGGTTAGCCGGTCCGGGAAGAACTTGCCCTTTTTGATCTGGAAGGAGAAGGGAAGCGCTCGCTCACACGCCGCCTTCAAACCTGTATAGTATTGGTCGCCCTCCAGCTCCAGCCTGATCCTTCCCACCTTAACCGTCAGCTCCAGCACCTGATCTCCAATTCGAATCAAGAGATCTTTGTTTTCATCGATGGGAGTACCCCTGCCCGGACCATAGGGAACTGTCCGAGGCAGGTTTGGACCATGGATCATGATCCGGATGATCCCCCCATTCTCGTATATCTCTTCCAATAGGTGCTGAGCAGTCTTGGGCGTCAAGAACCTGCTGGGGACAATCTCCACTTGAACTGTATCCGTGTCTGATGTGGTGACCATGAATCCGCCTTTACACAGCCTCCGCAACCGATGTGATCGGCTCACGGAATTCCTTGATCTCGCCGTAAATGGCACCGACCAATCCAGAGGTCATCTCAGGTGTGAACATCTGAGTGCCGGCATCCAGCGCAATAGCAGCAGCTACGCAGGGAATGGCGAAGCCTCTGGAGTGCCTGGTGACCACGTGGTTGCCGTTGAATACACCGGGGCCGCCACCGCCATAGATGGAGTGGCTGAAGAACGAGAATCCGACCGCAGTACCCATAACTCTGCCGAAGTCGCATCCGGGAAGGGCAGTCTCCTTCTCAATCAGGTCGTTGTAGTACAGCAGAGTGGAGGACACAGCCTGAGCGCCTCTGAGAGCACCACAGTTGACCATGGTGGCCGCCAGCACGCCTGCAGCGCAGTAGGCGTTCCACATGGAGACGTCGTTGGCCTCGTACATCACATAGCCGGAGGGAAGCTTCTTGCCGGCCTTGATGACCTTGTCCTCAATGGCCTTGCCGACTACGGTCTGGACCACAGTGCCGATGGTCCCGGTCTTGCCGTTAGCCTTTACGGTCTCGTAGACCATGTTGTTGGCGTTCAAGCCCTGGTAGGCCATGCCGAGAACCTGGTGCCTCTCGAATATGCCGATTGCGTTGCCCATCTCAATCTCGCCGACCTGCTCGTAGATCGAAGCGAGGGCTGCGGCATTCATGGCGTTCCTCTTGGTAATAGCTGCCAGGTGGTTGGCCATGACGTTCCTGAGAGCGAAGCCCAGGCCTTCATCGTTTTGGGGGATGTTAAGAACAGATGCGACGTTGCCGCCGTTCATGCCCACAGTCTGCGGGTACTGGCCCCAGACTGCAGCGTGGATCATGGGGGCTTCAACGTAGGTAGCCTTGTACTGCTGGATAATAGCCTCAACAGCGGCTGCGGCTGCTGCGGTCATTCCGACCACGAACTCGGATGCGGCATTGACCCTGGCGGTTGGGACCTGAACCAGGAGCTGCTTGCCGCCGCCCAGCACCCTGACGACTGTATCGTCGCCAGCGGTTACCTGCAGCAGAGCCTTCATCTTGTCGGCAATGGCATTGGCATCGGCAACAACGTTGTAGTTGAGCTCGCGGCCCATTATCTTTCTGCCGCCACCGCCTACTTTACCGGACTTAAGGGCACCCTCGATTCCGGCCAGGTTGACAGCAACTGTTCGCTTAGTAAGGGCAATGAGCCTCTGTATGGCAGCGTTCTTGAGAGGGCTGACGGCCATTAGGTCGACGTCGCTCTTCAAAAGAACTCCGCGGTCGCTATATAGGTCTATCTTGTCAGACACGATTTGTATCCTCCTTTACCTTTTTAGCAGCAAAATCGTAACGTGAGCCTGGTGCTGAAGCGACGATATGACAAGCTCCGCTAGACCCATCATATCCAGCACCGTCATAATTCGTTACAATCTCCCGCCGCTTTCTCTAAAGACTCATAGCTACTTAAAGTTTTTGCGTGATGCCCCTTGTACATCTAAAAATACATGTATCAGTAGGCCCAATCGATATTTAGCTGAAATATTTTTTATTATAAATTTTATAATAATATCTGACTATAATTGTGCACATCTGCATTTTTCCCGGCCAAACTATGATATCTATTCAAGCGGGGAGATGCCCAAATGTCGACCCACGCGATAGCAGGCAACGACATACAAAACAAGCGGATTTTATTCGTATCGAAAAATTAACGCCATTATCTGTTAAAAGAAAAACGTATTATACTATATAATAATTTACGTGTGAACAGGCATAGTACTCAGGAGGAAACATGTCTGAGAGATGTCCTTCTTTGCTGAAATTGCCGAAAAGATACTCTTAAAAGTTCAAAATAACCATGTACAATAAAAACCGGCCTAATTTGCGCCGTTTAAAGAATATTTTATCCAGTGTGCGGATAGCACCTCTAAACAGGCCAGAAGAAGGCATGGACCAGCATCGACAAAGAGAAGCTGGTTTGCTCTGGCCGGAAAAAGACCGGGATGAAAAAGACGGGGACGTATTGCTTTTCTGAAAGTTAACAGGCCAGGCCTCAAGACTTCTGCCATCAACCGATCCCTCGATGACCTGAGAGCGTTAATTTTCCGCTGAAATCTGCGAAAAACTTATATTGGCCGCCAGAGTTGGCTGGAGACTAGATGCATCTCATCATAGCGGAGAAGCACGACGCTGCCAAGAGAATAGCGCAGATCCTGGCCGGGGATAAGCCCCGCTCTCAGCGCATAAGCGGCGTCGAGACTTTTCGTTTTGGCGATAAAGCGGTACTGGGCTTGAGCGGCCACATCGTGGGGGTCGACTATCCTCCGGAGTACAACAACTGGCAGAAGGTGGATTGCAAAGACCTGATCCGGGCAGAGATCGTAACTAAACCCACTCAGGAGAAGATAATCTCCGCCCTGAAGTCTCTGGGAAAGGAAGCAGACCGGGTGACCATTGCCACCGACTACGACCGAGAGGGCGAGCTGATCGGCGTGGAGGCCCTGAAGATCGCTCAGAAGGCCAATCCCCGACTCAAAGCAGACAGAGTTAGATACAGTGCCATCACCAAGGGCGAGATACTGAAGGCCTTCGAAAAGCCAGGTCAGGTGGATTTCGACCTGGCAGCATCGGGAGAGGCCAGACAGATCGTCGATCTGGTGTGGGGAGCAGCCCTCACCAGGTTCATATCCTTGACCTCCGGGAAGCTCGGACGGGAGTTCCTATCGGTGGGAAGGGTCCAGTCGCCGACCCTGGCTTTAATCGTGAACCGGGAGAAGGAGATCGAGGCTTTCGTTCCCAAGCCCTACTGGGAGATATTCGCCGACCTGGAGAAAGAGGTCAGGGTCCATCATGCCCGGGGAAGAATATGGGAAAAGTCTGAAGTCGATCGCATCGTCGAGAACCTGGGCCCCACGGCCACGGTGCGATCGGTGGAGAAGAAGCCCAGGTTCGACCGGCCTCCTGCGCCCTTCGACACCACCAGCTTCATCTCAGCCGCGAGCGGCATCGGCTTTTCTGCGGCCAACGCCATGCGCATCGCAGAATGGCTCTACACCAACGGCTTCATTTCCTATCCCAGAACCGATAACACCGTCTATCCAGCGTCGATCGACCTGAAGGCGCTGGTATCCATGTTCACGAAAAGCGCTTTCTCGGAAGAATCCAGGAGGCTGCTGAAGGGAAAGATGGTTCCCACGCGGGGCAAAAGGTCCACCACCGATCATCCGCCCATTTATCCGACCGCCCTCGCCGACAAGAAGGAGCTGAAGGAGGAGCAGTGGAGGATCTACGAGCTGGTGGTCCGCCGCTTCTTCGCCACTTTGGCCGAGGCCGCGGAATGGGAGACCATCAGCCTGAAGGCGGACATCGGACAGGAGCCGTTCCGCGCCAGCGGTGCCCGCATGGTGAACGCCGGCTGGAGATACTATTATCCTTACAGCAAATCCGAAGAGCGCATCTTGCCAGAGCTTTCCAAGGGCGAGGTGCTCAAGGTGCTGGGACATGAGGTCTCCGCCAAGGAGACCCAGCCGCCGGCCCGCTACGGCCAGGGCAAGCTGGTAAAGCTGATGGACGAGCTGGGGCTCGGAACCAAGTCCACCAGACACGACATTATCAGCAAACTGTATGCCCGGGCCTATGTGCAGGGAAATCCCCTGCGGCCCACCAATACCGCCTACGCGGTGGTGGATACCCTCTCCAAGTACGCACCGTCCATCACCAAGCCGGAGATGACCCAGACCCTGGAAAAGGATATGACACTCATCTCTGAGCGCCAGATCGGCGAGGATGAGGTGATCGAGGAGTCCAGAGTCATGCTCTCGACCGTCTTTGAGGACCTGATGCAGAACCAGCAGGGCATCAGCGAGTCGCTGAAAGACGGGCTGAGAACCGACAAGATCGTGGGCACCTGCGAGAAATGCGGAAAGGAGCTGCTGATCCGCAGAAGCAGGAGGGGAGGACGTTTCATAGGGTGCTCGGGCTATCCGGACTGCCGCTTCACGCTGCCTCTTCCCAGGTTTGGCAGCGTGATTGTGACCGATCGGCTCTGTGAACAGCACAAGATGTTTCACGTGAGGATCATCAACAAGGGCAAGAGGCCCTGGGATCTGGGATGTCCCCACTGCAACTACCTGGAGTGGAAGGCCAAAAAGCCGGCCGAGAAAGCTGAAGCCGGTCAGTCCCAGAACGACGGTCTTTCCTCCCTGCAAGGCGTGGGCCCAAAGACCGTGGAGAAGCTGGAAGCAGCAGGCGTGAAAAGCCTACCAGACCTGCTCTCCGCCAATGCCCAGAGCTTGGCGGAAAAGTCAGGGCTCAGTCCCAAGAAGATCCTGGCCTGGCAAAAGGCAGCGAAAGCTGCAAAGCCCTCCGCTTAGAAGCCCTCTGCACTTTTTTTCGCAATTTTTCGAAAAAAGCCATCCGGCACCATTAGAACAGGAGACCAACATGGGCCTGGCCGGATTTGAACCGGCGGCCACTCGGTTATGAGCCGAGCGCTCTAACCGGACTAAGCTACAGGCCCAAAAGGATGCGCCGCCAACAGGGCTCGAACCTGTGACATTCTGGTTAACAGCCAGACACTCTACCAACTGAGTTATGGCGGCCCGGACCACTTCGTGGATGCACAATGATTTAAGCCTTTTGATTCGAATGGACTCACATGCGCGTGCTCAAGAAGAATCTTCGCGGCGACGAGGGAGAGATCACTCTGCGGCCGGAATCTTTGGACGACCTCTGGCACCTCAAGCATCTGATCGAGCGCGGAAATCTGGTATTTGCCCTGACCCAGAGGAAAGTGCAGGCCATCTCCGACAAGGCCAGGCCGGAAAAGATGGAGAGGAGGCCGGTCCGCCTGGGGGTGAGCGTAGAGGAGGTGGAGTTCCACATGTACTCCAACTGGCTGAGGGTTCACGGCATCATCAAATCGGGGATAGATATCGGATCCTATCATACCCTGAACATAGAGGTGGGGACCGACCTTTCAATAATCAAGCGCTGGCGGCCAGACCAGCTGCAAAGAATCGATGAGGCAGTGGCAGAGTCCAAGAGGCCGAAGGTGGTGCTGGCGCTAATCGAAGAGGGAGAGGCCACCATCGGCATCCTGCGCCAGTTCGGAGTGCAGACGGCAGCTGAGCTTCGCGCCGGAAGCGGCAAAGGCGGGGGAGACGACCGCCGGGGAGAGTTCATGAGGGAAGTGGCGGAAGCCATCAACCTGTCCGCCGGGCAGGATGCCCAGGTAATCCTGGCGGGCCCCGGATTCGCCAAAGAGGACCTGAAGAAGCTGATAGACAGCTCGTTTCCCGATCTTTCCCGCAGGATCACCATGGACGACGCATCGTCCATCGGCAGATCAGGCTTTCAGGAGGTGCTGCGGCGCGGCGCGGTGGGCCGGGTCCTGGAGGACAGCAGGATAGCGCAGGAGAGCCTCTTGATAGAGGACCTGTTCCGCGAGATCGCCACCGACGGACGGGCCGCATACGGGGAACAGGAGGTTCGACAGGCCATCGACTACGGGGCGGTGGAACATCTGCTGGTCCTGGACGAGCTGGCCAGAAAACGGTCCATTGACACCCTCATGCGCGATGCGGCAGCGGCCCGCGCCCGGGTGGTGATATTCAGCTCCGAATTCGAGCCCGGGGAGAGGCTGCGATCGCTGGGAGGAATAGCAGCGCTTCTCCGCTTCCGGCTGGCTAAAGATATGTAGATATACCCTCCTGCCAAGTCTCTTTTCCGGAAATGATCAAGTGCGACAAGTGCCAGGCAAGGGCCATAATCTACCAGAAGTACTCAGGGATGCACCTGTGCCCGACCCATTTCGAGGCGGACCTGCTGCGCAAGGTCCGGGAGAGTCTGAGGGAGACCAAGATCTTCGCCAAGGGGGCCAGAGTGGCCGTGGCTTTAAGCGGTGGAAAGGACAGCGCTACAGCGCTCTACTGCCTCAAGAAGATCTTTGCCAGGCGGAGGGACGTGGAGATCCTGGCCCTGATGATCGACGAGGGAATCGAAGGCTACCGGCCGCATACCCTGGAGTGGGGAAGGAAGATCGCGGACCGGCTGGAGGTTCCGCTGGTGGTGAAGAGCTTCAGGGAGGAGTTTGGGATCACCACCGATCAGGTGGCAGTCTCCAGGCGCGCCCAGGCCCCCTGCAGCTTCTGCGGGGTGATGAGAAAGACTCTTCTTAACCGGACCGCGCGGGAGATGGGTGCCGATGCCCTGGCCACCGGCCACAACCTGGATGACGAAGCGCAGACGGTATTGCTGAACTACCTGCGCGGCGACGTGGAGAGGCTGTTTCGGCTGCGTCCGGGAAGGGTTCTGCCGGGAATGGTCCCCAGGATCAAGCCGCTTCGAAAGGTGCCGGAGAAGGAGAGCGCGACCTTTGCCTTAACTCACGACCTGTTTCCCCGGGACTGTGGCTCCTGTCCCTATGTGGACGAGGCCATGAGGCTGGAGGTCAAGACCATGCTGAACGACTTCGAGAGGAGCCATCCGGGAACCAAGTACTCTCTATTAAGAGGCCTTGATCGGGTGCTGGAGATGCGACCGCCCTCTGGCTTTGAGCCGCTTCGCTGCAGCAGATGCGGAGATCCGTGCGGATCGGACCTCTGTCAGAGCTGCAGGATGCTGGAAGCGCATGCAGGAGCAAAGGCTTTAAGTGCAAACGAAAAATAAAATGTCATTTGCGCCTCGGTAGCTCAGCTGGTCCAGAGCGATTGACTTGTAATCAATAGGTCGCGTGTTCGAATCACGCTCGGGGCTTGGAAAGATTAGGTATAGGTTATCCCGATGACCAAAAAAGGATGGGGGCCCCTTGCCCTGTCATTATTGGCGATAGCATTATTATTTTTGTACTCAGCGGGGGCGCTGCCGTCGTTCTTCGAGCAGAGCAGCTCCCCCAACGAAATGGATGAGCTGGAGGCCATGCTATCCGGAGAGCACCGGGGCGCAACATACGCCACCGGCCAGAGCACTCAGGCCTCGCCTTCGACGTCGCAGACCACAAGCGTTATGGATGCCCTTTACGCCCCTCCATACAGCGACGTCTTCCTGAACAACTCGTTCTTCGGAGATTTTATTAGACAGTGGAGGGGTGAGACCGAAGCTGCGTCAAACCTCAGCTGGTATCAGATTTACCTCAACGGCAGCCTGTATCTCGCCGGATCGATCCCCCAGCCTGACGGCAGCCGACGCCGTATAAAACCCATTTTGATTGAAGAGCCGGAGTTTTGACTTCAGCTCCGGCGGCCCCTCTTAACGTCCAGCCTGGTCTTGCATCGCGGGCATGCTTTGGGCTTGTTGACTCGTGTCTCCCAGCTGTAGTTGCATTTGGGGCATTTCATCTGTTTCATATTAATAAAGTTGTAATAAGAGTATTAATAACTTTCCATTGATATGAATATACCGAAAGTTCCAAGCGTAAAGCTCATAATTGCATAGCAGTCCTAAATAAAGGATTTCATGAACGAGATTTTGGAGATCCTCTCCGAGAACGCCAAGGCAACCCCCGCCGAGATCGCGGCCCTCTTGGGAAGAGACGAGCAAGAGATAGCCGGGGAGATCAAGGAGCTGGAGGAAGCAGGTGTCATCAGGAAGTACGTCACGCTCATCGACTGGGAGAAGCTCGAAGAGACGTGCGTCTTTGCCATAATCGAGCTGAAGGTGGCACTGCAGCGCAGAACCGGCTATGACTCCGTGGCCGAGAGGATCGCCAGGTTCTCCGAGGTGGAGTCGGTGCGGCTGATATCCGGAGACCACGACCTGAGCGTCACCCTCAGGGGCAAATCCATGAAGGACGTGGCCTACTTCGTGGCCGAGAAGATCGCGCCCCTGGAGGGGGTTCAGGCCACCTGTACCCACTTCATCCTGAAGAGCTACAAGGAGCACGGAGTGATCCTGGCCGACAGGCCCAAGCCCAAGCGACTGGTGATCACTCCATGAAACAGAGGCTCAGAAACATAGCTCCCTGGAACGCCGACTCGCACCTCTCAAGCGTGGTCCGGGAGATGCCTCCATCGGGAATACGCAAGTTCTTCGATCTGGTGAGCGAGATGGACGGCGCCATCTCTCTGGGAGTCGGAGAGCCGGACTTCGTGACCCCCTGGCACATCAGGGAAGCCTGCATCTATTCACTGGAGTCGGGAATTACCGCCTACACCTCCAACAAAGGTATGCCGGAGCTGCGGGAGTGCATTTCCCTGCAGGCCAGAAAGGACCTGGGGCTGGACTACGATCCGGCAGAGCAGATCCTGATCACCACCGGCGTCTCCGAGGCCGTGGACCTGGCCTTTAGGGCGACTCTGAACCCAGGCGACGAGGTGATAGTTCCCGAGCCCTGCTATGTGGCCTACGTTCCGGACATCATGCTGGCAGGAGGGACCGCCAGGACAGCGCCCACCAGGCTGTCTGAAGAGTTCAAGCTGCGGTCCGAGGATATCGCCGCTGGCGTTACCGAAAACACCAAGGGGCTGCTGCTAAGCTACCCCAACAATCCCACCGGAGCGGTCATGAGCCGCGATGACCTGGAGGAGATCGCCGACGTGGTGGTGGAAAACGACCTCATGGTGATCTCGGACGAGGTCTATGGAAAGCTCAGCTACTCCGGCAAGCACACGAGTTTCGCCCAGCTGGAGGGAATGCAGGACCGGACAGTGATATTGAACGGCCTGTCGAAGTCGCACGCCATGACCGGCTGGAGGATCGGATACATCCTTGGAGACCCAGCGCTGGTTGGGGCCATGACCAAGGTTCACCAGTACACCATGCTCTGCGCCCCGGTGATGGCCCAGGTGGCAGCCCTGGAGGCTATGGAGCGCGGAGACGATGAGATGAGGCGCATGAAGCACGAATATGACTTGCGGAGACGCATGTTCGTCTCGGGCCTGAACCGCATCGGGCTGGACTGCTTTGAGCCCTGCGGAGCCTTCTACGCCTTCCCCTCGATCCAGAGCACCGGCATGTCCTCGGAAGAGTTTGCCGAAGCGCTGCTGCGAGAGCAGAAGGTGGCTGCGGTCCCCGGAAATGTCTTCGGCCCGTCGGGCGAAGGATTCCTGCGCTGCAGCTATGCCACATCGCGTGAGGAGCTGATCGAGGCTCTGGACCGGATGGAGATCTTCCTGAAGGGGCTCTGAAAAGGAGAGTCATGCTCAAAGCCCGCCTGGACAGCAAAGACACCGACCGCCTGGTACGCCCCCTGGCAGCTCTCGGGCTCTCGCCCACCGCCTGGACGGCGGTCTCCATCCTGCCGGCCCTGGCCGGGCTGCTGATGCTCTACCGGCAGCAGCTCCTGGCCGGGCTGGTGCTGTTTGTGGCTTCAGGGCTAATCGACATGATAGACGGGGCCGTGGCCCGGGCCACGGACCAGGCCACCACCAGGGGAGCGTTTATCGACGGAGTGGTGGACAGGTACGTGGAGATGCTGCTGTACCTGGGGCTGTACTTCTACCTGGGAAGCTGGGAGCTGTTCTCGATTCCGGGAGAGGTGTGGTTCCTGCTGCTGATCTTCGGTGCGGTGATGACCAGCTTCGTGCGGGCTTATGCCGATCATCGAGGGCTGATCAAGGACGCTGCCGAGCTGAAGAGGATGGGCGGGCTGCTGGAGCGGGGGGAAAGGCTGCTCTTGCTCTATGCCGGGATGGTGCTGGGGGTCTTCGATTCCCAGTGGCTGATGCTGGCAATTGCCGCAATTGCGCTGTTAGCCAACCTGACGGTGCTGCAGAGAATTGCATTTGCGGTACGCAAAGGCAGAATCTGACCAGAGTGAGGTCTGGATCAATATCTTTGGCTGAGCCAAGATCAATCCTAGTCGAGAAGCCGTCTAATGGCTTCCGAAATGGACCACACCTGGATGATGCCGGCGTCTCTTATGTTTTTAAAATGAGAATCATTTGTGATCAGAATTGCTCCAGAGTGGAGGCAGGCCGCGGCATGGACTATATCTGCTGCAGCTGTCGGAGGAAAGAACGGCTTGCAGGTAAGAATATCTTCTTCTGATTGCTCTACGATCACTTCTCGATTCAGAACAACTACAAAAAGACTTGGGCTATCAAGCGCAGTTGCATATCGCTCATACTCTGCGATCAGGATATCATCTGCCACCAAATCCCATGGCCCTTCGATCAGCTTTATCAGCAATTCGGCGCTTCGACCGCTTGCGCTCTTGATTGCGGCAATAAAGAGATTGGTGTCAATCAAGAACTTCGTATTTTCGTCTGGCAAGCTTATTGGCCTCTTCTTCGATCTCCGATTCCAGCTGATCCGGATCTACGTTCTTGGCTTGTTCTATGATATCTGCAAGCATGGAGCGCAGATCAACTTTTTTCAAGATCAGAACGCCCGGCTCCAGCTCATCTATTATAAACTCATCGCCAGCACTTATGCTCAGCTTGCGCCTGAACTCTTTTGGCAGCACTACTCTGCCTTTATCATCCACTCTGGTAAGAGGCATAGAAGTTCTCGTCCCACATATGGGATTGATGAATCTTAAAGATTTGGTCTGTTCTGATGCTTGCTCGACAGTTTTATACTTCCTCAAACTTCATTTCCGGCCAAATGTCGCCGGAAAGGCACTTTAAGAACAGCAACCTGTTCAGCAATCACTACCTGGAAAAGCTGGTGCAGAAGAGCCCGGAGTGGCGGGAAGATGAGGACTTGTCCAGGGTCCGTGCCGAGATCGACGGAATCTACCGGGGAAAGGCCAGGGTGCTCGAGAACTACAACGAGTCCCAGCTGGAGGAGAACTTCATCCGCCCGGTGCTCCGGGCGCTGGGGCACCATTTCGGGGTGCAGGGGCGGGTGAAGAAGAAGGACCGCACTCCCGACTATGCCTTTTTCCCAGATTCGGAGAGCCTGAACCTGGCCGATGCCGCAATAGGCCGCGAGGACTACTACCAGAGGGCGGTGGCGGTGGGCGATGCCAAGTCCTGGAAGGTATCGCTGGACAAGAGCCGCAAGGGTCTGGCCACCTTCGAGATGCAGAACCCCAGCTATCAGATCGACGTCTACCTGCGGGACACCCCACCCAAATGGGCCATTCTGACCAACGGCCGGTACTGGCGGCTGTATCACGAGTCCACCAGCTACAAGCTTGACAGCTACTATGAGGTGGACCTGCCGGCACTGCTGGCGGAAGGCGACATGGAGAGCTTCAAGTACTTCTATCTCTTTTTCCGGCGGCAGGCCTTCCCCAAGATCGTGGACGGCGACTGCTTCTTAGACCGGGTGCGGGAAGGGAGCACCGCCTACGCCAGCGAGATAGGCGAGGATCTGAAGGATAATGTGTACCGGGCCATGAAGATCCTGGCCGAAGGATTTCTGGCCGATCCCTCCAACCACCTCGGAAGCACTGAGGAGAGCATCCGGGAGGTGCAGGAGAACTGCCTGCGCCTGCTGTACCGGATGCTGTTCATTTTCTATGCCGAGAGCCGAAACCTGCTCGATGTCGAAAACAGATATTACTACGAGCTGAGTCTGCAGAGGCTGAAGGTCGAGGTGGCCTCGCGGCTGGACCGGGCAGAGCCTCTGCTGGCGGTGCGCTACAGCTACTGGGAAGCCCTGCGAAGCCTCTTTTCGCTGATCAATGACGGCAGCGAGTCAAGGGGCATACCCAAGGAGCAGTTCTACATTCCGGCCTACGATGGCGGGCTGTTCGATCCCGGCAAGGCCGAGAACAGCTTCCTGCAGGACAAGAGGATCGGCGACTCTTTCCTGGCCCAGGCGCTGGACCTTCTGGCCCGCTCGGAGAAGGCGGGGGAGAGGGGATTTGTGGACTACTCCAGCCTGGAGATCCGGCACCTGGGATCGATCTACGAGGGACTGCTGGAATACCGGCTGAAGCTGGCCGGGCAGCCCATGGTGGCGATCAAGGAGAAGGGGCGGGAGGTGTGGCTTTCTGACGGAGAGGAGAAGAAGCGCAAAGTTCTGGACCGGGTCGAGGCGGGCCAGATCTACCTGGTCACCGACAAGGGTGAAAGAAAAGCCACCGGCTCCTACTACACTCCGGACTACATCGTGAAGTACATCGTCAAAAACACTGTAGAGCCGGTGGTGGAGCAGAAGCGGCTGGAGTGGCTGGGGACCAGCCGGTCCTTCGCCGACTACATCCTGTCCATCAAGGTGCTGGACCCGGCCATGGGCAGCGGGCATTTCCTGGTGGAGGCCACCGACCAGCTGGCCCGCTGGCTGGTGCAGGCCTGGGCCACCGCCCGCCCGGAGGAAGCCGGGTCCGACGAGGTGGCGGAGCAGGACGTGCACTGGGCCCGGCGCGAGGTGGTCAGGAACTGCATCTACGGAGTGGACCTAAATCCCATGGCTGTCGAGCTGGCCAAGCTGTCGCTGTGGCTGACGACGGTGGCCTCAAACAAGCCGCTGAGCTTCCTCGATCACCACCTGAGGTGCGGCAACTCGCTGATCGGCGCAGAGCTGGAAAAGCTCACCGCCCTTCCGGGATCAAAGGGCGAGGACCTGCCCTTATAGAACTTCGTTCTCAAGAGCCACGCCGACAGCCTGCAGAGCAAGTACAACCTGATTGCCGCTCTGCCGGATGACAACCTGCAGATGGTCAAGTGGAAGGAGGATCAGTTCCGGCAGATCCGGGACTCTGAGCTTTCCCGCAGGCTGCGGGAGCTGGCAAACGTGTGGTTGTCCACGTTCTTCGGAAACTCGGTTGAGGACGACGATTACTACGAGCTGCAGAACCACCTGAGCCCGGAGAAGTTCCTGGACTGGTCTGGCCTGAGGGGGCAGGACTGGTTCAGACGGGCGCAGCAGATCGGGGAGGAGAAGCAGTTCTTCCACTGGGAGCTGGAGTTTCCGGAGGCCTTCCAGGGCGAAAAGCGCGGGTTCGATGTGGTGATCGGGAATCCGCCGTACGTGAGGCAAGAAGCTTTCATTGACATTCAAAATTGTATTCGACAAATTTATGAGACATATAGTTCTAGAGCCGATATTTACGTCTACTTTTTCGAGAAGGGAGTGGTACTTTTATCTTCAGGTTCTCGCTTGGGATATATTGTATCAAATAAATTTATGAGGGCAAATTATGGATATAACTTGCGTAGATATCTAGTAAATTATAGTTCAATTGATAAAATAATAGATTTTGGAGATACAAGCGTATTTGAAGGATTGACTGTTTATCCAAGCGTATTATTATTGCACAAATCTAATAATCACGAGAATGAACAAATCTCTATATGCAAACCGGGCACAATATCTCCCAGTCTGATGGAACAAGAGATAGCGAGAGATTCGTATTATATATCTATTGAATCATTGAATGAAAATATATGGAATTTGGAGCCGAGTACCACTTCGAATCTGATAACAAAAATAAAATCATATAGTCAAAGCGTTAAGGATTATTGCGGGGAGCCAACTCGAGGTATATTAACTGGATTAAACGATGTTTTCCTTGTCGATGAAAGAAAAAAGCAAGATATAATTAAATCGAACCCTAAAGACTCAGCATTGTTCATGCCATATGTTAGGGGTCTTGATATAACTAGATGGTCGCCTTTAGATCCTAAGGAATATATAATATTTACTCAGAAAATTGATATAGACGAATATCCCGCCGTTAAAGAATATCTCTCCGAATTTAGAGATGCTCTCGAAGCAAGATCTGCTGTAACGACTATTGGTAATAAATGGTATGAACTTCATCAAATTGCAGGATATCAGCAACAGCTATCTCCAAAGATTGTCTATCCAAGTGTTTCTTCAGAATGCCGTTTTACTTTGGACGATGATAAAATAATCGTAGATAAAACCTGCTATTTTTTATCATCAGACAGTAAGTATCTAATTTCTATTTTAAATTCCAAGCTTATATTTTTTATTGTCAGACAATTTGGTGCAGAACGCAGAGGCGGTTATTATGAGTTTCTGGGCCAATATGTCTCTCAACTCCCCATTCGTCGCATCTCTTTCACCACCCCCGAGCCCGAGCGCTCCGCCCTGGTCCAGGAGCTGAAAGACCTCTACGCCGCCGATCAGTTCGACCAGATTCTGGCCAGGGTGGAAGACCTCCTCCCCCAAGACCAAGAGGGAAACATCATCGCCTGCCAGGAAAAGTCCGACGTGGTCCACGACCTGCTGGCCCATTTGGCCGGGCGGATGCTGGAGATGAACAAGGAGAAGCAGCAGGAGATCCGGGGCTTCCTGACCTGGCTGGAGGGCTACACGGGAGCAAAAATCGATTGCCTCAGTCCCAAGACAAAACTGCAGAGTTACTATCAGCACGATTACCAGAGCCTGATGGCGGTGCTCAAGAAGAACAACAAGAAGCTAACCATAGATCCGGCCCGCCGGGAGCCAGCTGAGGCCCTCCGAGCCGAGTTCGAGAGTTCCATGGGAAAGCTCGGGCCGCTGCTGCAGCGGATCGAAAGGACAGACCGGCTGATCGACGACATGGTCTACAAGCTGTACGGGCTGACTGAGGAGGAGATCAGGATTGTGGAGGGGAAGGAGAGCAGTACACCAAAACCAGCGATAGGTTAATAGCTCTGCAAATGTCAAATATCAGTATTCGGAGGCACGTAGTTGGCTCATCCCATAGAACTAGGTTTGGTCCTTGAAGGCGAAGATGCTAAAGAGTTCTTGAAGGATCTTAGAAATCCCAGAGCAACCAAAGAACAGATAGAGATGTTCAAAGAGGCCGTCAAGCTCTATCGAGAACACCCTTTCTAATTCAGCCATGATCATCTCATTCGATCAGCTTCAAATGGTACCTCTAGAAGAGAATATCGATCTGTCCCCATTCTCATCCTCAAACGAAGATCTTAACGACTTCCTTAAAAACGATGCTATAGAATCTCAAGAAGACCTGATAAGCAGAACGTACATCTGCATCTGGAAGGATCGACCTGTTGGATTCTTCACTCTGGTTACCGATACCATTGAAGTGAAGCTGATAGAACAAAAGGACGGCATTGATGATTATGCCTATCAGAAGTATCCGGCGATTAAGGTCGCCAGGATGGCAGTAGATGAAGAGTTTGCGGGATCGGGTGTGGGGAGATACTCGCTATTGGCTGCTATCGGAAAAGTTCATCACATCTCGCAAGAAGTCGGTTGCAGATACATCACCGTAGATTCAAAAAAGGAATCGATAGGCTTTTACCTAAAGAATGGGTTCAGACTCATCAAACGATATGAAAACCGAAAATTTCCGCCTATGTACCTCAATATGCACCCGATACTACAGAGGGTAGGCAGGAAATAGATTTATAAATATCGCATTTAGCAGATTCGTTTAAGATCAGAATTCTATGACCAAGAGAGCAAAGCCATTGGACGAATCTGATTTGAGAGTTCTGGGAATGGATGCCCTGAACAAAGCCTTGGTCCGGCGGAAAGCTCTGAGATTCCTGGCTCTATTTCACCGTGAGCCGACCGACTACGTCGAGATCTCCAAAAGGCTCTACGAAGGCCAAACAGTGGAGGCCATATTCAAGAGGGCTAAAGAACAGTGGAAGGGTTGATCTCTTTTTTTGCTCGAATCGAAGAGGTAGTCGCTCCGCCCTGGCCCGAGTGTGGAAAGACCTCTATGACGCCGACCGGTTCGACATAAAATAATTGTGCAAGACAGAACAATAATAAAATTGTATGTGTTTAGCTCCCCAAAATAGCTCGCTTGATTTCGATTTAGGTCAATAAAGGAATGCCAGCCAACAACTTGCACCAAAATGAAAAACGATATCAATAACCGCAGTTGCCTTAAGTTAGCTCTCTGAAACAGGTCATGCGAAAATTCATGAAATGGGTCCATTGATGCTGATTCGTAGGAGCTAAACACATACATAAAATTCAAACAATCATTAACATGCGAAAAAGTGGCTGGCGGTTACCGGTGTCAATAAACGATCTCCTCGACCTTGGCCCCTTTTGGAACCAGGGAATGATCCGGATTTCCGGATGGCTTCATCTCAATCCTTTTTCCCAGGGCCTTATAATATTCCATGTGTTTCTTTGCCAGGTCCAATTTTTCGTCTTTTACAGTATGAACGACATAGGCCTCTTTTCTGCCCTCGTCGTAGTAAAGCTCGTGACCTGCCCAGCCATGACTCTTCCTGACATCCATTCTCTCATCGAATTTTTGTTTCCATGCCGGAAAGTCTGGCGCACTGTGCCTCACAACTCCGATTCGAATCATATTTTCACCAATAAACATTAATAATACTCATTCTATTAGACCTTATTCATCGATCATCAGATTGCAGTCTTCCATTGAATTAATCCTACAGTTCATAATGTCAGAATAGATTTTATAAGTTAAAATTTATAGCAGGCCATGGTGGAGGCGACCAGGTGGAGATAGAGCTATGTCATTCGTGGCTCGCTTTAGACACGAAGCTATTTTAAGCATATCTTGAGAGAGTCCCTGAGAGGATATTTCCATGAAGGTCACCATAATTTACGACAATACGTCTTTTCGAGAGGATCTTAAGGCCGACTGGGGCTTCTCCGCTCTCATCGAGGCCAGGGGAAAGAGGATTCTCTTCGATACTGGAGCCCGGGGCGATATCCTCTTCGATAACATGAGCGCGTTAGCTATCGACCCAAGATCTATCGAGGAAGTCTTCATATCCCATCCTCACGCCGACCACACCGGAGGGCTCTCGGACTTCCTCAGAATCAATCCCGTCAGAGTGGTAATCCCCATTTCCTCTCCGGCCCCCAAGGGAGCCGAAGTTCTGAGGGTTGGAGAGCCAAGAGAGATCCACCCCGGGATATACTCCACCGGAGAGCTTGCAGGCATAGAGCAATCTATGGTCGTTGATTCGGGCCCGGGCCTCGTTGTGTTATGCGGGTGTGCTCACCCCGGCGTCGGCGTAATCCTTGATGCCGCCTCACAGTTCGGTGAAGTGAAAGGCCTCATAGGCGGGCTGCACGGATTCTCCGCCTTTGATAGGATAAAAGGCCTTGACCTGATCTGCCCGGCCCACTGCACTGCTCACAGATCGGAGATCATGAGAAGATTTTCAGAATCGTGTCTTGAGGGCGGGGCTGGAAGGGTTATCGAGATCGGAAAAGGCATTTTCTGCAATCGATCATGAATTGAAATTACGCCGAGGGTGAGATAACCGCGCTATTTTACGGGTAACTCTTAAATACCTTAATGACCAATTTACTATCAGGTGAGCACTTGGTTAAGCCTGATAAAGAGCGGTATGTTTGGCTGTATCTGCCATCCAAAGCCGATAAGGAGCGCTGGAGGGCAGCCGCGGACAAAGCCAAAACTAAGCTATCCAACTTCTGCATATCGATTATTGAGGAGCGGCTGGCAGAGGAAGAGGAGTTCAAGCCGCGGCGCGAGATTATGCGCGAAATGGAGTCTCTGAAAGCGGAAAATAAGACTTTGCGCGACGACCTCCGCCAGAAGGCCATAGTTCTCGAAAGATATGAAGGTGAATTGAAGAAATTTAGGGCTCAGGACTTCATTGGAGCGGAATACGCAGGCGTGCGGCGCTACAACAAGGAAATTGTGGATCTGCTAAAATCACGTGGCCAGGTGGATAGCTACAGGCTGCTTGAGGCTCTAGGCATAGATCCGAGGGAGAGCGACCTGGTTAAGGCGGTGTCTCACCAGCTGGAGGAGCTGGAAGCTTACGGCATGGTAGAGGCCACAGCGAAGGGCTGGAAATGGATCAGCTGAGAGAGGCCTTCCTGGAGGACTGCCATCTCCGAGGAATGGCTGAAGTAACCGTCTTACATTATGGCTATTGCCTGAAGAACTTCGGTGCTTATCTGGCCAGCAAAGAGGCGGACCCTCTGCACGTGAATAGGGATATCCTGCGTGGTTTTATCGAATACCTCCGGAAGCAGGGCAAGACTCAGAAGACCGTCGAGAATTATTTCGCCGTCCTGTCCACATTCTACGAATACCTGGCCTTTGAAGAGCACGTGAGCGCTAATCCGGTCCTGCCGGTGAGAAAGAGGTATCTGAAGCGGTACAAGGATAACGACGACGGTCAGGCCCGGAAGCTTATTTCTGTCGTGGATATGGGCCGGCTGATCAACTCGACTCTGGATATCAGGGATAAGGCGGTGATCACTCTTTTAGCAAAGACAGGCATCCGGCGCCATGAGCTGGTAGAGCTGGATGTCTCCGATGTGGACCTGATCGAGAATAGAATCCGGCTGAAGCCCACAGCCAAGAGGACAAACAGGACGGTATTCTTCGACGATGAGTGCTCTTTCATCCTCCGGCGCTGGTTGAAGGTTCGGGAAGGCATGAATGGAAAGGGCAATCCAGCCTTATTCCTGAATTCCGAGGGAGAGAGGCTCAACAGATCTGGCATTTATAATCTGGTGGTTCAGGCGGCTGAGAGGGTGGGCCTTCATGATGCCAGCTCCGAGCGGCTTGAAGACCACTTTGGCCCGCACTGTTGCAGACATTGGTTCTGCACTCACCTCTTCCGGGCTGGGATGAGAAGGGAGTTCATCAAGGAGCTACGGGGCGATGCCAGGAAAGAGGCCTTCGATCTGTATAATCATATCGATTTGAAGGAGCTGAGGGAGGCTTATCTGGCGTGCATACCACAGCTAGGAGTTTGAAGATAATTTAAGGGGAATTATATTTATTCAAAAAGCAGGATATGCAGTTATTGGCTGTAATTAAAAAAAGCTTAGTCTTCGGCAAGCTTGTCCTTGCATTATATATAAAATTAATTATGGTAATAGTAAAGTTCTCTTGGATTATTGACCCGCAAAAAGACGGACTCTTCAGGAGAAACTGGGTGTCTTATGCGCGATCCGACGCTTGCCCCAGCCTTGCCAAATATCATGAAGTGGCTCTCTGCCTGATCCACTGAGGCAGATTCGCAAAAATAGGAAAGCCTTACTTCAAATCGATCATTCTCGTCGGGATCCAGTGCTTTGATAGCTTCAATGAAGTTCTGAGCGCATGATACTAAAAAAAAAGGCCAATCAGTAACAAAAATTGTCTTGTGACCCATTTCATCGTCCATTATAGGATTTGATGCATAGAGGGCTGTAGGATAATTGCACACTTCTTGCTCTGTCCCTCTATTGAAAAAAATTCCCCCAAAACCACGATTATTGGGGTATTCCAAAATCCCAATTGCAGCAGTTGTTCCTAAAAGTGAATGAGGAAATAGAGCGTTTAGTAATATCGTTTTACTTACAGAGAATTCTAATAAACGAGGATCAGCGGGTGTTGAATCGTCTTCGTTAGCCTCGATATTCGGTGTCATAAAGAGCATATCACAAAGAAGGGATTTAAATTTATCTAATGCTATTTCAGAGGACTCCTTTAATAATGGGTAGAAAAAGAGGTTTTTATGTGGGTGGGTTAATTGGGTGACTGCTCTCCTCATGTGTCGTCTTCCCATTTCTTCTCTTCAAGTTCATTTCTCAGTTGATGCTCATATGCATCCTCCAAACCCCCTGGGTAGGCTAATGGCCTATCATAGCCAGGAATGGACACGCGCTCAAAAAGACGGATATCAATGAATCTCTCAAGCTCATATAAATGATCGTACAGAACTTTAGCTCTCTCAAGTTCTATCTCTGACGGCGGGCGGATTTTTAATCTTCCCTCTTCATCTTCCCCAAACACAATTAGATTCTTGTCATCAATAGATCGAACCTTCTTGTATTCCATCCGAGACATAAGCATAGTAACTACTTCAAGCATTGTGAAAATTTGAGCATCGTTGACAACTTTTTTGACACGTTGCCAGGGCAAGAATTTGACGATCCAGCGCGCGTCTTGGACCGCATCCAGCGTGCCTTTCAACTTTTGAATCATTTTAAAATCGTATCGCGATCTTGTAGCAGAATCTGCCCCATCTCGCTTTAGCAAGTAGTCCCTTTGAAGGTCTGTTAATGTCATGCGGTAATACTTACCACCTATCTATTTAAAACTTACCACATTGACTAATATTCATACCACTAAATTCGTGGTAAGATTTAAATAGTCAGGCTGTATTACTCTTCTAACATGAAGAGATTTCGAGACCGAAGATGTTCAGAAGTTGTGACTGCGAAGCTGCACTCTGAACAGCGCCGTTTCCTGGAGACGCAGGCAGTAGCACGAGATGTATCGATCTGCGCGGTTATTCGATCCCTGATCGATTCTGAAATGCAGAAAACGAGAACAAAAAATGTCAGCTGAAAACAAAACAGAATCGACAGGCCGTGCGGCAAAAGTTGTCCAGACCGCGCCGCAAGGCCGCGAACACGCGCGCGCATTTACGTGGTGTCACCTATGAGTTACTCCTTCATCCATGATAAGGATTTCCAAACTCTCCAGCCATGGACCGACTGCATCGGGCCACTTCATGAACTGAATGTCCAGGATAGCTTGTTGATTGCTAGGATTGGACACGTTGCGATTCTTCTTCCACTCGACCTGTACGAGAAGCTGCGGGGCCTAGTGGGTCGAAAGATAGCGATTTTGCGGACAGATGAGGGTTATCGCTATCGGGAAGTGGTGAAGAGTGCCACCTGACCACGGTGAAGAGACCGCGCGCCGGGCAACGTCATCCCGGACCCAAACCGAAACCGCGGAGCGTCGGCGCGGCCAGTGGCAGGCGATTTATCCGATAAACACCACCAAGCCAATCCCAGGGGCTCTGCCAATTGATTGGGTTTGCTACTGTGACCCAGACCAGAAGACCGGAGCGGGCATCACACTCAACGGGGCGAGGGTTTGTCCGAAGTGTGGCCGGTCGCCGCTGGATTACCATCTGCAAAAAAAGCTCGATCGGCAGCAGCACATTCCCCGCACAAAAGACGACAAAGCCTGGAAGAAGGCCGCGAAGGGGTGGCGCTGATGGCTGGCTTCGACCGCTCTGACATTGCCCGCACCGCTAACGCGTTCCATGTTCCAGGTGGTGTTTTTGAGCTGCGGATACCGAAGGCAGGCAAATCTAAGACCATTAGCGGCTACTACGATGATGCGAGGGCCTTTGCCGATGCAGTGGTGGGCTTGGCTGATGATGAGTTCCCCGGCTGCTATTTCACGATAAATTCAACAAAGCCCGAACTCCTGGCCAGGTGCGCCAATCAGTACAAACGGTTTGCTGAGGTTACTACATCCGATGCGGATATCCTGGCCCGAAGGTGGCTACCTATTGATCTGGACCCCGCAAGGCCGTCAGGCATATCATCTTCGGACACGGAGCACGACGCAGCCCTGGAGATGGCCCGGAAGATTCGAGGGTGGTTGATCGAGCGAGGCTGGCCGGAGAACGCCTTCGTCCTTGCAGATAGCGGGAACGGGGCGCACCTGGTCGCCCGGATTGATTTGCCAAACGACGAGGCGGCAAAGAATCTTGTAAAAAGGTGCTTGGAGGCCCTGAATACCGTCTTCTCCTCTGAGAAGGTCAAAGTGGACACGACCACCTTCAACGCGGCTCGGATCTGGAAGATATACGGGACCATGGCCCGGAAGGGCAGCAGTACGCATGATAGACCTCACCGCCTGGCAAAGCTCCTGGAAGTACCCGAGATCCTGGAGACCGTCTCCAGGGAGACGCTGGAAGAGTTGGCCGGCACTACACAGGAGAGCGAATCGGCAAAACAGGAGACAGGGAGCTGCAGGTCAGGATTTGACCCTAAGAAATATGCAGAGGCCCACGGCGCAAGCGTGCTCCGGGTAGAGCCCTGGACAGACCCCGAAGGCGGAAAATGGGAATTAGCCATCCTTGCAGAGTGTCCATTCGATTCATCACATAACAGAGGAGAGGCCAGGATAGGCGTCCGGGAAGATGGTCTGAGGACATTTCGATGCTTCCACAGTTCCTGTCAGGGCAAAGACTGGCACGCCCTCCGGGACCTGTGGGAGCCGAACCGAAAGGCCAAAGCAGAAGCGGAGCCCAAATCAGAAAATGGTTCAGCACTGGCTGATATCCAGGTCAACGGACGATATCTGCAAGAAATAACTGCGGATGTGATGGCAGCACTGGAGCAGCACAACGAGCCACCCCAAATATTCGTCCAATCTGGTCATTTAGCGAGAATTAAATCAGTTCAGAGCCGATCTGTGATAGAGCCCCTTGGTGAGAGCGCATTACGTGGCCTGATGGCCCGATCAGCCGGGTTCGTAAAATACGATGGCGAGGACGACAACGGGAAGCCAAAATTTGTTAAAGTCCGCCCTCCGCTAGATGTAGCACGTGATGTTCTCAGCCTTGGGAGCTGGTCTGGCTTCCCCGGTATAGAAGGAGTCATTGAGACGCCAACGATTCGACTAGATGGCTCAATTTTGGCGGTGCCGGGATATGATGAAGCTACTCGGCTATACTATGCACCCAGCGGCAACCTCGATGGCCTGCACATTGATGAGATGCCTTCTCAGGAGGACGCCCGAAACGCAGCAGGGTACATAATAACGGAAATTTTTTCCGATTTTCCCTTCAAGGACGAGGCATCCAAGGCGAACGCGCTAGCATTAATCTTATCGGCAGTAGCGAGGCCATTGATTGATGGAGGGGTGCCCCTGGCGCTCATCGACAAGCCACAGGCGGGTACGGGGGCTAGTTTTTTGGCCGATGTCGCATCGACGATCGCAACTACCCGCCCGGCCCACATGATGGGAGCGCCTGAGACCGAAGACGAATGGCGCAAGCTAATCACTAGTGCATTGTTGGACGGTAACCAGGTAGACGTGTTCGATAACCTGACCGGGAAGCTGCGGTCGGCTTCGCTGACGCGTGCCTTGACTTCTCGGATCTGGCGAGATCGATTGTTGGGCAAAACTGAGATGGTCGATATACTGCAGCGGGCAGTCTGGATCGCCACAGGAAACAACATCTCCATTGGAGGTGATATTGCTAGGCGGTCCTACTGGATCAGAATGGACGCATCAATGGCCCGGCCATGGCTACGAACTGGATTCCGGCATGATGATCTCCTGGGCTGGATCAAAACTAACCATGCTGCTATTCTATCCGCACTGCTTACGATGTCCAGGGCTTGGGTGGCAGCAGGAAGGCCAGAGGGGAAAGCGAAGGCGTTGGGTGGCTTCCAGGAATGGTCCACCGTGATAGGCGGCATCCTTGAGTTTGCCGGTGTGGAGGGGTTCCTGGGTAATGCTTCAGAACTCTATGATTCTATGGATCAAGATGTTCAGCAGTGGGACGCCTTTCTTGAAGCTTGGGCCGAAATTCATGCTGACCATGCCATAAGCGCCGGAACCCTCAGAGATGACCTGATATCGACTAATCCGATTTCCAGGACACTACAGGACGCGATGCCTGATGATGTGTCTGAGGCAGTACGCAAAGATCGACGGGCATCCCTCAGTCTTGGCGTGACGCTCGGCAAGCACATTGATCAGATCTATCCATCAGGACGCAAGCTGTGTCGCGAGAAGGACTCCCACAGCAAGGCGAACCTCTGGAAGGTCGAGTTTGCGGGTAGTGGGCAAAACCAAGAACCGAAATCAAGCGACGGTTTTGCGGGTAGTGCGGGTAGTAATCCTATACACCAGCACATTTTCGGAAACCAGAGTAAAAGTGATTATAGTATATTAGTGGAACAACTACCCGCACTACCCGCAAACCAGCAACAAGCGACCGAATCCGGAGAAGTCCAACTACCCGCAAACAAGCATGTGGGCAGTCCGAAGTCCAAGAAGGCAGACCCCGAGCAGCCTGAGAAAGTCCGAATTATCGCATCTCCCGGATATAGAACACAAATCCCAGTGTCTGATAATCCGGGCAGATGGGTTGACCACTTATACAATTTCGGCGAGATCGCCGAATTCCCCCACTGGCGGGCAAAGAACCTCATCGATCGGGGCATAGCCGAAGCAATTAATTAATTTTTCTTGAGGTGATTCAAATTGATTCATGAATCTGAGTTAGCTGACAGCTTGCAAGAACGTAAGCTTGCGCTACAACGGCGAAGAGAGTACTTCTTGGAAGTGCTGGCGGCATACGCTGATGACATTGCAAAATTGGATGACCAGATTGCCGTGGTTGAGAGTCAGCAGCTGGAGATCGATTTGGCTCGGAGGCTTGACCGATGAGCAAAGGCAAATCGAGATGCCGCACGGCTCGACGTAATGTCCACAAGAGCCGGTTGATCTCAAATCGCCAATACGCAAAGCTACGATATGACAAACAGAACTACGATAAACCAACCGCAGGAGACGCGATACAATGATGTGTGCAAAGAAAAGCAGCGACGGCCAGGCCAAGCGGCTCGAATGCTCCGACGAGGGCCGATTGTATGTGGTACTCTACGGCAGGACATCGACAGGCGACCTGGTGCCGGTCCTGGTGGATGAGACCGGCCGGATAGTCATATCGAGCTGATGGCAGAGACCCCCTACCTTGAATGAAAATAGGAAACGATAGGCCATGAACGACACAACAGGATCTAAGAAAAAGCGAGTCTCCGGTTGGCTCTCGATCAAAGATCCCAAGGACCTGCAGAAGGCCCTGGTGCGGATGCTTAATAAAATTCTGGCCTCCGAGGATCCGCTTTCACATGCCGGCCGGTTCGCATCATTGGCCAATACCTGGCTGAATGCAAAGCGACTGGAGCTCGAGGCCGGTGAGTGGGCGGACCTGAAATCACGGATTGAACTACTTGAGCAGGCGCAGGTTTTCAACAAGTACTCCGGCCTGAACGATTTCAAAAAGGACATGCAGGAACTTAAGGAGCTGATGAAGCGTGATACCCACAGGTAGCAAAAAAGTTTCCAGGTTAGAGATAAAAAACGCTGGTGCTATCCATGCACTTGTAGAAGAGGAGAGAGAGAAAAAGGCGGCCGGCCTCGAAGAGTGGCGGCAACAGAATTGCTTCCGCCTTTCGTGGGACCTGTTCACCCTGTTGGAAGGGCCGAAGCTGGAAAACCCCGACGAATACGTGAAATGTGGGGATGAAAGCGAGGATGATAGTCTATTCATTGATTCCCAGCTGGCCTATTTCGATATGATGAACCGTGTGTTGGAGCATGGGATCGACGATGAAGGCTGTATCAGAACGACCGGGCTATCCAAGGAAGAGCTGGCATTTGCGACCGCCATTGAGCATCTCTTCCAGAGAACCACCGTGGATTGGTTGCTGCGCAGGGGGATTAATGCTCAAGCAACTGCGCTCGGTCTGGGCCGCGAGATCCACGCCGGCGAGCTGTCCATTGCAGTTCAACTAATCGACGCACATAGGGGCGGTCCCGAGTGGCGTCAAATCTGTGAGACCAATGCGGGCCAGGCGGCGCTAGATGCCCGGTTTGGCATTCCGACTATCACGGAAATTCCAAGCCCCGGCCTACAGTGGATTAATCCATTTGATGAGATATAAATTCAAGGAGATGAATATAAATGTCAGAATTAGAACAGTGTTACAAGGCACTTGAACAAATTGGAAAGAGTATCGTGCAGAAAAGCGCATCGGGCAAACCCGCAAACGTTCAAAAAGCAATGGCAATGACTGAGGCCTCGAAGACTCCTGCAGGCGCTGTCCTGGTCAGAAAAATCCTGCAGCTCGAGCAGCAGCGAAGCGTCCGGGCGCAGTTTGGCCCGGTCCTGAAGGCGATGGGTGAGGATATCGAGGACGACGAAAGCGAGGAGGAACTTATTGAGCAACTCCGCGATGTTCTGAGGCAAGAAAAGAGCCTGGCCAAGCGGATCAACAGGATCAGGGCGCGGAGGGCCTGAACATGTCACTCGTCCGTGAACACTATCAGGCGCACCCAAGCAAGTTCGACGACCTCCACAGGCTGCTCGACCGGGAACCCGGTCTAAGGGCCAAGTTGCCGGCCATCCGCCAGGCTATGCTATCATGCTGTGGCGCTGAGAAGTCGAAGGCGGGAAAGGTCGAGTTGGTTGTGGCCGATACCCAGAGATGGGATGCCCTGAGCGAGGACGTGCAGGCCATCCATGACAAGCTGGCTGCGATTGACCACGCGGTCCAGGAGATTGATGCAGTCCTGGCCGAGATGCAAGAGGCCGGAGTCGAGGGCATCCTGCCGACCGTCCGGGGGATCTGGCAGGTCGAGGAGGCCAGGAGGACGAAGCCAGCATGTCAGGTGGGAGAGTATATCAACGCGTTTGGAGTGCGCGTAGATGCCAGCGGGCGGCAAATCAAATCCGTCTCCGACCCACAAGCCTTGAAGTGGGCTGAGCGAGCCCAGACCGCCTTACAAGAAGCGGTGAAGATCGTAGGCTAGTTAACGTTTACCCAAAAAACCAAGGGGCGGCGGGCAAGGCCAGGGTTCCACCCTCGCGCTTCTCATCATCTTCACGCGAGCGCCCCATCCGCTGCCCTCGAAAAAGGAGGCAATTTTATGATTCCTAAAAAAGCTGTAGCTTGCCCTGTGGCGGTCCATCACGGCAAGGGTGAATGCCTCGGCAAGGCATGTGGCTGGTACATGCAGGACGGCGATCAGTTCAATTGTCTGGTCCAGATTCAATCGGCATCGATCCTTATTGCGCTGGACCAGATCAAGGACCTGACGACCAGATACGAGGAGCTGTTGAAATTCGTCAACTCCCTGGGCCCGCTGCTCGATGAATTCAGTAAGATAATCGAAAAGGAGCCCGAGAACCATGGTTGAGCGAGATGTCAGTATCCGGCTTAATGTAGTGGGTGGCCAGGCGGCAAGCGATCTGCTATCCAGGATAATTTCGCAACGTGCCGAACTTGCCAGCAAATCCAAAATCGGATTAAATATAGATTCCCGAGGTTTGGAGCAGGCCCAGAAGTCAGCATCCATGGCCAGGCTAGCGATTGCAGACGCGAGCAAGGATATGTCACGGCTCGGGAAGTCCATAACGGCAAACACCGTCGGACCTCTCACGGCCTACACGACCGCTCTGGGAGCAGCCATGCAAGCAGGCCGGGCTTTAGGTCCCGGCCTTGTGGCTGGCCTCCGGGCCGCGTCAGCCGAGTTTGCCCGCCAGAAGACATTAGCCCAATTTTGGGGAACTAGCGGTTATCTGAATGCAGGTGTCCAGGCCTTGAAGTCCGGGCTCTCAAGCTTCCTGGCAGGTGGTGGACAGGGATTCACCCGCTGGTTGCAGGACGTTTCGGCACATCTTTCCAATTACCGCGCCGGGATGGTGGCGGCTGGTGCCTCCATGCTGGCAGTAGCATCAGCGGCGGCCATGAACTCCGGGTCATCCAAGAGGTTGATACAAGAAACTTTGGATAGTGCCTTGATGAGCAGGAAGTTGACCGACAAAGAGGGCGCGAGGACCTGGATTGAGTCGGCCCAGCAGGATGACTTCTCACAAGGCCGAGAATCACGGCTCAAAATCTTCCAGTCCATTCTTTCCAAAAATCGCTACATGGGCCAGGAAGGAGCACAGAAAGCGACCGAGAACTTAGAGAAATATTTCTTTGCCAGATCGGAGCAGATGAAGGCGGCTAACATCGGTTCTGTCGAAGAGTTGGGCGATATCCTGAGCCGCGAAGGACAGCTATCAGGGGATGAGGCCCGGAAGGTCGATGATATCCTAGGCTTGGGAACGTCAGTGATGAGCCCACAGGCCAGGCTATCCCGTATGTCTGCCGAGGCTGCCGGCATCGACATGAAGCAAGCGATGGCCGAGAGGCCCGAGCAAGTGCTATCCACGCGGCTATCCAAAGGGATTGTGGATATGGGAGATACTGTTTATCCGACCCTGCTCAAAGTCCTGAACCTGTTCGTCAAGCTGTCGGACGCAATTTCGCGAGTTCCTGGGCTTCCCCAGGCGCTTGGCTGGGGCGCGGTCCTCGCTGGCGCGGGAGCCGCAGGCTTGACGTTACTCTCCGTGGTCGGCTCCCTGATTCCCGGCCTGCAGGTCATGCTCAACCTGGTCAAGCTTGACACGATTGCCCGGGCCGCCCATACAGCCATCACGTATGCCCAGGCCGCCGCTACTGGCATAGCAACGGCCGGTCAGTGGGCATTGAATGCCGCCATGAGCGCAAATCCCATAGGCTTGCTAATCGTAGGAGCGGCGGCGCTGATTGCCATCCTTTATGCTTTGGAGAAGCGCTTCGGCTTGGTCAGCAAAGCCTGGCAGATGTTTTCCAATAGCCCCGGTGGACATGCCCTGTTCGCATCAATCGAGGCCGGAAAGAGGGCCCTGGATGGCCTGAAGAAGACACTAACCGGCGCATGGGCCAGCGGTGGAGCTGGCGGAGTGCTGAAGGTCGCTGTGGCGGCCATGACTAACGCCAACCCAGGACTAAAGATCATGCTTCTCCTGGTCGATTTCGTGCGAAGGGTATGGACCAACACCGGCATCATGAGCAAGACCATCTCTGCCGGTCTGGTCCTGTGGCAGCGGATCACTGACACCCTGGGATGGCTGGTTAACGCGATTTCAAATACCGTTCGGTGGCTGAAGGACGGTTTAGGGATTTCGAAGCAGCAGGCGAAGCAGCAGATGGAATCCCAGGCCAAGAAAGAAAACTTGGAATGGCGGGATGCAGACACAAAACATGGTGTTGTGGCCGGATGGTACCAAGTGGGTACAGATAGTTCCAAAGGGCCAGCAGAGGCCAGCTCCTTGCTACAGAGGTATGCGAAAGAATACCAGAACGCACCGGGCGGGATTTTCGAAGCGATCCCAGGAATGGATCGGCTCGTGGAGGCCATGGATCAGCTGAGGAACACAATCTCAGGCCTCGCCAGTACGCTAGCTGAGGCAAAAGAGAAGGCCCAGGTACAGGCCCAAACCACAGGTGCCCAAGTAGCCCAGAAATTGACCGCAGCAGGCATCCCGGCGGTAAACGTCGATCGATCCGCTCAGAAGACGTACTTCCTACCCGACGGCAGATCCTGGACTGACGAAGAGTTTGGCGCTCTATCACCATACGAGAGAAATCAGCTCATTGGACAAGGCCTCACCAGGGACGCGTTCAGAGAAGCCCCTGCGATGTCCAGGGGTGGCTCTATCATTGGCTCCGGGGCCTTGGTCGGTCACCAAGGCGAAGAGGTAAGCCCTGCTCAAGTGGTCAGTGGTGGGAAGACGACACTCGCCCGGATCAACGAGATCTTTTCCGGCGAGGTCCGCTCTGCAGGAGGCCAGACCATCAACCTCAATCCCGAGGTCAACCTGAATGTCCGGATCGACAAAGTATCGAGCGATGTGGACATTGACCACCTCATCTCCAGGATCGGGAACGAAGGTGCAGATAAGCTGCTGTTCATCTTGAGGAGCAAGCTGGACAACATGAGCAGCAGAGGAATAGGATATATGAGAGGCTAGGGCTCTCCCGGAGGGGACTAAGTATCCCCTCTGGATTTGATTTCTAGAGTCTGCAATACGAGAGCTACGTCTTTGTCATAGTCGATACTATTGTCTGTCTCCAAAACGACAAAGGTCTTATCATCTGGTTGATATGCTGCGACATGATAGCCGTTTCCGACTACATCGATGCTATCATGGTGAACAGTCCACCACGTCAAAATTGTTCCTTGTTTTCCATCAATAGTCAGTGGATCCGGGCCTATATGCTCCCTGCTCATAGTAGCTGTATCTCTGAAGCCGCTCACTATGGAAAAACCGTTTGGATCTGGGTCTACAGGAGGATATGATGACGGACCAGCATAGCGATAGATAGTAAAGCGAAAAGCTGGGTAATAAGATGTGTTTTCCCGTACCCATAAATAACCAACATCATAGGTGCAGACGTGATAATCTTTTCCGCTTCCTGCTGTTTCATTATGCGCTAAAGTATCATACTCTCCTTCAAACGTGATGTTTTCTAGCCGAGTTGAGAAGCTGATGAGATACGGTCCAAGTGGAACTGCAACCTTGGTGGCATCGTAATCTCCCGGAGTCGCGCTAAATCCAGGCATGGTCTCGTTGATCTGGGGGTACATTGAATGATAACTCATAGCGGTTCCTTGGAATAAAAATAGACAAAATAGGAATAGAATTATCCATCTCATAGGCAGATTTCTGTCATTTTAGATAATAATCTTTTCTCAGGGTTGATTTAGGCCAATCTATGATAAGGAAAGCTCTAATGTCATTTTCATAAAGGCCGGAAAATTAATTTTTAAAATCGATTTTAAGGCCATGATCTCCACCCAGGCCACATAACTAGGACCTGGCCAGCGATCCATTGAAGGTTCATGGCAGTTTATGCCGCCTCCGCTCGACGTGGGTGGTTTGAGGAGCAAAAGGGACCCCCGGCCCGGCCCGCCGTTCGGGCAGGAGTTCTATATCATTTTTTCGATGGATGACGTAGAACCTAGCGTTCGAAAAGAGTTATAAATCACTTCGACAATTTACCGCTTCATGCCTTCGCCAAAACTGCACGATAAGTTCTGGCAGATAATTCGCCTTAAGTTATACATAGCAGGTCTCATTGTGGCACTTCTCGCGTTGGATCTGATAGTTGTTTTGGTCATGGCATGCTTCACTCATTTTCTAATAATTGGAGTAACTTACCTAGGCATGACAGACGAATCCGCAATCCAAGTGATATTGAGAATTTCGAATGCGATTTACATTATTATTTATCTGTTCTTTGGAGCACTGTTTGTGTATACTATAGCTCAAGCGGCCAGCGATGTAAGGCAGTGTGCCGAATCTTCTGTAATTTGAATGGCCCTACAATCCCAAGTCTCATTCTATATCCATATATAAGTACTTTCTAGTCGTCATCCATTCTTCATTTATATCTATCAGTATCGATACTCCTA
>JABLXE010000010.1 GCA_013178225.1 Methanotrichaceae archaeon
TTTGCCCATTCTTCCATGTATGGTTTATTAGGGTATACATGAATTTATGGTTTTCGATTCTAAGGAGATTATGATAGCGATATTCAAAGAAGAAGATGATATTATACCCTAAATTGCGGAGTTAAGGTTCTAAGAATCATATAACCGATATCGCTCCGCGAATGGTGGATATCTTGCCGGGTCCTTTAGGAGGCACTATTAAAACGGGAACCTTTGAATGGCGAACTACCTTCTCTGCGATGCTGCCGAGGAGGAATTTTCCCAGGCCTGTTTTGCCGATACTGCCCATGACAACGATATCCGTCTTGGATTCTTCAGCGATCTTCAGGATTTCGCTGGCAGGATGGCCTTCAACGATGGTCTTCTCATAGGCTACACCTGATTCTCTTGCCAGATCTTCTATGTGCTTTACCGCTTCTTCTCCGTTCTCCAATAGAATATTTCTGAGAGCTGAGGCTTCATCCTTGGCGTATGGACTGGGAGCAAAGCCCTCGAATGGCATGGGGATGTAGCCGCTGGTATCAACTACGTGCATTATTGTAACCTGCCCCTGCCATAGCTTGGCAAGTTCGATGCCCACTCTTGCGGCTTCCTCGCTATGGGATGAGCCATCTGTGGCTATGAGGATATTCTTGGTCATGACAGATCAAATCGCTAACTGATCTCTAAGCATTATACTATTTTGGTTATTGCTAATTATATAATTATTGCCGACCAGCCAGGACGAATCCGCATGCTGTGATCTTCAGGTGAATGATGATTTCATTGGAGTTTTATCTTCACGACCGGGCTTGGGGGATATCGCCCTCTGATCCTCAGCAGCATTAGCCTGGATCCAAAATAAAATTAAATAGTAAGTAAGCAAACATAATAAAGAATGGATGAGCAAATCGCTCTCATTCTCGTCGTTGCTCTGGTGCTGGCGGGGATTGCTTGGGAATGGAATGGGAGCTGCAGTTCCAATACTTTCGGTCGTGGCTGTGAATTCAATTCAACCACGGGATGCTCCGGGATACCGGACAGAATCTGTATAGCATCAAGCTACATCCCAGAAACGGAGTCTTCGGGTCATCTCGAATCCACAGAGAATGAAAACCTCTCCCTTCTTCTGGATAAAGAAGGATTCCGCGATTCACAGGGACGGCTCGTTTACTTTAGAGGCGTAAACCTCGGGGCCAACGCCAAGTTTCCGCCGTTCATTCCCTTTGAGGACCCCAAATGGTGGGACGTTCTGGCCTCATGGGGCTACAATATGGTCCGGCTTACCATTTTCTGGGAGGCCATAGAGCCTGAGCCCGGCGTCTATGATCAGAGGTACCTGGATCAGGTGGAGGAGATGGTAAACGAGGCTTCGAAGAGAGGCATATATGTGCTTCTCGATATGCACCAGGATCAGTACAGCCGGCATCTGAAAGGTGATGGCGCACCCGACTGGGCTCTGCCGAAAAACGTCGACCCTGATGATAATAGCGGCATTGCAGGGCGTTTCTGGTTCTTTTCCTATTTCGTCTCCGGTGATGTTAGGGCCAGCTTTTCCAACTTCTTCAAATCCGGTTATCTTAAGAGTCATTATTATAATTCATGGAAGGAAGTGGCTAAACGGGTGAACGATAGTCCAAATGTCCTGGGATATGATATCATGAACGAGCCCTTCGGGGGAGGAATTCCAAATGACGAAGGGCAATTTGAGAACGCCTTTCTGAGGCCGTTTTACGGTGAGGCCATCTCCGCCATACGTGAGGTCGATCCAGATGCAGTGGGCTTCGTTGAGCCATCAATCATCGACCTCTACAAATCGAGGCTCGGCCCCTTTGAAACTGACCGTCTGATTTACGCTCCCCATATCTACCGGTCCTTTTCCTGGAGAGCTGTCCTGGTCCCTGATAAAGAGGGTACATCTTTTGGTGCCCTCTTAAGCCTTCAGAGGAAAAAGGCCGATGAACTGGAAATGCCGCTATTCATCGGAGAATTCGGTATCCCCTGGGATACTAATCCTCTCTGGGGAAGGAACAGATCCGTAAACGAAGCCATGACGGCCCTTGAAGGCGGCTTCGTGAGCAATGCCTACTGGGATTTCAGCGTGGAAAACGGTAGCGCATGGAACGAGGAAGATTACTCAATCATCGATGATCAAGGCCGTCCCAGGGGCCTGGAAGTAAACGTCCGTCCCCATGTCATCAGGTTGGGTGGGTCGCCAGTGTATCAATCGTTTCACCCGGACACCAGGGATTACCGCCTGATATTTGAGGGAAATGCCGGCAGTGCGCCAACCATCATCCACATTCCAGAAAATGTGCAGTATCCAGATGGGTTCATGGCATGCATATCCGACGGGTCTGTGAAATACAACCGGAGCAGAGGAGAGCTGTGGTATCAACCCGGCCTGACGGGATGCCACTACATCAACATAGTTGCATCTGCTCCGACCAGGGGTACGGCCGGGAAAGATCCGGGCTGTCGGTTGAATTGCCATCCCTGACAGGCCAAAGAGCGCAAACCTTATTAATAAAACTAAAAAATGGCATTAGGGTATCGACTTGCCAAGGTGGCGGAGCGGCTACGCAATTGCCTGCAGAGCAATACCACTCCGGTTCGAATCCGGACCTTGGCTTAGACTGGTATGGTTAGCCGCGGGATCGGCTTCGAACTTGGAAGATCCTGCGGCATTTCGGCTCTCTTTTTGGCATCTTGTTTTTCGTCTCTCCGGAAGAGAATTATAAGTGGACATCTTAGGCCATCAGCGTCAAGCCGCTGAGGGCCCGTTTGCATGAATTCCATCTACATCAGCCTGCTGGAGTCCATAGCCATCATTATGGGATTGATCCTGATCGCGCTTTTCTTGCGAAAACGGGCGATCATCTCCGAAGAGCACAGGCCGCTCTTTGCCCGGCTGGTAACCGACTTCTCCCTGCCTGCTCTGATATTCACGGGCCTTGCCAGAGAGAGCTTCGAGGAAGCGGAGCTTGTTGCCGTGGGCATAGTGGCCACAGCTCTCCTGTTCTGCATGGTACTGGGATGGGCAGCCGGACGTCTCCTCGGGCTGAAGGCCGGCCAGCTCGGAGCCTTCATCATGGTTGCAAGCTTCGGAAGCTCTTCCACGCTGGGCTACGCCTTGATCAGCCAGGCATTTCCCAACGACCCCACAGCTCTGGCCGAGGCGGTGGTGATAAGCGAGCTGGGTGTCGGAATCCTCATATTTACTCTCGGGGTGGCTGTGGCCATATATTTCGGCCAGGGAAGAGGAGGATCGTTTTCCTCCGGGCTGAGGACCTTCCTGAAGTCTCCCATATTTATAAGCCTGATTTTTGGGCTCGGCTTCTCTCTTCTCGGGCTGCCGCTTACGAATCCTGTCCTCAGCATTCCTCTAAGAGTCCTGGACGTCATAGGCGGCTCTCTTGCCATCTTCGTGGCTTTCGCAATCGCGCTCATGCTAAGGCCGATTCCGGTGAGGACGCTCGGGCTTCTGATCGTGGCTGCAGGGTTGATAAAATTGATTGCAAAGCCCCTGATCGCCTTTTCTATGGCCCGGTTCGAAGACCTTCCCCTGACCTTGACGGAGATATTGTTGATCGAGACCGCCATGCCCTCGGGAACCGTTGCTGCCGTTCTCGCGGATCGCTACGGCTGTGACGGATCGATCGCCTCGGCGCTGGTCATTGCGACCTACGGCTTGAGCCTGGCCACCATCCCTCTGATCATGCTCATCACCATCTGCCGTCCCTGAGTTGATGGCCGGCTTCCTCGGATTGGCGGTTTTGAGATGCAGTTGGCTATTTGGCTTATAACCTATCGATTTGAACGATGCTCTGGCCGGCGATATCGGTAATCTTTCGCAGGAGATCATCTGCGGCGATGGACGTCTTATCTCTGCCCTGAAAGATCTCTTCCCTTATTCGCCGCCCGATGATATCATCGCATCCGGGCTCCACTCTGATCACGGTGCTGCCTGGGTGAATTGTGGTTTTGCAAGAGAGGCCGTCGAGATCCCCGTCCACGATCCCGATGACCGGAATGCTCAAGCGGGCCAGGATATCTCCGGCAACCGAGGTGGTATCATCGCCCACGGTGACTGCGATACAGGTTCCCTCTGCCACATTGAAGGCATCCTCAGCACAGTGGTCTATCAAAGCTGCCCCGCTTCCACGGCAGGACACTGAGCCCGGCCTGGCCTCGGTCCGGCGGATCTTTCCGCTGCGGATGATGGACTTCTCGAGGTCGAAGGCCGGCAGCTTCTCCAGTCCGTGAGGCTTAAGGGTGGCGCCCTTAATGTTCAAAATGCGGCCATTCGAAGCCTCTATCTCTACGTTTTCTTCGGTGGCTCTTCCCACCACCACCCCGTTAATGGAAATGGGCTCGCCGGGGACCACTCCAAATAGAAGGCGCTTCGAGATGTCTCCCTCGCGGCTGTAACTCTCGGAAGAAACGGGCCGCTGAAGCTCCAGTCCCAGATCTGTGGCTGCAGTTGCGGCGAACTCGCCTGCGCCGCCAACCAGCTCGGCCACGAATCTGCCTCCGCAGTCGATCTGAATCAGGGGTTTGGTGATACCTGCGATGGCTGCAACCTGCGTTCCAAAGGCCAGCCCGCTCTCTCTGGTCTTGGCCGAATTGAGGATTACCAGGATATCGGAGCTGTCCTGAAGGAGCAGAAGGGACTGGCTGGGCCTTCGTGCCGGGCTTACCCCGATCAGATCTCCTAAATCGGCATCGATCAGGGCCACCCGGCCCATGGTGCCGCCCAGAAGTGCCGTGACCTCTCCGAACCTTTGCAGGTAATTAAGAAGCTTGAGGGCTGCCCCGGAGTCGATCACCTCCGGGCCGTGTACCACGACTCCTATCTTAACCGCCGGATTCCAGGTTCTCATCCTGCATTCTGACTTCCTTCATCATTTCCTGCTGGGCTTTCAGGCGCTCCTGGATCTGCTCGATGCTCATTCCTTCCAGCTCTCTTCTCTCCGGAGCGTGTTCGATCGGCTCAAGGGCGTCCAGCCTGTAATAGAGTTCTGTGGAGTCCAGAAATGCCCACTTTTCTCCATCCTCTTCTTTTAAGACCTTCACTTTTCCAATAGTGCCCGTGCCCTTGTACCTGACCAGACTTCCTTCTGATATCTCCACCAACGTAAATCACCTATAATCTGTCGATTCTTACCCTGCCCTGAAATCCCTCGACTGCCGCCCCCTGATCCAAGCCCGAGATTGTCAGGTCGTGAAATTCCTCTGATCCGCACAGCACTTCCTGTTCCGGATGGGTGCCGGGCTCTATCCGGCAGGAGAGGCGGGTTCTGGGGCCGATTGAGACTACGGTCTTCAGCCGGGGAGAGGCGGGGTGGCCTTTAGGAAGAACGATTAAGGGGGAGCCCAGCTCGCGGATCTGATAAATGGTGCATTTCAGGCCGCGGATAACTTTTTCCCCGGGTTGAAATGAAGAGGCTACGATCAGATCCTCGGGCTCGGTGAACAGAACCACTTCCTCGGTCTCTTTTTCCAGATAAAAATAATTGCCAAGGGTCTTGGCAATGGCTACGGTGCCGCATTCTCCCAGGAGGAGCGCGACTTCATCACCGGCAAAGGAGATGCGCATGACATTTCAGGCTGGCTTTACGTTCCTGGACTTGCAGGAGGGACACATGGGACGCCTGCCCATAGCCTTAAACCTGTTTTTGCAGTCCAGGCACTCGAAGTCCTTGGCCGCTATGGATTCAATATCTCCCACGTCCGGGCCGCCGCCGACTGTACACATGATGATTCACCTCTATCATTTTGTATTGCACATCTGGATATTTAAATCAGGCGGACATTGCCTTTATGATACTGCAGCTATACGCTCCAAAAGGGCCTTGATGAATCTCTGCAATTGAGCCAGGTCGCCATCGTTGCAGATTCTGATATCCGCTTCGTTGATCAGCTCATTCATTCCCCAGCCCAGCTCGCGGGAGTCCCGGTTTGACAGCACAGATTCGGCATTCGACCCTTCTTTAGCATCATCCGCCCTTCCCCGGGCAATTACCCTCTGCAGACGGGCTTCCGGCGGCGTCCACACCTCGACCAGCACGAACTGCTGAGAATGGGCCCGGAAGAAATCGGCCTCGGCCTTGGAGCGCAGTCCGTCTATCACCGCCAGCTCTTTTCCGGTTTTGGCAGCCGAGTCCAGGGTTCTCCTGGCCACCACGTCGGGCCCTTCCCCGGCTCTGAGCATGTTTCCCACCCGCCCTAGGTTTTCGTCAGTAGCAGATAGTCCCAACCTGGCGGCTTCGCTGCGGATGACGTCTCCCATCACCACCACGGCCAGGCCCATGTCTCTTGCCACCCTGGAGGCCTCGCTCTTCCCCGATCCCGGCATGCCAACGAAACCTATCAGCTTCAATTTTTTCGTCTCCTGAGTTCCCAAGTTTCAAGGCCAAAAAGGGGCCTCGGAGCCATTTCTACTTTTCCCATTTCGTGACCGGCAAGCCTCTGACGGCAACGGGCACCAGATCTGCTAATAATTCCGACATCCGTTTTAGGTCATCTAACGGAACCGGGCGGAACTCCATCTCCCTGGGCCGTCCCTGCTGCAGCACCAAATTTTGCAGGCCGTGCCCCGGATGGGACTGAAGGGCCGAAGAGAGATCTGTGGCGATCTCTTTCACCTCTGCGGCAGCAGGAGACGCGGGAAAGACGGTCACCCGTATCTCCAGGGACACGCCGGATGCCAGAGCCGCCTCCAGGCTCTCCCAGACTTTCAGGCAAACGTCTTTTCGTCCGGTGGCCCTGGCATAATCCTCTTCTCGCAAGGTGGATTTGATATCCAAAAAGAGCTTATCCAGCAGGCCCTCGTCTAATAATTCTTTTAGGCGCTCCGGATAGTACCCGCAGGTCTCCACTCCTGTCTGGAGGTTCAGGCTTTTGGCCAGGCGGAGCAGGGCTCTGGATGCCTCCGGCTGCATGAGGGGCTCGCCGCCTGAGAGGACCAGGGCGCTTACCAGCGGCTTTGCAGATGCCTGGTCTGCAGCCTCTTCGATAGTTATCTGGCCCGGTTGAAGGTTCAGGCCGGTTCCTCTTATGATATGCCGCAAGTCTCTGGAAAGGGCCGGGAACTCGACCGGGCTCTGGCCGGCCTGAAGCTCGAAGTTATGACAGAACGGGCAGCGAAGGGGGCAGCCTCTCAAGAACACCACCGTGCAGGCGCGGCCGGTCCAGTCCACAGTTGACAGCGGAATCGTTCCGCCCAGGTTGACCTTCATTCTCGGCTCGCGTCTGCCTGAATCTCAATCTTCACCGGATGACCGGCGATCTTCTCCATCCTCTCTTGAAGCTCGGCCTGGTGCTGGGAAAGGCTGCTTTCCAGTGCTGCCAGGCTGTCCCGGCTCTGCAATAGCTCCGGCTCCAGCCTGCGAATCTCCCGCCGGTGACTTGCCAGATCGTCTTTGCACTGCCGGAGACCTTTGCCGGCTTCCTCCAGTTGCACCTTCAGCAGGCCGGCCTGAGAATTAATCTCGCGGTGACGCGATTTCAGCTTCTGAAGAGTTTTATCCTGAATCAGGTGGTCCAGGTGCTGCAGGGTCTTCTCCTTCTTGCGGTCCTTGAGGCCCAGGACGGCCAGGTTCTGACGCAGCTCCTGCAGAGGTTCGGCCACATCCTGATCAAGCGCCTCCAGTGGGGTGCGGGAAAGCTGTTCCAGCCTCTGCCGGTACTGAAGGCTCAGCCTATCGCAGGCCCCCTGCTTCACTATCCTGTCCAGGGCTTTGGAGAGCGGAGCTACCAGATCGGTCATCTGGGCCTCGATCTGCCGCATCTCGTCGTTCTTCTGGTCCAGGAGCTGCTCCAGCTCACGAGACCTGCGACCGGCATCGCTCCTCTCCAGCTTCTGCTGGCCGGCGTCCAGACGGGCCTCGGCCTCTCGCAGCTGTGCAAGCCTCTCTTCGGCCTTTGCCGTCTCAGCGGACAGATCGGATATCTGCGCCGTCTCCTGCCGGAGCTTGGCCGCCAGGTCGCGGCAGAACCAGATCTCCTCTCTCTCCCGGCGTTTGCCTGCCGTCAGCTCCTCCAGCTCGACCAGCAGACGGCTCAGCCGGTTGAAGTCGCCGTTGATCTTCTCCGACTCGGCCGGAAATACGGCAGCCATGTACCTCTGGGCGCGGCCGAACTTGGAAACGGCGGTGCCGAGGCCCTTTACCGCCGTCCAGTGGTACTGGGTGGCAGATTCGATGTCAGTCTTCTCCGGAGGAGCTATCTTTCTGGCCAGGGTGCCGATGTGTTTTAAGACCTCGCTCCTGGCGGCGAGCCCGGCCTTGAGCAGTCGCGGAGGTGTGTTCTCCTGCGGCTGGGCAAAGGAGAGCGATTCGAGATCCCTTTCCAGGTCCTGCGCAATTCTGTCCATCTCGCGGTAGATCTCCTTCAGCCTCTTCTCGAGATCGGGGTCCTGCGTCTGCCGGTCCAGCCAGGCATCCAGATCGGAGAGCTGCAGGCTGTGGTTCGAATCGTTCTCGCTCGGTCTCTGAAATATCTTCTTTATCCAGTTCAGGGTAGGGCCTCCTGGGCTTTGAGCTGGCCGAAAACTTTCTCAGCGACCTTCGGTCCTATCAGCCTGGACAGCTCCTCCAGAGGTGTGCAGGAGAGCTTTGACAGGCTGGTGTAACCCGCGGCGTAGAGCTTCCTGGCCCTGGCTCTTCCTATTCCCTTCAGCTCCAGGAGCGCCAGCAGGTCGGGTCCCGCTCCATAGTGCAGCCGCTGGGATAGCTGCTCGGCCCTGTAGTTCAGACCCAGCTCCTGGTGCTTGGATATCTCGGACAGAGAATGCATGAGCCACTCGGCGGTCTCGGCCAGGCGTCGAATGTCTCCGGGGCCTATCCGGTATCTGTCGCTGATCTGCTCCTCTTTGGTCTCCGAGATCCAGTCCATGAGCATGGCTGAGGTCTTGGCCTGGCGGAGCAGGAAGTCGTAGTTGTCTTCCTGGCTGAGTTCCTCGTAGTGCTCATCGATGAAGGACTCGATCCAGTGGTCTGAGGCGTTCACATAGAGGGTGTCCATGTCCGGGGTCATGGTGATTGTATGCAGAAGAGCCAGGTCGCTGGGGCTCTTTCTGGACTTGAGGCTCTCGATCATGATGATGGCGCTCAGCGGATCGATGTACAGCCTGGAGACCAGAGATCCGAGCCGGGTCGGCCTGAGGTCATCCTCAGGCCCCTCCACGATCATTCCGTTGTCGGCCAGGAACTGCAGCACCCTTTCCAGGGTGATGTCCAGACGCCAGGGGTCCTGCTGGTGAGCGAAGAACGTGGTCTCAATGAACTCCTTCAGCCCTTTTTCGCTGCTGACAAAGCCCGCGCTGATGGTGGAGAGGATGTGGGTCCTAAGAGCGCTCTCGCTGGCCAGCTTCGACCAGATCTCCTCAGGGGAGCCGAAGATGTAGCCCTCCATCAGCTCCTTCATCTCCGAGCTGGACTTGGCCATGAGAAACGACTCGCCGTGAGGGTCCAGCCCCGGCCTTCCGGCCCGGCCGGCCATCTGGCGGTACTCGATCACCGGGATCGGGACCATGCCCGAGCCATATTCGTAGCGCTTGTAGCTTTTTATCAGCACCCTTCTGGCTGGAAGGTTCAGGCCGGCGGCAAGCGTGGGAGTGCTGGCGATGACCCTTATCTTGTTGTCACGAAAGCCCTGCTCCACCAGGGATCTCTGCTCGGCCAGCAGGCCGGCGTGATGAAAGGCCACTCCCCGGGAGACGCAGGATGCAAGCCGCCGGCAGGTCTCGCTCTCGCCGGTGGCGAGCACCTTTTCCGAGAGCGCCTTCTGCTCTGGGCCCTGCAGCGACAGCTCTGCGGAAAGCTTCACCGCCGTGCTCTCGGCGTTGCGTCTGCTGTTCTCGAAGACCAGGATCTGGGCCGATTGGGATAGTGTGTCTTTGACCAGCGATAGAGCCTCATCTTTTCCGCCCTGAAGCGGTGCCTCGCCATCGGCAAAGACCATCTTTCCGAGGCACAGCACCCCCTCCCGGAGCTTGATGGGCCGCCAGTCGCTTGACACCAGCTCAGCTTTCAGCCAGTCGGCGATCTCGGCCCCGTTGGCGACGGTAGCGGAAAGACCAATGACCTGCATGTGAGGGTTGAGCCTGATCAGCTTGGTCATGGTCATCTCCAGGGTGGGTCCGCGGCTGGGCTCGTTTAGGAGGTGAATCTCGTCCACCACCAGGACGGCCAGGTCTCTTACCCAGCTGGCTCCGTTTCTCATCAGGGAGTCGGCCTTCTCCGAGGTGGCGATTATGATCTGGTTTCTCCCCAGCCGCTCATCTTTTTTGTCGAAGTCTCCGGTGCTGATGCCCACCTCGACTCCCAGCTTTTTAAACCGCCGGAAGGACTCGAACTTCTCCGAGGCCAGGGCGCGCAGGGGCACGATGTAGAGGCAGCGCTCGCCTTGAAGAGCGGCCCGGAGCATGGCCAGCTCGGCTAAAAGGGTCTTTCCGCTGGCGGTTGGCATGGCCAGGAGCATGTTCTTCCCTTCCAGGAGCCCCCGTTCTACCGCCTCGGCCTGGGGAGGATAAAGCTCCTTGTAGCCCCGTTTTTGGTATTCTTCGATGGCCTCGGGAGGAAGCCAGGTCTTCAGATCGCTTATCTCCAGCATTGGTCCTCTAATCTTAAATAGTACGTGAAAGTACTACCTGCCGTTAAAGTTCTTAAATGAAATCGGAACTAGAATTGATGCGTTATCGTATATATGCATCTTCCAAGGAGAGAACCAAATGTATGCCGATCGGATAAAGCACCTTCCACCGTACCTCTTCGCCGCGATCGACAAGGCCAAGGCCGAGGCTCGGGCCAAGGGCGTGGACGTGATCGATCTGAGCGTTGGCGACCCGGACCTGCCCACGCCGCCCCATATCGTTGAGGCCCTCAACCGGGCCGCGAAGAACCCCCAAAATCATCAGTATCCTTCATACGAGGGAAAGCTCTCCTTCCGCACGGCTGTTGCGGACTGGTACAGAGAAATCTTCGGGGTGAAGCTTCTCCCGGAAACGGAGGTTCTGACGCTGATCGGCTCCAAGGAAGGCATAGCCCACGCGCCGCTGGCGTTCCTCAATCCCGGTGACCTGGCGCTGGTTCCCGACCCGGCCTACCCGGTTTACAGGACGTCCGTCTCCTTTGCCGGCGGAACGTCCCATATCATGCCGCTATTGAGAGAGAACCGCTTCCTGCCCGACCTTTCAGCCATTGATCCGGCCGTCGCTCGCCGGGCCAAGCTGATGTTTCTCGACTACCCCAACAATCCCACCGGTGCCTCTGCCGACCGGGAGTTCTTCAAGGAGCTGGTGGACTTTGCCCGGGAGTACGACATCCTGGTCCTGCACGACAATCCCTATTCCGAGGTGTACTACGACGGCCAGAGATCTGTCAGCATCCTGGAGATCGAAGGGGCGCGGGACGTGGCGGTGGAGTTTCATTCTGTTTCCAAGACCTACAACATGACCGGCTGGAGGCTTGGTGCGGTGGTCGGAAACCCCGAGATCGTGGCCGGAATCGGCAAGATCAAGAGCAACATCGACTCAGGAACCTTCGGAGCGGTGCAGGATGCCGGCATCGCGGCCCTGCAAAGCCCGCCGTCGGTGGTTCAGGACATAAGGCGGATCTACCAGAAGAGGATCGACATGCTCTACCCGAGCCTGGTCGACCTGGGGATGGTTCTGGAAAAGCCGCGGGCCACGCTGTACCTGTGGGCCTATGTGGGCGCAAGTTCCATCGATTATGCCAAGCGGTTGCTGGACCAGACCGGAATCGTGGCCACGCCGGGAGTGGGCTTCGGCCAGTACGGTGAGGGCTACATCAGGTTCTCCATCACCCAGCCCACCGAGCGGATCAAGGCGGCAGTTGAGCGGCTGCAGAAGATGCGGACTTGATTATTTATCAATATTATTTTAATAAACTTTGGAGGAAATAAAGTTGCTCAGCGATTATTCGGCCCCGGAGATCGAGGCCAGGTGGCAGAGGATCTGGGAAGAGAAGGCGGTCTTTCAGCCGGAGCCCGATTCGCGCCAGAAGTTCTTCCTGACCATACCTTACCCCTATCTTAACGGCAATCTGCATGCCGGACACACCCGCACCTTCACCATCGGCGATGCCGTGGCCCGCTTTCGCCGCATGTGCGGGGACAACGTTCTCTTCCCCATGGCCTTTCACGCCACCGGAACCCCGATCGTGGGCCTCTCGGAGCTGATCGCCAACCGCGACCCCCTGATCTGGGACGTCTATACCAAGCTGCACGGGATTCCCGAGGACGAGCTTTCGGCGCTGACCACGCCCGAGAAGATCGTGGCCTACTTCCGCCGGGAGGCCAAGCGGGCCATGCAGAGCATCGGCTATTCCATTGACTGGAGGCGGGAGTTCACCACCACCGATCCGGCCTACAACAAGTTCATCGAGTGGCAGTACGGAATCCTGCGGGGCCTGGATTACGTGGTCAAGGGCAGCCACCCGGTGCGCTGGTGTCCGCACGACAAGAACCCGGTCGAGGATCACGACATTCTGAAGGGCGAGGACACCACAATCATGGACTTTTCCCTGATCAAGTTCCGGATGGGCGACGACGTCCTGCCCTGTGCCACGCTGCGGCCGGAGACGGTCTTCGGCGTGACCAACCTGTGGCTGAACCCGGACGTGAACTACGTGATCGCCAGGGTGAACGACGAGACCTGGGTGGTCTCCAAGGAGGCTTACGAGAAGCTCACCTTCACCGACCGGAAGGTGGCCTGGGGATCGGAGATCTCCGGGAAGGAGCTGATCGGAAAGAGGGTCAAAAATCCCCTGACCGGAGCCGAGGTGATCATTCTGCCGGCCGGATTCGTAGACCCGGACAGCGGATCGGGAATTGTGATGTCGGTTCCGGCTCACGCGCCCTACGATTATCTGGCCTTGAAAGATCTGTACGATGCCGACCTCTCGGAGTACGGAATATCCGAAGACCTGCGAAAGATCGGGTTCATCTCTCTGATTGAATCTCCCGGCTACGGGGAGTTCCCAGCAGTCGAGGCTGTAAACGAGCTGAAGGTCAAAGACCAGAACGATCCCAAGGCCGAGGAGGCCACCAGGCTGGTTTACAGGAGAGAGTTTCACAACGGCGTTCTCAAGGCCAACACCGGGCGCTACGCCGGCGTGGCCGTCTCCAAGATCAAGGACGTGCTGTTAAGGGACCTGATCGAGAAGGGCATGGCCGAGATCTTCTACGAGTTCTCGGAGACCCCGGTGATCTGCCGCTGCGGCACCCGCTGCGTGATCATGATGGTTAGGGACCAGTGGTTCCTGGAGTATTCCAATTTGGCCTGGAAGGCCCGGGTGCTGGACTGCCTGGCAGGCATGCAGATCATACCCGAGGAGTTCCGGGTGGAGTTTCAGAACAAGATCGACTGGTTAAAGGACAAGGCCTGCGCCAGGCGAAAGGGCCTGGGCACGCATCTGCCCTGGGACAAGGAGTGGCTGATCGAGTCGCTGGGCGACTCCACCATCTACATGTCCTACTACATCCTGGCCAAGTACGTCAATTCCGGGATGAAGATAGACAGCCTGCCGCCGGAGTTCTTCGACTACATCTTCATGGACAAGGGAACGGCAGAAGACGTGGCCAGGGTCACCGGAATTGCTCAGGAGACCGTTCAGCAGATTCACAACGACTTCTTCTACTGGTACCCTGTGGACCTGCGGACCTCGGGCAAGGACCTGGTGGCCAACCACCTGCTCTTCTTCCTGTACCACCACGTGGCCATCTTCCCGCAGGAGCTGTGGCCGCGGGCCCTGGCGGTAAACGGCTTCGTCTCCCTGGAGGGCCAGAAGATGTCCAAGTCCAAGGGGCCCTTGCTCACGCTCCGCCAGGCGGTGGCCGAGAACGGCGCTGATGTGACCCGGCTGTACATTCTGGGAAATGCCGAGTACACTCAGGACGTGGACTGGCGAAACGACGGCGTGGGGGCGGCCAGGGCACAGCTGGAGCGGTTCTACAATTTGGCCCGGGAGATACTGGCCGATAAAAGCATCGACGAGAGCGCCGAGCCGACGTTAATCGACCGCTGGATGCTGTCCCGGCTGCAGAAGAGGATTGCCGAGGCCACGGTGGCCATGGAGGGAATCCAGACTCGCCGGGCGCTGCAGAGCGCCTTTTACTTGCTGTACAACGATCTGCGCTGGTACCAGCGCCGGGGCGGGAAGAATCAGTTGCGGCGCGTCTTGTCGGTCTGGGTGCGGCTGATGGCCCCGTTTACCCCGCACGTCTGCGAGGAGCTGTGGGCCGAGATGGGGAAGGGCTATGTCTCGCTGGCCGAGTGGCCCGTCGCTGATGCGGCGCTGGTCGATGAGCAGGCCGAGCAGGCCGAGAAGCTCCTGGAGGACACGCTCAAGGACGTCGAGGAGATCGTGAAGGTGACCAAGACCACGCCCAGCAAGATCACCCTCTACACCACCCCGGCCTGGAAGCAGGAGATGCTGGGCCTGGCTGCCAAGGCCGCAGCGGGCGGGAAGCTGGACATGGGCGCTCTGATGAAGGAGGCCATGGCCTCGCCGGCCATCGCAGCGCACAAGAAGGACGCGCCCAAGTATGCCGGGAAGCTGGCCAAGGCCGCTCATTCTCTCAGCGCTGAGGTGCTGGGCCTGGACGAGTTCGAGACTCTTTCCAGGGAGCGGGATTACCTGGCCAAGGCGCTGGGGGTGCCGGTGGAGGTCTATTCGGCGGACGAGGCCGGTGCGGACCCGAAGGGCAAGAGCCGTCAGGCGGAGCCGGGGAGGCCGGCGATATGGATTGAGTGATCTTATCCAAAAGGCTAAATCGATTTGAACGCGATGCTCAAGTTGGTTTAGCTGCAATCTCGTCTATATATTTAAATTATATAAATATTAGGGTGGGTAAATTGGATATAAAAGATTTTATAAAAAATTTAGATAAATATACTGGGCCTGCGTCATATCATCTTTTTGAATCCTTAGTTTTGGATTTGGTTCAAAAATATTCAGAAATCCAATCAAAGCCATTTATTCCTCATTATCGTGGCAAAGGCAAGATTGAGTATGATGGTTTCGCTCCAGAAGGAATTTATGATCTACCTGGGCCAACTGCAATTGAAATAAAGCTGTTGAGAGAAAACATACCGTATAAATCCTTGCGTGGAACAATAGAAATTGCTCAGAGTGAAGAAGCTATTAGAAGTTTTTTATTAATCGTGGGGAAGAATCTAACTCAAAATCAAAAAAATAAAGTTTCCGAAATGCTTCGGAATCCTAATGTATCTCCTATGATCTTAGATTTATCTGATTTGGAACATCTTGCAGACGATCGTGGATTTGCTGTTAATACAGTTTCTGATTTATCAAAATCCATTTTTAATAATACTATCTCAAAAGGCCTAAAAGTAGCTCCTAATGAGTGGAAAGAATATAGAAGAGAATATTTAAATCAATTGAAACAATGCTTTAACTCTGAGGGCCTTGCTCTTTTCTTGGGATCGGGTGTATCTAAAGATGCAGGCATTCCTGTCTGGAATGACCTAATGTATAAATTGTCCATTGAGCTAATTCATGATACCTTGAGCCACGAAATGGAAGTTAATGAATGTGAAGAAACGTATATTATAAAACGATTGAAAAGCATTAACGAAGCATCTCCTTTAATATTGGCTGGTTATATTCAAGCTGGCCTAGAGGATTCATTCCGAGAAATAATTTCTAAAATCTTGTACAAGAATTATATGCTGTCGAATAGATATTCGGATTCACTAAACGCTATATCTGAAATGTGCAAAACAGGAAAAATTAGCTCTATCGTTACATACAACTTTGATAGCCTCTTAGAAGAGATTCTCGATGAAAAGGGATTTCGATTCAAGTCGATATATAGGGATGTGGATTTCCCTTTGCGAAATGAATTAGCTATTTATCATGTCCATGGGTTTTTGCCAAGGAATAAGGCTATTTACGAAGGCCTATCTGAAAGTCTATTGGTGTTTTCTGAAGAAGGGTATCATTCTTTGATAAAAGATCCGTATTGTTGGTCAAATATTCTCCAACTGAACCTATTGAGGGAAAAAACTTGTCTGATGATAGGGCTATCTGTAATCGATCCGAACTTGAGGCGGCTTCTAGCAATATCGGCAAAGAGAATAGAAAAACCAAAGCATTATGTAATACTAGAACGACAAGAGTTTAAGCTGTCATCTGATACAAGCAACGAAATAAGAGATGAAACACTTCGAGAATTCGCTAATATCCACCAAAAATTGCAGGAGCAGTCATTTCAGGAGCTCGGCCTTAATATAATCTGGATCGAAAGCTATGACGAAATTCCCGCAATACTGGAATCGATTAGAGGATAGCGATTAACACTGAATGAAATCCGAAATATTCTTGTCCCTTCCGAGATTTGAGCGCCCATTTGCATCCTAGGCTGGCAAGAGCGGTGCCCACCGAAGAAGACCATCTAGCATTTGGAGGAACGCCATCCTATTTCCTATGCCGACCCCAAAGGACGCTCGGCCCTTCAGTCGCCACCTCCAGCCCATAGGCCCGACTGGCCCCGCCACATCGGGCCCAGCGCCCGGACGCTTGCCAGAGCATGCAGGCGGGAGGCCCATCTGGGGCGAAAGGCGATGGCGAGCCCCGGAGCGGCACGGCCCGAAGACTATGAAATCTTCTAGATGGATGCAGGAAGCGAAAATCTATATCTCATCGCAGATGATATCTTAACAATGTTCGCAGAGTACATCAAAGCGGCGATGGATAAAGCAACTTATGAGATCATCGACGATCCGGAGCCCTTTTACGGCGAGATTCCTGAACTTAGGGGTGTGTGGGCCACGGGCAAGACATTGGAAGCCTGCAGGGACACCCTCATGAGCGCCCTTGAGGATTGGATAGCCTTTCGGCTCAGGACCGGGCGATCCATTCCAACGATTAACGGAGCTTCTATTGTTGTTTCTGCGGAGCCTGTGAGCGTTGTCGAATAAGCTCACACCTGTCTCACGGCGAGAACTGATCCGCAGATTAAGGACATTGGGATTCGAAGGCCCATTTCCTGGGTCGAAGCATGATGTCATGGCCCGGGGAGACGATTCAGTGATTGTCCCTAATTCTCACCGCGGAGAAGATATTAGCGTCGATCTGCTTACTAAAGTACTGAAACAGGCTGGGATCTCCAGGCAAGATTGGCTCAATGCCAAATAGAGCATTTATAATCAATCTCAATTGCCTTCTGTATCATTCTCCCTTGGCCCGAAGGCCCACCCTGTCACTCCCCCAAGGCCAGGCGCCCTGCGCACGCATAAACACGGGGCCCGCCCAGGCGAAAGGCGATAGCGAGCCCCGGAGCGGCACGGCCGGCAGTGCAGCTGGGCTAAATACATTATCGAAACTGACCGAGGCAGGGCTAAAGGTATATGGGTTTAATCCTTTGAACTAAGCCACCTGGTATGAAACTCCAATTGCCTGGAACTCCTTGGTATCCTGGCGCTCCAGCTTGGCCCGGATCTGCTCAAACCTTCTCACGGTCTCCTGCGTGTATAGCCTCTCTCCACAGCGCAGGCATACCTCAGCGCAAACCTTCAGAACCGCAGTATTCACACCTCCGCGTAGGATCTTCTCAACTTCTTTCTCGACGAGATCGCCGCCACAGACCGGGCACTTTTCAAAGGGCATTGTGTTCATCTCTTCCTCACCTTGCAGCCGTTCCATAGATTCGGGTCAGGTCGGTAAACTGTGATCAGGACCGCCCAGCTTTTCTTATCGTTATAAGCCCAAACGCTGTGAACGAAATCCCCACCAAATGTCTGGCCAAATATCAGAACACTTGGGTAGGGCGAATCATCTTGATATTCCTCGATGATCTCCCCATGGATGGCCGAAAAGTAGATTTCGTCGAATTGAGCCGATCAGCATTAGCCTCTTCATAAGCATGATCAGTTATTCTGACCCGGCCCGCATGAATTGCTTTTATGATATCGGTGAACTCCACATGGCCTTTTTCATCCACGAATTTATAGGTTCTTATGATGACTATTAAATGTTATGTCGCATCGATGAATAACGATTAGCTCATGAACTGAGGCAAGATGCGTGAGCGCAGGAAACAACCTCAATGCCAGAGTTGGGACGAGATCGTCGTCATCAGGGGTGTCCCTCTCATCTGCGATACCTGTGGCGAGGTCGAGTACACGCTTGATGTATCAAGAGAGATCGATGCGATCATGAAGGAATTCTTTGCAGGGCGATTGCTGGCCAGGCCCCTGGCGGCAGGGGTGGTTGCATTTGGGCGATATCGGGCGGGGTCGACAGGATGAGAATTGCTCATACACATGGGAATCGTCCTCCGGAGAGGGGCTGGGGGTAGCCCGCACATCGACTACAGTGCGCCCTAATGAGAACTCACCCGATAAACCAGCAACGTGCGGAATCAAGGAAGAAATATCTTCTCAATACTTGAAACCTGTATTCACGGGGAAAATCCTGAGGCTCCGCCACCCAGGCCAACAGTTGCAGCCGCTTCTCCAAGCCTTTCCCCGCAAAGCTGCGGCCCTTTTTGTCTCCATTCCCGGCCCGAAGGCCCGACCGGCCACCACGCACCTGCGCCCGGAAGCCCTGCCCACGCATGAACACAGGCCTACCTGGGGCAAAGGCGTAGGCGAGCCCGGAGCGGCACGGCCGGAGGGCAATGGAATGCACTGGATGGATGCAGGGAGCGAGATCTATATCTTATCGCAGATGATATCTTAGCAATGTGCGCAGAATACATTAAAGCGGCGATGGACAAAGCAACTTATGAGATTATCGACGATCCTGAGCCCTTTTATGGCGAGATTTCTGAACTTAGGGGTGTGTGGGCCACGGGCAAGACATCGGAAGCCTGCAGAGACAACCTCATGAGCGCCTTGAGGATTGGATAGCCTTTCGGCTTAGGACCGGGCGATCCATTCCAACGATTAACGGAGCTTCTATTGTTGTTTCTGTGGAGCTTGTGAGCGTTGTCGAATAAGCTCACTCCTGTCTCACGGCGAGAACTGATCCGCAGATTAAGGACATTGGGATTCGAAGGCCCATTTCCTGGGTCTAAGCATGATGTCATGGCCCGGTCTTTGTACTTGTTCCCGTTTCCACTGAATGCTTTTTCGGGATTCTCAGCTAAATCTTCCCTCCACCGGGAAGGTAGGCTCGGATGGATGCCGTGCTCCTGGGCGATCTGAGCTAAAGGCTTGCCAGACTCAAGCTCGGCTACTACCGATATCTTGAATTCTCGGTCGTAGCGTCGCCTCGTCTTCTTCATGCACTTCCCTCCATAAGTTGACATTGCTTAACTCATTGTCTACTCGGAGTGGTGCACTCCAAGAGAATGATTAGTCGAGCGAGCATCGCATTTAAGTCCTCTCAGTGGGTGATTTCGTTTGCAGATCGATGCATTAATCTGTTGAAAAAGCAAAGAGATATGTAAAATGTACCTGAACGACCTCTTGAAATCTAAGCGCAAGGAGATCCTTAGAATTGCCGCTAAGCACGGCGCCCGCAATGTGCGGGTCTTCGGTTCTGTGGCCCGCGGCGAGGCCGACTTCCAAAGCGATATAGATCTCCTGGTAGAGTTCAAGCGGGGAACGACCTTGCTTGGCCATGCTGCTTTAGTGCTGGAGTTGGAGGACCTCTTGGGCGTTAAGGTCGATGTTGTGAGCGAACGTGGGCTTCGAGACCGGGTTAGAGAGCGCGTGCTACGAGAGGCGGTAGCCATTTGAGGGAAGACCGAGCCTGGCTTCTGTATATTCTGGAGGCATTAGAAAAGATCGAAAAATATTCTGCCAAAGGCGAGCGAGCATTTCATGATCAAGAGCTAATTCAAGTATGGATCATCTATTATATCCAGGTCATTGGTGAGGCTGCTAATCAATTATCGTCTTCGTTTAAGATGGAGCACGATAATATACCGTGGAGAAGCGTTACTGCCATGAGAAATGTCTTGGTGCATCATTATTTTGGGATTGATTTAGACGAGGTTTGGGATACGGTCTGCATCGATTTGCCGGCGCTTAAATCTATGGTGCTGGAGATAATAGCTGAAAATCAATTGGATTAATACATCCTCACTAACATCGCCATAACCTACGCAAGCCCACATTGCCACCGGCTCCCGGCCTCCTGCCCCGAGCATGCACGCAGGGCCCGCCTGGGACAAAGGCGGAGCGAGCCCCGGAGCGGCAGAGCCAAACCATGGTTTATACTTGCCCCAGCTCGCCGCAGAAACGATTAGAGATTTCTCGGATCCTATCTTCTGATCCCAGCAGTATGATTATATCGTCTTCTTGCAGCCTGAAATTCTCTTCCGGGTTGTTCAGTGTGTCTGAGCCTCTCATAACTGCCAAGATCTGGATGCCGTCTCTTTCCGGCAGCAGTTCTGAGATCGTTCTTCCGGCCGCGGGAGAGCCCGGACATACCAATAGCGTTCTTATCTCCTCCGTCAAAATGCTGACACTGGCATCACAATAGGGCTCATTAGAGAGGCTTCTGAACATATCGTATCCGTCGGCCCTTATCTGAGCAACGAAGCTCTCGATATTCTCTCTGGGAACTTGATAATAGCTGAGAACACGGGAGAATATTTCAACCGATGTTTCGTATTCCTCCGGTATCACCTCATTGGCTCCAAGATCGTGCAGAGGCTTCATCTCCTGGATGTATCTGGTTCGGGCGATTATGAAAAGATCCGGATTCTGCCTTCGAGACAGCTCAGTTATCCTGCGAGTGGCTGCCGGGTCCGAGATAGCAATCACCATTACCCTGGCCTTCTTTATTCCCACGTGCTGCAAAACGGTTTCTGTTGCAGCATCACCAAAGTATATCAGTTCACCGTTCTTTTTCTCAAGTCTCACTATCTCCGGATCTGTTTCCACAATCAAATAAGGTATTCCTTCTACTTTTGCTGACCTGGCCACGTTCCTGCCGTTGACTCCGTAGCCTATGATTATGAGATGATCATCGAGAGCGGCAATCTCCTTAGCCACGGATGGGTGGGGCCTGGCCTTGAGACTCTTCAGGCCGGGAACGCGCAGCATCCCATCGGCCACCCGCGGCGAGGCCGCCATCACCAGGGATGTGGCCGCCATGGTCAGAACCGTCACGTCCAAGAATAGCTGGTAGACCTCTTCGGAGATGAGACCGCTATCAAGTCCTACCTTGGAAAGGACGAACGAGAATTCCCCTATTTGGCTCAGGGCCAGCGCCACCATGACGATAATTCGCAGTGGTAGCCCGATAACGGATATGGCAAATCCAGCTATCAATGCTTTCAGGACGATTACCGCCAGGGTCAGGAGAACGATGAAAAGGGGATTTTGAATCAGCAAATTGACGTCCAGCAGCATGCCGATGGAGATGAAGAAGATGCTGGTGAAGGCGTCCCGGAGTGGAACCACGTTTCCGAATGCCTGGTGGCTGTAAGGCGATTCTGATATTATGAGCCCGGCCAGAAATGCTCCCAGTCCCAGCGAGAGGCCGGCCAGGGAAGTGGCCCAGGCCACTGCAAAGCAGATGGCGACTATGCTGAGCAGGAAAAGCTCCCGGTCTCTGGTTTGGGCTATGTGGTAAAGCACCTTGGGAACCACCCACTTAGCACAGATTATGATAAGTACGATTAGGGCCAGGGCTTTGGCCATGATCAAGGCCACCGGATCGCTCAAAGACCGGGCAGCACCAGGGAGCAGAGGGATCATGAGCATCATGGGAACCACAGCGATATCCTGGAAGATCAGAACCCCCAGTGTGGTCCTTCCGTAGAGGCTGTCGAACTCTTCTTGCTTCTGAATTATGCGCAGCACAATCGCCGTGCTGCTTAGCGATACCAGGAAGCCGAGCATTACTGCCTGGCCGATGGGCTGCCCCAGATTGAGCATTATCAGGGAGACGATGAGGATGGTCAGAAGGACTTGCAGCGATCCTCCTACCAGGACGTACTTCTTGAGCCGGAGAATATCCTTCAGGGATACCTCAATTCCCACGGTGAACAGCAGCAGCACGACTCCTATCTCCGCCAGGATCTCTACCTGCTCGCTGGCCTCGATCAGCCCTAAGCCTTGGGGACCGGCCAGCACGCCTGTTAGCAGGAACCCAACAACTGTGGGAGCCCTGATGCGGTGAAAGATGAACAGGACGGCTACAGAAAGCCCTATTACTACTACTATATCTCTGAGCAGCTCAAGTTCCATGCAGATTTGCCATTAGAAATGGGCTCCTTTAAGAATATTCTTATCAACATTTTTTAAGGCAGCTGCAGACTCTCATTTATTGTAACAACAGCCTTAAAAAACCAGCGATGATTTATTAAGGTTGAAAAGATTAAGTATTGTTGGTGAGAAAATGTTCCAAAAAATGTCAGGCAGTTCCGGAAATGTCGTTGGTTATAAGGCGGTAGGGACTCTTACGGCCTCAGACTACAAGAAGCTGGAGCCCGAAGTTAAAGCACTGGTGGAAAAACAGGGCAATATTCGAATGTTGTTCGACATGAGCGAATTCAAATGGGAAAAGGCAGAGGCATGGGTCTCTGATCTCAAGTTTGGGTCTGAGTTCCATAATAAAATAGATAAGATGGCCATAGTTGGAGATAAAAGCTGGGAAAAGTGGATGACGCACCTGGCAAAGCACCTCTATGCCCGCGATGCCAAATACTTCAAGTCTGCAGAGACCGATAAGGCCTGGGCCTGGCTAAAGGAGTGATCATCTCCCTCTTTTTTAAGAGGCTTTCTGGTGCCATTGCTGATAGAATTTTTTGGGCAGTTATCCTTCAAGTCCGCTATGTCAATGCAATATGTCAATGCAACTATAGACCGGGTGGAAGACTAGCATCAACAGTTTGCATATGATTGGTTAGTTATTTATCCCGTGGATGGCCCCTAAGTCATGGTTAAGGGGAGACCTGAGAATTGGAAGGAGGCATGAAATGAACGACAGATCTCCAGGCCAGGCAACAAACGATACCAAGGCAGGGGTCAATTCCAACGGCAATGCGAGCATTGCCCTGTGGCAGTCCCTATTTATTGCGCTGGTGGTGGGACTCTTTGCGGTGGCATGGCTGGCCGCGTATTCCCAGCTTGAGGCGCTTATCTGGAAAAACGACTTCATGACTGCCAACCGCTGGACGATACCAGTGGGGGTGGCAATTCTATCATTGCTGGTCGGACTGGTCGGAAAGTACATGCAAGCGCCCAACCTGATCAACGGAGGCGGCCCGGTCGATGCCCTGAATGCCGGAGACATCTCCGGCTACAAGACCTTTTGGGGAGCTTTGCTGTCCTCCTTTTTATCTTTGGTCTCCGGAGCAAGCGTGGGTCCTGAGGGGCCCATCGGCATCCTGGCCGTGGACATATCCGAATGGCTGGCGCAGAAGCTCAAGCTGGCCAGGGAAGCCTTTCTGCCTGCCGGCATGGCGGGTTTGAGCTCAGCTTACAACGGCATTGTCGGCAATCCGATTTTTGCAGCGCTATTTGCCACCGAGATGAGTGCCGGCAAGGGCGGAATCTCCAGGCTGGTGGCTGACCTGGCCACAGGGGCGGTGGGCTTCATCCTATTTGCCCTGCTGGGAGTGCCGGCATTTGCGGGCATGCTGGCGGTGCCTCACATAAGCTCGATAAAGCCGATATGGATCGCATGGGCTGTTCTCCTGGGCGTGATAGGCGCGCTTATAGCGGCATACATAGGAATCGCTTTTCGTATTGCTGACAAGCCCATGAGCTTCTTCGGGGATCGGATAGTCTTGAGGGCGGTCGTTGCGGGAGCCGTCATCGGCATCGTCTGCTACTTCATCCCGCAACTCATGTTCTCGGGCGAGTCATCCATTCATGAAATCGTTGACGACGCCGCCTCCTATGGCATATTTATGCTTCTGCTGATGGCAGTTCTAAAACCTGCGCTAATGGCGCTGTCGTTCAAGGGAGGCTATCTGGGTGGCCCCATCTTTCCCTCCCTCTTCACTGCGGTGATGGTCGGGCTGGTGGTCAATCAACTGATCCCCAGCCTGCCGCTTGAAATCTGCCTCACCTGTATCGAGGTGGGCGTTGTAACTCTGGTCCTGAAAGCGCCGCTGACAAGCATTTTATTGGTGGCCCTGGTGGCGGGCGGCAATGCAAACCTGGACGGGCTGATAGTCGTGGCCAGCGCGACGGCGCTGATTGCGGGACAGGGACTTCAGGCACTGACAGCTAGGAAGCCGCACGATAGCGAATGAGGCTAAGGCGCTAGCCCATATGACCCTATTAGCTGGATGGGCTTATGCCTTTTGAGGGCCGGCGACAGGGTCATTCATCCCGTCATTTTCGCCAGCTCTTCTTTTAGTGCCTGCTGCATCTGCTGGCAGTAGCCGTGCTGGCTGCATCCCACCAGGTACATGGCCTTGGGCTCGCTTGCCCTGGAAAAAGTTCTTTCTGCGTCCTGGCAGGAGATCACCGTATCGTTCCGGGAGTGAATCATGACCAGCTTCCGGGGCGGGAGGAGACCCAGGTAGGTCTCCGGGTCAATCGACCGGTAGAAGCGAATCATCTCCGTGTCTTTGAGCGCTCCTGAGGATACGGCGTCCTCAATTCCAAAGCCGCAGGTGCTGACGGCCACAACTCCCCGGCATTTGGGATCCAGAGCGCCGGAAATGATTGCAAAACGCGCGCCGTTGCTCTCTCCCATATAGACAATTTTCTCGGAATCGATCTCGCGAAGATCCCTCAGCACCTCGGCTGCCAGCATGGCATCGTTGACCATCTCATGCTCGACCGGCTCCTGGCCGTCCAGAAATTTCCTCAAGTCTCCCTGGGGGTCGATGGCGCCGAGGTTTCTCTGATCAAGCGTCAGGCTGGCATAGCCCAGGCTTGCTAGATGCTCGGCCAGCTTGTGTTCCGCCTCTTTGGTCACCCCAGCTCCGGGAAGAAGAACGATGCCGGGAACGGGAGAATCGTTGGCCTCGTCAGGAATGAGCAACAGGCCCGCAATCCTCTCATTCTGGCTGGTGAAGTTGATCTCAAAGAGGCGGAAACCGTCGGCGGCCTTTTCCTCCGTAACCTGATATTCGGGCAGAGACGGCGAAAGCTTCAGCAGGCCGTCTTCGCTTACCGTCCATCCCTCTGCATTCGGCAGCATGCCAACCGATATTATTACGATGCAGGCTGCAATCAGAAGCATCGCTGCCAGGCGGTAACTTGCCATGTTTCCTCCAGGCAATATCTAACCGTGATCAATGATTACGGTAAACAGGTGCCTCATTTAAGTTTCTTTCCTCATTTTCCTCTACTATTGAATCGAAAATTTGTATTGTACGGACTAAATAAAAATTATGCCGCGTTCTGCGTTGCAGAGGCGAAGAGCAGTCTCATCATCCAAGGCCACATGGTAATTACCATTTGCAGCCTGATCCACAGCGGACGAGGCCTGGGGATGCCTACAGGCCCCTCTAGGTGAGGCACTGCAGGCCAAATTCTGCAATCGAAATCCGGCAATTGCTTTTAATTTCTGACCAAATTGGGAACTAATAATTATCATGCAGCTATTATGAAATCTGACCAGCAAAAGAGGTCTCAATTATGGATATTCAAGCCCTCTGAGAGATGCGCGAGGAGATCTTGCAGATCGCCTCCAGGAATCGAGCCCGGAAGGTTCGCGTCTTCGGTTCGGTGGCCAGGGGTGATGCAGATTCTGCAAGCGATGTGGATATCCTCGTGGAGATGGAGCCGGGGAGCAGTCTGCTCGATATGGGAGGGCTTCTGATGGATCTACAAGATCTCCTGAAATGCCAGGTGGATGTAGTGACGGAAAAGGGGCTTAGGGAGCGGATTCTGGAAAGAGTATTGAAAGAAGCAGTAGCAATATGAGAGATGACGCCCAGTGGCTGACAGACATCATTGAGGCCATCGAGAGGATTGAACGATATTCTTCCAGAGGAAGAGACCTCTTCGAGAGAGATGAGCTTGTTCACCTGCTCGGGATTCCTGCTATTGTCGAAAGAGCCTTCACTTCCGCTCTTTCTCCTTCTCCATCGCCTCTCTGGCCAGCCGGATCGCGCACAGCTCTGAGCACATGGTGCAGGTATCGGTATCAACGCCCCTTCGATGCCTGATCTGGCGTGCCAGCTGGGGATTGATGGCCGCAGCAAACTGCTTTTCCCAGTCCAGGTCCGCCCTGGCCCTGGCCATCTGCAGGTCCTGGGCCCTGGCTCTCTCTTTTACCCCCGGCCGGGTCAGGTCTGCGGCGTGAGCGGCAACGCGGGTCACGTAGGTGCCCTCGATTATGTCCTCTTTGGTGGGCAGGTCCAGGTGCTCGGAGGGCGTGGTGGCACAGAGGAAATCGGCTCCGGCCATGCCGGCAATCACTCCGCCCATGGCGGCGGTGATGTGATCGTAACCCGGCGCTATGTCGGTTACCAGCGGCCCTAGCAGGTACAGCGGTGCACCGTCGGTCAGGTGCTTCATGGCTTTTACCGAGGTCTCGATCTCGTCTGCAGGAACGTGCCCCGGCCCTTCCACCATGGCCTGAACCCCTGCTTTTCGGGACCTTTTGACCAGCTCGCCTAAGGTGATGAACTCCATGAACTTGGCCCGGTCGGATGCGTCCTCGATGCAGCCCGGCCGCAGGCCGTCGCCCAGAGATAGCGTCAGCTCATGCTCCCTGGCGATCTCCAGGAGGTAATCGTACTCGGAATAGTAGGGGTTCTCCTCCCCGGTCTCGGAGATGTACTTCATGGTCAGAGATCCACCCCGGCTCACCACGCCCATGATGCGGGGATCCTGCCTCAGGCGTTCGAGCGTGTTCTTGGTCACACCCACGTGAACGGTCACGAAGTCCACGCCGTCCCGGGCCTGCCGCTCTAAGGCATCGAACATGCCCTGCGAGGTCAGCTCCTTCTTCACCGCCGCCTGGTAGATGGGGACGGTTCCAACCGGAACCCGGACCTCCTTTAGAATAGCTCTGCGGATCAGATCCAGGTCGCCGCCGGTCGACAGGTCCATAATCGTGTCTGCGCCGGCTGCCACCGCCGCCAGGGCCTTTTCCACCTCGGCCTGTGGGTCGTTCAGGGATTGAGAGCTGCCTACGTTCAGGTTCACCTTGGTGAACAGCATCTCCCCTATGCCCGTTGGATTGATCTCTCGTCTCGCGTTCCTGGGAACGACCGCCCGTCCTCTGGCCAGGAGCCTCGCCAGCTTCTGCGGGTCAATTCCCTCTCGATTCGCGACCTGCTCCACCTCAGCGGGCAGCCCACCTCTGCTTGCCTCTTCCATCACCGTCATGGTACCAACTAATATATTGAAGGAGCTACATTGTGTCCCGACGGTGTTTTCATGGTCGAAGTGCATAAGGTTAGCGGTGCCGCCTTCGATGGCAACGTCTACCTGGTCCTGGACGAGAGGCCCATTCTGGTGGACGCAGGCATGATGGCCGCGCCGACCTTAAAAAATATTAAAAAATATATTGATCCACATGATATCGAAATGATAGTTCTCACTCACTGCCACCACGATCACTCCGGGGCTGCACCGGCTCTCAAGGAGGCCACCGGTGCCAGGCTGCTCCTGAGCGAAAAGGAGGTGGGCTGTATCGGGGACGACCTGACCACGGTTGCCTACCTCTTCGGCCAGCAGGCTCCCGAATACAAGGTGGATGGCACCCTCAAGGAGGGACAGATCCTGGACATCGGGCAGTGGAAGCTGCGGGTGCTGGAGACCCCCGGCCACTCGGAGGGGAGCATCTGCCTCTACGAGCCCTCCGAAAAGATCCTGTTCTCGGGAGACACGGTGTTCCCAGACGGCAACATCGGCCGGACGGACATGTACGGCGGCGATACCATCAAGCTCATAAAATCAATCGAGAAGCTGACCGAGCTGGACGTCTCGGTCATGTACCCAGGTCACATGGAGATCACCAACAGGGATGTCAACCGCCAGATACAAATGAGCCTTCGTTTTGCCAGGAGCGTTCTATGAGGTGCGCTATGAAGTATGCCAGTCTTTCGACAGAACAGCTGATAGAGAGAGAATCCAAGGCCGTGATCCAGACCTACACCCGCCAGCCCGTATCTTTAGCCCGCGGCTCGGGTGCGGTGGTCTGGGACCTGGAGGGCCGCGAGTACCTGGACTTTGTGGCCGGGATAGCGGTGAACAGCGTGGGCCACTGCCATCCGCTGGTGGTCGAGGCCATCAAGAGACAATCCGAGAAGCTGATTCATACCTCCAACCTCTACTACACCGAGAACCAGGTGCTGCTGGCCGAGGAGCTAAATGAGCTATCCGGCATGAAGCGGGCCTTCTTCTGCAACTCGGGAGCAGAGAGCGTTGAGGCCGCGCTAAAGCTGGCCCGCAGGGCGACCAGGAAGTCCGGAATCGTGGCCGCTGAACGTAGCTTTCACGGGAGGACCCTGGGAGCACTGGGCACAACTTACAAGCCGGCCTACCGGGAACCCTTCGAGCCGCTCTGCGAGGCCAATTTCGTGCCCTACAACGATATCGAAGCCCTGAAGTCAGCGGTCGGGAGCCAGACCGGAGCGGTCATCCTGGAGCCCGTTCAGGGTGAAGCCGGAGTCTACGTGGGCCGGGATGATTATCTGCGCGCCGCCCGGCAGATCTGCGATGACGCCGAATGTCTGTTGATCTTCGATGAGGTGCAGACCGGCTTTGGCAGGACCGGCAAGTGGTTTGGCAAAGAGCATTCCGGGGTTATGCCCGACATCATGACTCTGGCCAAGGCTCTGGCCGGTGGCCTGCCCATGGGGGCCATGCTGGCGGCAGAAACGGTCTCAGAGTCGTTCCAGCGTGGGGATCACGCCTCCACCTTCGGCGGCGGTGCCCTGGTCAGCGCTGCCGCCTTGGCGACAATTGAGGCTCTCAGAACCGAGAGATTAGTAGAGCGTTCCGCCGAGCTGGGAGAGTACCTGCGCCAGGAGCTACAGAAGCTCGATCCGCTGGAGGTTCGCGGCCGGGGACTCATGGTCGGCCTGGACCTGCAGGCTGACTGCAAGCAGCTGGTCACAAGGGCGCTGGACAGAGGCGTGCTGCTCAACAACACCGGCGAGCATACCATACGGCTGGTTCCCCCGCTGGTCGTGAGCAGGGAGCAGATCGACAGAGTGGTGAAGGTAATTGGAGAATCGCTCTCGCAGGCTTAGGCCCTGTTTGGAAAGGCTCTCCCCCTATGTGGCCGGGAAGGGCTTTTTCGAGATCTCCCGCCGCTACGGCCATTCGCCCGATTGGATCGTGAAGCTGGGAAGCAACGAGAATCCGTACGGCCCCAGTCCGCTGGTGAGGGAGGCTCTCTGGCAGGTATCTCCTGAGCGTTACCCGGAGCCCGAGGAGCTGGTGGAGGCCCTGGCAGGCTACGCCGGAGCCCCGGAAGAGATGATCGTGATAGGTGCCGGCATGGACGGAGTGATGGACACTCTCACCAGGCTGTTCCTGGAGGAGGGTGACCAAACCCTGATCCCCATTCCCACCTTCAGCTACTACGAGATCCTGACCACGATCTGCGGCGCTACACCCGTATTCGTCTCCCGGGACGAGGATTTCCGGATCCCCGCAGGTCTTCCCAATGACGTTCGCATGGCCTTCATCTGCTCTCCCAACAACCCCACCGGAAACGCGGCCTTGGAAGAAGAGGTGCGCTCCCTGGTCGAGGATAGTGACGCTATAGTGTTTCTGGACGAAGCCTACGTGGAGTTCGCGGACCGGAGCCTGGCTAGCCTGGTCTCGGAGTACGACAACCTGGTGGTGGGCCGGACCATGTCCAAGGCCTTCGGGCTGGCGGGCCTGCGTCTGGGCTACGCCGTAATGCCGGAATGGATCGCCAGGGAGTATCGCAGGGCTGCGCCTCCCTTTTTCGGCATCACCTGCGCCTCTGTGGCTGCAGGACTCGCTGCTCTCTCCGATCTGGATTTCATGCGAGAGTCGGTGGAGAAGATCCGGCAGGAGCGCCGGAGGCTGCAGCGCGAGACCGGATCGCATCCCTCTCAGGCCAACTTCGTCTATTTATCGACCTCTGAGCCCTCCCAGGTGGTGGCAGAGAAGTTCCTGCAGCGGGGCGTGATAATCAGGGACTGCCGCTCTTTTAGGGGCGCAGGAGAAAATCACATCCGGGTGACGGTCGGAACGCCGGAAGAAAATGACCGCTTTCTGGCCGCCTTCCAAGAGATATGCGCATAGCACTTACCGGAACACCCGGAACGGGCAAGACCACGGTCGCAGCTTTGCTGCCCTATGCGGTAATAGACATCAACGGCCTGGTGAAGGCGGGGCTGTCGCTGGGACGGGACGAGTCCCGGGACTGCCTGGAAGCGGACATGAACGGGCTGGAGAGACGGCTTCGCGAGCTGGACACTGACCAAATCGCAGTCCTGGAGGGCCATTTCTCCCACCATTTTGCGGAATGGGCTATCGTCCTCAGGCTTTCTCCGGACCAGCTTCGTCAAAGGCTGGAGGCCAGAGGCTACAGGCCGGAGAAGGTTCGCGAAAACCTGGAGGCGGAAGCCCTGGATGTGATCCTGGTGGAGGCTGTCGAGCACTGCCCGCGGGTGGACGAGATCGATACCACCGGCAAGACCGCATCCGAGGTGGCAGCCGCCATCGTAAGAATCGTCGAGGGGAAAGCCGCGTCTCCTCCCGGACAGGTGGACTGGCTGGAGGATTTCTTTGACTCTGGATGAGCTGCGGAACCGGTCGGGCACCATAGCCGAGCCTCTGGCGGCAGCTGCCGAGAGGACCGGAATCTCCCCCAACCAACTGACTCTCCTGTCTCTGGCCTTCGCCGTGGCGGCTTTCTGTTTCTACTTCTTCTCCCCGGCCAACGCGAGCCTTCTTTATCTGGCGGCCTTGATGTCGCTATTGAATGCCGTGGCCGATATGAGCGACGGGGCGCTGGCCAGACGCCTGGGAACTGCTGATCCAAAAGGCGATTTCCTGGACCATGTGGTGGACAGGTATGCAGACATGCTGGTCTTAGCCGGCATCGTCTTTGCCGGCTATGTTCCCTGGCCGGTAGGCTTTCTGGCCGCGGTTGGCGTTCTGCTTACCAGCTACATAGGAACTCAGGCCCAGGCCCTTCAAATGGGCCGCTACTACGGAGGCATGATGGGCAGAGCCGACCGGATGATTGTGATATTTCTCGCGACAGTCGCCAATGCCATCTATCCGGCAAGCATAAACGGACTTTCAGTACTGGGATGGGTGATGTTGGCCATTATGGTTGCCAGCCACGTCACTGCCCTGCAGAGGCTGTGCTACATCTGGCGAAGGCTTTAGTCGGCGGCGTTTTCGCCTTTGACCGGCCTCATAATCCGGGCGGGCTCCACAGCTTGCTTCTGAAAGCAGCAGACTTCCATTATGCATGCGATCTGGTCTGCCACTTGCTGCAAGAACGGCAGGACTGTCTCCGGGTCGCCTTCCTTTGGTGACACCACAACTGCTCCCACGGCCCGGCCGTTGTAGGCCAGGGGTGCAGAAACCCAGCTGCGACTGCTGCCTTGGGGTCGATCCAGCCGCGGCTGCCCAAGAAAATAGTTTGCGCCGCGATCCTTGACGAAGCCCATCATCTCTTCAATGGGACCTAAAAGGGCATTGAGCACCAGGTTCCCCCCGTCTCGCAGGAATATGCCTCCGATCTCCAGGCCTTCGAGTCCCTGGCAGAGGTCTACCAGACAGTCTTCGAGATTCTGGTTCGGGTTGGAGCCGGGATCAAGTCCTCGCTTCATTATCCTATTAAGGGCCGTCAGCTCCCGGTTGCTCTTGGCCAGATTCAGCTCTTGTTCCTTTCTCTGGGTGATATCGAGCAGATTGCCGAGCATGGCCCTCCGGCCTTCGTACTCAATGGGCACGGTTCGGAACTCAATCCAGCGCTTTGTGCCGTCTTTGCGAATTATTTTAGATTCATAAACCGGGACCGGCTGATCGTGGTCCACCCGGCCTACGCAATCCATCTCATCCGGCTTTACCATCTTCCAGAAGGGCATGCCTATCAGCGATTCCGGATTGCAGCCGAATATCTCACCCAGCTTGGGATTTACGAGCTTGAATTCCCCATCCTGCAGGATGTAGATGCCGGCCATGGCATTCTCTACAATATTTCTGTGAATGCGCTCCGAGCGTTCGATCTGTTCCCTCATCTTTCGTTCGCTGACTTTGAATCTGGCCTCGATGATCAGGTTCTCAAAAATATATGGCAGGCTTCTGAAGCTTTCCAGGCTCTTGACCACGTATTTGGTGGCCCGGTTCTCAAAGGCCACCACAGCCATCTCGGTTGTTCCATGGCCTGAAACCATGACCACCGGCAGGTCCAGATCGAATTTGCGGATCCTCACCAGTACGTCCAGGCCTCCGATGCCGGGCAGGACCAGGTCCACGGATATGAGGTCGTACGGCTTTCTGGATATCAGCTCCAGACCGTCCTCGCCCGAAGATGCAAAGTCGAGGAAGAACTCATCATGATTCCTGAAGCCCTTACGAATTAGTTCGGCATGCTCCGGATCATCCTCAATAACCAGTATCTGATAAGGCCTGATCATAAAACCCGTCCTATCGCCAAGGGTGACATGGATATTTTAAATATATCTAATTTTCTAATCACTTATCAAATCTCTAAATAATGTGGGCACTGCAGAAACTGGATAAAGCAAGCGAAAAATAAGCTGACCATTGGTCAAGGGGGCTTTGGTATGCCTTCGCAACAGCTGCATGTAGAATTTAAATTTAAGCAACTGATGTGAGCCTTTAGCCCACCGCCAAAAATAATAGGCTGCAGATTTAATCCATAGTTGATGAGGTATCTGCTTTTGCTGGTAATTCTAGTCCTGGCCGGGCTGTCCGAAGGCCGGACCCTTATCGTGGATTACGCCGGCTCCGGAGACTCCAAGACCCTGGCGGGAGCGGTCTTTTTGGCCGAGGCCGGGGACACCATCTTGGTCTCGTCCGGACAGTATTCAGGAACCTATCTCAACCGCAGCGTCGCCCTGAAGGGAATGCCGGGCGCGACCATAAATGGCGGTGCCGGAAGCGCGCTGATCGTTTCCGCACCGGGCTGTGAGATCTACGGCCTCACCCTGGAGGCTGGCGGCTCCTCGCCGGCTGTATCCTTGCTGTCATCCGGCAACGTTCTCAACGGCTGCGATATCCGCAGCAGCGCCACCGGGGTCCTGGTCTCCGGCGGCAACAATACCCTGTCCGAGACGAGCATCAACTGCCCGATCGGAGTTGAGCTGAACGCGGCCGGATGCCGTCTTATCAACGACACCTTACAGGGAGACACTGGCATCCGGCTGAAGAATGCGGCCGAAAATGAGATCCTGGGATGCAAGATCTCCAGCACGAGCGGCATTGAGATTGAATCCTCGCGCCGCAACAAGGTCATCAACAACACCTTTTCGGGAATGGGGTTCGGAGTGGTGCTCACCTCAGCGGAGGAAAATCAGGTCTCAAATAACGATTTCTCCGGGCAATATGTGAGCGCCATAGACACGATCGAGTCGCAAGAGAACGATCTCTCCAGGAACCGCATCACCGGCGGCAAGATCGGAATCAGCCTCAGGCGTTCAAACGGCATCGATCTATCATCCAATCACTGCATCAACAATGAACGTGCCGGAATCTACAGCGATAGCTCCTTTAACTGTACGGTCAAGGAGAGCGAGCTTTCGGGGTGCGGCAATGGCATCCTCCTCTCCGGCTCCGGCAGCTGCCTCCTGCAGGACAACCGGGCCTTCAACGGGACTTACGGAATCTCGCTGAGAGGTTCTGTGGGAACGTCGCTCAGGAATAATTCCCTCTATTCCAACCGCTACAACCTGCGAGTGGATGCTGGAGAAGTATCCAGCACCTCTCTGGCTCAGACGAGCACGGATTTCTACCGTCAGGACATCGACTCGTCAAACCAAGTCGAGGGAAGGCCGGTCTACTATATGGTGGGGGAGAAGGGCCGGGAAATTTCCGGATCCTGCGGCTTCCTGGGGCTGGTGGATTGTGACGAGCTGTTGGTGCTTAACCAGAGCATCTCCAACAGCAGTGCCGGGATCCTCATGGTCAACTCGACCGGCTGCCGGGTCAAGAACAGCAGCATCTCTTCCTGCGAAGACGGCATGTACATCCTGAAGTGCAGGGACTGGGTGGTGGAGAGCACCGCTGCGCTCAGGTGCTGGCAGGGGTTCTCAATTGCTGGGTCTACGAACGGCCTGCTGGAGAAGAGCCTGGCCGGCAACTGTTCCGATGCTGGCTACCGTGGCGATGACTCCCTCAATCTGACCTTCAGAGACTCAAGCGCCGAATCCTGTGGGACCGGCATTCTGCTCAAGGGCTCGAGGCTCTGCAGTGTGCTTCGCTGCAGCGCCAGGCAGAACCAGGAGGACGGAGTTCTCTTGTCTTCATCCCACAAGTGCCTTCTTGCGGAAAACCAGGTCTCGATGAACGATCGCGGCCTATCCCTGTCCGGCTCCAACTCCTGCACTCTGATGAACAACTCTGTCGCGGACAACGCCCAGGACGGCCTCTCCTTCAGCCAGCTTGCCGGAGCTGAGGTAATCGACAACCGGGCGAAGAGAAACGGCCAGGGAATATTCGTCCAGTCCTCGCGCAAGCTGAACATCTCCGGAAATGAGCTCTCCTCCAACCTGCGCTACGGCCTCCGGATGAGCGGCTCAAGGGAATGCAACGTCAGCGAGAACAAATTCTCGAAGAATGAGATATCCGGAGCGAATCTGGTGGATTGCAGCGGCAATATGCTTTATCACAATATCTTTATCGACAACGGCTTCCAGAATGCTGTCGACAACGGAGACAACTCCTGGGATGCGGGCTCCAAGGTCGGCGGAAATTACTGGAGCGACCATGCGGTTTCGGGCAACCCCGGCAGTACACCCAGACAGATTCCCAGCAAAGGCCTGGACAGGTATCCGTTTCAGTATCCCTGGGGGTGGAGATGATCGACAAATCCGAGCTTGAGCTGCTCAAAGCTGCTCAGGATGGAATCGCCTTCGAGAAGAGACCTTACCTGGCACTGGGCCGGAAGGTGGACATGCCCGAGGAAGAGGTCCTGGAAAAGCTGGAGGAGCTGATAGACCGGGGCGTGATCCGCAGGTTCTCTGCCACCATCGGCCATCGCGCCCTGGGAATCGTTGCCAACGCCATGATCGCCTGGAGAGCCGGGCCGGAGGAGGTCGCAAGAGCCGGCCGGATCCTGGCCTCATTTGAGGCTGTCACTCACTGCTACGAGCGCGAAACTGCTCCCGACTGGCCCTACAATCTCTACACCGTGGTCCACTCCCGGAGCCGGGAGGACTGCATTGCCACTGCCTCCGAGCTTTCACAGGCCTCAGGCCTGGAGGACTACAGGATCCTCTTCAGCGAAAGGGAATATAAAAAGACCAGCGCCAGGATCTAGATGCCTGCTGCAGATTTCGATAGTGAAGGCCGCCGTCTCCTGCCGCTTTTCTTCAATCTGAGTGACCGGTTGGTTCTGATCCTCGGCGGAGGCGAGGTTGGTGAGAGGAAGGCGCGCCTCTTCTCAGAGTATGCCAGAGTGGCCGTGGCCAGCAGGGAATTCTCCCCGGGCCTGCTGCAGATGGCAGGTTGCGGGCAGGTGGATCTGGTAAAAGTCGATCTCGCAGAGGGGTTCGAGGATCTGCTGAAAGGCGCTTTTATAGCGATTCCAGCGACCAGCGACCCTGATCTGAACCGGTCGATCGAGGACCGGGCCCGGGAGATGGGGGTACTGGTGAACAGGGTGGATGGAGTTGGGGATGTGGTGGTCCCCTCCATCATCCGGAGAGATCCGATCGCCGTTGCCATCTCCTCGCAGAGCCCGGCTCTGACCAAATATCTTCGCCTGCGCCTGGAAAGGGAGCTTTCCGAGAACTTCTCCGAGATGGCCCGGCTCTTGGCTCAGATGAGACGGGAACTCAAGGGCCAGGTTCCTCAGCAGAAGGAGCGGGCCAGAATTATCTGGGAGATACTGGACGACCGGGAGGTCTGGGAGCTTCTTGAGGTCTCATACGAAAAGGCCTATATGAAAGCCCGTGAACATGCTGCACTCAGATGAGCGAGATTGCCTCGATGCTGGTGACCCACCGCAAGGCCTCCATCGATGAGATCGAGAAGGCCTGGCATGGGGATGTGGAGACCCTTCTCAAGTGGGTGCGCTCGCATGAGCTGGTCGAGGAGTGCGCGGTTCTAAAGACCTGCAACCGGGTGGAGATCTACGTGGTCTCGCACCGGGGAGAGAAGGTGCTGTTCGAGCTGGCCAAGAAGGCGCGCATCTCCTCTCGCATCATAGATTTTCACGATCACGACGAATCATTGCAGCACCTGCTCCGTCTGGCGGCAGGGGTCGAGTCCATGATCATAGGCGAGGATCAGATCCTGGGCCAGATGAAGGACCTCTACCAGATGGCCAGGACGGCCGGGACCACGGGGTGGATGCTGGATTCCGCCTTCAAGAAGGCCATACAGGTGGGAAAGCGGGTGCGGAAGGAGACCTGCATCAACGAAAAATCGATATCCGTGGGATCGGCGGCCGTCGACCTGGCCGAGGAGATCCTGGGCGACCTCAAGGGCAAAGAAGTCCTGGTAATCGGTGCCGGAGAGACGGGCGAGCTGATCTCCAGGGCTCTCATGGCCAGGGAGATCGGATCCCTTTACGTCACCAACCGGACCTTCAGCTCGGCAGAGGTGCTGGCCGAATGTCTGGGCGGCATCGCCGTTCCCTTCGAGGAGATGCGGGAGCACCTCTGCACCGCTGACCTGGCCATAAGTGCGACCTCTGCTCCTCATTATATACTTCTCAAGGAGGACATCGAACGGGCCATGGAAGGCCGGGAGCGAAAGCTGCTGCTAATCGACATCGCCAATCCCAGGGACATAGACGAGGCCGCCTCTGAGGTTGGAGGCGTCGAGCTGCACAACATCGACAGCCTTCGGCAGATAAGCAGCGAAAATATGAGGGCCAGGATCGCAGAGATCGAACTGGTGGAAAAGATCATCAATGAGGAGCTGGGGCTGCTCGAGGCCAAGTACAAGAGGAAGCAGGCTGAAGATCTCCTGGGCAAGCTCTACTACCAGGCTGAGGGCATAAAGGCGCAGGAGGTGCGGAAGGCTATGAATAAGCTCAGCGCTTACCACACCCTGGGTGAGATCGAGCAGCAGGTCCTGCAGGACATGAGCCACTCCATCGTGAACAAGCTCCTGGCCGAGCCCACCAAAGCCCTGAAGGAGGCTGCCGAACGTGGCGACACTGCCATGGTCAAGTCTTTATCCGATTTATTCCGTCTGGAGGAGAGCACATGAGAAGGATGAGGAGGCTTAGAGCTGCCGGCATTCGGGAGCTGGTGGCTGAAACGCAATTTTCCCTGAAAAACTTGATCCAGCCCATATTTGTGGACGAGCGGCTAAGCGAGCCTCAGGCCATAAAGTCCATGCCAGGACAGTTCCGCCAGAGCCTGGAGAGCCTTCCGGCGGAGGCCGGGCTTCTGGAGGACCTGGGAATACCCGCGGTTCTGCTGTTCGGTCTTCCGGCAAACAAGGACGAGATGGGCACCGGAGCCTATGATCCGATGGGCGTGATTCAGAGGGCGACAAGGGCCATAAAGGAGACCACCAACCTGATCGTGATCACCGATCTGTGCCTGTGCGAGTACACCAGCCACGGCCACTGCGGCCTGGTCCGTGGCCAGAAGATCTTAAACGACGAGACCCTGCCCATTCTCGGCGAGGTGGCGGTAAGCCAGGCTCAGGCGGGGTCGGATATCATCGCTCCCAGCGGCATGATGGACCACATGATCCGGGCCATCAGAGGCGCTCTGGACCTGGACGGGTTCACCGACACACCCATTCTCTCCTACGCCGCCAAATACGCCTCCACCTTCTACGGCCCCTTCCGGGAGGCCGCGGAGTCGGGCTTCTCCTTTGGGGATCGCAGAAGCTATCAGATGGACCCGCCCAACGCCGCGGAGGCCCTGTGGGAGGTGCAGCTGGACCTGGAGGAGGGGGCGGACATGGTCATGGTCAAGCCCGCCATGCCCTATCTGGATGTCCTGCGGGCGGTAAAGGACATGTTCGGGGTTCCAACCGCAGCCTACCAGGTGAGCGGCGAGTACGCCATGATCGCTGCCGCCGCCGAGCGGGGCTGGTTGAGCGAGCAGGCCGCGTTTCTCGAGTCCCTGACCTGCATCAGAAGGGCCGGAGCAGACCTGATAATCACCTACTGGGCCAAGAATTACGCCGAGCTGTGCGGTTAGCACCTCAGGCACCTCAGCGCCCTCGAAGCTGCTCATTCTTTCTTCGCGGTGGATGCCCTTGACCGGTTTTGGAGGTCCCTGTACTCCCGGTAGGCCCTGCGGGACAGCTCGTCAGCTTCCTGGTTCTCTTCTCTTCTAACCCACTGAAAGCTCACCTCCAGCCCCCGGCAGAGCTTCTTTATCTCGGGGACGTACCTCTGGGAGGTGGCGGACTTCACCTGCCACTCCCCGCGCATCTGCTTGATCACCAGCTGGGAGTCTCCCTTGATCACGATCTTCTCCTCCAGCCCCTTCTTTTTCACCCAGCGCATGGCTGCCAGCAGGCCCTCATATTCTGCGACGTTGTTGGTCATGCCCCTGCCCTCTCCTACCGCTCCCCAGCCTTCATGTATCGGCTCGCCGTTTCTTTTCGCAAGATAGCCATAAGCAGCCACACCTCCGGGGTTCACGGGATAGCAGAGCCCGTCGAAATATATGGTGATCATCCACTCTTCAATCCGGAAGGCCTCATTTTAAAGTTCATGGTCCGGTTTGATTTTAATTTTTATTAATTATAGAATAAGTTTAAAGCTCAGGTTGCTCTTAAATATTAAAAAACGGCAGTAAGAGCTGGATAGCAGGCACCCGGGAAACATAGTCATGAAAAGCTTGAGAGTTGCAGTCATCGGCGGAGGAGTGGCGGGAGCGGAGCTGGTGAGGGTCGCCCATCCTCATGGTCCCTTGCAGTTCACTCTGATCGAGCCCAAGAACAGGATCGAGTTGCAGGCCCTTTATCCCGAGTACCTGGGGGGCCTGGCCAGGATGAATGAGCTTACGGCACCCTTAGAGCCCTTCTGCGACCGTGTGGGCGCAAGACATGTGAACGAGCGGGCTTTGCGCCTGGAAGATCATAAGGTGATATGCGAGTCGAGCGAGATAGAGTTCGACCTGGCGGTGATCGCCACCGGAGCCTCGCAGAATTACTTCAACCTCAAGGGCATCGAGAACACCTTCTCCATCAACACCCTGGAAGAGACCATCCGCGCCCGGCAGTTCGTGGAGGACAGGAATCCGGAGCGAATAATGATTCTGGGCTCCGGCCTGACCGGCGTCGAGACGGCCTGCGTGCTCTCGGAAGGGCTTGATGCCAGCATCTATGTGGTCGAGGCCCGGGACCGGGTCCTTCCCCAGTTCTCGGAAGCCACATCCGAGCTGATCGAGAAGGCCCTGTCCAAGAAGGGCGTAAACGTGTTGACCTCGGTGATGGTGGCAGAGGTTCGCGAGGACAGCGTGATCTTCTCCGATGGTTCATCTCTGGATTGCGATATGGCCATCTGGACGGCCGGAGTCAAGCCGTCTCCATTCATCGAGGGCCTCGACCTTCCCAAGAAGAACGGCTGGATCCTGGTCGACGAATACCTTCACGCCAAGGACGACATCTTCGCCATTGGCGATTGTGCCTGGGTCGAGGTGGGCGGAAAGCTGGCCACCAAAACCGGTCTCGAGGCAGAACGGCAGGCCAAGCATTTGGCCCGGAACCTGCACCGCCAGGCTGAGGGCCGGCTGCTGGAGAAGTACACGGTCCGGGCCTCGTCCGACAGCCAGGTGGCGCTGATCTCTCTTGGTTGCGACTGCGCGGTGGGAATCTACGGAAAAATGTGCATCGGGGCGCCCAGCAGGCTGATCTATTCCCTGAAGAGCTGGATCGACAAGTCGTTTATAAAGCGGTTCAGATGCAGCAGGTAGGTCCCTGGACCTCTTTCTATTGCTGATAAAAGCAGTTAAAAATGGCGAAGGCCGCCTTTTCGCTCTTTTTCCGGCCCCCTCGCTATTCTGTGGGCAAAGCGTTGCTGAAAAGTTTTCCTCTGAGCCTCAGCGTCTCTGTGGTTAAGCGTCTGTGCAGTGATATTTGAGCATCACGATTTCACCACAGAGGCGCAACTCAGGATTCAAGATTTTACGGCCACAGCACTGCCTTTTCCGCTGAGACCGCTGTCTGTGTAAGCCTCGTAGGTGCCCGACATCCGGTCCTCTCCCGGATCGAGATCTAGCTTGTACTGCTGATTCACCTGGTTGACCCGTCCGTCTACCACCAGCTTGACGTCCAGCATCACGCCGTCCTCAGAGATGGTGCCGGTTGCTGTAGCCGGAATTTGGCTCTTGTCCAGGATCAGGTTGCCGTAGCCCTGCAGGCGGTCTGAGGACTGAATCAATATCAGCTCCAGCGAGCGATCGGTCAGGTTCTGCAGGGTTATTCCCCAGGTTCCCGACAGGTCGAGGGCTGAGCTGGCCGTTTCCCCTGGTGCGGGGGCCGCCTGCTGGGGCGTTGAGTTGGCCTTCCCGCCGTCATCACCGGTCTTTTCATCATCGATCAGGTTCTGGCTGGGGCCGGTGGATGATTTTACGGCCTCATCGAAGACCGGATCTTCCAGATAGTCGGTCTCGGGACTGCGGACCACCCATTTTCCGCACCCGGCAAAGGCCGGCCAGGAAAGGACGCTTATGAGGATTGCTATGGTCAATACTGCAAGCATGAGCTTCATTTTGGATTCACCCAATTTTTTGATAAAAAACGGGAACAGTCATCATCCCGTTTTCACTGCGGTTGCAACTCCTTTCCTGGACAGATTGTCGCCGTCGTATCCCTCATAGCTCCCGGTCAGGGACCCATCGGAGATCTCCAGGTCCATCTCATAGCTCTTGTCTATCTGATTGCCGAACTCTCTGACCACAGTCTTGACCTGCAGGCTGACCTCATCGCCTGACACCGATCCGCTAACGGTAACAGGTATCTTGTTCTGCCCGTCAACCAGGTTTCCTGAGCCCATGATCATGCTGCCGCTTTGAATGAGGATCAGGTCCAGGTAGCCGGCGCTTCCCTGCAGCTGTACGGACCATTTTCCGGCAATGTTCTGAACCGGAGGCTCGGTTTCTTCTACCGGTACGTAGGTGTCAACAGGAGCCTCCCCTGTCTCCTCTTCGGAGACCAACGGCTTGGGAGTTGGATCAGGCATGCTCATGTTGACCTTGTTCGCGGAAGGGTAGGCTCTGGGCCTCTCGTCCGGCGCTATGCGGGGCTTGTTCTGGCTGAAGGTCCCGGTACGCGATGGGGGGTGGGGATTGGGGTCGATGACCTCTACCTGTTCTTCCTCCGCATCTTCCGTTTTCCGCTCAGAGCCGGCCTCTTCTATTGTAAATGTTACCTTCTTGCTGGCATCAAAGCCGTCGGTCTCCAGGTTCTGGCCGTATTTTATCCTGACTTCCACCTCGTTCTGGCCCACGTCATCAGCCCCGGTCTCCCAGACCCAGGTATTGTTGGAAGTCCAGCCGGTCTGATCGATCATCGCTCCCTCGGTTGACGGCCCTCGGAGCAGGAACTTGTAGCGAACCTGGTCCATCTGAGGAGCTGTTGCCTCCGCCCTCCAGACGATGGTGCTTCCCGGCGCCTGCGGGCTGGCAGTGTCCGGCACCAGATCCGTTATCTGTGGTTTAGTGGTTGACGATTCAGGCGCCTTTTCATTGGCACCGGAGACGTCTGAGTTCTGGTTCTTGCTCACCCAGAAATCCTGGTCGTTGCTGTCGCTTCCCAGCCAGTTGGTGCCGCATCCCGATCCGGCCATTGCCGGATGGATGAGCACAGCCAGGCATAAGAGCAGTGCCGCTTCGAGCAGCACGGTTTTGCCGAACATTTTCTTCCGAACCTCCACCATTGTCTGCCATACCGATTAAATGCTTTAAACCTTCCCCTTGAAAGACGTCAATAGTCGAAGTTATTCTGAGGTCGGCAGCGGCTAATCTATTCCTCGGGAACAATTCTCCGGCTTGAATTTTCCAAATCGAGTTGGATAGATCGTTCTCGTCGTTAGCTTTATCAATCATTAAAGATCTACAAGCCTGAACCGGCTAATCTTCTAGCCTGTGGTGATTAAAATGAATGCGTGGGATCGCTTTATCGGGTGAAATCCGATTTCTTGATACGACTCTTCGTGACGGTGAACAGACCCCCGGTGTCTCTTTAAGCCCGGAGGAGAAAGTTGCCATTGCCGGGGCCCTGGATGCCCTGGGCATTCGGGTCATAGAGGCGGGTTCCGCGGCGACCTCGGCAGGTGAACGCCAGTCCATCAAGGCCGTGGCCGGACTCGGCCTGGACGCCGAGATCTGCACTTTTGTGCGCGCCAAGGCTTCTGACGTGGACCTGGCTCTGGAATGCGGTGTTGATTCGATTCATCTGGTCGTCCCGGTCTCAGACCTCCATATCGAGCGAAAGCTGCGCTCCGACAGGGAGACGGTGCTTCAGACCGCAGTCGAGGTGACGGAGTACGCCAAAGACCACGGCCTGCTGGTGGAGCTGTCCGGGGAGGACGCCAGCCGAGCCGACCAGGACTACCTTTCGACCGTTTACCAGGCCGGCATAGAGGCCGGCGCTGACCGGCTCTGCTTCTGCGACACGGTGGGAGTTCTGGTGCCGGAGTCGGCAGAACGGATCTTTAGCCGGCTCTCAACTCTCGGTGCGCCCCTGAGCGTGCACTGTCACAACGACTTCGGTATGGCCACTTCTAATACCATTGCCGCCCTTCGCGCAGGAGCGGCGCAGGCCCATGTCACTGTTAACGGGATCGGAGAGCGCGCCGGAAACACCAGCCTGGAGGAGGTGGTGATGGTTCTGGCCTCGCTTTACGGAATTGATGCCGGAATCAAGTGCTCTGACATCTACCAGCTCTCCCGCATGGTGTCCCGCATGACCGGCATTCCCGTTGCTCCCAACAAGGCCATCGTGGGCGAGAATGCCTTTACCCACGAGGCGGGAATTCACGTGCACGGTCTCTTAGCCGACACCTCGACCTACGAGCCCATGAGCCCGGAAACCGTGGGCCGGAAGAGGCGCATAGTCCTCGGAAAGCATGCTGGTCGGGCGTCGGTGGAACTGGCACTAAAGGAGTTCGGCCTGGCCGTGACGGATCAGCAGCTGGCCCAAATATTTTCCCGGGTAAAGGAGCTGGGCGATAAGGGCAAGCGCGTTTCCGATGCCGATTTGCAGACCATCGCTGAGATCGTGCTCTCGGTTCAGAAGGAGCCCAAAGTCAGGCTGGAAGAGCTGACTGTGGTGGCAGGCAACACCGTAACTCCCACCGCATCGGTAAAGTTGCAGCTCAACGGCACCGAGAAGCTGGAGGCCGGAACGGGGGTCGGTCCGGTGGATGCGGCCATCAATGCCGTCCGTCGAGCCATCTGTTCCGTAGCGGATATACGGTTAGAGGAGTATCATGTGGATGCCATTACTGGCGGCACAAACGCACTGGTAGAGGTATGGGTTACAATGGCTTATGGTGACAGGAAGATAACTGCCAGAGGTGCAGATGCTGACATCATCATAGCTTCGGTTGAGGCTGTGATTGAGGGCATAAACAGGCTGATGCAGCTTGAGGAGGAGAAAGCGAATGCCGCGGTCTAAGATGACCGGAGCTCAGGCGGTACTGGAGTGCCTGAAGAGAGAAGGAGTAGATGTGGTATTCGGACTGCCCGGTGGCGTGCTGCTGCCGCTGTACGATGCCATTTATCAGTCTGACATCAGGCATATCCTGGTGCGCCATGAGCAGGGCGCAGCGCACATGGCCGATGGATACGCCAGAGCCACTGGCAAGGTTGGCGTGTGCATCGCCACATCGGGTCCAGGCGCCACAAACCTGGTCACAGGAATCGCCACCGCCTACATGGACTCGGTGCCCATGGTAGCCATAACCGGCCAGGTTAACACCTTTCTGATCGGAAAAGACGCCTTCCAGGAGGCGGACATAACCGGCATCACCTTGCCCATCACCAAGCATAGCTACCTGCTCCGGTCGGCCAGGGATATCCCCAGGGTATTTCGCGAGGCCTTCTACATCGCCAGCACCGGCCGTCCAGGTCCGGTCTTGATCGACCTGCCCAGGGATGTGACCGTTGAGGAGATAGAGTTCAGCTGGCCGGAGCTGCACCTTCCCGGCTACAACCCCTCGCTCAAGGCTCACGAGCTGCAAGTCAAAAGGGCGGCCAAGGCCCTGATGGAGGCGGAGAGGCCGGTAATTTATGCCGGCGGTGGAATAAAGTTCGCCGATGCTCACCAGGAGCTAGTGAAGCTGGCCAAGACGCTGAACGCTCCGGTGACGACTACTCTCATGGGCGTCGGAACCTATCCTGAGGACGATCCGCTGTCTCTTGGAATGCTGGGAATGCACGGCACCAAGTACGCCAATTTGGCCATCCAGGAATCGGACCTCATTCTGGCTGTGGGCGCCAGGTTTGACGATCGGGTGACCGGAAAGATTGCCAGCTTCGCTCCCCGGGCCCGGATAATTCACATCGATGTGGACCCGGCAGAGATCGGAAAGAATGTGAGGGTGGATATACCGGTGGTGGCAGATGCCAAGAACGCTCTGTCCGCCCTGCTGGGCCAGATCCAGCCCAAGCCCAGGTCTGCCTGGAATGCCAAGATCGAGGGCTGGAAGAAGGACTTTCCGCTGAAGTACATCCCGGACATGAACGTCATCAAGCCCCAGTTCGTGATCGAGAAGCTCTGCGAGCTGGCGCCTGAGGCCGTAATAACCACTGAAGTCGGACAGAACCAGATGTGGGCGGCGCAGTTCTTCGTGCACAAGGATCCGCGCAAGTTCATCTCATCCGGCGGCCTCGGCACCATGGGCTACGGATTTCCGGCTGCCATCGGAGCCAAAATGGGTTGTCCCGACAGCGAGGTGATCGACATCGCCGGAGACGGCAGCTTCCTCATGAACTGCCAGGAGCTGGCCACGGCAGTTGTAAACGACATTCCGGTGAAGGTCGCCATCCTGAACAACGGCTGCCTGGGCATGGTCAGGCAGTGGCAGGAGCTGTTCTTCGAGCGGAGGTACTCTGCCACCATCCTGGGCCGCACCAGCCCGGATTTCGTGAAGCTGGCCGAGGCCTTCGGAGCCCTCGGCCTGCGGGCGAGCAAGCCCTCGGAAGTTGAACCGGTGATAAGGGCCGCTCTGGCTTCAGACAGGCCAACCATCATGGACTTCATTGTGAGTCCGGTGGAGAAGGTGTCGCCCATGGTTCCGGCAGGAGCCACGCTCTCCGAGATCCTGGAGCTGGAGTGGTGCGAGGAGTCTCATGCCGCGCATGTACACGGGATAGTTGGCATCCCCGGTTCTATGGAGGAGTGCCTATGAAGCACACCATAGCAGTAATTGTGGAGAACAAGTCTGGCGTTCTCACCAGGATCGCAGGCCTGTTCTCCCGCCGGGCCTTCAACATCGACAGCCTGTCGGTAGGAGCCACCGACAATCCCGACTACTCGCGCATGACTATAACCGTCGAAGGCGGCGAAGATGTGCTGGAGCAGGTGATAAAGCAGCTTTCCAAGCTCATCAATGTGATACGCGTGTCCGAGCTTCAGCCTGCTGAGTCTGTGGAGCGCGAGCTGGCGGTGATCAAGGTGGCTGCCGACCGGGAGAACCGGAGCGAGATCATGCAGATCGTGAACATCTTCCGGGCCTCCATCATAGACGTCTCGGCCAGGTCCATGATCATTGAGGTCACTGGGGACGTGGAGAAGGTGGACGCAATAGTGCAGCTGCTGCGGCAGTTCGGGATCAAGGAGATGGCCCGCACCGGCAAGGTGTCAATGGTCAGAGGCGCCCGGGTCATCAAGGTCTGAGGCCAAAATAAGCTCAGATCAATCATTTTTTGAGCAAAGCTAGGGTCATGTTCAAATTGAAATCTTGAATCAGGAAAATCGGAATTATAAAATCGGTAGATAGGAGGTAATGAATTTGGCAAAAATATTCCACGACAAGGATGCGGACCTCAGGGTCTTGAAGGACAAGACCATAGCCATCGTAGGCTACGGAAATCAGGGACATGCTCAGGGGGCAAATTTAAAGGAATCCGGCCTGGACGTGATCGCAGCAGACCTTCCCGGATCGTCCGCCTGGAAGAGGGCGGAGTCGGACGGGATCCGGGTCATGACCGTCTCCGAGGCAGCAGAGAAGGCAGACTACATCCAGATGCTCCTGCCCGACGAGCTGCAGGCCAGGATCTATCGCGAGCAGATCGCTCCCCACATGACCGAAGGGAAGATCCTGGGGTTCAGCCACGGCTTCAACATTCGCTACTTCCAGATCGTTCCACCTAGAGACGTCGATGTGGTGATGGTGGCTCCAAAGGGTCCCGGCGATCTGGTGCGCAGGACCTACCAGGAGGGAATCGGCGTTCCCTGTCTGGTGGCGGTGGAGCAGGACTCCTCTGGCTATGCCCTCAAGCGTGCCCTGGCCTATGCCAAGGGAATCGGCGGCACCCGCGCCGGCGTCATCCAGACCACCTTCACTGAAGAGACCGAGACCGACCTCTTCGGCGAGCAGGTCGATCTGTGTGGAGGCGTGACCGAGATGGTCAAGGCCACCTTCGAGACGCTGGTCGAGGCCGGGTACCAGCCGGAGATCGCCTACTTCGAGGCCTGCCACGAGCTGAAGCTGATCGTGGACTTAATCTACGAGGGCGGGTTCATGAGGATGTGGAACAACGTCTCCAACACCGCCGAGTACGGCGGAATGACCCGCGGAGCACGAATCATAAATGAGGAGTCCCGCGAGGAGATGAAAATGATTCTGTCCGAGATTCAGAGCGGCGAGTTCGCCAGGGAATGGCTTCTCGAGGGGCAGGCCGGGTTACCGGTGAAGAAGTCGCTGGAGAAGATCGAGGCCGAACATCCCATCGAGACGGTCGGCGCCGAGCTGCGGGCCATGATGCCCTGGCTGCAGAAGAAATAAGATATAATGGGGCTCGGATCGGGGGCAGGAGTCCTGCCCTGGCCCCTCACCCACTCTTTTGCAGACCTTTCTGCAACGGCTGGCTTTTCATCTGCTATATTTTTCATCTGCTCAATAATTGAGCGCCCATTTCTCCGGATGGAATGATTGATATGTTTGCAAAAAGGGGCTGTCAATTGAATATCAGAGAAAAATAATGAAGAGGCGGCCAGACGCCGGGGTATCCTTAGTTTCTAGCCACCTTCTTTCCGACGAAGTACAGCAGGCCGCCACAGATGATTACGCCCAGAATGGCCGAGAGGTAATATGCTGCCACCATGCCGGTCTCCGACTCGTCCCCGGGAAGGGCGTAGTCGGGAACGGGCGCGCTCCACATGGGAGCCAGCTGCTCTAAGCCGGGCGGCACGAAGCCCAGCTTTTCCTCTAGCTCCTCGGTCCCCCACTCGCCAAAGGTCTCTCCCACCGCCAGAAGGCCCAGGGGAACAAATATCATCAGGACTAGCAGGCCTATGGCCAGGTTTCTAATAATTTTGTCCATCGTCTATCACCTCAGGCTGGAGCCGCTCTCCTGGTCTTGGCCCTCTTCGATTTCTTGATCTCTTCATAGAGTATGGACGGGTCCGTCTTCTGGATGTAGCCGTAAATCAGGGCTGTCACCAGCGCCTCCAGGAAGGAAAAGCCGAGCGCGTGTTCCAGCAGCATGGCTGGCAACGTGATGTTCAGGCCGTAGGGCATGTACAGGGGAACTCCGTTGGCATCGGTGTACAGCAGGGGCTGAATTCCGAACATGAATCCGGTTAGCGCTGCAGCCAGAGTCAGGGAAACATAGCCTGCCACTGCGGCGGCAATTATCCTTCTTGAAGATGTGATCTCTGTATTTCCGCTTAATATCTTGTACACGTAATAGGCTACGAACGGCATTACAACGGCCATGTTAAAGCAGTTGGCTGCAATAGCGGTAATTCCTCCATCTCCGAACATCAGGGCCTGCAACACCAGGGCCACGGATATGGCGATCACTGCCGCCCAGGGTCCCAGGACGATGCCAATTATCGCTCCCCCCACTGCGTGACCTGTGCTACCCCCCGGAATGGGCACGTTGAACATCATAATGACAAATGAAAAGGCTGCGGCCAGGGCCAGGAGTGGCACCTGCCTGGACCGAAGTTCAGTGCTCATCTTTTTTCCGGCATAAACCCAGATAGGGATCATAATGATCCACATCGCTATGTATGTAGATGGGCCTAGATAACCATCCGGAATGTGCATAATTTCACCGAAGGCACTAATCTGCCGCAGTTATAAAAAGATGTCGCATGCAAATACTAAATATGAACAATATATAAATTCATCTTAAGGATAGTTATCTCTTGGAGGAAATGGCTTCCTGATGAGGGCGCGTCACAATCGTGAATTGATGCACAGACTCTTAATCCATTCTTTTGCTGCAGTGGTTAATGTCAAGAGTGACTAATGTTAAATGTTTAAGTCATGATGTGATGAAAATCCGAGCAGCAGAGGATTCGACCTCCTTTCAATCATTCACTCATCACTCATCCTAGGTGCTTGTGGCTGTGCGTTTCGTCGTGGGTGTGTCGGTGCTGGTGGGCAATGGTTCCGTGCCGGTGCATGTGTTTGTGAATGAGGTTTGTGGCCAGCAGCAGCTCCAGATCGCTGAGCACCTCTGTTGTTTTGCGGTCTACCTTGATGGTGTGGTCCTCTCCCATCACCACCGCACGCTTGCTGATCTGCTCGATGATGTCCAGGTCGTGAGTGGCGGTGACTACCGTCTTTCCGGCCTCGGCCAGCTCCTGCAAGAGCTCAATTAGCCATAGTTGAGTTCGCGGGTCGAGCCCGGCGGTCGGCTCATCCAGCAGCAGGACGTCGGGATTGGTCGCCAGGACTGATGCTATGCACACCTTTTTCTTCTCTCCGCCGCTCAGGGTATGAGGTGCTCGGTCCCTGAGCTTGGCGATGTCCATCATATTAATTACGTCTTCCACCCTGGATTTTACCTCCTCTGCCGGGAGGTCCATCTGCAGAGGCCCAAAGGCGATCTCCTCGTAGACGGTGGATGAAAATAGCTGCACATCCGAGTTCTGGAAGACAAATCCCACCTTCTTTCTGAAATAGGCTCTGAAGGGGTTGTCTTTGATGGAGTCGAATGCGTCTTCGGTGACCATCTGGCCGAAGGCGTAATACTCTCCGGAGGTGGGAAAGACGAGTCCGTCCATGATCGCCAAAAGCGTCGATTTGCCGCTTCCGTTGGCGCCCATTATGGAGACCTGCTCGCCGGCCTCTACCTTTAGGCTGATCCCCTTTAAGGCATCTATCCTTCCCACGTAGGAATAGGTGACGTTTCTCAAATCGATGATGGGTTCGTCCATATTTTCAAATCCTGATAATGTTCTGGGAGATCAGCACCAAGATCACGCTGATCGAAAAGGCAGAGAGCGCAAACAGGTAATCCGCCGCTTTCAGCCTGAAGTCCTGCATGATCCTGACATCGCCGTCAAATCCGCGCGATACCATGGCCATGTGCACCTTTTCGCTTATGGCCAGTGATCTTATGAGTATGTAGCCGATTCTTCCTCCTACCCACTTCTGTTCTTCCCGCATGGATCGCGACCTGATGGTCCTGGCTCTCTTGGCGATGTAGACCTCTCTTATCAGGTCGGTCAGCAGGAAAATGTAGCGGTAGGCCATCTCCAGGGTTAGCACATAAAGCTTTGGAACTCCTATCGATCGCAGTGACTTGAAGAGCGTGGCCTGTGGAGTTGTCAGAAAGAGCAGCACCACTGCCGAGACCGATACTACCACTCGCAGGGTGAATACCAGGGCCGCATTCGTTCCCTGGGCTGTAATGTAGATGCTTTCAGGCAGCATTATTGGTCCGATACTTGCATTCTCTCCCAGGTATGCCACCTGGAACAGCGGATCGCCGGGGAGAAATACGTTGAAGAGCATGGGTATGGAGATTACCAGGGTGAAAAGGGGAATGAAGAGCCAAACGCGTTTGATGAAGAAGCCGACACCAATGAGGCTGGCTGCACACAGCAGCATCTCAAGTATGTAAACCGCAGCGAGAATTCTTGCATCTCTGGTGACGCTCAGGGCAAAGATCAGGGTCAGGATGGAGATCATCTTGACCCTCGGGTCGAGGCTCTGCAAGAGTCCGTTTTTATGAGAGAGCTTTTCGGTGTCGAATGTCTCCTGCAAGAAGGCAAAAATCGTGTCCAGCGTCTTCTGAACGAAGCTCTTTTTGCCAGCTGTTGCTGCATCGCATCTGCAGGGGGATGAATCCACATCCCGCATCCATTCTGGGATCATCGGTTCTCGTCCGTATCTCGTGCAGGTCTCAACAGAAACATCATCTCCCAAAGAAGGATTGGATTCCCGACCAGGACCGGCATTTTCCTTTACGTCTTCAGGGGGTTGGTCAGGTTCCTGTTTCTACTTAATAAACCTTATCTCGTATTATTAAGTAATATCTATTTTAAAAGAATTCTGCAATAGTGGGGATCCGGCTGAGCCTTTTCCCATTTCGCGGATTCAAATATCCGTACTGTAAATCGACCCTGAACGGATACAGAAATCGAACTGAAAAGACATATACTATTTATTAATATTGATATCTATCGGACCCCCCTCTGATCAACTCTAACCGGTGGAAATCTGAAATTTTATTTTAAGAATATTAAATTGTATTTTTATGTTTTGCATATAGCATCATCTATATAAGGATCAAGCCTACATCTCCAAAATGGGGTGATCTATTGAAGAAAATGATCCTATTACTATCTGCCCTATGTCTTGCGGCCATTTGCTGCAATTCATCGGCCCAGCAAAGTGCAACTGAGCCAGGATTGACCGTCCTTGCACAGGACAGCAACCAGCAAAACATTTCGGATATGAACCTCACCTATTATACCGCTACTGAGGATTTTGGTCTGGATGGACTATTCATCGGCGAAGCTGTGAAGTTCACGGCACCAAGCGCCGGATGGAATCTGAAGCAAGTGCAGGTCCTGGGGTGGAACGGATTCAATGAGAGTACTGGAACCGTCCCCGCAGCCAGCAACTTCCTAATCGAGATCAGGGACGCAAACCTCAACCTGCTCTACAGGCTGGCCGACACTCAAAATGCCTACTTCACATACCCGATTCCGGTCATCAGGTCTATCGATATTCCCGCCATACCGGTAACAGGCGACTTCTATGTGGTCTTCTACGACCGGGGCTCGATGCTGGTTTTCATGGAGCAGGAGGAAGGGTCCGGCAATTCGTACTTCTTCAACAGCGGCAACAAGCAGCTGGAACCTGCCCAGTTCACCGTAAACAGCACCAATGAGACTCTGAAGGTCAACTGGCTCATACGGGCCGCAGGAGAGTAAATCTTTTCGGGCTGCAGTTTTGGCGAAAGGATGTTATATCCCTACCGCCAAATCTGCAGTCAATGTTTTCCTCCAGCACTGTTTGCATAGGTGGCCTGCCGGGGATCGGCAGCGTGGGTAAAGTGGCTGCCGATTATCTGGCAACCGCCCTGGAGTGCAGAACCGTGAAACCTTTTCTATCACCCGGTTTTCCGGCTCAGGTGGCTATCTCAGACAATCTGGCTCATCTTCTGTACGTCGAGCTAAAGATGGCCAAAGGCCGGGAGAACCTTTTTGTCCTGTCCGGCGACGCCCAGCCCTTGAGCGTTCGAGGGATGTACAGCCTTGCGGGAGAGATCCTTGAATCGCTTAAATCTCGCGGGATAACCGACGTAATTACCCTCGCAGCCTGCGTGGGCGACGGGCGGGAAAAGGTGGTCGGGGTCTGCAGCGATGTTCAGGCCGCAAAAGAGCTGGAAAAGGCCGGCATTCCGCTGCTTAGCGGCGGCGCCATCGGAGGAATAAACGGGCTCCTGGCAGGTCAGGCTCCCCTTTACGGGATGAGGGGCTTTTGCCTGCTTGGGACCACATCGGGAGAGGAGCCGGTCGATCTCAGAGCTGCCGACAACCTTCTTCACGCGCTTCGGCCGCTTTTAGGCCTGGATTTTGACATAAATGGGCTGGTGATCGAACCCGAAGAGGTAGTCTTCTCTCCTCCGGCCTATGACACGTATTACCGCTAGAAATCAATTGCCGCCAGATATGCTTCCGGCATGAAGTTCGGACTGGCATCGCTAGACCCCACAATTTTGCAAGCTCGTCTTCGGCAACTATAATCATAATCTTAATATAATATCCAGAGGCTCAGAAACTCAAACGTAAAATAGGTCATGGAGGATATAGCTGACACATGAGATGCCTCAAGGTCGAAGTCATGCTCTCAGTCATGCTCTTTTTGATGGTCGCATCCGTCGGCCAGGCCTTGGAAGTGAATGGCCCGGAAGATGCATTGCTGAAAATGGGGGAGGCATCCTTTGCTAAAGGCTCCTACCAAGAGGCTCTGGATTATTACAACCAGGTACTTTCGACCGTTCCCGATAGCTCTGAGGCCTGGCAGGGAAAGGGAAGGGCTCTGGTCAAGCTGGGGAGGCAAAAGATGGCGGGCCTGTGCTTTGACATGGCCCTCAGGTACGACCCGCAGAATTCCCAGCTGTGGCTTTTGCGGTCACAGCTGGCTGAGTCGGTGGGGGACTTCTCCAAGGCCGATGAGGGTTACGAGAAGGCGCTCTCCATAGATCCGGGTTTGGTGGGAGCTTGGCTCGGAAGAGCCAATGCTTCCCTGGGTCTCGGGCTGTACGATGAGGCATTGCAGCAACTGGATAATGTCTCCATTCTCGCTGGAAATGCTTCCGCCAAGAAGGGTCGGATCGCTGCCTGGACCGGCAAAGGCCGGTTACTGGCCGGCCGGGGGGACCTGGAGGAGTCCTTGGACCTGTACGCGAAAGCTCTGGATGCCGATTCCGAGAACGCGGAAGCCTTGACCGGAAAGGCAGAGGCATTGGTCGGACTGGGCAGGACATCGGAGGCGTCTCTGATTTACGACCAGGTATTAAATCTCCATCCAGGGGACCCGGATGCCTTATCGGGAAAGGCCTCCGTTCTGGAAAAGAGCGCTCATGAGCTGCTGGAGCAGGGGAAGCTGAAGGATGCTCGGGCCGGGTATGAGCAGGCCTTGGGTCTTGATCCCTCAAGTCAGGAGGCCACGAGCGGCCTGGCGGAGGTGCTCAAGGCCGAAGGCGGCCGGCTATTGAAAGAGGGACAGGCCGCTCAAGCGCTGCAAGAGTTCGAAGAAGCCCTGCAGCTGATGCCGGGAGACGCCGGGGCGCAGAAGTTGCGAGACGATGCCCTGCATATGTTAAGAGAGGCGGAGAATGCTTCATCAACTCCTTTTCCCGATGGGGCCCCGGCAGCGGATCCCCTGGACGATTACGGCTACTGGCAGAGCCAGGGGGAAGAGCTGCTGAAAAACGGCTCCTACATCCAAGCTGCAGAGGCCTTCAACCGCTCGGTTGCTCTTTTCGATGATAATGCGCCTGCCTGGGCGGGAAGAGGCTATGCACTTCTTCATTTGGGCCTCCCGGAAGAAGCCAAGGAATCCTTTGATCGAACGCTGGCCATCGATCATGAAAGTGTCGATGCCTGGACCGGCAAGGGCCTCGTGCTGATCAGCCAAGGGAAATACCGGATGGCCAGGCTCTGCTTCGATTCCTCATTGCGCATAAACTCCAGCCAGCCCCAGGTCTGGTTCTACAAAGCCCAGGCCGAGCAAGGGCTGGGAGAGCTGCAGGACTCGAATGACAGCATCGACCGCGGCCTCAAGCTTGATCCGGGAAATGCCTCCATGCTCATGGCCAGGGCTGATCTGCTGCTGAAGATGAACGAACTGCAAAAGGCAGTGGTCGCATTCGACGACGTGCTGGCCGGCGACGAAAACAATACCCCCGCCCTGCGAGGAAAAGGCCAGGCTCTATTGAAGCTGGAGCGGTTCGAAGAGGCGCTCGCACCCTTTGAGGCCGCGGCAAGGGTGAATTCAAGCGATGCCGTTGCATATATGGGAATGGCAAAGTCCAACTCGGCCCTCGGCAATTGGACCCCGGCTCTGCAGGCGTGCAATATTACGCTTCAGCTCGATCCGCAAAATGTCGAGGCCCTGGTGCTGCAGGGAGATCTTCTGTTGTTCATGGCCGACTACGCAAATGCGTCAAGGTCGTACTCCCGGGCTCTGGAGATCGAGCCGGACAGCTTTCGAGCGGCAGTGGGCCAGGGCGATTCCCTGAGGATGCAGGGAGACAACGATTCTGCGCTGACCTCCTACCAGGCGGCTCTATCTCAGGACCCGGAGAACTTGAGGGCCCTATTCGGCAAGGGCGAAATCCTGTTTGTTAGAGGCGACTCAGAGGGCGCGCTTTCCGTTTACGATCAGCTCCTCAAGATCGATCCTGCAAACGTCTCCTCTCTGGTGAACAGGGGCGATCTGCTATTGTCCAGGAGTCCGGAGGTCGCTCTCCAGTCCTACCAGCGAGCACTGGCCATCGAATCCACAAATATGCGGGCCCAAATCGGAGAAGCTCGGGCCCTGCTGGCAACAGGGAATTTCTCTTCTTCCCTGGATTCCTACCGGAAGGCCCTGGAGGCGGACAACATGAGCATCGAGGCCTGGTGCGGCAGCGGTGAAGCGCTCCTGGCCTTGGGGGATACAGTTTCCGCAAAGCGGTCCTTTGAGAGGGCTCTGGAGCTTGAAGAGAACAGCACCAGGGCCTTGCTGGGGCTGGGCGGTGTACATCTCTTTAAAGGCAACTTCTCGGAAGCCCTATCGCTGTTCGACCGGGCCGTCTTGCAGGACCCGTCTTCTGCAGCGCTTTTTTCCCAGGCAAATGCGCGTTGTGCCCTGGGCGATTACGAGGGCTCGCTGGAGCCTTTCCGTCGATCAATACAGCTGGAAGAAAAACCGCAGTCGCTCATGGGAATGGGACTTGCACTGGCAGCTCTGCATAGATATCCTGAGGCCTTGGGCTGCTTTGACCGCGCCATCGCCCTGGACCCTGAGGATGCCGCAGCCCGGTACAACAAAGGCTGCCTTCAGGCGGCATCCGGAGATTACGAGAACTCAAGCCTCAGCTTTTTCCGGGCAAGCGAGATCGATCCCATGAGCAGCAGAATCTGGCGGGCTCTGGCTCAGGTTCTCTTCTCTTCGGGCCGCTATGATGAGTCTTTGAGCGCCTGGAATCAAACCACGGCTATATTGCCCGATGATGCGGAAGCCTGGTGTTTCCGGGGCCTGGCCCTGAACATGGCCGGTAGATATGGTGAGGCTGTGGAGAGCTTTGAGACTTCGATTGGGCTTGAGCCGGGAAATCCCGACGCCTGGTATGGCGAAGGGCTCGCGTTTGTGGCTCTTGACCGCCTTGAGGAGGCCCTTATCTGTTTTGAGAAGGTCACAGAGCTAAATCCTATGGACGAGGACGGGCTGCGCAGCCGCTATTTGGTCGAAGCAGCGCTTGAGAATTTGTAATTTTGGCCGTGGCAGATGGGGCCTGGGAAGAGTTTTTCTGGCGGAGATGGAGGTGGTGGGATTCCCTCAGAAGAACTGACTTCCGGCCAGGCTTGACTCACCATCTGCCTTCGGCTTTTCTCTTGGACTGATAATTGCTATGAGGCTCTGCTAACGCCCCAAGGCTCTCTTCAGACAGCCGGTACTGGCGGTTGTTTCTATTTCCCCTTCGTTCCAGCATGCCGTCCCGGTTCATCCTGGATAGATAAGTTGAGACTGTGGACAGCTTGATGTCGTCCATCACCGTCTCATATCTCTCTCGCAATTCCTGAGTTGTGAACCAGGAATTGGGGAACTCATACTTTATGAAATTCTCAAGTCTATCCATAAGCGTTCCGGTGCTGTCATACGCTTTGGCCGGCTGAGCCTGGGCTTCAGCGTCGGAGAAGACGCCTGATGCTGTTAGAAAGCCGATGATCTTCTCTCTCAGAGCTTCTCCATCCATGTTTTGCGACTCGAACTCATGGACGGATTTAAATCCTTTGTCTTCGATCTCGATCCGGATTCTCATCTGCGATCAACTTCATCTTCCGGAGAGTATTTCCTGGGGCCCGAATCCGCGTTCCACCAATGTGACCACATCCGGCAGTGATCTCTGTCTGGACCCGGCCCTTGGCTCTGATAGCTGTGAACGCGTCCCCTTCATCTGCAAGGTGAACAGCTTGATGTGACTTCTGACCATGTTTTTCCCTCTTTCACAGTGAAGCTGTCATGAGGACGGGCTTTTGCGGACTGTCAGTTACTGCGAAATCCGCTTGCATCCATCCTATGCGACTCCTGTGTGCCATCCCTTCGTCTCCCTCTTTTCACAGGCTGAGAACGACTGTATTTCGCTGAACCGTTCTCCCTTCTTTCGATCCGCGCTATTCGGCCGTCCTCAGCCTGTGCCTTCAATTCAAACTCAAATCGCTTCAGTTGCGATCTGCGAAATGTTGTCCCTTTCAACAACCCGGAGATCACTCTCTTTCAGGCACCTGTCTTGCAGCCCTACCACAACTACAGCATCTGAGACACAACCGCCCTTCTCGGTTGTGAAAAGCTGTGTATAGGCTCTTATTCTGGTCCCGGACTTGAGCTTGAACGTTTCACCCTTCTCTTTTGCACTCCCTTATGCCATCCCTTCTGTGTAGAGTACTCCTGCGCGCAAATTTTCGGCCAGATCCTGCCGATTGGAAGACCAGCAGGCTGTTCTTCCCCCTTCATTGCTATCCCAGTGTGCCATCCCTTCACGGTGACGTTTTAGCTGCGCAGAAAAAGGGCCTCTGGCTCGCATTGTGCAGTATCCATCACTTTTTTATATGTAGGACTTGCGTGGGCGAAGTATCCTGATAAACCCTTCATGTACGCTACCTCTACCGCTCTAATTTGCTTCGAAGGTCCATTCCATCCCCTCAAGACGAACAGTCCCTCCAATCATCCCCTTCAGGATGTGATCAGACAGGATGTCGCATCCTTTCTGACTATAATTAACCTTGTAATAGAAGTATATAAACTTTTCTAAGAGTTGCGCGTTGTAGTTAATCGCTAAAAACTCAATCTAGAGCTTTTTTTCAGGATTAAATCCTTTATAGTAGTCTAAATAGTAATTCACAGGGACGGCTGCAGATAGAGAAATTGTATTGAACACAGCTGTGAAAAGAAGATCCAGGCGATTACTACTATGATAATAGCTATCAGCCAATCTATTCTCTGTGCGCGGGAAGTTGTGAATGCAATTCACAAGATATTTATGCCTATCGAATTTGCAAGCCCGCTGCGACTGCTGGCAGAGTGTAAATCGCCTTTTGTTTATAGAGTTGTGCGCGGAATAAATCCCGACTTCATCTATAAATTTTAAAAGATAGCCCAAGGTGCCACAAAGGCATGGCCGTTTGTGTTTTTTAGGACGCCTGATGGAGTTCAAATTCTTCCTCGATCAGCCAGCTACCGATCTCTTTGAGGTATCTACGTCGGCGGTCGTCCTCTGCCATCAGCTGAAAAACCTCGAATAGATCTTCATCCATCGTACTCTCATTCACGCCGTCTGGAATTTAAAGCTATCGCAGAACTGTGAAGCTGATGGCGGCAGATCACGTTTCTGCCCTGGCCATTATCAGAGCCACATCATAGGGTTCCTGGGTCCTTTTCAGCTTCCCGGCATGTATCGGATGGTCTCCACAGATGACGATCAAGGCTCTGGACGATGCTGCCTGAACCACTTTTCCGACACAGGCGTCTATCAAGATGGCCATCTCTCTGATACCATCGGCTCCTTTGCCCATGTGAACTGCTTTGTCGATGCCTATGAAGTAGGAAACCAGAAGCCTGGGCCTCCTGGACAGCGCATCAAGGGAAAGCTGACAGGAGGCCCGGTCGAACTCTAGAGGGTCCATGCGGTCGGATATTCCGTTCACAATCTCGATTAGGCCGCTGTAGACCTCGGCGCCGTTCTTCTCCATGACGACCGCCGATCTCAGGCCCTGGGCGCTGGCAATCTCCGGGAGGCTCAAAATGCTGGACTCCTTAGCACCCTCTTTGTCGACGATATGGTGGTGCTCGGGCAACAGCCCGCTCAGAATGGAGGCTATGGAGGGCGTGGTGCGGTTTGAAACCGAACTTGCTCTGAGAAGAAGCCCTCTTTCCACAAGCCTCGGGATGTTCTTCAGTCTTGGGGAGAGCCATTCGTAGAGCTGGTAGCCCAGGCTGTCCACTATCAGCAGAACGACGCTGTCGCAGCCCCAGCCGATCACCTCTGGAATTGCCCTGCCATCAGCCTGAGGCAGGTCTATCTTCAGCACTCCCGCAATGGTTGGAGCGACGTCCAGCAAGCTGAAATGTCTCGCGGTCTTTTCTATCTCCCTCATGGTCCGTGCCCTGTCATCCCTGGCCAGCAGCACTTAAATCACTTGCTCTTGAGACATCAGGTGTCACGGGACAGCTCCTTTTCCGATATCTTAAATAGGGAAGATAATAGAATTTCAAACACGAATGAGTCTTCTTCGGCCCTGGCCCTGCTGGTTGTTGATTGCCGTCTGCGGCTTTCTGGTCTTCAACCTGGTGCAGTCTGCAGTGGATATCGATTACAGCCACGATGTCAAAGGCACCGGAACCGTGATCACCGATTACCGCATGGACGATCAGAAGAGTTCACAGGCATCTGGAAAAATACGCGGAACCGGATCGGTCATGAACAAGTACATCTTCATCAGCGAAAATGATTCAAAAAACATCACCATCGAGGATCAATTCGTGTTCTCCCAGGAGCCGGCTTCCTCAAAGCTGAACCTGGCCGATCTTCCCAGGAGACCTGAGGAACCCTTGAACTTCAGCCTGATGGGCACTCCGTGGGCCGGGAATATCCTGATTTCAGCCAACAACCAATCAAATCAATCAGATCAATCAAATCAATCAAGCAGCGGCAATGTCGAGCCTCGGGATTTCCGGATAGATTCGGGGCAGCTGGGGCTTGAGGCCAATCTGACCTCGGATTACCGCTCACGCCTGGTCAATAGCAGCATTCCGAGCAGGTAGCTCTTCGGGTGATGGCAGGGATGCTTTTTCCCCGGGTCTTCCTCCTTTGGGCCGGTGGCATGGGCCAATATTCTAGAATTTTAAGTTTCGCTCCGTACTAAACGTTTATGACCTCTGCGATCGATATCTATGTTCACTATGTCCCGGCATCAGGAAGTCTCGGACCATTATTCACAGCTGGCCAGGATATGCGAAGGCGCGGCCAAAGAGATAATCCGGTGCCGAGAGGTTCTGGTGGTCTCTCATGTGGACGCCGATGGGCTCACTGCGGCAAGCATAATCTGTACCGGACTTGAGAGGCGAGGTCTGGATTATTCCCCCCTTTTCTTCCGGCAGCTTGATGCGCCGTCTCTGGACCTGATCGCCGACCGGGGTTCCGATCTGGTTATATTCACCGACCTCGGGAGCGGAATGGCCGGGGAGATCTGCGAGCGGGGAATTCGGGCTCTGGTCGCCGATCATCACCGCCCGGGTCCCGCACATGAAGACGCGCCTCTGATCTCTCACATAAACCCTCATCTGATCGGGGCCGACGGGGCCAGAGAGCTATCCGGCAGCGGAACATCATTTCTTCTTGCAAGAAGCCTGGCCGAATCTCCGGGCGCAAACGATGATCTGGCGGCCCTGGCGATCGTCGGCGCGGTCGGAGATCTCCAGGACATGGCCAGCGGCCAGCTCCTGGGGGTCAACCGGGATATACTGGAGATCGGGCAGAAGGCGGAGGTGCTGTCCTTTTCCCGGGACATAAAGCTCTTCGGCAGACAGACCCGGCCGGTCTTCAAGATGCTTGAGTACTCCCAGGATCCCTACATTCCCGGCCTTTCCGGGAACGAGGACGCCTGCATAGCATTTCTCAAAGATTGCGGGATCCGTCTGGGCGGCGAACGCTGGAGGCGCTGGATCGATCTCACTCAGGAGGAGAAAGCGTGCATGGTTTCGTCTCTTCTCAGGCGGGGCCTGCGGGGCGGCATTTCCAACTCCCGCCTGGAGCGATTAATCGGCGAGGTCTATGTGCTCCTAAGAGAGAGGGAGGGTACCGAGCTGCGGGACGCGAGCGAGTTCTCAACCCTCTTGAACGCGACAGCCCGTTACGGCCATTCGGATGTGGGTTTAAGCGTTTGCATGGGCGATCGAGGGGAGGCGTTCGATAGAGCCCGAGATCTCCTGGGCCAGCACCGCCAGAATCTGGTGAACGGCATAAAGCTGGTGAGCGAGAAGGGCATCGTGGCCATGAAGGGTGTCCAGTACTTCGATGCTGGCGATGCCATACTTGATACAATCGTCGGAATTGTAGCCGGGATGTGTTTTCAGATGGCCGACCGTTCCCGTCCCATTCTGGCCTTTGCCAGAACTCCGGAAGGGCAGCTCAAGGTCTCGGCTCGCGGAACTCAGGATCTGGTGAAGTCCGGCCTGGATCTCTCGCGGGCCATGTCCTCGGCTGCGCAGGATGTGGGCGGCGTAGGCGGAGGCCACAATGTTGCCGCAGGAGCCACCATTCCGCCTGAACGCCGGGAGGAGTTCCTCCGCCATGTGGATTCAATCGTGTGCCTGCAGCTCAATTCGTCGGCAAAACTCTGAAAGACCTCTGCGGGACGGTATTTAGCGCTGCCTGGAAATCAGTTATACCGGGCAGAGCCACCAGCAGTCTTCGTCCATGTGGTTCTTGATGATGCGAATATGCTCGTCCATGCTGAAGTTGCCGACGAACATATGATTGATCCTGGACATCTCGTCTCCCGTCTCCGGGTCCCGGACCAGATAGCTGAGCCTCCCGATGCCTATGAAGTCAGCTTCTATAATCATCTCGGTGATGTTGGCATCGGCTCTCAGCTGCATGTCTGTGGACAGCCGGGTGGCGTCTGTGAACTCCTTCTTGGCGGTCACGTTCATCATATAATTTTGAAGAAAAGTGCTTTCGCGAAACTTCTGGTCGTAGGAGAAGAGGTGAGCATTGGGATTGCTCTTGCTTCCGATCTCCATGACGTAGTGCTCTGAACAGGCCGGACAGATCAGGGCCAAAAGCAAAAGCCATGAAAGTGCCGCCAACAACCGCATCTCTTAGATCTCCTGAGGGAGTCTCCACATATATTCTTCGGAAAGCTCTCCCGTGTAAACCGTGACCGCAGGCCCTTCCATGAACGCTCTCTCATCCTCAAAATAGACCATTAGCGGTCCTCCTTTGGTCTCCACCAGGACTTCGTCTTCGATCAGCCCCAGCTTCCGCGCCACCGAGGCACAGGCCACTGAGCCTGTTCCGCAGGAGAAGGTCTCGCCCTCCACGCCCCTTTCGAAAGTCCTGACCTTAAAGTGCTCGCCGGGCTTGACGAAGTTCACGTTTATGCCTTCGGGAAATGCCGGATTGTGCCGGATAATCGGAGCTACCTCATTTATGGGCAGGTCCAGGTCATCGACGAAGGTTACAGCATGAGGAACTCCGGTGTTCACGGCGGTGATCTCCAGGCCCTCCACATTCTCCCTGATGAATTGTCCGCGGCCGACTGCCGGGATGGACGGCCGGTCGAATCTGGGCACGCCCATATCGACCTTGGCCAGGAAGCAGTCGCCTATCTCCCTCACCTGAATCGGTATGGTTCCGGCCAGGGTCTCGACATCGAAGTTCAGCCCGGTATACCCGGCCTCAAAAGCGTACTTAGCCAAACAGCGAATTCCGTTTCCGCACATCTCCGCCTCGGAGCCGTCCGGCTGCAAGAGCCTCATTCCCACGTCAGCCAGCTGGCTTCTCACCAGGAACAGGATTCCGTCCGCGCCGATGCCGAAGTTGCGGCGGCAGCAGGCAATAGCAAATCTGCTCTTCGCGGATTCTGGAACTATCTCCCTGCTCATTTCATCAATGAGCACGAAATCATTTCCGTTTCCGTGCAATTTAGTGAAGGGTACGGCGTGAGGACGAAACGGATCATCCTCAAGGTCTATCTCAGAAATCTCTGCCAGCTTCATTTTATATACCATGCTCTGTTTAAGTGGTCCTTTGTTCAAAGTGGCGGTGATGTGGTATTAAACCCATTCTACAGGTGGCCTTGGATCTGTTGGAGCTTGACAGATCCATTCAAATAGCCACAGAGGCTGTTGCAGGGGGTGCCGACTGGATAGAAGCTGGAACTCCTCTCATTAAGAGCGAAGGCATGGATGCTGTGCGCGAGATGAAGAAGGCCCTTCCGGGCGTAAAGATCGTGGCCGACATGAAGACCGTCGACACCGGAGCCATGGAGGTGGAGATGGCTGCCAAGGCCGGAGCTGACATCGTGGCCATGCTTGCCGCAGCAGACAATTCCACCATCGAAGATGCCATCCGTGCGGCAAGAAAGTATGGCGTAGCTATTATGATGGATCTGCTGACAACTGAGGACCCTGTAGCTCGCGCGCGGGAGCTTGACCGTCTCGGTGTCGACTACATATGCGTTCATGTGGGCATCGATCAGCAGATGACCGGCGGGGATACCATCGATCTGCTTAAGCAAATAGTAAAAGAGGTCAACACGCCGGTTGCAGCAGCAGGCGGAATTGGCGTCGAAACCGGGCGGGAGGCCGTGGCCAACGGAGCGGCCATCGTGATCGTGGGTGGAAACATCGTCCGCAGCGCGGATGTAACCGGCTCGGCCAGGAAGATCAGGGATGCAATCGATCATGCCGGAGCTGCCGGAGCCCTGAAGCGGAAGAGCCTGCATGACGAGATGGTGGAAATATTTAAGGAGGTCTCCTGCCCCAATATTTCCGACGCCATGCACCGTAAAGGAGCTATGCGCGAGATCTTCTCCGTCAACCGCGGCAAGAAGATCGTGGGGACTGCAGTAACCGTTCAGACTTTTGCCGGCGATTGGGCCAAGACCGTTGAGGCCATCGACCTTGCCGGGCCGGGAAATGTAATCGTGATCTATAACGGCAGCAAGCATATTGCACCCTGGGGCGGCCTGGCCACGATGAGCTGCAAAGTCAAGGGCATAGAAGGTGTTGTGGTCGATGGTGCGGTTCGAGACATCGACGAGATCCGGAACCTGGATTATCCAATCTTTGCCACAGCTATGGTTCCAAATGCCGGCGAGCCCAAAGGCATGGGAGAGATAAACTCCGAGATCACCTGCTGCGGGCAGACGGTCCGGCCCGGAGACTACATCGTCGGAGATGATTCCGGCGTGGTGGTAATTCCCAAGGAGCGGGCCTACGAGATCGCCCGGCGAGCCAAAGAGGTGGCGAAGACCGAGAGCCGGCTGTTCGAGGAAATCCGGCGCGGAAAGACGCTTTCCCAGGTGGTCAACCTCAAGAAATGGGAAAAGGTCTGATGATAAGCTGTAAATAGATTGAGATAGTTCAAATTCCGAATCAAGCAATAGAGGATCGAACGATATTAGTGACACTAACCGGTGGGTTACCCAAGTGGCGAGTTCGAGGAGACTTGTATGGAATTAGAGGACATTATTACTAAATACCCACCCAGGCAGATAATGCTGATTCCACTGGCTGTTATAGCTCTGGCAATTATCATCCTGGGCGCGACTTATCTCAGCACGGGCTCACCCGTCAGGCTGGGAGTCGAGTTCACAGGAGGCACTCTTGTAACTGTGCCCACGACCGAATCACAAGGAGTTTTGGAAGAGAAGTTCTCCAGCTATCCCCTCTTGGAAGTGAGAAACATCGGCTCGAGATATATGATTCAATTCGGGCCCATGGATGACGCCCAGTATGAGGGGCTGGCGGAGTCGATCAACTCCGAGTACAATGATGCGGAGATCCGGTACATGGGACCGATTTACAGCCAGGCACTTCAGCAGGAGGCTCTGAGATATATTCCACTATCCTTCTTGTTGATGGCAATTGTCGTATTCGTGATATTTCGAGAGCCTTTTGTATCCGGCCTGGTAGTTCTCTGCGCTCTGGCCGATATCTTGATAGCTGCAGCCGCCATGAATGTGGTCGGAATCACCCTATCGCTGGGAACCGTGGCCGCTCTGTTAATGCTAATCGGTTATTCGGTGGACACGGACATCCTGCTGTCCATGAGAGTTTTTAGGCGGAAGGGAGATGTGGATGAAAAGATAATCGGGGCCATGGGCACCGGCATCATGATGACTACCACTACCGGGGCCGCGGTTCTGGCCTTATTCCTGGTTTCAAATCTTCTCTACCTGGTGATACCGTCTTTCACCCGCATGTCAATCATCGCCGACATATCAACCGTCCTTCTGTTCGGCCTGCTGGCGGACATGATGAACACCTGGATCACCAATGCCCAGGGATTGAGATGGTACGTTAGCCGGCCGGCAAAGAGCGCCAGGAGGCAGAGAAGATGAGCCTTTCAAGAGAAGCCTTAAGAGATCCAAGAATCGTGATCTACATCGTTGCCGTGCTCCTGGCTCTGCTGTTTCTGACGCCTATTCCTAGCTACTTTGGACTGAACTCCGGGTTGAAGTACGGCCTGGACCTGGAAGGCGGATCATACCTGCAGCTTCAGCTGGAGGGAGCTGTTGTCCAGCTTGATGCCAATGCAGAGAGAATCTTGATGCAGCAGTTCAACGCTAGCTCCGTCGAGCAGCAGGGCGACAGCTACATCATCACGGTGCCCGGCGTGGTTTCCGAGAGCGTGCCTGACGGTATGGGCTATCCAGGGGCAAAAGTGGTGACCCGGGGTAACACTTCCAGAGTTACCATCATATCCTTACCGGAGTCGATAATCTCCAATTATCTGCAGAAGGCTCTGGACGCAGACGTAAAAGTTGTGAGCGTGGCACCGGTCTCCTATGAAATTAGGACTGCTGTCACCAGAGAGTCTCTCAACGATCTCCTGGCACCGGTCGGGGGCTCAGTCTTGCCCGGCGAGGATTCTTTCCAGGAAGGGGTCACCGCCGATACGGTAGACGAAACCAAGCGTGTCCTGGACTCCAAGCTCAACCGCCTGGGGCTGCAGGATATCAAGGTCCGGATCGTGGGCAACAATTTCGTACTCATCGATCTGGCAGGAGTGGATGTGGATACAGCTCAGGAGATTGTCGGCAAACCCGGCAAGTTCGAGATCCGCATCCAGACTGAGGGAAATGAGACCATGCATGTCCTGTATGGTGATGCCATCGACTCAGTGGAAATACCCAGAGGCGATCAGAGCAGCATGTGGGGCGTTCCGTTTACCCTCTCTGAGGAGGGTGCCCAGCTGTTCAGAAAGATGGCCATCGATACGGGTGCGACCAAGGATCCAAAGGCTCACGAAATATCCATGGTTCTGGACAAGGACGTAATCTTCAGCGCTCCGCTGGCCACAGATCTTGCAGCCAGCCTGGAGAAGGCTCCTACCAGAAACATGGTTGCAGAGGTGGGATCAGGTGATGCCGGATCTGAGAAAGCCAGGGAGCTGTACATCCATCTGCGGGAAGGGGCTCTGCCGGTCAACGTCATGGTGATCGGCTCCGGCCAGGTGACTGCCGCCCTCGGCCAGCAGTTCAAGTTCCAGATAATTATAGCTGGAATACTGGCGCTTTTAGCAGTGGCGTTCATGGTTTACCGCCGCTATCATGAGGGCAGGATAGTGCTCCCCATGCTGACCACTTCTTTCTCTGAAGTGATCATGATGCTGGGAATCTGGGCCGCCATGGGATGGCAGCTCGATCTGGCATCAATTGCCGGCATAATCATGGTGATCGGTACCGGAGTGGATCATCTGGTGATCATCACCGATGAGCTGCTTCGAAGCGGTGAGGCCGCAGCGTCAAGCGCCTCGCGGAGCATAAAGGAGCGTGCAGATTCAGTGGCCGAAAAGGCCCAAGAGAAGGCTGCCAAGGGAGCAGGTCCGAGCGGCAAGGTCTATCTGACCAGGCTTTCCAGGGCCTTCACCATCATCCTGGGTGCGGCTGCAACGACCATAGCGGCAATGGCTCCGCTGCTGGTGATGGGCTTTGGAGCGCTGCAGGGCTTCGCCTTGATCATCATAATAGGCGTGCTAATTGGCGTGCTGATCGCCCGGCCGGCCTATGGAAGGATAATCGGCTACATCATGGCTGAGAATTGAGAATTTAGCAGCAGGTCCATTCGGGCCTGCAGTTTCCATTTTTTTGTGCAATTGATTCGTTAAACCAGGTGGCTTTCCAAGTATAGCAAAATTTTTGGTATAATTTAAAAAGTTGAATGCCGAAATAATGTTAGTCCATATTTTCCATTTTTTCAGGATAGTTTATCTAGCTCGATCATCTCTTAGTTTCAATCTTCTTGGAAATGAGGAAACAGCTCAATAGCCCACATCCCGCAGGTAGCCCTTCGACCATGAAACATTTTTATCCTGAAATGCTTTTCTAAAACCGAAAGGGAATAGGAAAGGGGCATGGGATGAAGGTATCGACGTTATCGCTAGATCACTTAGGGTTAGTAGCTGGGATCTTCGATGAGTTAGGCATTTCAAAAGTCATCGATGAGGCAATGCCCAAAACCCGCAACTGCAAACTTCAGCATTCAGCGATAATCAAGGGTTTGGTTATCAATGGTTTAGGTTTCACAGATCGCAGACTGTACATTTTCCCCAGCTATTTTGAGGATCTGGCATTGGAAAAGCTCTTTGGCCCTGGCGTAGCCCCGGAAGACTTTAACGAAGATACAGTTGGCAGAACCCTTGATCGAATCAACCGATTTGGCTCGACAAAGCTCTTCAACTTGATAGCAATGAATTGCATGCAAAAATTGGCCTTCGGCACGCATCTACTTCATGTAGACACTACAAGCTTTAGCGTTCATGGTCAATATGAAGGAGATGATTGCCGACCTGCGATTGAATTAACCCTCGGCCATCCCAAAGATGGTCGATGGGATCTGAAGCAATTCGTTCTGAGCATGGTTACCAACCAGTGTGGCATTCCTCTTTTTGTACAGGCGCATTCCGGAAATAAATCCGATAAGAAGACTCTTGTCGAGACCATCGAACAACTCAAATCCAATCTGAACTTCAGCGATAAGATCTACTTCGTGGCAGATAGCGCATTCTTCAGTTCAGAAAACATCAACCTTTTAGGCGACAACACATTGTGGATCACTCGCGTTCCTTCGACCGTCGGCGAGGCTAAGGATCTATTAAACCAAGACTTGGAGATGAAGACATGCTCAGATGATCGTTACAGCATCTTCGAGACTTCAGTAAACTATGGCAATATAGATCAAAGGTGGATTGTTGTTGATTCCAGAGATATGCATGCCAGAAAGGCAAAGACATTCGACCGACAAACCGCAAAAGGTCTTGTCCTAGCTCGAAAGTCCGTCAAAAAATTAGGGAACATCGTTTTCGCATGTGAAGCTGATGCGAGAAAGGCAGCAGATCGATGGCTATCGGAAAATCCTCGTTTTCTTCTCAGAAACGTGCGAACATCTATGATTTCCAGACGCATCGGCGCAAAGAGAGGCCGCCCTAAAAAGGACGAATCACTCGATATAGGTTATCTCATTGAAGCCGATGTCGAGCTAAATGAACAGGTAATCGCAAGCCAGAGAGCTAGGCTCGGCAGGTTTGTACTGGCAAGCAATGATAAGAACATTGGCGGAGAGTTGATGCTCCAATATTATAAGGGACAAAGCGCTGTTGAAAAAGGATTCAGATTCTTGAAAGATAAGAGCTTTCGGGTGGCGGAGGTGTATCTCAAGAAGGAAGAAAGGATTGAAGCCCTGTCTATGATTATGGTACTCTCCCTTTTGATTTACTCTATTGCAGAATGGATGCTCAGAAATCGGTTGAAAGAGACTGGTGAGACGGTGTTAAATCAGATTGGAAAGCCTACCAAAAGGCCTACTTTAAAATGGGTGTTCCAAAAGTTCAGAAATATAAACGAAGCTATTTCGAGTTGAAGAAATCGATTCATCGCGAGATTATTAATATCGATGACGAGCAAAAGAAAATAGTAAAGCTCTTTGGCCAAGAATGTGAAAAATACTACTTCTGAAGGGAGACGTGCGGGATGTGGGCAATAGGGAGGTTAGATTTAGATCTGGCAAGAGAAAGGCACTGGTTCCTTCCTATGCAAATGTCGCTTGAAGCTTCGATGCTTCGACGAAAAAGCTGCCTCGCAATTGGTTAGGTCCATATCGCGGTTCATTTTTGATATTTAGCGGGTTGAAATGCGTGTTCGTTGCAGTATGATGCATATTGTTAATTGAATTATAATCTACTTTAATGAGAGTGGTGTAAGTTCTCATTAAATTCGATCTTTCTGCATTTATACCTCTGAAAATTTCTATTAGAATTTATACAGGTTGTTATGCAGGCTTCAATAAATCAATTATTTCACTATTGTGAGTATATATTGTCAATATTATCTCTATGATAAAAGATAAACCATCATCAGTTGATGAGAACTAATTTTTTTTGGAATTTTAACTTTTAGTGGTTTCTCTATCTGAGTATTATTCCGTATTTCGGGTACGCTGATCTATATCTACTGAATTAAATCGACCTCTTGCTTGGGTAGTGGCCGTACCTCGTTTGAATTGATATAGGCCGATTAGGAGGAGGTAAGTCAACAATGAATAAGGGATTGATGGCCCTTATTGCAGCTTTAGCTTTGTTAATTGGCGCAGCGTGTGCTGCCAATTACATGTACGAGAAGGCTTCAGTCAAGGGCGTAGGATACAAAAATGTAGAGATGATAGTCTCTACTCAGTACGGCTTTTCCGGAGCCAAGCTGGTAGAAAAGGAATCAGGTTCCGGCAATGTGATCACTGAGAGAACCGAGCTAGAAGCGGAGAGACAGCTTGATCATGATTACTCAAGACTTCCTTACGATTGCGACTATCCGACCGGCGGATGTCCCATGGATTACATCAACTTCACCAAGGAAGCAGAGTTCGAGTACATGCCTGTCTCCTACCAGACCGGCACCTATGATCAGAAGTGGATTGAGAAGCTGTGCGTTCAGAATTACCGCATCGGTGCAGTCCTGACCGAGATGTACACCCATGCTGAGCACCTGCAGAAGACAACTGAGGTCAAGACCAGGCTCTATGGATGGGACCCTGCTGAGACCATAAAGGATGTCGGCGACGTGTTCTTTGCTCCTGCTCCAATTAATAACGGTGGGACATTCGATCCGTCGAATCCGGATTCCAGCATGATATCCGAGACCTATAAAACGGGTTACTGGAAATATAAGGTGACTGAAAGCGGAGGATATGATGATTCTCTAAAGCCGCCAAACGGAAATTATGAGACCCCTTCGAAATCGGTAGTAGATCCCTCGGAGGAATGTAACGGTTGTTGCACCGGCGTTCTGGAGGCCAATCTCAACAGCAACGTGATCGGCGTTGCCCATATCGGCTGGCTGTCCAGAGATCCCATGGCTGAGAAGAACCTGAAGGGCAGGCACGCCGAATACGGCCGATCGGTCGAGGATCTGACCGGCGTCTTCTCCATTGAGAAGTTCATTCAGCTCTGGGGCAACTCCACCTGCGGCGCAATCAGCGTTGACTGGCTTCCCTGCTTGTGAATGCAGGCTCCAGAGATATATTCGAAAAGGAGATCGCCCGGCGACAATCTGGGCCTCCCACCTCTTTTCTCAGGGATATCGGGCCGGCAAATCTTATATGATCGTAGGGATTGCTGGATCAACGTGATTTGGAGATGAGCCGCAAGTTCAAAGACCTCAGCACTCAGGATTTCAAAAAGCTGCCTAAGCTCTCCAGCGATCATGTGATGATCGGAGAAGAGAGGATCTTTTTGCATCTTTACAACCGAAAGAACATGAACTGGTATCTGGCTGAGTACGGGCCCATAAGCCAGAAGTTCTTCGGCTTCTTTGAAGATAAGGCAAACGGCCTTTTCTCCGGAAACTGCACGAAGGAAGACATTTTAAAGTACAGCGGGCGGGGTGACCAATGGGAGCCGATGGTGGACGAGAGCTGGCAACCGGTGGAGGCCAAGGAGATCGAGAAGCTAAAAGCCTACATAGCCATAATGAAGTGTCCACCTGATTGGTGACCTGCCTATTCATCTTAAAGAATAATTAGGATGTTAGCTTAGAAACTGTGTTACTGAAATACGTGACGTACTCGCGCAATTTGCGGATTGGCGTTCTCTGGGGAAATTTTTTGTATATCGGGGAATAGACCTGGCAGTTTGGCTGCATGCTTCTGTCATCCCTGATTATCTATGAGATATTATCATAATGGTATAATAGACAAGCGCTAAGTGGCCTAGAAACCCAAAATTTTTAAATATGTAAATTGGCAGATCCATCTTTTATAAGCTCCTGAGCCTATGGGGGTTTTCCTAGGATATTGGTGGGGGGCCGGGAGCCGGAAGCTGGAGGATTGAAATGACGAAGTCCCGTAGCAAAAAAGAGAACAAACAGGGGGCATCCCAAGTGCCTGTTCCGGAGGAGGCCGAAGGAGCGTCCCTACATGCGGGACGGCCGATGGTTCGATCTGAGTCTGCTGGCTTTAAGGATGAATGGTTGGTTAGATACGAAGTCAATGATAAAGGAGTGGGCCATATTCTCCTTCCGCCCAGCCTGTCCGTCCTTTTGCAATCAGACCGAGTGTCTATAACGCCGTCTGCAGGAGGAATCTTCATCCGGTCGGTTTAGCTGCCGGCCAAAGAGCACAACTGCCGGGGAAGACTTGCTAGGCCTTCCCTGCAACTCTATTCAGAGTACTTTTTTCAAAAAAGCCTCAGGGACGCTCTTTCCTGTGTCTGGGTGCCTATATATACGGTTAAAATAAAATACATACTTCAATTGAGTTTCAAGGAGTTGATGAGATGGGCTTGCTCGATCGAATGGGCACCGTTGTCAAAGCCAAGATGAACAAGATCATGGATAAGATCGAAGACCCCAGGGAGACCCTGGATTATTCTTACGAAAAGCAGCTTGAGCTTTTGCAGAACGTGAAGCGTGGGGTAGCCGAGGTCACGACCTCCAAGAAGCGGCTGGAGCTTCAGAAGGCCCGGCTTCAGGTAAGCATAGATAAGGTGGACGGACAGGCCAAAGAGGCCATGAAGTCGGGAAGGGAGGACCTGGCCCGCATGGCTCTGGAGAGGAAAGTGGCCCTGCAGGCCCAGGCCGAGTCTCTGGATCAGCAGATCGTCGATCTGAACAACGAGCAGCAGAAGCTGATGGCTGCAGAGAGCCGTCTGGCCACCAAGGTGGAGTCCTTCCGGGCCAAAAAGGAGACCATCAAGGCCCAGTATTCGGCTGCAGAGGCCCAGGTCAAGGTTACTGAGTCGGTCACCGGCATCAGCGAAGAGATGGCCGACATAGGCATGGCTATAGAGAGAGCTGAAGACAAGACCGAGAACATGAAGGCTCGCTCTGCCGCTCTGGACGAGCTGCTGGAGTCCGGCGTCCTGGAGGACTATTCCGGAGGAGACCAGGTAGAAAAGGAGCTGGCAAAAATCAAGGCCAAGGGAACTGTGGATGAGGAGCTGTCGCGCCTCAAGGCCGAGGTGGGAAAATGATCATCAGAATCATGGGAGAAGGGCAGTATCGCATTGATAGCTGCTTCCTGGATCAGCTCAATGTAATAGACAACCGCATAGTCGAGCATGTGAGCAAAGGCGATCAGAAGGCGTATAGAGACGACCTGATGAGCCTGATTTCGACCATCAAGGAGAATGGAAAGCCGATAAATCCCGAGGATATCGTCTCCTCCAATCTGATCGTTCCCCCGCAGGACCTGACCTTCGATGAAGCTCAAAAGATCTTCAGCGGGCACGGGCTGATCGAAGACTGAAATGCTTCCCGGCGGATTTTGCTCCGGGCTACAGGCCAAATGTTCCAGCTACAAGCTATATGCTCCAGCTACAAGCTATATGTTCCGGGCTACAGGCTAAATGCTTCGCATGCATGAGAAGGCCTTTGCCATAGGCTTTTTTTGGGCATTTTTTTTGCCTTTAGCCGTCTTCTCAAAATTTTACCTCCTCCTGCCGTCTTTTCCTAAACCATCTTTTCTGTCACCATCTCAAAAAACCGCCTTCCAACCGTCCTTCGTGTTGGCCGCGATAGAAGCCCCGTTCCTCTGTCGTTGGAAGCTTTTCGCTTTTCCTCCCGGCTTTCCCCGGTCAAAGAAGCAGATACATAAAGCCTGAGATCCTATATTCTTACTGGCAAAATGCAAATTGATGGAGACGGAAAAAGTATCCTGAGAGTGGTTCCTATGGCGGACGAAAGGGAAAAACAGAGGATTAAGGTAATAAAAGACGGGCCGTATCGAGTTACCGGTGGACTGCCGCTCTACGAGCAGGTGATAGTCACCGATGAAGATGGTCACAGCAAGGAACTGGTGGATATCAAGGAATTTCCACGTCGCGAGACCTATATTTTGTGCCGGTGCGGAGCATCCAAAAATAAGCCCTTCTGTGATGGAAGTCACCGGGAGATCCACTTCGATGGCAGCGAAACGGCCAGCAGAAAACCCTACATCGAAAAAGCAGAGGTATTCGAAGGTCCGGACCTGAAATTGACCGATGCCCCTGAGTTCTGTGATCACTCACGCTTCTGTCTCCGGGCTGGCGGCATCTGGAAATTGATACAGAAATCGGACGACCCGGAAGCCAGGCAGGCTGCCATCGAAGAGGCCATGACCTGCCCTTCAGGAAGACTGGTGCTGTGGGATAAGAAGACTGGCAAACCTTTCGAGAACGAATTTGAGCCCTCGCTGGTGCTTGTTCGCGATAAGCAGAAGAGCTGTGAGGGCCCGATATGGGTTCGGGGCGGAGTGGCCATCGAATCTGCAGACGGCAGCATGTATGAATCCCGGAATAGAGTCACCCTCTGTCGCTGCGGGAAATCGGAGAACAAACCCTACTGTGACGGCAGCCATTGGATGAACAGCGAGCAGAAGCTGCAGTTTCAGAAGAAATGGGGGCTGGATCCGAACAAAAGACAGTAAAAGACTGTAGCCCCAGCCCCACAAGAAACTATAAGTATCCTGCCCCACGAGAAGCCATTCTGATGATCATATCCATCCCGCTCTTCTCGACAGAGCTTCTCATAGCCGCGGCCCTGATTGGTATCGGAATGCTTCTGGTTCCTCTATCGCACCGGGCGGGAGTGGTGCTGATTGGCGCAGGCAGCGCTCTGATGGCGGGCGTGGTCATATTCACCATGCCTCACGGGCTGGAGGCACCATCGCTGATCCTGTTCGGGATTTCGCTGGTGGTGGGGGCCTGGATGGTGATGATCGGCCTCAGAAAGCCCAGCTGAATAGAAAAAGCGCAAATAAGGATAGACAGTTCGACCGCAGAGCGGCAAATATCTCATTTTACGAGCGGCTTTTTTGCCGGGAAGGAACTCAATTCCAATGGCAAGCCTTATATCTATCATCTGCATCTTTGCTTTTCGCCAGCGGGGCCATAGGGTAGCCTGGTATCCTACAGGACTGGGGGTCCTGTGACCTGCGTTCAAATCGCAGTGGCCCCACCACTTGATTTTGCTGATGGCGATTTTCACATTTACTACTGCCCATTCCAACATGAAATCCACCTTTTGGCCATTTATTCTTTTTCGCCACTTGATTCTTAATCCTGTAACCGATCCCTGCTAGAATTTCGGGGAGTATCTAATTGAAGTCCATTGGTCATCGGTTAAGGTTTGATTTAAATACTCTCCCTGTCCCATTGGTGTCATCTCATTATACCTCTATTGGATAACTCTATTAATAACATATAAATAATATAGATTTCTTTCTAACCTCGAAGGGCCGATGAAAGTGTTTTAAAAGCTACTCATTCGAGGAAAAGAGAATCTGATCGAAAGGGAGCTATGTGAGCTGTTTCCAGCCGAATGGCTGAGAAACAAGGCAAGAGAGACTGGTTTGATCAAGCGTGAGCGCAAGATCGATCCAGTGATTATCTTCTGGGTCTTAGCTATTGGCTACGGAACTTTTTTTCAGCGAACTCTTGCTGGTCTGAAGCGCAATTATGAGAGAGCTTCGAAACAGATTTTGAGCGATAGCAGTTGGTATTATCGGTTCACTCCTGAGCTTGTCGCTTTTCTGCACGAGTGCGTAGCAAGAGGTATGGAAACATGTCTCAAGAACCGAGCCGAACCTTAAGTGATCGCCTCTCGCCGTTCAAAGATGTCCTGATCCAGGACAATACTATCGTTAGGCTACACGAAAAGCTATCCCAAGTCTGGCCAGCCACAAGATCGCGCAAAGTAGCAGCAGGCGTCAAGGTTGCCGTCCTGACCAGCGCCATAGCTAACGGTCCGAAGAGCGTGGCTCTGTTTGCTGAGAGCACCAATGACCTAAAGACTCTGAAGATTGGATCCTGGGTAAAAGACCGCATTCTGCTAATAGATCTAGGGTTCTACAAGTATCACGCTTTCACCCGCATCAAGGAGAATGGTGGATCCTTCGTGTCCAGGCTGAAGAGCAATGCCAATCCGCAAATAATCGATACCAATCGGGCCTATCGAGGCAGGAGCATCGATATAAGAGGCAAGTACCTCCAAGATGTCTTGAAGAATTTAAAAAGGCAGGTGCTGGACGCAGAAGTGGAGATAGAATTCAATCGTCGAGCTTACCGCGGCAAAGAGAAAAAGGATAGCGAGCGGTTCAGGTTGGTTGCAGCTTACAACGAAGATGAGGACAAGTATCATCTGTACATAACCAATCTCTCACCAGACCTGCTGGAGCCTGAAGAGGTAGCCAGGCTATATGCAGCTCGATGGGAAGTGGAGATATTGTTCAAAGAACTCAAGAGCAAGTATGCGCTGGATATAATTCCTACCTCTAATCCGCAAGTGATTGAGGCCTTCATCTGTATCTCCATTCTCACATTGATTATCAGCAGGAGAATCTATACAATCATACGCCGACGCAATCCCGAGCCAAAGATGTAAGGTTTACTCAGCTCAGGTGGAGCAACTTCTTCTTGGAGAATGCCAGTCAGATACTGAATGCCGTTCTGTCTTATCTCGGAGCGAGCATATCCTTAATGACTTCATTTGAAATTAGCCTAAGTGAGGCACTCGACCCGCATGTGAACAGAAGGCGATTTACTGAGGAATGGTGGACTTAACCGATGACACATGAATTGAATTAATATTAGAGATGCTGGATAATAACGCGACACCTGACGGTGTTATCTTATAGACTTTCCCCTCCAATGCTAGATATCCGTGGCCAATGAGCCATTCTAGATAGGTACCTGCCGTCTTGGAGTTAAGATTGGCCTCACGGATTAGGCGAGTCTTGGTCGCGCCTCCTGACTTACATTTATTCAGTATGCATGCTACTATCTGTAGTTTCTCTCGCCTCGCTATATTGATGCCTCCTAGGAAATCCAGAAAGACAACTATCGTCGCCTAAACTGAAAAACTTTGGGGAAGTAAAATACGGATGTAAAATAAGGATGATTAAAGCGTCATCGCCAAAGATAGCGTCGTCGTCCTCGCCGCGCCTGAGCCAGGTTTCTGGATTGTGGCAACACCATAAAGGGATTAGATGAAGGCCATCCCCCACTGCGGCTACGACGCCGTCGATCGACAAGAGCTTTGTAGGAACCAGGTACTTCTCTGTCCTGACCCTGCGGTCGGACTACATAAAGCCTAAGGGGACTGAAGATTCTCTTCATTTTATTCTTCCTTTGATTAAAGGAGGCGAAGGTCGAGAATGGAGAGGTCTCGGGGAGCCGGATCGAGGCGGTTTGCGAGAATACGGTCGCTCAGCAGCATTCTCATCACTGATCTGCATTGGTCTTGACCTATTTCTCCGATCATAAGTCCCCGATAGATTGCCGCTTTTATGCTTGAGTCGCGGCCGTTGGAGGCTTTGGCTATGAGTTCGGCCGGATTGACGGATAAAGCCGAATCGTTAGCCAGGAATGCGTTAGCCAAAGAATCAGCTGCTAGAGACGTGGTGGAGCCATTTAGCTAGCTTTAGCTAGAATCTGTGTTTGGCTAAATATAGAGTCTAAGAATGGTCCTTTTCGTCTGAAACTCCGTATTAATGGTTATTGAAGGATTTAGCTAAGGTGCGAGTATGAGGATGGCACGAGTGTGAGGATCGATGCTCGATTAGAGGCTCACGCTGGAATATCTCGGCCAATTGAAGGAATGCGCCTATGGATTGCGGTTCTTTCGCCAAAACCCGAGTTAGCCAAATGAAGCTAAATGTAGCTAAATTCCTCCTGATAGAGTCTTCAACCCTTGCAATGGTGCTGGCTACATCTTCCACAGGCGGCAAAGATAAATCCCAATGGATAGCTGTATAAACTATAACGATATAATTAGAACGTCCTTAAGAGCTAAACATATAAAGCGAAACTTATAATAATAGGAACCAAAATTTCCTAGGCAGGAGACGTACAATGGAATGCAGCCCCTCCTGCATGAAGATCGTGAAGTTTTGCTGGAAATAAAGATGCAGAAATCCTGTAGCATAAAGGACCATCAAGAGCTGTTCTTAAGGATCTTTGACTATCTAAGGAATTGTTTGACAGATTTTACCAAGAATATGAGCTGCTCCAGAAAAATCGAATGAATAGGCCCTGCAAGATGGAAAAAAGATACACCAGATCGTCGAACCTACATAGGAGTGTACTTGGGACCATCGATTCTAAGGGAACACCGAACTGCGATAATTCAAAGGCGGCAGATGTAGGGTAAATGGCAAAAGACATGCGCAACAACTTGTCCCTCGCTTTCACGGACCATCAGGGAGAGGAGAAGCCCGACGATATTTCGAACGGTGCTGAGCAGTGCATTTAAGAAGGTGGTGTCGACCTAGATGGAAAATGCAGCTATTAAAACAACAAGATTTGCAAACCTTGTAATGAGTCATGAGGATTGGCTGGTTCAAAGAGTTCTCTCTTATGCAAAGGAAAACGGTTACACGAGGTACACCTCTACATTAGCCGATGCCTGGAAGACCTCCATGTCCGATCTATCCCAATCTCTTCTGGAGTGCCTGAAGGAGCAATTAGTCGTGCCGGAGCTTCTGGCAGATGAAGATTATAAAATAGACCTTATTGCCAAGTTCAGCATATTCGAGGCAAAAAGACACCGTAAACGTAGCGTAAGCTTGGGCATGTTTTTGGGCCTTATGAAATATTATCGCCAAAGCTACATCGATCTCGTCATGCGGGCAGCCTTTGAGATCGAAGAGGGGAGGAGCTATACCGATTGTTTATCGATCGGTTCTTTGATCGAATCGAACTCGGATTCTGTATGGAGTGAAACAGCTTGACCGAGAATCAGGCTCTAGCAGAGCTGCAATCCGCCAATCGTTGCATGACCAACGAGAAGAACAAGTATCTAACCATCTTCGAGAGCTTCACGGATCCGGTCTTCTTATTTGATAAAGAGAATCGTATTGAGAATATGAATAATGCTGCCTCGGAGCTTTTTTTTGGTATCAGCGTCCCAGGATCCGCATACTACGATGAACAGAAGTTTAGAGAGGTCCTTCCCTGGATTGAAGGCGAACTAGCCGCATTGGATGAAAATGGCCAAAGGGAAGTTGTTTTTGAAAAGAAGGTAATGACTTGCAAGGGCACCCTCCAATTCCAAGTCAAAATCAAGCAGATGCTCGATGTCAGCGAGAAGTTCTGCGGCAAGGTCGTCATACTCGACGATGTCACCGAGCGCAAGCGAGCAGAGGACCTTCTGGAACAGGAAAAGGCCCTCTTACGCTGCTTAATCGACTCCATACCTGATCTCATATTCCTTAAAGATCCTGATAGCGTCTATCTTGGTTGCAATAAGGCTTTCGAGAAATATGTTGGACGCCCTGAGAGAGAGCAGATAGGCAAAACTGATTTTGATTTCTTCGATGCTGAGACCGCAGAATTCTATCGAGAAAAAGATCGGCTGATGCTTGATGCCGGAGAGTCACGCCGCAACGAAGAATGGGTAACCTACCCGGATGGAAGAAGGGTTTTGCTTGATACCCTCAAAACACCTTTCTACGGCCCTAATGGAGAAATACTGGGTCTTGTGGGAATCAGCCGTGACATTACTCAGAGAAAGCTAGCAGAGCAAGCACTGAAGGATTCCGAGAGCAAACTGGCAGCCATTATTGAGTTCCTCCCAGATGCAACTTTTGTCTTAGACAATAATAAGGTAGTGATAGCTTGGAATCGCGCTATGGAAGAGATGACTGGTGTCAACAAGGAGAGTATCATCGGACAGGGGGACTATGCTTACGCCGTTCCCTTCTATGGCGAACGAAGGAAACAGTTGCTGGATCTCATAGATGTAGACGACAAGGACATTGTGTCCAATTATCAATATGTAAAAAGAAAAGGAAATACACTTTTTGCGGAGACATATGCACCTGCATTGAATGGAGGTAAAGGGGCCTATGTGTGGGCAACTGGAGCACCTCTCTTTGATAATGAAGGCAACCGTGTAGGCGTTATAGAATCCATCCGCGATATAACTGAACGTAAAAGAGCAGATGGAACTCTACGAGAGCAGTTCAATTTTCTTCAGCAGTTAATGGATTCAATACCAAACCCTATCTTTTACAAAGACGCCAATGGTGTTTATCTTGGCTGCAATGCGGCCTTTGAGACTCTTATGGGCTTTCCCAAAGATGAGATAGTAGGTCATACCGTCTATGAGCTATATCCTAAAGACCTGGCTGATATTTATTTTGAGGCCGATAGCAAACTCTTCCAGAATCCTGGGTCGCAGGTATACGAGACTGAAATAGTCCATGCGGATGGAAGCAGGCACGACGTCATGTTGAGCAAAGCCACCTATTTCGACATCGAGGGTCGATTGGCAGGTCTTGTGGGCGTTATTCTGGACATAACTGAAAGGAAGCTTATTGAGAATTCCCTGAGGGAGTCTGAAAGACGCCTGGTGGATATTGTCAATTTCTTGCCTGATGCCACCCTGGTCATCGATCGGGAAGGCAAAGTGATTGCCTGGAACCGTGCCATTGAGTCGATGACCGGAATAAAGGCTGCGGAAATCCTGGGCAAGGGCAATTATGAATATGCTTTGCCCTTTTATGGCTATAGAAGGCCGATTCTAATCGATCTAGTACTCAAGTCCCAAGAAGAACTCGAAAGAGGGTACACCGATCTGAGAAAACAGGATGGAACACTGATTGGCGGAGCATACATGCCGACTCTTAAGGGAGGAGGAATTTTTCTTGTCGGCAGTGCAGCAGCACTTTACGATTCTGAAGGTAATGTCTCAGGAGCCATAGAGTCGATCCGAGACATAACTGAGAATAAGCTCGCTGAGGAGGAACTGAAAAGGGCTAAGGATGAAGCCGAGTTGGCCATGCGGGCTAAGTCCGAGTTCCTGGCCAACATGTCCCACGAGCTTCGCACACCGATGAATGCAGTAATAGGCATGACCAGCCTGCTGCTGATGGAAGATCTGACGGAGGAGCAGAAGGACTACGTGGAGACCATACGCAGCGGGGGCGAAGCGATGATGACGCTCATTAACGAGGTTCTGGACTTTTCACGGATGGAACGTGAGAAGCTGGAGTTGGAAGTCCATCCCTTCGACCTGCGCCAGCTGGTTGAAGAGGCATTGGATGTGGTTGCTGTGGAGGCCGCCAAGAAGGGTCTGGAGCTGGCCTACGTTTTTGAAAAATCTGCTCCTGAGGCTGTGGTAAGCGATCCGGCCAGGCTGCGACAGGTGCTCAGCAACCTGCTTGGCAATGCCGTGAAGTTCACGGATCATGGTAGCGTGATGCTATCCGTATCTCACAAGGATGAAGAAGTCCACTTCGCCGTTCAAGATACAGGCATAGGCATAGCTGAGGGCCAGATGCACCGGCTCTTCCAGGCCTTCAGCCAGTTGAACATGTCTCTGACGCGGGGCTATGATGGGGCCGGCCTTGGCTTGGCTATTAGCAAGAAGCTGGTCGAACTGCTGGGCGGCCGGATCTGGGTAACCAGTGAGGCTGGCCGGGGAAGCACTTTCCACTTCACTATCAAGGCTCTGGGGGCTCCTGCTCAGCTTAAATTGTTCATGGAAGAATCGCAGCCGCTTCTGCAGGGCAAGATCGTGCTGATCGTGGCCGGCAACCTTACCCTCAGACGAATATTGGGTCATCAGGTCCATAAATGGGGGATGACGCCACGGCTTGCGGAATCCGTTCAGGAAGCTTATCGGGTTCTCCTGTCTTCCCAGTCATTCGACCTGGTTATAGTAGACCTGGCAACTCCCGATGCAGTGTCCGTGTTGACAGAGATCCACGAATATTATGAACATCTTCCACAAGTTGTTCTGGTACCGATAGGCCAAAAGGTACCTTCCAGCCCCCAGGCCAAAGCAGTAACAAAGCCTATTAAGCTGGCTGATTTGCATGAGTCTTTGATCAAAGCGCTTTCAGAGCCCGAGCAGGAACCTGCAGAAATAAACACTGTCAATCAAGAGAGCGAATATAGACCTCTGCGCATCCTGCTAGCGGAAGACAGCATCTCCAACCAGAAGATGACCCTACTGATGCTTAAAAAGCTGGGTTACCGTGCCGACGTCGTGGCCAACGGTCAGGAAGCACTGCAGGCTCTGGAAAGGCAGCCTTACGATATAATTTTGATGGATGTGAAGATGCCGGTGATGAACGGCCTGGAAGCCACCAGAGCCATCCGGGAGAGATGGTCGAAGGAGGGTCCGAAAATCGTGGCCCTGACTGCTTATGCACTACCGGGGGACGAAAAGAGATGTCTCGCGGCGGGCATGGATGCCTACCTCAGTAAGCCGGTGCAGATGGACGATCTAGCGGAGATGCTGGATCGATACAATCCTGATAAAAGGGCGGCGATCGATGAATCATGCGATCTCTGCTGAACGCCAAAACCCATCCGATTTCGGGACCGTTTCGGCCCCACGTGATGCTAGCCTGCGGAACTTGGCTGATCGGACATTTAGCCAGAACGACTATTAGCCAAAGAATCGATAGCTTGCAGCTCAGGGGGGCCGTTTAGCTAGCTTTAGCCAGAACGAGTGTCTAGCTAAATAAGCCGGATTTTATGCGTCTGTTTGGTCTGAAACCTAATTATAATGCTCTGTTACAGAATTAGCTAATACTTTGAAGAAAAGAGGAGACATAGATGGCGGGGCTAATAGGCATAACGAGAGAAATGGATGAGGAACAGGTCCTTAGGCTTTCTTCCACATGGGCTAGCTAAAGGCTGTAATTGCGCCTGATGATACGGATTCTTTAGCTAAGGCCGGATCTAGCTAAATATATCGAAATGCCGCCGGATCGCGTTTTCGGATTCTAGCCAATACTGGTTCGAGATTTGCTTCCGAAAATAGCATGTAATCCCTGAGATTACAGCTAATGCTGCCTTCAGACAGAACAGACTAAAGACGGGGGACCTTCCGCTATGATGTTATGCCGTCCGTATAGTGTATGGTCCTCAACCTTTGAAACCTATTCTGCTTGTCCAATGGTCTGTCAACTATGTCCACGGATATTGCAAATTTGACATGTTTAATTAGTATATTATACACCAAATATTACTTATACTATTATCTCGGTAAGTATGGCAAAGGTATCATTCGAGCATTCAGGCCAAGCATGTCAAAAACTACCCGCACCCAGGTCCAATCACAGCTATTTGTGGAGGAAGATCCTTTGTTCCATAATGACCGGCGATATTGTGTCAAGCACTGTTCCGCAGTAGACGAACTCGTGGCCGATATTGTGAGAGAGAAATGCATTCTATGCCGGGGATGGGAGGTAGATGGCTACCTTTTCCTTAACGACAGCTTTGATGAAAGTGGCATTTTCGATATTGCCGTATTGCGCATCAAAGATAGAATTGGCAATCAGTACGTCTGCGATCAGATTGATTCCATTGCGATTGACCTTTATGACGCTAACCAGCTGCGAGAATATATCAATGCGGCAATGAAGCCCGATGTTCTTGCCCATGGAGAACAGACTGTAACAATAGAAACACCTAGGGCGCACCAAGGTTGCGTTTGGTGCGCGTAGAGGCTCGATCGAGCAGATTAGGGCAGATACTAAACCGGGGTACTGACATGGAGACAAATCTGGAGAACTATATGCCGTTGTCCGAAATATCAAAGTTCCTAGTATCGACAAGCAACGACCCAGTAACAAAATGGGCTGACGACACTGCAAAGATTGAATTTCTGACCAGGATTCTGGATTCCCTGAGACGGGACACTAAGCAACAATCGTATGCGATCGAACGCATCACCGAGCTTTTGGAGGTATTGCAATGGAAGAGGTGCGATCTTGGAAGGTTGCTTCTGCATAGCGGAATGGTGGAAGGTGGCAACGGTCAACATACAAGTGCTGACCGAACTGTGATAATTGCTTCTGCAGGATATGCAACTGGAACGCCTGCGGAGAAGTCCTGCTGAAGAAAGCAGCTTCGCACATTTATCCCGTCGGATTTATTTTTCTCCAGAATCAATGCATTCCCTCTATAGATACTAAAGAGGATTTGTCAGGATTTTGGAGAATTATAATACGCTGTGAATTATATTGACTGATGCGTTCTTCTCTATCAATGATTGGAGTCCCGGTCTTGTCCCACGCCCCTGATCCAGAACCTCGTGGCCGTCTCTCAAGTGGCTTCACTATCACCCTGCGGGTAAAATCTAAGGCTGGTATCAACGAAAATGCCGTACTCCTGTCTCGCGTTCATGGCAATGAGCCGCAGCGAATTGCTTACCCTAATCCCTCACCTCCCCTATTTAGGAGAGTGTGTCCAATGGGTGGAGGCGATGAGATCACAGGGTCAGGTATTGCGCGTGCTTTTCTCGTTTCACTTGATCGCTGATATGCAGGTAGCGGCTTGTGGTCTTTTTGTCTCGATGCCGCATTAGCTCCTTGATTGTGAGAATATCGCAGCCGTTCTTTATCATGATTGACGCGGGACTATGCCTTCCGAAGACATGGACACCACCGGGCTTAGTGATTCCGGCTTTTTTCTTGTAGATGCATAGTACCCGGTGAACCTCAGAGCGATGCCATCGGTTTAAATAATCTGTGATAAAGACCGGGTGTTCTCCGCTCACTTCTATCGGAGGCCGTATTAAGAGATATTCCTTCAGGATGGCCGCGACTTTGGAATTGAGAGGTACCATGTCTTCTCTGCCACCTTTGTCGCGAACTCTGAGGGTCATTGCTTCAAAGTCGATATCGTCATCATTCAAGGCGCAAAGCTCAGAGACTCGGAGACATTCGTAAAACATTGTCGTGAGCATTGCCAGGTGCTTGAGGTTATGGCAGGCGTTGAAAATCCGTGAAACATCCTCTTCGGTGAAATAGTGTGGGATGCAATTGTCCGGCTTGATGAACTTGAATGTGGCCGGATAACCTATCATTTCGTGGTACTTCCTCGCTGAAAATCCGAAGTTATTCAAAGTAGATCGGGAGAGCTTTTTGCTAATGAGGTGTTCCCGGAAGCGGGAGTGTTCTTCTGGTGTTGGGTGGTCGGTTTGCGCAAATTCAAGATATTTCCCGGATCGGAATACATAGCCTTCGATAGTCGATTCGCGAAAGCCGTTTGCCTCAAGGTGACGTCGGAACTTCCGGAGAGCCGGTTGGATGTCGGTCTTCTTTGTGGTTCGGCTCCAGTCTATATTTAATTGTTTCCTCTTAATATTGATCCCGCCATAGATGGCAGGGAAATGGATTCTTTGGCCCCATAGGACACGCGCAGGCGCTAGCCGAGCATGTCCAAGTGGTGGGGCCATAGCAGGACTGGGGGTCCTGTGACCTGCGTTCAAATCGCAGTGGCCCCACCACTTGATTTTGCTGATAGCGATTTTGAGGTGTGATATCGAACTGCTTTATATACTCTATCCTCATATCTGACGTAAAAATGTCATCTTGTCACCTAGTCACCTTTGATAATAGACTTAGGTTCTGGTGGTCTTCCTTCAAGACCCAATCTCATAGCGGCTAATTCTTGGATGAAGCACCAGATATCCCTGTTAGCTATCGACCCTTCATCAAGGTATCTTAACAGCACACACCACACGATGTTCGGCTCTGACACACGATCGACGGCCCGCTCACCTGCCACCCTCTATATGCCCAGGGCACAGGTATTTATTTCATTCTGCAATTATTTTTCAATTTATCTCTTTCAATTTGGATAACTTATCGCCACAAATTTAATAAATTTCAATAAACTTCAAATATCAGTTTGAATTACCAAATTGTTGTCAACGGAGGGAATTGAACGAAGCGACTATTAGTCTTAGCAGTATTAGCTGTTGCTTTAGTTGGCATGGCAGGTGCGGCCAACTACATGTATGAAAAGGCATCAGTTAAGGGTGTAGGGTACAAGAACGTCGAAATGATCATTTCGACCCAGTATGGCTTCGCAGGAGCAAAACTAGTTGAGAAAGAATCCGGGTCAGGTAACGTGATCACCGAAAAGACCGAGCTAGAAGCTGAGAGACAGCTCAATCACGATAGCAGCCCAATTGGCTCTGTGCCCGATGAATGGGACCAGAACGGCAAGCCAATTCATTTTACTGGCATTTGCCCATTCCCAACTGGAACTATATGCCCTATGGATTACATCAACTTCACCAAGGAAGCTGAGTTCGAGTATATGCCCGTCTCTTATCAGACCGGCACCTACGACCAGAAGTGGGTGGAGAAGCTGTGTGTGCAGAACTACAGGATCGGCGCCGTGTTGACCGAGATGTACACTCATGCCGAGCACCTGCAGAAGACCACTGAAGTCAAGACTAGGGCTTATAGCTTGCTACACAACCGTGAAACGGGTATTGTTGGATGTACCCCATGCTGTACTGGTGTCCTCGAAGCTAATCTGAATAGCAACGTTATCGGTGTTGCTCACATTGGATGGCTCTCTAGGGATCCTGAGCCTGAGAATAACTTGAAAGGACGCCACGCTGAGTACGGCCGATCGGTCGAGGATCTGACCGGCGTCTTCTCCATCGAGAAGTTCATCCAGCTATGGGGCAACTCCACCTGTGGCGCTATCAGCGTTGACTGGCTGCCCTGCCTATAATTGAAGTATATAATCCCCCATCTCCTCTTTTTTGGCATCTAGCGGTCGATATTAAGAGCACGATTGCAGCAAACAGGCAATTATAAGAAAAACTTGGCTTTTCGGGCCATCTATCGATGTAGTTAGCGTTCTTGGGCTACCTCAAGAATACCACTTGCTATATCACCTGATTGACGACCCCGCAATATCTGCTTTCTTGGTGCCTGATGAGCAATAAGGGGGGAGATAATTCTAGGTGCAAGGATAGCCGAATTCGATTCATTCTCAGCTGACCTGAGCGACTTCTGGAAATCGAGCTATATTTAAGGTGGCAGCTTGAGCCGGTAATTCTTCACCAGGATATGAACGCTCAACAGCAGCACCCACATCGGGAAGAGAAGCGCCATCCATTCCCAGTAGGATATGCTCAGGAGCAGTACAGCCGCCAGAGCATAGCCGAGCCAGACCAGCCATCGGGGCATGACCTCAGTTCGCAGTCCAACCGTGGCGGTAGAGATCATGAAGACACCTGCCATCTTCATGGCATAAACATACAGAATTGAGTAGGTCACAGCGCGGCTGAAGGTCAGGAGATCCGAGCTTTGCAGCTGCCCAGGTGAGGCCAAAAAGCTGGATATCAGGCCTCCGCCAACCGCTGCTGAGGCAAAGAGCATGGCCACGAATATCAGCCCGCTTCCCAAGAACACGGTTGAGAAGAACCTGTCTTCGAAGTCTCCGATCAGGTCCCGGACCACCCCGATGAACCAGAGGAAAGCTATTCCGGCAAAGGGAATTATGTTCAGAGCCAAAACGATTCGGCGGGATAAAATAGGGTCCGCCATCCATTCTCCGGGAACAGCCGGCTCTGCCGGAACAGATAGCCTGATCAGCATCAGGCTGACCATCAATAGTAGCGAAAAGACGATCCCCGCGATGGCGGCAGCACGCGGGGTCTTGAGCCTCTTCCTGGTTAAGGGGGTGGTTAAGGTGATATCCCTGTCCATTTTTGTTTGCTCTCCATTTGTCCGTTGATTGCAGATGAATTCCGCTTCCGAGGGCCGGTTCTATTCTTTCTCCCGGGCAATTTCTGCCGGACAATTACTGCCGGGCCATAACCATGCGCATCTCGGCCTCTTTGTCCTCAATCAGGTCGCCGCTCACATCCACGGTCACGCTGTGAATCTTGCCCGTGAACCTGAAGGGCGGGTGGTAATCGGGAGTGACCGGCGCGCCATGGGCTGCTCCGCAGGTGACTCCTCCGGTGAGACCGATGGCCAGCGGAGTTGTCACCGGCACATCGCTCTGTCCCACCAGCTTGCCATCGATGTAGAGCTGGGCCCTTCCCGGTGCGCCCTTTCCTGCGGGAATATCAGGCTTTCCGGTTACCTCGAACTCAAAGCGCAGCTGGTGACGGCCTTCAGGAACCTTCTCCACCGACTCCGCATGGAAGCGAGCTTTGCCCACGTAATTGTGCACCCAGTGCAGCTTTCCACCTTTCATGTAGAAAGAATAGCCCGAATCGATTCCCCCGTGGGCCAGGAGGATCCCCTCCGCTCCGCCTTTCGGGATGTCCACTTCGGCCGTTATGCTGTGGGAGCGGTTGAGGACTCTGACCGCCGAGTTGGAGGGCACGCCCTGAGTTCCCGGATAGTAAGTATAGCGCTTTCTGTCCTGGGCGATCTGAGGACGTTCGTCGGCCAGGCGCAGGACTCCGCGACCATCGATTGGGAGCACCTTGTATTTTCCGGCCTCCACATACCAGGTGGCGATCATCTCGATCAGTCGCGGCCGGTTTGATTGTGCAACGTTGTGGTTCTCGGCAAAGTCCTCGTCCACGTGGTATAGCTCCCAGGCGGTGGCGTCCAGCTCGGTTAGGGTCTCTGCGGAGATGGGCTCGCCAAAGGGCTTGCCGGCCTCGGAAAATGACGGCCCCGGCCAGGGACACACTGCCCGCCAGCCGTCGTGATAGAGCGATCGGTGCCCCATCATCTCGAAATACTGGGTGTGATGTCTGGTCTTGGCCTTCGGGTCATCGAAGGTATGAGAAAAGCTCACGCCCTCAATTGGCGACTGGGTCACTCCCTTGATCACTGCTGGCGGCTCGATTCCCAGCGCATCGAGAACTGTAGGCACCATATCGATGGCGTGGGCGTACTGAGTGCGTACCTCGCCCCTGGCCTTAATAGCTTTAGGCCAGTGAACTATGAAGGAGTCGCTGATGCCTCCCCGGTAAGTCTCTCGCTTCCAGCGCCGGAAAGGAGTGTCTCCGGCCCAGGTCCAGCCCCAGGCGTAGTGATTGAAGGTCTCCGGTCCGCCAAGCTTGTCCAGAGCGGCCAGGTTCTCCTCCAGAGACTCGGGCACATTGTTGAAGAACAGGTTCTCATTCACCGATCCCGTTGGCCCTCCTTCGGAGCTGGCGCCGTTGTCGGAGATGACCATGAGCAGGGTGTTGTCGAATTCTCCGATCTCCTTCAGAAACTGCAGCAGCCGCCCGATGTGGTGGTCGGTGTGGGTCAGATACCCGGCGAACACCTCCATCATCCTGGAGTAGAGTTTCTTCTCCTGCTGCGAGCACTCTTTCCAGGGCTTTACATCCGGGTCCTGGCGGGACAGCTCCGCATTGGAAGGGACGATTCCCAGCTCCTTCTGGCGGGCGAAGGTCTTCTCCCGGTAGGCCTCCCATCCGTCATCGAACCGGCCTTTGTACCTGTCCGCCCAGCTCTTGGGAACATGGTGGGGTGCATGCATGGCTCCGGGGCAGAAGTACATGAAGAACGGTTTGTTCGGAGCTACCTGTTTTGCATCGGCTATGAACTCGATGGCCCTGTCCGCCAGATCTTCGTTCAGGGTGTAGCCCTCTTCCGGAGTCCTGGGAGGGTGCACAGAATGATTGTCGTAGACCAGCTCCGGGTAGTACTGGTGAGTCTCGCCTCCCAGGAAACCGTAAAAGCGCTCGAAGCCTCTTCCCAGCGGCCAGCGGTCGTATGGACCGGCTGACGACATCTGGTCGGCGGGCGTCAAATGCCATTTGCCTATGGCATAGGTGTTGTATCCGTGCTGCAACAGCATCTCGGAGAGAAATCCGTTCTCGAAGGGTATGTAGCCGTTGTATCCGGGAAACCCGGTGGAGCCTTCAGTGATGCAGGCCATGTTGTTCGAGTGGTGGTTTCTGCCGGTCAGAATGCAGGTTCTGGTGGGCGAGCACAGTGCTGTAGTGTGCATGTTGTTGTAGACCAGGCCGTCTGCTGCCAGGCCATCCAGATTTGGCGTTTCAATGGGGCTTCCGTAGCAGCCCAACTGTCCAAAGCCGGTGTCGTCAAGCACAATGAAAAGGACATTGGGAGACCCCTCTCTGGCTCTGAGAGGCATGGGCCAGGCCGGGCTGGATTTATCCACGGTACGCTCGACAATTCCGGGAAACGAGGTTCCCGGTTTGTATTCGGGAAGAGACATTTATTTCACCTTCGAACTCTTTTCGATCATTCTTCCTGGAAAGGCCTATCCGGAGCCGTGACCCAGAGCGTCAGAGTATTGTTGCCCGTGACCACATTGGTTACTTTGTAGCCTTTGGCTATGGCGTCCTGGTAGGCCTCGGTGGCGGACAGTTCCACCTCGTTCATGGCCGACTTGATAGGTCCGACCCAGGTCTCCTCGGGCAGGGTCAGGAATCCCACCTTGAGAAGGTTGGGATTGATCTTCAGCGTATCGTTCTCAATGCTCACATTGGCTTCAACGGATACCTTTTGATCAACCCCCAGGATATCGCCTCCGATCCTCAACACCGCGTTGACCTCGATGGGCTCGTTCTCTGTCAGCTCAACGTCTACATCCTTCACTCCCTGAGGGGCCCTCTCAGCCAGATCAGCTGCAATCACCTGGTTGAGGTAGTCCTCGCTTATGGTCACGATCAGGTCTGGATCAGCGTTCGCATCTGCCGGTTGGCCTATGACCTCAGACGCTTCGATGAGCAACAGCAGAACGATTGCCAATATATGAAAATATTTAAATTGTATGGGATTTGTCAAGTTCATCACCGCCTAAAAATGATCCAAGAGATCTGTGCGTTCAAGATATTAATAATTGTAGTATCGGTTCGGCAGTCGTAAGATTGGTTTTCCGGAGGATCTCATTTTCGCCTCTGTAACAATTGCGATTTCATGGAAACCTTGTATCCACAGCAGCCCTTGTGGCGTGTATCCCTCAGGCGGCTAATCGAGCTTAAATATCATAATTGAAGACTATATGAAGACTATATTAACTGCGGGAAGGAGAGGGCTATGAGGGCTATGAGAGCATTTCCAACTGCATTGTTCATGGTGTTCCTGGCATTTGCCGGCCAGGCGGCAGCCGGTCCCTGGCAGGATGGTTCCGGATGGTACAGCCCGGAGGAGCCGACGAACCTGGCCTGGCAGACCCTGGAGGCTGCAGATTCCAAGGGGCAAACGGCTCAACCGGGCCAGAGTCTCCTGGCGGTAACTGACCTGGAAGAGGACAATTTTTCCACCAGCCTGGAGGTTCCCAGGGGCCGGTGGATCAGGCTGCTGCTTCATCCAGGAAAAAGCGGAGAGCTGAAGCTGTATGTCCGCTATCCCACCGGGACCGTCGACCTGGTCGCGCAGGGCCAGGTCCTGGCCGGGGAGAACTACAGGACCTGGTATCAGACTGAAGAGACCGGCGACTACCGCCTGTGGTTCACGGTGGATTCTGTTGAGAGCAGCGCCGTCGACCTGGCGGTGCAGGAGCATGATTTAAGAGAAGGCTTTTCCGGCCCGGGTATGGGCAGATCGGGAGCAGCTTCTCCGGTCTTGTACAGCGTAGCACCTGCAGCAGCCGCCCCCAGCATTGGTCTATCCACTGGAGGGGCCAAGGACATCAACAACTTCCGCGAGAACATCGAGCAGGGCTATCTGCCACTCCCCACAGACATCACCTACGAGGGCCTATTCTACGACTACTACTTCCAGACCGGCCAGCAGAAGGAATGCCGGAAGCTCTTCTGCCCCTCCTACAGCATGGCTGTGTCCAGAGATCCTTTCTCAGGGGAGCCGGAGCATTACCTGTCGGTGGGCCTGAACTCAGGTCTGGCCGACTTTTCCCGGAAGAAGCTGAACCTGGTGGTGGTCCTGGACTATTCGGGGTCCATGAGCAGTCCGTTTAGCGAATACTACTACGACCGTTTTGGAAACATGGTGTCGCTGAAGAGGCCTGATGAGTCAGAGGAAAGAAGCAAAATGCAGATCGCCGATCAGGCTGTGGTGGACTTAACAGATCACCTGACGGACCAGGACCGCTTCGGCATGGTGGTCTTCTCCGATGGCGCCTACACCCTGGACCCGCTCACCTCGATTGGCGACAAAGACCGGGAGCGTCTGAAGGAACGAATCCTGCGGATCGAGGCCACCGACGGCACCAACATGGAGGCCGGAATGAGAAAGGGCACCACGCTCCTGGAGAAATACAGGCAGGCCAGCGCTTCAGAGTACGAAAACCGCATAATCTTTCTAACCGACGCCATGCCCAACATCGGGGAAACAGGGGATAGCGAGCTTTTGCAGATGCTGAAGGACAACGCCGAAGAGGGAATTTACACCACCTTCATCGGCATCGGCGTGGATTTCAACACTGAGCTGGTGGAAAACATCACCAGGATAAAAGGCGCCAGCTATTATTCGGTCAATTCGGCAACTGAGTTTCAGAAGCGCATGGACGAGGAGTTCGACTACATGGTCACTCCTCTGGTCTTTGATCTGCGGCTGGACCTGGAGGCTCCAGGCTACCGAATCGAGAAGGTTTACGAATCCCCTGAGGCCGACGAGGCCACGGGAGAGATCATGAAGGTGAACACGCTCTTTCCCTCCCGGGCCGAAGAGGGAGAGGTCAAGGGGGGAATGGTTCTGATAAAGCTCCGAAAGATCTCAGAGCAGGAGAAAATCAGGCTGAAGGTGAGCTACCAGGACCGCAATGGAACGGCGGACGTCGATTGGGCCGAGCTGGTGATGGAGGACGTCGCACCCGATTATTACCAGAACGACGGCATTCGCAAAGCCGTTCTGCTCTCACGTTACGCAGATCTCCTCAAGGACTGGACGCTTGATCAGAGGAAGGCTGCGGCCTTGAACGGCAACGTGGTGCCGAGGGTGACCTTTGATGGCGGAATAGCTATTCCAATCGAACTGGGCACCTGGGAGCGGCAATCTCTGCCACTACAGGTGGCAAAGCCCTACCAGAAGCTGTTTGCCGTCTTTGGAAGCTACTTCCAGAAAGAGCGGGAGGCGGTCGGAGACGATAGCCTGATACAGGAGCAGGCGATCCTGGAGAAGCTGTTTGACTTCCAGAGCGCTTGAGGGCCCGGCCCGAATAGACGGAAATAGAGAATCGTAGACAAAATAGACCATTTGAAGGTCGTCCTTCGGGACTAGAGCCCCCCCGCGAAGCTGCAAGATCCGGCCTTATGCCGGGACCGCTTCGAGGATAGAGATGATGTCGAGCAACTGATATTAGTAATATGAAGAATAGTATTTGAGGAAAACCAAAAATTAGAAGGTTGCGTAGATTGGACCTTCGGGTGATGATACCATGAAATTTCGCAGGATAATGCTTTTTATAGCGGTCTTCTTGTTGCTGGCGGCTTCGGGCTTCTCGCAGGGCACCTCGCATCACGTGGCAACCGACCCGGCAATCAGGGAGATGATAGTGTCGATGGATATTCCTCGAGCTTCCGACCCCAGCAAATTCTCATATGGCTCCTCCTCGGTTGCTCCGAGCGCAAACCTGGCCGGCAAATGGCATCTTGAACTGGATGAAGGAACGATCATGGACCTCACTCTCCGGCAGTCCGGAAATGTGCTCTTCGGATCAGGAAGCATAAAGCCGGTAAGGGGCATGATGGATGCTACCGCTGCGGGCTCGATCTCTGATGGCATACTCCATCTCGATGTGGTGCCGACAGACGGATCGGAGATGTTTGCGGTATCCCTGAACGTGGGCCTTCTGCCGCTACTGGGCACCTATACCAGATTCGCGTCGGGCATCGATCCTGAGTCTGGATCTCTCAAGGCCAGCTGGCTGGCAGGCTGAACGGGCGGTTGGAAATTGCACTTCTGGGAGAAGATATCTGCACCCGTCCCAAAGTCAGATTTAGATACGAAGATTTCCAGTAGATTGAAATACGGTGCCCGACCCTAGAGAGCGGTATCAGAGATGACGGGCAGTAACCGGATTGCTCGATTGAACAATGGGATCGCACCTGGTGGATGATGGTCATGAGAGGATTGATGGCGGTAATTTTTCTGCTGTTAAGTGCAGTTGCAGGCCTGGCGATTTTCGTGCCCTCCGAGGCCGCATCCGCGGGCGAGTCGCGAACAGTTCAAGACGGCATCAACCTGTCCTTCAACAATCTGTCCTTCAACAATTCTACCATCTACTATGGAGCAAGCAGCAACATCTCCACGGAGCCGGTGATCCTTGCCGCGGGAAACGGCTATTATGCCTCTCATCCCATCAGCTACTCCTCTCAGATCGGTTCAGAGACCTCGATTGAGAACGCCCAGGCAGCTGCATCCCTGCAGCAGGAAATAAACTACGCCCACGGGATCAACGGCGAAGTCGAGCTGAAGGCCATGGAGAGCAGCTTTCGAGCGGGCGGCCATTTCATCCAGCAATCGAATACGGCCAGCATGAGGATCAATGAAGATGTAACTGAGGGCCATGTTCATATCGGGGTTCTCCAGGGCCAGGCCGGCGGGCAGTCAGATATGAGAACAAGTTCCTCGATCATGGCCCCGGCCTGGAAGAGTCCGAGCCTGGAGATGGAACAGGATTATTTCGGCACTTATCACATCGAGATGAATATGAGCATAAATATGCCCCATTTCAGCAGCCAAAGGCTCTATGGCTGGCTTGATTGCTGTGGGTTGGGCAGTGAATACCCGGGCTATTTCGATCGCCTTTCGGTCAGCTCAGACCAGGTCTTCGGCTCCCATTTCGCCGGTGGCCGGTGATTGTATCCTGGCAGTCTCCATCATCGCAATTAGTCAATTCAAGTCGGACTCCCTTCACTCTCCGGTTCTCATTTTTCCTCCTTTAGTTTATCAACCCCCATTTCACTTCCATTCCATATCGCTTCCCATTTTATTTCCCGTTTCATTCCGGGAAAGATTATTCGTGGATTGGGGTTTTCAGCTTGCAGGGCAATTATCCGGTCAGGGATAGATTTATATTAGATCTAGAATGGTGACTCTACGGGGTTCATTCGTGATCAAATCCTGGACAGTTTTGATAATGCTGAGCATGTTGATCACGCTCTCTTCAGCAAGCGATTGGCTTGAGGGCGGTTACGTTGGCAGCGGCAATTATGGTGATGTAAGGCAGTATTTCACAGATCCGATATTCTATTCGACTGGCGGCAGTTACACATCGTCCGATCCTGCAGTCAGGCAGATGCAGGCGTCCATGGACCGCCAGAACACGGTCCCCCTGGGATCATTGGCCAAGACGCCGACTATCGGCAGCCAGGCTGCAACGGTTGTGCAAAGCGGCGCTGCCGGCAGCTGGAGACTGGAACTTTCTGACGGCCGGGTCATCGACCTGAGCCTGTTTCAGTCCGGATCCAGGGTCTTTGGAGGCGGAAGAATTACCTCTGGCCAGTCCGTCACCGGGGCTCTTGCCAGCGGCACCCTGTCCGGCTACCGTCTTCAGCTGGATGTGGTTCCGGCATCAGGCAGCGAGCTTTATGCCATAAACATGGACATCTCCAGGCTATATCTGCCGGGAACCTACACCGCCTATGGAGCCTATACGCCTGCAAAAACCGGAACGGTAACGGTCAGCAAAGTGGCTTGAGCAAATTCGGGATGCGACATCAAGCCAATTTTTTCCCTGAAAGACATTCTAAAAATATTTTCGACTTCGACCGCCCGGCCACAGCTGACCTCTATGCCAGATGATTGTCTCTGATGATCTTGGCCATCCTTGCGTCCCGGACTTCTGATGCGGATGGCGGCCCCGGCGGCTGGCGCGGCACCGATCCCCAGCTCGACAGGTTGGTTGAGGCGTTTTCATCTGAACGGCTCATATTCTCCCACCAAACGCTCGCATTCTCGCCGCCGAGCAGAGTCAGATTTGAGCTGGTGGAGAGGTTTATGGTGGTATTGTTGGCCTCGGTCAGGTTTGAGGAGATGTTGGCCATAGATTCCAGCAATTCAAGCCCATCGTTTCCGCCCAGCTGGGCAATCTTGGTGCTATCGGCTAAAATAGATATGGCCAGCAGGGCGAATAGAAGCAGTAATAGACGTTCCATGTGTGATCGATGAATCCTTTCCAGGGAATAAATAGGCTGCGCTGGGTCAAATCCTTATCGTCAGGCTGTGGATGTGTCTTCCTCACATTCCTCTCATATTCTTTCATAAGAACTCCATTCAGAATTGATGCTACTGGAAATCTCATATAGATAAAACGACTGTTAAAGTTGGACGAAAATTGGCCTTGCCTAGCTATCGATCTCCTGGTTCATGCTTATTGGATTTGAAGATTTGCCCGAGGTGGCAACGATTGCCTGCAGAAGCTTAATAGCAGATTGAACTGGGAAAAGGCGGCCAGAAGTTTCAGGTCCCAAGTCCTGGGCCGCAATTGGAAAAGGGGGGAAAGCGTTTGAGGAGATTATATTGCCTGAGCATTGTATTGCTAATTCTCGTTTCGTTCCTGGCTGCGGGAGATGCAGTCGAAGAGACAGCCTCGAAATCGGTTGAGAAGATCTGGTACGTAGGACCGGAGAAGGTTTCCTGCGTAGGCGTCTCTCCGCAGATGTGTCTGCAGATAAGGGAGAGCCCTGACCAGAATTACTCGCTCTTCTATAGCACAATCGAGGGGTTCTGCTACCAGCCGGGCTATTCCTATGAAATCAGGGTTAGAGAAGAGCCGGTTGAGAACCCGCCGGCAGATGCCTCATCCTTGAAGTGGACGCTGATCGATGTAATCAGCAAGACTGGCAATGCCACTGCCTCGGAACTGGAAGGAGTGAACTGGCAACTGGATTCGTATTTGAATCCGGAGGAAGGGAATTCGTGTCTTCTTCCGGGAACCGAGATCACTGCCCTCTTTGAGGGGGGACGGATCTCAGGAAGCGGCGGGTGCAACAGATACAGCGGCCATTATTCGACTGACGGTGAAAATATCGCAATCAGTAGCGTTGCGAGCACCCTGATGTTCTGTGGAGAAGATGTCTCTGGGCAGGAGGCCGTGTATCTGGCCAACCTGGAAAAGGCGGCTCATTATAACGTTTCGGGAAATCTGCTTAAAATCTACGACTCCAACCGGACCCTGCTCCTGACCTACTCGGTAATCCAACCGCCATCTTTGACCGGCACTAACTGGCAGGTGCTATCCTACAACAACGGCCGCCAGGCTCTGGTATCGCCTCTGGCCGGCACCAATATCACCGCCGCTTTCGGCGAGGATCAAAGTCTGACCGGCTCTGCGGGATGCAACAATTACATGACGAGCTATGCGATTTCCGGCAGTGCCATTGCTATTTTCCCGGCTGCTACCACTGGAATGCTCTGCTCCCAGCCGGAGGGGATCATGCAGCAGGAGAGCGAATACCTGGCCGCGCTGGAGTCGGCAGCAAGCTTTGAAATCTCTGACCGGGACCTCACGCTCTTTCAATCCAACCGAACCAGAGCTGTGGTTTACAGGGAGAATATGGAGATCGGGTGATCAAGCAGATTGATGTTCGAATGAAGTCCAGGCAATTCCCGGCATTCCCGGCCCGGCAGCCGCTTCCCAGGAACAGCTGCAGTGCGATGGGCAGAGAACGAAAAGCATGAGTCCCGTTCTCTGTTCATTTTTTTCGGTAGCATGGAGCGTTTGAAACGCAAGAAAAGTGCGATTTATCTCCGATGCATTCAATTTAAGATTTAACAATTCCCGATCGGGGCGCTGCTATTCACATCGCATTGTTCAGTTAGAGCAAAATGCTTTATACATTGAACTGCACTATGTATTTTAATCAGATAGATTGCTTACATATGTCTGATTAGAAACTAAATCCGGAGGGGAAATTTATGGCAGAATCATATTCTAAAGCCCAACCAAAGATGGATGCTCAGCTACCTCCCTGGTGGCTGGTTCTGTTGGAGGGATTGGCTGCACTTATTATCGGCATCTATTTGATAATCAGTCCGGTTGCAACAACCATTCTGCTAGTGCAGATCCTGGGAATCTACTGGCTGATTGTCGGAATACTGACCCTGGTTCATCTGATCTCCGATCGCACAGACATGATCTGGAAGCTTATCAGCGGCATACTGGGAGTCGTGGTAGGCATAATCATACTGGCCTATCCGTACATGAGCGCAGCGATAGTCCCTGCCACATTCATAATATTAATCGGTGTGCTGGCGATCTGTTACGGCTTTATCAGCCTGTTCTGGGCTCTGAAGACCGGCTGGGCTGCGGCCATCATGGGAATTCTCAGCATCATCTTCGGTCTGCTGCTGCTGGGATCGCCGTACATTGGAGTGGTGATGCTCATCTACTTCCTGGCGGGCCTCGGCATCGTCGGAGGAATTGCCACTATGTACTTTGCCTTCAAGCTTCGCACCGCCTGAAGGCTTTTTGGAATTTTTTAGTACTACAATCCTGCATTTCGCATTAACGGTCCGCTGTCCAAAGAGATAACTCTAATTTATCGGCAAACTTTTTTAATAATGTCGCCATCTTGAATACGAGAAAGGGATAGCATTATGGGCGTAGTGCAGAGGTGACGCGTCTGAATCCTTTTGGTCTTGTAGGCGGCATTTTTGATCCGCTTGGCAGTCATATCATAGTCCTGTCGGCGGCTATCCTGCGAGTATGCCTGTACAGAAGCCGCGCCGAGCTGCTGCCTGAATCAGAGAAGATCCCCGCTTCGGCGCTTCTGCATTCAGCAGTGTCATAGACGGCCTGCATCCGCCACCGGATGAGTTTTCAGGAAGCTTAAACCAAGGTGAACGATGGCAATAGCAGCCATCTAGGCGCAGCCCTGTGGTTCCGGTCGGGCAGACATGAACTTTCCGGATGAGCAGCCCGGGGCCCGGACGGCCCGGCAATTCGCAGCACAATGAACTGCATAAGATACGGGGCTCTATGCGCCTAATGATCTAATAATGCCACGGGAAATCAGAAAAGTTCTTAAATATTTTGCAGGGCTCAGAAACTCGCCCTGCTTCTCCTCTGCAGGAGTTTTTTTTCTCAGACTGACTCAGGTAATCAGATGGTCTTAAAATCTTCTGGGTGGTCTGGCTGGCCTGTGCTTCTGATAGCAGTCGCTGCAATAAACCGGCCTGGACCCATCGGGCTTGAAGGGAACCTGACATTCTTTTCCGCATTCTGCACAGGTCGCGTTGTGCATCTCTCTGGGGCCTCTGTTGTAGCCGCCCCGGCTTCCATATCTATCCATTTAAATCCACTTACCTTTGGCGTCGACCCTGTTGAGCCGACCCTGCTACAAAATCATCCCATCAAGTTGCTTGAAGCGACGCAATGCAGCATTCCATAAAGAGAAGGGCTATGGTCAAATAGGTTTCGGTCAATGACGTAATTGAGACCAGCTGGATTTGGTTCTCATTGGGAAGACATTAGGCTATTGCCTGTCTTTAGCCGTCCTTCAAGTCATCCCTTGTACTCAGTTCCCAGCAGTTCACGGATCCTCTCGGCGGTCTTCTTTCCGACCAGCTCCACCTCTTCCAGCTCCTCTTTGCTGGCAGAGAACACCTTCTCCACCGACCCGAAGTGCCTCAACAAATTTCGTGCCACTGCCGGCCCCACGCTGGGAACGGCCGATACCAGGTACTCTTGCTGCTCCTTGAGGGTTCTCGCGGTCTTGTGGCCGTGCATTTTGGGCTCGCGCCCCTCCTTCTGCTCTCTGGCGGCCAGAACAGCCAGCACCTGTGCGGTCTCATTTCGGTCTACTGTGGGGATGATGGGAATTCCGTAATCAACGGCAATTGACGCCAGTGCCCCCCTAATCGAAGCCTGGCTGATCTGTCTTTTGTACAGGTCTCGTCCTTCCAGTATCAGAACCGGCTTTTCATAAGTGCTGGCCAGATCCCGGACCTGCCGGAAGAGGTTTCGCTCGGGATCGATGATCGAAGATGAAAAGTCCTCTGCCGTCTTGCGCTCCACCGCCAGCCTGTCGCTGATAACATAGTCTCCCACCTCCAGATTCTTCAGCGTGATCTCCAGGCCCTGTGACTCCAGGAGCTTTCCCATCTCCCTCTCTCTTGGATCGACGATGATCCGGCCTGCCGGGCTGACCTGGTCGTCTTCAATTTCTCCCTCTGAGGAGAGGTCGTCGATCCTGGTCTGTAGTGGCGGGACGTCTCCGACCTGAGAATCCATCGCACCGCTGAGGCCGCGAATCTGCTTTTGCATGGTCTTTTCCCGTCGATCGGAGATCCAGTAATAGGCCTCATCCCTGGTTCCGCGGGCGATTAACACCACCACTCTTCCGGCCCTGGCCCTGCCGGTTCGCCCCTTTCTCTGGATGCTTCTGATCTCGGAGGGAACGGGCTCGTAAAAGAGGACCATATCTGTGGCCGGAATATCGATTCCCTCCTCTCCCACCGATGTGGCGATCAGCACGTTGTATTCTCCGGCCCGGAACTTGTTCAGGATCTGCCCCTGCTTCTTCTGGGAGAGTCCCTCGTCGTCCTGCCGGCTGGACTGGCCCACGAAGCGAACCGCCCTGATAGCGGGATCGTCCTTCAGGTACTGCAGCACCGCCGAGGCGGTGTCGCGGTAGTTGGTGAAGACCATTATCCTGGAGTCCGGCTTGGCCGAAAGCTGGTCTTTTAGGATTTCGCGTGCTGCAGCCAGCTTGGGATGTTCAACATCCGATTGCAGCAGGGAGTCCATAGCCTGTCTGAACTTGGGATCTTCCATAATCCGGCGGGAAGCCTTGGAACCGCTGCGGGAGAGCGCTTCACCCTGCAGCCGCTGGAAATACCTGGCCAGGGCGTCTTTTCCCTGCGTCTCAGCCAGCTCCACGGCGTGATAGAGCTTGAGCACTTCGGCCATCACCGAGACCGCCTTGAAGCAGGCGGGATTGGGCTGTCTGGCGGCCATCCCCCTGACGAAGGACTGCAGTTCCAGCAGCTCCTTTTTGGAGGCCCTGACGCTGATTTTCGAGGGAAAGACCCCGAGGTGGTTCAGATCGTCCATCCTGTCCCGGAGCACTTCCTCAATTGCAGCCCTGACCCTGGCCAGCTCATCCGGGACTTTGACCTTCACCCATTCGATATCTCGATGGTGGACGAAGGGCCGGACATCCGGATCGGCTTCTGTTTTGGTCTCGATCTTCCCAAATCCCAGATTTGAGCAGATCTCTTCGATCTTCTCGCTCTGGCTTCCGGGGCTGGCGGTGATCCCCAGAACCAAAGGTCTTTCGGCCTCGCGAGAGTACCGCCCGGCAATGTACACATAGGCGTAGTTTCCAACGCCCCGGTGGGCCTCGTCGAAGATTATCAGCGATACCTCCTTCAGGTCGATCCTGCGGGATAAAAGATCGTTCTCGATTACCTGTGGGGTGGCCACTACGATTCGGCTGCGCCTCCAGACTTCGGCCCTCTTCTCTGGCGGGGTATCTCCGGTGACGAAGGCCACAACCTCCGGGTCGGCGAGGACCCTCTCCAGAAAGGTCGCATGCTGCTCGACCAGGGGCCTGGTTGGGGCCAGGAAGAGAACCCTGCCCCGGTCCAACCTGGGGAGAAGCACCATGAGAGCGATAACCGTCTTTCCAAGGCCTGTGGGCACGACCACAAGGGTTGAGGCTTGCAGGGCCTTGGCGGCCAGATCGATCTGAAATAGACGCTTTTCCACAGCTTGAGCCTTTAGCAAAGGGTGCTCCAGGTATGAGGTCATCCTGAGATCATCTGATACCTGCTATTATTTCAGATCTATCCCCATGAGGAGGCAGCCTCTGCGGCCTTCTTTTCTCATTTCCATCCCCACTGAAATCCCAGCTCATCCAGCAAGGGCAAAATTCCCAATGTGAGGCCGATTAATATGTAAGCAACCAGCGAGAATTTTCTAAAGATCCTGACTTTTCTTTGAAATGGAACGTAATCGTGGTTCCTGCCCATCTCTTTGTCCCCGCAGCTACCGGAAGCATTAGGCATCAGCTGTTTCTCCTTGCGGTCCAGATCGAAGCCTATGGTGATGATCAGAGCTGCCAGGGGGAGAAGAATGATACACGATCCGAGGGCAAAGTCCAGCCAAAAGTTCGCATCCATGAGGTCACCCTTCATTCAATTTTTGCACACGAGCTGCATTCCTCGCCTGAGGCTCTAAACGCGGCTCTTTTCTTGCCGTCGTTGCACAATGATTTTCCATCAGATCGGCCCAGCCCAAGGGTTTCAGATGGAGGAAGAACCTCCCACCTCATTCTGTAATGACCTCTTTTTTCCGGTCTGATGAAGTCTCCCGCGATTTCCTTCCAGGTCCTGGCCTTTAGATACCTGTTTACATCCCAGGCCACGAGGACCGCACCACAGAAGTTGACTATCGTATCCCCAAATCCGTCCAGTCCATCCCAAAAAAATTTCGATCCGAAATAGGCATCAGAGAAGAGCTCCCACCATTCCCAAAAGAAGGCAAAGGCCATAGTCAAGAGTATAATAAAAAATATAGTTTTGCCTGTCGACCACTGCAGACCGTAATAAAGTCCAATTAATATTATGAATAAGAAAACTAAATATCCAATGGCTACCGAGGATATGAAGTGGGAGATCTTGTCGTAGTTAGGAAAGTTGTAGTACCATCTATGAACCTCACCGACGGTGTGAAATAGCAGAGACAAAACGATAATATTTTTAATCTTCCAAGGGACATACATGCCGGAGGCGCTCTCGAATAAGAAGGGCAGTGCGGTCAGCAATATGGCAAACATGGTCCAAAGGGAACGGGAATCCAAAAAAAAGATATCATAAAAGAAATAGAGAAAATATATCAGGAGCAGAGCGCAAAAGGTCCGCTGCAAGTTGGCTGTATTGCCGTCGAAGCTGCAGTGATTCATGTTAATCTCAATCTCCTTGTCCTGGCCCGTGAATTGATGAAATTTCAAATCTGTCCAACTTAGAGACTATCTGTAAAATTGGAGGTTCTGACCGGCACTCGGATTCCCAACTAATTAAGGGACTTATCCGTATAAAATACTATGTCTTTCGCTATCTAAAATATCTATTTTAAATTAATATTTAAATGTCAATATCTAAAGATGAATAGGGTCTGTTGCATTACGATCATAATACAATCATAATACCTGGCCGGTTAAGTGGGCAACTGCCGGCATGCCGCAGCCATCAATGTGGTAAACAATATGGCGAACTATTCAGGTTCGGGAAAGTGCCGACAATCTTATCTTCCCTTTTGACCCAATAATTGGATTCAGATTAAAAACATCTCTATGGAATCATTATGAAAGTTATATGCGCCTACCCTGTCAACGTGGATGCCTTGCACAACCTATCAGGCAGTGAGTTGGAGGGTCTGTGCTCTGGATCACGACCTGAGTTCAAGGACGGCATCTGCAGCCTTGATGACTTCTGTTCCTCTCTTCTCCATTGTATGAAAGAGGGCTCTGGAGGTGAGCTGTTGATTGAGAGCCCGGAGGTTGCCAGCAGGATAGATGCCTCCTTCAGCTGGCAGTATCGCCTGGGAGGTAACGCAGGGATTATGGCCAACGTGCTGGCGGCCCTGGGAGCCTCGCCGGTTTTGAATGCACCCTGCCTGAGCAAACGGCTGGCGGGAATGCTCGACCAGCGGGTGGGAATTCCGGTAAAAGGCGTTCTGGCTCTGCCCGATTGCGCGGCCGCCGGCGAGCACATCGGCGAGGATATGATACACTTCGTGCTGCAGTTTTCCAGGGGAGAGGCAGTGGGGACCGGGTCGGAGGAGATCGTGGCTCCTAACGATAACCGGTTCATAGCCTCATTTGATCCTCAGAACTCCAAAATGGCATCGACTCAGGATTTCGACAGTTATTGCCAAAGAGAGATTAAAAGCTTCGATGGAGCGCTGGTCTCGGGTTTTCATCTGGCAAAATTTTCTCGGCACAAAGAGATTTTCCAGGGCCGAATCGAGCAGATTGAATCCTGGAAAGCTGAGCATCCCGGCCTGTACGTTCATGCAGAGATGGGAAGCTTTCAACGGCCGGAGATGATGAAATATCTGCTTTCGGTCCTTCCTGTGGACAGCATAGGGATGAATGAAGACGAACTGGCCATGCTGAAGAGGCCGGATCACCCGGGCGGATGGAAGGGCATTCACGATGCGGTGATGAATATCATGGGAGGGTGTGCCGTTTCACGCCTGGCGGTTCACACCAGAGATTTCATCATCAGCGCCAGCGAGGGCCTTTTTTCTCCTGAAGAGGAGATAAGGGCTCTCTTCAGAGGAACGCAGGCTGCCGGAGCCCTGGCCGCCACTGGAAAGGTCGGCAGCCAGATCACTCTGGATGTCAATCCGGGTGGCCTGGAGGCCTGGAGGGAGTTTTGTGAAGCAGGAGCCTCTTCCCTGGATAAAGGAGCCTACAAGCTAAGCAATGGGACTCTGATCTGCCTGGTACCGGCGCTCAGGGCAGCAAAGCCGAAGATCACGGTGGGTCTGGGGGATACCACCACTGCCGCCATCTTTTATGAGGAGGCGAGAGCCTTAAAGGGGATCAAATGAAGTTATTTAAGGCCTCTTGGGCCTTGTGATCTGGCGCAATCCCGGCAGTCCGGTGCTCAGGCAGGGGTTAATACGGCCTGGCTATTGGGGCGATAGGTCCAGTTCGTAAGTCCAGGCACGTCGAAGCTGAACCAGGAGTCCGACGGCGGCCAGGGCAGTCCAGGCCAGGAGCCAGGTAGCCGGTGCCTGAACCAGATGAGCTGGCCATTCCTGCTCCAGCCCTTGCAGTGAGACCTCGCCAATCAGAAGCAGTATGCCCATGATCATGGCGATGGATCCCAGTATGGCTGTAGCTACTATTATGACGTATTTGGGCAGGTGGTGGCGCACAGCCAGTACGGCCAGGGCAACAGCGCTGGCAATACCGATGGCCGCAGGAATCCATCCAGGGGAAAATCCTAGATAGGTCATGGTCGTCCATCCGGCCGAGTATCCAATGGATGCGCCCAGAAGGATTACCGCCACCGGAAACAGCAGATAGACAAGTACCGCAAATATCAGGCCGAGGATAACACCGGCGGCCACAATTGTCGCAATCGACAGCAGGCTCTGGCCATAGACCCCTGAGACGGAGTAGGCTCCTGCGGAAAAGCCGGTCAGAAATCCCCATACAGGCAGCAGTATCATGAACCATTTATAGCCTCCAAAGCAGAAGGCTGCCCCGATTATCAGCGCCAGAAAGGCTACGGCTATGGTGGCAAATGCCATTTTAAATTCTCCCGGTTGACTGATCGCTCAATCGATAGCATCATAATCGATAGCATCGTTTATCTTCCAGCCAGTTCTCTTAAATTTCTAACGAGAGACAGCATCACTATAACTATCAAACCCAGCAAGATCATCTGCCACAGGAAATCTTTAATCAGGATCAGCCCGGTGACGATGGCCAAAGTCACAGTGATGCTGAGCAGGAATTTGGTGAGACGTTTCCAAATAGCTGATTCTATTGCCAGAAAGATCGCTACCACCGTGAATATCCAGAATATCAGGGTGGATGGACGGAATAGGAAGAGAATGGCAAAGGCGAAGAGCAGCAGCGCTCCGCTGATTGCAGCCCAGTAGGCGCTGAATTTTCCCAGAGGGCTCAGCGGCGGCTCAGGATAGCGCAGGGTTTGAATGTGAGAATGAGGGTTTCCCAGATCTCCGCTTTTCAGGGACTTCTGGTAGGATCTGGTCGCTGCCAGCAGCTCAGCTAATTCGGTGTGCTTGGCGGTCATCGACCTGAGATCTTTTTCGGATTCCTCCAGCAGTTTCTGGTAGGATTTATGAAGCTTATCGAGGTAATACGTCCTCCTCAGAGACTGAACCTCCATCTCCAGATGCCTCAGATCGTTTCTCTTCTTGGAGATCCCTATGTCCAGCTCCGCTATCTCCTTTTCCAGTGATTCTATGTCGTCATTCAGCTGCTGGATCGATTGGGTCGGGGGAGGGACCTTGTCCAGGCCGGCCCAGCCCAGAGGATCGTACCAGGATATCCTTATGGTTCCGTCGCGATTGAACTTTGGGCCGGCGGGCCCGCGTTCGCCTCCGAAGCGATCCCTGGTGTCAAGCCCCCACAGCCCGCGGTAATTCTCTGCCCATCCCATATCCTCGGAGAGTACTATGGGCTTCCAGCTCTCTCTCTGCCCCGGACCTATGGAAAGGCCGTCTCCGCGGGCGTAGTCGATATAGGGCATGACAAAACGAGCTTCGGCCACTTCGGATGAATAGAGCCCCTGACCCAAAGTTTCGGTCCAGAACAACTTCAGTGCGCCGACTGCAGTGTTGATTATCTTTAAAAATTTAGGCTCTATGCTGATTAAGTAGTCTCCGGGCAGGAAATAGCTGGAGTGAGACCCTCCGCCGGCAAAGATCACCGGGTGGGTGCCGTCGACCTTATGCAGATCGGGATCATCCCAGCGGCGGCGCAGGTCGTCTCCGGAAAAGTCGTGAGAAGCATAGGCTACCCATGCAGGTTGAGGTTTTTCCTCGTCGGTCAGATAGACGAAGATCTGTTCCCAGTCCGATTCGTGGTCGTTTATGCCGTCGAAGGTGGAGCGATAGTCGTTCATGACATAGAAAAATATGTAATGCAGAATCAGATAGCCGCCTTCCCGCAACACCCGCGAATAGTAGACGTAGCCCGGATCTTCAGCCTCGATCTCCTTATACCTTACCTCTGCGGCTGCGGTGGTGCCTCCTGGAACGACCCCCCGGACCATCAGCGATGCGTCAACAAAAGAGTCCAGAATGCGCGAGAACAGGCCCACCCGGGCCATTCTTCCCAGGGTTTGGAAGGAAGGCCGGTCTGAACGAAGCCTCCAGCTCTGGTATTGCAGAACATCCATGGGGCGGTCCACAAAGCGCAAAAAAAGCACGTGCTTAGGCGGAACTTCCCGGAACTCGGCTAGCCTTTCTGCAGAGAGTTCGCCTTCTTCTGCCAGCTGCTTCTCCTGCCCTCGCGGATCCCTGATCCACAGGCTGCAGCGCCGCAAATACCCGTCCACAGCGGAAGGATAGAAGAGCTCCCCTCTGGTGAAGTGAACCACCGGCTCGAACTTTTGCAGCAGCTCTAGATCGCTCGTGGTGCCCACCTGCTTTCTTTCTCATATTCGAATATGCTCTGGACCTCGCGCTGGTTCAGATAGAAGACCAGCACTATATCCATGAGCATGGTGAAGTAAGACGGGTTGCCCTGCAGGTAAGACCACAAATCTCCGATCATGCTGAGCCCGACCTGGACCATCAGCAGCACCCAGGCCCATCGTTGCAGCCTCCAGAGACCGAAAGCAATTGCCATCTCCAGAACTATGAACGCAGGCAGCAAACCATAAATCAACAAGGTGTTCAGGATTCGGTTATCCTCCAAATCAAGCCTATCAATAGCGGAGTCTCCCAGTTTGATTTCTATCCCCAGTGTAACGCCGAAGACCAGGATCAGGGCCAGTATGTATAGAATTAGAACCAGGATGATTACCGAAACTCCGAAAGGGCGCTTGCGAGTGGACTTACGGATGGATTCGCTGCTCATGATTCCTCAGGGAAACCGTTTAAACGTCTCATTCCTGCAATTTATAGTCACTACTCAATTGTATTTCAAACATAAATAAGTTTCATCTGTGGGGTCTGCGGATCGGTTGATATGCTAGCGAGAGGAGACGAATGAATTGGTTATGAGACAAAAGAGCCCGAAAGCCGGAATTCTTTGTCCCCTAATTTGCATCCTGCTGGGATTTCGCTGTCTCCCGCAGCCCTATCAAAATTTCCAGCCCTCTCTGGGAAAGTGCTGATTGAGCTGAAGCTGATGGACGGGCTTACACACCCCTTCTCCTTTGCGATATTTCCATTTCTGTGCTATGCTATGCTTCAATAGTTTCTCCTGTAACGTTTCCAGTCCTGCCGCGATTCAATTTCCAGATAGAGTAGTTGAGATATCCGGCTATGCTCACCCAGATCAGGTAAGGTACCAGAAGAAGAGCGGCAGCTCCTGATAGTCTCTTAAATTTCATGATGGTAGACAATATGGAAATCCATAGGGCACCGATTACGGCAAGACCTGCAATTGGAGACCGGAGGTAAAAGAAGGCCCAGGACCACAGGACATTGATTGAGAGCTGAGCCATAAAGGTTCCTACGGCTACTTTTACCCCCGGCTGGCTCCATCCCTTTCGGCTGATGAGGTAGAGGGATATCCCCATAAGAGTATACAGAATAATCCAGATTGTGGCGATGAAACGGCCTCCGGGAGCAAAGGCCGGCTTTTCTAAGTATCTGTACCAGGTTGTTACGGACTTCCTGGTAAATATTGCTCCAATAGCGCCTGCGGACTGACATAACAGGATGCTGAAAGCAAATTTTAAGATCTCAAATAGAAACGACGTCATGGATATGGCCCTCGCTTTATATTATATGTCATAGAGGTAATCTATTGTAAATAATTTCTTCGGTAGGTAGAATGCAAGGTGCAGGTCTAAACGGGATGATAGTTGGCTGGATGTATCATTTATTCAGGCATTCAATAGATCAGCGATCTTCCCGATTTTCGGCTTGGGGCCCGGCCGGGATATCGAGACTCTTGGGCCTCAGCGGGGACACAGGCCTTCGATTGCTCCCCTTCCCGATCTAGGAGGCCTCCAACGATGCAGGAGGCCTCCAATAATCTTTGACTCAATTGCCAACCTCGGGCCACTTCATAACAATTGAGCCCCAAGTTTCAGTTCCGGCCTCAAATCCGGACAGTCATAGCTGCTGCTTATTAAGCTCAGGAAATTATATATACATCCTATAAACTATTTACTGATAATAATACGGACCGCTTGTACTTCTTTGATTCGATTATTTGAGATAGGTTGATCATGAGCTTAGAGACTTACGTTGATACTTTGGGTCCCGGCGATATATTTCGGGACTGGCTGGTGGAGGTAATAGGCGACAGAGCCCATGACTTAAGGGGCAAAGTCAGGGTCTACAAGATTACTCCCTCTTCCCACAACGTATTCCGGTACGAATTCGAGAGATGCAGCTACAGCGCTGTGGCCAAGTTCTATGCTGAGCCGACGGGACAGCTCAGGGACTACAATCCGGTCCAGAGCCTGGAGAGAGAGTACATGATGCTTCAGAGGGCGGAGAAGATCATCGACATTCCTCCCCTCCTGGGCATGAGGCGGAGATTTAACTGTGTTCTACTGACTGAATATGTGCGCGGTGAGCCGCTGTACAAATACATCAAGAAAGAGAAACGGCTGTTCGACAGGCTGACTGCAGTGGCGCACACCCTTAGGCGGCTTCACGATCAGACCAGGACTGATTACAGGAAGGAGTATGAGTTCATCCACTTCCACAGATTGCTGGATCAGCTTAACCTGGACAGATCGAGGCGCGAGATGTACAACTACCTCCTGGGGGACTGGTGGCACAGCAGCCTGCTGGACGTGGATCGCGGCTGCATGATCCACAACGATGCCAACCCGGTAAACTATCTTTTTAACAGCGATAAGCTATATGCCCTGGACTTCGAATCTGCCTGGGACCATGCTCACCCGGTGCACGACCTGGGGATCGTCACGGCTGAACTCAAGAATTATTTCGGGTGGAAGAAGGGTGATCCCTCCAGGGCCGAGCCTTACATCGGTCACTTTCTGTGGCAGTACAGCCGAACTGAAGACGACTTTCGTCGCATAACCAGAGCGCTGCCATTTTTCATGAGCCTGGGGCTGCTCAGGATGGCTCGGCTTCGGCTGGGACGCGAGCACAAATCGTACATCTTCAGGGAATCCGCAGCCTGTCTGAACTCGGTTGGACGGCTCAATTGAAGGACCGGGATTTCAAGCCTTGAGGGCATAATATGGCCAGAGCGGAACTGGTGAACGAGTTGAAGCCCGGAGATGTCTTCCGGGATTGGCTGGCAGACCTGGCGGGAGACCGTCTGGGCGACAGGAAGTGCAGGGTTAAGGTCTACAGGGTGCTGGCCTCGCATACAGTCTGCAGGTACGATTTTTGCGGACAGGATTACGCCGTCTTTGCCAAGTTCTATGCCGAGCCCAGAGGGGGGAACCGGAACTACAACGCTGCCAGGGCAATGGATAACGAATTCCGCAAGCTGAAGCAGGTCGAGAAGCTGATAGATATCCCCCGCCCTCTGGCCAAGAGAAAGCGTTTCAACTGCGTTCTGGTGACCGAGTGCGTGCAGGGAAAGCCTTTATCCAGGTATATCAGAAGCGAGGACCGGCTGTATGATCGATTGACCAGCTTGGCCGGGGCTCTGCGAAGGCTGCATGACGGCACCAGATCCGAATACCGAATGAAGAGGGAGTTTGCCAACTACCATAAGGTTCTGGGTCAGGCCGGCATGAGCCGGGAGTGGAGATCCGAGTTCTTCAGGCTTTTAGGCCGGTGGTGGCATCAGGACCTCTGCCGCTGGCCGTATGGCTGCATGATCCACAACGATGCCAATCCGGCCAACTACCTCTTCTTCCGGGATCAGGTGTTCGCCCTGGACTTTGAGTCCTCCTGGGAGCATGCCCATCCGGTGCACGACCTGGGTATTGTGGCCGCAGAGCTCAAGAAGTTCTTCGGATACAACCGGCGGGATCCGGCCAGAGCCGAGCCCTACATCGGACATTTCCTCTGGCAGTACAGCCGGGGAGAAGAGGACTTCTTCCGGATAACCGGGGCCCTGCCGTTTTTCATGAGCCTGGGGCTGGTCCGCATGGCACGGTGGGGCGGGAGCAGCGATCAGCGTGCCTATCTGTTGAGAGAGGCAGAGGCGTGCCTGAGGTTTGGGCTGAGATGAGCGCAAAAATCGATTCGGTGCCTCATTTCCATCGCTTCGCAAGCATTCTATGCAGGTCATTCGAACCGTACAGATCTGCAAAATCTTTGCCAATGATATAGGCCTGATCGCAATCTACCCTAACTTTGAGGCAAGAGCTCTGTTTGAACCTCTCCCTCATCCAAACAGGGGCTTTCACCATGCCTGCCCTTCCCACCGGATCGTAATACTCGATGATCCACGATCCATTGTTCCGGGAGGCATTTACGGCTACATCGCAGGCCCTCCAGCGAAAGAGCACCACCTTGGGCTGAGAATTAGCAAGGCTCAAGGCCTCTTCCAGATCAGGCAGCTCATCCGGGCCAGTGGAGTCTCCTGGGTCCTTATCGGATCTCGGATAACCGTCCGAATTCAGATCCGGCATCAGGTCAGGATCGCCTGTTTCCAGCTCTACATTTTCCAGCTCAACATGTAACTTCGGGTACGAATCGAGATATACCGTCCTACTGTTAAGAAAGTCGTAGCTGTAGACCTGAAACCCGCTTTCGTTCTTTTCCAGTATGTTCCACTGAAAAAGGCCCCAATCGGGAAAGACCTCGAAGTCTCCGTCCGGGCCCTCTGCTAAACGGCCGTGGTTTTCAAGGGAAATAGCACTCTCTTTTCCTTCCACCCTCAGGCCGCTGGATATCAATAGCACCAATAGAAACAGCGCCAATAGTCTGTTATTGGCATTTTGGGAAATAGGCTTTCGGGCATGAATGTTTCGCAAAAGCCACAGCCCTGCGCCTGCGCTGAATAGCAGGATAGTGACCTCATAATGAAAGAGAAGCTCCGCTGAGAATCTCGCGGTACTGAGGGGATAGAATAGGGGAACTCCTTTGGTGGTGAGATAATCCAGAAATAGATGCAAAATGACTCCAGCCAGGGCCATCAGCAGCACAGGCCAGGAGAGGCTGAGCTCAACTGCTGTCCATCGCCTGAAAATGTCTCTTCCCGGCGGCCGGGAGATCAGGAGCACAGCCAACAAGGCCATTAAGGAGCCGAATATCAGTGAGTGAGTGATTCCCCGGTGCACCAGCAAGAGATCCGGCGATGGAAAGATCTGAGCGAGCCAGATAATGATGACATCCAGATCCGGTGCCACGCCTCCGATCACAAAGGCTGCCAGCAGCGTTCTGTCCATCCTGAGGAACCTTCCCAGCAGATAGGGCAGCACGGCATGAGAAATTATGTCCATTTCAATCCCCGGAACAGGAACTAAAAGGTGCAATCTTTATCCGATCTAACATCAAATTCTTCTTGAATCCTGTGATAGCCGTTTCGCAATACGCAAAACTCGTTTCCGTCTCCTGGCCATTGGCAACTATTCCTTCAAACCCTGAGCACTTCAGCCTTCGAGGAGCGTACTTTTAAGGATCTATCAACTAATCCGATCCTTGAACTTTGCCTCGATTGAGGCCCATAACTCAGGATATCTTATCAATTCAGATATATATAATGCTTTGTCGGCGGCTGCAAGCAACCTGAAGATATCGACAACGAAGGTACTTTTCGATCTTTGGCCTGGGGTCGCTGCTCGTGTAGCCTGAACCACCGCTACCTGAGGCATTGACACCCAAGTTCTAATGCTTATTGCAGAAAATTCAGCAGGAAATATTGTTGCCAAAAAGAGGAACGACCGTCCAGAGCAGGATCTCGAATCCAGTTTTTTGGAAACATTTATTAATCAATAGAGAAGTTATCAATAGAGACGTTATATTCGACATAAGCGCGAGATCGACAAAAAGCTGCGCAATTCTGCCGGACTGCTGGAGAAAGATGATTCGAAAGCAGTCTCCATGGACGTGATCGGGAATGATGGCCACATCTGACCAGATGATATTATGGGCGGTGATTGTAAGCCGATTCCTTTTACCGCTGGCTATCCCCCGGTACCCTCTCCCTGCGGTAGTGGCCTGCATGCTCCTCGATGCCGCAGACTATCAGATCTTCAACTGGTTCACCAGCCTGCCCATAGAGAGCCTGGAGATATATCAAGGCTATGATAAATCTCTTGATATTTATTATTTGAGCATCGCCTATATTTCCACGCTTCGCAATTGGACCAACCCCTTCGCCTTCAAGCTCGACCGGTTCCTCTTCTTTTACCGCCTGGCAGGCGTGGCCCTCTTCGAGCTAACTCAGATAAGGGCAATTCTGCTCATCTTTCCCAACACCTTCGAGTACTTCTTCATCGCCTACGAGGCATTTAGAATGAGGCAGGACCCCTTGAAGCTCACCCGCAGAAAATTGATTATCATTGCTGCGTTCATATGGATCTACATAAAGCTCCCGCAGGAGTCGTGGATTCACATCATCCAGCCCAACTACCCCAATCTGGTCAAAGATAATCCCTGGACGATCCTGATTGCAGCGGCATGGTTCCTGGGAATTGCCGCCTTTGCCTGGTGGCTGCTCAGGGAAAAGCAGCCCGAAAGGAAGGTTTCGCTGGCTGCCGATCCGATACCGGCAGACTTTGTGCTGAGAGCCAGGAAAAGAGATATGATCGAGCGGTCCGGACGGTTCTTTGATGCATCGCTCCTGGAAAAGATAGCCCTGGTATCGCTTCTGAGCGTAATCTTCGCCCAGATTCTAACCGGAATACAGTCCAGCAACATCCAGATTGCAGTTGGCGTGGCAGTGCTAATTGTGATCAATTCCGCGCTGAGCCAGTGGCTGTCCCGCCGCGGAATAGGCTGGAGGTCAATCCTGCAGGAATTCATGGTCATGACGGCCGTGAACTTCGGCCTGATCATCACCGCCCACTTTCTGCTGCCCAGGTACAACGGATCTATAGATCTCGGCAACACCCTCTTTTTCGCCCTGCTCCTGACGCTGATTGTCACCATCTACGACTGGTACCGCCAGGTGTACCTGTACCGGTTTTCAGGCTGAACCCGGAAGTTCCGAGTCCCTGCCCGGCTCTTTCCCGCCTCTACCAGGATATTTTCCGTCGGTAGTGATTCCTTACCAGTATGGCCAGCATATTTGTGCCCAGAACCAGCGAGATCAGCACCAATGCGGTTCCCCAGGCGTTGGCCTCCACGTCCCAGGCTCCCAGGAAATATATCAGGTTGAGCAGGTGATAGTCGAGGTTGTTGACCGGCTGAAACACGTTGGGAATGATTCCGTAAACCATCTGCACCGGAGTTGCGGTGAAGGTGACTGCGGTCCACATGATGGGGGCGGTCTCTCCAGAGGCCTTGGCCACGCCCATGATCAGCCCGGTCAGGATGCCCGGCATGGCAGAGGGCAGCACAACCCTGCTAATGGTCTGCCATTTGGTCGCTCCCAGGGCCAGGCTTCCCTCTCGCAGAGAGTTGGGCACGCTCTTGAGCGCTTCCTGGCAGGTGAGAAGTATGGTTGGGATGTTTATCAGCCCCAGGACTATTGATCCGGCCAGCAGCGATACGCCAAACGTGCTCACCAGAAAGGCCAGCCCGAAAAGCCCGAAGACGACTGAGGGAACGCCGTTTAAACAGCTCACGGCGATGGTTATGGTGCGCTTTAGCCGCGGATTTTTCGAGTACTCGTGCATGTAAATGGCCGCTCCCAAGCCCAGGGGAGCGGAGACGACTATGGCTCCGAGAACCATCCAGAAGGTGCCGGCAATAACCGTGCTGATCCCGCCCTTCTGGCCCAGGCTGCGGTGAGGCGTGGTCAGAAACTCCCAGCTGATGGCCCCCATTCCCTTGTAGATGATGATGAAGAGGATCCCGCCCAAGAGGAGCAGCGCCAGGACGGCGGAGAACCTGATGGCCAGGAAGACCAGCGCCTCTCTTCCTTTGGCACCCTGGCCGTAGATGAGGTTCACAGAGTCCTTGATGCCGAGCACGCCTGCTGCTGCTGTAAGCGCGGGCAGCACTATTTCATAGCGGAACGATGCCCCAACTCCGAGAGGCCTCTTGATCACCAGATCCGGACTCAGGAATCCGGCAACTATTGCCAGGGCCAAAGCTGCCAGCAGGATCAGGTCAAGGTAGATGTAGAGGCCTGTTTCCTGCCCCTTTCCTCCTCGGGCTGGCCTGCGGGAAATAATCGAAGCCGCCAGGGCTGCGGCCGCGATTGTCAGCAGCGCAGCCCAGAGTGGCGCTATGAGTTCGAGGGATGGTTGCACTAACAGGCAGATTAACGAGGAGATGAAAAGAACAGCACAAGTGCCAAATGCAACCGCTGGCAGTATCTTGAGCGCCATTCTAGTAGCCCCCGAACTTCTTTCTGATTCGCTCTCGGGTCAGGTCCGCAACTATGCTGAGGATCGAGACGATGATCAATAAAACGAAGCCCACTGCGAAGAGAACGTGGTAGTGCATGGAGGCCCGGGGCACCTCACCCATCTCTCCGGCGATGACCGAGGTGAAGGTGGCTCCCTGCGTGAATATGTTGAAGATCGGCGAAGGTATCCGGGCCACGTTTCCGACCACCAGCAGGACGGCCATGGTCTCTCCGATAATGCTGCCTATATTGAGAATCACGGCCGCGGTAATTCCCGAGGAGGCAGCCGGAATGGTCACGTGCCTTATGGTCTGCCATCTGTTGGCTCCCAGGGCCAGCGATCCCTCTTTGAACTCGCCCGGAACCGCCCTCAGGGCGTCCTCACAGATGGTGGTCATGTAGGGCACGAACATAATCCCCAGGAGAATCGACCCGGCAAGGATCGACCGTCCGGTGAGCATGTCGAACGTGTCCTGGAGATAGGAGACCAGGATGATGATCCCGAGAAAACCGTAGACGATGGAGGGGACGCCGGCCAGCAGCTCAATGGCCGGCTTTAGAACTGCCTTGCTCCTGGGACCGGCAAGCTCGGCCAGAAAGATGGCCAGAGGCAGACCGACGAGGATATTGATGAAAAGGGCGATGATGGTGATGATGAGCGAATTGGCAATCAAAGGCAGGAGGCCGTAGATATCTCCAGCAGGGTGCCACTTTGCCCCCGTGAGAAGGGGAATTGCTCCCAGCTCGATAAATGCCTTGAGGCTCTCATGAATCAGGAAATAGAATATCAGGAGCATCACCATAACCGAGGTCACGGCTATGGCCAGCAGGGTGATCTCTATAAAATGTTCCTTGAACTTCCGCTGCAGCTTAATCTTTTGCAGGCCCATGGCGGAGGGTCATTGCATGATTGAGTAAAAATTTTGTCTAAATTATCTATATAGATGTAATAATCATCGTTAGCCTATTGTTTGTATAGCTTGCGAATTTGGATATCTGACAGACCCCACTGGAAAGCTGCTGGCGAAGGAGGGAGAAGCGCCCGGCAGCCGAACCCAGGACCCGTCCATCCGCAGTCGTGGTCGCCTGGAGACCCGCAATAGCTTTATTTAACCTGCTATGGAATTAATCTACGGTGATACCATACACTTAAGAATAATTGCAATTCTTGCTGCTCTGTTGATCGGATCGTCTGCGCCGATATTGGCTGCAGAAACGGTCACTGTTTCAGGCTCCAGTACGGTGCTTCCTCTGGGCGAGGCCGGGGCCGAGGCCTTTAATGTCCAGCAGCACGATTATCGAATATCGGTAACTGGAGGCGGAACCGGTGCCGGAATAACCGGAATTGCCGAAGGCAGATCAGACATAGCCATGGCATCAAGGGAGATCACTGCTGACGAGAAAGCCAAGTACGGCGACAGATTCCAGGAGTTTCTGGTCGGGTATGACGGAATTGTTCTGGTGGTCAGCCCTCAGATTTTCGACGCAGGGGTTAAAGATCTGACCAAAGAGCAGGTCAGACAGATCTATGCCGGCCAGATCAATAACTGGAAAGAAGTCGGCGGACCGGATGCCCAGATCTACGTGATCGCCAGAGAACAGGGCTCGGGCACCAGAGATACCTTCAATGAGGATATAATGGGAGACAAGGCGGTGGAAACGCCCGGGGTCATCACTACCGCTCTTGGCAGTGCAGAGGTCAAGACGGCTGTTGGCGGAAGCGACAAGGCTATCGGATACCTGGGCTTCAGCTATGCGGAGGGAGGAAATGTGAGACCCATCTCTCTAGACGGCATTGAGGCCACCGCCCAGAGCATAAGGGACGGAAGCTATGAGCTGGGCCGCGAGCTGTACTTCTACACTTATGGAGATCCCAAACCGGGTGCCAAGGCGTTCATCGACTTCATGATCGGCCCTGCCGGCCAGATGATCGCCGAGGAGAACGGATTCATCGCCGCATCCGAAGTATCGGAAATGGCCTCGGAGGCTGCCTCCGGGCCTGCGGAAGCAAAAGAGGCACCTGCCTCCGAGGCAAGCCCGCAACCGAGCCAGCAGCCGGGATTTGAGGTAATACCGGCCCTGGCAGGACTTCTTGCGGTATCGTACCTGGTTTTGGGGCGCAGAAGCTGAGCCAGATAATTTTTTATATTTCTTTTATATTTTAAATTGGGGCTGAACCTGCCTATTGATTCTATTCTAATCTATATAGTGAAACCGTCTTTATTGCTTATTATCCTCAATCTATATTCTATTTCGATCGAAATTTTATATTCTGAAGATGAGAGTGGTCCGGAGGTAACTATATGAGAAAGTTATCGTCGGCAGCAGGATCTCTGCTGTTCCTGCTGGCTACCATATCTTCGATTTCCGGAGGCCTGGCAGCAGGTCCTGTCAATCCTGCCAGTGGATCTGATGAGCAAACGATAAACGTGATCCTTATGATCGGTGATGGGATGGGTTTTTCCCAAACCACCCTGGCCCGAATGGACAAGGCAGACAGGAATCTCGCGCTGTACGAAAATACCAGTCTCCGCATGGATGAAATGGAGCGGGCAGGCTACGTGAGCACTCATTCTGCCAACTCCCTGGTCACGGATTCGGCTCCGGCATCCACTGCCATGGCCACGGGAGAAAAGACCAACAACGGTGTAATCAGCCAGGATTCGCAGGCCGTTCAGGGAATAAGAGACGGCCGGAATCTGACCACAATCCTGGAGATGGCGGAAAAGGCCGGCCTCTCTACCGGGGTCGTCACCACCACCAGAATCACCCATGCCACTCCTGCCGCTTTTTACGCTCACGTTGACAACCGGGACAATGAGAGCGAGATTGCCGACCAGCTCCTGACCAGCGGAGTGGAGGTCGCTTTGGGCGGCGGCCTCAGCTACTTCCTGGGAGGGAACTATACCAGTCCAGCCGGCGGCAAGGGCAAGAGAAGCGATGATCGCAATCTGATCGAAGAAGCGACCTGCAAAGGATATGCTTTCGTCTTTAACGGGACCGCTTTTGAAGAGCTTGATGTCGAAAATACTACTAAGCTCCTGGGGCTTTTCGAGAATTCGCACATGCTCTACGAGCTGCAGAGGTTGAACTCCTCCAACCGGGAGCCCAGCCTGGCAGATATGACCGGGACCTCGATAGATATCCTCTCCAGGAATCCCAAGGGCTTCTTCCTGATGGTCGAGGGAGGACGAATCGATCATGCCTGCCATGAGAGGAGCCTTGACAACACGTCAGCCGACACTCTGGCCTTCGATGAGGCCGTCGGGCGGGCGCTGGACTTTGCCAGCTCCAATAACCGGACCCTGGTGATAGTTACCGCCGATCATGAGTGCGGCGGCCTGGTGCTCCAGCCTGCGGACCTGGATACCTACGAGGCCGGAGGCGTGAAGCCGGTGTTCGGATCCGGGACGACCAAGACCGAAGGTCCCAGATACGACTTCATCACCGAGATGGAAGAGGCCACCCATACAGCGGTCGACGTGCCCATAATGGCCAGCGGCCCGGGCTCGGAGCTGGTCGGTCAGGGCAGAATGGATAATACAGACATATTCCTGGTCATGAAGAAAGCCCTGGGCCTGTAAACTGGGCCCGGCCATCTTTTTTGAAAAATTGATCAGCCAAATCAATCAGCCAAATCGATCAACCAAATTGATCGGGAAAAATCAATTAAACAAGTTGGGGAGTGAAATCATGTCAGACCGAAATTGGAAGATGTATTCGATGACCGAGGACGACTATATCGAGTACGCCCGGTGTGTTGAGTCCCTGAAGGCGGCGGGATTCGACCAGGAACTAATCGAACTCCAGGCACTGAAGTGTCACGCCTGCTGCCTTTCTGGAGGGTGCAGCGTGTCCAGGGAGAGTCCTTTTCTGGGGGCCAGGACATGTTAGCCGCGGGAGAACGGAAGACTATGATCGCCATTGCTCTGGTGATGTCCGTGCCGGGTTACGAAAAGACGGTGTACAATGCCATCAAGTCATCCCAGGGAGTGGTAAGACTCAACCACATCTTTGGGGACCACGATTTTCTGCTGATGCTCAAGGGCGACTCTATATCCTCGCTTTACCGGTATATTGAAGACATTCGAAAAATTGAAGGTATATCCTCCGTTGATCTGGTGCTGATCGGAGGAGAGGGCTGTCTGGAGGAGGAACGGATGGTGACTGTGCTGGCATAGTAGCAGAATGGATGTACCTCAAATTTTATCAATTGAGCCTTAATTTATCATAATCAGGGAAAAATCAAGGAAAATAAAGGGTGTCGAGGGGGCTCGGACTGCCTCTTTTTCGGCTAAAAAGATCGCACCGGTTCAGCAGGGATAGACCATGGGACAGGGCTGGCAGGGATTGACGCAACAGGGAGCACAGCCGCCGAAGGGTGGGACCAGGCAGGGGTTGGATGGCAGGAAACAGGTTGTCTGGCAGGGATTAATTACACAGCAGTTTGCCGGGAAGACGCAAGGATTTGTACACATGCAGTTCGGAGTGGTGAAGCACTGGCATGAACACTGGACCGGGAACTGCGCTGGGCCAGGGCAGAATCCGCAACCCATTCCGCTGTTGCAGGTGATGAACAGCATTGACAGGGCCAATAGGCCTAGAACTAATTTATGAGAGTCGATCACGATCCCTCCATATAGCTTTTGCATCTCTAATGATATATAAAGATGGTGTCGATTTATAAAAGTTATGAAAAAAACTTCCGATCGCAAATCGTCTAAAAAAATCAGGGCCGGCCTCCGCGCTCAGGCGGGCTTCAAAAACCGGCCTGGGAGTTGAGGCAGGATATCAGGGCTAATTTGGCCGCACCCGGTCTATTCCAGGTTCTCTTTTACTTCCGGATTGAGCAGGGTCTGGTCTGGAATATCAAGCCCTATATCCAGGCTGACATTTTCCGGCATCTGCAGGGCCAAATTTGAATCTAAGGTTTGATTTAAATCCAAGGTTTGATTTAAGGCGGATTCGACCGTGGCCGTTTCAGTTTCGTTTGCGGCAGGGATTACCGGCTGAACCTGAATCTGGCTTTCCTGCAATTCTGCTGGATAGGGCATCACCATCAGGTACGGCCCCTGTCCGGTCTCCCGGGACATGAAAGCCACGCTGTAGGTGTTGTTGCTGATCGCCATCAGCAGGAATGAAGCAGAGTCTCCGTCCTGCTTTGCGTCCCTCAGCTTTTGCGATACATCGAAGGCCAGCACCCGGTCGCCATCGGTGTTCATGCCCATCTGGCCGACATCGTTGTTCTTGACTATGTTCCAGATGGGAAGCAGGTTGAAGACCATCTCCACATAATCGGACTTCTCGGTCCACTGAGAGGCCACTGGCATGAGGGCGATCATGGCCGAGTCGTTCCCTTTCTCAATCGATGCAGCCTTCAGGACCAAAATGGCGACGTCATCGTCGCTCAGGTTCAGGTTGCTGATGTCGAACTGAACCATGGGCACTCCGGTATATGCGGACATGTTGGTGCCGTTTACTAGAGAGACCTGGACCTCACAGCGGAGTACGTCAGAGCCGCCGTGGACCATCTCATCCTCCATGGACAGATACACATCCTGTGATGCTGGTATCTGCGTCGTTTGTGCAAAAGCCGTGCCGGCCAGCAGAGCCAGCATGGCTAAAAAGGTAAGCCATTTGTTCATAGACCATCTCTCCTCAAAGACTTGTTATAATCTAAATGTGGCTTATTATTTAAAACTATAGATCCTGCACCCAGCAGGCGGCCTGTCTGCTTGAAACATTTTATCCTGAGATGTATTTTTTTAAACTGAGCGGAAGAAAAGGCCGTGATCAGAAGTCAAAGTGAATTAAATGCTCCGAAAAAGAGAGCCTTATCTGCAGTCCATTGCAGATATCCTCACAAATCCCCAAGGACATTATTTAGCCGGTTGATTCAATCATGGAAAAACTTCGCCTTCAATTCTTGGCCGAAATCGATGAGGACGGCCTGTATATAGCAAGCTGCCCGCTTCTCAAGGGCGGCCGCTCCTGGGGAGAGACCATCGATGATGCTCATGAGAAATATTAAAGAGGTCGTCGAGATGTGCCTGGCGGAGACGGAGATAGACGACCTCAATGCTTTCGTCGGCGTTAGGGAGCTGGAAGTAGCTAAAGATACAAGGGCTTCCGGCGATTAATCGCCCAAGAGCTTTCCAAAAGGCAGCTTGAAGGGGGCATCCGGTTCTCCCGCTCCAAGAAGCACCAGCTGCCCCTTTCATGCCTATTCTAATCCTGGTACCTCACCCTCCTCTCAGGGCTGGTCAGCCAGGCGTGCATATCCGCCAGCACGTTTTCGCCCATCGGCCCCAGGGGCTGAATCCAGTTTCGGGAGGGATAGAAGCTGTGCCCGAGCCCTGGATAGGTGATCAGGGTATGATCCGGATGGCCTTCCTGCATCAGCTTCTGTTCGAGCAGCAGGGCATTTTCGACCGGGACCTGAGTGTCGTTCTCTCCGTTGAGGATCAGGATGCTTGCCGGGATGTCTGCGATGAGATCGATGGTGTCGTTCAGGGCGAAGTAGGACTGCAGCCATTTGTATCCCGGGATCTGCGGATTGCCGATGAACTGCTGATACTGCTTGACTATCAGAGGCTCCAGGTCTTTTTCAATGCTCACGTTCCCGGTTGGGTTTTCGCTGATCACCGAGTACCACTGGTACTGGCCGGTGCTGTTGTTCATCTCGATCAGACCGGCAGCCTGAAGGGGTGCGAGCAGCTCTCCGGGCTGGCCCATGGTGGCCTTCACTTCCTCAATCGACAGCTGGCCGTCGTGGTTCGTATCCATAATCTGCTCGGCGTAGAGGATGCTCCGGTTCACCAGCTGGAAGTGGATGATTCCCTGCAGATTCCCGGCCGGAGCAGACATGAGGATCAGCTTCTTGATCCCACTATCATCGAGAGCTATCCTGGGGGCAACGATGGCTCCCTCGCTGTGGCCGAGGAGCGTTATGTCGCTGCCGTCTACCTCCGGCTGGGATCTCAGCACCTGGAGGGCCTTTTGGGAATCCCCCTTGAAATCCTGGTAGGTGGTGTTGTTGACCACACCTGCATCCAGAATGGTGTCGTTTAAGCCCACGCCTCGCTTGTTGAACCTCAGGACCGCAAAGCCCCTGTAAGAGAGATACTCGGCGATCTGCAGAAACGGCCTGGACGGCTGATCCGAGCCGGTAACCATTGGTGGTAGGTACTCGTTCATGTCAATTGGCCCGCTTCCCTGGATCAGAAGGATTCCGGGAAAGGGGCCCGTCCCCACTGCGGGCAGCGTTAGCTGCGCATCGGTCTGAAGGCCGTCTCCAAGGTCGATAACCAGGTCTCTGTGAGTCATAACCTCCTGGGAGGTGCTCGCGGGCAAGAACAGGAGGATGAGAATTACGGACCACAGGAAAGCCAAGAGGCCCCTCCTGAGTGCAGCACGTGGCTGTTTGCTATCGCAAAGCGACATATCAATTGCTCCTATTATTAGTTTTTTTTAGTTTCATCTTTTGACTTTTATGATCAGTTGCTTTTCATCTAGAAAGTTATCCGGTCCAAGATCGGCCGCAGTCCGGCAAACCGGGACGATTGGCCCCATAATTTGATACGGCAATCGATTTCATCGATCTGCCAGCTCATCTCTTCTGGCCAGAGATTAAGGCCGCAGAAATGCGGAAATATGGTCAGGCCTGGGCCCCTGGCGCTTCCCTCTCAAAAGCCCGGCCCTAAGACCGGGTCACAAGTCCCTGAACAGGCTCTGGAACTTCCGGATCTCTGTGCTCACGTCATCTCCGGCCACCACGGCCGATATGGCGCACAGCCCGTCGGCTCCAGCCTCGACCACCTGCGGCGCGTTGGCCAGGTTTATGCCGCCTATGGCGATTAGCGGAATGTCTACCCGGGCTCTGATCTCCTCGATCAGGGTGATCCCGGCCGGCTTTCCGGCATCGGATTTGGTGCTGGTGGCAAAGATTGGCGAGACTCCCAGGTAATCGGCCCCGGCTTCTTCCGCCTTCAGGGCCTCGGCCAGATTGTGCACCGTGATGCCTATTACCTTCTCCGGCCCCAGCAGCCTGCGAGCCGCCCGGTAGGGCATGTCCGACTGCCCCAGGTGGACGCCGTCAGCCTGGGCAGCCAGTGCAATGTCGATTCTGTCGTTGACCAGGAAAAGCGCTTTCCTGCAAATCTCTCTCAGCCTGACCGCTTCCTCATACATGGCCAGGGTATCGGCAGTCTTGTTTCGGTACTGCACTATCCTGACCCCGCAGGCCTCAGCCTGGAGGACATCGCTCAGGTTCCCGGCCCGGCTGAGCCCGGAGTCGGTTATGAAGTAGTATCCCTTCACTTCTCAGTCCTCTCTGCTCTATTTACTCTGCAAAACACTCTGCAAACTCTACCTGCTTTGCCAGCCTTGGCAGCTCTATCTACGGTATCTGCTCTGTCTGCTCTGTCCAATTTATCCACTCTATCCACTCTATCCACTCTATCCACTTTACTTCATCCTCTCTATCTTCTGCATGCGGTCAACGGTTGCGGCGTCGAGGTTGAACGCGGCATCAAACATCTCCACCTTGAAGCTTCCGGGTCCGCCGGCCTTGCGGGCCGCGATCTCGGCTGCGATCTCATAGCAGGCTAGCCCGGCCGCCGAGGCGACAGCCCGGTCTTTTTCGACCGCAGCAAAGGTCCCGATCATCGATGCGGCCATGCAGCCTGTTCCCACGATGTTGGCCATCATGGGGTGGCCGTTCTTGACCACAAAGGCCCGGGATTTTTCGGCTACGATATCTTCAACTCCGGTGACGACCACGGTGCAGCTTCTTCTGCCGGCCAGATCGGCAGCCACCTGGACCAGGTCTTTTTCGACCGTGGCCGCATCAACACCCCTGGTCTGCACGTCTTCTCCGGCAATCCGGGCCACCTCAGAGGCGTTTCCCTTGATGATGTCGACCCTGGCCTTTTCCAGGATCTCAAAGCACTTCAGGTCCCGGAATTTGGTCGCTCCGGCCCCGCACACGTCCAGGACAACCGGAATGCCCTTGTGGTTGGCGGCCCCGGCTGCAAGCAACATGGCCTCCACCAGACCGGAGGTGAGGGTGCCGATGTTCAACACCAGGGCTCCGGCAATTCCCGCCATCTCGGCCACCTCCTCCGGAGCATGGGCCATGACCGGCGAGGCTCCAAATACCTTGACGATGTTCGCGCAATCGTAAATGGTCACCCAGTTGGTCAGGTGGTGTACGAGGGGCTTCTCACTTCTGACCTTTTCCAGTATAAGCGAAGAATTGACCGCCATTTGATCTACTACCTTCCAGAGCAGGACGACCTGTATAGACGCAGGAACTAAAGGTAAAGCTTTCGATTTTACGGGGCTTGAATCCCGGTATCAACCGGAGAAGAATCGAATTAGTGCACCTTGGGTTCGAAAAATCGAAAACCATTCAAAAATGGATGAAGATTTCCGGATGAAGATTTTCTCTAGCTCTCCTCACCCACCCATTTCCAGGCAGCCTGAAGTTCGGATTTATTGAAGTACTTCATCTGGCCGTAGAAGAGCTTGCCCAGCTTGGTCATCCATTTCTCCCAGGATTTGTCACCGACTATGGCGATGCGACCGAAATTATCTTTGAACTTCCGGAAGGTTTCATAGTCGTCCCAGGCGGCTTTGGCTTCCCAGCCCTTGAAATCTTCGAACTCCATCAGCACGTTGATCTTTCCCTGATCGGCAACGGCCTTTTCCAGGACTGGAGTGAGGTTCTTGTAGTCGGCATCTGTTAATTTGCCGCTGACTTCAAAGGCCAGCACCTTTCCGGTGCTCTTATCGGACTTCTTGAACATGAGTAGAGAAGATGGAAGAGAATTTATTTAAATTTTTTCACTGTTTTCAGCTTAGATGCGGCACCTAAATAGATATTCAGTGTCTTATAAATTTGGGTGTACCTCCAGGAAAGGGAACCCCATCAGACCCCAAGCAGAAATATCCTGCCACCGGCCCTAAGCTTTAATTTTAAATAATGCTAACAGATTCATCATTAACTGTGAAAGCCATTGGTCGATTATGAATAATGAAAATGAGCACTTCAGAGGAATATGACTGTAGGAACGTATTTCATCATCCCCACCTTGCTGGTGATCTTCCTGTCGCTCTTGATCGTCCGCGCCGCCTCTGTGGCCTTGGTTCTGACCGGCCTTGATCAGAGAAGGGCCTGGTTCCAGGCGTTGTCGGCGTTCACGGGAACGGGATTTACCACCAGGGAAGCGGAGAGCGTGGTCAATCACGTGACCCGCAGGCGCATCATCTCCGCCCTTATGCTGATCGGAAATGTGGGAATCGTGACCGTGATAATCGCTGCCACTTCCGTCATCGTCCATAGCGAAGGACCTCTCATAACTCTAAACATCATCCTCTTGATTTTGGGTGCCTATATCATCTACAGGATCGGCAGCTACAAGGGATTCAACCAGAAATGGGATCAATTCGCAAGAAGCCATCTGATTCCGCGTTTGTATCCCTATGGAAACGTGGTCGAAGAACTGTTTGAGGTCTCTGCCGACTACGGCGTGGTGAAGGCGGACGTCGTTTTCGGCTCAGCTCTGGCCGGTCATCCGATCTCCGATCTGGAGCTGGAAAACGATATGATTGTGCTGGGAATTCAGCGTGGCAACCGCTGGCTCTCCCGTCCCGGATCTGATGAGGTTGTGATGTCCGGGGATTTGCTGGTGGTCTACGGTCTGCTTGAAGCCCTGCAGCAGAAGTTTCGTTAGCCGGGAGAGAAAATATGTGGAAGATGATCGATTGTGTTCGCCGGAGCGGCATTTGAGCTAATGAAGAAAGCTAATGAAGAACGCAATTGAAGAAAGAAGAAAGCTAAGGAGAAAGCTAATGGAGAACGCGAATAGAAAATAGGGAAAAAGCAGGGCCGGAGCCTCTGCCGCCATCCGATCGAAAAGACCCTTGCTAGCCTCGTATTTGATCGATTATCGCTCTTCCCGCTTTCTCCAGCTCTTCTGCTAAAAGCTCTCTTAGCTCTCCCAATATTCCGTTGACCGTTCCCTCCAGCTGTCCCTGGACGGAATCCGAAGGGCTCGCCGTCCACCAGTCCTGGGGATTGAACTCGTTGTCGGTGTAGTTGTCGACCGCTGCGTGTCCGGAGTCGACCAGCATGCGGTTAAAGCAGGGCACCGGCACTGGTGTGTCGCTCTCGCTGCAGAGATAGACCACCCCCACCAGCCGGTTGTAGTCGTCCCGCCCCTTCAAGTCATCGAGATCCAGGAAGACCCTCTTTCCCAGCAGCACCGCATAGGCGAAGTCTCTGGCCTCAAGCCCTTCTAAAGTGTTGATCTCCGGAGAGTCCACATCCGCCAGCCTGATTCTCTCCACCCCGGAATTGATCCGGTGATCGGCCTTTTCAATCATTACATCAATAGTATCGCCATCTATGGTGTTGGTCACGATTCCGTAGGTCTCGTCAGTAGCTGCCGTGGCTGCTGACAGGACGACTCCCAAAAGGATGGACGATAAGATAACGACTGGCACCAGCGATCTGATCTTCAAACCGACATCTCCCAGCGGTCGTTGCAGGCTGTCTCGATAATTCCTAAATGCGGTGGTCATATCCGTTGCACTCACGGCTCGTATGCCGGGTCCACCATCAATTGGGCCTCTGCAGATCGGTTTCTGCTGCCGTTTACGGCCCAGAGGGTGTAAACCACGGTCTCCGCCGGCGAGACCGTTCTGAATCCCTGAAGTTCCACCGGGCCTATGCCGGGGTCGATCTTAACCTCAGAGGCTCCGACCACGCTCCAGCTGAGGTTGGCGGACTCTCCCTTTGAAATGGCTATCGGTGTTACGTCGAAAGATTCGATCACCGGATAAGGAGTGATGATAAAATTCAGCACCAGCAGGCCTCCTCCCAGGATGGCTACGATCAGCGCCACATGCAGCACCCTGCCGGCCGGAGTTTTCCAGAACGATTTTTGGCTTTCCCAATAGTTCATCTAATTCAGCACCCGGATTTGCTCAATTGCTCTTCAGATAAATATAATCTTTCTCTTCCAGAGAGGTGCTGGCTCTCCCTTTTCTTCGGGATTCGAGCCCTGTAAGTTCGTAATCCTCCCTCCTTTCAGAGAGTTCTCCGATCAACCGGCGCGATCAACCCCCGCATGGCCTCCTCAGGGCTGGCAGTTCGTTATGCCTCTCATGGCCGCTCTGGTGTGATCCAGGAATATGGAGCAGACGTCGTCCCTTTCCCCCAGCCCCTGAAAGATGACCTCAACCTGCGGAAACAGCAATCCCACCCGGCTCTTCCAGGAATCGGGCCCGTCCCCGGCCAGGTCCCTATTGACGTGGGCTCCCGACACCAGGAAGAGGGGAACGATCATGACCCGCTCTCCCCCGAAAACCGCTAGCTTTCTCAGCACTTCGTCGATTCCCGGATAGCCTTCAAGCGTTCCAGCAATAACGCATCTGTAACTCTGGCCCAGAATCTGGGATAAAGTCAGATAGAGGCCGTCCGCAGGATGGCCTGAGCCGTGGCCCGCAAGCACAATGGCCTGCTGGGAGGGCGGGTCGGATTTCCGGTCCTGTTCTCCGGCCTCTTCGATCATGGTGAAGATGATCCTTGAGACTGCCCGGCAATCCTCTATTCCAGAAAGCAGTGGAAGGCCCAGTTTCAGGCTCTGAAAGGATAGCTTCCCATCGGCCTGGCGAAGTCCCCCAAGAAGCGATGCCAGCTGGTGAAAATCATTTCCCGGAACAATCTGCAGGGACTGCGCAACCACCGTTTTTCTTCCACCGTCACGCACCCCGGCCAGGGCGCTCAGGGGGCCGGGAACGAAAATTCTCTCCCTTTCCGCCAGTTTACGCCTCATCAGGTCTGAAGAAAAAGCCAGACGGATCTCGCACCCCGGAAACTCCTGCCGGTATCGATCTTCGATCCGGCGAAAAGTGGATAGGGCTTGAGGCCTGACGCTGCCGTACGCTGTCAGCACTATTGCCGTCTCGTCGGGTGCAGGCACCCCAACGGTTCTCTCACTCATATCGGTTAGACGCTCCTGGGAAGACTGCCGGAACTGGGGAAGAAGTTGCTCGGCACCGGCCACCTGGGCATCGACCGTGGCCAACCGGAAGCCGGAAAAAGGATGCGAAATATCTTCAACACACCGTCTTCTCAAAGCACTCTTTGCACAGCACCTTTCCGCCGGCGGTTCGGCCCAGGATCTCCATGAACGCCTCGCCGCACTGCTGGCATTTGAGGGAAGGGTAAATTCTGGCCTTCGCCGGAGCCGGAATGTCCACCTCTTTAACCGATAAGACCTCATCATCCGGAGCAGTGAGGATCATATCGATGATCTTTTCCCGCAGCGCCTCGAACTCCGTCTTCTCTTCCGGGTTGAGCTTCCCCTGGAAGTACTTGCGGCGTACATCGTCCATTCCCTCAAAGAAATCGCCCTTGACGTAAATCCGCATCGCCTTGCCCTTATCGCGGGAATAGAAGGTGAAGGCCTGCTTTCCATAGTCCCTGAAGATGAGGTTCCCTTTTCCCGAGGTGCAGCTCAGCATATCCTGAATTGCGTCCACGCTGCAGGAGCTGTTCTCGACAATTGCCACCAGCTCCTCATCCTCTGATCTGGGATAGTGCTCTTTGACATATTTTGCCACCCGGTAGCCCATGGCCAGGCCGGGGCACATGTGGCCGTGAAACTGCACCGCCTTCTTCAGGTCGTCATCCATTTCGATCGCCATTTTGGGGTCACCATCAGAGAGCTGAATTCATAAGTTTAGGACTTTCCTACAATCCCAAGACATAAGTACGACGCGGTCAAACGAGGGCCTAATTTGGGTCCCAACAGCAGCTGCGGGTATGTGGCCCCTTCATCCAAATTGCAGCCCAGGTGAAATAAGATGGACTACACCGATTTCAGAATTCTTCAGGCTATCTCGGATCTGAAAATAGCTTATCCCAGGGCCGAAAACATCAATTCACTGCTGAGCCTCGATCCGGAGGAGCTGGGCGCACGCCTGGGGATCCTGGAGATGCAGGGCTACGTCAAGACCAGAAGCGGAAGCGATGGCAGCGACCTGTGTCTTCCCAACGGCATAAGCGCCGTTTCTCTCACCAACCTCGGACGGCGAGCATTGATGGGCGAGAGATGGCAGTAGACGAAAAAGGTAGCATGAAGAGACCGTCCCCGGCCCCAAAAGACAAAGATACCTGAATATCCTTATTCACCACTGTTATGAAGATTGGAAAGAAGCCCAAGCCGGAGTCCCCTGAAGAGATGGCGCTGGTGCATCACGCCCTGGAAAATCCCATTCGCAGGAGGATGATCATCCTCATGAACCAGGGCTTTTTGACGGTGCCGGACCTTGACCGGCAGATGAAGGTGAAGATGCTGGACTATCATCTCGGCCGCCTGGAGCTGGCGGGGCTAATCGAGCTTCAAGACGGGACGATCGTCCTGACCGAGTCGGGACAGGCCTATGGATCTCTGGTGAAATCCCAGGCCGAGAAGGGCGGAGCCGATCGGGCTTTGAGACACCCTGAATCTTAAACCTGGACCGGCAGGATCAAAACCGTGATAAGAGACGATTCTTGGCCGACAATCCATAAATATGGGCCCACTCGTTTCTTTGCTCATGCTGGAGCAGATCGAGAAACAGGCCGTGGACAGGTTTCCTTCCAGGAGCCGGAAGGAGCAGGAACAGATCGCAGTCATCCTTAAAAAGTACGCAAATGGCGAAATTAGCCTGGATGAGGCCTATTATGAGCTGCTGGAAGACGAGCTGATTCCCATGCCCCAGAGGTGCGGGATGCACGCCAAGATCGAGGTCTCTCCTGAGAGCGAAGGGAAGCTTAAGGCGCGCATAAAAGAGATGCTACCTCCTTAATCGGCCCGTTGGTTAGAGTTCAGGTATCCGGCTCCGGGGACCCGACCTCTATTCCGTAAAAGTTCATCAAGCAGTTGAGCACCTCCAGCAGTTCAAGCTGCCTGGATGTGCCGATGGTCTCTTCATCGAGCATGGTCAGTCGGTCCGAGATCCTGTCATCCATCTCCCGCGAAAGGCATTCTTCAACCAGGGGGAATAAAATGGCTTCCTCTTTTTGCAGGTGGCAGTTTATGAGGTCGAGATAGGCGTTTCCCGTATCAAGGAGATCCATAGCTGCATAACTTCTTCCCTCGGCCAGGTCTTCGACCAGCCCCCGGAGCAGCTTGGCCTGATTGCGGAGGACCTCGTGCTCTTCTTTGAGCATGTCTACCTGATTGCCGGGAAGGCCCAGGCTGGGTAGATGCCGGTAAAGGATCCGCTCTTCCTTTTGGAAGTGGTTCTTGATCACGAAGTCCCGGAAAAACTCAAAGAGCCACCGCAGATCTGAAACGCTGATCGGCTTGGAGGCAGAAAGCTCATTGAAGATCTTCTCCAATATGGCTGAGAACACGACCACCGACTCGTGATCATCTCGCAGATTGTCAATTGAGTTCATCTGGGGATTCCGGCTGAAAAATCATATCGACTCGATCCTTGAAATCGCCTGGCTTCCGGGCCATCCTGGAGAATGCTGTCAAAGCTCATGAGACTAATCTAAAAAAGAGAAAAGCAGACCTGAGGCCGGAAAACCTCCGCAGGCCACTCATTTATTCAGGCTTGATGGTCCGGACTGCAGCCTTGCTCCGAACCTGCTCCTCCTTTCTCATGCAGAGGCTGGCTGCATTCCTGACGTAGAACCACCAGTGAACGAAGACCATGATCCCCCACCCGACTACAGGGTAAAGAAGGATCCAGCGATAGCGAGAGGGCACAAATATCATGTTCACCATGATCCAGAATGCATTCAGTACTATGTATATCAAAACATGAATGCCCCATAGAGTCTCCTCCGTTTCGATATGCGAATCCCGGAAAAGCCTCTGATATTCTTCCAGATTTGAAGCCATTATGTGGTCACCTCGATAAATTTGTCCAGGCCCCTTCATTCCATTGAGAGCCCTTTGGCCATCTTGGCCACTGCTTTCTCTTCTCTGATCCGGCAGAGCTTGTCGGCGTTTCTCACGTAGAACCAGTAGTGAACGAAGATCAGAGCCCCCCAACCGATAATTGGGTAAAGAACCAGCCAGCGATAGCGAGATTCAACGAATATGGCATTCAGCATTACCCAGATGGCATTCACGATCGCATAAATTACAATATGAATTCCCAGCAACTTCTGCTGGTCCTCCACATGTGACTCCCTGAACAAGTTGATATAATCTTCCAGACTTTCTGCCATTACAGATCACTTCCTGATGAAAATCCTATCCGTATCATGTAACGTTTTGAAAATATATGAATTTTATGCATGCATATTACGTCCAGTGGATAATTGGATGATTTCTATTTAATGCGCTGAGCAGGCGGTTACATCCAGCTAAATTTTAAGTTAAGGCTCGTATGATCAAGTTGGGAAAAATTGGTTTATCACGGTCGATGCATACGAAATTGGGCGATAGCCTTTAAAGCCAATGACGCAAACCTCAACCCCATGGCTCTCAGGATGGCGCTCCTGGCGATGGCCTTGATCTCCTGTGCCTGTGCCAGTCCCGACGAAGCTTCGGGTATAGTGTTGAGAGTGGTAGATGGAGGAACATTCGACGTCCAGGGTTTTGGACTGGTAACGCTTGCCGATATCGATGTCCCCCAAATGGGCACCATCGAAGGCGTTCATGCCAGAGAATATGCGCTGGAAAACCTGCTTGGCGTGCAGGTCTTCCTGGATATCGACAATGGACGGGGAAAGAGGCCTGACGGTGCCACGACCTGTATCGCCTATCTGGCCAACTCCAATGGGACGCCAAACTTAAGCAAGAACTTCAACCGCATGATTGTCGGAGCCGGTTTTGCCAGAGTTAGAGACGATCCGGGCAACGAATTCGATCCGGCAAAGTGGTGCTAACCGATCCGCTGCCTTGCAGCTCTCTCCTGAAAGAACCGTCTGGCGCGCTGGAACCAGGACTTATAATCCCTGAGTCCGGAAACCATCTCCTTTCCCAGGATTAAAACCGCGATCCAGAAGGAGGCCTCCCCGCAGACGACCAGCAATCCGGAAAGCAGCATTCGACTCTGCATGGACAGGGATGTCAGGGGCACCAGAAAGAGTCCTGCATAAAAGATGAATGAGAGTGCCACCAGCAGAATTCCAAGCTGCCTCTTCATATCGCTCCTACCTTACTACCTTAATTTATGGCGGTCCTGCGGCGCGACAAGCAGCTTATCGATGCGGTTGGCATCCATGTCGACGACCTCAAAGCGATAGCCATTCCACTGGAAGTGGTCACCTGTGGCAGGAAGCTTCTCCAGCTGCATCATGACAAAGCCTGCCATTGTCTGGTAGAGTCCGGCATTCTCTTCCGGCAGCTCGTCCTTGATTTGGAGGGCCTCCTTGAACTCCTGAATCGATAGAGTACCATCCACCAGCCAGGAGCCGTCCTCGCGCTCCACCAGCTGGGGCTCGGCCAGCTCCTCGATGTGAGGGATGTCCCCAACCATGGCTTCAAGTATATTGGTGAGAGTCACAATTCCCCTGACCGAGCCGAACTCGTCTATAACCACCGCGATATGAATTCCGGTCTGTTTAAACCGCTCCAGGACCTTTAGAGCCCTCATGCTCTCGGGAATGATTAACGGCGGAAGCAGCGATGACCTGAGGTCCACCTTGTGATCCCTTATGCTGCAGGGCAGCAGGTCTTTGGCCTTGACCACGCCCATGACGCTGTCAAGCCTCCTTTTGCTCACCGGAAACAGAGAGTAGGGGCTGCTGGTGATCTTGCGCTGCACCTCCTCAGGAGCATCATCGATATCCAGCCATACTATCTCTGAGCGAGGGGTCATTATGGATTCGGCCCGTCTGTCTCCTAACAGGAACACCCTCTCCATTATGTCCTTCTCCTCTTCCTCGATGACTCCTGCGGTCGTGCCCTGATCGATCAGTATCCTGATCTCCTCTTCGGTGATGGTGGGCTCAACGTACGGCTTTATGCCAAAGAGCCTCACCACGGCCTCGGTGGAGCCGCTGAGAAGCCAGATGATTGGAGACGCTATCTTGGAAAGGGCGCTCATCGACGGGGCCATCCGGGAGGAGATGTCCTCCGGGCTGCTGAGCCCTATTCTCTTGGGAACCAGCTCTCCCAGGATCAGGGTGAGATAGGTTACCGCCAGGACCACTATGAAGATGCTGATGGCATCGCTGTAGGGCGATAAGACGGAAGACCCGCTCAGCATATTCGAAAGCTCGGAGGCGATGGTGGCACCTCCGAAGGCACCGGCCAAAATGCCCACCAGCGTGATTCCGATCTGTACCGTGGAGAGGAACTGGGTGGGCTCGTTTCCGAGCTTCAGAGCCAGCCCGGCGTTGGCATCTCCATCTTCAGCGCGCTTTCTGAGCAGCGCCTTCCTGGCCGAGACCACGGCTATCTCCGACATGGAGAATATCCCGTTGATGATGATCAAGAGAAGGATGATCAGGATTTCCAGGTACATAGAACTTCAATCGTCTCGTTCGACATCTTTTTGCACAGCGGTTGAGTTTTCGCCGGATCTGAAGCCAGCTACCGGTCCAGACAACGATTCATCCCCAATACCAGGCGCTCCCATACCAGGACAGGCCTATTTGAGCAGTCTCAGCGAAAAGGGGTAGCGATACGCTTCACCTTTATTGGCGGCAATGGAGGCCATTATTATCAGCACGAAGTTGACGATGATCAGGGCTGCCAGCAGAAACCACCCGATGAATATCCAGGTCAGAACGCCTGCCACCAGGCCGGCGATGGTCATGGTGATCTGGAAGTTTATGGCCTCTTTTCCCTGGTTCTCAACAAACCGGTAGTCCTTTTTCTTGAGCCACCAAACAGCAGCAGGAGCCAGGATATGAAGCAGCGGCACGCCGGTTATAAACAGCAACGCCGACAAATGGCAGAGCATGCCCCAGGTTCGAGCGTCTTTATCATACTCCATCAAGGGCGTCCCGTTCTGGTCGTACAGCATTCCCGTGGCCGGTTTTCCGATCTTGACCTCTACATCGCTTTCTGCCATCTGCCAGTAAAATGGCGGCCCAGATATAAATAATAGATGGCAAAGCGCGCGGCAAACCGCAGCTTTTCGCCATCTTGGATATGCTTTTGTGAGATATTACTCGTAAAAGTCCACGGCCCCGGTCTCCAGATGATAGCGAGCCCCTACCACCTGGAGCCGTCCATCGGCCACGTATTCGGCCAGCACCGGCTCGGAGCTTTCGATCTGCTGGACGATGTTGAATATATTATTATCAATGGACTGGTTCAGGATCTGATCTTCGCCTACCTCGGCTCTGGCCTCGTCCACTGCGGGCTGTATGGCCTCAACCAGGCTTCCAAGGTGTCCGGGAGCATCTCCTCCGGCCACTACTGCCGTTACCGCGCCGCAGCTGTCATGGCCCAGCACCGCTACCAGCGGCACGCCCAGGTGCTCCACGGCGTATTCGATGCTGGCGACGGCTGCATCATCCAGGACCTGCCCGGCGGTTCTGATTATGAACAGATCTCCGATTCCCTGGTCGAAGATGATCTCCGGCGGAACGCGCGAATCGGAGCAGCCCACCACAATGGCAAAGGGATGCTGGCCGGAGGTGACCTCTGCCAACCGCAGAGAGGACTGGTGGGGGTGAGTGGCGTTTCCTGATGCGAACCTTTCGTTGCCCTCTACGAGCATCTGCATAGCCTGGTCGGCCGAAACAGCAGATGCCTCATCGGATGCCGATACTGTGGCAGTCAGAGTCAAGAGCATCAAAGCTATTGACAAAATACAAGCGGAATTTATGCTAGATTCCTCCGATTTCCCGCTATCATCGTCACAGATAAAAGCTTTTCATAATCAGAATCTTAAGTAGGCCATATATATACATTATGTTATGGTCTTGATCTACGCTCGGCTAAATGATGTGGCTCTTCTCTGCAGTGCAGCTAAGAGCCGGGGAGAAGGTCGGACAAAAGTTCGAAGCCCGGAAGAGGCCTGAGGACTCTGCCAGGCGAAAAGCTGAGAACGGCTTGGGGCTAGGAAATTGATCGGCCGGCAAAAACCCGAATCAGCTTCAAAGCTCAGCTATTCTCCGCCTTGACGGACGAATTCGAGATAATTTTTGGTTCCGACTGTCGCGATATCCACATTTCTTGCCAGCCAGGCCTTTTGATAGTTCGGATTTATCCGTGTGGCCTTGGCGTAAACTCGAAGGGCTGAAAAGTAATCTCCCTGCAGGTCGTATATCACGCCCATGTTGTACCAGGCTTCAGCATATGAGGTATTAATGGCGGCCGCATTTTCAAATGCCAGGATAGCTTCATCATATTTGCCCAGCATTCCCAGAGCAGTTCCTTTGTTGTTCCAGGCCTCGTAATTCTGCGGATTGATGGCAATAGCCTGCTCGTAAGCCTGTACGGCCTCCTCGAACCTATCCTGGCCGTAATAATCCATTCCCTGGTTGAACCAGACCGTTTCATTGGTCTGACCCAAAGCTGGAGTCGCAGATGCAACCGCCAGCATTAGCAGTACTGCAGTCAACCTCGAATTATTCAAGCGCTCACCCGCCGGTCCCGTTGGATGGCATCCAAATAAATAACTTTGCAGATAGAATGGCCTGAAAGGCCAGATGCTATAAGCTTATATTTTGATGGTGAACATCAGGCATATTGATCCTGCGATAGTTATATTACGAATGCCCGAGCAATCATTTGTTGCGATTTTCCGGAGATATCGATATGAAACCAGACATCAAAATTGTCGAAGTTGAGGAACAGCCCACGCTGAGCGTGAGGGAGAACGCCGATATGTCATCCATTGCCGAAAAGATGGGCAGGATATTCATGGAGATCTTCGCCTTCATGCAAAAGCAGGGAATGGTTCCCGCCGGGCCTCCTTTTTCCCATTATCGAGATGTCTTTTCCGAGGCCACGAGCAAAGGCGTCTTCGATATGGAGTGCGGTTTTCCGGTGAGCGGGCCGGCGGAGGGAGAAGGTCACATCAAGGCCGGAAAGCTGCCGGGCGGGAAAGCCGTAAAGGCCGTTCACATTGGCCCCTATCAAACGCTCTCCGAGACCTACGAGGCAGTAATGGCCTGGGCCAAGGAGAAGGAGATTCGGCTGGGAGACGATATGTGGGAGATCTATCTCACCGATCCCGATAGGGAAAAGGATTCCGCAAAGTGGATGACCGAGATCTTCTGGCCGATAAAGTAGGTTCGTCCGTTAGAGAAGGACTTGAATGCCGCTGACGGATAGAGATAATGCTGTATGCGATATCGAAAATGATATCGAAATGGCGAGAGCGCAGATGAACAAAGAGAGAATATTGATTCTGGGTGCTGCGGGACGCGACTTTCACGATTTCAATGTATTCTTTCGGGACAGAGCGGAATACGAGGTCGTGGGCTTCACGGCCGCACAGATACCTGAGATCGCCTGCCGCCTTTACCCGCCGGAGCTTGCCGGATCCCTTTACCCGCAAGGCCTTCCCATCTGGCCGGAGGCCGATCTGGAGAGGATCATCCGGGAGCTGAAGATAGACCGGTGCCTTCTGGCCTACAGCGACCTCTCCCACGGCCAGGTCATGAACCTCGCCAGCAGGGTGCTGTCCTCGGGGGCGGACTTCAGCCTGATGGGCGAAAGAACCATGCTGGAATCGATCCGGCCGGCAATTGCCGTCTGTGCGGTGAGGACCGGAGCCGGGAAGAGCCAGACCACCAGGTACGTGATGAAGCGGCTGAAAGCCGCAGGCCTGAAGGCGGTGGTGATCCGCCATCCCATGCCCTACGGAAATCTCGCCAAAGAGGCGGTGCAGAGGTTCTCCTCCTTCTCCGATCTCGACCAGGCAAAGGTGACCATCGAGGAGCGTGAGGAGTACGAGCCTCATATCGCCAATGGCGATCCCGTCTTTGCAGGCGTCGACTACCAGCGGGTGCTAAGCGGAGCGGAGACGGAGGCAGAGGTGATCGTATGGGACGGAGGAAACAACGACCTCCCCTTCATCCGGCCGGACCTGTGGATCACCGTTGCGGATGCCCTGCGGCCCGGCCACGAGCTGACCTATTACCCCGGCCAGGTCAACTTCCGAAAGGCTCAGGTGATAGTGATCAACAAGTCCAATTCCGCGTCTGCTGATGCCGTCAAGGCCATCTCAGACCACGCCCGGCAGATGAATCCCAAAGCGGTGGTGATCAAAGCTGCCTCCGAGATTTCTGTCGACCGGCCGGACCTGATATCGGGGCAAAGGGTGCTGGTGATAGAAGACGGGCCGTCAATCACCCACGGAGGGCTTACTTCAGGTGCGGGAAGGGCGGCGGCAGAACTCTACCAAGCCGCTGTGGTAGTGGACCCAAGACCTTATGCTGCCGGGTCCTTAAGTGACGTTTTTGCCAAATACCCCCACATAGGCGATGTGCTTCCGGCCATGGGCTACTATCCCGAGCAGATTCGCGACCTGGAGAGAACCGTTGACCGGGCCGACTGCGATTCAGTGATCGTCGCCACCCCAATTGATCTCAGGAGAATCATAAAACTGGAGAAGCCTTCGGCCAGGGTGACCTACGAGCTTTCCGACCTTGAGCCGCCAACCTTGAGCGATGAGATCGATCGATTTCTTGCCCGCATCAGGAAAGAAGGACGGATATGAATGTTGGCCGGGCCTCTTCCAGCCGATGCGGGCTGCAGATTCCGGGAGAGACGGCCGTGAACAGGCCGGTGGTCTTGGCCTTCGGGGGAAATGCGCTTCTTCCCGATCCGGAGAAGCCGGGATCACAAGAGGAGCAAGCAGAGGCTTTTGCAGTAGCCCTGAAGCTGATCCTGCCAAAGGACGGCGGGTTGGTGCTGGTGCACGGCAACGGGCCGCAGGTGGGAATGATCCTTCTCAGGATCGAGGCCACAAGAGATCGCATACCTCCAGAGACCCTGGATATCCTGGTCTCGGAGACTCAGGGAAGCATAGGTTACCTCCTCTGCCGGACTCTCCGAAACGAGATAACCGACCGGGAGATCGCTGCAGTGCTGACTCAGGTGCTGGTTGATGCGGACGACCCCGCATTCTCGAATCCCACCAAACCGGTGGGCCCTTATTACTCCTCTGAGAAGGCCGAGGCTTTTCGAGACCTGGCTGGCTGGAGCCTGGTCGAGGTTCCGGGCAGAGGCTGGCGGCGGGTGGTTCCTTCTCCCCGGCCGCTGGAAATCCTGGAGATCTCCACCATTGCCCATGCCGCTCGTCACGGCCACCTGGTCATAGCCGGAGGCGGCGGAGGAATTCCCGTTACAGAAAAGGATAGGCTGCAGGGCGTAGAAGCAGTAATAGACAAGGACCTCACCGCCAGCCTGCTGGCTGTCCGTCTCGATGCCGGGAAGCTTATCATTTTGACCGATGTTCCAGGTGCCTATGCAGGATACGGAACTCCCAAGCAGGAGCCCATCTCCAGCATGGATGTGGCCACAGCGCAAAGGCTGCTGAAGGCAGGTGAGTTCCCGCCCGGCACCATGGGGCCTAAAGTCGAAGCCTGCGTGCAATATTGCAGCGCAACCGGCCGGTCGGCCCTAATAACCAGCCTCGAAGCCCTGCCCTCTGCCCTGAAGCGGGGATCCGGCACCTGGATCAATCCTTGAGAAAGATTCTTAAGAAACAAAGATACTATAAAACCCCGGATGTCGTCCCCTCCGCAAAATCCCGGTCCTAAAAAGACGTGGGTCACGTCAGCTCTGATGATGACGGCAGCAATCCTTGCCATATTCTTGACTGCCCAGTCCGCAATAGCCGGCAGTGCAACCGGCTCCGATCGGGCTGGTGCCACGAGCACGCCCGTCTTAGGCTACGATGTGGTGAAGGCCCACCCTCATGACCGATCGGCCTTCACTCAGGGCCTGGTTTACGACGAAGGCTCGTTTTATGAGGGAACCGGCCTCTACGGACGGTCAACGCTCCGCCAGGTCGATCCTGAGACCGGAACGATCCGTAAGCAGATAGAGCTTGCCCCCAACTATTTCGGGGAGGGAATCGCTCTGTTCGAAGACGAGCTGGTTCAGCTCACCTGGAAGGAAAAGGCCGGCTTTGTCTACGATAAGGAGAGCCTGGAAAGAACCTCCGATTTCTCGTACCCAACCGAGGGCTGGGGGCTCACCACTGACCGGTCCCGCCTGATAATGAGCGACGGGACTTCCAGCCTGTATTTCCTGGACCCGGAGAGCTTTGAAATCACGGGCTCCATCGCGGTCTCGGACCGGGGATCTCCGGTTAGCGGATTAAACGAACTGGAGTACATCAGGGGCGAAATTTACGCCAACGTGTGGCCCACCAGCAAGATAGCCATCATCTCGCCGGAGACCGGCCAGGTGAGGGCCTGGATAGACCTGCAGGGAATACTGCCAGTCCTTTACCGGCTGCAGGGGGCCGGGGTGCCAAACGGCATAGCCTACGATGAGAAGGCAGACCGGATCTTCGTCACCGGTAAGCTGTGGCCCAAGCTCTATGAAATCAGGCTGGTGACCGAAGACGATTAGAGCCCTCGATTCTCAAGCCCCGGAAAAGGCTGTGCCAAGTCCAAGGACAAAATTTGAGGAAGAGGGAGGTGCTGATGACTGAAGGCCAGGAGATGGATGAAGCGATATCCCGCATAGACCATCCGCTCATTACTGCATATCTCTTTCATCCCCGCAAGCCGGACCCGGGAGAGGCCGATTTTCCCGGCGAGGTGCTCTCCTTTCAGATGGACGAGGTGATCCACATCGACTGCCTGTTCTTTCCGGCAGGACGCCATGCTCCAAGCCTCCTTTTCTTTCATGGAAACGGCGAAATTGCCCACAACTATGCCGATTTGGGGCCTCTTTATGCCCAAAGGGGAATCAACTTCCTGGCTGCGGACTACCGGGGATACGGAACCAGCAGCGGCCGTCCTGAATACTCGTCCCTGCTGCAGGATGCCGAAAGGGTTCTGCTGATGTTTCGGGACCATCTGCAGAAAAACGGCTACCGCCCGGATATATTCGTCATGGGGCGAAGCATTGGATCCGCACCGGCAATCGAGCTTGCCTTGCGCCATTCTCGTCTATTGGGTGGGCTGATCATCGAGAGCGGATTTGCCCGCATCCTGCCGCTGCTGGAAAATCTGGGCCTTCCTTCCGCCCTGCTCTCGCCGGATCTGGAAAAATCTGCGTCAAACCTGGAGAAGATGAGGAAAATAGATCTGTCGTTGCTGGTAATTCATGGAGAGGAGGACGGGATCATTCCCATAGCCGATGGAAAAGCCCTCCTCTCGGCGTCTCCTGCCGCAAACAAAAGCCTCCTGACCATTCACCGGGCCGGGCACAATACTCTTTTCCTCCACGGACTGGATGAATACCTGGATGCGGTCAGCGGCTTCGTCCAGAGCCTGAAATTAGGTACCGGCAGCACTAAAGGCAATTTCCAGCACTCAGGATAAATGCCCTTTCAGCATGATCGGGGAATCAGAGCTGCTGGTGCTTCGGGCAGTAGTAGGTGGTTCGCCCGGCGATGGTTGCCCGCTCCAGGATGGTGCCGTCCAGGGGACAGCGTCCTCCCGGGTGGCGGTGGTGCAGAAGATAGCCATCGGGCAGCCTGTGCAGATCGGCCTGGCAGGAGATGGAGGCCCTCAGGACCCGTTGAACGGATGCAAGGAGCTTTTTCAGCCTCCGGTCATCGAGATTACGGGAATCGGGGCGGATGCCGGCCAAAAAGAGCGCTTCATCGGCGTAAAGGTTGCCGACACCCGCCAGAAGGTGCTGGTTCAGCAGCATGGATTTTATGGCACCTCGCCGGTTGCGCATAAGCTCCAGAAAGCCGGGCAGGTCAAGATCGAGTGCGTCAGGGCCGATCCGGCGTTCTCTTATGAAGACTCCGGGGCCGGTGGCAAGCCCTATTTCGCCAAAGATCCTGGTATCGGAATAGGCCAGGCTCGATCCATCCGTAAATGAGATCAGGAGGCGGGTGTGATGGGGAGGCTCCTCGCCCTGGTTGAGGAATACCGGGTCTCCGGTCATGCCCAGGTGAAGCGCCAGCCACAGGTCTTCATTCAGCTCCAAAAAGAGCCATTTGCCATGGCGGCGAACCGATCTGAATACCCGGCCCGCAACCGCTTCTTTGAGATCCGGGGGCGAGACGGCGTGGAGAATGCGGTCGTCTCTCACCTCTGCCATCCGGATAATTTTTCCGAGCACCGTCCTTTCCAGATACCGTCTGACCATCTCCACTTCCGGAAGCTCAGGCATCCTTGATTCCTCCTGATTGGCAAAATCGATATTTAAAGGACCACCGGGCCTTATTGTTCGCTCGACCATCGAGCCAAGGTCGACTGTTCTTCGCGGGCGCGGTCTGGCCTCATCTCTTGCTGTCCTTCGTCTGGGTTTCCGCTTACTGTCTTTTCTTTCACATCCCCTTCGACCGCATGACTTAACGCCTGCACCAGCCGGTCGAGGAAAGACTTCTGGCTCTCATGGATCATCTCCCCGGCCTGCGCCACATCAAACCATGCTGCCCGGTCAATTTCCGGAAATTGCCTCATCTTTCCCGAGCCCCTGGGCCACTCCATTGTGAACTTGTTGCTGGTAACTCGGGTTTCATCGAGGTCCATTTCCAGGGCAAAGGCATAAATGACTTTGCCGCTGGCAAGCGAGGTCTTTCCCAGGTCCAGGAATTCGCCATTCGCCAGAAAGCCGGTCTCCTCGGCGAACTCCCTTCGGGCTGCTGTCAGCAGCATTTCGTCGTCCTCAATCAGGCCCTTGGGAATGGACCAGACTCTCAGGTTCTTCCGGGCCCAAAAGGGGCCGCCGGGGTGGACCAGCAGCACCTGTAGCCGACGGTCCTTGAAGCGGTAGAGCAGGAGGCCGGAGCTTATTTGAGTCATGGTTAACGGGCCGTTCCTGAAATCGACGGACCTGCTTCTCAAGCTGGCATATCACTTAATAAAACTTTTCAGCGTCAGCGTCGTCAAAAAATCGTCCGGCTCTTGTCTTTTGGACCGTCTTTGAAATTCATCTTGCCAGGTCTTCACAAAGACACGGTATCAATGCTCCGCAAGAAGGGCAACTTAAGGGATTCGGGGTGCTTCCATTGAGCCAGGAGATCAACGCTTCATCCTTATTGAAAATCGAACCACAACTGGGACAGCAGATCTCCTTTCTTGGGCCCATTTGGTATTTACCTTCCTTGTCACAATTGATTAACTTGACGCGTGATACTAAAATTATTGTGTGATCATCGATTCCGCCAATCGATATACCGCTTAAGAATAGTTCTTCTGGCAGCCACATCTTCCCTGCAGCTATTTTTTGTGGGGGCACTATATGATAGCAGGCAACCATTTCGGCATCCTAGCCCACCCGTGACTGCCGGTTCAGCGAACTGGAGATCAGCGGCGGTTCACAATATTTCAACTGATGCCCATCCTGGAGCAAGCCCGCCATCCGTTAACCTGATCGAGCCCGACCCGATGCTTCTATGAAGATGCCAGGAAGATGGCAGAGTGTGTCTCCCAGGCCATGGTCCAGTCCAGACATGGTCCAGTCCAGAGCGGGTGCGAAATAATTTCAGGACTCCACATGAACAATTTCTTGCCAAAATCTTTTTGTAGATAATAGTGAAGATTGCCCGGAGGAACTTAGTAAAAAATCGCAGGTCCACCCCCGGTGGGGGTGTCTTGTGAGGAGGAAAGAGAGATGACATACACCTTTCTGAACCCGCCTGTCGCCCTCATGGGTGCGGGAGCGGTGAATGAGATCGGAACCCGGGCGAAGATTCTCAAGGCGAACAAGGCATTCATTGTCTGCGGGATCGGGGAACACGGCAAAGAACTGGCCGAAGATATCGGTGCCCTCCTCAAGGGGGCAGGCGTCAATTATGTCATCTATCCCGGCGCCGAGCCGAATCCCACAGATAACGCCGTCCACAAAGGCGCTGAGATGTACCAAAAGGAGGGCTGCGACTCGATCGTCGCCGCCGGCGGTGGGTCTGCAATAGACTGCGCCAAGGGGATCGGGATCATCGTTGCCAACGGTGGTCAGATCTACGATTATGAGGGCGCAGGCAAGGTCAGGAATATGCTGCCTCCACTCATCGCCGTCAACACGACTGCTGGCACCGCTTCCGAGATGACAAACTTTACCGTCATCACCGACACCCGCCGGCATATCAAGATGGCCATTGTCGACTGGAAGATGACGCCGCAGCTCGCGATCAACGACCCCGAACTGATGGTCAGCATGTCGCCCGCGCTCACCGCCGCCACCGGCATGGACGCCCTCACTCACGCTATTGAAGCCTACGTCTCCACCATTGCCACCCCGACAACGGATGCCGCCGCCATCGCAGCGATCCAGCTCGTCGGCAAGTGGCTAAGGCCTGCCGTCGCTAACGGTGACGACATCCATGCCCGCGATATGATGGCCCACGCTGAGTATCTCGCCGGCATCGCCTTCAACAATGCCAGCCTCGGCTACGTCCACTCGATGGCCCACCAGCTCGGCGGTTTCTACAACCTGCCTCACGGTGTCTGTAACGCCATACTCTTGCCGCATGTCGAGAAGTTCAACCTCATCGCAACACCTGAGCGTTTCGCCGAGATCGCGAAGGCCCTCGGGGAAAATGTCGAGGGGCTCTCCACCATCGAGGCGGCAAACAGGGCCATAGACGCCATCAGGAGGCTCTCTGCTGACATCGGCATACCGTCGGGCGTAAAGCAGCTCGGAGCAAAGGAAGCGGACATCCCAATCCTTGCCGAGAACGCGATGAAAGATATCTGCAACCTCACCAACCCACGGAAAGCGACCAAAGAGGATGTCATGGCGATCTACAAAGACGCCATGTGAGAGGGCGAAAAGAGGGGGGCTTGGCCGGGAAAAGACGTATCCCGGTCCCGGACCCTCGTAGCAGTACGGCAGCATCCCGCCGGGGTGTTTTCAACCTCACCTGGAGCACATGGAGGGAAATGCCCTCTTTTTTCTTCAATTTTTTTTATGAAATGCGCCATGCGATTTCAGAAGAAGATCCGATAATTTTTAACTCCAGGAAGTTGAAGGAAGCGGGGATGTGTTCAGCTCTGGAATAGGGATACCGTCCCGACCCGGCATGGAGGGGATGGACCGCTGAGCGTTTTGCTGGTGCGGGGGAAAGGTCACGGCCTCAAGTGCCTGGCCTTCAATTCGCCCTCGTCCCGGCCCCGACCACGCTCAGGGCGACAACCCGGTAGGACATGCCGAAGCTTGCGCCAGCTGCTGGAGGAGACCCGCCCCAAGAACGTCACCGCCGAGAGCTTTGAGGTGGTCCACGATTCTCCAGCCAATGGGGCAGCGTGCCACGCACCTCAAACGCCCGGCGCTTCCAGCGTACCCCACATGCACCCTGACCAGCTCATAATATATCTACTGATAATATTAAACACCGTAAATTCTAAATATTTTCGCCAGACATCTATTATCAATGGTTATTGCTGTTAAATTGAAAGATGGGACAGATTACACATTTGATTCCTACCATGTAGATGGCCCGTTTGTTGAGTTCAGATGGACCCCTCCATCGGGTAAACCCCAAGTAACCATTTTACCGCTTGACGATATTCGCATTTTGCACAATTGCGTTTCATTAGCCTCCACTGTTAGCCCTGAAATCCCGACCTGAGCTACAGCCACCTTCCGACACGCCTCCTGTAACCGTCATATTGTTCCCCGTATGCCTGTTCCGACTACGTTCCGGCCAAATCGGTATCAGTTCCAAGTGTTCCGAAGTTCTATCATTTTTCAGCCCAGAAGTGCAGAACAATTCTGGCTCTTCGCTAAATTGTGTGGGTGAGGCCCTCAGAGATTACAGCCTCTGTGCCTCTGCGTCTCTGTGGTTGGGCTAGAGCATCGCGGTTGACCGCAGAGACGCGGAGACACAGAGAATTTGCGATAAAAGTTCACCCATACTTAATAGCGAGGAGCCACAATTCTATCTCGTACATGCGTATAGTAAACAGCAATTGCACGGACCATCGGAACAGAATGCCGGATGATAGCAAATAAGCGGTTTTCGGGTCGGAACAACCCCTCTCCACTGCAAACAGAATTAATTATTTAAGCAAGAAAACCCTCGACAGAGATGATTGAAACCGGACTTTGCCTGGGGGGGAAGGGTTCAGACCTCCTGGTCCAGCAAACCACGAAAAGGTTCCACAACCCTCTATGTTCATTTCATGACCGCAGAAGGTCAAACGCCCCAGCCCAGGCTGATATCCATCGCCGGGGACTACGGATCGGCTCTGCTGGCACCGGAGCTGCTCCCCAAGCTGCTGCAGTTGATGGAGCATCCGGGCTGCATGGTGGTCGGTCACGACCTGAAGTCCGGTCTGAGCATATTGAGATCCGCAACGGGCAGGAGACTGAAGCCCTCCGGCCTGTGGGACACCATGCTGGCCTGGCAGATGCTCAACAACGGCCTCCCAGATGGCGATTCATATCCACCGGCAATGCCGGGCCGAAAGACGGAATACGCAGCCGAGATTCTGGAGCCCATTTACCAGGAGCAGAAAACTCTGGTCGAGAAGCGGGGCCTGACCAGGATTGCCGAGCTGGAGTTCTCAGCTCTACCGGCTCTGGCGGAGATGGAATATTGCGGCCTGGGGTTCAACAAACCGAGAGGATCTGAGCTTTTGAGCAGCCTGGTGGAGAGGGAGGCTTGTCAGGAGAGAACGCTGCGGCAGTTGGCCCGGTTAAAGAAACTGGCCAACTTCAATCCCCGCAACACCGTCCAGGTCCAGAAGATGCTACACCGTCTGGGATACCAGGTGGAAAATACATCTGCCTCAACCCTGGAAGGGATCATCAAAGACCACCCGCAGGATCAGTTCACGAACCTTATGCTGCAATACCGGGAGACCAGACAGCAGATAGCCCTCCTTAAAAGCTGGGTGGTTGCGGCCAAAGAGAACCGAATCTATCCTGATCTGGAGCAGCTGGGCGGCAGGAGCGGACGCATCACCTGCTCCCGGCCCAACATTCATCAAGTCCCCCGAGATCCTCTGCTGCGAAGTTTATTCACGGCCGGACCAGGGATGTCTCTGGTCGAGGCAGATTTCTCAGCCATCGAGATGAGGATCATTGCCGCCATTTCGAGGGACGGGGTAATGTTGAACACTTTCAAAAAGGGGCTTGATCCTCACAAACAAACGGCCCAGGCCATTTTCCAGAAGAAGCACATATCGGATGAGGAGAGGCAGATCGCCAAGACTCTGAACTACGGAACCATCTATGGCGGCGGCTCCAGGATGGTCATGAGCCAGCTTCCCGGCCTGACCGAGAACGAGGCCCACGAATTTCTGTACCGGTTTTATGGCGCTTATCCCGGTCTAAAGAGCTGGCAGCGAGAGGTGACAGAGGGTGCGCAGACCAAGAGAGTGAACGGAAAGGTGTACAGGGTCTCCCGATCCGCACTTGGACGAATCAGATATGTCGATCCCAACCACCGAAATGCGCTGATAAACACCCCGGTTCAGTCTACGGGAGCTGATCTGCAGAAGATTGCACTGGGCAGGCTATACCAGAAACTTGCGACCCGCAAATACAAAGATTTTAAGCTGGTGAACGCCGTTCACGACAGCATTCTCCTGGAAGTGCCTGACAGGCGAACAAAAGAGGCATCCCGGCTCCTGCAGAACGTAATGGAGCAGGCCGGGAACGAGATATTGCAGGTGGTGCCCTGTCTGACCGATGTGAAAGTGGGAAAGGACTGGTCCTTCAAGAAAAAGGAGGGCGGGCTTGGGCTGAGGGCGATCTTTAGAAGAATAAGGTCAATAATTTAGGGGCTCCTCTGGCGGTCCTAAAGTTCCTATTTTAAGGCGCTCTTTTTCTGGGCGAACGTCCTTTTTGAAGCAGAACGGCGATCGCTCTGAGCGCAAATATCATTGGCAGTAGCCAAGGTATTCAATGGAGCCACTTCTTTTCAGAAATGGATAGGGAGCAATAGGAAATATACAGGAACTGGCATGGAAAGGTTTCAATGGAGCCACTTCTTTTCAGAAATGGATAGGCCTTCCGCCGCCCGGTATTTCCCGGAAATGCTAATAGTTTCAATGGAGCCACTTCTTTTCAGAAATGGATAGTGGATACAGGAGACTACTGTTTATCGCCCAGTTACTTTGTTTCAATGGAGCCACTTCTTTTCAGAAATGGATAGGCAAGGTGCAGTCGATTCCCAAATCCGACCTTAAGAAGTTTCAATGGAGCCACTTCTTTTCAGAAATGGATAGTCAGACTATCTGTATGGATCCTCCTCCACAGCCAAGGAAGTTTCAATGGAGCCACTTCTTTTCAGAAATGGATAGTTTGAAAAAATAAAAAGAGTGGATTGAAAATGGCAGGTTTCAATGGAGCCACTTCTTTTCAGAAATGGATAGGGTTTCAGCAGTGGTTGATGATGCGGGTAATCTGGTTGTGTTTCAATGGAGCCACTTCTTTTCAGAAATGGATAGGCAAACATTGATAACCTGACCGCGGTTATCGAAACAGTTTCAATGGAGCCACTTCTTTTCAGAAATGGATAGGGCGGCAGTTTTTCGGCCTTTACGGCTATCGAAAAAAAGGCGAATTTCGCACATACCGTCAACTTACTACTATTATTCCACAAAGTTGACATCCCTCGATGGGTGTTTTCGATAAGCATAGAGCCTTCGCGCGTCTCCCAGGATTTTGGGCGCCACCTCGACGCGCGAAATTGAGAAGAGTTCTCCCGTTCGTCTGGCTCGAACGGCCCTGAACATGCAGGGGGCCTGCTCGCCAGATAACTGCTAGCTTGTTTAGTAATGGCGGGAAGTTTAAATCAATTGCGCTCGTGATATATTCAAACGATGATGGCCCTTTGAGGGGAATCCGGATCCATCGCATGAACTCCGAGGAACTCTATCTTTTGATTCACCCTGCCGTCTGACGGTCCCAGGTCTACTATCATGACCCGGTCCAGATCGTGCTTGATGAGATCGGTGAGCGCCGCCAGCATCTCCACCCGGCCTTTGGCCGTCAGATCGCAACGGAAAACCGAATTATGTATCGGCTCTCCAAAACCTTTCATGGTCCTGTGTACTTTCTGTAGTCGTTTCTGGTCCATGATATCGTAGCTTACCACATAGCAGTTCCGCCCACTCACAAGATCATCTCCTGAGAAAGGCTGGATACTCTCTTATTTCGCCGGTCAGGATCCTGGACAGAAGTCGTGCCTGCACCTCCAGTATCCTGCGGTAGCTAACGGTATAGCCGAAGAGCGGATGGGTAATCTCGGCCCCAATGCTTCTTTCATAGCCCCCGATTACCTTCTTCTTGGCCTTTGGGGTCAGGGATACGCCGATTCCCGTCTTGATGAAATCCTTTTCGGATAGTTCGCCTTTATTGAACAGGGTGATGGCAGTAGCATCTGCTATTATGGGCCGGAACTCCTCCATCATGTCCAGGGCCAGAGCCGGCCGACCGTACCTGGGCTGGTGATAAAATCCGAGGTAGGGATCAAAACCCACTGCCAGCAGGGTCACAAACATCTCCTTGGCCAGTATGGCGTAGAGATAGGAGAGCACAGCGTTCACCGGATCTTTAGGTGGCCGGCGGTTGCGGTTCTGGAACGTGAACCCCTGATCACTTTTGAGCAGACTGTCCAAGCGAGCAAAATAGGCCTCGGCAGCTGCGCCTTCGATTCCGAGAAGCTTCTCGATGCTGGAGGCGTTCCGGGCGTCCTTGGATAGCTTCTCCAGAGTCTCCAGGGCCTTAGCGGATTGTTCGGGATCGTTACGGCGCACCTGTGTCCGGCAGTTCTTGATCTTGCCGGAGATCAGTAATCGAGCGATGGACAGGGACTTCTTGCGGTCAGCCGCCCACTGGAACTGTCTGATCCTCAGCTCCACGTTCTTATGGGTGTGCCCGGCGGAAATTCCCCGGAACCAGCCGCCATGGCTGAAATGCAGCACCGGCACGCCACGCTGCATCAGGTCGACAGCAGCGGGAGTGGTGATCTCCACGTTGCCATAGAGGTTGAGCTGGGATATCTCTCGCAGCCGGGCCTCGCTGGTCTTTCCCCCTTTGGACCAGATCTCCAGCCGGTCGCCCTTCTTTCGTATCGAATGCCCCTGACCGACCACATAGACCGGCGTAGCATCGTCTCGGGCCGGGAGCAGCCGCCGGATGATTCCTTTGGGCTCTCGTTTGGACTCCATTTCTTTCAGCAGGTTGACCTCATCCGGCAGACAGATTCCCGCCAGGGAACAGCGGTTGCACTTGGGGCTTTCCTCCAGGGGCGGAGGGATCTGTCTCTTCTCGGCGACTTTTCTCAGATCGGAGATCAGTTCCCGGGTCCTTTTCACCAGGGCTTTGTCGAATACGACTGGGACCCTCTTCTTGGAACGGACGAAGTAGATGCTGCCCTCCTGGCAGTCGAAGCCGTTCTCCCTCAGGACCAAACCCTGGGCGCAGAGCTGAACCCGGTCCGGCTCGTAGGCACCAACAGGGATATCAGGAGCTTCGCCGCGTTTGTAGTCCACTGGCGTGACTTTCTTGCCGTCTCCTTCCAGGAGGTCTATTCTGCAGGTCAGGCCAACCTTTTCGCCGGTCAGGAATACAGACCTGGCATGGACGGCCTCCTCTTCCGGTACAGGGTCGGCATTGGCGTCCACCTGCCGGTGCTGGAACCGGCCGTCTACGGTGTCGGCATTGTCCACGAACTCGGCGTCTATCCACTCCAAATAGCATAGGCGAGGGCAATAGGCGAACTCGTTGAGCATGCGGGCCGGGATGAGATTTTCGTTGTTCTCCAATGTTCGTTCCTCACATTGTGGAGGTCATCCAAAAGATATAAATATATTCATTATAATAGTAGTAGCGGTTTTAATTACCTAATGGAAGAATGGGCCTCGATATAGGACACTGTAGTGATGGGGCCACGTTTTTCAGACATATGGATAGTGCAGCGACGAATGAGTGGTGACCATACCCAGCTGACGTTTCAATTGGGCCACGTCTTTTCAGACATGGACAGAGTCTTGGTATCGCTTTCGTCTAATCCTAGCAGAGAGTTTCAATTGGGCCACGTCTTTTCAGACATGGACAGTCAAGCTCGAAGAATGGAATCCAATCGATTAGCTTTAATGTTTCAATTGGGCCACGTCTTTTCAGACATGGACAGCGATGAAGGGCGAAGTGAAACACTTTGCGTTGTGGGCGTTTCAATTGGGCCACGTCTTTTCAGACATGGACAGGGCGGCCTAATTTCGGCCTTTGCTGCTATCGAAAAAAAGCCGTTTTGCGAGAGGTCTTTCAACATCTATTAATACTTTTACAAAGTTAGACCTGCGACAGAGGCATTTTCAATATCAAGGGACGTTTCGAGCGCCTCCCAGGGATTGCAGCACCACCTAACCGCTCGAAGTCCCATAATCCATCCGTCTGGCCCGGATGGCCCTCCGCTGGAGGGGGCTTGCTCGCCCAGAACAATAGCGCTCTTTGAGTAAATGCTCAAGGTTTATATCGGTTGCGTCTGCCGCTTGCCAGGACGAGCCAGGCTGGATGTGATCTGGGGTTCAAAGAAGCGAATCAAAAGATGGAAGGGCTGCTGCAGGTGGGATGTTTCCGGCAGGATGACGCCATTTCATGAAAGGGCGCTATCATGAGTTGGATTGGCTGATTGGCCGTGATGAATACCGCCACGAAAAGCCTTGGTCGTTATTCTTCTTGATCTTGTGACGGAGATGGAAGCAGGACGGTTAGCCTGGCTGCCAGATCAGGCAGATAAACGGATACAACTTCCCAGATTAGGTCTTGCTTGATTGCCCCGTACTGATGGGCCAGAACATTTCGCTGTGAAATTATTCCTTTCCAGGGGATCTCTGGATGATCCAGTTGAAAGCCGGGCGAAACGTTCCGGGCTGCTTCTCCCATTATTTCTAATCCTCGCTCGACTGCCAGCTGGAGCATTCTATCCTGAAGATAGCGTTCAAAATTTGTATTTTCAGTAAAATTGAGGATCGCTTGAGCGGCATCCAGCATATCCCACAGGTAGGCGGCATCACGATCTTCAGGCAGCATAGATTACCTCTTTGCTGGATAGAATCGCCCGGCGGCGGAATGGATTTCGGAGCGAATCTCTCTCCACCAGATCGACCTCTCTGCCGGTGATGCTTCTCAGCTCCTCGATCATATTCACCCAATCAAAGAGGCTCCATCTGGCGTCGTCGAAGAAGCTGACCAGAATATCCACATCACTTCCGGGTCCAAAGTCATCCCTCAGGACGGACCCAAAGAGGGACAACTCCTTTATCTTCCAGCGGTGGCAGAAGTTCTCGATTTTATCCTTTGAGAGTTTGATCCGGGAGGGCATGATCGAGGCTCACCTTGCAATTTAGAGAGTGTTATGCTCGATACGATAAATAAATGCCGGAAATATGCGGCTGACCGTGAAGGCTCTGAAGGTTTCGGCCCGCTGATGGATGAGCCTGCGCAGGATGTAAGGACGGGTAACTTGGTTGACGGCTTTAACTGCTCGTAATCACTTGAAACTGGGCTAAGCGTCTATTCGGACATGGACAAAAAATAGATGGCATCAAGGCACTTAACAAGGTCTATCGTAATGTTTCAATTGGGCCACGTCTTTTCAGACATGGATAGCGTACCGACCATCAGGATGCTCGACAGATCAACTGGATTTGGTTTCAATTGGGCCACGTCTTTCAGACATGGATAGTTTTGCAGATGGTGAGTTGTATGTTGCGCTTGTCCTTGTTTCAATTGGGCCACGTCTTTTCAGACATGGATAGGAGATGTGGTTTCTGACCATGGTAAGCCGGTGAAGTTGGTTTCAATTGGGCCACGTCTTTTCAGACATGGATAGAGTGAGCATAACTGCCTGCCGCGGTCCCTACGTTCTTGTTTCAATTGGGCCACGTCTTTTCAGACATGGATAGTACTTGGAGAGGAATAAACCCAAGGAGGATAAAAATACAGTTTCAATTGGGCCACGTCTTTTCAGACATGGATAGCCTCCCACAGTGAAGATGAATGCCAAGCGTGGCAAAGTTTCAATTGGGCCACGTCTTTTCAGACATGGATAGAGAAACATAGAAGATTTATGGCGGATTTCCGGAGAAGTTTCAATTGGGCCACGTCTTTTCAGACATGGATAGGCTGGTGCTCATTTATGAGCTTTCGACCGTGGGGGGAAGAGTTTCAATTGGGCCACGTCTTTTCAGACATGGATAGGAAAGATTGGTAGAAGAATACCAAGAAGCAAAAGAAGTTTCAATTGGGCCACGTCTTTTCAGACATGGATAGGGAGCTGATCATCCGGGCAGGCAGGACACGCAGGGGCGGGTTTCAATTGGGCCACGTCTTTTCAGACATGGATAGGGCTGATCGACCACACCTGGATCAGGCCCATTGATGCCTGGTTTCAATTGGGCCACGTCTTTTCAGACATGGATAGTAGCTGCTGATGTGCAGCAGTTCACCTGTGGCCAGCGGTTTCAATTGGGCCACGTCTTTTCAGACATGGATAGGTGGACGTCAAGAACGGGAACGCCGCCCGGATCTGGTTTCAATTGGGCCACGTCTTTTCAGACATGGATAGTCTCTCTCGGTATGGGCACCTTGACACAGGAATATGAACAGTTTCAATTGGGCCACGTCTTTTCAGACATGGATAGGGTGTGTGGGGGAGTTATAAAGTGGGAACACGACAAGTTTCAATTGGGCCACGTCTTTTCAGACATGGATAGGACACCAACTCTCGTAATTATATTAGTCAGTTCGCCAAGTTTCAATTGGGCCACGTCTTTTCAGACATGGATAGAGCGAGAAATGGAACCTATATATAGGAGAATGGAACATGTTTCAATTGGGCCACGTCTTTTCAGACATGGATAGTGCGGCAGTTTTTCGGCCTTTACGGCTATCGAAAAAAAGACGAATTTCGCACATACCGTCAACTTACTATTATTATTTCACAAAGTTGACATCCTTAGATGGGTGTTTTCGATAAGCAAAGACCCTTCGCGCGTCTCCCAGGATTTTGGGCACCACCTCGACGCGCGAAAATAGAAGAATATCATCGATCCATCCGTCTGGTCCGGATGGCCCTGCATGACAGGGAGCCTGCTCGCCCAGAACAATAGCGCTCTTTGAGTAAATGCTCAATGTTTATAATGATTGCGTTTCCAATTTCACTGGCGGGAGCATATCCGACCCTTGGACTGCCGGATTGCCGTCTACCGGTCCCAGATCTATGATCATCACCCGGTCATCATCAATGCTCGTTAAACCAGCCAGTGCCGCCACCCTCTCTACCTTGCCCTTGGGTGTCAGATCGCAGCGAAAGACCGAGTAGCGAACCGGCTCTCCGAAGCCCAACATGGCTCTATGAACCCGGTAAAGCCTCTTCTGATCCCTGATATCATAACTGACCACATAGGCGTTAAGTCCACTCAAGCCCGACCTCACCTCACCACAAACGCGGGATACCCCTTCAGCCCGCCGGATCGAACTCTGCACAAAAGACGAGCCTGCACCTCAATTACTCTGCGGTAGCTTAGCTTATAGCCCAAGATGGGATGGGCGATCTCGCTCTGAATTCGGCGATATATTCCGGATACAGATAAAGTTTAAATGTTTGCCCACATGATTTGCACTTTTGATGGGTATTGAGGAGGGGCCATTGTATGAGGCTGCATATAAAGGGGCAAAGGAACAAACTATAGGTGAGCAGACACTCCGCTCGCCTAATAACCCAGAGGATAGGGCTAAGCGGAAAGCCTCCCTGGAGAAAACTATAGATGACCTGGGCCCTACCTTGCCTGAGCTAAAATGGTGGCGAAAGGCTTGGCTTGTTCTCGTATATGCATCTAAGCGCCAGAAGTTGCCGATAGCAATAATGGTTTTATTCATCGTGCTGGTAGCATTAGGAGTTCTTTTCTGGAGTGAGCTGCGGCTTCCATCAACACCTTCCCACACTCCGGAGAGCATCATCGAATGGTTGTTGAATGCTCAGACCATCCTTGGCATTGGAACTCTTTTGGTTGCCCTTTTTGTCTGGATGGGAGAGATAGAAGAGAACTGGGAGAACAACCTGCCAAAACGGCTTAGCGTATTCTTCTTCTGGGAAGCAAAGCCCCTTATCGTTTGTCGTTACGTCTGGCTGGCAGGCGAGGACGAGGTTCGAACCTGGGGGCAGCAGGTTGGCGTGCAGGCACAGCATGTCATGGTAGGAGAAAAGCCCTCCGACTCATTTCTTCATTTCGGACCAGATATGCAAACCAAAAATCCTGAACTTCTCATTGGACCTGAAGGCGAAGTGTGGAAGCACTACTCAATCTGTTTCAGGCTGACGGGTTTGAATAAAAGCCTTGAGAGAACTAGGGATTACTGTAGATACCAGAACATCGCTGGATTTGAGACGGTCGCTGATAATTTCCCCCTGGAATTGGTGGAATCCATCCCAGAAGTTGCGAGTTGGAAGCAGGCCATGATCTGCAAGAAGTGGTCCAGTCCTTCTCTGTCACAGGGTAAACGATTATATAAGTCTCGTTGACCCTTTGCCTGCCTTTCCCAATTGACCTTGGAGTGGCAGGACGATATCGATAACCCGGCTCATGGAGTGATCTCGCCCCACGGAACTTCGGGATGGCCGCGGCAGAGGTCTGCAGATAAGTTGCGCGCTGCCTCACCGATGACTTCCAGCTGCCTGATTACCCCATCTTGAACGATTTCCGTCTGCTGAAACTCCTGAAATGAGACCCCTTCCGAGTAGGCTTCTATCCTTTCTATCGCCGCCAGAATATGCTTAAGGTAAACGGAATCATCTTTTTTCATAGAGGAGCACCATATCCTTTTCTGCATAAGGCCGGATAAACGGACTAAGAGAGCTTTCGCTGATCAGCTCTACGTCTCGGCCTAGGATGCGCCCCAGCTCCTGTTCCAGGCGGAACCATTTGAGTCCTAGGGAAGGCCTTTTGCCGGAAGGCAGCAGATCCACAAGGAGGTCGATATCGCTATCCTGCGTCTCCTCTCCTCTGGCAAAGGACCCAAAGACGGAGATTCTCTTTGCATAGGGACGCAGCAATGGTACTGCCTTCTCTCTCAGCTCATCGAAACGATCCATCGGACTCTCCTGAGCTAATTATCATACCGCTATTAATAAGTCCATCGAGCAGAGCAACTCAACTGAAAATTTCATAGCCTTGGAAGGAATAATGTCTCGAACTGATGCAGTTATCGGTTTTTCTCTAAGCTACATCTTATTATCTATCGGAGCGCATACAGTATGCCGATTTAATTTCTTTCTGCATCCGACAGTTCCAGGATCTCCTTTCAGCAGCTACTAGTTCGCAGTGCCTGGCTCATTTCGATTCAGGGATCGTTATGTCCACCACCAGGCCCACCTGCCAGGCCGGGCTGTGGCTGGCGACGATCACCGCCCCCAACCTGGGATCGTAGAAGGCAATGGCCGCAGCGGGCGAGGCGTGCAGGAGATGCAGCGCCATGCCGTAGCGCCAGATGGGAGCGCGGCCCTCGACGATGACTAGCGAGCCCCGGGGAATTTCTGGTAATGAGGGCAAGGGCTCAGCAGGGGTGATGGGGGAAGGGACGCCGATGGAGTAGATGATGGGGGCGGTCATTTTGTCACGGCCTTGTTTATGGTAAAGGCTTGCGACAATTTATTAACAATTTCTGGATCTCTCTTTATCTCCATTAAAGCAAGCGACTGTATTTTCAAACTTGGAATAATAATGCAATTATAGAGGCGGGCCCGGTCAGCTATCGCATCTCGAATATTGCTTCCATTGAGTACGTTTGGAGAGGTTGTTGCCAGATAGGATTTGATATTCAATGCACCCAACTGTTTTTTAACAGCTTCCACCTTATAGAGCGTCTCATTGCCACTCGGATCCTGCTCTTGATCACCTGTCTTGCATTCAACAAAACGCAACGATTGATCATACATAAACGCAATATCCCAATCATTCTTCACTTCTTTTATTGAAGCGTTCTTATCTATCTTCTTTCCGGGGTGAATGCCCAATCTGACGTCAAAGATGCTTAGATCATCAGAATATTTTGAGAGAACTCCCCAAATGAATGCTTCCAGCCAACCACCTGTTAAAAATTGCACCGCATGACGGTCCAACTTTCCATTTAAATTTCCGCCATTGTCACTCAAGCCAAAAGAATCTGATATGAGATTTCTCATCCTTTCATCTTGAATTTCCAGATTAACCAAAGTAATTCCTTTATCCCTCGCTTTTGATCTAGCTGTCTCTACGTCCTCTTTAAAGAGTTCTTCGAACTTAATGTCCAGATCGTTCATCATCTTATGAGTTCCATCAATATTTGCTGAAAGATTAACAGCTAGTTCAAATAATTCTTTGGCACGCCTTTCTCCTTTAAGGATAATTTCATCTTTTTTAAAATAGCTAAATCCATATCCTGCAAGAAACTCCTTAATTTTCAGTCTATATCTTAGTTCGATAAATGAGCCATCGGCGAAATTGATCGCCCTGTTTTGGCCAATGATCGGAACATAGAGAATCTTTGCTATTTTACTCTCAAAAAACTCAAAGGCGCCAATCGACATGGGCTTGGTGCCGCCAGTAATATTCACGATCCACTCTGCATCGGAATATTTTGAGAATAAATTTCCAAGTAACTCTATTGTAGCTTCAATGGAGTTCTTTTCTTCTAGCCCACATCCCGCAGGTAGCCCTTCGACCATGAAACATTTTTATCCTGAAATGCTTTTCTAAAACCGAAAGGGAATAGGAAAGGGGCATGGGATGAAGGTATCGACGTTATCGCTAGATCACTTAGGGTTAGTAGCTGGGATCTTCGATGAGTTAGGCATTTCAAAAGTCATCGATGAGGCAATGCCCAAAACCCGCAACTGCAAACTTCAGCATTCAGCGATAATCAAGGGTTTGGTTATCAATGGTTTAGGTTTCACAGATCGCAGACTGTACATTTTCCCCAGCTATTTTGAGGATCTGGCATTGGAAAAGCTCTTTGGCCCTGGCGTAGCCCCGGAAGACTTTAACGAAGATACAGTTGGCAGAACCCTTGATCGAATCAACCGATTTGGCTCGACAAAGCTCTTCAACTTGATAGCAATGAATTGCATGCAAAAATTGGCCTTCGGCACGCATCTACTTCATGTAGACACTACAAGCTTTAGCGTTCATGGTCAATATGAAGGAGATGATTGCCGACCTGCGATTGAATTAACCCTCGGCCATCCCAAAGATGGTCGATGGGATCTGAAGCAATTCGTTCTGAGCATGGTTACCAACCAGTGTGGCATTCCTCTTTTTGTACAGGCGCATTCCGGAAATAAATCCGATAAGAAGACTCTTGTCGAGACCATCGAACAACTCAAATCCAATCTGAACTTCAGCGATAAGATCTACTTCGTGGCAGATAGCGCATTCTTCAGTTCAGAAAACATCAACCTTTTAGGCGACAACACATTGTGGATCACTCGCGTTCCTTCGACCGTCGGCGAGGCTAAGGATCTATTAAACCAAGACTTGGAGATGAAGACATGCTCAGATGATCGTTACAGCATCTTCGAGACTTCAGTAAACTATGGCAATATAGATCAAAGGTGGATTGTTGTTGATTCCAGAGATATGCATGCCAGAAAGGCAAAGACATTCGACCGACAAACCGCAAAAGGTCTTGTCCTAGCTCGAAAGTCCGTCAAAAAATTAGGGAACATCGTTTTCGCATGTGAAGCTGATGCGAGAAAGGCAGCAGATCGATGGCTATCGGAAAATCCTCGTTTTCTTCTCAGAAACGTGCGAACATCTATGATTTCCAGACGCATCGGCGCAAAGAGAGGCCGCCCTAAAAAGGACGAATCACTCGATATAGGTTATCTCATTGAAGCCGATGTCGAGCTAAATGAACAGGTAATCGCAAGCCAGAGAGCTAGGCTCGGCAGGTTTGTACTGGCAAGCAATGATAAGAACATTGGCGGAGAGTTGATGCTCCAATATTATAAGGGACAAAGCGCTGTTGAAAAAGGATTCAGATTCTTGAAAGATAAGAGCTTTCGGGTGGCGGAGGTGTATCTCAAGAAGGAAGAAAGGATTGAAGCCCTGTCTATGATTATGGTACTCTCCCTTTTGATTTACTCTATTGCAGAATGGATGCTCAGAAATCGGTTGAAAGAGACTGGTGAGACGGTGTTAAATCAGATTGGAAAGCCTACCAAAAGGCCTACTTTAAAATGGGTGTTCCAAAAGTTCAGAAATATAAACGAAGCTATTTCGAGTTGAAGAAATCGATTCATCGCGAGATTATTAATATCGATGACGAGCAAAAGAAAATAGTAAAGCTCTTTGGCCAAGAATGTGAAAAATACTACTTCTGAAGGGAGACGTGCGGGATGTGGGTTCTAGGGTTATAATTCTGCATTTTGGCTTCTTTGAAGATCCCATTCTTAATGCCCTTATGAAATTCGAAGCACCTCTTTTTGCTTTCATTCCAGGAGTCTCAACCAGAAATAGTAAGTCTGGCTCCACTGCATGAACGCTCAGCAGGTTTGGTACATGCTGATCGCTGATGAGACAGACCATGACCTTCATCTTCGCCCTCTCCGGTCTTTCGACTGGCGTCTGGGCTCTTTCTTTGCTCCTACAGCGGCAAAATTGTACAAGCCCTCTTTTTCCATGACTCCATTTATTTCCAGCCGAGTCTTCTGACCGATCTCAACAGAAGGTGGCGTTCCCAAGACAACAAGTCCGCCAACCCCGTCATCGGCAATGAAATAAGGCCATCCTCTCTTTTCTTTGGGATCTTGAGCCTTGGTGACTTCCACGATATCGCCTTTTTTGTACCTTAGCGTCTTAGATGCAGTCCGATGTTGGTACTTGGGTTTCTGCACTTCTTGGCTTGGAGCCACGAATTTTGAATCGTCTGTTTCTGCAACTGGCTTTCTGCTTATTTGATCCAAATTCTCAGGGATGAGACGCCCATATCCCGCGTTCGTCTTGCCTCCTACGCCCCAATCCTTCAAAGCCTCAGTCAGAATCTTGAATGCCAGGTCAGTCCACTTCTTGCCATCACCATTTGATACATCGCACGAAACTGCTACGTGAAAGCTGCCCGAGATCGATAGGAGAGTTATCGGTTTTGGATCGTCGAAGTCCGTCGGAGCAGCATCATCCTTTTTGGAATAGTAATCACTATGATGAGGGGTCATTACATCTGGTTTCAGGGATTCTGTCAGACCCTCAGGAGTGATCCATGCATCATGGAAAATGATGTGCCCCGAGTCTTCAGTGGTCCCGAAGATGGTTTCGTGGTAATCTCCACCCAGTTTAAACCTGGGATCGATTTCGCCATAAACCTGATTGCAGTAGTGGGCAGCAAGGCCTTTCAATGCAGAGCCAGGGATTAATGGGGTACCGTAGGTGTGCTGAAGAAAGATCCCGGTTTCCAGAACGTTCTCACTGCCAAGACCAATGACCATACGGCCGCTAGTCTTGAAGATGTCTTCCTTTTTTGGTGTTTGAATGCTGGCGGAGTTATTTGCATAAGCTAAACTATATACATCTCCTGAATAGAGAACTGCCTCTCGGATAGCCTCCTGAAGCCTTTCACGGGCATCCTTGTGTCTGTCGTCTTTGACTGATATCTCAAGATATCTGTCCCTGAGAAGGCCTGCATTTGTGCCGATTGGAGAGCTACCTTCAGCCCAGACATCCAGGATAACATCTCTGCATGACTGTGTCATTCTTATCACTTCTCAGGTGTTGCTTTCGGCTTTTCGCTAGGCCCTTCAGTCGCCTCTGCATACCGTTTGATCCAGGTGGCACATTCAATCGCTTCTTGAGACTTCTGTTGGTACTCTACCAAATCTATAGTCCTCGAAAGGTTACCCAATACATTGCCATTTGTGATATTCATCACTCTTGCGAGGTCATTGAGATAGTCGCCTTTATCCTTAGCCTCGGCAAAAGCAACCGCTTGAGCTAGACCGCAGGAATGCACGAGCGCAGGAAATCTCTTGGCAAATTGGCGATACTCATCCCCAACGTTTTTCTCGGGTAAGAAGCAATCATAAGCTTTCTTGGCTCGCACCTGTTGCTTTGTCGTTCTAACCATTTTCACTCACCATCGCCTTTAGTGAAAATACATCTAACCCTGCCTTTGCCAATGGTCGCCTTTCCGCCGACCTGCAAATTAAGAGCTTCTTTCTTGCAGAACTCGTCGAAGATCTTTTCTTGCTTAACGCCATTATTGCTATAGTCACGGTCACACCAGACTAGACCGGCGAGGACGGTTTCCGATGGCAAGGATTCCTCATACCACAACGCTCCTCCAACGACGATCTTCTTTTCTTGATCGATCTTAATCCGCGCGTTCACTTCAGTCCCTGTCTCAGAGAGGAAGCCAAAGCAATTGTTGGACATAATCACGAATCGCTCTTTGAAGATGCCTTGCCATACGGAATCATTGGGAAATAGAAGTCCTGCTAAGAGACCCGCCCATTCGTTTGTCTCTCCGTTATCTGTAATAATCGAAAAGTCAAGATCTTCAAGAAAGACATTGCCATTTCTCTCAACCTTGGACCCTGTCGCGACAACAACTTCGTCATCCTCAAAAGATATATCGACGGGTCCACTCTTGTGTCCAGCAGCGTCTAGATCTCTCTTCAACCTCTCTAGAACCAGTGGACAGGCAGCAAAGGCAAATGTTCCATACAGACTTCGAACGGGAAGGCAGACGATCCGAGCGTCGGATAAAACCAGTGCTCCTGCATTGCCCATATCATCGCCGCCCATTCCAAAAGCGGCATTTATCAGCTTGTCATCTGTGCTCTTCCTAACAAAATGCTCCCTCATGACACCCTTTACCGCCGATCCCGGAACAAGAGGCCAGTTTGTTACCTTCTCCCTCATGATGGGCAAATCAATAAATCCAACTCCTCGACCTGAGCCAATGTGAAGTGGCGTAATAGCATGAATCCAGTACATTCTTGTATTGCTTGCCATAATCTTGCACCTTCTCCTCAAATGTCCTTGCTATCCTCTTTTCTCGATTCTTACCAAATGCCCCATACAGCAAGACCAAATCCGTCCCTTCGATTTCTATCTTTATCACTATCAACATCGTCGCAAACCGACCTCAGCCAGTGGTTTTCGGCTAGTTCACCTGCATTGCCATGACGAACCTCGAAGAAGTAGACAGATCCAGCCGGAACCAATCGACGAATCGCTTTAGGTCCACGACTCTTGGCCTCTGCGCTCCAGCCTGAGATTGGCTTCCATCGATCAACACATGCTGAGACCAGCCTTAGTTTCAGCTCCTTGGATGCCCCAGGTGGAGTGCCTTCGAGATACCCGTTAGCCTCTTTTAGCCATCCGGGAAGCCAGCCTTTCGTGAATATCGCTGGGGTTGCGAGGACCATCCTGATTTTCTGTGATTTTGAAAGCAAGGATTTTAACTCCTCTTTGCAACTCCAGCCGTTGCCCTGTGCACTAATGGCCCACCGAGCAAGCCTCCTCTCCCCGCCAAAAGGATGGATTTCATCGAGTTTGCTGATCGTCTCCTCGAAGGCACCATTAGTCTCGATCCTTGCAGCGAGACGAATGCCTCTGCTCTTATCCATCGTCGAGAAATCAAGGCCCACACTCATGAAGAGAAGACCTTTCTCTACCGCGGCTACTCCTGTTTCTGCATTGATTCCTGTGTGAATGCGTTCGTCTTTATCGGGAGCGTTAAGGTAGTCTGGGTCGTCCACCCAGCAATCCTTTTTCACATCAGATTGATCGCTTGACTCTTCATCATTTTCTTTGTTGTCTTTCAAACCTTGACAGAGGGGGAAATCGGAGCCATTTGGGTTGGAAAGCCATGCGATCATCTTACTAGCCGACCAGAAGGCAGTCAACTTTTCCGGCTTGAAATCTTCGTCAATTGCATCTGGCAGCATCGTCGGAAGAAGACCACCTTTCGGGAGATCGCAATCCTCTCCAGGCCTAAAATTTGCGGGGCGAAGGGGAATTGCAATCAATTTTTCTTTCGTTTCTTTTGCGAGCATATCCTTTGGTATGGGAAGATATAACTGTGCGCCTTTCATTGGTAGTGGGCCTGCGATATCGATTTCCAATAGTTGCTTAACGACTTCATCGGAGAAATGGCCATTCATCTTTCCCAGCAACGTACGCAGAGATCCTGCAAGGACCGATGGATACGGCCAGTCGAGTGATCTCATTCGGATGCCTTGACCTATTCCGAACGGTCTGCCGTCTCTAGCAACGATGGTATCATGAGGTGTAACGTCAAGATATAATGTACTCATGGTTCAGCCTCCGGTTTTTTTGCGCTTCGGTCCGCCATCTTCATCGCATCAGATAGTTTTCTAGCCAAAATCAACTCGTCTGCAAGATGTCGAACCTTTTCATAGGAGTCCAGTCCTTCGAGCATAGAATCGATCTCCTTCGTAAGAATTCTATGATCCTCTCTGCCACTGGGCCTCTTGCGCTTTAGCATCCGTTTTGCATCCGCCTTGATGATATTCTCAAGATCGGTTTTTGGGGTTCCTTTCCAGTTTCTATAGACCTCCGCAAGCTCACGCATCTCGTAAGCTGCCTTGTCAGGAAGTTCATTACCATTGTGCATTTTTGCCCACTTATCGAGCCTCTTGTCAAGGCTGCTACTATCATCTGTCCACTGCTTGCGAAGGCAAATCGGGTCCCCGCCGCCTCTCTTATGCAGATGAATAGCGAGGCCGTTCCTATCCCCTTGACCATCCTTGCCTGGCTTTTTTGCGGCCTTCTCAGCTTCTCTTGCGTAGTCAATTAGATCTTCTAGAGGCTCAAAAGCATGCGCAATAGCTATGCCGATCGATAGCGTGAGACCGCCTTTAAGGAGTCCTTGATCATCCCTGAGTAATTTCAGCTCCCCAAATCTATCATGCAGATCCCTTGCCGCAGACAAGCATTTATCAACAGGAAGAAAAGCGATCACATCATCTCCTCCAGAGTAAACCAGGACTCCGTTGTTAGACTCAACGATATCCCTGGCATCCTTGGCAAATGCCGAGAGATTCCTTGAGAACTCACGGTGATCCTCTGCAGTCTTGATCTCGGAAATTGTCTTTCCCATGCGATCACCGTCTGCGATCAATATGGCAAGATAAGGATCGGGCTCACCTAGTCCCAGACAACCCTTGTCCTTTTTTTGGAGCTGATCCACCTTTTCCTTGATCTTATTCAATTTATTGAGGTCATCTTTAGAGAGGTTGTCCTCGTATGAGTCTGAAGCAGGATTCGGCTTAAGGAATTGGGATAGCCTGGAGGAATAGAGGACCTGACCGTCAAATCCGAAATCCTTTTTGTATTTTTCGTGCTTTCCCACTCCCGTCGAGAATCCATTCTCTCCCTGGCATTGAATAGCGATCTCCTTAAGATCGTCCATTGCCCCGGCGTTTCCAGTGGCTGCAAAGCTAATAACTCCACGAATCCAAGGATCAGCGGCCACACGAACCACAGACGGAAAAGGAACTTTTCCCCCGCCGAGTCGTTTTGTCAAGGCGACTGCACAGAGCTGTTCTCCGTTTCCTAGCCTGAGCCGAAGAGCAAGAGTCTTTCGAAGATTCTTGTCCGCCGTCAATACGCTTTCCCTTGAGCCATCGAGAGAAGATTTGGGAACTTTTCCTCGTCCACATGCAGTTCTGAAGTCCCGAATCGATTTCCTACCGGAAAGCAAGCGCATGAGACGCGCGCGGTCTTTCTGATAGTTAAATCCGAGAGGCACCCATGCAGCGTAAATTGGTATTACATCAAATTCCTGTTCATCCACATCTGCGATCTGTTCGTCCCAAATTTCGGGGACAATAGCAGTTCCAGCCAATGCTCTTGCTTCATTTGCGTAGTGCATCCACGCCTTCTTAGCCGCAATTCGAGCTTTCTTGTTGATATCCGATGGATTCGTACCATCTGGAAGCTCGGCCAAAATAATATTTGCCACATTGAAAGCATCGACATCCAAAGACGGTTCAAGGTCTTGGTGCCCTCTTTCAAGCGCAGGGAAAATTAGCTTCCCCCTTTCCTGTGCAATTGCCTTTGCGGCAGCTTTACTGATCTCTGAGATAAGATGGGAGCCGAACCACAAATCACGAGTACGTCTAGCAGCGGCGATGAAATCCTGGACAGATCCGATGGATATGACAAATAGATGTCGTGTCATTAGCCCACCTCATCGAATTTTTTTTCTATGGCATAAGCAATAAATGCTTCAAGTGCTGAGCCAGTTGAAGTCCTCCCTGCCATTGGAGAGCCACCATAGGTTGCAAGCTTTGGATTGCGGATGCCTGTTGGACCTGTGGAACCGAGTGCTCTTCCTTTGACCTTCAACTCGACATGGTTCAGAGGTTCAGTGTTCAATCGAATTATTAGTGGAACTCCATTTCGACCGTCTCCAAAGGCAATTGGCCTGAGGATGATAGGGCTGGCCATACGCATTGCTCCCTCTGGGCAAAGCTCGCTCTCAGGAGGGTCCAAAGAATCCTTGAAATGAAACACAATGGGTAAACCCAATTCTGCCCTCGGAAAGGAGTCCTCAGGATGTTCCAAAGGTTGATGTTTAGACAATCGATCTCCAGTGATCGTACGAATCGTTTCGGGTTCAGGCCATCGTGATCGACCTGGCATTCTCGAAGTGCCAGAATTTCCAGGATTTCGTCCTATGCCAACGCCTTGCCGAAAAGATCTCAAGATCTCAATCGCCTTTGGCCATTCATCGACTGGTTTACCTTCTGTAGAACCAATCAGGATCTTGAAAGGAAGCGTAGGCCATGGACGATGTTTGTATCGATCTAAGCCATCCAAATGGTCCTTATACCATTTGCCAATGTCTGCACGATTTCGTGGAGCAGTCTCTCGGCAAAACAAAGCACCACAGCCCCTCCGAGTTCGTGATCCTATTCCGCCAAAGTTCGTCCAAGCCCAAATCGCCGCTTTAACGTCGGGGCCAATGTCTTCGATCTTATCCTCCTTTGGTTGTTTTTTTTCCCGACGAAGCACGGCATTTTCTAAATCACGCAAATGCTGAAGCTTCTCAGGCTTCAAATAGCTGATTTTTAATTCAAAGCTGAAACCTTCTTTGAAGATTGGATACTCTTTATCTCTCGCCGGAAAAAGAACATAGCTTTCTGGACCATATCTGCTTTGAAATCCATAATTAATGGACGCTTTCCTTTGTCCAAGGGAGCGGGAGGATGGTTGAGATATTTGGATGGTTACAGGACTAGGACTAGTCGGTGTTCCCTAGATCTCACCCTCTCGATCGAAGAGCTGCGACGATGTCTCGAACCTAGCCCCTCGCGTCGCCCTCCACCAGAACCGCAGATGCCCTCTAATGCTAGAAGCCCGGATGGGCGTTACAAGATCATTTTCGCCTACTTTAACGCCTCCTCCGAAAATCGGTGTAATCACTTGGATTGTGTAGGTTTTCGAATTCATGCCGGTATGAGGATCTGCTTCAGGAATCCTTTCCGGAAATTTCGCAATGATGCGTGACATCATTATCGCACTCTTGTAATTTGTCTCATATTACGTCCCGGTCGTGAACCAATTATAGTTGGAATTTGTACTGCTTCAAATTTGTCATCATTAGATACCGTTTTCTCAAGATGATATCCCTCAGGCCATGCGACAAGACCGTCTCCATAAGCGGGCTCCAAAAACTCCAACCTATTTTGGGATCACGACCCGTCCCCATCTATCATTATTCGTCATAACTCTCAAATCTCCCATCCCTAAGTGCGCGCCCATCGCGCCACCCGCTCCCGCATCGCCTCAGGAAACTCGACCCTAAATCTGTATTCAGACCTGTTCGCTCTCAGCCTTCCTTGACCGCTATCCATCTAGTGCAGGACTCTTGCCATGGACCTCAAGCCCGCCTAGGTCGTGCAAACATCGGCTTACAGTCACTATATTAGGAAATTCCCTCGCCTGCCCTCGCATCTGGCATGAGGCACAGCAATCGATGTAAATCCGCACACCTGCCATATCATCCATTATCATCATCACCATCTTATTATTCGAGAAGCTCTCCCCAAGAGATTTCCAGGCGACTATTGCCCCAGTATTGCCTGCGCTCACGTGCTCCCAAGGACCTCTCAAGTTCCCCGGTGTGGCTGCTACTACCATTTTACCGCACTCAATTCTCAAATGGATGCCTTCAGACGCGCTGCCTGGCAACCGCTGTCCTCCTGGAATTCGGAAGAACGTCCAGAGATATAAATCTGCCTACTTTTTTAATTAACTTTAATAAAAAATTTATCGTAATTGAAGATAAAAATAACGGCTCAATTGAAGAGAATTCTGCACCATCCGAAAATCATCATGATGACTGCAGAAATGAGCGATCTAAATCAAACGCCCTTTTCCGCAGTTCTTGGCGGGACCTGGATTATTGGCGGCTTGGCCTTCAGTATAAACTCTCCGATCAGGGTGGCGCTGGCCAGGCTGAATAGATATGCCACAAACGATTCCGCAATCTCAAAGCTGCTCAGCGGTGGCATCTTTAGCCGGTCAAACGGCTGATTCATCAAGACGGAATAACAGAATAATAAAAGTAATATAATAATTGCTGAAATGATGAACGCATATACGAAGGAGAGAATCCTTTCCTTATGCAGGGCAACCGTGTCCAGCTTATCCTCTTTATCTGCAAAGTACAGGCAATGGCTCGGCTTCAGGCACATGGAGGGATTGGCCAGTATCCGTATGATCATTAGCAATGATGCTGTTATCGGTAGGGATAGGAAAAAGCCCGATCTCTCATCTAGATTTGAGAGCGTTGTCTGAAGAAGCAGGTTGATGGCGAATATCAGGGGCAGAGATAGCGCACCATTGCATTTGCCTATCTGCCACAGCTTCTGATAGATATTCTCTGAATTCAGTGGATGATAAACTCCAACCAGAGAGATTATCTGAGAGAAGGAATAAAGCGCAGCAAAAGAAAATATCGTCCAGATAATGGATATGATGAGTAAGGAAAAGAGCATAGATCCCACCAGCAGCTCTATTTCTTAGCATTCGCTGGTTTTATTCTTCAAAAGGAACCTAAACGATATTAGAACGAACAACATAAACATAAGGAATAGCCCGGCTTCGACTGCATTGACGAGCAATGAATATATGCTCGCAGATCCAAGAATTACCTGAAACAAGGTAAGGGCTCCATTCACTATATCTATCATTTTTATTCACCTGAACAACTGCGGACCAGACCGCGTCGCAGAGCAAGCCACCTTATGATTGTACTTGCCAATTATATAAGACTTTAGTTTAGACTTAAGGTTCATTTTACAGCTGTTTTGCAGAATCGCTCAGTGCCTCAAATCCCCCCATCCCGAAGTGGACCCCGTAGCCGACAGCCACCGGCCCCCGCACCGCCTCCGGGAACTCTATCCGAAACCCATATCCTCGATCGTAAGCCGACCGCCTTCCCTGGCCGCTCGTCCTCCGGCAGCAGAACTCCTGCCAGGGCACCTCCCGCCCGCCCAGAGCCGTAACTGATACCGGCTTTGCAGCCACCGGCTCGGGATACCCGCTGAGCCTCAGCAGCCGCCGGAGTTCATGTTCAGGGCTGCCGATCTGCAATCCGCTCTCGTCCCGCTTCGGGACACCGGCTCTGGTGACCTTGGGATGGCGCGTGGAAACGAACGGGGTCCTGGAGACCCATGTTCGGCTCTCGGCCAGGAGCGGGCTTTGTCCCCGCACGACATTCGCGCCTCCGAAATCCTCTGGCCGGCCCACCCCCTGCAGGACGAGCGCGACCTGGATACCTGAGCCCCGTATCTCCCAGAGACCCTCCAGGGCTGATCTGTCCCGCTGGTCAAAGCCAGCTGGCGCATAGATGGTGAGGTGGGTGATCTCTCCGTTCTGCCCGCGGCCTGAGGCCTGGTTTGACTCGCTGAAGATGAAGGCGTGGGTGTGTCCCTTCAAAGGCATTTTAGAGTCATCACAGCCTGTGAAAACGCTCGACCCGTCGGACAGTTCGACCAGCGCGGCATGGGCTCGCTCGGCCAGCGACAGAGCCTCGGTGAGCCTGGGAGGCCTGCCGCTCAGGATGAAGCGCGCTACGGTAGGATGATTTTCCCCTGGCGCTGGAGAATAAACTTGATATGTTTCAGGTTGAGTTGTGGACAATCCTTTTTATCTCCTTTTCATAGATGCCCACTTCTCTCTTCCTATCGCTGGTGATGGTATCAGCGAGTCTTGAAAGAGCTGACTATGGCGCAATAGCATCAGCGTCTCATTCATAAATGAACCCAAGTCCCCGCAGGGTAAAGCCCAGAGTACCAAGCCATCGTAGTCTAAAACAAGTAGATGTTCAGGAATAAAAAGTTTGTCGCAATATCGACATCACTTTTACAAAAAATTTTTGGATAATTTAATTAATTGATCCGAGGTGCAGAAATAGGCACAGATCGAAGCGACGATTGAATGAGAAATAGATTTATGTGCTCTAAATTAGAGCGGAAATCCCATGCCCCTCACCACAAGGTCCGCATGATCAACGAGGGTTCGATGAAGTTTCCGTCTCCTCTCAAAGCTGCACCCGTCTTCTAGAGTAAATGCATTAAAAGGGAATGCACCCCCCCAAGAATTGAGCTAAAAGAAATCATCCAAAGTTGCGCCGTTCCTGTTCTTCTCCAGCCTGAGTCCGGCAGAACGCAGAGCCTTCTCCGGCATCCTCCTGCCAAAGGCCTGCAGGTTCCGTCTCTCGGGGCAGTACTGGCTGCGGTAGTAGACCTCCCATATCCCTTCTACACCTGAGCCCTCGCTGACTTGTTCCATCCTCTCCGATAACGAGCTTAACGTCTCTTCCAGGCCCCGGCCTGACAGGTGCACGATCCCGCCGCTCCGGCACAGGGAAACCCAGCTCCGGCTGCCATTTCCCAAAGCTATTATGAACCCCTGGTTCCTTCGGGAAAAGTGGTCGCAGAGCATGAGGCCGATATCGTGCCTGGGCTTCAGATAGCCGTACAGGACATGATCTCCCTGAGGCCTGAGCCTCACAAATCCCTTCATCCGGTGCAGCTCTGAGATGACGCTAAAAACCATCTTGCGGATGCCCAAGAGCTTCTGATCTGTCGCCAGCTCCAGGTCCCGGGCTAGGAGACCCTCCGCTTCTTTCATTATCTTCGAGCTGCAGTCCCGGTGCAACGCCAGGTAAACGGCAAAGTTCTGCGGCACCCTCAAATTGATCCCCTCTTCCCAAACTCAGGATTAATCTGATTCATCTCATCCTCTGATTCATCTCATCCTCTGATTCATCTCATCAACTCTATCATCTCATCAGCTCTATCCCGACCGCATCTCATCAGCTCTATCCCGACCGCATCTCATCAGCTCTATTCGACCACATCTCCAGAGTCGTATCCCGCCAGCCGTTGAGCTTCAGATAGGGAGAGGCATTTCTAATCCTGACGCCAAGAGCGGCCAGTTCCTCCCTCTTGCCGATCCTCTGCCTCTTCCTCAGGGCCACGATCCTTCTGGCACTCAGAGGTCCGATGCCGGGAACCCGGATCAGCTCCCGGAAAGAGGCGGAATTGGGGTCCAGACAGGAGTCCAGCAGAGAAGCGGCCAGGACCTTCTTGGGATCGGCATCCGGCAGGAAACCCTCAGGATCGAAGGCCAGGTCGATCTCCTGGGGCGAATATCCGTAGACCCTGTAAAGCCAGTCCATCTGGTACAGCCGGTGTTCTCTCCACAGCGGCTGAGGAGAACGATCCTGAAAAGGCGTTCCAGACTGGGGAGAAAAAGCGCTATAGTAAGCCCTTTTCACCTCCATCTCCCGGTACTCGCGGATGGTTTGCGAAAAGATCTCCCGGTCGCTCTCTCCTGCAGCGCCCACCACCATCTGAGTGGTCTGGCCTGCCGGAAGCCTGGTCTTGTCCATCAGGTCGCGGATATACCTCTGGCGCAAAAGGATGTCGTTCTCGTAATTTTTGGTGGGGGAGATCTCGCTCATGCGACCGGCAGAACAGGCCTCCAGGTTTATGCTCACCCGATCGGAGAGTTCCACAGCCTCCTGGATATGGGAAAAGGATGATCCGGGAAGAATTTTCAGATGGACATACCCCTGAAAGCCGCATCTTTTTCGCAGCAGGCGCACTGTCTCCAGCATGTGCTCCATTACAGAGTCCTCGTCCCGGCCCGAGCCGGAACTCAGGAACAGCCCCTCGATGTAGTTGCAGCGGTAAAGGGACATGGTCAGGCCGGCCAGCTCCTGAGGGGTATAGGTGAACCGTCGCAGTTTTCGGCTGCAGCAGCTCGCGTTGATGCAGTAGTTGCACTGGTGGGTGCAGTAATTGGTGTAAAGCGTCTTGAATAAACTCACGCAGCGGCCGTCGTGGGTGAAGGAGTGACAGATGCCGGGCACTGCAGGGCTCCTGGATGACCGGGACGAGGTGCAGACGTCGTACCTGGTTCCGGCTCCCAGGGTGCCGAGCTTGTCTTTGTCCACGACAGCCTGCGGCCCCAGTGAATCGAACCTGCTCTGTTCTGCCAGTTGAGCCATCTTGTCCAGGGAGACCATTTCTTGAATGTTGCTCGCGGAAGTGTGATCTAATTAATCCTTGAGGCGAAAGTGAAGGCCGGATGCGGGACAAGGAGCCCGAAAATATTTCCTGACGGATCGCAATCCGCCGGAAAGGAATTTGCGAATTCTCTGGCCTGCCGCTCCGGCAATCGATCAAAAGATTTTTTGTTCTCAAAGGCTAACAGGATCTAAAAAGAATTGCGTTTCGGAGAGGATTATCACGTCTGACGAGATTATCAAGATGCCCCGAATGGAGAAGGCGGAGTACGACCGCCTGATTGAGGATGAGCATATCTGCAGGATCGCCTTCAAAGGGGATAGGCACCCTTACATCGCACCCTTTCTCTACGTCTTCGACGGCCGGTTCATGTACTTTCTCTCCACCAGGTACGGCAAGAAGGTACAGTACTTCCGCGACAACCCCATGGTGGTCGTGGAGGTGGAAAGATACTCGCCGGACCTATCTCATTTCAGCTTCGTTGCCCTTCCCGGACGCCTGGTGGAGGTGGTGGACCCGGGGGTAAAGAGCAGGGTTAGGACCATGTTCATCGATCTCATAAAGAAAAAGGGGCTATCGCAGAACGTCCTCTCGGCTCTGGGATATTCGCCCGGCGAGCCGGTCGAGTCTCTTGAAAGCGAAGAGAGGAACAGCGTCTGGAAGCTGGAAAGCGTCAGGGTGGATGAGATCCTGGGGCTGAAGAGCCAGGAATGACTGCTCAATAACTTACCCGGCGGACGATGTGTACCGGATATCCGCCGGGCCGGGGACCGGAATTATATGACCAATACGACTAATTGACAATACAACTAGACCGCATAAGGGCTGTTGCTCCTCAGGGCCTTTTCCATATCAGCCAGGATAGGCTCCATCCGGCCGGTCTCCCGGAATCTGGCGGACATCAGCTCTGCCAGGCATCCCTCATCGATCCTGCGCTTGATCAGCGGCAGATAATGCATCTCTTCGGCTGTCGCGCTGCCAGATGCCTCCCGGTACAGCCTCTCCAGCTCCGGCTTGAGATCCCGGGTCCCGCCTCTCATGGCCGCCTCCAGGAGAGAGCGAAGCTCTGCCTCGTCCTCCTGCAGCTTGCAGTCGCTCCTGAGCAGGGCCAGGAGAAATGCCGCGACCGCCATGTCCGAATGCAGACACTCCTGCTCGTCGATGGCTTTTATCTCCACGCAGCTCCTGGTGAAGCGCACTATCACTCCCCTTGAGTTGACCCACTCCCGGCACAAGATGTCGGCACCGCAGGCCCTGAGAGCCCGGTAGATGTCGCGGTTGATCTGCACGTAGTCATCCGAGCTTTCGAGCCGCTCGGGCAGGATGTCGTGGCATATCTCGGGAATGCGGCGCTGGTTCTCCCGGTAGAAGACCAGGCGGTTGTCCAGATAAGAGGTAAGCCGGCCCTCAACCACGGGAGAGGATGCAGTCACCGCGACCAGGTAAGGAATCAGGGAACGAACCCGGTTGAACACTGACACCATCTCCTCCCTGCCGGCATAGGGGATGTTTATCTGCAGGGCCTGGATGTTCAGCCAGCCATGCTGCTTGATATCGAAAATCCGGTCGTAGGTCTGATAGTACTCCTGCTCGTCGTGGTCCCAGTAGGTGGTCTGGTCCAAAGTCAGCAGGGGGTGCATTCCCAGGCCCAGGAGCCGGTATTGATGGCCCAAAGCCTGGTACAGCCCGGTCAGGCCCTGGAACAGGTTATCCTCCAGAAAGCCGAGGGAGCCCGGCCGGGCAGGTATGAGCTCCAGGGCATGCTTCTGCAGCTCCTTGGAGACCTTAATTCCGGCAAAATTTACCTCATGCTCGACTTTTCCGCAGAGCTTCTCGATGATCCTATCGGAGATCGGGAGCGGCCGGAAGTTCCGGTCGTTAATTGAATACTCGTGCTCGGTTCCTACCAGCATGGCTCATACTTCCTTGTCATACATCCTTAAGGAGGATCTCGGCCACCAGATCGGTCTCCGGCTCGTCGATCTTGCAGATCTCCTCCAGCTCCGCAGCCGGAAGGGCTCTCACCAGGTCCACGATCTTTTCGGTTGCAAGGTCGAAAAGCTGGTCGAACAGGCCCCTGTTCTGCTTTAGGATGGCCACCATTGGACAGATGCTCTCCCTCTTGAGGTAGATCTGCAGTATTTTGCGCTTCACGTCGAAGGTAAAAGGCCCGGCCACACAGGTCTCTGGCTTGATGCCGTGAATCCTGCACTTGCCGTCCTCGAACATGACGCAGAATCCGTCGGGCTTGAGCTTTAGCCTACTATAGCCTGCGAACTCAATCTCCTCCGGGACGACACCGTTTCCGAGCAGAATGTCTATCCTCTTCTGGCTGAGCGGCGGCCGGGCCTCAAAGCAGCATCCGCCATGGATGCTGCACTCGCTGCAGGCCCGGCTCAGACTATCGAGCAATGAATCATCCGTAGGTTATCAACTCCATAAATCATCGAAATTATCTTCTCAAGTTTTCAATCGGCTCTTTAAAAAAGGTTGAACTGGGCAAGGCTTCTAGAAATCTACCTTGAAGCATCCAGCGCTGTTTCCAGCGGAGGCCGTCTGCGGGGATGCGGCAGCGTTTGGTCCCAGAGCGTAATCTGCCTCCAGAGCCGGGCTCAGGGACTTCGCATGCTCGCACTGGGCGCAGGAGAGAGAGTCCCCGTTGATCAGGAAAGACACAATGCGCTGGTACATGTCCGGATAATGGAGGTCTTCTCCGCCCTCCAGAGACGGGTTGTCGTTTACCTCGATCACGTAGAGCTTTCCCTGGCACTCTTTTATATCCACACCGTAAAGCCCTTGGCCGATGGCCAGCCCGGCCTCTATTCCCAGGTTTATAACCTCGGGAGGAACCTGGTCTGGGGAAACGCTCTCCACATCGCAGTAGACGATATGACCGTTCACCGAGGCCTGAATCTTGAAGGTCTCCGAGGGAATTATGTACCGGCAGGCATACAGCAGCTGGCCGTTTAACACCCCTATTCTCCAGTCGAACCTGCTCTCGATATACTCCTGGACCACGATCCAGTCCGATAGCTTGAAGAACCTGCGTGAGATCTTCAGAAGCTCGGAGACCGTGGACACCTTCTCTACCCTGGCCGAGAACGAGGTTGAGGGCTCCTTCAGGATGAGGGGACTTCCCAGCTCCTCGAAGAGGCTGGCCGCGGCCTGAGCGTCCAGGCTCTTCTTGCGCAGGAACCGGGTTCTGGGCATGGAGATGTTTCTCTTCATGAGGTGCATGTACATATTTATCTTGTCAGCACACACCTGAATTGATTTCGGGTCGTCGATTACCGGCACTCCGTACATGCTGGCAATTCTCGAAGCCACGTACGTGGTGTTCATGGGATCGGTATTGGCCCTGATGAACAGCGCATCTAGCTTGGGTATTTTCTTGATATCCACCGGAAAGATAAACTCGACCGTATGCCCCATGCTTTCTGCCACGTCCCGGCACTTAACCAGGGAAGTTAGCTGCTCAGAGCTGCTCATAGTCTGCCTATTGACAAATATGCCAAGTTTACTCAAAGTGGTTCACCTTCGTATCTAAGAGACTCTGCAAAAGTTCGGTCTCATCCTCGGACAGCTGTGAATATTTAACGGGCGCAAGAGAGGACAGATAGTAGTTACCGTTATCCTCGACCATTACTATCTCCACCAAGGGCAGCTGGAAGACCTCGAAGACCATCTTCGAGATGGATGCCATCTGCTCTCTGCAGTTGAGGGTCCGGCCCATGATCGAGATGCACTCGGTTATAGTCGAGTTCTCGTTTATCTTCTGGTAGCAGAAGGGATAGCGCCCGTGGTTGGTGACGTGTTTGATCACCCGTTTGGCCTCATCGAGCTCTCGGACCACGGTATAGTCAGAAGGGGTCGAGAAATAGTTCAGACCGTAAACTATGGCCGGAACTGAGACATACTGGTTGGATATGACCCATTCGCAGACCGGTATCCCAGCCAGCCTGGCCTTCTCCAGGCATATCGGGACCACATACGCATCCAGCACGTCGCTGCTGCTGGGAATTGTTCGTATGCCTGAGTCTTCGCACTCAAGGATGGTGTAGTACGGCTCTGTCTTATAGAAGTAACTCTCATTAACTATACATAAAGAGTTATGGTCTTCTAATTTGTACATGATATCCTTTTTAGGAACGTGATCTTTGCGTTTGTTCATCTAGAACATCACCGCTGGACCGGAGCAAGAGAAAAGCGAAGGGCTGTCTCCTCGAAGGAGGCGGCTTTGAGGTCCATTCCGGGTTGATATTAAAATATAGGCTACGCTAGAACGGCTACGGTGTCTGCTGAGACTACGGTGCGCCTCAGTGTCCTCACCATTTTCTATTTCAGAAATTTGAATCTCCCCAACCATCCCACTAATAATAAGTAGTATTTATCTGTGTCGAGCGGTCGAGATTGAGTGAAATCAGCGCGTCTCCTTCGGGAAAGCCCTTTCGAAGACCGCATCATGCCAATTTCCGCAGGCTATTTTCTCGATGATCTCTTTCAAGAGCCTCATTTGCCACGTAGCATATCGATCATCTTCTGGGGTTCATTGGTGGGTGCCTCACAGCTGTAGCCGGAGCAGACATAGGCGGTGGCCCTGCCGTTTAGCATGGAAAGGCCGCGAGCGTATTCCGCCATCTCGCGCATGTCATCGGACACCAGGACAACAGATGCACGGGGCAGGAATCTGGAGCCCAGAGCCGCCAGCATCTCCGCCAGAACCTCGTCTCCATCCGTTCCCACCAGCGCCACTTCGTAGGCCGGCCCCAGGGCCAGGTCTAAGGCGCACATGAACATGGAATGGCCCAGAGGGTGCGACGCAACCTGTCCGGAGAAGGAATCGGCAAGAAGGCTGGCCTTCTCTTCCAGCTCCGGCCTTCCGGTCAGGTGGGAAAGGCGCAGCAGATTGAGCATGGCCACCGAGTTTCCGGAAGGGACTGCGCCATCGTAGACTTCCTTCTGCCGGACCAGGAGAGGCTCAGCATCATCAGCCGTGAAGAATAGGCCGCCGTGCTGGCCGTCCCAGAAATGGTCCAGCATATCGCTGTTGAGCAGCAGGGCCTCCCGCAGATATGAGGCCTCGAAGGTGCATTCGTAAACCTCGATTAACCCCCACACCGTGAAGGCATAGTCGTCCAGGTTGGCCCGTATACCGGCCTCGCCTTTGAAGCGGTGCAGCAGTCTGCCATCGGGGGTACGCATCTTTTCCAGAACGAACTTTGCCGCCCTGGAGGCAGCCTCAGCGTATTTCTGCTCGTTCAGGGCTCTGGCCGCCTTGGACAAGGCTGCAATCTGCAGTCCGTTCCAGTCGGCGAGGATCTTGTCGTCCCTTAGCGGACGGACTCTTCCCTGGCGGGCGGAAAACAGCTTTCTCCTGATCGCCTCCACCCGGTCTCGAAGACTGTCCAAAGAAATATTCAGAGTCGAGGCGGCATCGTACACGGAAGACCTCAGGCGCAGGATATTCTGGCCCAGCTCGAAGTTGCCATCCTGGTGGACATCGTAAAGTCTGATCAGCAGACCCATCTCCTCTGTGCTCAGCAGCCGCTTCAACTCCTCAGCGCTCCAGAGATAGAATTTGCCCTCGACTCCTTCGCTATCCGCATCTTCCGCGGAGTAAAAACCACCCTCCGGAGAGGTCATATCGCGAAGGACATATTCCAGCACCTCTCTGGCCGTGCTGGCATATTCCTCCTTGCCGGTAGCCTGATAGGCCTCGATGTAGGCCATGGCCAAGAGCGCCTGATCGTAGAGCATCTTCTCGAAATGGGGGACAAACCATTCAGCATCGGTTGAATAGCGGTGAAATCCAAAGCCCACCTGATCGTACACGCCCCCCATGCGCATGGCCTGCAAGGTCGTCTCCACCATCTGCAGAGCATAAGGGTCCTTGCTCCTCTGCCAGTAGCGGAGCAGGAACATTAGATTGTGGGGGGTCGGGAATTTGGGAGCCACGCCGAAACCACCGTTTTGCGAATCGAAGGTGCTCGACAGCCCTCCATAGCACTTCTCCAGTGCTGATACGTCAAGTGCCTGGGCCGGCTTCTTCTCCTGCCGGCCCAGCCCGGCGACCATCCGGTCCGCCGACTGTAGCATCTTTTCGCGATCCTCTTTCCACATCGTCCGGATCTGCGGTATCAGCTCCTTTAGGCCGCCCATGCCGAAGCGGCCTCCCTTGGGGATGTATGTGGCGGCAAAGACCGGCTTTTTATCCGGCGTCATGATGATGGTAAGCGGCCAGCCACCGCTTCCGGTAGCCATGAGACAGACCTTCATGAATATCTGGTCGATGTCTGGCCTCTCCTCCCGGTCCACCTTAATGGATATGAATGCCTCGTTCATCAATTCCGCCACTTCGGGGTCCTCAAAGGACTCATGAGCCATGACATGACACCAGTGGCAGGTGGAGTAGCCAATGGAGAGAAAGATCAGCTTATCGGTCTTTTTGGCTTTCTGAAACGCCTCTTCTCCCCACGGGTACCAGTCTACGGGATTGTAAGCGTGCTGCAGGAGGTAAGGGCTCTTTTCCGAAATCAGGCGGTTTGAGCGCCTCGGGCTATCCTCCCTTTCAGATGAATCGAGATTGTGATTTGACATTGAATGCCTCGGTTATGTGTTCCTGGGTTCGATTAATCCTCTTAATTTATCGCTGCTCTTATAAAAAACCTGACCAAACTGGAAGCGTCCGTTATTGAGACCGGCCAAAATTTTGGAGCGGGATTGCTGGAGCGCCTGGATTCAAATCGCACTGCCAGTTCAAAAACAATCCACCAACCCGGCCTTTTCTTAAGGTCGTGGCTTCATGAATTGAGTTTAGGAGATTTACTTCTACATATTTTATAATATGAGATTGCGCAATTTATTATCCAAGAATTTTGGAGGACTGGATAGACATATTTGAAAAGATTAAATTACATATTTAAAATATTGATATATTAATATGCATTATAGATCGACCATCCTGCAAAAAAAACGCAATTGGGAGCAGAATTTCCAATCGTCAAGGGCGAATGAAATGCAATATCGAATCTGATATCGAATCTGATATCAAACTTGAAATTAAAAATATACTAAAATAATAATACATTTGAAATCAACGAGGTATGAAGATGAATGAAGAATTTTACAAAAGGCTGCTCATCTCTGCACTTTTTGCAATAATGCTCGCGATATCTATTAGCTCAGTAGCTCTCAGCAGCTCGCCGCCATGCATCTTTAAAGAAATTGACGTAACCTTTGGAGGAGCGTCAGATGATTGGGGCCAGTCTATCCTGCAGACCGATGATGGTGGATACATAGTAGCCGGAACGACCAGCTCTTCAGGTGCAGGAAAGAGCGACGTCTGGCTGAAAAAGATCGACCGGAGCGGAAATGAGATTTGGGATAAGACCTTTGGGGGTCCAAGAGACGATGAGGCCTTCTCCGTGGTGGAGACCGACAGAGGAGAGTTCATAGTCGCCGGAAGGACCAAATCGTACGGCCAGGGAGCCTACGATGCCTGGCTGATAAAGGTCGACCGGGATGGTAACAAACTGTGGGACCGGACTTTTGGCGGCCCGCTGGACGACGAAGGCAATGATGTTCGACAGACCGAAGACGGCGGATTTGTGATTGCCGGAAGGACCAGATCCTCTGGCGAGAACAGCGACTACGACGTCTGGCTGATTAAAGTTGACCGGAGTGGAAACCGGATCTGGGATAGGACTTTTGGCGGGCCTCAGGACGATGCGGGCGACTCGATACAACAGACCGACGACGGCGGCTACGTCATTGCCGGAACCACAAATTCTTACGGAGCCGGCGGCTTTGATGCCCTGCTCATCCGCACTGATCGAGAAGGAAATGAAGTATGGGAGAAGACCTACGGAGGGCCCGGCAGCGAGCAGAACCCCTGGAGCCGGGGCTGGTCGGTCCTGCAAAACAGCGATGGGAGCTTCATGCTTGTGGGCTCGACCGAGTCCTTCGGGGCGGGAGGCTACGACCTGTGGCTGGTAAAGACCGACGCCAACGGAGAACCGATCGCAGATGAGACCTACGGTGGGCAGTTTAACGACGAAGGGTCTTCAATAGCTAAACTGACGGACAACGAGTACATTTTAGCAGGCTCTACCAGCTCCTTTGGCAAGGGAGGCTACGATGCCTGGTTAATCAAGATCGACAAGAACGGTAACAAAATCTGGGACCAAACTTATGGCGGTCCGGACGACGACAAGGCGTACTCGATTGCCAAGACCGACGATGAGGGATACATCTTCGCCGGAAAGATGAGATCGGCGGGATTTGTTCCTCAGTTCTCAGGCTGCAGTGAGGTTTGCAAGCCAAAAACCAGCGCCAATTTCGATCTCTGGCTTGTTAAGACCAGATCCGGTTCGCCCACCATCAGGTCTCAGCCGGCGGGCTTGGTTGCCTGCGAGGGTGAAGATGTGGCTTTCGAGGTGGAAGCCTCCGGCACCGAGCCTCTCAAATATCAGTGGAAGAAGGACGGCAAGGACATCATAGGGGCCACTGCCAATGGGCTTCAAATCTGCGAAGTGAGCGTTGATGATTCAGGCATCTATACAGCAATGGTCAGCAATAGCTGTGGCTGGATTGAGTCCGACGGAGCGGTTCTGGAGGTAAATTCCAGGCCATCTATACTGTCTCAGCCCCTTTCCCAGGAGATCTCCGAAGACGAAAGCCTCAGCCTCACCGTAGAAGCCTCCGGCACCGAGCCCTTATCCTATCAGTGGATGAAAGAAGATCAGGAGATACCGGGAGCCAATGCCGCCTCCCTGTCTGTCCCGGACGTTTCCCCCGAGGACGCCGGTAAATACCGGGTAATTGTCAGCAACAGATGCGGGCAGGTCGAATCGGAACCTGCGGTCATCACCGTCAACTTGAAGCCGGTAATCGAGGTTCAGCCGACTTACCAAGAAGCCTGCGAGGGCTCCGAGATCGCGTTGAACGTGGAGGCGACGGGAACTGAGCCCCTTTTCTATCAATGGACGAAGAACGGAGAGATCATCACTGGGGCCGACTCCAGTATTTTCCACATTCACGGGGCGTCTCCGGAAGATTCTGGCAACTACAGTGTGGTTGTGAGCAACTGCTGCGGCCTGATCGAATCGAGTGTGGCAAGCCTGACCGTTCTTCCGAAACCCTCGATTCTGGTTCAACCTGTGAGCCAGATGGCATGCAAAGGGGCGGAGGTCAGATTTGCAGTGGAGGCCACTGGTATCGAGCCCTTGAGTTACCAGTGGAAGAAGAACGGAGAGAACATCACTGGAGCGAACGAAAAAGTCTACGTTATGCCGAGGATTGCCGAAGATGACGCCGGGAGCTACAGCGTGCTTGTAATCAGCTGCTGCTGCGGAGAGATTAATTCCAATCCGGCGACATTGACGGTCAACCTGAAGCCGTCGATTGCAGTTCAGCCCCAGAGCCAGAACACATGCGAGGGGTCTCCTGTCCAATTCAGCGTACAGGCCAGCGGCACCGAACCCATGTCCTATCAGTGGATGAAGAACGGTGCTGAGATTCCGGGAGAAGTCTCACCGTCTCTTCAGATAAAGGAAGTGATGGCGAATGATGCCGGAGGCTACAGCGTAACCATCAGCAATTGCTGCGGGCTGGTTGTATCCGGAGTGGCAAGCCTGAATGTGGACTCCAGGCCTTCGATAATAGTTCAGCCCCAGAGTCAGGTGGTATGCCAGGACAGCGAAGTCTCATTCTGCGTGCAGGCTGGCGGAACTGAGCCTCTGGAGTATCAGTGGGCGCGGGACGGAGCTGACATTCCCGGAGCCAACCAGAGCTGCTTTGCTATACCTGGAGCGAGCCTCGACAGTGCGGGAAGCTACAGCGTCAGGGTCAGCAATCGATGCGGCCAGACGGTTTCAGAAGCTGCCGCTCTGCAGATAAATGTGAAGCCCTCCATACTGGTCCAACCCATGAGCCAGATGGCCTGTGAGGGCTCACCGGTCACATTCAGCGTGCAGGCTAGAGGAAGCATGCCCCTGGAATATCAATGGCTGAAGGACGGGACAGAAATCCCGGGAGCTAACTTGAGCCTCTATGCCATTCCTGTTGCCAGCGCAGATAGTGCAGGAAACTATAGCGTTCTGATAGGGAACGGCTGCGGTCAGGCCACCTCTGTGGAGGCGGCATTGGAGATAAGCATGAAGCCCTCCATCCTGGTTGGGCCCAGGAGCCGGTCGGCTTGCGAGGGATCCGAAGTCATATTCGAAGTTCAGGCGGCAGGTACAGAGCCTCTCGGCTATCAGTGGATGAAGGATGGAATAGAGATTCTGGGTGCCAACTTGAGCACCTATGTCATACCAGTAGTGAGCACTGACAGCGCAGGAAGCTACAGCGCAGTGGTGAGCAACGTCTGCGGACAAGCCAGATCGAATGAAGGTATTCTCGAGATAAACCAGACTCCTTCAATCCTGATTCAGCCTCAGAGCCAGGCGGTCTGTGAGGGCTCACAGGTGACATTCAGCGTGCTTGCCAGCGGCACAGAGCCCTTCAGCTACCAGTGGATGAAGGATGGAATAGAGATCCCGGGCGCTAGCTCGAGCAATTATACAATAGCAAGCGCGAGCACCTACGACGCAGGTGGATACAGCGTAATAGTAGGCAACAGCTGTGCAAGGGCGGAATCCGAGATTGCTGCTCTCGAAATCTACCTGAAGCCATCCGTGCTGATTCAGCCCAAGAGCCAGGTGGCCTGTGAAGGCTCACAAGTGACATTCAGCGTGCTGGCCAGCGGCACAGAGCCGCTCAGCTACCAGTGGATGAAGGATGGAATCGAGATTCCAGAAGGCAGTTATGCCAACTATACTATTCCACAGGCGAGCGCTGATTACGCCGGAACATATAGTGTGCTGGTAAGCAACAGCTGCGGGCAGACGGTATCGGACCAAGCGACTCTCGAGATCCGAACTAAGCCCAGCATATCGTTACAGCCGAGGAGCCAGGCGGTCTGCGAAGGTGGACCGGTCCTGTTCCGCGTGGAGGCAGCAGGCTCCGGGCCTCTGAGCTACCAGTGGCAAAAGGAGGGGATAGACATTGCAGGTGCCATTGCAAGCTCTTACGAAATACCTGTATCAGACACCAATAGCTCCGGAACCTACAATGTCGTGGTGAGCAACGACTGCGGCCAGGTCAGATCCGATCAGGCAACTCTTACCATCGACCTGAGGCCGTCCATAGTGGTTCAGCCGAAGAGCCAGGTGGTTTGTGAGGGGTCTGATGTTGCATTCAACGTAGAGGCAGATGGTACCGGACCTCTGAGCTATCAGTGGATGAAAGACGGATCTGAGATACCGGGCGCCGTGTCTGGCACCTATTCTATACAAAGCGCCAGCCAGGATAGCGCAGGAAACTATAGCGTTGCAGTGAGCAATTGCTGCGGCCTGGCTATTTCGAGCGCTGCTGAACTGACCATTGAAACGCCGCCCTCGATTGTGGTTTCGCCTCAAGGCCAGACCGTCTGTGAAGGCTCAGAGGTCACCTTCAGCGTGCAGGCTGCCGGAACTGAGCCGTTGAGCTATCAGTGGAGCAGAGAGGGTGCCGAGATTGCAGGCGCCAATTCAAGCCTATATTCCATTTCAAGCGCCAGCATCGATGTGGCAGGAAGCTATGCCGTCGTGGTAAGCAACAACTGTGGACAGGCCGTATCTGAGCCGGCCACTCTGAACGTAAAAATGGCTCCCAGCATAATGATTGGGCCCAAGAGCCAGACCGTCTGTGAAGGCTCGCAAGTTGCATTCAGTGTAGAGGCAGTTGGCACCGAACCATTCAGCTACCAGTGGAGCCGGGACGGAATTGAAATTCCCGGTGCCAATGGAAGCACTTACGAGATCCCTGCGGCCATGACCGACAGCGCGGGAGGCTACAGCGTTCTGGTAAAGAACGGCTGCGGTCAGGCTATTTCCGGGGCAGCGGCTTTGGAGATCTATGTGAAGCCGTCCATACTGGTTCAGCCGGAGAGCCAGTCGGCCTGTCTTGGATCCGAAGTCTCCTTCAGCGTGCTGGCTAGCGGCACAGAGCCGCTGAGCTATCAGTGGATGAAGGACGGAATCGAGATACCGGACGCTAACTCAACGGCTTATACCATGCCAAGCATCAGCATCGATAGTTCAGGAAATTACAGCGTGGTGGTGAGCAACGTCTGCGGAAAAATGGAGTCGAACGCCGCGACTCTGGACATCAACCTGAAGCCGTCGATTCTGGTTCAGCCGGAGAGCCAGAAGGCCTGTGAAGGCTCACAAGCCACATTCAGCGTACAGGCCAGCGGCACAGAGCCTCTGGGCTATCAATGGATGAAAGACGGCGTAGAGATACCGGACGCGACATCCAGCAATTACATCATGCCAAGCGTAGGCACAGATAGCGCTGGTATTTACAGCGTAATAGTGAGCAATAGCTGCGGTCGCATTGAATCCGGGGCAGCTGCCCTCGATATAAACCTGAAGCCGTCCATACTGGTTCAGCCGGAGAGCCAGGTGGCCTGTGAAGGCTTACCAGTCACCTTCAGCGTGCTGGCCAGCGGCACAGAGCCTCTTGGCTACCAGTGGAAGAAAGACGGGATCGAGATACCGGAAGCAACATCCAGCAACTACACCATACCGAGCCTAAGCGGCGAAAGCACGGGAAGCTACAGCGTAATAGTCCGCAATGACTGCGGACAGACGACCACGAACCTGGCGACCCTGGAAATGAGAATGAGGCCAACGATCACGCTTCAGCCGCAGAGCCTGGAGGTCTGCGATGGATCTGAGGTGGTGTTTAGGGTAGAGGCAACGGGCTCCGGGCCCTTGAGCTACCAGTGGCTAAAAGACGGGGCCGTGATTCCCGGTGCCAGCGCAAGCTCTTATGCCATCCCCGCTGCCGATGTCAATAGCTCCGGGAGCTATAGCGCGATCGTGAGCAACGACTGCGGCCAGGTGGATTCGGATGAGGCGGTACTGAAGATCGCCCTGAAGCCATCGATTCTGGTAGAGCCCCAAAGTCAGGCGGCCTGCGAAGGGTCCAATATCACATTTGAGGTGCAAGCGGATGGAACAAGGCCGCTTTCCTATCAGTGGATGAAAGATGGAATCGAGATTTATGAAGCGCAGTCGAGCGCTTACACTGTATCGGGTGCTAGCTTAGAGAGCGCCGGGAATTACAGCGTTGCCGTGAGCAACTGTTGCGGCCTGGATGTATCCGAAACGGCTTCCTTGACCGTGGATGTTGGACCATCCATAATTCTTCCTCCAGAGAGCCAGGTGGTCTGTGAGGGGTCAGACGTCGTCTTTGCAGTGAAGGCCTCAGGGTCTGCGCCGTTGAGCTATCAGTGGTTGATGGACGGAGCAGAAATTCCCGGAGCCGATTCGACCTTTTATGAAATATCCAATGTCAGCGCCGGCAGCGCAGGAAGATACAGCGTCATCGTCAGCAACCGGTGCGGTCAAGCGGAATCGTGCGCAGCAACCCTAAATATCGCCTCAAGGCCGTATATCGTGGTTCAGCCGGGATGTCAGGTGGTCTGTGAGGGTGAAGAGGTGACTTTCTGCGTTCAGGCCTCAGGCGCGGAGCCTCTGAGTTATCAGTGGAAAAAAGATGGAGTCGACATTGAAGGCGCCAGCTCGGATTGCTACCTAATTTCATGCGCCACGGCTGGTGATGCCGGAATATATAGCGTGGCGATCAGCAACGGCTGCGGCCAGGTCGAATCCGGGAGAGCAAGCTTAGTCGTTAACTTCGGACCGCAAATACTGGTCCAGCCCGTGAGCCAGGTGGCGTGCTCAGGCACAACTGTGACCTTCAGCGTACAGGCTGGTGGTACAGGGCCGTTGAGCTATCAGTGGACGAAAGACGGCGTAGAGATTCCCGACGCCATCGCTGAGACCTACACCATCGCCGGCCTGGAAGTGGATGATGCCGGCAGCTATTCGGTGATAGTTCAAAATAGCTGCGGAGAGGCCTCATCAGAGCCGGCGTTCTTGACCGTGGGCCTAAAGCCCGCCATAAAGAGCCAGCCGAGGTTCGAGGCTCCTCCGATGATTTGTGCCGGACCCTGCGGAGTACCGCAGCCGGCAGCAGGTTCTCTGCCCCTAATAGTCGAATCTCCATCATCCCAGGTGGTTTGCAAGGGCTCGGTTGCAAAGTTCAGCGTACAGTGCGAAGGTGAAAAACCCTTGAACTATCAATGGTTAAGAGATGGAACAGCCATCCCTGGCGCCGGTTCGGATCGATATACAATCTTCAATGCCGTCCCTGAAGATGAAGGAAGATACAGCGTGATTGCGTCCAATCCCTATGGGTCAGTCGAATCCTGTCCGGCAGGCTTAAGAGTGATAGTTCCGCCAGCAGTCGCCGTTTTGCCCAGCTGCCAGGTGGCAGGGACCGGGACCTCCGTATCCTTTGTCGCCAAAGTTAGGGGAACGGGCCCTCTGGCATTTCAGTGGAAAAAGGATGGAAGGGACATACCTGGGGCGAACTCAGCTACCTATTTCATAAGATGTGTTGACATGGCCGATGCCGGTTGCTATCGCGTGACGGTTACGGACAGCTGCTGCACTTCTGAGTCCGATGAGGTCTGTCTGAAAGTCCAGGATGCTGGTTTGAACTATTGCTGCAGCCAGGAGGACGCATATCCGGCCACGGTTCCATTCAGATGAAGGGAGATAGAAAACACATCATTCAGAAAGAAGAAATATGCTATTCAGAAAGAAGTCCCCAGGTCGGATATTTATGGCTGGATATTTATAAATTATAGAAGACCGCTCCGGGCGATCTTCTTGGGACTTCATTTAACCGGGAAGAGCGGGGCCACGATTTTCCCGTAGACTTCGTTTAGGACCTGAGCCAGGCCGGTGTAAATGGCCGAGAATCCGCAAATTATGCCTTCATAGCCGGCCAGAGTTGTAATCGAGCTGTTGCCGGTGAAGTCTCCCAATGCCAGCAGGAAGAAGAGCACCGTCAAGGAGAGAAACACAAACTGCAGCGCCCGGTTCAGCCTCAGAGTGCCGATGAACAGCACCAGAGTCAGAAGGCCCCACATGAAGAGATAAGCAGCCATAGCTGACTTAGAGGCAGCAGTCCCGAGGCCCATCATGGGCAGAATTATTAAAGCCACCAGTGACAGCCAGAAGAGGCCGTAGGACGTGAAAGCAGTCGTTCCGAAGGTGTTATTCTTCTTCCACTCCATGATTCCGGCAATGATCTGGGCCAGCCCTCCGTAGAATATGCCCATGCCCAAGATCATGGTACTTAGCTCAATGTAGCCCGCGTTATGGATGTTCAAGAGCACCGTGGTCATGCCGAAGCCCAGCAATCCAAGAGGAGCGGGATTGGCCGAGGTATCCTTGAGACTCAGTGAGTCGATAGTATGCTTCCTTACGTCTTGTACAGACATTTTGTCCCTCCTGAGTTATCCTTAAAATAGTTCTAAATATTAAATGGTTACCCTTAAAATGTAAATAGATATTAATGAAAATTAATTAATAATGGTGCAATTTGTGCATGTCGATAGTTTATTGAATATAAAAAACTCCGAAGAGATACAAAACGGCATAAAAGTGCAAATCCACAGTAAGCAATGCTGAAGGCTCGCAGGTGCTGGTCGGCATGATTGAAAACTTAAAATTCGATATGAATATGAATGGCACCTCCTGTCGTCGGCAATAGAGCTAAAGCATCAATCATTGGCCATTTTGACAGCATGACGTCATTTGAGCAGCAGCATAGTGTATTGACAATGAACCATGTTGACCTGGATATTCGAGCCTTGACCGAAATAGCTCTGTATCAAGATGAGTCACATTATTAATAAAGAATTATGAAAACCTAACGATTATATCCTAGGGTTTTGCTAATACCTTTTAATAACAATTCCGAACCTGTATTAATCAAGTTGATATCCAACCAATTCGAAAAAATAAGCATCATTCGACCTTATATCCTGCCGCCTCCACCGCTTTTTTGAAGTCCTGCTCTGCGAGCTTTGCCGGATCGTATTCCACATAGGCGGTCTTCTGATCCAGGACGACCCTGGCGCTGCTGACGCCATCAAGCCCGGAGAGGGCCCTTTCCACCGCTGCCGAACAGCCGGCGCAGACCATCCCGGCAATCTTCAGCTCGATCTTCTCAGTCTTCGACATCTTAAATCAGACCTCCTTCCCGGTTGCCGTCAATTGTGGCATGATTGTGCTACTACTACTACTACTACTACTTGCACACTCTTATTTGCACATTTTTCACATTTACGGCCTTTGATGCTGTCCGGGAGGGTTCAGTAAAATCTCCCTGAGTTCGCGTATCTGCCGGAAAATTCGGATGGGTGAAGTGATTGGGGAATCCTATCCCACCATTCACTTTCTCATCCAAGAGTGCAGGGAGTAAAATCCGAGCAATAAGCCAAAGGGCACCATAAACCAGGCGCAACGCTTGAATAATCCCGGCCAGGTTGATCCTATAGCAATGCCGATCAATAATACTGCCAGCTTGATCGGGGCAAACTCCCACCATCCCATCTCTGCATTTTTAACCTTAACTCCGCAATTTAGGGTATAATATCATCTTCTTCTTTGAATATCGCTATCATAATCTCCTTAGAATCGAAAACCATAAATTCATGTATACCCTAATAAACCATACATGGAAGAATGGGCAAA
>JABLXE010000011.1 GCA_013178225.1 Methanotrichaceae archaeon
CAGATCGAGGGCATCCGGTCAACTAAGGCTTGATGATTTCTAGATTCCGGAAAACCGGGCAAACGGGGCGTGCGGCCCGAAGCATACCCCGTCCTTTAGGGCGGGGTGGCCGCACGCAGTTTGATTTTAGTTAATTGGGTCCAAGAATCTCAGAATAATAATACTTCGTCAAAAAATATCCTGCGTGCCTGCTTTTGAGAACGGTTGCCGCTCTCCGGCAGGGCGCGCAGGACGCTCTGGTTTTGGTTTTGGCACTACAATCAGGATATATCTTTAGACCCAGCCACGAATCTTCATGGCCTCTACCACCCGGGCAACGGCCACGGTGTAGGCTGCCTGTCGCATGTTTATCTCATACTTCCTGGAGGCATCGAATACCGAGCGGTAGGCCATGGTCATTCTCTGGTCCAGCTTCTGATAGACTTCATCAAAGGACCAGCAGTAGCGCATTATGTTCTGCACCATCTCGAAGTAAGAGACGGTGACTCCGCCTGCATTGGCCAGGAAGTCGGGGATCACGTGCACCCGGTTCAGGTACAGAATCTCATCGGCCTCAGGTGTGGTGGGCCCGTTGGCCAGCTCTACTATTATCTTGGCCTTGATGCGGCCGGCGTTTTCAGCGGTGATGACGTTCTCGAGTGCTGCTGCCACCAGAATGTCCACATCCAGCTCCAGAAGCTCCTCATTGCTGATCTTGTCTCCCTGGGGAATGTTCACCACCGATGATGTCTCGGCCTTGATCCTTCCCGCCACTTCAGGCTCAATTCCGGTCGGGTCGTACACTCCGCCCTTGGAGTCGGAGACTGCCACCACTCTGCTGCCGAACAGTTCTATGGCCAGAGAGTGAGCGTAGCTTCCTGCATTGCCGTATCCCTGGATGGCCATGGTAGCTTTCTTGAGATCGATGTTCAGCTCTTTAGCTGCCTCTCGCAGGGCGTACATGCCTCCTCGGGCTGTGGCATCGCTCCTTCCGCAGGAGCCTCCGACGCAAAGGGGCTTGCCGGTAATACATCCAAAGTTGTTTTGACCGGAAAGTTTTGAGTATTGGTCCATCATCCAGGCCATCATCTGGGGCGTTGTGTACACATCGGGCGCAGGCACGTCCTTGTCCGGCCCAAAGTTCTGCCATATGGCATCCACGTAGCCCCGGCACAGCCGTTCCTGCTCGCCCGCCGAGAGCTCCTTTGGATTGCAGATCACTCCTCCCTTGCCACCGCCCAGGGGAAGCCCCATGAGAGAGCATTTCCAGGTCATCCAGGCGGCCAGCGCTCGCACAGTATCGATGGTCTCATCGGGATGGAACCTGATTCCCCCTTTGGTCGGACCGAGTGCATCGTTGTACTGGACCCTAAATCCCTGGAAGACTTTTATTCTGCCGTCATCCATCCTCACCGGAATCGATACATGAAACTCGCGAACTGGATTTCTCAGGAACTCATGGGTTCCGGCATCCAGCTTTAAAATCCTGGCACAATCATCGAGCTGTTTCCTGGCATTTTCAAAGGGGTTCTCATTGGACATCTCTTATCACCGCATTTTTGCCTCAAGGCAAATGTTTATCTTTCATCCCTGGATCGCCAGGGCCACCTGTGGGTATTTAAAATCTTTGAGATATATTTATTAATAGCTACGTAGGCCGGAAATGACGTGGTGGCATATTTAAAGTTTTTCGATTCATAAATCTTCTTAATGCTAAAAGCAAGATCCGCATAGTTGCAGACATTCGATCCTTCATCAGCAGGCGAATTCATAATAATTCACAAAAAATCATACAGAATAAATTCAATCTGTTATCATGCAGTTAGGTTTTCAAAAGAGGGTGCATCGCCGAAGGAAAAAACTTAGCCCCGCACAAAACAACTACCAGAGGGCCGGGGCTTGTTTGGATTAAAAGAAGGACGGCACCGCTTTAGCGGGCGTCCAGAATAGACAGGGCCTCATCCCGGTAGGCGTCCATGACGTAAGGTATGCCGCTTACGTAAGCCGCTTCCTCAGTCAGGGCCATGAGGTCCTTTCGGCTGAGGGTAGAGAGGTTAAACCTGCGGGAGCCGGCCATGAGCTGCTGCAGGCCAGTCCTGAGCTTCTGACCGTAGGTGTAAATGGCTATCGCACCCATGGGGATATTCCTGAAGTCGTTTCCGAACCTGGCCTTCAGCTCCTCATAGGCCACAAAGATCTCTTCCGGCCGGGAGCCATACTTGGAAACCGTCTTTGGCAGATCGCCTTTTTCCAGCCATTTTTGGATGTTCTTGCCCACCATTCCGGGAATCATGAGGGCCCGGCCCATGCACACTGCCTTGAAGTAGGGGCTGCCCATGGCCAGCGCCTTGTACACGCCATCTTCGGTGGAGAACCCTCCGGCCATGGCCAGATCGGGCACCCTGAATCCGCGTTTGCTCAGCCGCTCGGCGAACTCATAGGTCAGCGACTGCAGATAGAAGGTCGGAATTCCCCATTCGTTCATCATAGACCAGGGGCTCATGCCGGTTCCTCCCGGGGCGCCATCGATGGTCAGTAGATCCAGCTTGGCCTCTGCACCGTAGCGAAGGGCCATGGCCAGCTCGGCCATGCTGTAAGCACCGGTCTTGAGAGTAATCCTCTTGAATCCCAGATCCCTTAGCCGATCGATCTCCTCCATAAAGCCCTGGTAGGTAACAAAGCCCAGACGTGAATGGCGCTCGAACTCTTTAATAGCGCCGTCCTTAAAGGCTGCCTGAATGTCGGCCCGGCTCGGGTCCGGGGAGACTATGTAGCCCCTCCTCTGGAGTTCAAGGGCCCGCTCGAGCGTCTTCACTTTGATCTCGCCGCCGATGCATTTAGCGCCCTGCCCCCATTTGAGCTCAATTGTATCCAGGTGGTGCTTGGATGATACATACTCCGCAACCCCCAGGCGGGTATCCTCAACATTCATCTGGACCAAAATCTCGCCATAGCCGTTATGGAACCTCTTATAGGTCTCAATCCTGCGGTCCATCTCTGGAGATTTGGCCACCTTTCCACTTCGATCCAGCTGCAGTGCAGGATCAACTCCGCAGACGTTTTCGCCGCAGACCAGGGTTATGCCGGTAATGGCAGCGCCTATGGCGAAATGCTCCCAGTTCTGCATGGCGATATCCGTCGAGCCCAAGGCACCGGTGAAGACCGGAATCTGCATCTTGACCTTCTTGCTCCATCCATATTCCGTCTCTGTATTGACATCAGGAAATACCGCAGTATCCGGTCCGGCTTCAACACCTTCCGGCAGCCCCACGGCACCGACGGCATAGCCCTGAATATTGATATGAGAATAATCGATGGGATAATCCTTGTCTGCTCCGGCTGTAATCTCTCCAAAAGGACCCGGATATATGACCTCGCGTCCACGGAAGGAGGCGAGCCAGGTCTCGCAGCCACCCCTGCATCCGTCGAGGCAGTCTGAACATATTCCGGACATAGGGACGATGCTACGTGACCGGTTGAAAGTCCCTGTGGCAGCACTCGCGTTTGGCCTTCTAAGGTTCATTTATATGCCACCTTCATAATAATATAAGCGTATGTTCTACGCTATAAATTCTTCCGACCGGCTAACGATCCCGGCGGCGCGGGTATTCTCAAAATTGCCAAGATCGATGAGCCGGTCACAAGCGGGCGCAGGTCTCCTTCAGACCTGACCACCAACTTGGTTCCTCCTTCCCGTATTTAAAGCTTTTCATAAATCTTCACAACATTTATGAATTCCATTAGGAAAAGCTTTTCCGGTGAAGGGGAAAATTCATGATAGCCGTAGTTTCCGGCTGGAGCAAGAGTCAAATTTCAACAGGAGAACTTTGAGGGTTGGCTCCTATCGATGAAAAGGGGAAAAGCATAGATACTGGTGGCCAATAGAGCGGGATTTGCAGAGGACCAGAATGGGATGATAGCTATAGTTGATTATGGAATGGGCAACCTCTTCAGCATCTACAATGCGATGCAGAAGGTTGAGGCTGCACCGCGGATCGTGCAGCAGCCGGAGGAGCTCGAGAACGTAGACGGAATCGTCATACCCGGCGTAGGAGCCTTCGGAAAGTGCATGGAACGCCTTTCTCGCTTTGAGTGCGCCCTTGGAAGGGCCTTGGAAGACGGAGTTCCGATGCTGGGAATATGCATCGGGCTGCAGGTGCTCTTCGAGCGATCCGAAGAGAGCCCCGGTGCGAAAGGCCTGGGCTGGATCAGGGGTGAAGTGGTGAAGCTGCCGGAAGGAGTGATGATTCCCCAGATGGGATGGAACAGCCTCACCATCGAGCGACAGGTGCCGATCCTGGAGGGGATAAATGATGGTGACATGTTCTATTTCGTCCATTCCTACTATGGCGTTCCCGAGGATCGAACGCTGATTGCCGCAACTACTGAGCACGGGGTCAAAGTCACGGCGGCAGTGGCCAAAGATAACCTGTCTGCGACCCAGTTTCACCCTGAGAAGTCAGGAGAGAAGGGTCTCTTGATACTGAAAAACTTTGTGAGGTCCGTGCGATGTTAGCCCGGCGAATAATACCTTGTCTGGATTGCGATCTCGGAGTTCCTGGCGGAAGAGTGGTCAAGGGGATAGAGTTCAAGCAGATCCGTTATGCAGGGATACCCTGGGAGCTGGCAGGAAAATATTACCAGGAGGGTGCGGACGAGATCGTCTTTTTGGACATAACCGCCTCCCATGAGCGCCGGGAGACCATGGTTGACGTCATCAAGAAGACATCCGAATCGGTCTTCGTCCCCCTGAGCGTGGGCGGAGGCATAAGAAGCGTAGATGAGGCCACAGATGCATTTCACGCCGGGGCTGACAAGGTCACGGTCAACACCGCCGCCCTCAAGAGGCCGGAGCTGATCTCCGAGATCGCCGACCGCTACGGCCGGCAGGCGGTGGTTGTAGCCATCGATGCCAAACGCCGCCCGGGCCGAGAGGAAGGAAGGGTGGTGATAGAGGCTCCGGATGGTCCTTGCTGGTTTGAATGCTCCTTTTATGGGGGACGGGAGTTCACAGGTATAGACGCCATCGACTGGGCCTGCCGGGCTGAGCGCCTGGGCGCAGGCGAGATACTCCTGACAAGCATGGACCGGGACGGGACCTATGACGGATTTGATATACCGTTGACCGGTGCGGTTTCAAGCCGGGTGAAGATCCCTGTCATAGCCTCCGGTGGCTGTGCCAGTCCGGAGCACATGCTGGAGGTCTTTCAGAAGACATCTGCCTCCGCAGCGCTTGCAGCAAGCATATTTCACTTTGGAGAGTGGCAGATAGGGGAAATCAAACGCTATTTGCGAGAGAACGGGGTAAACGTCAGGCTTTGAAGACCATGGGTCGAAGCATTAAGTTTAAACGGGCGGCGGTGCTAGACCCACCCGAGATGGGGACAATTGAGCTCACCAAAGCGCCGTACGACCGGCCTTTAGAAATCAAATCGCTTACCGGTGGATTCGGCTGGGAGAAGAAGTTTGAGTCGTTGGGGATACGAAAGGGAAGGCGGCTAAGGAAGATCGCCAGCCAGCCTTTCGGCGGTCCTCTGGTCATAGAAGTAGACGGCTCCAAGATATCGCTCGGAAGAGGGATCGCGGCAAAAATTGTGGTTGAGGTGCTGACTGCACCCGGTGAGAGAAGCGGCCCCCGGCCGCTATAATTTACCAATTTATTATTATGTGGATATGAGCTGCTTTAGCCTCTGGATGCTCTCCATAGCCTGAGCAGACTCATGCATCTTTTGCTCTTCGAAATGCTTTATTATATTATCGATGCTCTCCCGCAGCGAATAGACCTTCATCGGTCTTCCCTTGCCTTCGCGCTTGATCTCCTTTTCCTCGATCCAGTTGTTCTCGCGCAGGGTGCGCATGGCTATGCTCACTTCAGGCTGCCGGAGATCGGAGCCCATCTCTATTTCCCGAGAGGAAGCCTCGTCCACGTTCGCGAGAAAAGTAATGAGCGTTGCCACATTGCGCGGCACTCCCAGGGTGCGCAGGGTCTCTACGAATTCCATGTCTTTGTCGTCAAGGATTTTCACTGTGGACTCCTTCATAATGGTCACCATAATTTTTTAGGAACAAATACTTTTTCATATAAATAATTTGTTTTGAAAAGGAGGGATGTTTAAATTAACTAAAATAAACTAATATTCACGATAACAATATGCGACGGCACCTGCATTTTGCCCCAGACCACTTATCGCGTCTGAATCTTGCCGATATGGATCTCCATGAATCACGATTTTCCTTCAAAAGACATATTAATTGCTACAAATACTAATCAGTTTACCTAGTTTTTCTAGTTACAGGCGAAAATTATCTTGGGAAAAATGGATTTAGAAAAAATTTATGAGGATGACATGAAAATTGCTCCTCCGGTCAAAAATTATAAAATTAATAAATTATATAAATCAGTTGGATCGCCGCCTATGAAACGTAGATGAGGCCCCAAGCCCAAAAGAGATATGTCGAAAGGGGGACTCTGGCCTTCTATGATATCTATCGAGATCACCCGGGAAGATCTCAAGAGGCTGGCCAGAACCGAAGTTCGCAATCTGCCCGGCATCTTTTTCGCCGGTGCAAGCCCCCTTCTCAAGCCCTTCATGCCGCAGCTGGAGGTTCTACTTCCCTCCGAGAACAAAGGCCGGGGAAACAGCTACATTCTGTCGGCTCTGCATTCCTACATCGATTTGGTACAGGCCGATGAAGATGTAATCAGGGTCAAGGGAGGCCAGAACACGGCCGAGATCACCCGGGAACAGCTGGCTGAGGTTCTGGAAGAGCGGTATCCGGCTACCGACCACCATAAGCTGAACCTGCCCGGCCTCCTGTTCCTGCAGAGCGGCCCCGGCCTTCAGGTTAGCAGCGCTTCCATATTGCGGTCTCACCATGAGCTGCACCTTCCCGAGGGACGCCGCACGCTGCGCTATATCTTCCACATGGGCGTCTCAGCGATCAACGCCGATCGGCAGATGATCACCATCTGCTTTGATCCGGACAGGCTGCCCAGGCGGGAGGATGGATCGAGCGTGCTGGAACTTTGAGGCCGGATTGGAGAACACCCTCGCTTTTCCTTAATCTCCCTCAAAGCTGCAGAGTTCGCAGGAGTGGTGCCAGTCAGGCTCGGCCTTGATGCGGAAGGAATTTTCGCAGCTCCAGCGTCTTTCGCGCATGTCGACAACGAACTGCCGGACCGGGTCTTCTTCCATTCCCAGAGGACTGATGCGGCCGGTCTCCCTGCCTAAGACCATCAGTCCGTCCACATCGTCAATGAAAAAGGCCGCGTACTCGGGGTCGTCCTCGCTCTCTGCATCGTTGAGGTAGAGGAAGTTGTCGAACTCGAATCCTGCGCAAAGAGGCCATTTATGGTTGCTCAGTACCTCGGCCAGATCCGGCAGGGATTCAATGGCCTTTATACCATGGGTGCGCTCGGGATGTTTCATGGGTCTCACTCTCAAGAACGGATTCTTTAGCTACAACTTAGCTCTTTTCAAAAATTAAAATTTGCCGATCGCGGAGTTAAAAAGAAGAAGAGGCGGGAAAAACCATATCAGATAAATGCCTCTGCGACCGTAATCTCCCTGCCCTTCTTATCCACCACCAGCACCTCTTCACCATCTTTGATATCTATATCGGATTTTGCCACCTGTTTTTCGAAGATGTAGCCGCCGCGGGCCACAAAAGGCAGAGCGGCATCGGATACAACCAGCTTTTTTCGATGTGCCATTGTTAAGTCACCTCCAAGGATTACTAGAAGTTTCTCTGATATGAATCTTTCTATAATTAGTATTATCAAATGATAAATAAATCCAAAAAAGAGAGAAACCCATCGAGAGCGAAACAGACCGAGGCGAGAACACGGGACTGCTCGGATTTCAGAGTCCAGGGGCCACGAAGGTCGGGACGGTTGGTCACTTTATTATAATAACGGCAATATGCCGCTGTGGTACCAAATTATTTATAGAATCTCTTTGCCTTATTACTACTATAATATTTAGGGGTAGTAGCTGTGAAGGGAAGACGCATTAAAGTATTCGAAGATAGCTATTGCGATTTCTTAGAAGTCCTGCAAAAATTGGGGGAGCTTGGCCGTCTGCAGGCCCTGATCGACCGGCTGGAGGGCCGAGAAAGAGAGCCCGATTGCCATCCCTGGGCCGGGGTAAAACTTGGGCCGAACCGAGGAGGCGCGCTGCACACCTTCTGGGACCGGGGATGGATCGAGGTGAGGGAGATCGATACCGAACGAAAATGCGGTCTGGTAAGGCAATACAAACTGCTGGTCCGTCTGGACAGAATAGGCCAGTATTTCAGCTCGGAGGGGACTGCAAAATCCATCACATTCGACCAGAAGGCGGCCATTGGCTGCGAGGCGGCGGCTGTAGCCAGAGCAGAGGCCTGGTGAGGCAAAAAATTTTTGAGAGGGACGGTTCAGATCACCAGGTGCCTCAGCTCCCAGAGCAGCTTGGGATTCAGCCTGAAGAGCACGCGCAGCATTCCGCGAAGGTCGGTCTTGGTGAGATCTTCGCCCTTGAGCGATCCCAGCAGCCGGTTCAGATCGTCATCGGAGAGCTTTACGAAGAACTCCTTGAACTCGTAGCTGCGAGAGATGTGTCTGCCGATGGTGGCCCTCCAGCGGTCCTCATACTCCTTTAACCCTGAGGCGCTCACGTCTCCTGCGCTGATGGCTTTGGCTGCGACCTCCCCGGCTATGATTCCGGCCTCCATGGCGTTCAGAATGCCGCCTCCGGTAAGCGGATCGGTCTGACGGGCAGCATCGCCGACAAGCATCACACCATCGGCCACTGTGGATTCAATGGGCCCGGAGCAGGGATCGCCGCCCACCACCATCTCCACTGCCCGGCCGTTGGGATATCGCTTATCTACAAACTGCCGGAGCAGCCGCAGGGCCTCGCCAGGCTTGGATCGCGAGCCAAGCACCCCCAGGCCGACATTGGCAAGCTTCTTGCCCTTGGGAAAAGACCATACATAGCCCGCTGGTGCTATGCTGTTGCCCAGATAGAACTCGCAGTAGCTGTCGTCAATTGATGAGTCCTGCACCAGAAACTGAGCGCAGGTCTCTATATCCTTCAGCTTCAAAGCGGTGTCAATTCCAGCCCAGCGCCCGACTTTTGATTCCACCCCGTCAGCTCCGATTACCAGCGGCGCATCGATTCGCAGTGCCTCGCCAAATCGCATGGCAGTCACGCCGCAGGGAACGCCGTCCTTCCGGAGAAGGCCTGTGGCCCTGGTCTTGACCAGCACTTTGGCCCCGGCACGCGCAGCATTCTCTGCCAGCGCCCGGTCGAATACCTTCCTCTCCAGGACGTAGCCTACCTCGGCTCCGCCCTTGTCCTCCGACATGACGATGCTGGTTCCATCCGGAGCTATGATGCGTGCGCCTTTTACTTCGGATGCGATCCAGCGAGAATCAAGCTCTACCATTTTAGAAAGAGCCCTCTTGCCCACCCCCTCGGCGCACCTCACCGGATCGCCTATCTCCTGGCGCTTCTCCAGCATGACCACCTTCAGGCCCGCCTCGGCTGCCGTCTTGGAGAACATCGATCCGCCCGGACCGGCGCCGACCACCACCACATCGCACTTCATGCTTTGACCTCCAGGGCTCCTACCGGGCAAATCCTGGTGCACAGGCCGCATTCCGTGCAATCTGCGGAGATTTCGAGCCAGGTCTCCACCAGCTCCAGAGCTAATGACGGGCAAACCCCAACACAGGCCCCGCAGTAACAGCACTTGTACCTATTGACAGTGAGCAAGACAACACAACCTTTCAGCATTAATAGACGATCTTGAATTCCTCGTAATCCTTACACTTGAGCTCTGCTATCTCCATGCCTGACACCCGTGCACCGGTCGGGCCGAGCTTCATTAGTCCCAGAAGTTCTCCCACCTTCTTCCGGTCTCCCTCCAGCACGGCCTCCACGCCGCCTCCGGGAATGTTCTTGACCCAGCCTTTGACGCCCAGCTCCTGCGCCCGATCGCGGGTAAAGGCACGGAAGAAGACTCCCTGAACCAGGCCTGAAACCCTCACGTGCACACAGATCATTTCCGAGCTCCGGTTACCAGGTCTTCCAGGGCTTTGCCCGGGTCGCGAGCCTTGATTATTCCCGAGGCCAGCAATACTCCCTCCGAGCCCAGCTCCAATGCTGCCGACAGGTCTTCACCGCGGCTGATGCCGGCACCGCAGAGCACCCTCACCTGGGGGGCTATATTCTTCACCGCGCGAACCGATTCACGCACCACATCCGGATCGGCTTTCGAGACCGGTATTCCGCTTCCAATCAGCTCAGGCGGCTCGACGGCCACGAAGTCGGGCTCCAGAGCTGCAGCGGCCCTGGTGGTGGCCACATTGTTGGTGCAGACAATGGTGGATAGCCCGAGAGACTTGCAGGCCGAAAGGGAGGCCTCGATCTCAGCCAGCCTGAGGCGTCTCTCAGAATGGTTGATGAGCGTTCCTCTGGCTCCGGCCTCCTTGAGCGACGTGGCAGTCACATGGCCGGTAAAGCCTCCGAAGCCCACTCCGTCTACGTGCTGGGCAAACACCGGGATCTTCACCGCCTGGCAGATGGCATGGATGTCCGCGGCTTGGGCTGCGACAACTATCTCTACCGAATATTGCCTGGAGACGTCTTCGCAGATCTCAGCCAGCCGCACCGCAGCCTCGCCGGTCGACTCTCGATAGGTCTTGAAATTTAGCACGATCAAAGTCATATGATCCCTCTTCGGGCTTCTATAAACTAGAGGGCATATATATTTTGGCTGCATTGCGACATGAGATCCCGGTAATGGCTTTCGTACACCTGGGCCTCAACGAACCTTCCGGTGCAGAGCATGCCGATATCTCCGTTGATGATCAAAGCGACCAGAGGAAGACGCCCGGTCTCCTCCTGGGCGATCATATGATACAGCAGGCCCTCGGACGAGGAGTAGTCAAATCTCATCAGCTGCAAACCGGCATGGCTCTGCAGAAATTTTTCCAGCTCGGGAAAGGTTCTCTGGCAGATGGAGCAGCTCTTTCTCCCTATGAACAGAGCAACCGGCCGATCACTTTTGGCAATCTGATCTGCCGCACGCAGGGCCGGATCGTAGGTGTCGTGCAGAAAGAGCAAGACGGCATCGCCCACCTCCTCGACTGGAACCCCGTATTTCTCCGCCAGCTCGCCGCTGAGCCGCTGCTGCTGGTGGACCATGAAGCCGTTAACGCGGTTCATGAGATCCATGGCGGGTTTTGTGCAATCCTTGCTTAAAATCGCTGTGGTAGTGGCTGGAGCGGTTCGGCTAAAAAAAGATTTTCTGAGGGCCTGAGAGGACCCTTTTTCAGGTCATCACCTGCTCCTTCAATATGTATCGGATCAAATCCTCGGAAAGCTTGGTCTCTCTTTGTACCCGCTTCACGGTCTCGTCCACGCTGCAGCCCTCCGACATCAGATTTGATATGCGGCCGACGACCTTGTCGCTGATGGTGTAGTATTCGTCTATGTCCTTTCGATGGCCCCATACATCGCCACGCAGCAGCTCTACCCCCTGAATTTCCAGAAATTGCTGCGCGGCCTTGGACATAGTTTCGTGATAGGAAGGTGGAATCTGCACCGCTCTCAAGCGAGGACAGGTCTGCACCAGGTTCATTACATCCATATTGGAGGCACGAAAGGCCAGGTGAACCACCTGTTCATTTCGATTCAAATCAGTAATTTCATTTTTTGAACTCACAACCCTCAGCTTCATACAACTACCAATGCTCTTAAAATATTTATAGATAATGGTAATCATAGTAATACCTGATGCGATATACTGAAGTTAGAAACTAATCTCATAAAATATTTATGTGATAGCGCGGTGCGGTCAAAATATGTAAAGAGATATGTTACCAAACGCAGATCTTTTTAATAATAGGTAAATTTGTATATTTATTAGGGGCCCACGCTCTCCTGCGAGAATTAAAGCACTATCTGCTGGCGCGAAGTAACTCATTTCACCGATGCCCTGAAGGCCTTCAGAGCGGAGGAGCAGTTGCCGAGCAGGCTGCAGGCCAGGCTTCGAGAGGGCCAGGACCCAAGTCCGCAATCCGGTCCTGTGGCCCTCAGCCGGTCTCCGAAGAGGCGCGATGCCCTGGCCAGCCTCTTTGCCAGGACCTCCGGAGACTCCATCAGCAGGATCTCGCTCTCCAGCCGGCCTGGATCTTCCCAAAGGTTTACCCCCAGCTGCTCGTTCCTCCGGGCGACCATGGATAGTATGTCGGTTCTGGCAATTCCCGCCCGCAGAAATTTGTCCGTATCCTGCAGCAGCTTTCGATCTATGAGCTGCAGATAATCGGGGTGCGCTGCCGACTCAACTCCTATTATGGACAGAGGACCTACTTGACAGCAGGCCTCGGCATAAAGGGGCGAGTGCAGGTGAATCTCGCAGTCCAGGTTCCGGCAGGGCAAGGTGGCGATCTCCAGCGCCTTCAGGATGTCTTCCTGCTCGAAGACCACCGAGGAGCTGATGCCCAGAGACGGCTCGTCCAGGGAGGCCACAGACATCTTATTTGCGTCCCGGGCCTTCTCGAAATAGCGCGCCACGCTGCGGGCCAGGTTGAAGAGGATATCGGTGTAGGCCGTGGCTCCAAAGGCGGACAGGTAAAGTTCGACAGGTCCGGTAACGCACACCCTCAGAGGCTCGGAGGGCCGGGCGGCCTCTAGCTCCGGTATGGTGGCATGCTCCGCTTTGATGAGATAGGGGCTCTCCGAGAGGTCCGGATTCTGAATTGGGTCCATGAACATGGTGATCATGTCCCTGAACTGAGGGTAGGTGGGAACTTCCACTCCTGCTGATATCTTCAGCTGCAGGGTCTCGTCCACCAGGTTCAGATACTGCCCGGAGCTGAGGCTTTTCAGCTTCACTTTATCCGGCAGGGGAAAGCTGCCGATGTCGTCGAAGAAGATTCCCTCATCCACCATCGTAACCACCGCGATCAGGCCAGATGCAACAGGTAGTTCTTGAGCCCCGAATAATCGTTGCCCATCTTCCCGTACTGCTCAGAAAGCTCGTCCAGCCTGGACATGGCCGGAGGAAGCACAGGATTGACGCCTGTGGCCCTTACTATCTCCTCGGGGAACTTGGCCGGGTCCGCGGTCTCCAGGGATACGCACGGGCTCCAGTCGCCGCAGTCGTCCAGGTACTTCATCAGTCCGGCCCAGCCCACTGCCCCGTGGGGCTCCAGCAGGACGCGGTACTGTAGATAGGCCTCCTTGATGGTCCGCCGGGTCTCCTCGTCGGAGATCGAGATCGCGTACAGGTCTTTTCTCATGGCCGGAATATCCGGCCGGCGGCCGATCCTGCCGCTCTCGTCCATCTGCCCTCCATAGAGCGCGAAGACCCGGGCCAGGTTGCTGGGGTGGCCCACGTTCATGGCATTGGAGATGCAGTTGCGGCTGGGGCGAATGGGCTCGTAAACGCCGGTCTTCATGAAGCCGGGGAACTCGTCGTTATCGTTGGTGGCGACGACGAACCTGTGCACCGGCAGCCCCATGCGCTGGGCTATGAGGCCGCCCATCAGGTCGCCGAAGTTTCCGCTGGGAACCGAGAACACCACCGGCTGGCCTTCAACTGCCACCCTGGACTGAGCGTAGAAGTAGTAGACTGCCTGGGGCAGGAGTCTGCCGATATTGATGGAGTTGGCGGAGGACAGATCAAGGCTGGAGAGTTCCGGATCGGCGAAGGCCTGCTTGACCAGGGCCTGGCAGTCGTCGAACTTTCCCGCCACCGCCAGGGGAAAGACGTTCTTTCCAAGTGTGGTCATCTGGCGGCGCTGGCGGGCCGTGACCTCGGTTTCGGGGAAGAGCACCACTACCTTGATGTTTTCCAGGCCGTAGAAGGCCTGCGCCACCGCTGAGCCGGTATCGCCTGAAGTTGCGGTGAGGATGACGATGTTTTTGCCCTCCTCGGTCAAGAAGTACTGCATCAACCGGGCCATGGTCCGGGCGGCGAAGTCCTTGAATGAGCAGGTGGGGCCCCGGTCAAGGCGCAGTATGTACTTGCCCTCGTAGACCTTCTCCACCGGGACCGGGTAGTTGTAGGCATCCTGCAGCATTGCCTGAAGTGCTGAGTCGGCTACCAGATCGCCCAAATAGGGCTTGATCACCTGATAGGCGATCTCGGGATAGCTTTTTCCCGGAAACTGCAGGATGTTTCCGACCGGCAGCTGTGGTATCTGCTCGGGCATGTAAAGCCCCTTGTCCGGAGCCTGGCCCTGCAGCAGAGCCTCGCGGAAATCAACGCCCTCCGGGTGGCCGTTGGTGCTGAAGAACTTGATCGTGGACATATTCGAGAAAAGCAGAAGCTCAAATCATTCTTAAAGGTTCGCCATGAGACAGGCGCTTTCCGAAATGGCCGGCGGGGGGGCCGGCCATCCCCGCCTCAGCTCTCATCGGGAAAAGCCTTGGCGATCAGCGCTCTGCCGCGGTCCCGGCGGTAGGCATCGATCACCTCGTTTACCATGATCATGAACTGATCCTGGCTGTAGCTCAGCTTTGAGGCCAGGCGTTCTACCACCGGCTCAACGTTCTTCACGTCCTCCGAGCTGATGCTTCGCAGAATAACTGCTGATATAGCCATCAATCGAAGTCCTTCAGCCAACATGTTCAACTGCACGGCGACAGCCCCCAGCTGGAAGAAGGCTCCCGCCTCGCCGGGCTTATCGCCCAGCTCCTGATAAATGGCCAAAGCCTCGACGAAGTTTCGACGGGCTTGGTCTTTGTCCCCGGCTTGTGAATGAATGGAACCGATGCTGTGCAGGACTGCCGCCTGGCCGCGGAGGTTTCCGACCTCGCGGTTGAGGGCCAGAGCTTTTTCCAGCTCGCCTCTGGCCTCCTCAAACCTTTCCTCCCCCAGGTCAATTGAGGCCAGATTGAAGAGGGCAGACGCCTGACTGCGCTTGTCTCCCACCTGCTGCAGGATCTCCGCCGAGCGGGCCAGTACTTCTCTGGCCTCTTTCATCTCACCCCGCTGCAGGTGCAGGGTGGACTTTTGAGTCAAAGTGGCGGCCTGGCCCTTGAAATTGCCCAGGGTCTCCTGAACGGCCAGCACCTCTTGCAGCTTTTCCAGCGCGGAGTCGGTCTTCTCCTGAGCTATATCGATGCTGGCAAGGCCCTGTAGGGCTGCTGACTTTCCCAGCAGGTCGCCGGACTGCCCGCAGATCTCCGCTGCCGTCTCAAAGCGCTCGCGCGCCAGGTCGTGTCTGCCCTGCTGCAGGTAGGCTGCACCAAGGCCGTAGCAGGCCTGTGAATCAGGACCCAGCTCCAGTGCCTTTGAGTACCACTTCTGAGCCAGAGAGTAGCTCCCCTGGTCCAGGTAAGACCTGGCGATCCAGTTCATGGGTTCGGGGTGCCGGGAAAACTTCAGAAGCTCTTCGTTTAAAAGCCTCATCTGGTAGTAGTAGCCGCGCAGCTCCAGGTAGCTGCAAATCCTGGCCGTGGTCGCCCTCGCCTCTCCCCATTCTCCTGCCTGCAGGTACTGGCCGCGCGCTTCCATCAGCAGGTCCAGGCGGGACAGGCCCAGCTCAGAGGAGCGCCCGGCCTCGGCTATATCCCGGAGGAATGCTCCTGCTGCCCGGTTGGCCTCAGCTTTCTCCTCAGCAGAACACGCAGAGAGGAGCCAGGATCTGACTTGCGACTGAATGATCCACAGGCCGCTCTTGATCTCCTGGGCCAGCGACAGCCCTTGCCAGCGAAGAAGCATGGATTGAACGTCTTTCGAGGCCTGAGCAGACGAGGATGCCAAAAATTCAGGGATGAAGGCAGTCTCATAAACGGCAAGCCTCCTCAAGGCCAGTTGTTCGCCGGAATCGAGCTGGCTCTTGAGCCCTTCCCAGATCTTGTCGCAATCCTTTAAATCCCGGCCCCCGGATGCCAGAGAGGCGCGAATCTGCGGAAGGCACGCGGGCAGACCGGCCGATATGCCGAAAAGATCCTGCAGCCGGAGATAGGTCAAATCGCCGTTGCTGTAGCGCTCTGATACTCTCTGGTCCTTTAGCAGGAATCTGATGAACGCTGCCTCGGGAAGAGGACCAACCGACCATTCCCAGGCTCTGGCAGGAAGGGTCAGAGCATCTTTGGGAAGTGTTTCGCAGGTGACCATGGCCCGTCCGTTTTCCATCCCCCTTAACACCTGCCGGTAGAACTCGGAGAGCTCCGGGTCTTCGATCTTGCCCGATTTGGGGTCCAGGCGGAGCCCGTCCAGCACCAGCAGAAACCGGCCGTGGTTTATGGCGTCGATCATTATCTTCTGCCGTTCCTCCCTGGAAATTCCCGGGTCCCTCAGCCTGAGGGCTATATCAGTGAGCCCTTGGGCGGCGAACGTCTTGATCCCCGCTTCCAGTATCCGGGCTGCGCTCAGGGGATTGTTTCTCGAGGCGTAAACCGGAATCAGGACAAACCCGGTTATGGCCAGATGGCCCGCTATGACAGAGCAGAGTGTGCTTTTGCCTGCTCCATGGGGGCCGGTGATGACCAGAGAGCGAACTGCGCCCTCAGAGAAGGCAGGAAGCAAACGCGCCAGATCGGCTCTCCGGTTAACGAAATCTGCAGCGTAGCCCTCGAAGATCCCGGATACGGGATGCTGTTTTCGGATGCGGTGGGAGGTCTCTATTCGCCGTTGGGAATCGAAGATCCTGTCGTGCCCGAATTTGGTGTACAGAACCGGCAGGGCACACAGCCTGCCCTGGTCCTGGCAGATTCGCTGGCCGTCCAGTCGAGCCCGGATCAGGGCCTCGTCCAGGCCCCCGGCCTCCGTGAGCAGGTGGTAGAAACCTACCCAGCAATCGGCCGGGCTGTTCCAGCAAACCGCCATGGGAACATGTCCGGCTAAATCCTGAGACAGAAGGTCCAGGGCCGATGGCTTCTCGACCTGGCAGCCGCTGCAGATGACCAGATGCACTCCTGCCCGGGAGAGCAGAGGTCCCAGTTCCCGCGCTGGCTTCGGATCGGGCCGGCCGGCCGCTCCATCGAAGGCGAAGATGGAAGCTCCATCCTTCATCCGGCAGGGCCCCACCAGCTGCACCACATGAGGATGGAACTCTTCTGCCAGCTCTTGCAGATCCTCGAAACTTCCGGATTCGCTGATCTCAATCTCCAGGTCCAGCCCCTCAAGGGAGCGCAGGAACCTGGCCTCCTCCTGGCGGACGTCTCCTGGACCCGAGGCCAGAAAGAGCACCCTTAGGGGCCCTGGAAAAAGCTCTCCCTCAAAGGGCACCGGGCCGGATTTGGCCGGAACGCGCCTGATGCTGAACCGCTCGTCGAGGCCAGGAGGGCTCTTCGGCAGGGAGATGCGCTCCCAGGGCAGGGAAAGAATGCGGGGGATCTCTGAGACCACCAGTACTCTCGCTCCCTCTGCGATTTTCGGCCCTATTTTATGCCAGCTCTTCTCCAGAAACAGGTGGAACATGCTCTGTCCCAGGATATCGAAATAGTCATGGGTTCCCTCCGGCCTGCATCCTTCTTCAAAGAGCGAGAAGTACTGAGCCTGCAGCTCTCCGGCCTGCAGAGATAAAACTGGTGTCAAGAGCTGGTCTTCGAGAACCGCCTCATCTCCGGCTGAGATGGACAGAGATATAGCCGGTGCCGATGGGGTGCCGGCCTCCGCCAGGACGAGAACCAGATCAGGCTTCATGAGATCGACCTGCTGCAAATCTTTCCGGAATAATTCAGCCCGATACCGACCCGTTCAAGGCTCTCCAAGACATTCAATTCTTTCATCCACTTCCCTCACTTTTTCCTAGCTCACAGTAATCCTTGGGCTCCAGATGAACCACCACATCCCTCACCCCATGAAACGAGCCCTTGATCGCCTCTTCCACCTCTACGCTCAGATCGTGAGCCTCTTCCAGGGAGAGGGACGGATCTGCGCCGATGTGAAGGTCGACGAATATATCGTTAGGCGAGCCTCTGGTTCGCACCCGGTGGCACGAGCACACTCCCTTTACCGACATGGCTGCCTCTATGATTGCGCCCTCATCGATCAGGGCCTTGTCCAGCAGGACTTCCGAGCTGTTCTTGATGATCTCGATGCCGGTATGGACGATCAGCACCGTTACCAGCAGGGCGATGACCGGATCTGCGGCCGGATACCCCATTCTGACCGCAAAGAGGCTCAGGATCACCGCCAAAGAGGCATAAATGTCGCTCCTGGTGTGCATGGAGTCGGCTATCAGTATGCTGCTTCCCAAACGCCTGCCTATGATGTACTCGTAGGCGGAGACCACCAGGTTTACCGCCAGCGTGGCGCCCATGATGGCGAAGCTTAAGATCGTCACCTGAGGGACGGTCGGGTTCAGCAACCGGTGAATGGCGGCATCAAGAACCTGAAAGCAGGTGGCAAAGAGCAGCACCGCAATCCCCAGAGAGGCAAAGGTCTCGAACTTGGAGTGGCCGTAGGGGTGATCTCGATCCGGTGGCCTGGATGCGATGTAGATTCCCACAATTCCAATGATGTTCGAGGTGCTGTCGAAGAAAGAATGGAGGCCGTCGGTGGTCATGGAGAGGGAGCCGCTGTAGAGGCCGTATCCGGCTTTCAGGAGAGCCACGCCTACGTTTAAGACAAATATTATTATCAGAATTCGCCTGACAGTCGCGTAATAGGCGTCCCGGGCCATCACTGTATATTGGACCTGCCGTCGTTAAATATTTTCGTTCTGGGAAGAGAAAAGCGGAGTATGATCGCATTTCAATATTTAGAGCTGCAAACGCAGAGCGGTGATGTGGTAGACCTGACGGACCGCGTGGCAGAGGCGGTGTCAGCCACGGGGCTGAGAGACGGCCTGGCAACCATTTTCGTTCCCGGAGCGACCGGGGCTGTTACCACCATCGAGCACGAGCCCGGTCTGGTGAGAGACATGGGAGACGCTCTGCAGAGGCTGGTGCCTGAAGACCGGGACTACCATCACAATTTGAGATGGCACGACGGCAACGGGCACTCGCACATTCGAGCCTCGCTGCTAGGGCCGAGCCTGAGCGTGCCCTTCTCAAACGGCAGGCTTATGCTCGGAACCTGGCAGCAGATAGTCTTTCTTGAACTTGACAACCGGCCCCGCGACCGGCGGATCATCTGTCAGGTCCTGGGAGAACCCTTTAGTTCACCCGAAACGAGGGCAGCGGGCCGAAATACGCCAGGCTCTCGGGAGGTATGACCCTCAAGTTTCCTGCCCGGTCGGAGAGGGTGACCTGCTGCAGGAGCCAGTCTCCCTTCTCGCTGCCGTCGGGAAGGACCAGCCTACCGGAGTAAAAGCCGTCTTTTTCGCCGCCTTCCGTGCGGTTGCCCGAAGTCACGACCACCTCTGCAGTCTCTTTTCCCGAGGGGCTTATGAACCGGGCAAGAGCCTCTCCCAGGCCGCTCTGGTCGTCTATTACGTGAATGATCAGATCGATGGGCCCTCTGCCCTCAACCAATGGTGGCTCAAGGCTCAATCCAGCCAGGCCCGGCGGCTGGTCGTCGGCCATGGGGTCTGACCTCACCGACGGTGCCAGGTAATCGGGCACCTGGCAGCCGGATCCGCTGCAGGAGCTTGCGCTGCTCCCTCCCAGCTGAATGCTCTTCTGCATGGAGAAGATCCCAACCAGGTCCTCTTTGCTGCTTCCTCCAGCCGATGCGGCGACGGTAGATAGCGCCAGAGCCAGAAAAACACAGAGAAACGATCCCCAGGGCGTCTCAAACCTCATCATCCGTCACATGCCGTAGAGCCATAAATCATTTGCCGTCATAAAGCTGTCCGGCTTGGGCAAGGGAGTTGGCCGGTACTGCCGAAAGAGTGTCGCAGAAAGCCCGCAGTTCAATTAAGCTGAAGCCCTGGAAAGGATGAAAATGGTTCTAGCCCGGATTCTAGAGCCCCGACTCCATGACCAGCAGCTCTCCTTCTTCGGTCACGTAGACGTCCACATCCTTCAGGATGGCCCTCTTGCGGAACAGGTGGGGCGCTTTGCGGCGGAGGAGGACCAGTATGTCCATGGCGGTCACCGGCAGCTGCATCGATTTTTGATCGGCCACTGAGAAGACCATCTGCGGCAGGTCGAAGACGTCCGTTCCCGCCGGAACGTGAACCGACACCGGAGCTCTAATCATCATCCACTGCTGGAGCGTTCGCTCTGCACGGCCGATGTTCTGGTGGGCTCGCTTCTCCAGGATGCTCACGTTGGATCTTGTGGTGCCCAGGAGATCCGCGATCTCCTGCTGCGACCTGCCCTGCAGGCGGAGCTTGAGCACCTGCAGCTGCCGGTCAGTCAAGAGGGAGTCGCCTCCTTCTTCCGGCTCATCAGGATCGCGGTTCATGCCGTATTTTCTCGGGTTCATGGAAGATAAAGCCATCTTCATCCGCTCTTCGTCTACCAGGGAGGATTTGCGGTCATGCCTTTGCCGGAGAAGATTAGGTCAGGTGAGCCCTGGTCAACGATTCTGCCCTTCACCAGCACTGCCACCTGGTCGGCCAGCTTTTCCGCCTGCTGCATGTTGTGAGTGGCCATGATCACCGCCGCGCCCTGCCGGGCGAGAGCGGATATCAGATCGTCAATGATGGCTGCGGTATTCGGGTCCAGGTTGGCGGTGGGCTCGTCCAAAAGGAGCACCTCCGGCCCGGTCACCATGGCCCGCGCCAGAGCCGTCCTCTGCATCTCGCCTCCGGAAAGAGTGGTCGCAACCCTGGCCTCGTAGCCCGAAAGTCCCACCTCCTGCAGGGCCTCCTTCACCAGGTCTTTCCGGCCAATTCCTCGAATCTTCAGGCCGTAAGACACGTTCTCGGCAACTGTTGAGCGGAACATGACCGGCTTTTGAAAGACCATGGCCATCCTCCTTCGTGCGCCCTGGCGCTCCCTTTCTGATGCCCTGGCCAGGTCTCTTCCCTGCAGGAGGATGGACCCTGAATCCGGAACCTCCAGGAGGTCGATCAGGCGCAGGAGAGTGGTCTTCCCCGAGCCGGTAGGGCCAATTACCGCCAGCACCTGACCCCGGTCGGCCTGCAGGCTAACGTCTTTCAGCATCTGCACCAGTCCGCGAGAATAGCTCACTTTCTTGACTTCCAGAAAAGGCAACCTGTCACCCCTGAAAGCGGCTCAGAGCCAGGTTGATCAGCAGCGATATGGACAGCAGTATTATCCCCAGGGCGATTGAGAGCTCCAGGTTGCCCTTGGACGTCTCAAGGGCAATGGCGGTGGTAAGCACTCTGGTGTGGCCGCGAATGTTTCCGCCGACCATCATCGCCACCCCCACCTCGGATATGGCCCGGCCAAATCCCAGCAGGACGGCCGCTATTACCGCATGCCGGGCTTCTTTGATCACCGTCGCTATCAGCTGCCATTCAGATGCGCCCAGGGACCTGGCGGTATCCCTAATCTGCGGGGAGACTCCTCGAAGCGCAGAGACGGTAAGGCCGATCATGATCGGAGTGATCAACACCGTCTGGCCGAGGGCCATACCGGCAGGCGAAAAGAGCAGGTTGAGACCTCCAAGCGGCCCGGAACGGGAGAGGAGCAGAAAGACCAGCAGTCCCACGGTGACGGTGGGAAGGCTGTAGAGGGTCTGGATGAGGTTCAAAAGGGCTCTCTTTCCCCGAAATTCCCGGAATTCGATCAACCCGCCCAGGGGGATATCGATCAGAGATGCCAGGATGACCGAGGCCAGAGATATGGACAGAGATCTGATGGTGATTTCCATCACCACCGGGTTCAGTGTGACGATTAGCTCCAGGGCCTGCCAAAATCCATTCCAGATCTCGTCCAAATGCTGGTCTCCTCTAGGCCGAACAGGCCGCCGTGGTCGGTACGGCGCACTCCTCTGCCGGGCAGCCGATCAGCTCGCAATTGCCCCTGGCAGGGAAGAACAGCGGCCGGCCGTACTCCTCCTGGCCGAAAGAGGCGATTATGTCCTGGCCCTCGTCTGATGCCAGGAAGTCGATGAACTTGCGGGCCATCTCGCAGTTAACGCCCGGATGGGTGGCCGGATTTATGGCCATGGCCACGTAGACGTTGAGCAGTTCATCGCCGCCCTCGACCAGCGGCACCAGACCGATGTCGCGCTGGTAGGCCATGAAAGTTGAGGCATCGGTGAGGGTGTAGGCCTGCTTTTCGTCGGCCATGTTCAGGGTGGCGCCCATGCCCTGTCCGGCCTCGATGTACCAGGGTCCAGATGTGCTGACTTCTGTGTAATTCAATCCTGCCGCCTTCCAGATGAGCTTCTCGCGGGCGTGCGTTCCGGAGTCATCGCCGCGCGAGATGAACATGACCTCTTCAGGGTCCGCGATCCCGGCATCCAATATGGCCTTGAAGGCAGAAGACGCGTTCAGGCCCGCAACTTTCGCGGGATCGTCCTCCGGGCCCACCAGGTAGAAGTAGTTAAAGGCAAAGCAGCGGCGCTCCAAGCCGTGCCCCTCCTCGACGAACTTCAGCTCCCGGGCCTTGTCATGCACCAGCAGCAGATCGACGTCTCCCCGCTCGCCGTACTGGATGGCGATCCCGGTTCCGCCCGAGACTGTATCTACGCTGACGTTGTTCTCCTCTTCAAACCTCTGCTCCAGCAGGTCAAGAAGCTTGGTATCGTAGAGGCTGGTGGTGGTGGCGATCTTCAAGCGCCCTTCTTCTGCTGCGGCCGCGCTGCAGATGAAAGCCGCAGTCAGAAGCAGCAACAATATTTTTATGACCTTCCGGTTCATGCTAGGTACCTCTGGCAAACAATATTGCTTACAACTCAAGAGTGTGTTAGCAACAATGAAAAAGACTTCGCTCAGTGTTAGGGGGGGTGAGGGGCCGGGCAAAGCTAGTTCCCGGTCCTTCTCCAGCCTGCCTCACGAAATAGCGGCACATACTCCTCCAGGTATGTAAAGGCGATCTTCGGCCTGCGGAACGGTATAATATTCCTGAGGCGATCAGGAGATCGTCATCCTTCTCAGATCAATGACATATCGGTCACTCCGAAGTTGCACGGTGCTCTGACGGTGATGGTGTCTCCGTCGTGCACCTGTTGCTTTGCCGAGCCGATGGAGTCGCCGTGCAGCCCCCGAGCCCACATGGCCGGCGGTCAGCTTTTGAATCTGTTCGATAGCTTTGGCCATCCAATTCACCTCAGATAACGCCGATAGTCTAATTCCTGGGTCTAACGGCAACAATTTATAAGGATAACCTATATCTTTCTCCAGACCCGGTATTGAAATCGCTGAGATACTGACATGAAAAACAAATCGATTCTGGTGACCGGCGGCGCAGGATTCATAGGCAGCCACCTGACCGACATGCTTGTCGCCGAAAATGAGGTGACAGTTCTCGACAACCTCAGCTCTGGGAAGAAGGAGCACTTGGACCGTCATCTGGGCCGGAAGAACTTCGAGTTTCTGCAGTCGGACCTGCTGGACCAGAAAGCGGTCGAGGAGGCGGTGGCGGACAAAGACCTGGTGTTTCACGTGGCCGCCAACCCTGACGTAAAGCTGGGAGCAGAAGACACGCGAGTGCACCTGGACCAGAACGTGCTGGCGACCTACAACCTGCTGGAAGCCATGCGCAAGTCCGGCGTCTCGAAGATCGCCTTTACCTCCACCTCTACCGTTTACGGCGAGGCCGACCTGATCCCCACGCCGGAGGACTACGGACCGCTGAAGCCCATCTCGCTTTACGGAGCCTCCAAGCTCTCCTGCGAGGCGCTGATCTCCTCCTACTGTCACACCTTCGAGATGCAGTCCTGGATCTATCGCTTCGCCAACATCGTAGGCGAGAGGGGAACACACGGCGTTCTGGTGGACTTCATAAGAAAGCTGCAGGAGGATCCCCGCCATCTGCAGATCCTGGGCTCTGGAAATCAGCGCAAGTCCTACCTTGAGGTGAAGGACTGCGCAGAGGCTATGGTGCACTGTGTGGACCGGGCGGATGAAGAGACCAACATCTTCAACATCGGCTCCAGCGACTTCGTGGACGTGACCCGGATTGCCGATATCGTGGCTGAGGAGATGGGCCTTTCAGATGTCGAATACCGCTACACGGGCGGGATCGACGGCCGGGGCTGGAAGGGGGATGTGAAGGTGATGCTCCTGGATATCGACCGCATCCGCGGCTTGGGCTGGAAGCCCCGCCAGGGCTCGGAAGGGGCCATAAGGACGGCCGTTCGTGCACTCCTGCGGGAGCTGCAGTAATTCTCTTTTTGGCCAGCCGTTATCCGAAAGTCTTTAAAAAATTTTAGAAAAAGATTGGAAAAAGCTCGAGGAAAATCTATCTCACATTGCTGATGGTCCAATCCGTCTCCATCCACCAATCGCCCTGCAGAAGTGTGGCGTTGTAGCCCATAAGCTCAAGGCCGAAGAATAGCGAGTAGGCGTCCGGAGTGCCGTAGACCAGCTGGGTGGAGTTTCTATCCAGGCTGCGCCTCTCCAGCAGGTCATCAAGCGTGGCTGCATCCTTGACTCTGGTGTCGTCGTAGAGCTTGTCAGCTTCGAAGGGCAGCGCTCTGGATGTGAGCTTGGCCAGCCCGTAATCGGAGAAGTCCCGGGCATCCAGTATCTGCAAATTGGATTCGTTCAGCAAGGATCCCAGATCGCTCTGGTTCACCAGCAGATGGGGAACCAGCCTTACGGTGTAGTTGGAGGGCGAGACGGTCGATTCAGAAGTCTCTCTGGCCATGCCGGCAGCCCGGGCGGCGTCGTATCCCCCGTCCAGAAGGCTCAGGTTCTGATGCCCCAAATAGGAGAGCATCCAGAACAGATATGCTGCATCCTGGTCGTCGCCGTAGATCAAAATCATATCGCTGTTGTTCAGTCCGTCCCGGCAGAGGGCCTCCTCAGCCGCCTGAAGGTCCAGCTCGTCGCTGTTTAGGGTATCCTTCCAGTACAGGTTTCTGGCTCCCGGAAGGTGGCCCTTTTGGTAATCGGCAGGCGATCTGCTGTCGAGCAGCACCCAGCCATCGACAGAGGCTCCAGGTGCGGTCAGTATCGACGACTCGGGATAAACGGGCTTTGGCTTATCTACAGCAGCGGCCTGTGTCGCAGGCCGAGGATCCGCATTCCCGTTATGCTGTGCCGTTTCATAGGCATCTTTCTTGGCCAGCCAGCCGTCCAGATCGGTCCAATCCGGGCAGGTGGGGCAGAACTCGCCCGTCTCCGTTCCCGCCAGCACGGTGGGAGACAGCGCCATGAGCACTACTGCCAGCAGCAGCGATGCCGCTGCGGCTCCGGAGACCGCCACAAGCAAAGCTGGCACGGATCCACATCTCGAAACCATATTCTCTCCGGCTATAGCCATCTCTGCCAGCTATTTCAGCCTTCCGGAACCCCAAGCTATAAATACAATAATTCGATCATCATAGCTAATATTAGTACAATAATGATCAAATAAGTACAGAGGTATGAATCTTGAGAGGAAAGTCAATTCGCATGGAGAGGATATTCAACCGCGAGACCGGACGGGCAGTGATAATACCCATGGATCACGGGGTGACTGTGGGGCCGATTAAGGGCATTCGCAGCGTGAAAGCGGTGGCCGATCTGGTGGCCTCTGCCGGGGCTGATGCGGCCGTGGTCCACAAGGGGGCGGCGGTCTTCGGCCACCGGGGCTACGGCCGGGACCTGGGGCTGATCATCCACCTCTCCGCCAGCACGTCTCTGGGGCCTGATCCCAACAACAAGGTGCTGGTGGCGACAGTTGAAGAAGCGCTCAAGCTGGGTGCGGACGGGGTGAGCATCCATGTGAACGTGGGCGCTGAAGATGAGGGGCACATGCTCTCCACTCTGGGGACAATATCCCGCAGCTGCCAGGAGTGGGGAGTGCCGCTCCTGGCCATGATGTACCCGCGGGGAAGGAAGATCAAGGACGAGTACTCTGAGGAAGCGGTAGCCCATGCCGCCCGGGTGGGGGCCGAACTGGGAGCCGATATCGTCAAGACCAATTATACCGGAGACCCCGACAGCTTCTCGCGCGTGGTGGAGGGCTGTCCAATGCCGGTGGTAATCGCGGGCGGACCCAGAGTGGAGTCGGAGCTGGACCTCTTGACCATGGTAGAGGAGGCAATAGCGGCTGGTGCTGCCGGAGTGGCGATTGGCAGAAACGTCTTTCAGGCCGAAGACCCTGTCCTCATCACCAGAAGGATCTGCGCCGTGGTTCACCAGGGACTTTCCGCCTCTGAAGCCCGGCAGATGGCCTAAGTACTGCTGTGAAGGGATAAAAATTATGAACCTGAAGGCCGCCAGATCTCCATCATGAGAGTTCTGGCGCTGGCAGTGATCCTGGTTCTCCTGGCATCTCCCGCAATGCCGCAAGAGAGCCCCGGCCCGAAGCTGGAGATCTCATCCTGGAACGGGCAGCTTCAGAGCGGCAGGACCGGGACGCTCTCGCTGGAGATTGCCAACAACGGCAGCGTCCAAGCGTTTTCCGGCTCTCCGGAAGCTCTCTCCTCCTGGCTGAAAGATGCCGGCGGCCGGGCCTTCGCCGTTCAAGCGGATCTCGAGAGCGCCGATGAAAGGATTGAGATCCTGTCAGGGCCTCAGCCTGCGGGATCGATTGATCCCGGAGAGAGGCGGGAGATGAAGTTTGCGGCCCGGGCAATAGAGGAGGCCGGGCCGGGAGTCTATCCCCTGCAGCTGACGTTGAGCTATCAGGAGCTATCCCAGGTCGATTCCTCCGGCCAGCCGCCTGATGTAGCCTTCGAGTACCGGGAGCAATCCCTGGAAATCCCCCTCCAGGTTGAGGTGGCGAAGGGGCCCCGGCTGGAGATAGAGGCTGGGGGCGACCTGAGGCCGGGAGCCCATGGCCAGGTTGAGGTTTCGATTCTAAACCGGGGTGACCGGAAGGCCGAAAATGCAAGCTTCTGGCCGATCTCGCAGCCGCCCCTGCTCTACGACGGCGCGGTCGTGGTCCTGGGCGACCTGGATCCGGGGGCCTCTGGCAGGGCAAAGCTCGAGCTTTCTGTGGAAGAGGACGCCCCCTCCGGATACTATGCACTGCCCTGCACGGTCGAGTGCCTGAGCGCAGGCCGGCTGCAGACTGAGCGTATGGCAGCGTTGATCGAGGTGAACGATCGCAGCTGGACCTCTTACCTGTGGCTGCCGGCCCTGGGTCTACTTCTGGCCTGCGGACTCTATGTTGCCGTCAGTAAGCGTCGAGGGAAAAAATTCAAAAGGCGCTGAATCAACGCGAGAGATCAAGACGACACCAGGTGCAAGAAGCGCTCCTGAGCCTTTTCCAGGATCTCCTCTTCTCCTGGAATCACGCCCTCCTTCATCAGCACCCGGCCGTTTACGATGGTAGTATCGACCCCTCCGGTCATGCTGTAGACCAGATGGGACACCAGATTGCTCCTGGGGCACAGCCAGGGCTTTCTGAGATCGATTAAGGCCAGGTCGGCAAGAGCGCCCTCTTTTAGCCCCATGTTCAGCTTGAAGGCCATGTAGGCTCCTTCGGTTGCTGCCCTCCAGATCTGGTCGGCAGAAAATGCGGCCGGAGTGTGGTAGGCGTTCTTCTGGGTGATGGCGGTGACCTTCATCTCCTCGAAGAGGTTCAGGTTGTTGTTGCTGGAGGCTCCGTCAGTTCCCAGGCAGACGTTGACCCCGGCCTGGAGAAGGTAGTTCAGGGGGGCAATTCCTGAGGCCAGCTTCAGGTTGCTGACCGTGCAGTCCACCATATTCGCCTTCCGCTCCGCCAGCAGGTAAGCATCCTTCATGGTGAGCCACACTCCGTGAACTGCGATCAGCCGCTGGTTGACTATCCCCAGCCGGTCCAGGTACTCAATCGGGCTTAGGCCCCGGGTCAGGTTGAAGCCATCGACCTCCTCGCGGGTCTCGGAGACGTGGATGTGGATGAGCGTGTTATAGCGGTCTGCCAGCTCTTTGGCCTTTAAAAGCGTTTCCTCGGAGCAGGTGTAGACTGCGTGCGGGCCCACGGTCGGATGAATCAGCTCGTCACCCTGCCAGCGTCGCAGGAAGGGCTCGGTCTCATTCAGCAATTCGGGCCGCATGTCAAAGACCACCCCGGAGAGGAAGGCGCGCAGCCCCATCTCCCTGGTGGCCCGGGCGGTCTCGTCCATGAAGTAGTACATGTCGTTGTAGCAGGTGATGCCGAAGCGGATCTGCTCCAGGCAGCCGAGCTTGGTTCCCCAGTAGATATCCTCCGGGGTGAGCCGGGCCTCGAGCGGCCAGATCTTCTCCTTCAGCCAGGGCATGAGGTCCATGTCGTCTGCATAACCCCTCAGAAGGGTCATGGCCAGGTGGGTGTGGCAGTTCACCAGTCCCGGTATGGCCAGCTTGCCCCGGCCATTGATTGTCTCCTCTTCCCGGGCCGAGATGTCGCGATCGATCTTGACGATTCGATTTTCCTGGATGAGAATGTCCCGGCTCTCTAAAAGCTGGCCGGACTGCAGAACAGAGACGTCTTTGATGAGCATTGTGAGAAAGTTAACCCGGAAAAGTATTAGGAACTTGTGGAAAGGTTCTCTTCTGGTCGCCAGGCTTAAAAAGTCCTGGCTCCTCAGTGTGTAAGCCGAGCTGAGGTAGCCAAGCGGCCTACGGCGCTGGTCTTGAGGTTGCGGGCATGAGAGGTCGATTGGGCCCAAATACCGCGACATGACAACCAGTGGTGCATCGCACCTCGTGAGTTCAAATCTCACCCTCAGCGTTATTTTCCGGTAGCTTGGTGGATGGCCTTTAAGTTGTGAATCTTTGGTCGGACTCCAGTCAGCCTATTTGCAGAGGGCTGCAACGATCTGAGGTTTCAAAAGGGTAGCTCTAGGTGCTGGAAAATTGCAAGTGCTGCAAAATGATCACAGCTTTTCCAGTCCCCACAGAGGATACCACTTCTCCAGATCCTTCTCTATCGGCAGCTCGGCATCCATTACCGAGCGCAGCCTGAACTCACGAGCATTATCGCGGCTTTTGTCCCCCTGGGGCACAAAGGGGTAGTAGTTTCCCTGCTTGAAGCTGTAAATCCAGTAGACTTTGCCGCCACCTGAAAAGTTATAGACCGCGCACAGCAGCTGGGTGCCGAAACCTTCTTCGATCAGGGTCTGGCTGATCATGTGAATGGTTGTCACCAGATCTTCGAAGTCTCTGTCCTCCAGCACCACCCATAAAAAGTCGTACTCGTCCTTCTGCATCCACCATCTGGTTCCGCTCTCCTTGGTGCTGATCCGGAGAAGGTCTTCGATCTCCGACTTTGCCCGTTCGTATTTTGAAGATTCCATGGGCCTAAAACAGATTGCCGCCTTGCCGCTCGGGGACAGGCCGAGGTTTGACTCCAGGGTCACGGCAGCAGTGGATATGGCGAAGAGCTTGTCGGTCTTCGCATTCGGAAGAGTGGTCCGGCCTAAAAGAGAGTCCAGGAAGCCCATTCAGGCCTCCAGCTCCCTCTCGATCCTCTCCAGAGCCGCTATCCGGTCCTCGACTGGAGGGTGGGTGGAAAGGAATCTGAAGATAGATTTGCCAGAAACCGCCGGGATTATAAAGAAGGCGTTTGCGCCCTCTACCTTCCGCAGGTCCTCTGTCGGGATGCGGGGCATGACTCCTGAGATCTTCATCAGCGCGGAGGCCAGGTTGGAGGGCTTTCCGGTAATTATGGCCGACCCCCGGTCGGCAGCGAACTCCCGGTAACGGGAAAGGGCCCGGATCAGGAGAAAGCTGGCGAAGTAGACCGCGTAGGATGCCAGCAGGACCAACAACATGTTGCCTGAATCCCGGTCACGTCTTCCGGTTCCCCCGAACAGCATCATGTAGTAGGCCAGAGTAGAGATGAAGCTGGCAATGGTCAGCACCATGGCATCTCTGTTCTTCACATGGGTCAGCTCATGGGCAAGGACTGCCTCAAGCTCGGCATTGTTGAGCTGCTGCATTATCCCGGTGGTCACCGCCACCACCGCATTTCTCTGATTTCTTCCTGTGGCAAAGGCATTGGGAACTGCAGTTTTCACTACAGCTATCTTGGGCTTGGGCAGGTCTGCTATGGCGCAGAGCCTGCTCACCATCCCGTGAAGGTCAGGAGCCTCGCTCTCCGAGACGATCCTGGCATTCATGGACCAGAGAACGATCTTGTCGGAGTAATAGTACTGAATGAACATCGATCCCAGGATGAAGATCGCAATAATGGGCAAATCCGCGCCCAGGTAAGTCAATACTGCCAGGAATGCCAGATAGATTATCCCCAGCAGGAAGAAGGTCAGGACCATCCTGGCTTCCAGACCTCGATCTGATTTCCATCTTCTCATATCTTTATGTCACCTTAAGCCCAACCGGACACGGGGCCGGGCTTTCTTCCTTTCAAATTGATAACATAATCTCTCACCAAGCTATTTATTCTTTTAGCAACGGTCGATTTTCCGGAATCTATAGTTTGAAAGCGGTATTTCTTCCAGCTGAAATTTCTGGGATAACCTCATCTGAGAGTTGAATAATCCTTGAGATCTGCCCCGGACGATGGACGCGAATCCGGGTCTTTACAGAGTCCACAGATGCCATGCCGATTGGGGAATATAGGATATTAGCTAAATAGTAGTAGATACCAGCTAATTATCAGCCGTTGATGAGATTCTCTCGCATCTCGAATGGGGGTTTGATCTAAGTGCCAAAAGCCAAAGAAGGAGATACCGTAGTAGTGCATTATACCGGAAAGCTAGCAGACGGCTGCATCTTTGACACGTCCAAGGATTCGGATCCTCTCCGGTTCACTCTGGGAGAAGGACGCATGATCCCTGGTTTTGAAGAGGCGATCGTCGACATGAGCCCGGGCCAGTCCAAGACCGTAAAGATTCCTCCCGAAAAAGCCTACGGCAGATACCGCGAAGACCGTCTCATAACTTTGAACCGCAGCGACCTTCCAGAGGATTTAGTTCCTGAGATGGGAATGATCCTGGAGATCCCTACATCCACCGGAACTATGGTTTCCGTTCAGATTACGGACATGGACGAAGAAGTGGTATGTTTGGATGCCAATCATCCTTTGGCAGAGCAGACGCTTAACTTCGACATCCAGCTGCTGGAAATTGTAGAATCGGCACCAGAAGGCGGAAAAGGCAAAGGGCAGTAGGTCCCTCTGGTTCGCGATGCTGGCTCATTTCCGGAGTAATCTGCCTTTGATGGTCAGAACCATGAGCGACGGAAAGGTGCGAAAAATGCCTGAATTGTCTCACCATGTTCTGTACATATCTTTATCACATTTTGAAAAGAATAATCCTGTAATGGGCCGCATTAGCGACTTCCATCCAAATTCACGAGATTTATGTTAAGGACTACAAGTAAGAATTTTAACCATCGCAATTTAGATATAATTGTAACGGAAGAATTAAGGGCTATAATAGCCGCTGCCGTTCCAGTGGATGGCAGTAAATTATGATTAAGGTGGGAATGTTTTGGATAACCGGGCTGCTGTATTCATAGATGGTGCATATCTGACCAAGATTCTGGATCTGGATTTCGGCAAGCCCAAGATCGATTTGGCCGGATTCTCAGATCTTCTTTGTGGCAAAGATGAGCGTTTAAGAACTTATTACTATAATTGCATGCCTTATCAGAGCTGCCCTCCCACGGAGGAAGAGCGCAGGCGATTTGCGGCTATGGATAAATTTGTTTACACCCTCAAAAAATTGCCGCGATTCGAGGTCAGGCTGGGACGGCTGGGATGTGTGGGGGGCGAATTCATTCAGAAGAGGGTGGATATAGCTCTGGCCGCAGATCTGGTAAGACTGAGCTACGGGCGGATGATCGGAAAGGCGGTGCTGGTGACAGGCGATAGCGATTTCGTCCCTGCCATAGAGGCGGCCAAGGAGGCCGGGGTGGTAGTGGTTCTTTATTATTCGCCAAGCTCGATACACGATGAGCTTCTATCGGCGGTCGATGAGAGCGCCACAATCGATCAGGAACTGATAAGCAGAGTTGAACGATAGCGGTCAGCTTCTTTTTTTTTACAATTTTGGCCTCGGGCCCTGCGGATTGGATCAGGCTGCTGCAGACCGCCGGAGATGAAAGAGATACGACCCCGTGAAGAAGTGCTTCAACAGCCTGTTGCGTCTTTCTCAGAATAGTTATTTTCTTTAAAATTTCCTCCAACAGCCTCAATTGTCCACCTGTGATTTGCCAGTTCTATGGCCATTTATAGACGATCCGGACAGAGTTGTCTTTTATCCGATCTCAACCGCATACTTGGGTTTTGCTAATTAAGCTGGAAGCTGATTGGCAGCTTTTGCCGAACCATCCGGCCTTTCTAAAATTACATAACTCTCCTGAAATTGACCCTTTTAAAATTGACTCTTAATAGATAATGTTATATAGCCTGTCAATGGTTGAATTGTTAGAGAAAGCCGCTTTGTAAGCCTATTCTGAGGGAGAGACGACAATACCATCAAGACTGACTGAAGAGACGGTAAAGAGACGCTCATGAATCTACGTGAGAAGACGCTCCTGGTGACAGGAAGCATCCTCCTCTGCCTCATGCTGGTGATCTATGCCACCTCGCAACTGGTCCTGCTCAGCAGCTTTGCCGGCATCGAAGAAAAAGATGCCGTTCAGGACGTTGAGCGTGCCTTGGACACCATGTCCCTGGAGCGTACCAGCCTCAGCAATACGGCAGCCTACTGGGCAGCGAGAGATGGAACTTATCAGTTCATCAACAATGGCAATCAGGATAACATCCGGACCGACCTGGTCCAGGGATTGCTCTCCAACGAAACATTCTCAGAATTCAGAATAAATCTTATGATGTTCATAGGATCGTACGGCCAGACGGTTTATGTCAAATGTTTCGACCTCAACAATGAGAGCGAGATCCCGGTTCCAGCGGGGCTGTTCGAGCAGCTCTCTCTTTACGGCTTCTGCCCCGGATGTCTTGACAGGCAGAACAATCTTGAGGGTTTCATTCTCCTCCCTGAAGGTCCGATGATGATCGTATCGCATCCTGTGACCCCTGTAAACCGTACCGGCCCTCCGAAGGGAAGGCTGGTTATGGGACGGTATCTCGATTCGCATGAGATCGAAAAGATTGCATCCATCGCTCATCTCAACCTCACCTTGGAAAGGCTGGACAGCCCCAACCTGCCTGCTGACTTTCAGGATGCTCGACGCTACCTCTCTTACCAGAGGCCCATACGGGTCGAAGACCTGAACGAGAACTCCATAGCCGGGTACGCCCTGATCAGAGACATATACGGCGATCCTATCTTGATCCTGAAAGCCGACTCGCCCAGAGACATCTACGTGCAGGGGCAAGCCGGCTTGCGCTACTTTATTGTGCTGTTTGCCCTGGCCGGATTGATAATCGTCCTGCTGACTTTGTTCTACCTCGATAGGTCTGTGCTCTCCGGCCTGGTACATCTGAGCAGAAAGGTGGAGCAGATAGGGACCATGAGCGACCTATCAGTGCGGGTGCCTTCTGAGAGAAAGGACGAGATGGGCCGTCTGTCAGCTTCCATCAACAACATGCTTTCCGAGCTGGAGAAGGCTCAGGCTGAACTTCGCCAGAGCGAAGAGCGCTATCGAGCAATAGTTGAGGATCAGACCGAGCTCATCTGCCGCATACTTCCGGATGGAACCATGACCTTCGTGAACGATGCCTTCTGCCGGTTCCTGGGCCTGGGCAGCAAGGATCTGGTTGGCAAAAACATCTCCGAACTCTATCCCGAAATTGCCGCTCCCCTGAGCGGCGACTTCAGCAAAGGTACGGCAAAGAGCTATGATACGCAGATATCCCGGCCGGATGGATCCAGCTGGCTGCACTGGACATGCCGCGCCATATTCGACAGCTCGGGGGATCTCTTCGAACTGCAGCTGGTCGGACGGGACATAAGCCTGCGAAAGAAGGCCGAAGAAGAGGTTCGAAAGCTCAACGAAGAGCTGGAGAGCCGGATTATCGAACGCACCAGGCAGCTTGAGGAGGCCAACGACGAGCTCCAAAAAGCCAAAGAGGCGGCTGAAGAGGGAGCAAGAGCCAAGGCGAAGTTCCTGGCCAATATGAGCCATGAGATTCGCACCCCCTTGAATGCGGTTATCGGAATGACCGAGCTGCTCCAGCAGACGAGCTTGTCTCCAGAGCAAAGGGATTGTGCCGAGACCATCAAACGAAGCGGGGAGGCTCTTCTGGCTACGATAAACGATATTCTTGATTTCTCCAAGATCGAGGAGAGCAAGATGCAGCTTGAGAGCCGTCCTTTCGATCTCTGTAATACCATCGAGGAAGCTATGGATCTGGTCGCTGTCGGAGCGTCGCAAAAAAGACTCTCTCTGGCCTACATAGTCGAGGCCGAGACGCCCACCTGGATAATTGGCGATCCTGACCGGTTGAGACAGATTTTGACCAATCTCGTCGGAAATGCGGTGAAGTTCACCGACAGAGGCGATGTTGCGATCTACGTTCAAGGCCGTCCCCGGCCGGAAGGACGTGCCGAAGAAGATGAATTCGAACTGAAGTTTGCGGTAAGGGATACGGGAATCGGCATTCCGCAGGACCGCATGCCTCATCTCTTCCAGTCCTTTTCCCAGGGGGATATGTCCACCACCAAAAAATACGGCGGCACCGGCCTTGGACTCGCGATCAGCAAGAGGCTGGCTGAGATGATGGGTGGCAGAATTTGGGTGGAGAGCGAGGAAGGAAAAGGGTCGTCGTTCTATTTCACAATTAAGACCAGGATGGCCTCCGGCGATCTCTACGCCTCGCTTGAGGGATCAGGAGAACTGCCGGGTCTTCTCAAGGCTAAAAGGGCGCTCATAGTGGATGAGAATAAGATCTACCGCGAGATGCTGGAGTCTGTGCTTTCCTCGTGGAAAATGGCCCGCTGCTCGACCGGCTCGATAGAGGATGCCGTCCGCCAGCTGGAAGATGGAGAATCTTACGACCTGGCCCTGGTAGAGATTAAATCACAGGAAGCATACGGCCGGGCGCTGGACGGGATTTGCAGCCGCTGGCCGGATCTGCCGGTAGTCGGAATGGCATCATTCGGTAAGACTGATATCGAGGGCTGTTTTTCGGCAGTTCTCACAAAACCCGTCAAGAGGTCCCAGCTCAGGGCGGTCCTGAAGGACATCTTTTCTGAGGGGGAGGATTGGGAAGCGGTTGAATCCAGGATTTCCAGTAACTTGCACGCCCAGGAGCCTATGAGCATCCTGCTGGCGGAAGACAACCCCATAAACCAAAAAGTGGCTCTGAAAATGCTGGCAAAGCTGGGCTACAGGGCAGACCTGGCGGAAAACGGGACCGAAGTGCTGGAAGCCCTGGAGCACCGGCAATACGATATCATCCTGATGGATGTGCAGATGCCGGAGATGGACGGCCTGGAGGCCACGCAAGCGATCCTTCGCGGCGGCTCGAAAGCTCGACCCAAGATCGTGGCTCTGACCGCTCATGCTCTGGAGGGAGACAGAGAGCGGTATATCGAGGCGGGGATGGATGATTACATCTCCAAGCCCATGACTCTGGATAACCTCAGGACGGTTCTGGCCAGAGTAGCTCGCGATTTGCATTAGATCTGCAATTTGCATTGGTGCATTGGAAATGAAAATGTCCGGCAAATGGTAACGCGAAAGCTAAATAAGATGCACAAAGGCAGAAGACGAATATTTTACGGATATCTTTTCAATTTGAGTGATGATGGATCGCGGTCCAGGTTGACATTGATCATGGAATTGATGTCTGCCAGATTGGATAACAGGGCCTCGCCTGAAGGCGTGATCCTGTAGACTTTTCCATCAGCCTTTAGATAATCGTGCTTGAGGAGCCAGTTCAAATAGATGCCGGCGTTTTTGAAGTTCAAATTGGCCTGGTAGACTATGCGAGTCTTGCTTGCGCCAGACGATTTGCATATATTGAGTATGCAGGCTATGATCTCCAGCTTATTTCGCCGTGCTATTTCGATGCCTCCTAGAAAATCCTGAAAAGTACTTTAACATATCCACCTTGACAGTGATAAAACTTTCGAAAAGATGTAGCTATGAAAATCGGCGTATTCCGTCTCTAGGATTCCGGCCCTATTATAGCAGTTGATTTAAAACTGAGTGAAATTTTATCATTATGTTCCAAATTGTAATTTTATATTTAATTGTAAATATTTCAGTTCGCAAAGAGGCCGAAATTCCAATTGAGAACTGCATGATTGGACCCAATTAACTTCCCATGATAAATTAGACACTTTGTGGTATTTGTAAAGGCAAATTGTTCGCCTTTGATCATGCGAGATTCTGGCAACTGAGCTAGCAATGCCACATGTCGCTATTAGCAATATAAAATCTTTTAAATGGACGTCAGAGCATTTCCAGTGCCTCTCTTCCTGAGATTCCGGTCTTCAGTCCCAGCTTCTCGGCGGAGAGGTTCACTTCTTTGACGGTTCCTTCCAGCAGGTCTTGCAGGCTGACAATAGATGCTCCGTTCTTGTGTCCCACTTTGGCCGCGGGACAGTCGAACTTGTCCAGAGCCGCCAGATCGAAAGCACCGCATCCTATCATCCCGCTGTCTGTAACTGCGCTCACTATCTTGAGGTCACCCAAAGGAATGACATAGCCGTCCGCGCTCTTCCTGGAAAGCTGAACCTTCATGTGGATCATTTCTTCCTCCGACAAGTCTTACACTATCTTTTTCTTCAGCGTGTACTGCTTCAACCCTTAAAAAGTCTTTGGCCGACGCATAATCAATTTCTCATCTATAATATGCGAATTTGAATCAAAAATACCTCCTACTTCCTGAATAGATTCCCCGATAATGATCTGGAGAGAGTGGATGAGTGATGACGTGATTATTAATTGATATTGATACTTCTCGAAAGCAGCAGAAGCCAGGGGGAAAAGATCTAGAAAGAATCCCGCATAGACCTAAAACCCTATTTTTATATCGAAAGAGTTAAATACTATGATGATTACTTGCTTATTATTAATATTATGTAGGATGAATCGCTACCTCTAAGCGGCTCAGGGCATACATCCCCTCAATTAGTCCCTTCGCTCTGGGCCGTCTCTTCTATTCCCGAAAAAACAGCCGTTAAGAGGCGCTTTGGGTCCATTCTTGCGGCCTTGGCCGCAGCCTGGCTCTAGCGCATCCTTTCCAGCAGCTCTTTCAGATTGAAGTGCTCGTAGCCCCCGTACTGGGCCGGAAAGCCTCTGGCTGCCAGCCAGAAGTCTCCCGCCTGTGGATAGGCCACCATGCTCCACATGTTGGCGATATGGGCCCGAAAGGTCCCGAGGGGCTCTTTCGCATGGTAGGTGAAATCCGGATAGAGAGCGCAGATGGTGCACAGAATATTATTGGTCCAGGAGGGAAAATCCGGCGGTCGAATCTGGCGAGTGTAGGGATCGTAGCGATCGCTGAGAATCTTCATGGCAGTCTCAGGAGTGATCCGGCCGTAATGCTCGTGGATCAGCTGTCTATAGCGCTCAAAGCGGCTGGGTGCTTGAACATAAAAGTTGTATGGATCTTTGAGGCTGTTCTGCCAGGCTTCGACTGTGGAGATGTCCTTCAGCTCATTGACCGGGGCCTGGTCCGCGACCATGTTGTATCCGGAGTAGCCCATCCATCCCGGATAGCAGTTGGAGTGATTGGTCTGCCAGAGCGCTTTCACTTCAGGCATAGGATGACGGATGGCGATCCTATCTGAAGAGGTCTCTACAACTGCCGCTTTCCTGGCCCCGGCATCGGCCAGTTGATAGGCGATGCCGGCGCAGCCAGGATGCAGGCGGAAGATCTGTATGGCCTGGTCCAGGCTGCCGGCGTAAGTCAGCAGTAGACGGGTAAATACGGCAATTCCGCAACCCTTCATGCTTTCGTGCTGCATGGAGTTCAGCTGGGTCATCATCTCCATGCCGCTCTCGTTTAATCCCCCGTCAAGCCCCACCATTCCCGGGTAAGTCATGAAGGCATGGCCGAAACCCTGGGAAGGATCGGCAACGACCAATAGCCGGCTATCCAGCTGCTCCGGCATATTGAAGTTGTCCTCGTTCTTGCCGAAGATCAGTCGGCCGTCGCCTCCTGCCCAATCATCCCAGGCGCAAAAGCTGGAGCATCCGCCTGCGGGCCCAATTGTCATTGCTGAGCCTGCAGAGTTAGATGCATCTGAACCGTCGCGCTGCCGGTATTGAGGATGGCAGTAGATGCACCACTGGTCGTAATTGGTGTTCCAGAGCATCACCTGGCTTAGCGTTACATCGCTTCCTGCGCCTTTAGCGCCGTCGGCGATTCCTTCCATCTCTTGCCTCAGCTCCGGGGGAAGATGCGGCTCGGCCTCCTGCTGGCCTGCTCTCAGCAGCTCTTCTGCGCGTTTTGTGTCGCTTCCGGTCTGCGCAGCCACATAGGCAGCTGTGGCCAGCAGAGTCCGGTTGATCATCAAACCGATCTCTTCTGCCAGCAGGAAGCCATGTTGATAGCCCATCTGGTAAGGGCTGCCCTTGATGTGCAGTACCTTGATTCCGTTTCGATTATCGAGCCCTGCGCCTCTTAAGATCTCATCTTTCATCCAGGCCACCTGTTCGAAGATGATATGGGGGATAAAATATATGCCATCTTGAGGAGACGAATCTCAATAGATTTTCGCTTCTGCCGGATGAGCCGGGGCCGTGTTCTGCCGGTGGGGAAAAAAGGCCTTCGCTAATGCAGTTTGGCACAATCGGCATCCGCTCAATCCTGGCGATTGCTGTCTGAGATTAGTCCCCTTATCGAGATGTATTGCTCGATATCAATCGCTGAATTTTTCAGATCCTTCAAACCTGAGGCCATTTGGGCAGATGGTCAAACGGAGTGTACCAGAAGGTTCCATACCAGGCGTCAACGCCGAGATGCCGTCCGCTGGTAGCTGTAACAGTGCAGGGTTGTGTGTAGTTGCAGGGCGCTGGTGGACAGTAATACGGCCAGCAGCAACAGCTGGAGCAAGACTTTTCCGCTTTGGTGGATATCACCGTATTTCTGGCATTGCTTCCGACGATCTCCAGATCAATAGAGCCTGCGGCAGGTGCGGCGATGCGAGTATCTTCGGTATTGCTTCCCACTATGTCTACCACTATCGATCCGTGGCCGGCAGCTAAGGATACGGACGATAGAGCCACAAACATCAATATGAATGTTATTGCCTTCTTCAACCCTCTTTCCTCCCTTTCGATCTATAGTTAAGGCTTTTTATATATACTGAAAGTAGAAAAATCTTTCGCCCATTCTTTTGGAAGTCATCAGGACGGGCGGGAATGTGAGGATGATTGCTGAGTCTCCCGTTTGGTCCCGAAGGAAACTCAGTCTCAGGATTTCGAAGGGCAGCTTACCAATATCGTCACCCGGTCTCCGTCACTGAGGCCCAGGACCTCCCTGAGCTTTGCCGGAGCCAGGACCTCGATCACATCGCTGGGATAATGGGTTCTCTCTGGGATCACCACCGCCGCTGAAACGCCGGATATCCTTGCCGGGTAGCATCTGCTGGAGCCGTAGACGTGCTCACCCTGGACAAAGCCCTGGATAATGATTGCCTGACGCCTGTCCAGCTCTTCGCGATGCCCCATGCTGGACGGATAGAGATGAACGTTGAGGGTCCCGGGGAAAGGTGAGAATCCCAGTTTCTCCTCAAACTGTCTCCGGTATCCGGGAATACTTACGTAATGCTGCGCTTTTCCTGATCCCGGCAGGACCCTTCCCTCCAGCTGCAATGCTTTCAGCTCACGGTCTGCGCCTTTTGCCGTCGCTTTCCCCGGTCGCCTGTCCATTCGTTGATCCCCTTTTCAGCCGAACCCTTCTCTCTTTTCCCGTTTTATCAGATTTCCGGAAGGAGACTCGGGGCTTTCCCGGATTCCTGGAGCGGCTCGGGGCGGGGAAAGTTTGGGTCAGGTGTGTTCGTTCGGGACGGACCGGTATGGATCGGTATTTATGTCCTAGCCCGGCTATTATTAATTGATAATTTCTGGGATGGCAGGAGAGGTTTGACCGTGGTGGATGAGAATTGCATCAGGATCGATTTTGGACATTCGTGCGAGGAAGAGCCGGTGGTCGAGCTTTACCGCTCGGGCGGCTGGTGGAAGGAAGATATGGACCCTTCCAAGATCGGTATGCTGATCTCCGGGAGCTATTTGTTTGCGGCTGCGATTGAGACCTCGACCGGCAGGTGCATAGGCATGGGGCGGGCGGTCTCGGATGGGGTAGCAGATGCCTATATCCAGGATGTGGTCGTTCTCTCCGGCTGGAGAGGGAAAGGAGTTGGAAGGATGATTGTGTCTGCGCTCCTGAAGCGTTGCCGGTCCGGGGGAATTTCGTGGATAGGATTGATTGCCCAGCCGGGAACAGAGGGATTCTACCGCTCGTTGGGTTTTTCGCCCATGGAGGGACACGTTCCCATGTTGCTCACGGGGGGAATTGATTGACGCTGAAAGACTCTGATTTCAAGCCGGTCGCTCTACAGGACCGGGACCTATTCCAAAGACACTACCTGGCGTTTCCTCAGCAGCATAGCGATAATACTTTTGTCAATATGGTTTGCTGGAACCATTATGCCCACTATCGATTCGCATTCGAGCAGGACTGCATCGTGCTCTCCAGCACCATCGATGGAAAAACCCGCTTTAGGCCGCCGATAGGTCCGCGAGATCCCGAACTGCTGGCTGAGGTGATGGAGCTTTCGGCAAGAAGCGATGATCCACATCCTTTGGTGATCCTTGATCCTGGGTCTTGGGAGTGGATCTCGGAGCTTTACCCGGGCCTGGAGCTTCATCCTGAGCGGGACTACTTCGACTACGTTTACCTGGCGTCTGAGCTGGCGGAGCTTCCCGGAAAAAAGTTTCAGACCATCCGGCATCAGTTAAACCAGTTCCAGCGCCAGTGCTCTCCGGAAGCTATGCCGGTGAACGCCGACTGCATGGATGAAGTGCGCGAATTTCTGGAAAAGTGGTGCGAGTGGAAGGACTGCGATTCTGAACCCATACTGGCCAACGAGAGGGAAGCTGTATTCTTTGCCATCGACCACTTCCAGTCGCTGCAATTGTCCGGGCTGGCCATTAGGGCAGAGGGACAGATCGGGGCCCTGTCCGTATTCGAGCGGTTAAACGAGAGCACGGCACTGGTTCACTTCGAGAAGGGCCTTCCTGATTGTAAGGGCATCTACAGGGCCATCAACGCCGAGACGGCCAGGTATCTGGCTCCGGATTATGTCTACATCAATCGGGAGAGCGACATGGGGGTAGAAGGACTGCGGGAAGCCAAGACGAGGTATCACCCCCATCATCTGGTGGAGGTGCACCTGGTGAAGAGGGACGATCTGGAAAGGCTGGTGCTGTAGTGTCCCTTCGACGGCCGGATTTGATGGGATCATCCGGGCCTAAATAAATGCCAAGGCTAACGAAGCTCTCCCGCGTTGGGTCGCAGGCCTTATTCTCCTGCTCTGGTGAGAGCCTCCTTTTAGCCCCGTGGCTATCGATGATGCCTTATCGATGTTGCCTATCGATTTACCTGCATCGAAGTTACCTGTATCCTCCAATGGATAGAACCTGATTGTCGATTTGCGGTGAGCAGGGGCTCCAGCACGGTGGAACGCACCCGCACGGCGTCCTTAGGAAGGATTTATGGTATCTGGTGGGGATGTAGGAGCTGTAGGGATAGCACAGGGATCGGGAAAAGTCGGCCCATTCGTTGGGATAGCAGATGTTGCAGCAGCACGGTGCGTTCTTCTCGGCCAGAGGATTGCCGATCACGATATTGCTGGTCGTGCTCCCGACGATTGTCACCTCCACAGGCCTTCCACCGGGGTTGTCCACCTGAGCGTTCTCCGCCTGACTGCCTATCACATCCAGGGTCACGGTGCCATAACCACTAGCGTAACCACTGCCGTAACCACTACCAGCGTACGCTGCAGAAGACCACAGCATAAGCAAGAGTCCTAACATGACTGCCCTTTTCACCCTTTCGCCCCCTTTCGAGCAAAATTTGAACATTAGAAGGTATTAAAGGTAGAAAAACTTTTTGTGCTGGTATCTATCGTATCACACCTTCGTCGCCTTGAACTTCCAGGACTCCAGGCCGGTCTTGATGAACTCGCCGGTCACGGTGTTCAGGCCCCAGAATTCGTTTTCATTGGTGCCGTACATCGATCCGGAGCTGCTAAGGATGCAGTTGATCCGCACAACCATGTAGACCGCAGAGCCGAGATCGTAGGTGCCCTCAAAGAGCGCCCCGTTTTCTGTGTACTGGCCGGCGATTGATCCGCTGCTGCCTGTCAGAACCGGGCCCTGGCCGTAGTCGGCGATGGTCCAGGTGTCGGGCTTGATGTCCCCCGGCTTTGGAGCATAGGGGTCGGCCGGATCTTCTGCCGGAGATGTCACCAGCTCGCCAAGCACGTCCCAGGTACCGATCACATCCTGGGGGCTGGCCCCGTCAGCACAGCAGATAGAGGCACCTGCACACGCAGCAAGGAGAAGCAGCAACGCGCTCAGGCCCGGCCGTTTCAAACTCTGATTCTTTGCCCTGGGTCCATTCATGTCATTCATGTTATTCATATTCATGATTTCGTCCACCCCGAAGCCAAGTCGAAGCAAGTAATTGATCAAGCGTCGATCAAGTATTATTGATCAAGTATTAATCATGAGTGAGCTATCCGTGAAAAAGACAGCGGTATGAGGCCTACCCCAGGTCCCGCCGGGCCAAAACCGCGAGAATTCTTCTCCGGAGCGCTTTTTCTATTCAATCCTCTGTCAGATAGGCCAGCTTCTCCCAGCCGCTATTTCCCGTCCGCAAAGGCTGGTTCAGGATGACGTCGATCCAGCGAAATAGCAGCGAGGCGTAAGGGGCATAGAAATCTCGGGCAAAGGTCATGGCCTCTTCCAGGTTCTCGAAGCGACGAACCTCCTGATCCGAACCCGTCGACCCGGAAGCCGAGCCGATGGCTGTGTTGGCTACAAACGAGGAAAAGCCGCAAGAGGCCTTGGCCGGCTGGAGAGCATCGATGTTCACCGGAACGCCGCCGTAGTTCTGGTAGATGTAAGAGATGAGCTGGTCACGATCTACTGCCCCCTCATCCTCTGCCTCCTGAATCAGGTCGGGATGCAGGCCTTCCGGCTGGGGGATCAGGCAGGCGTCCACCACATAGGGAAAATCGCCCCCACCCAGGTTGGCAGCCTCCAGGACCACGCCCAGCAACAGATTCCGACCGCGCTTTAGGCAGCACTGCCAGTTCTCGTCCTCCACGTACAGCAGGTTTCTGTCCAGCTCTAGAATGTCGGGCATTGTCAGAAATGATTGGAAAGGATCGAATTTAAGCCCTGTTATTCGCCCCGTTCTTCGCCCGGCTCATCCTTCATCTCTTCCTTCTGCTCCTCGTTCTTCTTCATGATCTCTTTGATCTTCTCCTTCTCTTCATCGCTCAGCTTCTCGAATTCCTTCTCCGATCGGTCGACGATGTCCTTCATCAAAATGGCGTGGATTATGGGCAGAACCGCGATGAAGCGCTCCTCTTCCTGGTGCTCTTTTCTGGCAGCGTCTCTGATCTCCTCCAGCGCCTCCTGGCTCATCTCACCCTGATTGAGGCCCGGGCATTCCGGGTCTCTGATCAGGAAACCGTGGCCGTCGAAGCGCAGCGGATAGGCCCGGCAGGCGATGGGGCGGCTGTCGAAAATTGAGCACTCCTTCTTCTCTGTGTCATACATCGGGCACCTGCCTTCTTTGTTCGTCAGGCGGATCTGGGGGAGGCCAGAGTCTTCGGCTACCGACAGATCGGCGAAGACCCGGTAGACCGTCCCGTCCTTTGACCACCTCTCGATGTCGTCCAGATAAACGGGCAGGTCGCCTCTGGTCTCGCAGCACCGGCCGCATCTCTGGCAGTTGAATATGAATTTGGGCTTTGAGCTGTCCATCAAATCACCGCGTAGGTGGTGTATTCAACTGGGCGGATTTAGGTTTGGTGGTGCTGCAGACGATATGGGTGAGAAATTTCAATAAATCGAATCATGTGAACCATCCGGTTGGGGGACCTGGGAAGAATCTTTCTCTCCATCTGCATGTTGTACGCGCTAAATTATACAAACAATAAAATTGGCCCAAATTCGCTCTGGGCAAACTGATTGTTCCTATAGACTTGATAAAATCGCATCGACAATTGCCCGATATCGAAAAATTGATCGCGGTTATTCTGAGAATACGTTATAAAACCCGCCGCAAAAAGTAGGTGGGGTCACAGGTTTCAGAAAGGGCTTTATAAAATGCAGTTTCAGCTTTGAAGTTGCTAAAAAATAGAGAGAAGGGTTTACGGGTTACGCAATACCCCTGAATGGCAGGATTATCCGTTATAACTCAAGTCTTTGACCTGGAATAGGCTACTTTGGGCTTCTGTGATGTGCCCAATGACTTAGAGCTTTCTCTTTATTATTCCAGGCATCTTCATATTGAGGATTGTTCTCTATGGCCTTATCATATGCTTGGATGACCTCATCATACATTTTTGCATATTCACCTTTTAGATTGATCACAGTCTCTTCATCCTTTCGCCCCCACTATTGTGGAACCGGCCCAACCAACTCTGGCGGATATGAGAAAAGAAGAACGCCATCAAAATCTGGATTTATCCAATAATCTCCTACGTATCCTGCATAATCAGCCCAAGCATTGCATTGGGCTACTCCCCATTTGACAATGCAATCGCTATTACATTTTTGATGACAGGGTCCAAATATGCTGCTTTCTCCTGTATCAGCGCACTTATCATAACACGCGTCGTGATCACGGCAGCCTTGATGAGTCAAGCAACTTACTACATTATTATAAACACAATTATATTGTTGTCCTGACGTGTCGGTGATTGGAATTACAATATGCTTCATGGGGTCACAGCGATCTGAGGGGCAGTCCTCACCACATGCTCCTCTGCACTGTGCACATGATGCAATGCCCGGGTCCCTTAAGTTAGGTGCGCCAGCTGTACCGATTGGGCAAATGGGAAGAGTAGCTTGATCTTCAGAACCATTTATTCGCTCAGCGCTCCACTCGAAAAGTCTACCTGGGATATTTTGTTGCGTGAATGTTCCAGTCACGGCTTCTCCAGATAGTTCTCCTGTGTATAATTGGCTATACTTTGATCCATAATTCGAGTTGCGATAGAACTTAAGGTTTTTTCCGTTGAAACTGATATCTGTGATTTTTTCCGTGCCTGCTTCGAATTGGATAGTGCTATCCTTATCATTCAATTCCATTGTTCCGTGATACCCATTTGCCACTATATTCCATGAACCGTAGATGCTCTGAGGATTTGATTCTGATTCCGCACAGCTTGATGGATTTTGCAGGCTACATATTAGCAGCATCAAAAATACAGCTTTTTTCCTTAGTGCCATTTTCAATCCCTCGCAAAACTATTGCCGCTAATATTAATTAATTTGCCTATATTGCTGAGCTACTGTTTGGTTTAACTCGAATACGATGTGCTAGAATCCCATCCCCCGCACATTAGGTTACGGCCGAATCTTCTCGAGGTTCCCATTCAACATCCTCCAGATGAAACGCACCATCAGTCCATCCCGATGGGTCTCCAGATAGCGCCTAGGCCCTCGATGACCCGGCTGTTAATATCGGGAAACCACCCCGCTTGTATCCGCTTCTGTGCTTGTTAGGCCAAACCCGATAGCAGGGATATCGTTGTCTTTAATTCAGACATACAATCGTATTCTATATCGTATTAGTTTCAATTTTTGATGGATTTAAAATTCCAGTGAATACAACGCGGACGTCGGAGCGGCCATCATCTTCCATTCGACTTCATGATGAGCAGCCTTAATATCCGGTGATATATTCTTCGCGGCTTCGCCGATTATCTCCAGACTTCTAACAACGCCCCGCTGCAATAGCTCGTCTTCCAAGAGATCTTCGAACTCCAGGCCTTCGACGTTAGTGGTCAGAAAAGCTATCTCGTCAAGGATATGACCCAGATAAACTGAATCATCTCTAATCAGCCCATACCACCTCTCTCTCTCTACATAGGGCCTGATTCTGCGGCTGATTCCTTCCGGAGTGAGCAGGTCAACCCTCCTGCCGAATAGATCCTCAAGGAAAAAGGCGAGGTTCATGAAGTTCCGAAAAGTCGGGTCTTCGAACTCCACAAGTACGTCAATATCGCTTTCATTCGTCTCTTCTCCCCGGACAAAGGACCCAAAGAGACCTATGCGGCGTACGGAAAAGCGGTCCTTGATCTCCTGTTCATGGCTTCGGAGGATCTCAATGACCTTCATGAGGGCCCACCACAGCTCGATTCAATTGACATGGCCACAACCATAGGATGCGATCACAGATAAGATAATGTGAGAACCTCCTGCTTCATAAACTAATCTCCCTCTTGCACATTCTTCTCATCTAGTCCATGATCCATCGACCAGCTCGTGAGTCCCGCTGCGGGTCGATGGAGGCATCCGGAACGATCGGCTGCCTCTATTCCGACCCGTCCCGCCATCCTATTGAGGCATTGGCCGACTCCTATCGCGACCCTCGATGCGGTTCTTTCCCGGCTGCTTCCTGGAATCCCGGAACATGTTGAACCCGGCGCGGGAACTTGAACTTCCTCTCCCCCAGCTCTCGGTCTACAGACTGCAGAGCCGTTTCATTCTGGCTCGCTGCCTTGACCCTGTTCAGAACCATATCCGAGAACTCTTCCTCCTCCACCTGCACGTGTCGATGTACCACCTGCAGGAAGCTCCTGGTGGCCGGAGCGCCTGAGACGAATATCGCACACGCAATTCAGATTCTCGTCAGAGCTGGATTACGCGGTACAAAAAAGATCCGAGCAGGAAGGAGGATCGGGTCGCAGCATCCTCCTTTATCGGATTGCTTTCATGGCAAGAGACTGAACCGGGGAGGAGCGTTCCTATTTCTTGAGAGCCTCCGCCAGGCCAGGAACTCCTTCTGCTCCCGTCGGCACCGTTATGCTGGAGTTCTCGAATGCATCACCTATCGGCTCGCACATGCCTCCAAGGTGCTCCGCCAGGAAAGCCTCAGCCACTGCGTAGAAGGAGAGCTTGTTCTTGGGCCGAACAAAGCCGTGCCCCTCATCCGTGTAGATCAGATAGGTCACAGGAATGTCTCTGGCCTGCATGGCTTGGACAATCTGGTCCGATTCGTTCTGCTTCACTCTAGGGTCGTTGGCACCCTGGCTTATCAGCAGAGGTTTCTTTATCCGGTCCACGTAGGTCAAGGGAGACCTCTCCCTGAGAAAAGCCCTTCCTTCCTCAGTCCTGTAATCGCCAATCCTCCGAAACTCCTTTTCTATCTCCGGTAGCCAATAAGGCGGAATAGATTTCAGGAACGAGGTGAGGTTTGAGATGCCGCAAATATCTACCGCACAGTTGAAGACCTCGGGGGTAAAGGTCAAGCCTGCCAGGGCGGCATATCCTCCATAGCTCCCGCCCATGATGGCAATCTTGTCAGGGTCAGCAATTCCCCTTTCAATTGACCAGTTCACAGCATCTATGAGGTCGTCGTGCATCTTTGCGCCCCACTGGCGGTCTCCTGCATTGATAAAGCTCTTCCCAAAGCCTTCTGAGCCTCTGTAGTTAACGCTCAATACAACGTACCCGCGGTTGGCAAGAAGCTGGTGAAGGCTGTTGAATCCCCAGTAGTCCCTGGACCAGGGGCCGCCGTGCACCAGCAGAACCATCGGCAGAGGGCTCTCCGGGAGGCTATCGCCATCTTCATCGCTCCCGACCGGTAGGCTGTAGTAGCAGACCATTCTCAGACCATCGCTGGAGTTTATCACCACGGGGTGCATCTTGGCCAGGGTCAAATTGTCCAGCCTGCTCCTTTCACTAAAAAGGAACCTCACTTCCCCTGTGCTGCGGTTGTAGTGATAATGATGGGCTGGGCCTATATCCTGAGTATTGGATAAGAACCAGTTTTTATCGTCGAGGGTGTAATAGTATACGTTAACATCCCCCTCCGGTAATGTATTTCGCAGCAGCTCCATGTCTGGCTCTATCGACTGATCAAGTATCACCCATTTCCTGCGATCGTAGGTGTATGCTACAGCACGGATTAATCCCGTCTTCGGGTGAACTATGAAGGCATCGATATTGGCCGGCAGGTCGTCTACCAAAACCTGAACGTCGCCCGTAGTTAAATTTGTTGCAGTGAGTGCTGTTGTCTCCCGGCCACGGCTGTCGACCATATACATCAGAGTATCATTGGTATCAAAGCCCCGGATCCAGGTGGTGAAGTCATCATCTGCCTCCTTTTTAATGAATGGCTCCCAGCTGCCGTTGTCCAGCAACTTGAAGATCTCTTCACCGCCATCAGGGGTTGCATTGGCTGCAAATCGGATCTTCAAGTCATGGTCTGCCACAAAATAGGAGAAGCCCTCGTTCTTTTGCACTAGTTTCTTCTCCCCCGTAGTGATGTTGAACCGGTAGATATCGTGGTAGCTGGGATCGCGGTCGTTCAGCCCTATCAACACCTCGTGTGGTATCTTTATGCTAGTGCTCAGCAGCTGGGCATTGACACCCTCCAAGGGAGTTAAGTTTCTTCTTTCATCGGTGATCACATCAACAGAATATATGGTCCAGTTCTCATCACCATCTTTGTCTTGGACGTAGAGAATATGGCGATTGGTGAATGCCCAATAATAGCCCTGAATACCCCTGAAGGTGTCGTTGGTAATCGGCCGGGCCGAGGATAGATCGTAAAGAGGTGCTATCCAAACGTTAAGTACGTCGTTATAAGGTGCCATGAAGCTAATCCACTTTCCATCAAGACTATTGAGAATCCGATACCTGTCAGGGTCTCCGAAGAACAGATCGCGCGGTATGAGCTCCGTACCGTTTGAATTTTCCCCCGCCCACGTCCATGTCTGCATCCCAGATGCTTGCACTAAGGAGGGCAGTTCCATGACTGGGCTTTGCTTTGGTTCACTAGAGAGTCCTTCTGAGTTGATCATGCTGAGACTTAGTAGTAATAGTAATGCTAGCCTAAATGCCGGTGTATTTATCACTCTTAGCCTCCTTAAGCTTAAACAGTAAGAAAGGCTAAAAGAGATTAAACTTTTGATTGAATTGTGGATCGTGGACGAGTCTTATTAAACAGGAATCCTGAAGTAATATGTCTCCAGTTCCACCAAGAACAGGATCAATAGGCTCGTTTCGTTATGATTCAATTGATAGGGCCGCAACCATAGGATGCGATCACAGATAAGATAATGATTAGAACCTCCTGCCTCATAAACCAATCTCCATCTGGCACTTTTTTCCTCATCTCATCCATGATCCATCGCACGGGCTCGTGAGTCCCGCTGCGGGTCGGTGGAGGCATCCGGAGCGTGAGGCCAGTCATTCAATCCGGAATAGTAAGCCGCCTCCATCCTGATCTGTCCCGCCATCCTCACTGTGGTATTGGCTGATCCCAATCGCGGCCTTATATGCTGTTCTTTCCCCAGCAGCTTCCTGGAATCACCGGATCTGCAATCGCACGCTTCTTCAGCTATCCTATGGCGTCCCGCCGTAGGGAAACATGTTGAACCCGCGCGGGAACTTGAACTTCCTCTGCCCCAGCTCTCGGTCTACAGCCTGCAGAGCCGCTTCATTCTGGCCCGCTGCCTTGACCTTGTTCAGAACCATATCCGAGGACTCTTCCTCTTCCACCTGCTCGTCGATGTACCACTGCAGGAAGCTCCTGGTGGCCTGGTCCTTCTCGGCCTCGGCCACGCCTGCCAGGGCCTTGATCAGTCCGGTCACCGCCCGCTCGTGGTCCCAGACCTGCTGGAAGGCCTCCAGCGGCGATCCCCAGGCGAATCTGGGCTCCTCCACCGCCAGCATCCGGGCCCTGCCGCCGGAGCTGATCACGTAGTCGTACATCTTCATGGTGTGAACCAGCTCTTCTCCGGCCTGCACCCGCATCCAGGAGGCGAGACCCTTCATGTTGATGGACTCGAAATAGGCCGACATGGACAGGTACAGGTAAGAAGAGTAAAGCTCCCGGTTGGCCTGTTCGTTGAGGGCCTCAGTCATCTTTTCGCTGAGCATATCTAAATCACCCTTTAAATTACCCTGGTTATTGCATCTTCTCGAAGTTCTCTTTGCCCACTCCGCACTCGGGACAGATCCAGTCGTCGGGCAGGTCGGCGAAGGCGGTTCCGGGAGGTATGTTGGCTGTGGGGTCTCCCTTCTCCGGGTCGTAGATGTACCCGCACACAGTGCACACGTACTTATCCAATTGCTTCACCTCATGACTGTTATTGCTAATACTATCACCAGTACTGCAACTACCTTATTGTCGAACATATTTGGCGAATCATATTTGGCGAATCCGCTAATATCCGCAAATTTTGCGGTCGTTGCTGATATGTGGATGGGTAGTGATGGCCTGGAATTGCTATTAGGCTGGATATCAGATTAAGCCTTCCAGAACCTCCTTGATCCTGGAGTCTCTGTCCACATCCCGGATCTCGAAGCCCGGAAATGTCCGGTCGAACGTCGGTGCATCCACCTGATAGAACTTGCCCAGAGGTATGCGAGCTTCGTGGTCGTCGTAATTCCAGGATCTGGCGATCTTCAAGGCCTCATCGAAGCTGCTGGTGTCATTGTCCTTGACCTCGTAGGTCCGCTGGTTGTAGGACTCGTAGAGGTTGAAGAAGGTCACGCACACCTGCAGCACGTCCACGAAGGAGAAGCCCTGGTGAAGTATGGCCTCCTTGAAGAGCTTCTGCAATAGATCTATTCCGTGGGTGTAGCCCCGGGCGATGTAGGTGGCACCACTGGCCAGCATAAGCTCCGGAGGGTTCATGGGAAGCTCCTCGGTCCCGAGCGGCGTCGATTTGCCTTTGAAGCCCGGCGGCGAGGTGGGCGTGAACTGCCCGGTAGTCAGCCCGTAGACCCGGTTGTCGTGCAGTATCAGGGTGACGTCGATGTTCCTCTTGGCCGCGAAGATCAGGTGGTCAAGCCCCTCGGCCAGGGAGTCGCCATCTCCGGAAAAGCAAATGACCTTGAGGTCGGGGTTGGCAAGCTTGATTCCCGTGGCCACAGGCAGAGTCCGGCCGTGGATTGAATAGAAGCTGTTCACGTTCAGATAGTCCACGATCTTGGCGTGACAGCCGATTCCGGAGACCAGCACCACGTCCTCCACCGGATAGCCCTCCTGGTCCAGCTGGGCCAGTACCGACCTGATGGCGCTGAGGATGGAGAAGTTGCCGCAGCCCGGACACCAGGTGTTGGTGGCATAGGATGCGAGGTCTTTCGGGTTCATTGTTCCACCTCTGTTAGCCTGGACTCTAAGTCCTCGACTGAAAACGGTCTGCCGTCGTACTTCAGTATCAGCTCGTCTGCCGGAAAGCCGTAAAATCCGCACAGCTTGGCCAGCTGGCCGGTCGAGTTGCACTCCACAGCTATCACCTTCTCCACTCCCTCCAGGGCCTCGCTCAGGCGGTCCGCCGGAAACGGAGAGAGCACCAGGACCTGGATCACTTTCAGCCCCATCTTGAGGCCTATCTCCTCGCACACTCCCTTGTTCGAGCCCCAGCACAGCAGAGCGGTCTTGCCCCTTCCCTTGACCTTCACCGTCTCGTAGTTCTCCAACTCTCTAGCCAGGGACTGTCCTTTGAGCAGCCGCTTGTCGCTCATCTCCGTGGCCACCTGCGGGTCCTCAGAGGTTACCCCGTGCTGGTCATGAGTGTAGCTGTCGACCTTTATGGCCTGTCCTTTTTGAGGGGGAAAGGCCAGCGGTGAGACGCCGCTATCCGTTTGACGGTAGCGATCGTACTTCCCCTGTCCGTCCCAGCGGGCGAAATCTTCTTCGGACAGGTCTCCGGCCGCCTTTAGATCGAAGCTGTACAGACCTTCGGACACCGACTTGTCGATCAGGACGAAGGAAGGGACCTGGTACTTCCAGGCCAGGTTGAGCGCCACTCCAGACCAGTAGTAGGACTCCTCGGCGTCTCCCGGAGAGACCACGAACCTGGGAAACTCTCCCTGTCCGGCGTTGAGGATGAAGTGCAGGTCTCCCTGGGCGGTATAGGTGGGAATTCCGGTGGAAGGTCCGGCCCTCTGGGACATCAGTATGGCCACCGGCATCTCGGCCATTCCGCTCATGCTCAGGCCCTCGCACATCAGGCAAAACCCGCCTCCCGATGTTCCTATTGCTGTCTTCTGACCGGCATAGGCGAACCCCTGGGCCATGAGCATCACCGCGATCTCGTTCTCGGGATGAACCACCTTGAGACCGAAGCCGGGGGCCTGGTCGGCCAGGAAGTGAAGCGTGCTGGAGGAAGGTGTCATGGGATAAGCCACATAGGCCTTGAGCCCGGCCTTGAGAAATCCCAGGCCCACCGCCTGGTTGCCGGTGAGCAGCGGAAGGACGGGATTGAGGGCGCGGTCCACCCGGCAGAACTCCACCGCCGAGTCGTAGCCCCGGCGCGCCACTTTCAGGTTTTGTTCCAGCTTCTTGGGGATGTGCTTCTTCAGCACCGATTCCAGGGTCTGCCAGTCTATTCCCACCACCCGGCAGAACCCTCCCAGGATGCAGGTGTTGCGCATTATCTTGGGGGCATCCTCTTGCTTCAGGATATCCGAGACGGGAAGCCCGCAGCCCTTCTGCTCCAGACCGGCGGCCTTGACCTGGTCGGAGTCATAAATTACAAAGGAGCTATCTTTGAGCCTCTTTTCGTGCTTCTCTATCGTCTCCTGGTTCAGGGCGATTAAGACATCGATAGCATCGGTGTGCGTGCTCACCCGGCCTTTAGCGGCCCTGACTATGGAGAAGTTGTGCCCTCCCCGGATGAGAGAAGGGTAATCGTAGTACATGTAGATGCAGTAGCCCAGCCGGCTAAAAAGCCGGCCCAGGGTCAGTCCCGCCTCATTGATGCCGTCTCCGGCAATCCCGCCAATCAGGGTTGAAAATTCGTCCATCTCGGTCCTCCCAGCTAGGTCTCTTGCCGGGCAGCAATCCCCAATCCACCGGCCGCAGCCCGATTGTTGTTATTGTCTTTATTGGGCACTATCAGTTATAAAAACTTCGGGTTCAAGACAGTTCAGTGTCTTCAATCTGGCGAAGATAGAAATAGCAAGAGATGACAAAGAAATTTAGGGAACTGGATTTCGGGAAGACCCTGAAATCTTTAGTCTTGCATTAAAATCTTACATTTCATTTCGAAGGAGGCTAAACTCATATCGGAGATCAAGCCAGAACAGGAGCTGGACTGTGTCGGCCTGTTCTGCCCCCTGCCCATTGCCCGCACCAAGGAGGAGATCGAGATGCTGGAGGTGGGGCAGATTCTGAAGGTGGAGGCGGACGATCCGGCCGCAGAAGAGGACATCCCCCGCTGGGCCAGGCGGGCCGGACATGAGCTGGTGAAATTCGAAAAATCGGGAAACATCATGACTTTCTGGATCAAAAAGCTTCATTAGATGAATCTGAAACGGAATTGGAAACTCAGCAGGGTTTTTTGAAAAACATCAGGTTGGTTGAAAAAGATGACAAGCGTACTTTACGTTCAGACCAGCGGACTGGACAGCCCGGAGAGGCTTTATGCGCCCTTCATCCTGAGCGCGACGGCCAGGGCCATGGATTTGGAGGCGGCCATATTCTTCATGATCAAGGGCCTAACGCAGATGAAGAAGGGCGAGGCCGAGAAGGTCAAGATAGGGAGCTTCCCGAGCCTGAAGGAAGTCATGGACCAGGCCCTGGCTGCAGGGGTTAAGATGTACATCTGCGAGCAGAGCACCCAGCTCCTGGGAATTCCCCGCGGCGACTTCATACCCGAGGCCAAAATCGCCGGGGCCGGAACCCTGATTGATCTGTCCCTGGATGCCGATTCAGTGCTGACCTTCTAAAAGAGGCCTCGATGAGCATCTATCTGGACTACCAGTCGGCCTGTCCGGTGGACCCGCGGGCAGTTGAGTTTGCCGGGCGCTATTTGGCCGAGGATTTCGGAAACCCCTCCGCCCTTCACGCCACCGGCCTTGCCGCCAAAGCGGTTGTGGAGGAGGCAAGGGAAAAGGTGGCCCGGCTGATAAATGCCGAGGGTCCGTCTACAATCATCTTCACCGGCTCGGCAACTGAAGCTAACAACCTGGCCATCCACGGGACCGCCGCCAGGAACGCCGGAGCCGGAAAGCAGCTGCTGGCCAGCGCCATTGAGCATATCTCGGTCTTAAATCCCCTCAAGTACCTGCAGAAGACCGGCTTTTCGCTCTCTCTGGTCCCGGTGGATGCCTCCGGCCTGCTGGACCTGGAGGCCTTGAAGGGACAGGTCAGCCCGGAAACCGTCCTCACCTCTGTGCAGTATGGCAGCAGCGAGATCGGAACGGTGCAGCCGATAAAGGAGATCGCCGAGATCGTTCACTCCGGTGCCCGGTACCTGCACGTGGATGCCACAGCCGCTGCCGGAAAGATCCCAATCGATGTGCAAAGGGATTCAATCGACCTCCTGACCATCTCCTCCAACGACCTCTACGGCCCTCAGGGCGCGGGAGCGCTCTACGTCCGTCCCGGCGTCCGGCTCCAGCCGGTGTCGTTCGGAGGCGGCCAGGAAAGAGGCCTCCGTCCGGGAACGGAGAACCTGTTCGCCATCGCCGGCCTGGGCGAGGCCGCCAGGCTGGCCGGACAGGAGTTGGAGGCGGAAGGGTCGCGCCTGAAAGGGATGCGGGACCGGCTGATCGGGGAGATCCTGAAGATCGAGCAGTCCCATCTGACCGGCCATCCCCAAAGGCGGCTGCCGCACCATGCCAGCTTCCGCTTCTCCCGGATTGAGGGCGAGAGCATCCTTCTCACCCTGGACGCCATGTTCGGCATCCAGGTCTCCACCGGCTCGGCCTGCTCCTCTCGCACCCTTGAGCCCTCGCACGTCCTCCTGGCCATCGGGCTTAAGCATGAGGAGGCCCATGGATCCATGGTCATGACTCTGGGAAAGCGCAATTCCCAGGATGAGGTACCTGCCATCGTGGAGGCGGTGGAAAAGACCGTGCAGAGGCTGAGGGCTATGTCCCCGCTCTGAGGAGGTTGTTTGGAAATGGCACAGATCGGTTACAGCAAAAAGGTGATGGAGCACTTCATGAACCCGCACAATGTGGGCGTGATCGAGAACCCGGACGGCTACGGCCAGGTCGGAAACCCCGTCTGCGGAGATCTGATGGAGATCTTCATCACCGTGAAAGACGACAGAATCGACGACATCAAGTTCCGGACCTTCGGCTGCGGTTCAGCCATAGCTGTCTCCAGCATGGTCACCGACATGGCAAAGGGAAGGACCCTGGACGAGGCCATGAAGATCTCCCGGAACGACGTGGCAGAAGAGCTGGGCGGTCTTCCGCCGCAGAAGCTGCACTGCTCCAACCTGGGCGCAGACGCCCTTCACGCCGCCATCAAGGACTACTGGGTCAAGATCGGAAAGATCAAGCCAGAAGAGGCCAAGCCTGAGGAAGAGGCCGCTTCCGAGGGCGAGGCTTGCGGGACTGAGTAGTACTCTTCCGGTCCCTCGGGTTCTTCATGACATACCCTGGAAGAGCTATCGATCATTATCCTCGTGGTCAGGTGCCTCCAGACGCTCTATTAGCCCCACCACTATCCTGTCAAACTCCCGGGCAGCAGCCGTTCCGGCGTTCAGCATGAAGGGCCGGCCGGAGTCGCCCGAATCGCAGATCTGGGGATCGATCCCGATTCTTCCCAGGAATGTAATTCCCAGGCGTGCTGCCGCGTCCTCTGCCCCTCCGGTCTTAAAGTCGGTCCTCTCGCCGCAACGGGGGCAGCAAAAGCCGCTCATGTTTTCGATCAGCCCCAGAATCGGGGTGTTCATAGTTCTGGCCAGATCCACAGCCTTCTCCGCATCCAAGAGCGCCACATCGTAGGGAGTGGTGACGATTATCACCCCGTCGGGATGCAGGAGCTGGGAGATTGTGATCGGCTCGTCGCTGGTTCCCGGCGGCAGGTCGACGATTGCGTAGTCGAGTTCTTCCCAGTCGATATCGCCGGTCAGCTTTTGCAGCATCTGGATCTTGACCGGCCCTTTCCACATCACCGGGCTGTCCCGGCCGATCAGGAAGGCCATGGAGGCCACCTCGATCCCCTGTCCCGGACCTACCTGGAGGAAGGCCGGCCGGATGGTGCCGTCCTCCTGAGGCGAAAATATCTCCTCTTCCAGCCGCAGCATCCGGGGCACATTGGGGCCGGTGATGTCGGCATCCAGCAGGCCCACTTTCCGGCCGTACATGGCCAGTCCGAGAGCCAGGTTGACGGCCACCGTGGTCTTGCCCACCCCGCCCTTGCCGCTCACGACCATTATCCGGTGTCTGGCGTCCTTGAGTTTCATCTTTTACCGCTTCAGGCTCTCTTCCTGGTAAATCCTTTCCCTGCGATTTCCTAAATAATTTATATCATTGCGGCACAGATAAGCTCTATGGAAAATCGGTTGGTCTACAGCCCTTTTAGACTCCTATTCATATTCATTTTGCTGGTTCTGCTCTTCGTGGTGGTGGGCCTGCTCTTCCTCAACCTGGCCCGAACCGCCTTTACCAGAATCGGCTTTTCCTGGGAGGATGCCCTCCTGGTCTTGCTGCTCTCTCTCCTGGGAAGCGGCATCAACATTCCAGTCAAGAAGCTGGAATGCAGCACTCCAGTGGTCCGTGACGGATACGTGCGGGCCTTTGGAGTTACCTACCGGGTTCCGGTGGTCGAAAACCTGGATTGCGGAACCATGCTGGCCGTAAACGTAGGCGGCGCCATCATCCCGGCCATAATCAGCCTGGCCCTGCTGATCCGCTATCCCGATGCGCTGATGTACGCCCTGGCAGCGGTGGCCTTTGTGGCCCTGGTGGTAAACCGGGTGGCCCGGCCGGTAAAGGGCCTGGGAATCGTAACTCCGGCCCTCTTGCCTCCGCTGGTGGCCGCCCTTTCGGCCATGGTCCTGACCTACGCTCTGGGCTCACCCCAGGAGTACATCTTCGTGCTGGCCTACGTGGGCGGCACTCTGGGAACGCTGCTTGGTGCGGACATTCTGAACCTGAACCGCATTCGCGACCTGGGAGCGCCGGTGGCCAGCATCGGCGGGGCCGGGACCTTCGATGGAGTCTTCCTGACCGGACTAATCGCCGTCTTGCTGGTTTGAAGAGCTGCTGGTCTGATGCCCCGGATCCCGGATGCCAGGACTTGCCGGCCCGGCAGCAGGGTGGGCATGATCGGGGGAAAAACAGCTATAAGTTGACAGGGGAATAGTTTTCCTCATGAGCTTTCGGGGCTTCATTGAAGGCTTGCGAGACGGCGGCCTGATCGAAGAGATAGCTGAGCCCGTCTCGGCAAACCTCGAGGCCGCAGCCAGGGGCTGGGGCAGAGGGCCGATCTTCTTCCGAAACATCGACGGACACCAGTGTGCTATGAACCTGCTGGGCACCAGGGAGATGCTGGGAAGAGCCCTGGGCGTGGCCGTCCCGCAGATGGTTCAACACTTGAGCGGCCTGGAGTATCAGGGCCGGGTGCGGGAGGTTGACTCCTCTCCTTTTCAGGAGGTGGTCTCAGAGCCCGACCTGTCCAGACTTCCGGTCCTGACTCACTTTGAGGGAGACGGCGGCCCCTACATCACTTCGGCGGTGGTGGTCTCCGAGCTTTCCGGGCACCTCAACGCCTGCGTTCACCGGCTGATGGTTCTGGACAAGGACCGCCTGGCCGCCAGGCTGGTTCCGGGAAGGCACACTCACCAGCTCTATCAGGCGGCACTGGCCGAAGGCCGGGAGCTTCCTGTGGCAATCGCCATCGGGGTTGATCCGCTGGTGCTGATCGCCGCCAGCACCAGGGTCCCTCCACAAAAGGAGTTCGAATACGCCAGCGCCCTTCGGAAAACGCCGGTGGAGCTGGTACGGCTGGACAACGGAGTTCCCGTCCCTCACGCCGAGATCGTCTTGGAGGGCTACCTGACCGCTGAGCGGGCGCGGGAGGGTCCCTTCGTGGACATCACCGGCACCAGAGATCTGGTGAGAGAGGAGCCGGTAATCCGGCTGACCAGGATGATGACCCGGGAAAGACCCATCTATCACGGCCTGATTCCGGCCGGCGGCGAGCACAAGATGCTGATGGGCCTCCCCTACGAGCCGCTGATGTTCAGGGAAGTATCCAAGGTGGCGAAGGTGAGGGACGTGATCCTCACCGAAGGCGGATGCAACTATTTTCATGCTGTGGTCCAGATCGAGAAGACGGGAGAAGAGGACCCGCTGCGGGCAATCGAGGCCGCGTTCCGGGCTCACGGCTCTCTGAAACACGTTCTGGTGGTGGACACAGATATCGATATCTACGACCCGAAAGACCTGGAATACGCCATAGCCACCCGCATGCGTGCAGATGAGGACGTGGTCATGTACCCCAACGTGCGCGGGAGCACCCTTGATCCCAGGAGTGTGGAGGGGATGACCACGAAGGCGGGGGTGAACGCCACAGCCCGGCTGGACCGGCGGTGGAAGTTTTCCCGGGTCACGCCCACCGGATCGGGAAAGGGCGGAAGATAATCGAGGCGATCCGGATTCGGATCGAAAGCCTTGCCGGCATGAAAGATGGGCGGAAGAGCTATTCTGGCCGGGGCTCTTCTCACTCTCGCCTCAATTACATCCGCCGGCTCTAGATCTCGAGATAAAGCCTGATGCTGTAGATGGCGGTCACTCCCAGTATGATCGAGGCCATGAGCGCGGAAATCTGCAGCAGTAGTTCGTTCATCTTATCACATCTATCCTGGTTATGATGTCGTTCTCCTGAGGTTTGACCTCTGAGGAGCACAGGATCTGGGGAGACCTGACACCTGTGATCACGGCCATGAGCCTGATCCGGTCCCGGAAGTCTGGACGGATCCTGGCTCCCCAGATGACGTTGGCGTCTTTGTCAAGCTCCCGTGTCAAGGCTTCTGCCACTGCGGCCGCGTCTTTTAGCGTCATATCCGGCCCGCCGGTGAGGTGCAACAGACAGCTCTTGGCTCCCCGGTAGTCCACATCCAGAAGCGGATTGTTGAGCGCAGTGCGAACCATCTGCTCCGACCTGGCTTTAGTGCTGCCCTCTCCCACCAGCATGAAGGAGGGCCCACCCCCGCTCATCACCGTTCGCACGTCGGCATAGTCCAGGTTGATCAGGGAGGGCTGGGTCACGGTCTCGGTGATGCCCTTGATGGTCTCGGAGATGATCTGGTCGACGACGGAGAAGGCCTGGTAGAGCGGCAGGTGTGGTGCGTACTTCAGGAGCCGGTTGTTATCCATGACGATCAGCGTGTCTGCGACAGGCCGCAGGGACTCGATGCCCGCCTCGGAAACAAGCACTCTGCCCTTCTCCATGTGGAAGGGGGTCGTCACCATGCATATCACTATCGCTCCCTGCTCTTTGGCCAGCTTTGCCACCACCGGCAGGGAACCGGTCCCGGTCCCTCCTCCCATGCCTGCGGTCAGGAAGACCATGTCTGAGCCCTGTAGGAGTTCTGAGAGGGTATTCTTTGCCGACTCGGCCGCTTTTTTGCCCAGCGCCGGGTCTCCCCCCGCGCCCTGGCCGCGGGTGAGCCTTCTGCCGATCAGGATCTTCTGGTCGGCATCAATTGACTCCAGGTGCTGGCTATCGGTATTGATGGCAATGGTCTCTGCTCCCTCTACCCCCAGGTGCGACAGCCGGTTGACTGTGTTGTTGCCGGCACCGCCACAGCCTATCACCAGTATTTTTGGAAGTCCGAACCCCTCCATCGCCTCTTTTTCCGGGGCTTCAGCCCACGGGCTCCCGGCCTCTATCGCTATATCTTCCATCCCTTCCCCCTCATTGCCGTCCCTTGTTATTTCACGAAACTGATAATAACAATAATAATTTTAGTAGATAAGAGTTTCCGAAAAACGGACAGCTTTATGAACTTCATCGTTTTCCAAAACCAAGGAATGGCTGACCTGCGAGGAGCGAGGGACCTGGCTGACTACATTGGGCAGAACTACTCCGGCCGGGTGGTGGAGGTGGGTGCTGGATATATCGTCAGTGTAGCCCTGCATCTGCGATCTTTTTTTCCGAACATTGACCTGATTATCACCGACCGCGAGAAGAGGAGTGTTCAGGGCCTGGAGGTCGAGGAAGACGACATATTCTACCCCCGTCCTGAGCTCTATCAGGGTGCAAGCCTTCTTTACTCGCTGCGACCCCCTCTGGAAATGCAGCTGGCCATGGGCGAGCTGGCGGCCCGGATCGGCGCCGAGGTTCTGGTTCGCCCCCTGGGCGATGAGGTGGCGAAACTTCCCGGGTTTCAGAGGAAGCTCCTGAATGCAGGAGCGGCCAGGTTCTACCTCTTCCGGCCGGACAGAAAGCTCGCGGAAATTTAGTCCCTCAGACCTTCAGCCCCGGCAAGATCTTTTTCATGACTTCAGACACCGCTATCACCAGCAGTCCTGCAACCAGTATGGCCCCCCAGGTCTCGCCCCTGAGAGGAACCGTCCCGAAGAATCCCTGCAGGAAGGGGATGTAAATTACCACCAGCAGCGAGAAGACTGAGGCAGCGATTCCCACCAGCACTTTCTTGTTGCTCAGGGGATTGATCCTGAAGATGGACTTCTCCAGGGAGCGGCTGGCATAGGCGTTGTAAAGGGTGAAAAAGCCAAGTGCGGCAAAGGCTACGGTTCGGGCATAGGTCAGGTCTTCCCCTGCCTGCAGCGCCAGGTAGAAGAGCCCCAGAGATCCGGCTACAATTGCTCCCGCAATCCCCAGGGTGTAGATCAGCAGTCCCCGGTTAAGAAGCGTCTCTTTGGGATCGCGCGGAGGTCGGAGCATAATGCCGCGATGAGACGGCTCCACCGCCAGGCCGATGGCCGGAAATTCCTCGGCTACCACATTGATCCACAGGATCTGCACTGCCTGCAGAGGCACGGGAAGTCCAGCGAGCACTGCCAGAAATATGGTCATGATCTCGGCGAAGCTGACCGACAGCAGGTAAGATGTGCCTTTGCGGATGTTGTCGTAGATCCTCCGCCCCTCTTCCACCGCGGCGACGATGGTCGCAAAGTTGTCGTCGGCAATAACCATGTCGGAGGCCTCTTTGGCCACCTCGGTTCCGGTCCGGCCCATGGATACGCCAATATCGGCAGCTGTAAGCGCCGGAGCATCGTTTACGCCATCCCCGGTCATGGCCACGATGTGGCCCCTCCTCTTCAGGGCCTCGACGATTCTGACCTTGTGCTCGGCTGTCACCCTGGCAAAGACCGAGACCTTTTCGATCTCCTGGTCGCTCAGGCCATCGATCTCCGCTCCCTCCAGGGCATCTCCCTCGCCTATTCCCAGCTCTGAGCCGATGGCCCTGGCGGTGATGCGGTGATCTCCGGTGATCATCACCGGGCGAATTCCCGCCTGTTTGCAGGTCCTGATGGCCTCCCGGGCCTCCGGCCTCGGCGGGTCCATGATCCCCACCAGGCCCACGAAGATCAGCCCGGACTCGACCTGTTCTCTTTCCAGGGAGGCATCATCCAGCGGCCTCCAGGCGAAGGCCAGAACTCTCAGGGCCCTTTCAGCCATCTGATCCGAGTATTCATGTATTGACCTTCGATCGGCGTCGGAAAGCGCCCTGACTCCTCCCGATCCCAGGATGTGTGTGCAGCGCTCGAGCACCACTTCCGGCGCGCCCTTGGTGGAGGCAGCGAGGCCGGCCTGGTCTTTGGAGCGGTTGATGGTGGTCATCCTCTTGCGATCGGAATCGAAGGGATGCTCGGCCACCTCGGCGAAGTTCTCGCGCATCTCTTCCAAGAGGCCGGCCTTCTTGGCGGCGACTATGAGCGCTCCTTCAGTAGGGTCGCCCAGCACCTTCCATTTGCCCTCCGCCTGTTCGATATCGGCGTTGTTGGAGAGGACGGCGATTCGCAGGAGCAGGGCCAGGTCGTCCTCCTTGGGATTAACGGCCCGGCCGTCCTGCAAGAACTCGCCTTCCGGGGCATAGCCCGAGCCGGTCACATCCACCCTTCTGAAGGTGCGAATCTCGCGGACCGTCATCTCTCCGCTGGTGAGCGTGCCGGTTTTGTCCGTGCAGATCACGGTTGTGGAGCCCAGGGTCTCCACCGCCGGCAAGCTGCGGATGATGGCCGACTTCTTGGCCATTATCTGGGTTCCAAAGGCCAGGGCTAAAGTAACCACGAAGGGAAGGGCCTCGGGCACTCCGGCCACTGCCAGGGAGATGGCGGTGATTAGCGTATCCAGAATCGGCTGGCCGCGGTTGACGGAAAGCAAGAAGACTGCCGCCGAAACAATCAGGACGATCACGGCCTGTCTTTTGGCCAGCTGGTCCAGCTTGGTCTGCAGCGGCGGCTCCTCCGGCCTTTTCTTGATCAGGCCCGAGATCTTCCCGAGTTCCGTTTTCTCTCCGGTAGCCGTCACCACCGCTCTGCAGTTCCCGTATGAGACGATGGTCCCCATGAAGACCATGTTCTTCTGGTCTGCCAGCGGTGTTTCATCGGGGAGCGGAAAGGCGTCTTTCTTGATCGGCAGCGACTCGCCGGTGAGAGCGGATTCGATCACCTGGAGAGAGGTTTCTTCCAGGACGCGGCCGTCTGCGGGAACCTTGTCGCCGGCCTCCAGAAAGATCACATCGCCCGGAACCAGCTTCTCCGCAGGGGTGGAGATCATTTTTCCCTCCCGGAAGACGTCCGCCTCCGGGGCCACCATCTCCCGCAGGGCCTCCATGGACCGCTCGGCGCGGTACTCCTGGAGGAAGCCGATGACCGCGACCAGGAGGATGATGGCCAGAATCACATAGGTATTGCTGGTCTCTCCGGCAATGTAGGCCACAGCGGAGGCAAAGACCAGCACCAGGATGAGGTAGTCCTGGAACTGGCTGAGGAATATCTTGAGGGGCGAAGGTTTGTAAGGGCTTTGCAGCCGGTTCGGGCCCTCGGACGAAAGCCTTCTTGAAGCCTCCTCCGCGCTCAGTCCTTCGAAACCGGATCCCAGTTCTTTCAGGACCTGATCAGCAGTCAGCGACGGCCAGGGCTTCATTTACCGCTCCTGGCCAATTGTGATGCCATTGAAACAGTTGCCAATTGCGTGGTTACTTGGGACCATCGAATTACTGTAGAGTTGCCATAAGGATATAGTTAATTATGCCGAATGTAAAAAATAAAAGTCTTCTCAATTAAACTCTTTCGCTATACTCGGTCGATAAAGTTATATATCACTAAATAAAGTTATTTTGTTAGATTTGATGGGGGATCGGTTTGGCGGTTGGATATAACTGGGCGGGCAATACTATTATTAGGGACACGGTGATCTGGGGAAAGCGCGCCGTCATTGGATATCAAAATATCTATATACCGACTGATATCCGGGCCTGGTTGTTATCCCAGAACAGCGAGGTGATCAAGAGATCGCTGGAGGAGATCGGCCTTCCCTCTGCCAAGGGACCGGGAACCTTCGACCTCCGGGCCTGGCGGATCTGGGACCACGTGGCTCGCAGCGTCGAGTACATGCCCGACAAGAAATCCTGCGGCATGGAAGACTTCTGGCTCTTTCCGGAGGAGACCATCATGCTGCGCAAGGGTGACTGCGAAGACTCGTCTTTTCTCCTGGCCACGCTTCTCCTGGCCAGCGGCATCAGCCAGCACTGCGTACGCGTGGTGCTGGGACGGGTGATATCTCCGGAAGGTCCTTTCGGCCACGCCTGGGTGGTGTACATGAATGAAGAGGGGGTGTGGTGCATTCTCGAATCCACCCTGGACGCCGCTCCGGCCAGGCTGGTTCCCGCAGATCCCTTCTCCCGGCCCGGAAATAATTATCAGTACGAGCCCAGGTTCTGCCTGAACGACGCCCATCTATGGTCCATGTCTCATGACAGGACCCCAATCGCCGATTACCTGAAGGCCAGAGGTCAGATGCCGGAGAAGAAGATGGCTGAGAAATTTCAGAAGGCGTATTCGATCTGACCTCATCTCGAATCTCTATTGAGACGCTCGAGCATATCCTGCATGCGGTTCCAGTGGGAGCCGCGCCAGTAAAGCTTGCCGCAGCACTCGCACCTCCACATCTTGGATTCTGCACTCTCTTTTGCGAACTCTTCCCCGGACTTCTCAGGGGGCTCTATCTCTTGAAGCAGGCAGTTGCAGACTGTGCATCTCTGCGGAGAAAGCTCCAGATCGATCCCCTGTCTTCTCATCTCCAGCAGCTGCTCCTCCAGCAACGATGATTCGATCAAGATGCAGCTGGCACCTGCTCTGCAGCAGTCCTCCGCCAGACGGCGGTCTCTGGTGATGAGCGTCCTTTGTTCGGCTATCGCCCTTTGGAGAAGCTCTCGGTCGTCGCAGTCCTCCGGGTTGGCCGCATCCTGCCCCAGCAGCCGCAGCCATCTGCCCAGGCGCATCAGCATCTGGTCCACCAGAAAGCCTGCCATAATTATGCCGTCGTTCCCGCAACTATTTATCAATTGATTGCCAGGCTGTCAGATCATGAAGAAGGCGATGAGCAACGTGGATGTCGCCGCAATGGTCGATGAACTGAGGTCTCGCATCCTGGGCGGCTTTGTGGGCAAGGCCTACCAGCAGTCCTCCGACAGGATCTGGCTGAATGTGCAATCCCCGGCAGAAGGCCGGCTGGATCTGCTTCTAGAGGCCGGAAAAAGGGTTCATGTAACTTGCGGCAGTCGTCCGGCTTCCAAGACGCCGCCTCAGTTCCCCACCATGCTGAGGTCCCGTCTCTCCGGAGGAAGGATCGCGGATGTGAGCCAGTGCGATCTGGACCGGGTGCTGGAGATCGCTGTCGAGCGGAGCGGGGAAGTAAACTATCTCATCGTCGAGCTCTTCCCGAAGGGGAGCATGGTGCTGCTGGACTCTTCTCGAAAAATTCTCACCATGCTTCGGAAGATGGTCTTTCGCGGGAGGAAGATGGCGGCAGGAGAGGTCTACCTCTACCATCCGGGACAACTGGACCCCCGAACCATACGGGCCGAGGAGCTCTCTTCGATTCTCTCCTCCTCCGGTCAGGATCTGGTTCGGACGCTGGTGCGAAGCCTGAACATGGGCGGCATCTATGGCGAGGAAGTCTGTCTCCGGGCCGAAGTGGACAAGAGCCGGCTCGCAGCCACTCTGGATGCGGATGAGGTTGGGCGGGTTCTGCGGGCCCTGCACGAGGTTTTCGCAGAGCAGACCATGGACCCGCATATCGTGGTGCGGGATGGAGTGCCGCTTGACGTGCTTCCGCGCCCTCTCAAAGTTTACGGGGGACTGGAGCGCCGGAGTTTTCCCACCTTTTCCGAGGCTCTGGATTCCTTCTTCGTGGAGGAAGCGGCAGAGGCTCCCAAGGTCGATCCTCTAGAGCGGAGAATCAAGGTTCAGGAGAAGGCCATAGCCGGGTTCGAGGCTCAGGAGAAGGAGCTGACTGCCCTTGGAGAGCTGATCTACCAGAGCTACGGCCAGATAGAGCAGGTTCTCCGGGTAATGGAGGATGCCCGGTCCAAGGGCTTCAGCTACAATCAGATCTGGGAGAAGATCCGCTCATCCGGCATTCCTCAGGCCAAGATGATCAGGTCTCTTGACGGCCAGGGCAGGATGAGAATCGTCCTGGACGGACAGGAGCTGGAGATCGATGCCCGTCTGACGGTTCCCCAAAATGCCCAGACCTATTACGAGCGGGCCCGCGAGATGAAGAGAAAGGCTGCCGGTGCCAGGACGGCCCTTGCGGCCACTGTAGATCTCAAGGCTGCCAAGTCCGCTCCTAAGAAGACCAGGGCTACGCGTGTCTTCAGGCGCAGAAAGCCCAAATGGTACGAGAGGTTCAGGTGGTTTTATTCGAGTGATGGTTTCCTGGTGATTGGCGGCCGGGACGCAGATGGAAACGAGGAGATCTATGCCAAGTACCTGGAAAAGAGGGACCTCGTTTTGCACACCGACGCCCCCGGCGCTCCGCTTACCGTGATTAAGACTGAAGGGCAGGCAGTGCCTGAGTCCACGGTAGAGGAGGCTGCACAGTTTGCGGTGAGCTACTCCAGCCTGTGGAAGGCCGGGATGGCTGCAGGCGATTGCTACCTGGTCAAGGGCGATCAGGTCAGCAAGACCCCGGAGCCCGGCGAGTTCCTGCGCAAAGGAGCCTTCGTAATTCGAGGGGAGCGCCGCTACTTCCGGGATGTTAATGTGGGGGTGGCCATTGGCATCGACGACGATGTGCTCATCGGAGGGCCGGCATCAGCGGTGAAGCCCAGATCCGATCCGGTGGTCGAGGTTCTGCCCGGGGAGTTCAACGCCGACGACCTGGCCAAGAGGATTTACAGGCAGTTCTCGGAGAAGGTCGAAGATCGAATCTATCTCAAGGCCGTGGCCTCCGTGGATCAGATCGTTCAGTTCTTGCCGCCGGGTGGCTCGGATATTCAGCAGAGATAGATGTTTATGGAATAATTGATATATTTTTTTTGAAATAACATAATGCCTAAAAAATATATATAGAATAAGTGATGCAAGATATTTTACGATGCCGCGTTCAGGTAACACCAATCAAGAATTCAGTGTTATCTTACTGAACGAACAGCAGGATTCCTAACAAACGATCAGAACTCCAGTTAATAAAGAGATGATCTTTATATCGTTTATTCTTGCCTTGAATTCGATGGCATTTGCGGTCAATTATTTCTTATTTTTTACAATAGGTTGGCTATTGCAGATAAAATTTCTATTGATCTCAATTCAGTGGCTATTTTATTCAGTGCTGACCTACTTAACGTACTATTATCGATAAATAAACTATCACTAATTAATCTATTAGTAGTATATAAAGCAAATTTTTATAAGCGATAACATTCTATCTTACGTTTAGGAGTTAAAAACGGAATCTAATTGGATTTTTTAAGATGTAAAATCCACTTGGCTTGGGGCCGTTTTTCTCCAAAGCTGAATCGGTGGTGAACGACAATGAAAATAATTAAAATATTTTTGATATCATTAATGATACTGTCGTTAATATGGATGGGCAACGTTGCCGCTATTCAAATTAGCGTCAGCAGCGATGATTCAACCGTCTCGACCAATTACATGCTGTCAGATGATGCTGCGCTCCGGGATGGGGTCTCCATCTTCGATGGTGGAACCGTGGTCAACCGTGCTGCAAGAGGAACCGGCAGCAATTCCATCTCCACCAATGTTGGCGGAGATGACTACAGTGCCGGAACGGCAGTCTATAGCAGCGGACAGTTCAGCCTTTCGTCCTCCATCATAGCCGCTGGAAATGGGGCCCTGATCTCGCAGGATACGGGCTGCAGCGGCGATGCCGGAGCTGAAATCTACGGCATTGCGAATGGCGGGGCTGCCGGCCAGCAGGCGGCGGTTCTAAACGGCAGGCTGTCATCGCTGCAGAACCTGGCCGTTGGCGGAGGGGCGTTGGCATCGCAGGATACGGCCGTAGATGGTGAGAGCGGGTCCTTGGGTTCATCCGCAATATCTCCAAATCAATTGATTGATGTTTCAGGAAGCTACTCGGATGAAGGTGGGTTCATTGACGCCAAGTTATCCTCAATTGGTGGACTGGCTGTCGATATGCAAGGAACTGCCAATATTGTCGGGGTTGAGTGCCTGGACGATTCTATACTTGGGACTTTGAAATCCAATGGCTATTCTATGGAGATGGATGGAGTATATGAGGCACAAGGTGGTGATACTGCTACCTTTAACCTGGAAGTCTCCAATATCTATCGGGCCTCGGCGGTAAGTAGAACTATGACTCCAAGTGTAACCTCTCTCTCTCTGATCACAAGTGGCGGAAGGCATCCAGAGATCGTTGCCAATCCACCAGGCAATCCGAGTTCATATGTACTCGAAGAAGGAATGATCGATTCATCGAACCCTCTACAGCTATACCTGAGAACAGATTCTTACCTCACAGCAGAAGGACTTAGTGCATCTGCATCTAGCAACGCAATTTCTTTGGCGGCTGGCACCTGGGATTACTGGACATCGGCAAGTCTCTTTACTTCATCCGTGATCTGCGACTCCACGAAAGATGCTGACACCGTAGATGGGTACAGCGTACACGCCTTCAGACCTGTGAGTGGAACAGCTCTCGCATACACCAGGAATTACTTCGATCAGGGCGGCTATATTGTAGAATCGGATGTCGTTTACAACTCGAACTACGCCTGGACAACGGATTACAATACAGCCAGGGCGAGCCGCGGCAAGACAAAGGACCTTCAGACTGTGGCATTGCACGAGCTTGGACATACATGCGGACTTGGAGATTTGTATACGCTGCCAAGCAGCGATCCAAGGGCTAGCGACTATTACGAGATAATGAACTTGTACACAGGTCCTCGGCATTACCTCGGTGCAGGAGATATCGCAGGAATTCAGGCCAAGTACGGCGCCTAGGGAAAAGATATCCTCAATAGCGAGGTTCTGCATCTTGCGGCCTCGCTAATTTTTTCATTTTACTTTCATTTTTCGGCTGTTTTGTCTAATACTTAAATAAATATATTGCTGTATTTTGTTTTCGGATTGAGGTTTTTTAGGTTTTGAATTGATGGACCAATAGCCTATCGCGATTGCAGATGCAAAGTCTCGATAACTAACCTCTCTATTTTTAAATTAAAAACTAGGTATGTGTTTAGTTCATCTGATTCCACATCAATAGGCCATTTCAGGATTATCTTTGTTTGCTAATCCCGTGGGACAAGATTGAGCGACTACAGCTATTGATATCGATTTCAGTTCAACATGGCCTCTGTTCAGCATTTGCGTCTTGATAAAAAAACAGCATCTATCGAGCTATTAGGGCGGAGCTAAACATGTGTAAAAATAGAATTTTTATTGCATACATTAAATGGTAATTAGACTGGAGTTGGTTTTTAGCGAGAATGTATTATCGAACTCGCACTTGGAAATCATAATGGTATGCATCCATTGTGTTTTATAAATGCATTGCAATTTATATTTTTTAATACATAGCGAATCAGAACGCAATTAATTAATTTATATTATAAATACTTTTCAGCCAACTCTTTATTTTAACTATTTACTTTATTTCCATATGTTTAGTAACACTTAATACTTAATAGAATTTCTGATGAATAAGATTCGAAGGAATTGTCTTGCTATCAAGACAGGATAGGAGGTAATATGAGATATATATTGGCCACTTTATTGGTGGTCTTCACGCTATTGATTCCAGGTATTGCGGGAAATACTGTGACTCAGCAAGGTACTTCAACGGCGGCAGGTTCCGGGTCTGGATCTATTACTCAAGAAGCCCATAACGATGCCTCTGTGTATGGCGATGGCAATATAGTTATCCAGGATAAAACACTCACGGCAACTCTAGATGGTTTAGGGTATATCTACCAATCGGTAGATAATGATGCCTATGTAGGCACAGCGATTACGAAAGCGTACAATAACTACGTCAAGCAATATGGAGAGCAAACTTGCACCTTCTCCAACGAAGAGTACGATCTAAGTTATGGTGATAGCTATATAGAACAAAAGGTCACCAATTCAGTTAATATAGTGGGCGATGACAACTATATTGTTCAAAAGAGTGATCGGTATGCCACGCATAGTGCATGGGGGGGCTACATTTCTCAAACGCTAGAGAATATAGCGGAAATCTATGGTGCTTCGAATCTGGTTTCTCAAACAAATGTTGCAAACGCAAACAATGAACCCGATGATTATCCAATAAATCCCAATGAATTTGCAGTGATTATCCAATCCGAGAGCAATATTGCTTATTTGGGATCCTTAACTAGTTCCGCGAATAACAATAAGCTTGATCAGTACAACGATGCCAGTGCCACTATAGAGACCGGCTTATGTGGCTTGATCGATCAGGACCTCAGCAACATGGCTTATCAAGAGGGCGATTATAACGAAATGTATCAGGGAAGCGACGACGAAGGCAATACTGCAGAAGCCATTATTGGCACAAGTGCTGAAGCTATGGCATTGGAACTGGTGTTTAATGAGATCGATCAGACTCAGAGCAATTTTGGAGCCCAGACCGGTGGATCCGAGGCAGATCCTAATAAGATGTATCAGGGCAACACCCTGGAAGGGTACATTTATGATGTCAATGACAACCTGATCGACCAGGATCAGTCCAATACTGGATACCAAGACGGCATCAACAACATAATGGATCAGGGATCGAACTATGCCCGAGCAGAGATCGACGTGGGCAACTACAACGAGATAGTTCAGGATCAGAACAGCATTGGGTATCAGAAGAACAACGATGTGGGTCAGGACGCAATGAACTACCTCACGCAGGGCAACTTGGCTGATGGCTACATAGATAATAGCGGCGACGATATGTTCTTTGAATCGGATCCCGCAAATAACATCGCCCAGTACCAGGACAACTTTGCATATCAGTCCGGATCTTCTCAGGACTGGACCGAAATCAATGATGCCGATGCCGACATAACTAACTCCTTAAGAACCACAGTTGTACAGGATCAGGATAATTGCGAGATAGACACGGAATCTGGATCGCAAGAGGGCGGCTCCAATAAGGTAACCGAGAGCAACATCGCAATTGCGGACCTAAGATATCTGTACTACGAGAATGAAGGAGATCGGTCTATTGTTCGTCAGGATCAGGATAATCTGGTATTCCAGTATGAAACCGATAACCTAATGGAACAGGACAACTGGGCGGAGGCCTACATCTGGGGTGACACCTGCTGGCAGCCTGTTGGCGACGTGATAGATCAGATACAATCAAATAGCGGACTGCAGGAGGGTGATGGCGATCTCGATCAGGATAACAAGGCTCTGGCCGAGATGAGGTACTTATACAACCCGGACGATGAGTCCTACTACAGTACTGGCTCTTACCTGAAGAGCTATCAGGAGCAGACCAACTTCGCAGAAGAGCGTGTGCCCGCATTCGAAACCTGGGTCCAAGCCAACGATGGACATTCCCTGCTCAATGGCGACGGATTGGATATAGATCACCCAGATTCGGCCTCCCAAACGGCATCTAACGAGGCTCATATATTTGAATCCAAAGTGATCTGGCAGCTCAATACCCAGAGTGCGGTCACCGATCCTGGACCAGTGGATGGCGATCTTATGACGATTGGTGAGGAAGATCCGATCACTCAGACCGCCAGCAATCTTGCCACTCTGATTGATGTTGTTGACCTGGAGCAGTCTAACGACCAGGTCGCAGAGCAGCCGGAGTATAGCGACAGAACAGACACTCAAACCAGCGAAAATAGGTATAATGTCTAAGATGGACGCAGGAAGGCCTCTGGCCTTCATTCATTTATTTGTAGGAGGTGCTATGGGTCAAATTCGATTTGTCTTAATGGTAGTTGTATTAGGTTTGCTATTCTGTCCAGGGATTTTAGCTTCAGACAGCTGGTTTGACCAAGATTCATGGAAAATGGTGGCAGTTGGTGGCGAAGGAATGAGCGTAAGCTCTTATTACTCTAAAAACCTGCAGGTTGACGATGATGTCGTTAAGAGCCTGGTGGCAGAAGTGATCGGCAGTAGCGTGCAGAACATGGAACTCTGGACTTCTTCCGGGTATAGTGAGATTGTTGACGGAATCGAGTACTTCCGAGGTTCAGAGCTTTATCAGGAGCTCTCTCTTCCTGGCTACTTCACGGTGCAGATGTCCAATGATCATACGCTAGATGGATCTGATCTTCTAAGCTCTGATCCAGTAATGGATGCAAACCTCGCAGTCTACGGAGCGGATGGCGAAGGGGCCTTCGATCTTCAAGCTTCAACAGATGACGAAATTGAGAGTCAGATTAATGAGGCACTTGATGGGATCGAGCGAACCTGGGACCAATCATTCGGAAGCGGAGGGGAATCTAGTGGCGGGATAGAATACGATGATGGGACTATTACCCTGACTATCGGCTACAGGCTTCCAAATAGCGCTTCCAGCAATGGCGTGACCTGCGAGTGGGGATACGGATTTAGCACTACAAAGTCGATAGAACTGTATCGAGTTTAAGGAAAATGAGACGTTTTGCCGTGACCTCTGCCATTGCCATTGTTTTTCTTCTGACAGTGATTCCAACATCCGGAGAGGTTAGCATTTCCAACGCCTATTATACCGTTGGAGCGCAGGTTAACGAGGATACTTATCTAGAAAACGTTGGCTACGAGAATCTCGTTGATATTTTTCCAGCCGATATCTCCCTGTCGGGAAGCGCCGAGTCATTTGACGAGAAGAATGTAAAATTTCAAAATTCAATTGATGTGCTTGGACCTGGAACTGGTGCAGCATTGAGCCTTGAATCGTCTTCAGTAGAATACAAAAGGTCATTGTATGCTGGAGCTGGTGGAAACATGATTGATCTATCTTACGTTGCCGCCTCGGGTGGAACCAGCAAGGTAAGTATGTATAATTCCCATACATCAGCTGAGAATCTGCTGGAAACCGCGGGCTGTGAGTATTCGGGCTCCATCATAGTACAGCCTACGGGCATTTCCTTAGTCGGGAGCGGATCGCGGTTGGAGGCATGCGTGGACGAAGGCTTTTTGAGCCAGAGTCTCACTCTGCAGCATAACGGAAAGAAAATAAACACAGATCTATCGCTAACTGAAACCTCGCTATTGGGCAATCCACTTGTATTCGACTGGAGCTACCGCATTGACAGCTTGGGCAGCGATTGGGCTAGGTCAATGGTGGACTTCTCTCTAGAGCATGGAGAAAGGGATGCCGATTTTGAGTTCGTGGGAACTAGTTACATATCCCCATCCTATGATGAAGAAATTGAACCGAAATCAGAAGGTACCGATACCTCCGAGAACTGGTGGATATATTACTTGATTCAGTAGGTTCTGCGATCAATTATTTAAAATAGGCCTTGAAATGCCTTTGATTAAGAACATATTTCAATTTTTTTGATGCTTAAATTTGATATAAATTGAAATTGCGCGCAAGATTGATAAACTCTCAAGCGATTTCTCATGTGGACTCTGCCTGGAGGCAAAATTATTAGCAAGGTTAAAGGTAGTTCCGTTATTTGCCTGTTAGCAATAGTAATCCTGGCAGTGCTACTTGCTACATCAAGTGCTAAGATAGGGTACAGCATAAATGTTCGCGTAAACGGCTCTGATTGGGGTTGGAGTCAGTCCACGAATATGCTGTCATTGAAGATGGAATCCATAGTTAATGGGGATGGAAATTTCTCAAAATGGACCTCAGTTGATGGATTTGCCGGCAATGGCTTGAAGGAGAACACCCATGCAGGAGAGGGAAAGGTCTATAGCGAGGACAGCCTAAACGTGGTTAGCATAGAGAAGTACATCCATATTACTGAAAAAGTTAATGAAGAATCCAATCGCTATATAGCAGAAATAAATGAAAGCCTGCCCACAGTAGTGCATTATAAGAGCAATATTTATTATAAAGGGAATGGAATATTTAGTAGAAAAAAATATGTAACTGAATTCAATACAATTAGCACAGATTATTATGCTAACCTGTTAACTCAGTCTTCCAACTATGCCGGTGTGTATTCGAACTCGATAATCCGGGCAGATATAACTTCCGATTATAGAGACGTGCGAGAAATGAGCAATCGATCGATGGCTTTCATGCTGTCTTCAACATCTGACAGATACTCTGGGTTCTCTTATACATCTGACAATCAACGGATGGAGGAGAGATACATGGGCTTATATAAAATAAATAAAAATATGTATTATCGAAGCTCGTTCAATTTGGTTAAGGGTGAAGACCAAGTAGGATGTTGCCTCGACGATAGAACGCTGGATGAAAATTTGTCTTTGCTTGGCGAATAAGGAATGGTGCTTAAATGCGAAAGGTACTGCTCAATTACCTGGCGGCGCTTAATTTTCTGATGTTCTGCCTGTGCTCCTGTATATTGCCCGTTTCGGGAAGCGAAAGTCAATCCGAAGCAGAGGCGGATTACCTCAATCTATCTGATGCGGTGTGGAAACAATACAATGAGGATATTGCTTATGCATCTGCCATACTGGATCAGTATGTGAACGGGAAGATTTCCGGCTCCGAGGCCATGATGGCCACGGTCTCAGTCTATACTCTGAGTTCTCACATGTATTCTGTTATCAATCAGGCTAATCCGCCCAAGAAATATCTCAACTTGCACTATGAGACCGCCTCGGCAATCTCTAATCTGCTGGGCTATTTGTGGAATCTCTCCAAATATTATGAGACTTCTGACAAGAACTACACGCTAATAGCCTCTGATTATTTCAGCCTCAGCATCAGTGATCTGGAAAATGCAAAAAAAGAAAGGAGTGCATTATCTAGAGCTGTTTAAAATCTTGTGGAACGGCAATTGTCGCTAAACATATCTGCCTTCAGGGAAGATTCCCTCTCTATAGGCTTCATCGCAATACCAGAACGGCGCCCATAGATCTTTATTTCGGTAATAGTTTTGAGCTATGCAGCTTCCTCGGCATATATTCTTCATGAGGCATTTGCCGCAAATTCCCTTTAGCCTATTGGGAAGGCCGTTGCGAATCTGCCGCAACACCTCAGAATTTCTCCATATATCTTCGAGGTTATCATAAGCAGCATGGCCGAAGGTCAGCTCTGGAATATTCCTCCCAATTCCGCAGAGAGCGTAAGAACCGTCTGCCAGGACGCCAAGAATTTCTTGAATCTTGCAGACTCCGCATCCTGATCCCTCATCCCCAAACATGCAACTCAGCGGCATAAATGCAAGAGGAAGGTCATATAAAATTTTAATGCTCGTAGACTTTGCCAGTATTTCTTCGATCCATTTTCCGATATCCATTAGCTCTTGGACCGATAATCCCTCGCCCTCTTTGTGCATTGAATCGCCTCTGGCCATGGGTTGCAGGATATTGAGCTTTATCGAGTCTGCCCCCATGGATTCACCAAGTCTAACCATTTTTTCAATCTGATCTCGATTTTTCTTCATCAAGGTCATTATAATCTGAGGCTTCAGATCTGCTTCAACTAGGTAGCTCAGCCCCTTTAAGGTGTCTTCAAAACATCCGGGGACCCCTCTAATCCATTCGTGGGTCTTTGCGTCGGCTCCATCGATGCTTACAGATATCATGGGCATCTCACATCTGGCAATAGAACTAACAAGCTCAGGAGTGCAAAGCACTCCATTTGTCTCTATCTCAAGCTTTAGCTTCTTGGATCGGATTAGCTCAAGGATCTCAAATATTTGTGGATGAAGAAACGGTTCTCCTCCGGTAAGCTTGATATTCGTTAGTCCTAAGGGAATTGCCTGATCTATTATCGACCTGAACAGGTTCAGAGGAAGGCTTGGATATACTTTATCCGCGTGCTGATAACTGGGGTCAATCCAGCAGTGCCGACAGGCCAGGTTACAACCTTCTGTGAGATAAAAATAAATCCTTCGCAGAGGATAAATCTTTTCTCCTCTTCCTGCAGTGCTTTCCATTGATTAATCCTCTCTCATGATGGAATCTCCGGCAGCCTTCCTCCCTCCTCTAGGAATCTTCTCAGGCAGGAATCGGGGCTTGGATGATTTACTTGACCAATCAGATTGTAGGCCATGGCTGGACAGCTGCCCGTACAATATTCGATGTACGCGCATCCCTTACAAAACTCGTAGTCTTGAAGTGAGATATTGGTTCGGTCTCGCAAGCTTCTCAACGCAGGATGATGACGCCAAATCGTTCTTAAATCATCTCTGTTAATTCTTCCTAGCTCAATATGACTCAGTATGGTGCAGGGCACAATAATACCGTCAGACCTTACTGCCAACTCTCTTCTCACGCAGCCACAGCCTGTGAGATGCCCTCCATAATTCTTAGATGGCAGGTTCATACATCTGCTTTCCTCCATCTCACTCCAGATCTTGGCTTCTGCAAGCGGGCCGGCCATGGCCATTATTCTATCTTTGTATTTTTTATCTAATATCAAGAGCGTTTCCATAGCTCGGGTTTGTTCTTTGGCCGTGAGCTGAATCTCTTCAGGGTTGGTTCTGCAGAGTCCCATGTAGGATGCCGAGTTGGTAGAAAAAGAAGGCAATTGCAGGTCATCCAGCAGGAGTTTGGCTATATTCTCGAGATCTTCTAGGTTCTTTTTGTGAATGGTCACTCTCACTGTCACCGGCAGTCCATAGCTTTTCAGAAACTCAATGCCTCTCATCGCCTTTTTAAATGTTCCTCTCCCTCGAAATGAATCATTTATCTCTTCCGATGATCCGTCAATGGATACTTGGATTGATTCGCATCTCTTGGTAGAAGCTAGGAACTCTGCTATTTCTTCGCTGATCAGCGTTCCATTGGTCAGGATTCGATATCTCATCCTGTTCCTGACCGCCCCTTCGATTAGCTCTCGCAGGTCCTCTCTGCAAAAAGGCTCGCCCCCTGAGAAACAGACCCTGATAACCGCACAGCGGTTGAGTTCCTCGAAGAATTTGAGCCATTCTTCTGCAGGAAGATCTATGCCTACGTCGCCAGGACTGTCGAAATGGCTGCAATATCTGCACCGTAGGTTACATTTGCCTGTAATCTCGAGTTCCATAGATCTCGGAGTGCTCATGACCGCGGGCATCGATCAGACCTCGTAACCCGCAAACCCTTTTTCAACAAGGTCCCTGACAAAGTCGACAAAATCGCTTTCTATGTTCTCCGGCACCTCTGAAAAGCTACTTTTCAGCTCCTGCAAGATATCTTCCTTCTTTGTTTTGCCATCGAGATTCTTCCATATCCTGACCGCTACAGGGTTAATCCCAAAAGCTTTTCCGCTGTCCGGATCAAATAAGATCGCCCAGCCGTCAAATTCCTCCCTGCAAACTACTTGAGGATTAATCGTCGGAAGCGAACATTCATGCATCATTTGTTTTCCTCTAAATATTTATTTCATCCTGGGTGATTGGAGACTATTCATGCGATCGACGATTTCCGACAGATCGCTCTCTTTCAAGAAGAGCCGCATCGGTGGCTTAATGCGCCACGGTTCACCAGTTTTTTTCTTGCCAACTATGTGTCCGCTCAGCATGAGCAGCAATTCCACTCCTTCCGGACGCTGCAGTGCAATGGCCTTAACAGGAAGCGAAATGAAGCCCAGTTTTTCAGATGTCACCAAGCCCTGGTAAATAGGCCTTAATATCCCATGGACCCTCCAAAGCAGCTTGCGCTTGAAAATGGTTGGAGCTGATTGAATCTGGCCGCCCCAGCCACCCCGAACTATCCACTTTCTCTTGCCCCGGAGCGCATACATGACTTTGCCTGCAATTTGCTCGGATCTGAGCGTCCAAGAGTCGTCGGCGTAATTGTTGTCCCCTCTGGTAATAATACCTCTTTCGTTCACGGATACGACTCTATGAATTACTTTTTTCTCTAGTCCGGTGTCTATGACCACAACATCTCCCGCCCTAATCTCTCCTTTTTCAAAGGAGCAAAAATACAGTTTATCCAGATCTCTTAGGATCGGGTTCATGCTTGATCCGATGTATAAAATGGTCTTTATCCGTTCAGACTCTTGCCGCAATGCACGGCACCTCTACAGAGCGTGGCAAAGCTTCCTCTATATGCGACCAGAAGTCACCGGTGAGGCTGACATGCAGGCGGAAGGCGGGAACGGATTTGGCTATTTGGCAGGCGTTGTCGAAGAGATGCCTGCGCAGCAAATTTTTATTTATGTCACTTAAATATTTAGAGCTTCTTAAAAGAATTTGGTAGGAGGATTGATAAATAAAGTTTGCTGCTTCGCTTTTTCTAATCGGTGATACGTAGTTCTCTTCCGACCGTTGCAACACGAAGAATCCTGCCATGGGAAAATGCTGTTGCACGTCCCAGCTAGGTGCTGATCGTTGCCATAGATATTCGCTCCAGGTGGGAAATGGGTGAGCTTGGTATTCACCTCTGACATCTTTGGTTACTAGTACTTCATCGTCACACAGCGCCTGCCAGGGTTCAGGAATTCTCTTGCAGCATGTACTCTTTCCGGTCCCTCCTGGCGCTGCAATCGCCAGACATCTACCTTGATGCACAATCAACGCTGCGTGCAAGGGAAGCCCTCCTTTGTCAATGGAACCGCAGTAGATGGGATAAGTAGCTTGGATCAAGCATAGATAATCCAAAATCTCGTCTATCTCTTCAGCCAATTCGCACTCTATGAAGGGATCGCCCATTTTAGAGCGAATGCGTATAGCACCCAGCGTCTGCCAGTCAAGAAAGCTCGTGCTGTAATCCTCTCGGTTCTCGTTCGATCTCTGGCTGTCGTTCCTGTAAAAGAAGATCGTCTTAGCAGACTCCAGTTCTTCTGGACAAAGCTTCATTATCCGGGCTGCAGATCGGAGCCAAGCTTCTGCACTGCTATCTGCCGTCAGCTTCCAGGACTGGCCATCAGCTAGACTGATAGCGTAGCTTTCGCAGGCTCTATCTTTTATCATAAGACTGATTCGAAATCAATTGGGGCGTCTTCCGTCGTTGCAGCCGCAATTGATACAAGCGTAACCGGCTCCCGACCAGCATTTCAGAGTATCGCTGCCGCCTGGTATACAGCCGCTTTGCTGGGAGCCCACCTGCCCTACTCCGAAAGGCTCTTCCCAGTCTTCTGGGGTCAAACTCACAAGCTTCGGCCGTTCATACTTCAAAATTTTATTCATCAACGCCCTCCTCTTTTTTCGCTCCTAACAGTCTCTTTCTATCTTTAGCTGGCAAACTCTTGGATCTTCTAACGATCCTAAACTTATACATCGCTTGATATACCAGCGATTATTAAAACTTTGCGTTTTTCGATCATTTTTGTTTAGATTAGACACTGTAAGGGTAGCAAATGTAAAACATATCAAGCCAAACTATCAAAATTTCTGAAAATCCAAAAAGAAATCGTTGCCGATTTTTCAGTAGGCTGCATCCATAGATGTCCTAGACAATCAAAACAAATTCTAGTTAATTCGGTTGCGTTTCACTCAATCTAGGTTTCGCAACAACATTTTAATTTTGGTATTAGATATTATATCTGCTTACCTGTTTTTTAGCCGCTATCAAATAATCTTCTCAGATTACTTTTGCTGCACAGAATCAAGAGCAGGATGGTCAGCCAGGTGCCATTTGCAGGAATGGCCTTATTATTCTCATCTATGAGATCTCTATTCGTTTCCAGTATGTAATCTTGGAAGGTTCCATTGTAGCCCCTATAAATCGCCTCTCGCTCAGCATCTTTCGACTTGGATTCTTGTCCGAGTGCCTCCAGGACCAGGGCCCCGTTCACCCAGGCCGCTGTCGAGTTTGAATTCAAGATGGCAGCGTGCCTGAAACAGGTCAGGGCTTCTTCTAATTTCCCCGTTCTGGCCAGAGCTACTCCCTTATTGCTCCACGCGGTGGCGTATTCCGCCTCTACTGAAATTGAGCCCTCCAGGCACTTTATTGCTTCTTGGTATTGCCCGAATTTCTCTAGTATTACGCCTTTATTATTAAGTGCGGCAGTGCCGTGTGGATTTAGATCCAGCGACCGGTTGAAGCAATTTAGTGCTTCTTTGTCTTCGCCAATTCTGACAAGCAGGTCTCCCATGTTGCTCCACGGGACGTAATTATCTGCATCCAATTTAATAGCCTCATAGTAACAATCACGGGCTTCTTCGTACCTTCCCATCGTGGTCAGGATTACACCCTTATTATTCCAAGCCTCTATATTTGCAGAGTCGACAGCAAGAGCTAAGTTATAGTTCTTTAGAGCATACGGATAATTGTGGTTCTTTATATCCTGATTTCCCCATTCCGTCCAGGTGGTTGAATCTATGCCCTCAAACGCGGTTTCGTTTGCAGACTCGTTCATCTGGTCTATCAAAACATGCGAAATGGGCACCTCCTCCTGCTGTGAAAAGAGGTCCTGTCCCTGTCCGGACTCGATCGCCGTCAGCGTAAGGGCCAGCATGAGAAGCGGAAGTCTCATAGCCTGTGATTGGCAGCCGAATGATATATTTTGCGCCTGCCAATATTGTTTAAATAATATTAATCTGTTTCAACAAGCGCTTCAGTAGCTTACAATCGTCATATTATCTCTAGGAAAGATATAAGTCGGTGGGCATATCTTCGCGAATACTGGATGAGCCATCACAGCAGTTCCAAGAATCCTAAAGACCGACGGTCTCAGCTCGTCCTGGGCGCCTGGCAGATCCGCCGGGCAATTTTGCTGGCCTGGAACAGCTCCCGAGGATGGACCGCTGCCAATGTGATTCTGCTGGTGCTGCAGGGACTTCTTCCTCTCATCTCGCTGTATCTCATAAAGCAGATCATCGACTCCATAGTTCCCGGCGGCGATTTCTCACGCACGCTGTTCTACATAGTCCTGGCCTGCGCGGCCGCACTGCTGGCAGCCTTTTGCCGCGCGGCAGCAGGTGTGGCCAGCGAAGCCCAGGCGGCTCTGGTCTCAGATCACATCCAGGATCTGCTGCACGAGCAGTCGGTGCAGATGGACCTCGAATACTACGAGAACGCGAGCTACTACGACTCCTTACACCGGGCGCAGCGTGAGGCCCCCTTTCGGCCGGCCAGGATCGTGAACGGCCTGGCTCAGCTGGGCCAGGGAAGCGTATCCCTTTTGGCGGTCGTGGCCCTGCTCATATCCTTCAACTGGGTTTTGGCCGCGGTGCTGATGCTGGCCGCGGTTCCCGGCATATTCGTCCGGCTCAAATACGCCGACCGGCTCTACAAGTGGCAGCAAAGCGCGACATCAGGTGAGCGAAAGGCGCTTTACCTGCACTGGCTCCTCACTTCCGACAGCCACGCCAAAGAGATCCGCGTCTTCTCCTTGGGAAAGCTGCTCATGGACAGGTATCGCGAACTCAGAAACCGTCTTCGAGATGAGCGCTTGAATATCGCGCAACAAAGATCGCTGGCCGATTTCCTGGCCCAGGTTACCGCTGCTGTGGCCCTCTTCGCCTCGCTGGCCGCAATTGCCCACCAGGCCTATCTGGAGGCCATAACTCTGGGCGCTCTGGTCATGTATTTCGGGGCTTTCCAGCAGGGGCAGTCGTATATGCAGTCCTCCCTCGCGGCCCTGGCAGCCCTTTATGAGGACAACCTGTTCCTGACCGACCTGTACGATTTCCTGGACCTGCAGCCCAAGGTCAAAGAACCTGTCCATCCCAGACAATTTCCCCATCCGATAAGCGGAGCGGTAGTCCTGGAAAACCTGAGCTTCAGCTATCCAGGAATCGACAGAGAGGTGCTGTCGGGCCTGAGCATGACCATTAAGCCGGGCCAGACCGTGGCTCTGGTGGGCGAGAACGGATGCGGAAAGACCACGCTCATCAAGCTGCTGTGCAGGCTTTATGACCCCACCTCAGGCAGGATAACCGTGGACGGCATCGACCTGCGGGATTTCAGAATCCGAGACCTGCGGGGAGAGATCGGCGTCATCTTCCAGGACTTTGCGCGCTATAATCTGACGGCCAGAGAAAATATCTGGTTCGGAAGCCCGGGCGAGCCCGCTCAGCATAGCTCCATCGTACTTTCTGCCCAGACCTCGGGAGCAGATGAGTTCATCCGCGACTTGCAGCATGGATACGATACGCTTCTTGGCAGGTGGTTTGAGGAGGGAGCTGAGCTGTCTGTCGGCCAGTGGCAGAAGCTGGCCCTGGCCCGCGCATTCTTTCGCAACTCGCAGCTGATTGTTCTCGATGAGCCCACCAGTGCTCTTGATCCCCGAGCCGAGGACGATGTGGTGCAGAGCCTGCAGAAGCTGGCTGAGGGAAGAACTGCCGTCCTGATCAGCCACCGCCTCTCCACGGTCAAGATGGCCGATTGCATCTTCTTTCTAAAGGACGGACGTCTGGCGGAGAGCGGAAGTCACGAGGAGCTGATGGCCCGCGGGCAGGAGTACGCCAGACTATTTGAAATTCAGGCCAGGCATTATCGTTGAGCCGGTGGTTCGGCAGAGTTCCTTGATTATTGGTATTGATCTGGCGGCTTCTCTTCCCGGTATAGATCCTGCCCGCAGTTCTTGCAGTACTTGGCGTCAACGTCGTGCCTGTCCAGGCCGCAGTAGGGGCAGATCAGGACTTTCTTCTCTCTCAAGTTTATCCAGGCCCGGAATATCCTGGCCGCCTCGAAGGGTATTATGATGATTCCTGAAATTATCATGGCAATGGTCACGAACCTGCCCGCCTCAGAGACCGGCACGATGTCTCCGAAGCCCACGGTTGAGACGGCAACCACAGTGAAATAAAATGCATTCCCGAAGTTTTGCACTTCGGGGTTAACCGGGCTTTCCACAAAATAGAACAGTCCCGAATACACAAAGAAAATTATTATAACTGTTAATATCAGCCTGGCTACATTTACCATACCCAGGCTGATCTTGCCGAAGAGAAGGTGATCTGCGGCGATGAACCTGATGAATCGAAAGATCCTGAATACGGCAAAGACCCTGATTATCTGGATGAACCTGATGTCGTATATGAAGAAATAGCCGGGAAGCACCAGGAGAATCAGGGTGGGCATTATGGACACGAGATCGATTATGCTGTATATGCTCTTCACATGCTCCCATCTTCTGGTAGCGCCGTACAGCCGCAGCAGGTACTCTGCCACGAAGATGAAAACGATCGCCTCCTCCAAATGCCAGATGAAGAGCTTCTGCTGGATGGTGAGTGGATAGGTGTTGATTATGAAGAGTGCCACAAAGATCAGATTCAGCGCGATGATCGAGACATCAATCCATTTTCCAAGAGGTGTGCGGAAATCGGTCATATAAAAGTTGACCGTCTCTCTGAGGCTCCTCTGGCCGGGGCTTGATGGGGCGTTGTGATCCGGATTGAGCGGTGAAGGCATGAGAACATCCTGTTTTTTTGCCTGAAGCTTGCTGCCAGTCAGGTGCGATTATCTTGACTTTCTGTTGGATTAACTTTTCTTGACAAGTGATTTAACCATGCCCCGACAATTCAACTTTATGGTCTTGCTTTCGGAAATCAAAAAGGCTGCCGCGCTGATCTCCGGATATGTGCTCAAAACGCCGCTCATATATTCGCCAACCTTCAGCCGCATGACCGGCGCTGAGGTGTATCTGAAGCTTGAGAACCTGCAGAAGGGCGGCTCCTTCAAGGTGCGGGGTGCGACCTACAAAATCCTCTCTCGCCGGGAAGACTTCGACGGCCAAGGCTCCCGCGGAGTGGTGGCGGCATCAGTTGGAAACCACGCTCAAGGTGTGGCTTTAGCGGCAGCATCCGCCGGCGTTTCGGCCACTATCGTCATGCCGGTTTGGGCGTCTTTGCCCAAGCAGGAGGCTACCAGGGGCTACGGGGCAGAAGTTATCCTGCAGGGCCAGACTTTGGTTGAGAGCATCGGCATTGCCCGGGATCTGGCTCTGAAGACCGGCAGGACCTTCATCCATCCTTATGACGATTTTGAGGTCATGGCCGGCCAGGGGACCATAGGCCTGGAGATCATGGAAGAACTGCCCGACCCCGACCTGGTCTTGGTGCCGGTGGGCGGCGGGGGACTGATAAGTGGAATCGCATCCGCGGTCAAGGCCATTCGTCCCCTGACTCGCGTAATAGGGGTGCAGGCCTCGGCCTGTCCCTCTGCCAGGGAGGCACTAAGGCAAGGAGGACCTGCAGCCGTGAGAGCTTCGAGCACCATCGCCGATGCCATCTCGGTGACCGAGGTCGGCAAATCGAACTATCCTCTGCTTCGCGACCTGGTGGAGGATGTGGTCCTGGTTGGCGAGAGCGAGATCGCCGCTGCAGTGCTGCTTCTCCTGGAGCGAAAAAAAGTGCTGGCGGAGGGTGCCGGAGCAGTCCCGCTGGCAGCACTCCTCAGTGGCGCGGTCGATATCTCCAAGGGCAGCAAAGTGGTGCTGGTGATCAGCGGCGGAAATCTGGACAGCCTGTTGCTTGACCGGGTAATACGCCAGGGTTTGGCCACTCATGGAAGACTGATGCGGTTTTCTGTCTGCCTGGAGGACGTTCCTGGCTCCCTCTCGGGGCTCCTCGCCCGCATCTCGGAAAAGCGCGCCAACGTTGTATCCATCCGCCATTTCCGGCACGAGCGCGACCTGCCCCTGAATTACACTCGCGTGGATCTGGAACTGGAGACGCTGGGCTTTGCTCACATTCGGGAGATTGAGACATCCTTAAGCGACGAAGGGTATGAATTGAGAAAACGCTAATAGTATTAGTGGTCTTATTGGTTTGGTAATCCTAAGAGGGTATGGGTGATGTGCTTCAATGTTGTTTTGAAGCAGTTGAGAGCCGCGGAGGATGTTGATTTGAGGAATGAACGGGCTGAGTTCCAAGCTGAAGGGTAGGGTGCCTCAATCACCATGAAGAAAGTGGCAGCCAATGCTTTAATGGAGTTGCGAAGTCCTAAGACCTTCAGACGGATATTGAGAGGCGGAATCGGCAAATATGCGGTCTATCGCATAGCAGCTCCTGAGGATCTTCTTATGATTTCGAGGTTTTATCAGTACCACAAGCGGCCCAACGGTCGCGGTCCGATGACGCGTCTTCTCGATGATGTGTTGAGTAGCAATGAACGTGGATGTGCTCTGGTCGCATCTGTTGGCGATCGAATAGTGGGGTCCGCAATCTTAGCGCGGTTTCCAGGCAATGAAGAATTTTTTCCCGATTGGTGGCTCTTCGGAATTGCAGTGCATATTCTCTTGAGAGGTGCGGGTATTGGTGAATCCATAGTCGGCATAGCGTTACATCAGGCGGTGCTTCTGGGAGCAAAAAGTGTATACCTCTCGGTCTCCGTGGGCAACAAAGCCGCTTTGGGACTGTACGAAAAGATGGGATTTAAGGAAGTATCAACGCCCAATTTCGAAATCATGCTTAAAGGCATGGCCAAAGAAAGCGGCCATCAAAGTAAGATTTTTTGTAGAAAAATAGTACGTGTTTAGCCCCTCCATATGAGTTCGCTTGATTGCGATTTGGCAGCGTGCCATAATTGCTGTAACTTAGTAGTAATATAACAAGATATAATATAATGAGCCCTGTATCCCTAATTGGTGTCGAATCAAGGAGGGACACAGAGCTATGGATACATCCGGATTAATAGAAGATTATCTTATCGATCGCAACGAGGGAATGAAGCAAGTGCTCACCTGGTTTTTGAATCAGGTGATGCAGCAAGAGGCATTAAACCAGATCCAAGCCTTGCCTTATGAGCGCACAGGCCAGAGGAAAGCGCGACGCAACGGTCCAGGAAAAGATCTCTTAAGACCATTCATGGCGAAGTAGTCCTTGATAAGCCCCAATTTAGAGAATTTCCTTTCAAGACCCAGGTATTCGAGCGATATTCCCGGGTAGAAAACTCCCTCCGAATAGCAGTCGCTGAAGCATATCTTGAGGGAATAGCTACAAGAAGAGTCAAGGAAGTCGTATCCAAATTTGGATTGGAAAATATTTCTGCATCCGAGGTTTCCCGAATCGCCAAAGAGCTGGATGAAAAGGTCAAAGAGTTCCTTAATAGACCAATTGAATCTGAGATAAGTTACCTATTTGTTGATGCCAGTTACTTCAAGATCAGATCAGAAGGCCGATATAAAAACAAAGCACTGCTTATAGTCACGGGCATTCATGAAAACGGTTATCGCGAGGTCTTAGGTGCCAAAGTCGAAGATAATGAAGACGAGCCTGCATGGGAAAGGCTATTCGATGAGCTGAAAGCCAGGGGACTCAAAGGCGTCAAGTTGGTTATATCCGATGGGCATAAAGGAATTCAGAAGGCGGTCGAGAAATCATTTCTGGGTGCTTCATGGCAGATGTGTAACGTTCACTTCATGAGGGCAGTGCTTAAGAATATTCCCAAGAAGGATAAGGCCAAAGTGGCTTATGAATTGAAAGAAGCCCTTGAAGACGAGGGCAAAATGCAGATATTGGCGAATAAGCTTGCAGATATGCGCTATTCAAAAGCCGCTGAAACCATCGAGAGGTTCAGATTCGATCTGTGGAACTACAAAGCATTTCCAAGAAGGCATTGGATAAGGATCAGGACCACTAACGGAATAGAACGGATTAATAAAGAGCTTAAACGCAGAAGTCGAGTAGCCGGAGCTTTTTCCAATGACGAATCGCTCCTGAGAATGGCGGTCTGCATCAGATGGATATAAACGAGGAGTGGATTACAGGTAAAAGGTATTTATCCTTAGAGGATGAAGGAAATCTGGATACAGGGCTTAACTAAATTACAGCAATCTGTGCACGCTGCCTGCGATTTTAACCCATTAATGGATGCTAATCAACAGCTTGCAGCATGTGGAAAAACAATATCTGTCGCCGAAGTCACCTGAAATTGGTTCAATGAAGCAGCCCATGCAAGATATCACAAAAGGGGGCCTATTGATGCTGATTTGGCTAAGCTAAACACATACGAAAAATATAATAAAATGTGGTCCGATCCTTATTGTCTTAATAGCGTCTGGATTCTATTCCTTGCCAACTATCTTCCTGATATCCGCCGCCACGCCCCTTCTCGACTCCACCATCTCCCAGCCGCTCATCTTGGCCCTGCCCACCCCGAAGGCCCTCGGTCCTTGAATTATCACCTCGTCTCCCGGCCGGATCTGAGGATCAGCCTCAACCACGCCCGGAGCCAGCAGCGATCCTCTGGGAAGGAAATCGCCGATGGTCACGATATAGCTGCCTCTGTCCGCGAGCCTGCGGGCTCCCTCTATCGATAGGGCCATCGTGCCGTTGGGCGTGATCATCGCCAGAGCCTTTTTGTCTTCGTTCTGAAGCTCCCGTCCCTTGATATGAGCGTCATTCGAGAGCAGGGCGTCTCCCGCCCCTTCTCCGAAATAGAAGTCGGCAACAGCACGGTAGCGCTGGAGCCTTCCCTCCTTCAGCCTGACCGCGTCCCGGCAGGCTTCTCTCACTGCCCTGGCCAGCTTTTCCAGAGAGTCTTCGCGGGTCCCGCCGCCGGTAAAGGCCGCATCCAGGCCGGACGATCTGACTGTGTCCTCCAGCTCTCCTTCCAGGTGGGCCACGATCCTCGCATATTTGTTCTTCTTCAGGTAGGCTGCCAGGCAGTCCAGCAGCCAGGCCCTCTCCTCCCGGTCCCATCGTCCAGTCACCGGAACGTCATAGCTGGCTGCCGGATACACCTCCTCCAGCTCTCTGGGAACCAGTGCCAGCGGTGAGGTGAGAATCAGTTCGTGCAGATATCGTCGATGCTGCCCAATGGCCTCGGCAAAAAGCCGGTGCGAGCGGGAGGTGGAATAGGGCTTACGAGCCGAGCAGGGCAGCAGCAGCAGGACGTCGCTATTCGGAGCCCTGTACCTCTCCAGCACCCGCTGTCCAAAGCGCGTCACCTCCACCCGCTGTAGTGATTCGGCGGTGTTGGCCAAAAAAGCGCTTGACCGGTGTTGCGGCGTTCGGGCCTCCAGATAGCAGTGCTCCTGGTCCAGCAGCCGCAGGGCAGCGGTCTGGTCCGGGGTCACGCGCACCTGCCGCTCAACGTATTCCCGCAGGGTTCCGGACTCAATCATCAGCCGGACGATCCTCAGCTCCTCTTCCAGCTTGAGCACGTTGTGAGCGGCAATCTTTTCCGGGTCGATTCTGTCGTCGAGCGCCAGACAGTGCGGGCAGCGGCAGGGAAGCTCAGGAAGCGCTCCCACTTCCCAGACTCCGTCACGGGTATGATAGCGCCCCAAATAGGCGTCCGCTATGACCCTGGTCCTGTCTACCAGGTCGATTCCCAGGTAGATCAGCAGGGCCAGGTTGGCGGGGGTCGCCAGCGCCGGGGCATAGAGGGCTGAATCAGACCTGGTCCGGTTCTTGCAGCCGATGACGGCCTTTACCAAATCGCGCGGATTTTTCAGCGCCCCTGCCGAACCCATGACGTAGACGTCCGCCTCTTCAGGCCTCTCCTCAGACAGGGGGTGAAGCACAACCCCCTTGGGGCCGTCCGTTTCCATATCGGGAAGGGTTATGATTGCCGGATAGTGAAGCGCTGCCGGGACGTAGGGTAATATGGTCAGCTTCTGCTGCCCCTTCAAAGCCTCTCCCGCGGCCAGGGCCTCTTCAACGCTTCCGTAGCTGAAGATGCTTCCGGCCGAGATGTAGTCCTCCGGGGCGAGAAAATCGGGCGTGCTCACCGTTCGCTCCAGCAGCAGTCTTCCCACCCTGGCCGGCCCGTCGCGCCGCAGGACCTCGAAGTACCTGGTCATCTCGGAATGCACCTCAATTTCAGGCTAAACCTGGCCTTTGGATTGGCCGCAATCAGCTTCTGCAAATTCGTCATCGCTTTCTCCAGGGCTGAGCAGTCATGTTCTTTGGGAGTTTCGAGATTGAAGGGATACGTCTCTCCCAGCTCCTTGGGATAGGGTCCGAAGGGCGGCTTGAAGTACATCACCTGGTCGAAGCCCTCAGTGTCCGTGCTGAAATCATCCGTGACCAGAACCTCTCCTTTCAGGGAGAATCTGTCCAGGCGGGAAGAGTACCTGACCACCTCCGGTCGGCTGGCCGACTCCGGGCTCAGATAAAAGAACGCCGATTTGGATGATGCATCCAGCCTCTCCAACCAGGCGCTTTCAGAGGCCAGTCTTCGCAGGCCGTCCAGCATCCTGGGATGAGAACGGCACCTGATCTCCAGCAGGTCCCATAAGGATCCCTCGCGGATACGTTGCTTGACCAGATTGATCTCCTGCAAGGATACATAGAGGTTGTGCATGGCCAGCAGCCTGACCCTGTCCGGGCTCTTGAGGAGATCCTGAGGGTCCCGTCCCTGACATACCCGGCAGCTGCAGGGCAGGTATTTCATCTCCTCCAGCTTCCAGGTGCCGGATGAGGTCAGGTACCGGCCCTGACGGGCGTAAAGCGCATAGGCTGCAGAGTCGAAGAGGTCACAGCCCATGGCTGCAGCCAGGGCAAAGACCATTGGATGTCCGGCTCCGAATAAATGTACCGGCAGGCCGGAGCCCAGCCCCCTTTTGGAGCTGGTTACTACTTTTACCAGGTCGTCGAAGCGGTAGGCCTCCATCAGCGGCACCACTCCTCCCACCGGGCACACGTCGAATCCCTTATCCCTCACAAACCGGCCGGCCTTCTCTCTCAGGTCGGGGTGGGTTGATCCCTGCACCGGCCCTGCTAAAAGCGATTCTCCTCGATTTCCTGCTGCCTCTTCCAGCCGTCTTTCCGTCTCTTTTAGCTCTGATTCGGCCCTTTCCCGGGAGACGTCTGGTGGAGTGGGTATGTCCAGAGGCACGCATATATCCGATCTGATTGTGTACTGAAATTCCAGTATCTCCAGTGGCAGAACTTCGATATCGCCGTACACAGAGAGCTGAAAGGCTCCGGAGTCGGTCATGATCGGTCCCCTGAAATCCAGCAGCTCGTGCAGCCCAACTTCTCGGGCTCGGGCGTTCAGCTCGGGGTCCTGGTGAATTATGTAGCTATTTGTGATTATGATGCTGGCTCCCATGTCGGCCAGCTCGGGAGGTGTAATGAGCTTTAAATGGGGATTGACGACAGGCATCAAGGCCGGTGTTTCTATGGTTCCGTGAGGTGTTACCAGCTTTCCAATTCTTCCGCCCAGGTCTTTGTGCAGAATCTCAAAGCAATCCGGCATGCTCATCTTCCTCATCGATAAGGCATAAATAGGTTGGGACAGATGGGCAGCAGGGGATAATCTACCCGATATTTATGGGATGAATTGATATGCGCTACATTGTGGCTTTATTAGCTTTGATTAGCCTGCTGGGGTTGGCCGCAGGCCAGACCATCTTCACCGGTGAGGGATACAGCACCAGCCAGCTGGCGTTCTTCAACGAACCTAATTCACGGACTTTTGAGCCTGACGTCCAGAAGTACTGGAACACCTATGTTGCTGGAAATTCCAATGCTACGGCCGGAAAGAGCCTCACCACCAATATGGACATCTGGCTGAATAGCTTCCCGGACAGATTCGACCGGCGAATTACGGTAGCAAGCTCAACCTTCAACTCCAGCGTTCCTGGGATTAGCGGCATGACGGCCACCGAGCTTAACAGCGCCAGCCTGAAACGCACCGTCGCCTTCAGATTTGAGCCCAGCCTGGGCTGGAAATACACGCCTGCGGATACCACATTCTCTTTCACCAAGGCCACCGGCGTCCCGGCCGATGATGCCAAGGGCCAGATAATCTCGCAGGGAATAACTGCCTTATTCACAAGCTAAAATTCACAAGCTAAAAAAATTGGGAAATCTGCAGAAAATTATGCAGATCTACTTTTCCTTTCTTGCCTTAACGGTGTAGGGCAGAAGCCCGCCTGCCAGGATGATCTTTCTCTGGCGGTCGCTGAGATTCATCTTCAGTAGGATCTCCTTTCCCTGCAGGACTGCTTTCACTTCCTCCTGTCCGCTGGATAGAGCCTGGCGTAATCCGGGTATGACGATTTTTTCTCCCTGCTCAAGGGAGCTGTAATCGGCTTCACAATCGAAGCTCAGGGGCAGGATGCCGAAGTTCACCAGGTTAGCGGCATGGATTCTCTCGATGGACTTGGCGATGACGGCCTTGACTCCCAGGTACATCGGGCAGAGCGCGGCATGTTCTCTGGATGAGCCCTGTCCGTAGCTCACGCCGGCCACGATGACGTTGTGAGCGCCCCGGTCTCTGAGCTGGATGGCTCTGGCGGGAAAGTCGCTGTCAAGGGGCTCGAAGACGAATTCTGAGTACTTGGGCACGTTAGACCGGTACTTGAGGCGGGAGCCGGCAGGCATGATGTGGTCGGTGGTCACGTAGTCTCCAACCTTGATGGTCACGACACCGATTATGTCCTCGGGCAGGGGAGCATTGGTCGGCGGCTGGCCGATATTGGGGCCGCGCATGATCTCTATTTGGGCCCGCTCACCTAGCGGCAGGGGCGGAATTATCATGCTGTCGTCTATCTCGAACCGGTCCGGCATCTCTATCTTTGGATAAACGATATCCAGTGAGCGGGGGTCTGTCAGCCTGCCGGTCAGGGCAGCGGCGGCGGCCACCGCCGGGCTGGTCAGATAGACATTGGCGCTTGCGGTTCCCGATCTTCCCTTGAAGTTGCGGTTGCTGGTGCGCACAGAGACCGAATCAGTGCGCGGGGAGAGGCTGTTTCCGATGCAAAACCCGCAGGCCGATTCCAGTATTCTGGCCCCGAAGGATATCATGGTGGACAGCGCGCCGTTTTTGGCGATGGTGTTCAAAACCTGTCTTGAGCCCGGCGCTATCCCAAGGCTCATGCCTGCTGGCAGGTGCTCGCCCTTGACCATCTCGGCCACTGTCATGAGGTCGACATAAGAGGAGTTGGTGCAGGAGCCGATCAGCACCTGGTCCACCGGGAGGTTGAGTTCAGAGACTGCCTTCACGTTTCCGGGGCTGTGCGGCGCGGCTGCCAGGGGTTCGACGTGAGAGAGGTCAATCTCAAGGGTTCGATCGTATTCTGCGTCCTGGTCGGCTGCCAGCGGTATCCATTGATCCCCTCTCTCCTGGGCCTCCAGGAACCGCTTGGTCTGCAGATCGCTAGGGAATATGGATGTAGTGACGCCGGTCTCCGCGCCCATGTTGGTGATGGTGGCCCTCTCGGGAACGGTCATATTGGCGATGCCCTCGCCCGTGTATTCGCACACGTATCCCACGTTCCCCTTGGTGGAGAGCGTCTGCAGAACCTTGAGAATCACATCTTTGGCTGTGACCCAGGGCTGCAATTTTCCGATTAGATGTACGTTGATTACCCGCGGGCAGGTGAGGTAGTAAGCCCCGCCTCCCATAGCTACAGCCACGTCCAGTCCGCCAGCGCCGATGGCAATTGAGCTCAACCCTCCGGCAGTCGGGGTATGGCTGTCTGAGCCCAGAAGTGTCTTTCCGGGTCGCGCAAAGCGTTCCAGGTGCACCTGGTGACAGATGCCGTTTCCCGGCCGGGAGAAGTAGATTCCATACTTTTCGGCGATGGACTGGAGGTAGGCATGGTCGTCTGCATTCTCGAAGCCCACCTGGATGGTGTTGTGATCTATGTAGCTGACCGAAAGCTCGGTCGCGATCCGGGAGAGATCCATGGACTCGAATTGCAGATAGGCCATGGTTCCGGTGGCATCCTGCGTCAGAGTTTGATCTATTCTGATTCCGATCTCGGAGCCTGGTTCGTAGGTTCCGTCTACGAGATGTGCTCTCAGGATCTTTTCGGTTAAAGTATAGCCCATAAAAACCTCCTGCAGTAGAAACTGTAATTCGCATTTGGTAGAGCGCGATGATATTAATACTCAACGATACATGCGATTGGTTTCTGAATTTCCGTGGGGCTATGATGAGGTGATTGTGAGGTCCTGGTTTGACAGTGCGGGCTCAAAAAGGTTATATAGGCGTAGGTTGTTGGATGGGTTCGGCCTCCTCGAAAGGGGAACTATGCACGGTCTCATGCTGCTGGTTTCGGGCAAATGAGAATCTCTCTCGTTGTCCAGAGACAGGGATTGGGGATATGTGTATTGAAAGGCCGCTGGATGTTGCGATATCTCTGCGCAACGGGCCATGAGATGGCCTGCGCAGGCCAAAAGATATAAATAGCAATAATCCAAACATAACAAGGCCGATGTGTGATTCCGGCATTCTCCTGCTGAAGGGGAATGCTTAAATAGGAAAAAGGATTACATATTGGGGCCGAAAAGGCGCCGCGAAACAAAAGGCTGCGACCCTGATTTGATGATGGGCCGAGTTCCAGTTTGCGGCACAGTCATAGTGTGGAGATGGGAGTTTTTTCCTGTCTGACGCTGGTCTTGGCGAACT
>JABLXE010000012.1 GCA_013178225.1 Methanotrichaceae archaeon
AAGTTTGCAGTTGCGGGTTTTGGGCATTGCCTCATCGATGACTTTTGAAATGCCTAACTCATCGAAGATCCCAGCTACTAACCCTAAGTGATCTAGCGATAACGTCGATACCTTCATCCCATGCCCCCCTTCCTATTCCCTTTCGGTTTTAGAAAAGCATTTCAGGATAAAAATGTTTCATGGTCGAAGGGCTACCTGCGGGATGTGGGCTTCATCTCACTTTTCTCAGAATTGTATCCTGTAATAGATGCCATATAATTGTCCTCGAATACTCCCTCTTTTAAAGCTTTGATAATTATGTCAGCTTTCAATTTTAAACGTTCATCTTTTTTATAAACTGTAATATCAGAAATCATTCTCGATTGCTGACGAGTCAATTCCAGCAACTCCCTGAGAATATCTGTGCTATCTCTCGGAGGAACAACATCATCTGATGGTCCCAAGAGGATACCGTTGAGCTTGGATTCAAGACCTACCCATAGTAGACCGAAGAGTTGGTCAATACGTGATTCATCAATAGAATTATCTGCTATTTTATTGATCAAATACAATAATTCTTTAGTGCCATCCTTTTCCGCTCTCTTTGCCTGAAATTGAGATAACGGACCTTGAATGTCAGAAGGTTCGATGCCTAAGAGATATGGGCAAACATAATTCCGATCTTTCAGACTATTGGCTAACATTCCAGCTTCAAAGTGCATCCAAGTAGAGCTCAAATTATCCGGCGTGAGACATAATACACCCAATTTAGCGTTTTCTACTTCATCTTGGATGTCTTGATTCCATCTAGCTCCAGGATCGAGATCAATCTCTGACATCCATGGTTTTGCTGACTGAATTATAGTGGGAATCCACTCTCGCAAAGCTCTAGCTACGCCTTTGCTTTTCTTCCCTGACCAGCCTATAAATATTTTAACCATAGTCCCAAGGAAGTCTCTCTTAATTTATAGGTTCGTGTCACTCATTAGAATTACCGCGTGTGGGCACAAGTGCACTGCTACGGATAGCCAAGGTGGCTTCACAGCCGCCAAAGGGCAGCTGAATCCCCTCACCCGGCATCTTCCGGAAAGAGCTTTCTTCCCCGTTCCGTGTATTCGATTGCGCCCAATTTCTTGAAGATATCCAGCTGATCGTCGACCTCCCAGCCCTCTGCGAGTTTCCCGCCGGCTATGCGCCAGATGAAGACCATCATCATCGTCACCTTCTTTCCGGAGGGGGGCAGCCTGACCCCAAAGAGATCCCATTCTGCCGTATGGGTCCCGGTGGCTTTGACCAAGACCCAGACCCGGTCTCCCTCAGCCACGATATCTTCTATTTCTTCATGCCAGTCGGGGAAGGCCTTGAAGGCCAGCTCAAAGAGCCGCTTAAAGCTTTCCAGACCTTGCTGCTGATGGGCATGGTCAAGGTAATCCGCCGACACCAAATCGTCGAATTGGTCCAGATTTCGTCCGTTGTAGGCCTCGATGAACCTGCGAACGACCGCCTTGTTTTCTTCTATCGACATGGAGCATCATATCTCTTGAAATCATTTTTGATACTTAACGGTTGTTGCCTGCGGGCTTTGGGGTACACTGGCTGAGAAAAACGCAATTTCATTTGCCCGTGGGTGGAAACGGAATTGTCGCCTGGAGCGTTTGCAGGTAAACCTCTCAGGGCCGCAAATTATATTTCTTTACAAGCTTTACAATATCACCATGATTGCGTCAAAGCGTGTAGCTGTGACCGAGGCGGTATGGGCCGAGCTGTCCGATCTCAGGAGGCCGGGAGAGACCTTTAGCCAGCTCCTCGCCGAGATGATAGAACGCGAAAGGAAGGCTCGACTAGTCGAGCACCTCATGAAGATTGCAGATGAAGGTGACTTTGTGGAGCTGCCACCTTGAGCCACAAGGTGGTGATCGATAAAAAGGCTCTGAAATATCTCCAGGATCTTCCGGAAAAGAGCCAGCGGCTCATCAAGGAAAAATGCCACGCTCTGGCTGAGGATCCATTTCCTGATCAAGGAGGAGACAAGGAGCTTTTGCAAATGGATTACAGCCTCTATCGATTGCATATCGGGCGGTCATTCACCATTTTTTACCAGATCTGCGAAGATGACAAGATGATCAAGATCCTGGAGATAGCAACCATAGAGAAAGCACATAAGCTGTACAGGCGGCTCTAACAGTTAGGAAGGATGAAAATGGCATCGAAATTCAGGCTGGCTGGCTTGCTGCTGGCGGCTATTGCTTTGACCACAACAGGCCTTTCAATCGAATACCTCCGGGGGACCACGGAGTGGAACATTGCAGAGATCAACGGCATCACCATAGGATCGTTCGACGTGCCCTTTGGCCCAGGCCCGTTCATCTCCTTTGACGACTACTACTACTGGATCTTTGAGTCCTACGACCAGAACGCCAATGCAGGAACGGTTAAGGGGGTGCCAATTAATAAAGCATACATCATGTGGTCCGGAACCTGGAAGGAGATCGAGTGCAACACCATCTACTGCGAGATGACCTACCGGGGAGATGACAGCTGGTACATGACTTTTATTAATCCCAAGTACTTCGTCGCCTACAAGAAACAGGATGATTACTATCCGCTGTACAGGCTGGGAAAAGCGGTGGGAGAGCCTTACTGACTGAGGGAAAAAGATGGCAGAGAAATTTCAAATGGCTCTTAAATTCGGATTTGCCGGGCTATTGCTGCTAACAATGCTGCTGGCCACAACCGGAGAAGCAATCGAGTATCTCAAGGGAACCACCTACTGGGATGTGGCGGAGGTCCAAGGGATAACAGTGGGAGATTTCCATCCCATTTCCTGGCGCTTCGAGTCCTACGATGCCGATGCCAAGGCCGGAACCGTGGAGGCTCAGGGTGCCTGGAGCGGCACCTGGAAGGAGGTCGGGTGCAAGACCATCTACTGCGAGATCACCGGAGGATACGACAGCTGGTACCTGACCTTTGTAAACCCGAGATATTTCTTTGCGTATAAGGAACGGGACGGCAGCTATCCTCTGTACAGGCTGGGCAAGATGAAAGGCGAGCCCTACAACTTGAATACTGTCGTTTCAGCATAGTTCAGCATAGAATAGAAGCGACCATTTTTATTTTGAAAGGTTTAATTTCGATAGGTGGCCACTTCTCTCAATCATCTCAACGACCTATCGAAACCAGAATATCAATCAAAAAAGATTTATTCTACCATAAATCATTCCGGTGTATGATAGAGGATAACGGCGGTATTTCCTTATTCAAATGCCATCGATTTGCCCTTTGTGTTATCGCTTTCTCACTCGTTATGGGAACAGCGACCAGCAGTTGCTGGGAACCGGTGAAGAGATGCACTGTTACAGAACCATCGTGCACCATCAACGCCGATGAAGTTTCAGGAAATCTCGATTCAGGAATCTCGCCACTATCTGAGTCCTACCTTCCCCCTTCGGGAGTTATGCCGATAGTAGTTCTCCAGGGAAGTCCCTATGAGATGGGATACCAGTACGGGCTTCAGGCACCTTCGTACATATCACTGGTTCGCGATGCTGCCTTGGCAAGCGCTTTATCAGTGAACACCTCGCAGGAGATCCAGGATACCTGCAGGATATACAACCGGTATATTTCAGAAGAGCTAACTGAATTCGACTTCTCCGCCTTCTTCCAGGGGCTGTCGGACTCCATGAACGACCAGGGCATCAGGTTTTCTCCTCTGGACCCGGTAGTGATGCTCTACTGGGGAGGCCGGCAGGGCCCCCAGCCACCCGATCACTGCACCGCGTTTGCAGTGCCCGGAGACGCCGGGAATGACAGCACCATTGCCGGAGTGAACTTCGACTACTATCAGGTTCCTTCGAACTCCTATTCCCTGATCCTGGCGCTCTATCCTGAGAACGGGCATTCCTGCATCATCCCCAGCGGAGCCGGCCGCACCGGCAGCAACTGTGTGTGTAACGTTGAGGATCTGATATACATCATGGCAGCCGGGCCGCAGCAGGGACCGGGAGATCGCGGCCCGGGGATCACCGGCTTTCTGGAGCTGCCCTACGTGGGAATGACCTGCGACACGGTTCCCAAGGCCGAGGAGTTCCTGATAAACTCCACCCGGATGTTCGGCTTAAACCACCTGTTGATTGACTCCTGCGGCGATGCAGAGGTCCTGGAAGCCACCAGGGGAAGATATGCAGTGAGGCGGCCAGGAGATCATAACGAAACCAATTACCTGATCGTGACCAACTTCTACCTGAACCCGGAGATGAAGCCCTCCCAGAACATCTGGAACCCGCTGGAGTACTATCCATCCAGCTATTACCGCTACATCACCGCCGAGAAGATGATCGTCGATAGCTACCCGCAGACGAATTATTCGACAGCGGTATCAGTTCTTTCATCGACCGACTGGTGGGATGGAAACGAATGGCACTATAACGATCCCTGGAGCACCAACACCATCAACAGGTTCCGGCCAGATGTGGCCACCCTCTATTCTGCCATTGCCGTCCCTGAAGAACACGTGGTCTCGATCTGCACCGGCAATCCCAGGATGCCGTTTTGGGGAACCCTGGCAGAGGGACAGACCGGCACCTATGTGAACCTCACTCTGAGCCAGGGTCCTGAGAACCTGGTCTTCAATTTGCAGGCGGATGCCAAAAATGAGATGTGGAAGGCGGTCCAGGCCCTCGGGAAGAACCCGACCGAAAAGGCAAGAGAACAATGGGCAACGATCAGAGACCGGTACTGGGAGGCGGTCTGGTGGCTCGACAGAGCTGTGCTTGAGGAGAAAAGAGATGCCAAAGCGGTGGCTTATGGAAGATCTGCAACGCTCTTTGCCGGTGTAATAGCTGGTGCGGAACAGCTGCGGGAGACGTGCGCGGACTGAACTGAACGGCTGACGGACGTGGTCAGAGATTGGCCATGAGTTGCTGTCTCCTGGCACATCAATGATGGAATGGACTGCACACGAAGTCTCATCCGCCTCCAGCGTGCGCTGGAATGCTTTCCAAGACTGCCTTTCCGTCAGGACGCTGAAGGCAATTCCGAGGCAGTCTAATATTAGCGAGGAGATCCAGAGATATTATCTGCAGTATAAATGCATCGATCTTCATACCTGCAGATATTACTGCGCAGAGTTGATTTTAGGCTTCAATAAAGCCTCACTCATCAGCACCCGTATCTTTTTAACCCGGTTTTTGTCGATAATTTCTATTAAGAACTTGATGTTCTGATGCTCGACAGCTTCACCCTGCCGAGGCAGTCTGCCAATCAATCCAATGATGAATCCGCCAATTGAATCATAATGCTCTGACTCAATTTTAGTGCCTATTGATTCGTTTAACTGCTCGATCCTGGTGCTTCCATCGACCAGATATTCTCCTTCCTGAACAGTTTCGATCTCCGCGGCCTGAAGGTCATACTCATCAGCTATGTCTCCGACAATCTCCTCCAGCAGGTCCTCGATGGTGACAATCCCGGCTGTGCCTCCGTATTCGTCGAGTACAATAGCCATATGCGTTCTCCGCTTCTTCATCTCACTGAAGAGTTTTGAGATCTTCATGTACTCAAAGGTGTGGTGGGGCTTTTTTATGTACTTTTTAATATCAAAGTTCTCCTTGGCGTTGCCGTAGAAAAGCAGCTCTTTGACATTGAGAATCCCGACGATATTATCGAGCCTGCTGCTGTATACGGGATAGCGGGAGTATTGCTCGGTTTTAACCAGATTGATTACATCGTCGTAAGTGGCGTTTATGCTGATAGCTACCATGTCCGTCCTCGGAATCATCACATCCTTGATCAACTGATCCCGGAAGTCGAAGACATTGCAGATGATGGCCTTCTCGTGATCTTCGATGACGCCCTCCACCTCACTCAGATTAACGATGGTCTTCAACTCCTCCTCGGTTATTGTAGGCTCCAGAGAACTGCTCTTGCCGCCCAGCAGCCGGATGAAGAAACCGGAGATATAGGTGAAGATGAATACCACCGGGCTCAAAAGGTAGGTCAAGATGGAGACGGGCCATGCAACGAGCAAAGATACCTTTTCTGAATTCTGAGCAGCAAATGCTTTGGGAGTGATCTCTCCGAAAATGAGCACTAAAACGGTTATGACTCCAGTAGCTATGCCAGCACCAGCATCTCCGAAGTAGCCGATTGCCAGGACTGTAGCCAGAGATGATGCAGCAATATTAACCAGATTATTGCCCACAAGAATGGTGCCCAGCAATTTACTGGGATTCTGCTTTAGCCGATTTATCGTATTGGCTCCCCGGACCTTCTCCTCCATCATCTGAATGAGACGAATTTTACCAAGAGACATCAGCGAGGTCTCCGATGCTGAGAAGAAGCCTGACAGGCATAGCAGAAGAGCAAGAAATGCTAAAAGCAAAGCCGTGCTTAGATCCAAACTAATTCCTCACCGATGACCCGAAAGTTCGAACGTTCCTCTATATCCAACCACAAACACTACTACTTCATTGCCTATTAATAACATAAACCTTTCCATTACGATACAAATAAATTTAATATTTATATATTACTAGATAAATAGATTACCTTACCCGTGATAGCACAGCTTGCAGAATGGAACAAGGAGACATTGATGGACCAAACTGAAGATCAATCACGAATGGTCTCCAGGAATAAGAAAAATTGGCAGCGGAAAACCCAGTCAAACCGCCTCGACGTATATTATTTTGGGCACACCACTCTCGACAAAGACTTCTCTCTCATAGGGCCAGAAGCCATCCCAGACGCGTATCAGATGAGACATGCCGCCTTTGACCTTGAAGGTGTAGCTTCCTCCTGCACTGGAGCCCACATAAGCGCCATCTACGTAAACCTGATAGCTGCCTGGACCGGGATAATTGATGGTCACGGGCGTATCTCCGGAAGCCGCAGCGGCCACGGCCGGCGTCTGCTGAGTGCCCGCGGATCCGGATAGCGGAACCGCAGATGTCTGGGCCAGCTGACCTTGCGCAAATACATCCACAATTACCACATTGCTGGGCTGGTTGCCTATCACGAAGTAGAGCATGTGCCTTCCGATCTGTCCTGCTCTGTAGGTCATGGAGTTGTAGCCCTGATAGAACCGATAGGTTTTGTAATTGGTGCTGACGGTCTCGGTCTGAACCGTCTCGTAGAAGCCTCCGGCTCCACCCGCGGGAGCATTGGCGACCAGCTGCATTGTGGTTCCGACCGGGCAGACCAAATACTGGGTCCAGTTTTCGGCTCCACGAATCCAGAGGTCGTTAGTCCTGGAGGGCATTATAGATAGATATTGAGAATAGGGCAAGCCCTGTCCTGCTCCGTAGTACACGCTGGCAGGCGTGCCTTGCGCCACATCGAACTTGACCGGCCCGCTGATTATTCCGGATGCAAAGGACGCTGCTGCGGTCGAATAATACTCGCTGTAGGGCGAGAACGTTGTGGCAGGAACTGCCTGCCTGATGAAACCTGCATCTGAAGAGCTGTACCATGGAAAATTGGGTACCGGTGCGTCAAGCCACCGCACCATGCCGGCGATTCCCGGGTCCATCATAGAGGAACGGTCGAAGCTGCTGACGTATCCCCCTGAGAGATAGTCCTGACCGCTTGTGATTCCGGTCAGCAGGCATGCTGCGAGCACCAAGCACGGAAAAATGTTGCCAGATCTCATTTCTGTTCACTCAAATATCTAATAAGGTGATATTAATATTTAAACCTATTTATATCGTCAGGATCCGCCCCGATTCGATACCACAAGATACCCAACCCAAACAGCGCTGCACCCCCCACCGGGATTCGATATCCGCTGCGTCTTTGGTAGAACTTATATATTCAGCCGTTCAACTTTCATTGGATTTAGGTTAGGAGGGGTTTTAGATGGTGAGAAGACCTGAGAAGCTGTCTTTGCTGCTGATCGCGGCAGCAGTTGCGGCAATCATTGTTCCGGCCGGAGCCACGTGCTCGGGATGCGGGTGTTACACCCCGCACCCTACCGAAGCCGAAATACAGCAGTTCCAGTGGATGAAGGAGGCCTTCTGCTTTCTTTACAGCGACGACTGCTATTGCGGAGCAGCAGCACCTTATTATCTTGGCCCCGGAGGCCGGACTTTCGTTGGCGGAACGTCTGCCGTCACCTTCGCCAGTCCCCAGTATCCCGCCGCCGACACCGCAGAATACTGGCTGAACCAGGCCAATGAGCTATATCTCGCGGGTTCGTACGAAAAGGCGGCAGAATCGTACGCCAACGCGGTGGAGATCGACCCATACCTGCTGGACGGCTGGCTCAACATGGGCAATGCCCTCTTCTTCTCCGGCAGATACGAAGGAGCCCTGAACGCCTACAACTCGGCTCTGAGCCTGGACCCTCAGAATGAAAGCGCCTGGATCGGCAAAAGTCAGTCTCTTTCGGCGCTCAATCGCGCGGAGGAGGCCAACTCAGCCATGAATGTTGTGCAGAAGCTGCAGAGCCGCCAGATCGCCGAACTGGGAGGACTGAAATCCACATCAGGAACTGTTGAACCGGTGATGGTGGGAAGCTATTTGTAGCGCATTAAGTATTGACAACTGCAGAGATTGATACCTGTAGATCTATCGGCAAAAAAAATGATGATGCTCTAAGGCATTAATCGCCAAGTAGGCCCAGTGAGGACAAAAAGCAGCAAAACCAGCTATCACCTGAACTCCTCCTCCAGCTGTCTCCACTTTCGAATTCCTATCAATTCGTTGAACTCGGACCAGCTGACTCCGATTTCTCCAATCCCTGTGAGGTCTCCTTCTCTTAGCATCTGCAGAGAGTTTGACATGGCCTTCGCTGCCGGATATAAGCAGACCATTGGAATCGAGAGGTACTTCACGCCCAGATCCTGCAGCTCTCTAATGGAAAATGATGGAGTCCGGCCTCCGGGAATCAGATTGAACGCCAGCGGTATCGGGATCTCATCGACCAGCCGCTTTACCTCATCCAGAGATTGCGGGCATTCCACGTAAACGTAATCGGCACCTGCATCAGCATAGGCGGCACACCGTTCGATGGTCTTCTCGAAACCCTCGATGGCCCGGGCATCGGTTCTGGCTCCAATGACCAGGTCCGACTTCTCCTCGTCTCTGGCCCGTATGGCGGCTCCGATCTTGTGAACCATATCTTCCTTAGAAATGATGGATTTTCCGCTCATATGACCGCATCGTTTGGGCCAGGTCTGATCCTCGATTCTCACGCCTGCTGCGTCTATCCAGATGTAGTTTTTAAAGGTCCAGTAGGCGTTCAGGGCGTTTCCGTATCCGGTATCGCCATCTACATCGACCGGTATCGAAACGCTGTCAATTATATGCCGGGCCCTCTCCAGGAGTTCGCCAAAGCTGATCAATCCCAGGTCCGGCTGCCCGATGGCGGACGCGGAGATAGCATAACCCGATGTTCCCATCAATTTGAATCCGGCTTTCTCTATCAAGATGGCCGAGAGGGCATCATAGGCACAGGGCCTAAGGGTCAAACCCGGCTGCTCAAGCAGCTGACGGAAGAGTTTCGATCTGTTCATGGTCTTGGCCTCCAGCGAAATTCACGATCGTCCTTATGATAATCTATTGTGGTTCTTAATATAGATATAATCTGTCATAAAGAAGCTCTTATTCACGTAGTTCAAGGCACAATATGGTTGATTTTCAGTCTTCCTTTTTCGCCTTTCGGCTATTGAATGCTGTAAGACAATCAAGCAACTGCATCACGCAAAGTTCTCAAGATGCCATCATGAAGATGCTGGAAGGCACTTTGCATAAGTGATATATGCAGGAAACTCATTTCCCCATTGTGAGACTGAATGGAGGCTTCCTGTCAGCACGCCGGCATATTCCAATTGGAAATATGGCGGCGTTAATTGCCGCTCCTGCAAGACTTTTTGTTAATTTTTTAGGAGTTTGATGATCCCCAATGGATAGCGCTTTCATCTCTGATTCCCTGGTGCTGCTTCAGGCAGTGAGCGTCATAATAGTCGCCTCTTTATGGGTCTCGAGGAGCAGGTATTTTGCCGCGGTCCTCGACGGACGGGCGAACAACAAAGACCTGGCTGTGCTCATAATATTCTTCGGCGCAGTATCCATCTACGGCAGCTTAATCGGCATCAAAGTCTTCGGCGCGATCATAAGTGTGCGGGACCTGGGGCCCCTGGTCGGAGGCCTGGCCTGCGGCCCGATTGTGGGCATAGGTGCAGGGCTGATAGGAGGAGCCTTCCGTTATTCGCAGGACGGCTTTACTGCCGTTGCCTGCTCTTTAGCGGCGATCTTAGCCGGCATTCTCGGAGGCCTCGTACACCTCAAGACCGGCAAGTTTCCGGGAGTCAAATTTGCGGTCGTCTTTGCAGTCCTCTTCGAGCTGTTTCACATGGGCTTGACGCTGGCCCTATCCAGGCCCTATCCCCTGGCTTTGCAGGTCGTGAAACAGGCCGTTGGGCCCATGGTCCTGGCCAATGGGGCAGGCATGCTGATCTTTGCCTATATCATTTCCAACGTGATACTGGAGAGGGAGACCAAAAAAGAGAGAGATGTCTACCAGACGGAACTGCAGAAAAAGCAGGCCGAACTCTCGGTTGCCTCCGACATTCAGAAGAGCTTTCTTCCGGAGAGGATTCCCCTGCTGGACGGATTCGATATAGCCGCCACATCCATTCCGGCCAAAGAGGTGGGTGGAGACTTCTACGATTTCATCGATAGGGACGACGGCATGGGTTTCGTGATCGCAGACGTATCGGGAAAGAGCATCTCTGCTGCCCTATTCATGGCCTACTCCAGAACCATCATGCGGGCGGCTGCCTCCTCCGGCAAAGCAGAATCTGAATCCCTCAGAGAGGCCAACAATGTGATTGCTGGAGATTCCGGCTCCCGAAACTCGGGCATGTTCGTGACCCTGTTCTTCGGCGTTTTAGATCCCGTCTCTCGAAGGCTTGCTTATGCCAATGCCGGCCACAATCCGCCCCAGCTCTTCAGGGCTGGTGAGGGAAAATTCGAGGCCCTGCAGGTAACAGGAGTGGCTCTGGGAATGATTGATGATATGGAGTATGAGGAGAGGGAGGTCGAACTTCATCCGGGAGACGTCCTGGTCCTGTATACGGATGGCCTGGTGGAGGCCATGGACCACAATCAGCAGCTCTTCGGCCTGGATAGGCTGACCGCCTCCATCAGAGCTTCCAGGGATCTGACCGCCCAGCAGATACTTGACCGGGTCCTAGCGGACATATCGTCGTTCAGCCGGGGTCTAGAACAATCGGACGATATGACGGCCATTGTGGTCAAAGCGAAGTGAATGGAAAAGCGAAAGCGACGCAATTTCAAACCCAACTTGGGAAAAAAGGATCGGAGGGCAACAGTTCATAAGCGCTATGCCCGGTAAGCACGAAAAGGCTATTTTAGGTCAGTTTTTTAGATCCTTATTCTTTATCAGAATGAAATCCCAAAAAGGACCATGAGGAGGCCGAAAGGGATAAATTGATAGAATCCATGAACTCCGAAATATCGAGACTCAGAGGTAAAATGGCCAAGAAACCCACCAATATCATCTATGGCGTGGACGACGATCCTCCTCTGGCAACTACATTGCTTCTGGGCTTTCAGCACATCTTCATTTTATCCATCGCCTTCATCTTTCCGGTGGTCATAGTGAGCGAGATCGGCGGCTCTCCTGAGGACGCAGAGAACCTGATCTGCATGGCCATGTTGGCCACCGGCTTCGGCACCATTCTACAGGGGATAAATAAAGGACCGATCGGTTCAGGCTATCTGTGTCCGCTGGTAAACGGTCCGGCCTTCGTGCCGGCATCGCTCCTGGCCGGAAAAGCAGGCGGCCTGGCTCTGATCTTCGGCATGACCGCTGCAGCCGGCATTTTTGAGGCGCTATTCTCCCAGGTGGTAGGAAGACTGCGCAAGTACTTCCCTCCCGAGGTGACGGGAACGGTGGTGCTGATGGTGGGGGTGGAAGTCATTCCCATTGCCGTTCCAAAGTTTTTCGGAATTGACAGCACTCACCTGGAGCCCCAGCTCCTACCCTTCCTGGTGGCTCTGGCCACCCTGGCAGTGACGGCAGGCTTCAACGTCTGGGGAAAGGGAAACCTCAGGCTCTACTCTCTCTTAATCGGCATGACAGCAGGCTATCTCATATCCCTTGCCGCCGGCATCCTGACCATAGACCACATCAGGCTGATCCTGGACTCGCCCGTGTTTCAGCTTCCGGAGATGGGCCGTTTCGGCATGACCTTCAGCGCTGCTTTGCTGGTGCCGTTCATGGTGGCTGCCCTCTCCTCGGCACTGAAGACCATGGGCGATCTGACCACCTGCCAGAAGATCAATGACGCCGAATGGAAGCGAATTGAGATGGGGTCCATCAGCCGGGGAATGCTGGCCTGTGGAGCCGGCAATATCGCCTCCGGCCTGCTGGGAGCCCTGGGACAGTCGGTCTCTTCGAGCAACATCGGCCTATCCATTGCCACAGGAGCCACCAGCAGGCGCATCGGCTACGCGGCCGGCGGCATTCTGATGCTGATGGCCTTCTTTCCGAAGCTTGCGGCCATCTTTGCAATAATGCCCACGCCGGTGATGGGCGCCTCACTGATCTTTGCGATCTGCTTCATGATCATGGCCGGAATTCAGATCATAATGTCACGCATGATCGATGCCAGAAAGACCTTCGTGGTGGGACTGTCCATCATATTCGGGTTGAGCTTCGACTCTGTGCCGGAGCTTTACAGCGGCCTGGACCCGGTGGTGGCGACCTTCTTTTCATCATCTCTGGCCATGGCCACCATCTGTGCGGTAGTCCTCAACGTCTTTTTCCGCCTGGGAATAAGCCAGAAGATAGATTTCCAGATCGACACCGAGGCAGATACCTCAGATAAGATCTTCCAGATCATGGAGAGACAGGGCTCGGCCTGGGGGGCTAGAAGAGAGGTAATAATGAACGTAATAGCCGCCCTAAACGAGCTGCTGGAGGCGGCACCATTCCTGGATCTGCGGGATAAGAATATCGCTGTGAGCGTTCAGTTCGATGAGTTCAACCTGGACGCCCGGGCGGTCTATGACGGAAAGCCCTTCAATATACCCTCTGCCATGCCTTGCATCGAATCTCTCGAAGATGCAGATGATGCGTATCTCGCCATGGCGGCGTTCATGATGGGCAGGTATGCCGACAGAATATCGTTCTCCACCAAAGACGGAAAGACGCAGATACACCTGCATTTTGAGCATTAGTCAATGCCATTTTCCCTTGTGGCAGATGAATGGAGATCGCAGAGCGGCAAATGAGTACTTACCAGAAAATTCTTAATATTCCGGTCGGCAAAATCGATAACTTGATTGCAATACATACCGATCTTGCGAGGAGCATTGAGATGACACAACAGCAGAAGAGAAAAATCATCGCCGCCGAGATGAACGGCAAGGCTTATGACCAAGCCAAGTTCGATAAGGCCATCGTGGCCATTGGCTCAACGGAAAACCACGGCTTTCACCTGCCCTTTTCAACCGACACTTTCGTCTCCCAGGCGCTTGCCGAAGAGATCGCCTCACGGATGGAGAATATGCTGGTTCTTCCGCCGCTCTACTACGGCATGAGCGAGCACTACCAGCACCGCCCGTTCTCCATCTCGCTCAGGTCCGAACACCTGATCCAGGTGGTGAGAGACATCCTGGAGAGCACCTACCGCTGGGGGATCAAGAAGATCGTGATCATCAACGGCCACGACGGCAACATAGCTCCAATCGAGATTGCCGCCAGAGAGTTCAAGGCCCAGCATGCTGACGCCAGAGTGGTCTCGCTTGACGCCTGGTGGGTCTCCGCCGGGAACCTGCTGCCCAAAGACACCTTCGAGGTCTGGGATGGACTCGGTCACGCCGGAGAGGGCGAGACGTCCATTGCCCTGGCCCTCTTCCCGGATCTGGTGGACATGAGTGCGGCCAAGGGCGTGGTGCCTGACCTGCCGCCTCATCTGGACATAAAGTGGCTCTTTTCCGAGCTAACCGATACTGGTGCCACCGGAGACCCATCAAAGGGCAGCCGGGAGAAGGGTGAGATGATGAAGGCGGCTCTGGTTGACGCGGTGGTGAAGTCGCTTCAGGAGCTGGAAGAGGTTGATTGGAGGTACGAGAGCCTCAAGCTCAAGAAGCAGATTTGACGCTGCAAGATTGAAGCTTGAAGCCGCCCGATCGAGCCCCTAGGTAGGACAGTTGTCGAAAAACCTTTCGACAGGCTTATACGTCTCAAGAGAATGGCATTCGTGGTGCAGCTGGAAGATGTTCTGAGCAACTCGCAGAGACGGACCTGGATCTCGATCCTGGTCTATGCCATTTTAATGGCGGCGGTCTTTGCCGCAACCCACCTGATCTTCACCTACTTCGGGCTTCTGCACACCGATCCCACCACAGCCCGCTACCTGCTCAACACCCTGGTCAACAGCGAAGCCGGAATCTTCGCCATTGTGGTAACGCTCAGCCTGATCGCGGTTCAGCTAGCCGCTTCGTCCTATTCGGCCAGGGTGATAGACCTGTTCATGAGAACCCCCGACCCGTGGGTGGTGATGATCATATACATAGTGGCCATGGTCTACGGCCTCGGAATTCTAAAGCTGATGGACGACATAAGTGTGGCCGGCCTCGAGATTCACATAGCCATATCCTATTATCTGGGCATCTTCGCCTTCCTGTCGCTGATCGTCTTCATCTGGAACACCTTCAGCCTGCTTCAGCCCTTCTCCATCATCGACCGCCTCTCCGAGAGGATAGATAAGCAGCACATCATTTCGCTGCACAGCCGGGCAGCGCCCTTCAACAACGATCCAGTGCAGCCGATCATAGATATCGTGCTGGGCTCCTGGGGAAAGTACGACTACGAGACTCTGGGGTACGGGCTGCGAGCCATAAGCCTGCGAACGGAGGAGATCCTGGAGGAAAACCGCATCAACAATGCGGAAAAGGCCCTGGTTCTGAATCATATCTCCGGCCACTTCTTCAAGGTGGGCACGCTGGCCCTCAACCGCAAGGACGAGGACTTCACCCTGAAGGTATTTCAGAACCTGGACTATGTCGGCCTGGTCGCCACCAGGGAAGGGCTGGAAGCGCCGGTCCTGGATATACTCAAATTCTTCGGCAACACCGGCATCCGGACCGCAGAGGAGGGACAGGAGAAGATAGCCTTCGAGTCGGTGGGGCATCTCAGGAGTGTGGGCGAAGCCGCAGTAGAGCGACAAATGGCAGACGCGGCCAGAACATCGGCCTTCTATCTCTCGGAAGTAGGAGTCGTCGCTGCCGAGCACGACGGGGAGAATACTGCTTCCTTCTCGGCCACCAACCTGGAACAGTTCCGGGCAAAAGCCTCCTCAAAGAAGCTCTATGCGGTGGCCCAGCAGTGCGAGCTGTCCCTAAACGACATCAACGAGGCCCTATGCAACGGCCAGGGCTCGATAGAGGGGCTGTTGAGGCAGGCGGCCGGAAAGTAAAAAGATCGGAAACCAACACAAAACTACCGCTCGGCTCGATCCAGATCCGACTCGGCGTTGCGTTTGAAGTCCAGGGTCAGATAATCGAGAGTCATGGGAAGGGATAGCACCAGCTGGTCGATGAACTGGATGCCGATCCGAATCCAAGAGGGTCGACACTCCAGCAGGTGACCGCCGTGCTGCAGGTCAAAAGACAGGAAATGCAGGTGAAGCCCGGGAACATTTAGCGAGGACATGAAACTGGGAGTGAAATAGCCTGCCACCGTTCCATCGATGGCTCCAAACTCAAAAGTGGGCTGATTCCTGGTGGCCTCAACCAGAGGCTTGTAGTTTTCCTGCTTTGGAACGGATCGAGTTTTGACCTGGGCAAATCTTCCCTGGACCCTGATTGCGTAGAAGATATTGGGCGAGGGGAGCATTCCCAGCAACATATCGATGAAGGCCCGGTAATCCATGTCGCCCTCGACTTCTTCCTGAGTCATGGGCGAAAAGAAGGTCACACAGGCAAAGGGAGTTTCCGCCTCGTCTCCGATCACATTGACCCGGCCTGAGGCATCGATCTGGTAAACGACTCCATCCAGCATCACCATCTCGCCGTCAAGGTCGTTGAAGGTCCCCAGGCCGAAGTCGCCGTGCTCCCTCAGCTGGGCGAAGGTCACGTTCTCCTCGTAGATTCCCTCAACCAGGGCACCCACCGGGCTCGATAGGTAAACCGGCTTCACTTTAAGCAGGCTCCATGTTCAGTCTCGCTTTCAAAGGCCTGTGCACTCAGCGGATCACTTCCCTGCATTTCAATTGCCATTCAACCAGCCGTAATCCTATTTTCTCAACCGTCTCGAACAAATGATTGCTCATCGAAGAACTATCGCGCCAAACTTATTTAAATATTTTCAGATATGATCCTGCCTCGAGAATGTACGAGGCCGTCCCGCCCAAGAGAGAACCAAGACAATTCTTCAGAAAAACGCCAGCTCTCACTGGCCGCTCTTGGAAGTCATGCGACACCTTAATGTGCTCAGAATGAAATAACTACTCTGCCCTTTTGCACAGGCGATTTCGGAAAGGAAAGGAGGAATGGCCGGGGCGGCAAAAGAGAAAGGATGGGAGATTGTAGAATTGGCCGCCCGGGCCATGGACCACCACACAAATAATTCCTGCTAATTAACGGTGTCGGTTCGAAGTCCAGGCCTCCTTTCGCCCTCAAATGGGCCAAAATGGCGTAATTTATTCCAATTTAGCCAATAGATAGCTAAAAATCATGATAGCGCTGCAGCCGGGTCATTAGCCAAGAATTTATAGCTTCACCGCAGATTTAGATAACAAGATGGACATCCTCACCCACTTGCTGAGCGGCTATCTGATCTCCTACTGGGCCAGCGGCACGCCGCTCAACATCTACGTGTTATTTGGCACCTTGATGGCGGTAGTCCCTGATGTGGACGTCCTGCTCGCTCCCCTGGAAAGGAGACTGCCCCTCGCGAGCCACCACGGCATAACCCATCTTTTCATATTTTTGATCGTGCTTTCAACCATCATTTACATTCTGCTGGATCTGTTTCTGGGCTTTTCCGACCCGAAGCTTCTGCTGCTGATGTGTCTCACCGGATCTGTGCATGTGCTGGAGGACTTCACCGGCACAGGAGCGGTGTATCTTCACTTCCCCTTCAATAAGAACCAGTCCAAGCTGAACCTGGAAGTGGGCGCCAGTCCCGTCCTGGCAGTCTATTCCCTGGCCGCCATCGCCCTGCTGCTGGCCATTAACCTGAATATTATTAACTTCATAGATATGTGGACAGCCTCCATTTTGGTGGCCGCTATCTTTCTTGCCAATCTGGCAGTTCGGGTGGTTCTGAAGAGTTACTTTGCCCGCAAGCCCGAGAACCGGGGATTTTCTGCACTTCCCACCATCAACCCGTACCGGTGGAGATTCGCACGCAGGACGAAGAGCGATTGGGAGATCGCCGTGGAGATTAAAACCGGCCATGGATTAAGAAGTTTCGTCATTCCCAAGAAAAGAAGAGAGAGATTCGAGAGCTGCGAAGACCTGGTCCACACCTACTGGCTACCTCAGGTTCAGTCAAGGCTCGGGATCTTCGATTATCCCTACTATCAGATCGACTGCATCGGAGGGAAAAAAGAGATCGTCTGGAGAACGGTCGAGATGGGCAGGGTAATGGAAGTAAAAGCGGCCATAGTCGATGGAAGGCCTGAGGTCAGGACCGAGTTCGACCGGTCTCTGGCCAACTACCTGGACGATCTATCTGAGATCTGACTCAAGTGAAGCTTATGGAGATTATGGAGAAGGTCTGCGGGCACGGGCGGACCGATAACCTAAACTCTATTCCGCCACAGCATGGGAGAACATGAAGAGAATCGGCATTGCCGACACCACTTTTGCCCGCTATGACATGGGACAGGCGGCCATTTCTGCCATAAAGCGCGAGGCTTCGGCGGAGATCGTCAGATACACCGTTCCCGGCATAAAAGACCTGCCGGTAGCAGCCAAGAAACTGCTGGAGGAGCAGGGCTGCGATCTGGTCATGGCCCTGGGAATGCCGGGCCCGGCCGACAAGGATAAGATGTGCGCCCATGAGGCCTCTTCGGGCCTGATCGCCGCCCAGCTGATGACCAACAAGCACATCCTGGAGGTCTTTGTGCACGAGGATGAGACTGAGGACGAGAAGACTCTGGCCTGGCTGGCGCAGCAGAGGAGCGCTGAGCACGCGCTCAATGCTGTAAGTCTCCTCTATCACCCGGAGAAGCTCACGCGCCTGGCAGGCACCGGCCAGCGGCAGGGCTATGAGGATGCAAAACCCCTGGAGCCCGGGTCCGGAGGACATCTGGGACACTGATGAAGAGATGCCGCTAATAGAAAAGAACCGCCGCCAAAAGCTGCCCGGAAAAAAAGAGGAAAGCGCCTTTCCCGGGAATTCAGGCGCTCATGCTCTGGTTAATTGCGCTCATACTCTGATCGCTGAGGCTGTTATTGATTGTACTCTGATTAAAGGCACTCAAGTCGACGTCGGTTGAGTTTTGAGGCATCTCCTCTGCGGTCTGGTTTAACAGGCCAAGCCCCAGCGGCTGAGCTGCTGCAGCCTCTGGGGGAAGCACTATCTGAATGTTCTCGTTTATGTCGCGGTACAAGTAAACAGTATGGAGGAGCATCTTAACCTGCACGTCTTCGGCACCTTCTGCCGGAATTCCCAGGTCCTCAAGGTCGAGGCTCATATCCATAGTCATCTCCATCTTCCGGAGCAGGTTCTGGTCTGTGTCGATCCAGTAAATCAGGTCCATGGTGGCGTTCTGATAAAGCTCACTGAGGTTAATGGTCCCCAGCATGAGATCGCCCTGCTGCGAGGCCAGCTTTAAAAAGGCGTCCATGTCCTGAACTATGCCTATCTTGTAGCATCTTATGCCCTCAACGGTCTCAATTCCCAGAAGCGAGATCTGAGACTGATTGAGCATCTCGATCTGCTCTGCCGCTGAGTCCTGCGAAGACCAGCCATCCGGCAGGTTAAGAGTCAATTTCGTCCAGTTGCCGTCAATTTTCATATAAACGGTGTCGTTTATAAAGTACTCCTCAATCGCCATGGCAGTTACATTCTCATCATCGCCTACAGGAGTTACAACGCTGGCCAGGGCCATCTTCAGAGCCTTTTCAGTCTGGTTCAAGCTGCCTGAACCGAACGATTTGATCAGGATGATCTGAGGAGCTTCCGTCTGATTGGTCAGATTGGTGAGCTTCATGGTCTGATCCATGTCGATGGTGAAGCGATAGGAGGTCATGTTTGAGGAGTTCACAACCACATCCTTCAGGGCGGCGAGCACAGGGTCTGTTTCCAGGGAGGCATTGTCCTCCTCCGCCCAGGCAGCCGTCGAAAACATGATCAACGTGGATAAGGTTGCAGCCAGAATCAATTCTCGTCTCATGGGCTGGACATGGGCTGGAGATAGGGATATTTCTTTTGGTCAGTTAACCGTCACAGTCGGCTCTTCTTGATATGCATCCTCCTCAAAATAAAATATAGACTAAGCCCGGGCCGCTTCATCTGGCATCTAGCGCTGCCCAGGAGATGGATTGCTTCAGAGCCGGCAGGCCCGCCTGACCGAAAAATTATATAATTTTTTGAAATAAAATGAATTAGATCGCTAATCTCATTCTATCTTCCTGAACATGGACCCCTTCACGCCGCATACCGGACACTTCTCTGGAGGCTCGCGCTCTACAGTCATGCCGCAGACCGGGCAGACGTAATAGGGATAGCTCTCGGCCTTCCCAAGGTTCTCCAGCATCTCGTGATACAGCTTGGCGTGATATTCCTCGACCGCATTGGCATAAGACAGCGTACGCTCCGCATTCTGATCGCCCTCTGCCCTGGCGGTTTTGATCATCTCGGGATACATCTCCTTGAACTCGTGAGTCTCGCCGGCAATGGCCTCACGCAGGTTCTCCTTGGTATCCTTGACGGCTTTCAGGGCTCGCAGATGGTTGGCAGCGTGGATCGACTCCGCCTCGGCCGCTGCTCTGAACAACCTGGCTGCCTGCGCCAGTCCCTCCTTGTCCGCCTGAAGAGCGAAAGCAGTGTATTTCCGGTTGGCCTGAGACTCTCCGGCAAACGCTTCATTCAATGCATCTTCCGTCTTGCTCATAGTTTCCAGCACTCCATCACTAATCTTTGACTATGCAATGAAGATAATACTTATCCTTGAATTCATTCAGCTAGCCATCGAGTTCATCAAAATGCAGCCACAATGTAGCCACGGTGCAGCCACAGCAGTCACAATGCCGTCATAATGCAGCCGCAGTGCCTTCACAACCCCTGGGCCTTGCCGCTCGATTTTCCCCCAGCTATAAATTCTTGCAGGTCGAATACGAGATTAGAAATGGCAAGAGAATAGAAATGGCGGGAAATATCATCGAAGTGGACCACCTGAAACATGAATATGGAGACTTCAGGGCCGTGGACGATATCTGCTTTTATGTGGAAAAGGGGGAGATCTTCTCCTTTCTGGGACCCAATGGTGCCGGAAAGAGCACGGTCATAAACATCCTGACCACTCTTTTGCCCCTGCAGGAGGGAAGCGTCAAGATCGCTGGCTACGACCTGAAAACGCAGCCCGAACAGGTGAGAAGATCCATCGGCATAGTCTTTCAGGACGAGACTCTGGACCGTGACCTCACCGTCTGGGAGACGCTGGAGTTTCACGGCCGGCTCTATTCCATGCCCAAAGAGAAGAGGCGCGAGAGGATCAAAGAGATGATCAAGCTGGTGGAGCTGGAGGACAAGAAGGACGTTCGCACCAGAAACCTGAGCGGCGGAATGAAACGCCGTCTGGAGATCGCACGGGGCCTCATGACCAGACCGGGAGTTTTGTTTCTGGACGAGCCCACCATCGGCCTGGACACCCAGACCCGCATCCGGATGTGGGAGTACATCCAGAAGGTGAACGAGACCGGCACCACCATATTCCTGACCACCCACTACATGGACGAAGCCGATCAGGTGAGCGACTGGATAGACATCATCGATCGGGGAAAGATAATCGCCTCAGGCGAGCCTGAAGGGCTGAAGAGCGCTCTGGGAAGGGACATGATCTACCTGGAGACCGGAGACGATGAGAGCGCCTTGCGCTTCCTGCAGACGCTTCCCGTCGTAAACGATGTCAAGAGATTGGATAAAGGATTGCTCATCACCATTTCCCGAGACGGTACTCACTGTCTGCCCCTGATCATGGCCAGGCTCAAGGACCAGGGAATAGAGATCACCGGCGTGAACCTGAAGAAGCCCACTTTGGACGACGTCTTCGTCCACTTCACCGGAAGGGAGATCCGGGAATCCGGAGCGGATAAGTTCCGTAAGATGGTGGCCCGGAGGTGAACATGGCCCTGGAGTTCGCAACCATCTACTGGCGCGATATGCTCAGATTCTTCCGGTTCAGGGCCCTCCTGATCTCATCGCTGGTGCAGCCGGCCCTGTGGCTGGCCCTCTACGGTGCAGCCATGTCCAGCAACTTCAGCCGCTTCGGATCGGCCCTGCCCGTGCCGGAAGGGGCGGTCTCGGTCTCCTACCTGACCTTCCTGGGAGCGGGCGTGATCGCGCTGACAACCCTGTTCACCAGCCTCTTCGGTGGAATATCGCTTCTGTTCGATAAGAACTGGGGGCTCTTGCGGGAGGTCTTTGCCAGTCCGCTCCCCCGTAACAGCATCATAATCGGCATCGGGCTCTCAGGGGTCACGAAATCGATACTGCAGGTGCTGGTGATCATGAGCTTCGGGCTGCTGATAGGCGTCAAGTTCTTTCAGGGATATTCCATCATGGAAACGGCCCTGGCCATCGCCGGCATCCTGATCTTCGTCGGGGTCTTCTCCATCGGCTTTCTCTTTCTGTCCTCGGCCATCTCCATGAGCATGGAGACCCCGGAGGGCCTGCAGGGAGTGATCACCCTTCTGACGCTTCCCCTTTTCTTTGCCAGCAACGCCCTGTACCCGATAGAGGCGTTTCCGGATTTTGTGAGGCTGCTGTCGATGCTAAATCCGCTCACCTACCTGGTGAACGGGGTGCGCTACTTCGCCATAGGAGACGACTTCTACGCCATCGGATATCACTACAGCTACACGACCATGGACATAGTGATCTCCTTCCTCGCTCTGGCTGCCTTTGCGCTGGTTATGTTTCTGGTGGCGAGGTGGATCTTCAAGAAGGCTACGGTGACCTGAAGGATTCAAAGCAGGACTGAATATTTAAGAGTGGAATCCATTGAGCACTCTCAAGATGATACAGGAGCCATTGAGATGAAGATACTGGGCATTAGCGCGAGTCCCAGGGGGTCCCAGAGCACCACCCTGCGGCTGGTAAAGGCTGCTCTCGAAGGCGCGAAGTCGGCGGGAGCTGAAGTCGAACTAATCGATCTCTGCCGGCTGAAGATCGAGTACTGCAACGCCTGTCAGGTATGCTTCAAGACCGCCAAGTGCGTTCACAAGGACGACTTCCAGGCGGTCTACGAGAAGATTCTTGAGGCAGACGGAATGGTTTGGGGATCACCCAACTACTTCCGGAGCGTGACCGCCCAGATGAAAACGGCAATTGACCGCATGGCCGACGCCATCCACTGCCAGCTGCTGACGGGCAAATACTGCTGCTCGGTCTCCTCGGCCGGAGGCCCAGCATATAGCGAGGTGACAGGCTACCTGAACGGCCTGCTAATGCACTTCGGGTCGTTTGTCACCGGAGAGGCGGGAGTCTCTGTTTCCGCAGGCCCGGCGGCCCTGGAGAAGGCTGAGAAAGAGGCCTTCGAGCTGGGGCGCACCCTGGCAGAGGACGTAAAATCCAGGCGCGACTATCCGGAGCAGAGGGCTGCCCTGAAGGAGAGCCGGGAATACTTTATGAGGCTGGTGAAGATGCACGGGCCGGAATGGGAGCACGAGTACGAACACTGGAACAGCCTCAACTGGAAGTGAGGCCGGCGGCGGTCGGACTAAGCCCTCATTTGTGGTACGGCTGGCCGTGTATTATGCGAAATGAGCGGTAGATCTGCTCCAGCAGGATCAGACGTGCCATCTGGTGCGGGAAGGTGAGGCTCGAAAATGAGAGGATGAGGTCCGCCCGCTCCTGCACCTGCCGTGAGAGTCCCAGAGGGCCGCCGATGATCCAGGCAACCTCATTCTGCCCTTCGATCATCCGCCCCTGCAGCCAGCTCGCCAGCTCCAGGGAATCGCAGGATCTACCCTGCCGGTCCAGGGCCACGACCGCTCCGTGATGCCGCTTGAGCCGTTCCAGGATGGCCTGGCCCTCCTTTGTCACGGCTTTCGATTCTTCGGCATCCGATGCTCTTTCGGGAATCCTGGACTCGGCCACCTCCAAAACCTCCAGGCGGGCGTAGGGAGCCAGGCGGCGGGAATAATCCTCGGCCGCCTCCTGCCAGTATCTCTCTCTCAACTTTCCCACGGCGATAATTCTGATGATCATGCCTTTTGCCCGAATTGTGGCCTGCAAATCACAGGCATGAGAAAAACGCCGCCATCACTCATTTAGTCTTTGCCTGCTGCCAGCCTCAGGAATTCCAATCGCTCCATCAAGATTTGCCGACCTTGATCGTTGAGCCGGACCACGCAAAACTATTAGTAGTATAATAGAAAGTATATGCGATTCAAAAAATTTAGGGGCAGTAGCAATGAAAGAGAAGTACGTGAAGGTGCTTGAGGATAGAGAACAGCTCTTGATCGACACCATGCAGGATCTGGGGCTGAAGAGACAGGAGGCGGCCCTGATAGTCTTCATGAACGGTGCCGGAAAGCTGTACAGCAAAGACATCGAAAGGGGAACCCAGCTTCGGCAGCCGGAGGTTTCCAGGGCCATGAAGATCCTGCGCGAGAACGACTGGGTAGAGGTGCAGGATATCAAGGGAGCCGGAAAAGGCCGCCCCAAAAAGATATACCGCCTCAAGGCCTCGCTTTATGAGGTTATCGGCCACCTGGAACAGAGGAAGCTCAGAGAATCGGCCATGTCCATGGGATCGATACAGAGGCTGAAAGAGCTGGCAGCTTCCTGACTGCCGGTTACACCTTTTTTAACGGATCTTCTCCAGAGATCGAGAGCGAGGGGTTATGAGAAGCGCAGGCTGATACAGAGCTTTCAGCCGGATAGCACAGAGCTTATTTCATGATGCATGATGCAATTCAGGCGGCATCGCCAGGCTGCGAAATCTGGACGTGCTCTTCGCTCAGGAAGAGCGATGCAGCCCCCATGAAACGCCTCAGAAGGAAATCTTTGAGTTAGCTATAAGCAGCGAGGAGAGCAGTGGGATTAACAGTTGGAATAAGCAAGGATCAATAGAGGCTCTTTATGAAGGTTCTGGCATTGGTGGGAAGCCCGAGGAAGAATGGAAACACAGACCTGCTGGTGGAAAAGGCCCTGGATGGTGCCAGGAGCAGAGGCCATAGGGTAGAAAAGCTGTACCTTTACGATCACCGGATTTTGCCGTGCATCGACTGCCGCAAATGCAAACGAGGTGACTTCAGCTGCGGCCTGGCCGACGAGATGGAGGCCATTTTTCCGGCTCTGGCAAAAGCGGATGCGATAATATTTGCAACCCCCGTTTACTGGTACGGGCCCACGGCAAAGATGAAGCTCCTGATCGACCGGCTGCGGCCGTTCATCGCCAGCCGGGGCCTGCAGGGAAAATTGGGGCTGCTGGTGGTTCCGTCAGAGGAGGGACCCGCATGCTGCGGACCGCTGATGCAGATGTTCGAGATGTCTTTTCAGTATCTGGGAATGAATCTCGCAGGATATGTGCTCGCCACCGCTTACGAGCGCGGCGAGATCCGGGACCGCCCGGAAGAGCTGGAAAGAGCGTATGCCATGGGAGCATCAATCCCAGTATCAAGCTCGAATGTTTAGTTCCCCGACTTTGAGGTTGGTTAAGAACTTATAGATGCAACGCACGTAAATGAGGATAAATGCCCGAAAAAAAAGGTTCCTGCGAATCCTGTCCCCTAAGGAGATATGCCGAGCGGAAGCCCGATTCCATCCTGGCCAGAATATGGCGCTGGCACACCGGCTGGTGCCCCGGCTGGAAGGCTTAACAGAAATCGCTTGGCGAAAAATAGCTGCAGTATCGCAGCGTAGCCCGCATAGCCTAATTGCACAGATCTGATGGCATGGATCTGACTGCGTAGATCTGATTTGCATAGATCTGAAGGGAAAAAGGGCCAGGAGGCTCTTTGCCATCAGCCGCCAGGACTGCAGACCTAAAATTTGCTCACTCGCTGCAAATCCCAATAGCCTGGCAGCAGCCCGCCAACGCTCAGGGAAAAATGGAAAGTCAGAGCCGTCTAGAGCTCTTCTTCCTCATCCCGGAAGATGGTCTGCTCTCTTCCCGGCCCCACTGAGACCGCTGAAATGTCCACTCCCAGCAGGTCTTCCAGCCGCTCCACGTAATCGCGGGCCTTCTGGGGCAGATCTTCGTAGATCTCGGCGGTCGTGATGTCCTCGGTCCAGCTGGGCATCGATTCATAGATGGGCTTGCATTTGGCCAGCTGGACCGTGCTCTCCGGAGGATAGCCGATCTTCTCTCCATCCAGATCGTATCCCACGCAGATCTTGATCTCTTCCAGACCGGACAGCACATCGAGTTTGGTCAGGGCCAGCTCGGTGTAGCCGTTCAGATAAATGGACTTGAGACCCAGGACGGCATCGAACCACCCGCATCTTCTGGGCCGTCCGGTGGTGGTGCCGAACTCCGCGCCCCTCTCCCTCATGCTTTCGCCTATCTCGTCCTTCAGCTCTGTTGGCATGGGACCCTCGCCCACCCTGGTGATGTAGGCTTTAATCACGCCCACCACGTTGTCCACCATGACCGGACCTACTCCCAGGTTGGCGCAGGCGCTTCCGGCGGTAGTGAAGCTTGAGGTCACGAACTTCTGAGTGCCGTGGATCACGTCCAGGAACGCCCCCTGTGCTCCCTCGGCCAGAACGCTCTGTTCCTCGGAAAGGGCGATGTTGATCTCCCGCGAGACATCGGTAACCCGGTCCTTCAACCGCTTTCCTATCTCCAGATACTCATCGATGAAGGGGGCATATCGAACCACGGTCGGATCGCCTCCCATGTCCGCAATGGCCTTCTCCTTGGCGGGAGCGATCTCCTCGAGCTTCTTCTCCAGCAGGGTGCGATCGGTCAGGTCCTCCATCTGCACCTCCTCGCGGGCGAATTTGTCCACATAGGCAAATCCTATGCCCCGGTTGGTGGTTCCGATCTTCTCAGTCCGGGCCTTCTCCCGCAGAGCGTCCAGCTCGATGTGATAGGGCATAATTATGCTGGTCTTGGCATCGATTCCCAGATCCAGCTTAATGCCTTCTGATTCAAGAGACTGAATCTCGCCCCACAATACTCTGGGATTGAGGACCACGCCGGGGCCGACCAGCAGCCTTTTTTCGTAGAGAGCGCCACTTGGCACCAGGTGCAGCTTGTATTTCTTGCCGCCCACTACCACGGTGTGGCCAGCATTGTCGCCACCCTGGAAACGCACCACCAAATCGTAGTTTTGCGCCAAGAGATCTATTATCTTGCCCTTGCCTTCATCCCCAAACTGTGCACCGGTGAGTATCGTGAACATGGGACAGGGGTGAAGCCGCAACGTAGATAACTATTTTGATCCCTCACGACTCCAGGACCAGGCCGGCGATGGCATCGGTCACATCCAGACCCATGGCGACAAAGAGCCCTCTGCCGGAGGGCGTGCCGTTAACCTCGATCACCTTCAGCCCCTGTGAGGTCTCCAGCAGGTCCACTCCGCAGTATGAAGCCCTGATTGCCCGGGCCGCCCGGACGGAGAGATCTACCAGCTCGGGCGTGACCTCGCAGGGTGCGGCGGTCCCACCGCGGGCCAGGTTGCTGATCCACTGGCCGGGCGGAGCTACCCTGTAAATGGCGCCCATCAGCCTTTCCCCCACCACGAAAGCCCTGATATCCCTGGGCTGAGGAGAGGAGACGAACTCCTGCAGATAGACCAGGCCCTGCCTCTGCATGATCTCCTCCAGCCTCTGGCGGTCCGAGGAGGTGAGAAGCTCGATGTCCCGGCCCTTGTAGCCGAAGAGGGGCTTTGAGACCGCCCGTCCGTAATTGTCGAGCGCTTGCAGGGCCTCCTCCGGATCGGTAGCGATGGTAGTGTGAGGTGTGGGAATTCCCGAGCGCGTCAGGGCCAGAGAGGTGGCAAACTTATTGGCTGCCCTGGCAATGGCCGAGGAAGAATTGAAGACCGGCATCCCCAATTCCTCCAGGGCCTGCAGGGCCTCAAACCTGAAGGCCACGTCGTGGGCCCCTCTCCTTCCCAGGTCCCTGACGATCAGGCCGTCAAGCTCCAGCAGATTTACGCCATTGCTGGCAAGAGAAAACTTCCGGTCAAGGCAGGCTGAAAGACGGGAAAAATTGAGATAGAAGGTCTTTGCCCCTCTGCGGCGCAAAGCAGACCCAAGAGATGCAGCGGTCCAGTCATCGGGATCAGAGACCACAATTCCAAAGCGCATAGGCCCGGCAAAGGGCAGACCCTGTATATTTGAGTTTCTCGGCGTGGGGCCCCCTGGTCATCTCTTGATCATTCCGGCTATGATCAGCAGCACAATGGCACCCAGAATGGCAGAGATCCAGCCGCCGATTCCGGCAGTGCCGAACAGCCAGCCGAAGAGATAGCCGCCGATGAACGAGCCAACTATGCCCACTACGATGTTTCCGATCAGGCCGAATCCGTGCCCTACCCAGACCTTTCCTGCGATCCAGCCGACAACCGCTCCTATGATCAGCCAGACCAGAAAATCGATTATTCCATCCATCTCAAATCCCTCGTAAACGAAATCAGAATCATTCCGCCATTTCCGAGACTGCAGAAAACTGCTTAATATAAATTGAAAGTCAAAGTATAAATTTTTTTGGTGGCAAAGAGAGCGAGACCAAAACCCTGCTCAACCAGGCCTTCGCCGCTCAAGTTCCCGGACAGGCCTTCATTTCAGGGCGATCGCTATTTGGCAGGGGGAAACCGACAAGCTCCATCGTCTCAAATGCTTGATGCCTCAATATCGACTAGATAGGTCCTGGTATCGGCCACAATATTCTCCCACGGCCTGCGGTAAACGAGAGAGATTGTAGTCTTTCCGGGCCTAAGCGGCTTGAAGGCCAGAACATAGGTACCGGACGCTCCCAGAGCCGCAGACGATCCCCTTTCGAAATCCTCGGCCTCCAGGCTCAGCAGGTAATAATCGTAATCAGCATACCACTGATAGCCGGTGGTGGGATTGGCCCGCAGCCGGATGGTGAAGGGTTCATTGACACGGGCGTTGATCTTGTCCATCTTCGTCTCCACTGAGCCCTGCAGGAGATAGCTATCTGCAGGCTGTATTAGCGGATAGTAATCGGCGATTCCAGGAGCGATGACCAGGGGCTGGTCTCCGATTCCGTCGAGATTCTCGTCCGTCCCCTGGTAATCCGCCCAGTAGTTTCCCAGCCTGCTGCGCTGGATCCGGCTCTCGAACTGATAGGTTACGGGCTGGGTTGCGTTCCAGAACCCGGCGCTCTTCGGGCAGACCAGCCAGGACCCGGCAAAATTATTGAGGTAGATCTGGCAGGGGACCGCGACGTTGATCCGGCAGTCCGTTCCTCCCGGCGACGCTTCCGGAGCTTCAAATTCAAAGCCCCGCAGCGATACGTTACCGGAAGCTATGGTCAGGAATCCGGTGAAAACCGGAAAACCGCCTCCGGTGTCCAGGCCCCTCAGGGCAACTCCCTGGGAAATGATTGCGTCTTCCGAATAGGTTCCGCTCTCGACTGCGACCTCCTGACCTGGCGGGACGGAGTCCAGAGCCTCCTGAATGCTGTTCTGAGAAGAGACCAGGACATGTCCCTGCGCAGCAGCTGCAGTTACCGCCGTTGCCACAATCAGATAGAGAAGCAGCCTCTTGTAATCCAGCATGGCTCAGATTCATTTAAGGCATCCGTGATATTAAGAGCTTCTCTAAAAACCGGGGAGAAAAGGTGAGAATCATGGCAGAGTGCGGCGGAAAGAGCGAACGTGAACTCATTTTGCGGATCATGGAGATCCTGGGCGGGGTGGAGAACGACGATTGCGCGAGCCTGGACCTGGGAGACCGCTATCTGGTGGTCAGCACAGATATGCTGCACCGCGAATCGGATTTTCCGGACATCATGAACCCCTGGCAGATGGGATGGATGAGCGTGGCCGTGAACCTCTCGGATGTTGCAGCCATGGGCGCTGAGCCTGCCGGAGTGCTGGTGGCCGCAGGGCTGTCCGCTGAGGCCGACCTCTATTTCATCGACGAGCTCTTCTCGGGATTCTCGGACTGCGCCAGCTACTACGGAACCAGGATTTTGGGCGGAGATCTGGACTCGCACCAGGAGCTGACCATCACCGGCTGCTCGCTGGGCTTTGTGGAGAAGGACCTGATACTCAGGCGGCGGGGGGCAAGGCCTGGAGACCTGCTCTGCACCACGGGCACCCTGGGCGGGGCGGGAGGCGGCCTGTGGGCCTGGAAAGAAGGATATTCGGATTCGGAATTAATAACCAGGCTGCTGGAGCCTGAGCCCCGGATGGCGGAAGGAAGGGCCCTGGCCAAGTCAGGGGCGGTGACAGCCATGATGGACAACAGCGACGGCCTGGCCCTCTCGCTCTCCGATCTGGCCGGCGTAAACCGGGCCGGATTTTTGGTTCGGGAGGAGACCATTCCTCTGGCAGCGGGGCTCGTAGAGATGGTTGGCCGGGAAAAGGCAGTGGAGATGGCTCTGTCCGCTGGCGGCGACTTCGAGCTGATCTTTACCGTAGATCCGGAAAAGCTCGCCAGAGCAGAGGCGGCCTGCGATCTGACGGTGATAGGAGAGGTGGTCCAAGAAGGAATCTGGATGGAGGCTCAAGGGATGAGAAATCAAATTTTGCCCAGAGGATTCGAGCACCGGATTGGAGGCTGCCGCTAACAATTCGGATGCATATGGTGAACAGGCCTCAATTCCGGCTGAGGACTCCGCCTCATGCGCTCAGCTCTAGCTAACGGGCAGCAGGATTGACGGAAGCACCCACATGGCGTACAACACCGCCACCACCACGAGCACTTCGATGGCATAGGTCCCGATCGTGAACGGGTCCATTTTGCTCTCTTCGTTCGAGGTCATGATCTTCTCCCGGGACGTCAAATACACTGACGCAACCCCACACTGATTATTGGATCTTAAATTATTTAAAATCTTTCAGGCCGAAATGCAGTTAACAAAAGGCGTAAGAAATCGAAAATCCCCGTTATTAGGAAGCACAGTCCTGAAAATAAATGGAAGGATTTGCGGCCTCACATAAGACCTAAAAAAATCCTAGAAATCTCCCAGTGCCGGCCCCCAGGAGTAGTACAGCTCAGCCGGCACTCCATTTATGAGCCCGTATTCATCGGCAGTGGGCAGCCCCAATTGGGTTCGATTCCAGCTGGCATCAATCTCGTGAACGGGTTTGTAGGTCTTGCTGATGAAGTAGGGATTGGCAGTAGATGCAGCAGAGGTCTGGGCCACGGCTTGCGGGCTGATCTGGTTCAGCATCAAGGACTCGTTCTTTCCGAATATGCTCTCAATCCAGGCGTTGTAGCCCGCAACCGCCTGGTTGAACTCTGCCGGACTGCCCGCTACAGCCTGGTCGTACATCCGGGCCATTGACCAGCCCCGGTTGAGGCCGTCAAGCACCCCCCTCTGGTAGTCGGATAGAGCTGACGATGGAACTATGAAGGCCATCATAATCAACAAAACTAGCATCTTCTTCATTTCGGCCAATCCTCCGATCAACTATAGCGACCATTATAGAGACTGCCATCTCAAAAGGATTTGGGTGAAACTCCAGTAGATTCCGATCCTACTGCCTCGGGGTCTCGTCCTCAGGCGCACTACCGACCTTGACGCAGTCATAGACGTCATCAGAACCGGCTGAGCCTGGCTGGCCACCCTTTTTCGCAAGCTTGCATTGATAAAGCGGCGTGGACTTATCCTGTTCCTGCCTGTGCTGAGCAATCCGGTCCCTGATGCGCGGAAGGAGAAGCACGATCAGGATCAGGGCGACGACTACGACCCCCGCAATTAACAGGCTCGCCATGTATCAAGTCCTCCAATTTTTGGAGTTATAAACTCTCTGATCAACCACTCCAATCGTCCTTTCCGGCGGGGTTTGAAAGCAATCTTCATTTCATAAAATAGGGCTTGCGTCTGGCGTTAGCCTCCCGGAGCAGTGCCTTGATCTGTTCGCTGTCGAGAGTATTGACCGGCACCAGATTGTCGCATCTCAGGAGGCAGGGCTTGATCTGGCCGTCAGAGGTCACCCGCAAACGGGTGCAGTTGGCGCAGAACTCCGTGTTGTCCATGGGACGGACCACCTCTACCTCCGCACCATCCAGGAAGTACTTCCGACGGCGGTGAAGCTCACGAGTGCGCACGCGAATAGCCTGCTCTTGCAGAGATTTCTCGATCCTCTCGATGTCTCCGGACATATTGTGGTCCTTTAGATCCAGCAGCTCGATCAGCTGCAGGATCAGCCCCTTTTGGCGCGAGAACTCGATTAGATCCGGTATCTCACGCTCGTTTTCCCGCAACACCACCACGTTGAGCTTGATGGGCTCAAGCCCCGCTTCCTGGGCGGCAGCGATTCCGTCGATCACCCTCTGCAGGTCGCCTCTCCTGCAACCGGTGATGTTCCGGTAGACCTCAGGCTTCAGCGAGTCGAGGCTCACGTTCACCCGCTCCAATCCGGCCTCAGCAAGAGCTATGGCTCGACCAGCTAAAAGCGTGCCGTTGGTGGTAAGGGAGATATTCAGGCCTTCAGGCATTCTAGCTATCAGGTCTTCGAGATCCGTCCTCATCAGTGGCTCTCCACCTGTAAGCTTCAGAGTTCGCATGCCCAGCTCAGCCGCGGCTCTGGCGATGGCCACGGCCGTCTCAGCCGAGATCTCGCCCTGAGAGACGAGATCGCCCTCGTGATGGCAATAGATGCAGTTCAGATTGCAGCGTGGGGTCAGGGCCATGCGGAGGCCGGTCAGCTTGCGACCGTAGGCATCTACCAGAGTCTCAGGCATCAATTGGGCAGCTTGCTACCCGCTAGTATTAGTAGTCTATCTCAATGGCGCAAACCCTCGCTATCCCCCGGGAGCCCACGTTCAGAAGCCCGCGGCTCTGGACAAATCAGGCCGCATCAAGAAAAGAGAGCATGGCTTCCCGGAGCCAGGCCGCGAAACAGGTCAGGAACCCATGCAAAAACTGTCCTGATTGTTAGCACTTCAGGAACAGAAACGCCCAAAGTCTCCAGGATCCTAGTAGGTCCAGCCGTAGGACGCCCAGGCTGACTCTACTACATAATGCTTGTATTGCTCTACGGGCTGTCCATCCCAGGTGATCAGGCCTTTTCTGACCAGCTCTCTGTAAACTGCAGGCGGCGGAGTCATTATGTTGCCGATAGGCACACCTCGGTAATACGCCTCCACAACCGGCCTTCCGAGTATGTCCCTTCCCAGCACATCGAACTGAAGCTCATCGCCCTCGAAGCTCTGCAGCCCCTCCTCAGGTCTGGACAGCAGGACTTGCACCACGCCCATCAGGTTGTACTCATTCGGCTCTGTAATGTTTATCCATAAGCTGTTCTCGCCATCCGTCTTGACGACGGTTCCTGTCAGGTCATTTGGCAGGGCAGAGGCCAAAGAAGTCAAGAGCAGGAGCGAAATTATCATGGTTTTCAATTTCAATCCCCATGTAGGATAGCTAGATCGCTCAATCTTAAACTTTTTCATTTTAGCCTGTCCGAGGAACCTTCTGCCAACCGGACGCAATCGTTCATGTCCCAGAAAGGCAAAGCGGTCCGGCCGTGGAAGCGAGAGCCAGAAACCCGGCACCACTCTTCTTGCGCAGACCAGTTTCCCGCGGCCCGACTCAGGGGATGCTCAACTGATCCAAGGCCTATCCCGGGCCCCTCGCCCCCCGTCCCTTCGCCCGGCTGCCCTCCCGGCATCGCGGCAAGATATTGTTTTTGCATCTACACATGGCCCGGGCGAGGGAGGAAAAGGGAAGGAGAATTCCGACCGTCTGCCCAAGTAGCCGGGTGGAAACTGCCCTGGGCCGGGATGAATGATGAGGCCGCAAAAAATCAGTATTCTATCTCGCCCAGGCTGCGCTTCAGGTAATTGAGAAGGGTCATGGATATGATCATGCAGATGGCCAGCCCGGACGCCATCTCCTCCCAGCCGGGATTTTTCGCCGATAGCGAATAGATAACGCCGCCTGCGATCAGGGTCAGGATCAGGGTAATTATGAGCGAGACCATCGTGGCCCACATAATGGATCCGACCTCGTAGCGCTCGAAGAATGATGCGGAGAGGACGAATGAGACCGCAGCGACGATCAACACCAGTGGAGTGGACAGCGGCGTGCCCCGGGTGAAGAGATGAATGAGCCCCAGGGCCAGCACCATCATTATCACCGCCAGGAGGGCCGATGCTAGAAAAGCTTTGAGAATGTAATTCTCCAAATGAATCTGCATCCCTTTCACTCAGAGCTTTATAAGGCTATATTGAATATAAAGATTGTGTATAGTTACCCGAAACCCTTATATTATTGTTAACCCCACCGCCGAATTCAGTTTACAATTCGGAGGAGGAAAATTGAACCTGGCAGCGCTGACGGTAATCATCTATCTTCTGGCAGTGTTCTTTCTGGGCATCTGGGGAAAGAGGCGGCTTGGAAAGTCTCAGGAGCTCGAGGAGTTCCACCTTGCGGGCCGCAGCCTGAAGCCGGCCCTCTTGACGGGAACGCTATGTGCAACCGTCGTGGGCGCATCCTCCACTGTCGGCATGGCCGGCCTCGGATACAGCGTTGGCCTTCCCGGTGCCTGGTGGATGCTCTCCGGCACTGCCGGGCTGCTGCTGCTATCCATCTTCCTGGCGGAGAAGATCAGGGATACGGGCGTATCCACCCTTCCTGAGCTGGTGGGCTCATTTTACGGACAGCGCGTCCGGCTGGCGGCATCGGCCCTGATTGCCCTATCCTGGGTGGGAATTATCGCTGTTCAGATCGTGGCCGCGGGAAAGGTGCTGGGAGCCGTCTTCGGCGGAGATGAAACCCTCTATATGGTCGCCTCTACTGCGATCTTTGTGCTCTACACCGCACACGGAGGGCAGAGATCGGTGGTCAGAACGGACCTTTTGCAGTTTCTGATAATATTCGCGGGAATGGCGGCTCTCTTTATCAGTGCTCTGCAGGTCACCGGAAACTCGATTCTTTTCGACCAGAGCTTTCCCACCTCAGAGGAGATGGGCCTTGGCGGAGTGATTTCCATGCTGTTAGTGGTGGGAGCGGCCTATCTGGTCGGACCGGACATGTATTCCCGGCTTCTCTCGGCCGAGAGCCCCAGCTCCGCTAAGAGATCTGCTTTGGCCTCAGCACTGATCATAGTTCCCCTGGCCTTCATCATAACCTTCCTGGGGATCTTCGCATCCCAGCTCTTTCCCGGAATTCCCTCCGAGCAGGCCATTCCCGCTCTCATGACCGGCCTTCTTCCCCCCGCCGCCCTGGGACTGGTGACGGCAGCTCTGCTGGCGGCCTTCATGTCCTCTGCCGATACTACCCTTATGACCACCACATCGATTCTCACCCTCGATCTATATCGAAAAGCCCGTCCCCATTCCAGCAGAGAGCACCTGATGACTGTTTCAAGACTGATGGTAGTGGCCGCAGGCGCATCAGCGCTGGCCCTGGCAGTCTCCATGCCCAACATCATCAAGACCCTGCTTCTGGCCTACACCGTCTTTTCCGGCGGCCTGCTGGTGCCTGTGGTGGCCGGATTCTTCCGGGAGAAGCTGGCGCTTACCTCCACAGGTGCGATGGCGGGATTGATCGGCGGAGGGGGAGCGGCCCTGATCTGGGGTCAGGCCTATCCCCTCCTCGGGCTGGCGGTATCAGCGGTCCTGCTGTTTTCCGTCAGCTGGCTTGATCGGCGACAAGCTCCGGTTACTGGCAGATAGTGGTAACTACCAGAAGGTTGTTGTTTTCATCGCTCTCGGAGATCGCGTTCTCCGGGTCCACGACAATTGCGATCTCATTGCTCCATCCAGGCTCAGTTGAGGCATCTGCCGGAGCCGGGAAGCCGATGGTGGCAGAGGTGGACCCGCCTACTGCAGGAACCAAGAGGGTCAGCTCGGAAACCGTCTGGGAGGCACCGTTGACCTGATCGATCACCTTTACAGTTACGGCCTGGTTTCCGGAGGCGGTGGCCGAAAGAGGGTCTGCCGTCAGTGTCACTGCGAAGGAGACCTGATTGCAGCCAATCTGGGTGGGCTCAGCGGTTGCGCTGAGGTCCATCGACGCCCTGGATTCCTGGGTCGAAGCGGACAATCCCAACGAGACCGGCGAGGATGTTGCGGCTCCGGCGGGCTGGTCCAGGAAGCTCTCGTCAAATCGCGGAATCCTCTCGGCGAAAGATGGAGACTCCCGGTTCATCTGGGCATCAACTGCGGAAAAAGAAATCAACAAGCCCAGAGCGAGCATTATCTTCAACATAACATCGTAATTTGGCATGCTCCGCAAATACCGATCCCGAGAATATAATTATTTTGGAATAGCATTCTGAAAGCGCCAGCAGAGACTTTCATTTCCCGGTCAACGCTTTCCAGGTACCGTCCACCTGCAACCAGCCCCTATTCCCGGCAAAATGGTAGCTGCGGGACTTGGCCTAACCTGCGTCCACATCGCCTCTCTTCGAGATGATGAAGTGGAAGAGAAAAGATAATGGCCTCAAAGCAACTGCATCAAGGGTGACTTGAGATGAACGACTCAATTGTGGCCCGGATATCACGCGAACTGTCTCTTCGAGCCGATCAAGTGGAGGCTGCACGGCGGCTTCTCGACGATGGGGCAACCGTTCCTTTCATCGCGCGCTATAGAAAGGAGGCTACCGGAAGCCTGGACGAGCTGGCCATCCTGACTATACGCGACCGTCTGGCCCAGCTGAGGAGGCTGCAGGAGCGAAAAGAAGCCGTAACCTCATCCCTGAAAGAGCGCGGGCTGCTGAGCGCTGACCTGGAAGAGAAGATCACTGCGGCACAATCCCTGACCGTCCTGGAGGACATCTACCTTCCCTACCGGCCCCGCCGCCGCACCAGAGCAACAGACGCCAGGGAGAAGGGGCTGGAGCCCCTGGCTAGAGAAGTGTTCTCTCAGCAAGAGATGGATCTGGCAGCAGAGGCTGATCGGTTCGTATGCGCCGAGAAGGAAGTCGGTTCAGGGGAGGAAGCATTGGCCGGAGCCAGAGATATAATTGCCGAGTGGATAAGCGAAGATTTATCGGCCAGGTCTGCTCTGCGAGAACTCTTCGAGAGACAGAGCACCCTCAGGTCCCAGGCCGTCCCCAAAATGGAGAAGGACGCCGGCAAGTACCGGGACTATTTCGATTGGTCCGAGCCACTCTCAGAGATCGCATCTCACCGCCTCCTGGCCGTTCTGAGGGGCCAGAGAGAGGGTTTTCTCCGGTTGCATCTATCTCCTCCGGAGGATGAGGCTCTCGAAATACTGGACGGCATCTTCTTGCAAGAAGAGAACGAGGCCTCTGATCAGGTGAGGCTTGCCATCAGAGACAGCTACCGGAGGCTGATCCTGCCGTCTCTTGAAAAAGAGACCGTCTCTTCGGCCAAGGCCTGGGCAGACCGGCAGGCAATCGACATATTCTCCGAGAATCTCCGGCAAATATTGCTCCAGCCACCCCTCGGCCAGAAGAACATCCTGGCCGTAGATCCGGGTTTCAAGAGCGGCTGCAAGCTGGCGGTCCTGGACAGCACCGGACGGCTTGTGCACAGCGATGTGATCTACCCGCACGAAGCAGCGAGAAGAGGACAGGCAGATGAGATGGTGCAAGAGATCTGCGAGCGCTTCGGAATAGAGGTCATAGCTGTTGGAGACGGCACCGCGGGCCGGGAGACAGAAACCTTCCTGCGAAGCCTCAGGTACCCCCGGAAGACCCCTGTAACTTCTGTCGACGAGTCGGGAGCGTCCGTTTATTCGGCCTCCGAGATAGGACGCGAAGAGCTACCGGAGCAGGACGTGACCATTCGAGGGGCCGTATCCATCGGCCGGAGGCTTATGGACCCGCTGGCAGAGCTGGTCAAGATTCCGCCGGAGTCCCTGGGAATCGGCCAGTACCAGCACGACGTGGAGCCAAAGATGCTCAAGATAAAGCTGGATGACGTGGTCGTGAGCTGCGTGAATCTGGTGGGCGTCGACCTGAACACTGCCAGCCAGCGCCTCCTGACCTACGTCTCGGGTTTGGGGCCCAGGCTGGCGGAATCCCTGGTCAGGTACCGGGACCTGCACGGCCCCTTCAGCTCTCGCCAGCAGCTGCTGAAGGTTCCCCGTCTGGGACCCAAGGCCTTCGAGCAGTCAGCGGCCTTTCTCCGGATCAAGAGCGGACCAAATCCCCTGGATGGCACAGGCGTTCATCCCGAGAGCTACGCAATCGTTGAGGCCATGGCCCGCGACCTGGGCACGAGCGTCCCGGAACTGATGAGCAGGCCGGAACTGCTGAAGGATATCGAATTGAAAAAGTATGCCTCCGAGAACTGCGGGCTGCCCACCCTGCAGGACATAATTAAAGAACTCTCCTATCCCGGAAAGGATCCGCGCGCGCAGAAGGAGGCCTTCACCTTCTCCGAAGAGGTAAGGGATATCGAGGATCTGCGGCCGGGAATGAAGCTGCCCGGGGTGGTCACCAACATCGTATCCTTCGGGGCTTTCGTCGACATCGGCGTTCACCAGGATGGCCTGGTCCATATCAGCCAGCTGAAGAACGGTTTTGTGAAAAGCCCTGCCGATGTGGTGAAGCTGCGCCAGCAGGTCGTGGTGAAGGTCCTGGCGGTGGACAAAGAGAGGAAGAGGATCTCGCTCTCCTTGAAGTAGCCTGATCCTAATTTTATCACTTCGACAGGCTAAAAGCTCCAGACGAGGCAGCTTTAAGCCTTGCCGAGACTTCCGCTTCAGACTCGAGGCTGCTGCTGGCTTATACAGTGAATGGCTCCGAGTCCATGGACCATCTCCCGGCAGTTGATGCTAACTGCGGTTCGGTCTGGAAATAGGTCCTGAACTATACTTAGGGCTGCCTGATCGTTGGCATGGCCGAATGCCGGGACCAGCACAACCTCGTTTCCGATGTAGAAGTTGGCGTAGCTTGCCGGAAGCCGTTTGTCGCCGCCCAAAGAGCCAGGCATGGGAAGCTTGATCACCTGCAGCGGTCTTCCATCCTGATCAGTCTCCCCGCACAGCAGCTCATAATTCTCCCTGAGGACGGAGTAGTTTTCATCTTCGGAACTGTCCTCATAGGCGCAGAGAACGGTGCTCGGACCGACAAAGCGGGCTATGTCGTCCACGTGGCCGTCGGTGTCGTCGCCGATTATCCCTTGCTTTAGCCAAATCACCTTTTGGGCACCCAGATACTCTTTCAGGTACAGCGCCAGCTCATCCTTTCCCAGACCAGGATTGCGGTTGCTGTTGAGCAGGCACTGCTCGGTGGTGAGGACAGTTCCCAGGCCGTTTACATCGATGGATCCTCCCTCCAGCACTAGACCTGGAGAAAAGACCCGCAGTTTGAGGTCTTCGTTCATGATGGATGGAACTGCCGCATCTCCCATCAGCTCGGGATACTTCTCTCCCCAGGCATTGAAGACCCAGTTGACCATCGCCAGATCCTTCTGCTCCCGATTGACCACAAATGTGGGGCCGTAGTCTCTGAACCACACGTCGGCGTAGCTTGCCAGGTGAAACTTCACCTTCGAGACCTCCACGCCTGCATCCTCCAGCATGGGCAGCACCCGGTCAAGCATCATCTCGTCCCTTAGCAGGAGGTTTACCCGCTCGCCCACATGAAGGGCTCTTATAATGGAGATATAGGCGCGTTCAACTGCCTCGATTTCCGGAAAGCTGTCCAGGTCATAGGGCCAGGAAAGCCATACCGCCTCATGGCTCTCCCATTCAGCAGGCATGTGAAAGCCGGCTTTAAGCGGCGTGTCCTCCGGGCAGAACCGACCTTTAATCACTTCGACGGCTTCTTCTGCCGGCATTTCCACCAGCGGCCAGTAAAGTTCGGGACGCCGGTTCCTCATGAAGCCCCATCCCTCACGTACCTCTTGATTCAGGCCCAGGTCAAGTTCAGCCACCAAGGAAATCTCTTCCCTGACACCCGCCTTGGCGATGACGTTCCCAAAGGAATCGCAGGCAAAAGAGCTTCCCCAGAAGATCAGGTCGCCTTCCTCCCCCACGCGGTTAACGGCCACCACGGCGACTGAATTGGCAATGGCGTGAGCCCTCTGCACCGTCTCCCAGGCAAGGCGCCAGTCTCCCTCGGGCGGCACCTGGCCCTTTATCCAGCCGATGGCTGTCGGATAGAAAATTATGTCTGCTCCCTTCAGGGCCACGATCCTTGCCGCCTCGGGGAACCACTGGTCAAAGCAGATCAAAACCGCGAACCTGGCATATCTGGTGTCATAGACTCTGAATTCAACGCCTGCCTGAAAATAGCTCTTCTCAAAGAAATATGGATCGTTCGGGATGTGAACCTTTCTGTAAGTCTCAAGAAGTGTGCCGTCTGCATCTATTACCGCCGCTGAATTGTAGTAGCCCCCCTCATCCTCTTCAAACACCGGCACGATGACCGCAGCTTCATATTTGCGTGCCAGTTCAGAAAAAGCCCGGGTGGCCTCTCCAGGTATGGTTTCTGCCAGAGAAAATGCCTCTTTGTCTTCACGCTGCGGGAAGTACAGAGTGCGACAGAGCTCAGGAAGACAGACGATTCGAGCTCCTTTTGCCATTGCCTCTTCAGCCCTTTGTAGCGCCCTCTTGAGGTTCAATTCCGGATCTGCCGAAATAGACATCTGAACCAAGCCAACCTTTACCTTTCCCTGATGCATGCGGTTCCCCACAATTTTCAGGCGTTCTTGGCTTAACTAGGTGGCGGAACGCGAAATCCGACGAAAAAGGATGGCCGATGCCCAGCGTCATTCACAGGCATCTGTTTTCATTTCTATTGAACACCGGAGTAAGTCTCAGGCCTCAGTTCCGGCTGTCCGGTAACGGCGCAGGGGCAGCTTCCCTGCCCCGGACACGCCGTGCTGCTGGTGGGGCAGAAATGACTGGTACCGCAAATGACTCCTGTCGGACAGCCCTGCCTGCTTGGGCAATCGCTTCCACTCATACAAATGCGGCCTGTGGGGCAGGCAGATCTGCTGGGGCAGTCGGTTCCCGTAGTACATCTTGTACCGGTCGGGCAGTTGCTACTGGTCGCACCGCAACTGGAGCCGGTAGCACAGCTTGAGCCGGTCGGGCATAGGGTTCCGGTGGTACAACCAGTTCCTGTGGAACAGCCGGCTCCGGTGGTGCAGGTTGAACCGGTCGCACAGCTGCTATAGGTAGGACATCCGCTGCTGGTCATGCACCCGCTGCTTGACGGACAGCTAGTGCTGGTGGTGCAACCCGTTCCAGTCGGACAGCTGCCATTTGACGGACATGCGCTATTGGTTATGCAACCGCTGTTGGATGGACAGTTGCTGCTGGTGGTGCAATCCGTGGCCGTGGCGCAACCACTGCCGGTCGGACATGCACTGCTGGTTATGCAGCCATCGCTGGTTGGGCAACTGGTGCTGGTGGTACAGCCTGTGGCCGTGGCGCAACCACTGCCGGTCGGACATGCACTGCTGGTTACACAGCCACCGCTGGTTGGGCAACTGGTGCTGGTGGTACAGCCTGTGGCCGTGGCGCAACCACTGCCAGTCGGACATGCACTGCTGGTTACGCAGCCACTGCTGGTGGGGCAGCTGGTGCTGGTGGTACAGCCTGTGGCCGTGGCGCAGCTGGAACCTGTGGGACAATTCGATCCCGTGGGGCAGGTAGAAGTGGTTGCAGCGCATCCACTTCCGGTCATACAATAGCTTCCAGTAACGCACCTGGATCCGGTGGGACATCCGCTAGCAGTTGAGCAATACGATCCGCTAGGGCAGGCCGAACCGGTTGTGCATCCTGAGCCGGTAGGGCAGTAAGAACCAGTAGGGCATCTCATGCCGGTTGGCGAGCTGGAAGTGGTCGGCATGACAAAGCCCGCACCTGCAGCTATGGCAGTGCTGACAAGGATTGAGGCCAATATTAGAATATATAGAATTATCATCAATCGAAACCATTTTCTCTCTCGAGCCACGTTACACTCCTCCCATGACTGATTTATGATTTGAACTATCTTTCTCGGATCACAAAGTCATTTTAGTTTGGGAGTCTGTTTTCCAACTGATTCTATATATATTAGCATCTTATAATATTATCAGTTTCTTGGTTATCGGTTAAACAAAAAATGTTTTAACAACATACAATCCTACTAAAAACCATAGATAGACATTCGGTATAATAACAAGCATTAGCCTAATTTGGCTACCAGTAGCGATCGTGAAGGCCGTTTCGCGCTCAGGCGAAATGGCGGCGAACCCGCATAGAAAGCTTCAGGAGGCGAGGTGTCGCTGCATGAAACCAGTGCCAAATTGAGCTGGTCCAAGCCTTAGTTGAATACAAATGCCCTTATCCCAATCTCAGCGGGCTGCGGCCGCTAAATCAAAAATAAAAAAAATATCTGCTGTTTAAGTATAATATTATTTATTAAAAATAGTAATAATTTTAATACTTTAGTTGTTAATGAAAACATCCAATAAAACTTCAAATATTAGACATCCCAGAACAGTCGACAAAAAATTATTTCTATGGGTTATTTGATAATTAAAAACTGTTAATCATGCAAGTCCTTGCGAAATTAAAGGAGATTGGTCGGAGAGCCGCCCATCAACGGGGATTGACGATATGAACCCGGAAAAAGCTGAAAACAGCATTTCCATATGCCGAATGCTGCCCATAATATTGGCAGCGAGCATAACCATCCTGACGGTCACGATAGCATCAGCAGGCCAGGACGAGACCGTAGTCAAATATAACGGCCTTTTTACCTCAAAGGGCTTTGACGATGATGGAGATGGGCGCTTCGATTGCATCATTGTAAATGTGGGAGTAAGCGTGATTCAGGCCGGCGAATATAGCGTTTCGGGCCGACTCTTCGACTCGCAGGGCGACGAGATGAGGCAGGTTCTGCCGGAGAAAAGACACCTCTCCATCGGTGCGAAGATGACGCCCCTGAAGTTCTACGGCATGAACAGGACGGGCTCTTATTACTTGAGAAATCTGACGCTATGCGATGAAGGCGGAAAGGTGCTGGACCGCCTCGATCAAGCCTATGTAACGGACAGATATTTCAATATCGATCAAAGTCCGCAGTATGCGAACCTGACGGGTGAGTATCTCGATTGGGGACTCGATACCGACTACGACGGCAAGTACGAATTTCTGGCGGTGGACGCAAACGTCGAGGTGCTCTTTCCCGGCGAATATACCCTCACCGGCTATCTTTTAAGTCAGGATGAAAAAGAGATTGCCTGGGCTATTGACAGCAATTTCTTGCAGCCCGGCCTGAGGACCATGCACCTGGCCTTCGATGGCCGGCCAATTGAAGAGAGCGGAATCGATGGTCCTTACACCCTGGGAAAGCTCTTCCTCACCGGCCAGAACCTGACGGTGAAAGATGTGAAAGAACGCGCCTATCGCACTGGGGACTACAGTTGTAGGGATTTCTGCTCGGCCGATAAGTCCGTCGGAGAGAAGGCAGTGCGCGGAAAAGGTTATGGAGAACTTCTACTGTCAGTCAATATTTGCACCACAGTTCCTGTCTCTTCCGGGACCTACAGCTATGACCTGATGGGCATCAATATCCCGCCTATATCCACTCCCTGGAAAGTGAACGGCTCCAGATATGGATACAGCTATGACATTCCAGGAATCTTCATGCCCGCCAAGCCCAACGACTTCGCCGTTCAGGCCAGCGGCGCAAAAGATCTCAATGTGGGCCTCAAAAAGCTGCCCGTGCCGGGAAAAAACGAATACACCAGAATCTGGGTCACCTCCCGGGCCAAAGCAGACGAAAACGGGACGGCCACCGCCAAAAGCGACCTGCTCTCGCCCGGAAACTACCACGCCAAGATCTTTGGGGATGCGGGCGAGAACGTTTCTGCGGTTGAAATCCTGATGACGGTTGAGAAAAAGCTGATAGTAAACGGGGAGTTCGACCTCAGGATCAACACCAGCGGATTTCCTCCAGTGAAATACTCCATCCAGGCAGAGGCTCTTAACGGCACCTTTGAGCTGGAGGAGATCAGCATGCAGGTATGAGATCTGCGGATTGGAGAACCAAGAGGACTTCGTTTGAAAGCCTCATCAGGGGTGCGGATGATTTTCCATGAAACTGGCCGCCGACCAGTCCGTCGCTACCTGTCAGGCAAATAAGATCACCAGACTGATATCGATTATGGAGTTGGGCTGAAAGTCCTCGACCTTTGACGACGCCAGCTCCACATCCGCAGGGAGATCGTGGGGCGGAGGACTTCATGATTGTTCCCATTTTATTGTCGGCGCTTTACAGGAAAAACCAGTATACCAGGATGTTCAAAGCGGTCAGCGGAATTCCTACGCGGGCGAACTCCAGAAAGGACAGGGTCTCGCCGTCCTTCTCGGCGTTCTGGATGATGATCACATTGCTGGCGGCCCCCAGTATGAAGAGATTTCCAGCAATGGTCGACCCTGCAGCCAGGGCCATCAGGCTCGGCTCCGGTGCCCCTGCCATCATCGGAAGAATCAGGGCCAGGAAGGGGACGTTGGAGATGAGCTGGCTCAGAGACACCGATAAAACGAGTATCACCGGAACGGAAGTCAGGTCGGCATCAGCTGCGGCCAAGCCGGACTGGAAGAATCCCGAATCCCATACGCTCTGCATGAGAACGAACATGGAGGAAAAGAAGATCAGTGTCGGCCAATCGATGTCCCTCAGGATCTCGGCCCTTCGGGAGCTGAACAAAATAACAGGCAGGGCAGCAGCAACGGCGATGTAGGTGAGCCTGAAATCGACTGATATCCCGGTGAGAACGACGGCAATCTTGGCGAATATCAATATTAAAAGCAGAAAGAATGATATTCTGGAGATCGAGGCCAGCCTCTGATCTTTGATAGGTTCTCGAAGGTGATTAAGCTTCACATTTCGAAAAGAACTTCCGAAAAAGAACTTCAGTAGCAGGTAAGCTGCCAGGAGGTTTATGAGGGTTGGCAGCAGAAGATACTCTGAAAAGATCAGAAACGGGTTGCGGATCCCGCTGTTCAATGCAATCAGGAGATTCTGGGGATTTCCGATCGGGCTCATCACGCTTCCGGTGGTAACGGCAAAGGCCAGCGCAAGAAGGAGAACCTTGGCCGGAACTCCGTGGACCCGGGCAAAATAGAGCATCAACGGAGTGCCGATTATGGCCAGGGTGTCGTTCATCAGAAAAGCGGAGAGGATTCCCATCCCAAAGAGAGTAAGCAGCAACAGCTGATCCGCACTTTTAGCCCTGCAAAAGAGCCGATAGGAGAGCTGCAGCAGGTAGCCGCTCTTTTGCATGCCCTCGCCCACGATGAACATTCCCAGGAGAAATACCATCACATCCAGATCAATGGCCCTGAGGGCATCTGGAAGCGAGATCTGCCCAGTCAGCAGCACTGCCAGAGCCCCCAGCGACATTATCTGCCAGATCTGAAGCCTGATTCCACCCAGCTGCCGCACAGAGATCAAGATGAAGACTGCCGCCAGAATAATTACTGAACAGTTTAGGGCGATCGTCATTATTTGTTGATACCGTTCCTGCAGCCCAGTCCGTATTTTGGCCGGACAGAACGCTCAAGGCGGCCTTGAAGCCGGCGCCTGATCTTATAGTTTTCCGTAAGAATCAGGCCAGCGCTCCGGAAAGTAATAAATTCTCGAAAATGTATAGCTATTCATCGATCGATATGAGCGAGGACAGCGTCGTCGAGCTGGATGACAGCCAATGGGAAGAGGTGGTGGAGAAAGGAGAGACCCCTGTGGTGGTCATGTTCTACCACCCTTTGTGTCCTCACTGCATGGCTATGATGCCCCATTTCGAGAGATATGCCGAGGAGTTTCGGGGAAAGATCACCTTTGCCCGAATCAACGTGGAGACTAATCCTTTTTCTGTCAACAGATACGGAATTATGGCTACTCCAACCTTCAAATTCTTCTGCGGAGGCCGTCCGGTCCAGGAGATCGTGGGGGAGATATATCCGGGCCTTCTGAAAAGGATCACTGAAGATGCATTGCAGTATGGACGGGAATGTGCATCCAGGTCCACGCCCATCGACTACAATATCGGCTATGCCTAATGAACCGGACGGTTGGTCGCGCCAACCCTTTTCGGTAGCATTTGGATTTAAAGGATGAGCTAGCCTCCATTTCACGTTTCAATCCCGACCCAACTGCCACACTGCCTTCCATTTCCGTTTATTATTGCACTATTCTTCATCTTTGATCCTGACCGTCAGCCTTATAATTTGATATAAGGTAACATGCCACATACTGACATGGCAGCGAAGGGCGGGAGGCCCTTTGTTGCTGTGTCCAGGACCGAAATAAGCGACATTTGGGAGGGTGCAATCGTGCTTGGAATAGATGATCCCTGGATTTGGGGCGTTTATCTTCTCTGTCTTCTCAGTACCTTGCTGTGCGTAAGCTATGGGCTTGCCAACTGGAATCGAGGAAGCGACCTGGAGGCTTTGCAAATCTCAGAAGAGGTGTCATGGGAAGCCCAGGAGGAAGAGATGCAAGAGAAAGAGCTGGGGCTGTGATTCTTAATGGATCTCCTTCTACTTAACCTGATCGTGCTGGTTTACCTGCTGGCGACCATCTATCTCGGCTACAGAGGCTGGAAGACCACCAAGGACTCCGAGGGCTATATGGTGGCCGGCAGGAAGATTCATCCCTATATCATGGCCATGAGCTACGGGGCCACATTCATCAGCACCTCGGCCATCGTGGGATTCGGAGGCACGGCCGGGCTCTTCGGCATGGGGCTTTTGTGGCTCACCTTCCTGAACATCCTGATCGGCATCTTCATTGCCTTCGTAATCTATGGCAAGCGCACCAGGAAGATCGGGCATAACCTCAACGCCATGACCTTTCCCGAGCTGCTGGGAAAGCGCTTCAATAGCAGCTTCATTCAGTACTTCAGCGGCCTGGTGATTCTACTAGGTATGCCCCTTTATGCTGCTGTGGTCTTAATTGGTGCCGCCCGGTTCATTGAGACCACCCTGTCCGTAGACTTCGATATGGCCCTGCTGGTCTACTCCATCATCATTGCCGCCTACGTGATATGGGGCGGTCTCAAGGCGGTTATGTACACCGACGCCATGCAGGGGACCATAATGTTCGTGGGAATGGCCTTCCTGATAATTATGACCTATTCACACCTGGGCGGTGTGACCACCGCTCATCAGACCCTGACCAACATGGCCTCGCTGGTTCCTCAGAACCTGGCCGCCCAGGGACACACCGGATGGACCAGCATGCCCACCTTTGGCAGCCCCTGGTGGTGGACTCTCGTGTCCACCATAGTGATGGGGGTTGGAATCGGAGTCCTGGCCATGCCTCAGCTGGTGGTTCGATTCATGACCGTAAAATCCAACCGGGAGCTTAACAGAGCGGTCCTGGTGGGGGGAATCTTCATCCTGGCCATGACCGGCGTGGCCTTCACCGTGGGTGCGCTGTCCAATGTCTATTTTTATCAGACCCAGGGAAATATCTCCATCGCAACCGCCGGCGGGAATGCAGACAGCATAATTCCAGTTTACATCAACGCCGCCATGCCGGAATGGTTCGTGTACCTCTTCATGCTCACCCTGCTCGCTGCGGCCATGTCCACCTCCAGCTCCCAGTTCCACGCTCAAGGAACGGCCATTGGTCGGGACATTTACGAAACCATAACCCATAAAAAAGGCCAGGAGTCGGTGCTGCTCACCAGGATGGGGATCGTTATTGCTGTAATCGTTGCCGTCACCCTCGGCTATCTGCTTCCCGACAACATCATCGCCCGCGGAACAGCCATATTCTTTGGACTGTGTGCCGCAGCCTTTCTCCCCATGTACACCTGCGGCCTCTTCTGGAAGAGGGCAACCCGAGAAGGTGCAATCGCTGGACTGGTGGTGGGAACTCTCACCAGCATATTCTGGATGATCTTCGTGCATAAGTCGGAGGCTCAGGCACTGGGAATCGCCAAATTCATACTGGGGCGGGATCTACTAATCACCCAGATGCCCTGGCCGGTGGTGGACCCAATCGTAATAGCCCTTCCAATCGCCTTCCTGGTAACGATCGTGGTGAGCCTTCTAACCAAACCGCCAGAGGAAGAGCACCTGGATCTATGCTTCAAGGGGGTGGTCTGAGGATAACCATCTTTTTGCAGGACCATTTGGCATGACATTTTGCAGGACCGCCTTCAAAATTTTTTACCTTTGCGGACCATTCTCGTTGAAGGCAATACCCTGCGAACCCTTTTCGAATAGGCCTGATACTCCGGACCGAACTGATGCCTAAGCCTGCTCTCCCAGTGCAGAGATCCCAGGAAGAGATAAAGCGAGGCCAGCAGGTACAGAATCAACAATCTGGCGGTCATGAAAGGCGTGAGCCATATCTGAAGCAGACCCGAAAACAGAAAGGGGTCTCTCATCCAGCAGTATATGCCCCGTGGCTTTAAGGGCGCAGGATCCGCGGTTTTTTTCAGTTGCTCTGCGATTGAGAACCTGTGAGGTGCATCGGTGAAGGCTTTGACGGTGATCGTTCCCGCCAGAAGCTGCAGGCCGACCATTAGCCACCTCCACGGAGAGGGCACGACATAGAGCCTTTTTCCGGGAAAGAGCAGGAATAAAAGGAGAAGGGGCAGCAACAAAAGAGCGGCTGCGATGCTGTAGGCCCTCAGGTACCAGGGATCGGTTCTGGTTCCGAAGATCGCCCAGGCCAGCCGTTTTGCCGGCAAGCTGGCCAATAGGCTGTGAAGGAGGGCAAATGCTGCCAGATAGAAGACCTGGATCAAGCAAATTCGGGACATGAAGTAGACGCTGAAATAATAGTCTTCAAAATTATTTGATCTTTTTGCCGGAACCAAGTGACAGAACCAATCGGCTCGAAAAGCTAAAAGGCCATCAGCAATACCTAACGGACGGTGAGAGATTGAAGATTAAGATTTGCGTACTCACTGCCATGGTGGCCCTGGCGATAGCCATCCCGGCCAGTGCAGAGATGAGCGATTACGAAAAAGGAGTGGCAAACGGCATAAAGATAGGATTCTTCATGGGAGAGCTTCACGGAAAAGGGCAGTATTCAACCGAGTCGGCCCAGCAGTTCAATGGATTTCTGGACCAATTCTACCAGTTCTTGTCCGATTCGTTCAAGAACAACCAGACCATGATAGACGAGTTCATGAAACCGCCCCTGCCGGTCAAGGCCACGGCCACGGTCAGCAGCGCAACCTATCCCGATTCCAGCGGCAGAATATTGGGCTACCCTGCTGACGCCTATTACACCGCTGTCGGCGCCGGGCCGGGCGGAGTTCCCGAGAATCCGGGAAATGCAATGGGCTGGGTCTAGCCGGATCTCAACACAAGGTGCAGAAAACGCCAAATTTTTTCAGTTTGCCGCTTTACCGGGAAACGATTTCATGTAATGTGAAGGCCCTCTGAAAAAACCGGCCTGGTCCTGGAATCCGTTCACCGACCAAGGCAGTTGGGAGACGTATCGCACGATATTCCAAAAGGCCCGTCAGACCCATTTTTCCCGCTCGCTCCGTTCCCTAGACGCCAGGAGATCCTTCACCAGGTCCTCGGTCCGCTCCCACCCAGCCTTTTGCCTGGAAAGCAAATTTTCCACCATCTCCAGGAGACGCCCAGGAAAGACCGGCTTCACTAGATAGCCATCGGCTCCCTGATTGAGAGATATTATGGCATTATCCAGGCTGGCATAGCCGGTGATTATGATCTTCATCATCTCGGGATTTATCTGCGAAAACTCTCTCAAGAGCTCCGTTCCGTCCAAATCGGGAAGCTTTACATCTATGAGGGCCAGATGATAGAAATTGCCGCTTGCTTTAGTAATTGCCTCTCCGGCGCTGGTCGCTGTGCTCACCCGATATCCCTTCATCTCCAATAGTGAGCCAAAGCTCTTCAGAATAGACAGATCGTCATCCACTACCAGTATGCGCTCATTTTCCATTATTGATCTCCTAGAGGAAGCGCGATTGTAACATCGGTTCCCACGCCTGCTGTGCTTTTAATTGTGATCTCACCGCCCATGGCCTCGGCCAATCTCCTGCAGACGGATAGGCCCATGCCGACCCCTTTGGCCTTGGTCGTGAAGAGAGGCTGAAAAACCTTGGGCATAACATCTCCAGCAATTCCTTCACCACTATCGCTGACTACAATCTCCACCCTATCACCCTTCTCCAGCGCAGACACGGTCACCTTTCCCAGACCAGAGATAGACTGCACTGCGTTATTTACCAGATTGATGATTATGCGCTTTAGCATACCGCCATCTGCCAGCAACTTCGGAAAATCGCTTTTCACCCTGACGGACACCTCAATTCCTTCTGGTACGTATATTATTGATAAAGCGCCTCTTATCAGCTTGGGAACGTCGATCCAGGCCATCTCGGCCCTCAGCGGCCGGGCGTAATCCTGCAGGTCGGACACGACCTTGTTCATGTATCTAACGCTCTCATCCACGCTGTCCAGCATCTCTTTTAGTGTCGCATTATCTAATTCCCCAGAGAGGCAGCCTGAGCGCAGCCTTTCCTTGGCCAGATAGATTGTACAGGTTATCGCTTGTAGAGGATTTCGGAGGTCGTGGCCGATCATGGACGCAGTCTCACCAATGGCGGCCAGACGTTCAGCCTTCTGCAGCTGATCTGTACGCTCTGCCACCAGATCCTCCAGCTGATCCTTGTACCTGATCAGAGCATCCTCTGCCTTTTTCCTCTCGGATATGTCCCTGACCATGGCCTGGATGGTGTTATTTTGAAGCGCCTTGGCCGAGATCTCCACCGGAAACGCCCTGCCGTCCCGGCGACGGACAACGCGCTCCAGCACGACTTTTTTTCCAGACATCACTTCATCGATATGTAGCGGCCTTCTGACCAGCTCCTCCTCCGGGATGAGATCGCTGCAATTCATCTTCAGCAGCTCATCTTCCCGATAGCCGGTCATCTTGCATAGCTGGTCATTGACAGCCAGAATAGCTCCGCTTGTCCGGCAGAGCACTATTCCATCAGACGCTTGCTCCACCAGGTTACGGTATTTCTCCTCACTGGCCCTCAAAGCATCTTCCATATGCTTTCTTTCAGTTATGTCCAAGACTGCGGCCACAAAGCCGGAGAGGTTCCCCAGCGGATCAAGAAACGGAGAGGCCTCCAGCAGGGCATGCATTCTAGAGCCGTCTTTCCGCAGAAACTCGAAATCGTGCAGTCCTGAGCCGACCTGAAGACTGCTGTCTATATAGGTCCGGCACAGCTCTCGATCTTTGCCATCCAGGAAGCTGAAGATCGACCTGCTAAGCATCTCTTCCTCACGGCAGCCCAGCATCTCTGCCATCCTCTTATTGACGAAAATGGTTCTGCCATCAGCATCTACAGACCAGATCCCCTCGTTTATACTCTGCAAGAGGCTCAGGTAATTTTCCTCTGCCATTCTCAGAGCATCTTCAGATCTCTTGCGACCAGTGAGGTTTAAAGCAGAGCAGATGAGGCCGGTTATGCAGCCATCGTCATTTTTAACCGGCTCAGCGGTCAGCTCGAAGAATAGTTGCTTGCCTTCCCAGCTAAGCCAAATCTCCTCTTTTACTCTCTTTTCCGATTCCAGGGCCCGTTGCTTGATCTCCATCAGCTTCCGCGCCTCTGCATGATCCATGATCTCCATATCGGTCCGCCCAAGAACATCCTCAGGGCGCATTGCGAACTCAGGCGGGATATTGGAGATCCAGATGTAGCGCAGATCTTTATCGTGTCTGAATAAGATGAGCGGTGCGCTGTGAAGGGCAAGGCTCAGGTTCTCCTCGCGTTCGTTGACCTCCAGTTCCAGAGTCCTTCTCTTCTTCAAAGAGGACATGAACTGCCTTAGCCGGAGTACCGGAAAGTCCCAGCGCAAAATCTTTTCCGGGGAGAGGTAGCAGTAGTTGTCAAAGGCTTCTCCTTCGTAGATCAAGATGGGATGGCAGCGAAGGGCAGCCTCCATCGCGGCGTGGGATATGAGCCTGCCATCGTACTGGCATAAGATCAGACAGTTGTTCTGGCAAACAAATTCATCGATCGCCGAGAAGAAGGACGATATCTCATCAACGGTCAGGCTTGATGCCCAGGTCATCTCCAGAAGCACTCGCATAGCCCGGAACCGACCCTCCCCAACGGCCCTGTAAGCCTCATGCAGCACTGAAATCAGCCCTTGGGGCGTGAAAGGCTCATCCACACGGTAGACTCGGTCGCCCGGAAGGATCAGCAGCTGCTTACGCTGCGTAAGTGCTTGCTTAGAGATGTCTTTTTCCGATAACATCTCCTGAAGAGTTTCAAATAGCCTGTTGTTGGTCTGACATGCGATCAGCTCTCCATTTTCCAGGCCCTGGCAAAGAAAGGCCAGGGCAACGGAGATCTGATCCTCATCTCGACTGAAGATGACACCGGCATGCTCTCCGGGCCGAAGGTCTTCTATCCTGCAATGAATACGACCGGCCATCTATTGGTCTCACCTGTATCGCTTGAAGCCCAAGGCAGAACTGCTAATTATTAATTTAATACTTTAGTTAAAGATACATGTATATGAAATTTAAGAACTTTAGATCAGTATGTTGCATGATAGCAGGAGCCACAGGAGTGGCAAAGCATGACAGATCATGAAGCCCATCCAACCGGGAATGGTTTTATTTACTTGAAAGTACCAGCCTTTAAAGGTATGAGTGAATCAACGACCGTATCTGGTCAGGACTCAATTCAAGAGGGTTTTGTTAAAAGGCTCTCAGCTCTGGAGACTGAAAATCGAAACCTTGCCGATGAGCTGGAGACCGTCAAGGTTGAGAGGGAAGAGGTAAGGGCCAAGCTCTTCGAGTCTCTCATCGCCAACAAGAAATACATGCGTGAGGTGGAGAGGCTTAAAAAGGAGCTCTCTCTTCTGAAGAGAATGCCGCTCTTTCTGGCCACCGTGGTGGAGCTTGCCGACGACTACGTCCTTCTAAGACAGCACGGCAACAACCAGGAGTTCATCACCACTGCTCCTCCGGAGATCATGGAAAAGCTGGAGCCCAACTCCCGTGTAGCCATAAACAACTCTCTGACTATAGTGCGCATCCTGGACCGCGCCGTTGATGTTCGGGCCAAGGTAATGGAGCTGATTGAAGCGCCGGATATCTCTTATGATCAGGTGGGCGGCCTTGAGGATCAGATCCAGGAGATAAGGGAGACAGTTGAGCTTCCCCTCACCAAACCCGAGATCTTCCAAGACATAGGCATTGAGCCGCCCAGAGGAGTTCTGCTCTACGGCCTGCCGGGCACAGGCAAGACCCTTCTGGCCAAGGCTGTGGCCCACGAGTCGCAGGCCACCTTCATACACATGTCGGGCTCAGAGCTGGTGCACAAGTTCATCGGCGAAGGCGCGCAGCTGGTGCGAGACATCTTCCAGATGGCCCGTGAGAAGGCTCCGTCCATAATTTTCATCGATGAGATTGACGCCGTTGGAAGCATCAGGACTCATGACGGAACGACCGGCAGCGCCGAGGTCAACCGTACCATGATGCAGCTTTTAGCGGAGATGGACGGCTTCAGGACCCGCGGAGATATCAAGATCATCGCTGCCACCAACAGAATCGACATTCTTGACCCGGCCCTCCTCAGGCCGGGAAGATTTGACAGAATAATCGAGATTCCCATGCCCAATGCTGAGGCCAGGCACAAGATCTTGGAGATTCATGCCGCCAAGATGAAGAAAGCGGACGATGTGGACCTGGGCGAGATTGCCAGGCAGGTAGAATCCGCAAGCGGCGCAGATCTCAAGTCCCTGGTGGTTGAGGCAGGAATGAACGCTCTCCGCAGAAATGCCAGAGCAGTCACCAGGGCGGACTTCGACAAGGCAATCGACAAAGTGATGGGCGAAGACGAGGAGAGCGGCGAGGAATCCCTCAGGATGTTCACCTAAAGGGGCCTCACAGCCCCACCTTTACCGGGATTCTATTTTTCTTATTTTATTAAATATATTTGGTTATGTTTAACTTTTTAAGCCGGTGGGCGAAAATCCGGCAAGATCCTCATGCATCTCAGCATCCGGCGTGGACATCTGAAGAGAAATTTCTCTCGCATATCCGGAAAGGCTTAAATACGGATCTATGTTTGCCAGTCCAATTGTGGAGGTTTAACTATTGACGTTTCGGAGCCCATCTCGCTAAGACAGGCAACCCAGGACCCGGCGGATATGATTGCCGGTCATATCAATACCGCGTCAATCGATGTGCTGAGGGACACAATTTTCAGGATCGATCCTATATATATCATATTTACCGTCGTAGTCATTATCATTATATTATTCCTGACCACCACAGCAGCCAGGATTGTAGATTCTGCCCTGCAAATCTACATTCCCAGGTTCACCGCTCGAGTGGAGGTGAAGATGGACCAGACCATGCAGCTCATGATTCGCAGGCTGGTCTCGGCGTCGATCTACGCTGTTGGCATCATGCTGGTCATACTGCAGATCCCTCAGCTGCACAGCCTGGCCATGGCCATGCTGGCCGGCGCGGGAATAGCCAGCCTGGCCATCGGCTTTGCGGCAAAGGATTCCCTTTCCAATCTCACCTCTGGTATATTCATAGCTATATTCCAGCCCATTCGGGTGGGAGATAGAGTGGACTTCCGGGGAGATTATGGAAAAATAGAGGACCTGACGCTCAGGCATATCGTCATCCGGACATGGGACAACCGCAGAATAGTCGTGCCCAACAGCATTGTCAGCAACGACCCCATAATCAACTGGACCATCAAGGACCCGGAGATCGCGTGGCCGGTGGACTTCATGATTGCAGCCGCTCTGGACATAGACCAGGCCCGAGCCATAATCCTGGACGAAGCCTCCAGACACCCCCTGGTCCTGAAGGACCGAAAGAACGTAGTTCTCCTGACCGAGGCAAAGGAGGCCAAATACAACCTCAGGCTTTTCATGCGTGTCCCCAGCCGAAGCATTGCTTATCGTACGGGATGCGAGATCAGAGAGGCCGTGGAGAAGAGATTTGCCTTGGAAAAGATATCCATAAGCAAGTAAATAACCACCTCAATCTAACCTCCTCAATCTGCTATCCGGCCGTAGTTCTCGGCTCTGGCCGCCAGGGGACTTGGATCCAGCACAGATCCATGTCGATATGAAATGGACCCGATGCCGCTTCCCGATACGTCCGCAGCATAGTGATCATCCCAGAAGTTGCCCAAGTATCCCCAGGACAGCAGGCCCCGGTATTGATAAGGCATGAACTCAGGGGAACGCCAGATACTGGAGGAGTTGACGGAGTAGGCATTATCGGTATTATTGAGGAAGTTGTTCAGGTAAACGTAGTTCATATCAGAGGAATCCATGTAAACTCCGAAGGCATTATCGGAGATGCGGTTGCCGCTAATGGAATTATGGTGTGAGGACTCCAAAGACAGTCCATCCAGATTGCCGCTGGCATGGCTGCCTGAAATGGTGTTGTTGGAGGACTGTAGAAGCATTATTCCAAAGAGAAGGTTATTCACGGCGCTGTTGCCGAACAGGGCGTTGCCATCGGCATTGAGGAGCCATATCCCCTCATCGCGGTTTCCTTCGGCATAGTTGCCCTCCAGTGCGTTGTTGCTGCTGTTGCTGACCAGGATCCCAACCCAAAAGTTCTGCAGTATAAGATTGCCAATCAGAGTGTTTTCCCTGGACTCAGAGAGATATACTCCGGCAAACGAGTTATTCCGGGCGGTATTGCCGCTGATGTGGTTGTCGTTTGAGCGAAGCAGGGAGAGACCCACGTAGTTGGCCCGCATCAGATTATTCGTGATAGTGTTGTTGGAGGATGACGGTCCCAGATAAAAGCCGTACGAGTTGTTAGTGGCCACGTTTCCTTTGATGAAGTTGCCGCTGGACAGGATCCTAATGCCGGCATCAGACGCGCTGCTGCCTGAGTTTGCCAGCTCAAAGCCCTCCAGCCAGACCCCATCGGCGAAGATGGTTATAGCACTTTGTTTTTGGGCAGCGTTCAAGATGGGCTTTCCCTTTCCCGTGTCCAATCCCATCAGGATCAGAGGCCTGGTTACGTTCACGTTTCCCCTGTAGGTCCCGCTTTTTACGATTATCCGGTCTCCATCCTGGGCCTTGTCGATGGTATTTTGGATATTGTTGGTTTTATCGGCTGATATTATGAAGGTGGTGGCTCCTGCCAGATGCAAGAAAAGCAGGCATGCGGCAGCCATCCCAAAGAGCATAATAGAAGCTTTCCTGGAACTCATAATGCGGTCCTAGAAACCGGATTTCCACCAACGCGGCCACAAGTGCAGCAATCAAGACCCGAAACCGGCATTCTTTCAGTTTGGTATATCATAAGACTTTTTAAGTATTACGCCGAGACCTATCAATTGATGGATGAGCCTTTCAGCTTGAATCCGGAGATTCCGGCCCAGCTTACCGGCCAGGGTGCTCCGGAAGAGCCGGTATCCATCACCGAAATCCTCTCCCCGGAATATATAAGCCAATATATAGAATGGACCTTCGAGATCAACCTCTGGGAGCTGATAAGCACAGTTGTCACCATTCTCATAATTCTGGCGACAACCATTATTACTGCGCGCCTCCTGGACCGGATGCTCAAGAGATCCCTTCCCCGGGTTCTCGAAGTGGGCGGGGTGAAGCGAGAGGTCGACGAGACCATAAACTCCATCACCCGCAGAATGCTGGTGGCATCGGTCTACCTGATCGGATTTTTATTGATAATTCTGCAGGTTCCCTCGCTTCACAGGGTGGCAGTCGCCATGCTGGCAGGCGCGGGCATTGCCACTATCGCCATCAGCTTCGCGGCCCAGGACTCGCTCTCCAACATCATCTCCGGCATCTTTTTAGCAGTCTTCAAACCGTTTCGCATCGGAGACTACATCGATTTTCAGGGGTCCTACGGCCAGATCGAAGACTTGACTCTGAGGCACACGGTGATTCGCACCTGGGACCTGCGGAGAATTGTCGTGCCCAATGCCTCCATGGGCAAAGAAAACGTGATCAACTGGAGCATTGGAGACCCGGAGGTCATCTGGCCGGTAAATATAGGCATTGCCTACACAGCCGATATCGATCTGGCCCGTAAAATCATCGTCGAGGAGACCAGAAAACACCCCCATGTTCTGAAGGACAAAGACATCAACGTCAGGGTCACTGAGCTCGGAGACTTTGCAGTAAACCTGAGGCTTTCCTTCCACGTTCCCAATCGAGACCTGGCCTGGGACAGCGGCTGCGACATCCGGGAGGCCGTCAAGAAACGCTTCGATTGTGAGGGCGTAGAGATTCCATATCCATATCAAAACGTGATCCTCAAGCGTCAGGATGCGGATCCGAGCGGAGACCTCAAAGACGAGTCTGCCAGGGTCGAGTACTGCTCAGACTGAGCTTATTCGGGCCTTTATCACCTTTCGCAGAGGTTCTATCTCTCCCTTTTTGGCGGATATGGGCGCAAACTTATCGGGCCACTGTCTCCAGGGAGAAGACATCCCCAGTCTCTCTGCGATTTGGTCCAGGACCTCTTCCGGATTAGCTATGCGGTCCATCTTATTTGCAGCCACGACCACGTTCAGCCCCAGGTCGCTTAAGAACTCGTAGAGCTCTATCTCGAAGGGCACCTCTCCCCGAGCCTCCCAGCGGTCGACGATCTCCAGAAAGGAGGCCGCATCTATCACCTGCACGGCCAGGATTATGTCCTGAGCGTGCTCCTCGATGTAGCTCACGATCAGGTCCTTGGTCCTTTCCTGCTCTTTCCGGGAGAGGAATTTCATGAAGCCGTATCCGGGCATGTCCACATAGGAGATCCTGCCCACCTTCACCCGCACCGGACTCCTGGTGACGCCGGGCTTTCTTCCCACCCTGACCCGGGCCCCCGACAGCAGCCGGAAGAGGGTGGACTTGCCCACATTGGACCTGCCGATGAGCACGATCTCCTTTTCCATGAATCACCTCTGGGACGCCCAGCTTGAAAAGGGTGTCCATGGAATGGCTTAAATGCCATCCCCGGCAACTGTTGGACACATGACCGGGAAAGAGGAGATCGAGCCCCGGACGGTGGCAATCGCGCTCCTTAAAGCCGTATCCTGGCCCGATTCCAGAGTTTTTGCCAGCCTGGCCGAGCCCAGATACACCACCATCGACTACTATCGCATGGCCTGCCAGCTTCTCTTCCGCTGTCACAGATGCGGGACCTGCTGCAGCACCGGCGATCCCATACGCCTGCGCCAGGAGGACGTGCCGCTCCTGGCTCATCATCTGAAGATCCCGCTGAATAAAGCCCTCAAGAAGTTCACGGTCCCCGACCCGGACCGAAAGCAGTCCCTGAAATTCAAGCACATCCTGCCCTGCAAGTTCTACGATCCGGCAGCAGGAGGCTGCAAGATCTACGCCGCCCGGCCCTGGTCCTGCCGCATCTTTCCGTTCCTGGGAATTTACGACTCTGAGGATCAGGTCAAGGTCCACGAGTCCTGCCCCGGATCGGTGGAGGCTATGAACATCCTGACAGCAGCCCTGGAAGAGGTGCGCTCCGACCCGGCCTTCTCGGAATGTCAGGATGAAGAGGAGATTTACCGGGCAAAAGAGATGCTGAGACGGGCGCTCAAGATATGATTTGCAATTTCCTTTTCAAAAAGATGGGGAACTAAAAAGCATTAGAACTCAGGCCCGGCTCAAGGCTCGACCTTGAATACCTCCTGCAGCGAGTCTTCGGCTTTGTCCATCACTTCTTTGGGGCAGGTTCGAAACGCCTTTCTCAGGGGCTCTATTGCCTTCGGGTCACCAATCTCTCCCAGGCTCCAGGCGGCCCAGGCGCGGATCTCTGGGTCGTCGCCGCCGAACATCACTTCCACCAGCGGCTCCAGGGCCTCATTGCGGCCAATTTCTCCGAGCGAGGTGACTGCATTGAGCCTGACCGTTGAATTTTCATCGGAGAGGGCCGAGAGGGCCATCCTGCATGCTTCTTCGCTCTGAATTCGGCCCAGGGATTTGAGCGCCTCCGATCTGACCGCAGGGTCCGGGTCCTTGAGGGAGCAGCCCAGGTGCTCCACCGCCCGATCGCTCTGAAACTCGCCCATGAAGGCAGCAGCACGCCTCCTCACCTCTGCACTTTCGTCCTCCTGCAGACCGGCCACATCTCCGAGCGCATCCTCGCACTTGATCTTGGCAAGGCCGGTGACTGCGAGTCCCCTGGTCTCCGGCTCTGCCGAGCAAAGCAGCTCTCTCAGAGGCTGAACGGCCTTCAAGCCGCGAAGCGCGACGGCAGCCCTACGTCTCACGTCTTTGTTGCTGTCCAGCTTCATGGCCTGAACCAGATATGGAACAGCGTCCGGGTCGCCAACGCTCTCCAGCGCGGCTGCGCACCACTCGCGAACCACGAAATCGGAATCGTTTAGCATGACCGTTCCAAGGGGCTCTACTGCCCTTGGGCTCTGGATCTTTCCCAGGCACCAGGCCGCTTTGTACCTCAGATCTGAGAACTTGCCCTGCCGCAGGGCGACGATCAGTCCTTCCACCGCCTCATCTCCCAGTGACACCAGGGCCCAGGCCGCCTTCTGGCGCAGGAAGTAGTCGTCGCTTTCCCCCAGCGTTTTAATGAGTTCGGAGGCTTTATCCATATGCGTTTTCTGGTGCATCCCGATTTTTAAGCTTTGCTGAGGATAGGATTATATCTGTCCCTGCAGAACGCACCAACCGGAACCGGATATGGAATACCTTTTCGGACCTGTGCTCTCCAGGAGGCTGGGCCTATCCCTGGGAGTGGATCTGCTCCAGAACAAGACCTGCAACCTGGACTGCGTCTACTGCGAGCTGGGAGGAACGACCTGTCTGACCTCTTGCCGCAACAGATTCGTGTCTCCGGAAAAAGTGCTCAGGGAGATCAAATCCCGTGCCGGCGAATCCTTCGATTTCCTCACCTTCGCCGGATCTGGTGAGCCGACGCTCAGCATCGACCTGGGCGAGATTCTGGCCCGGGCCCGGAAGCTGGTTGACTCTCCAATCGCCGTCATCACCAACAGCACGCTTCTCGACAGCCCGCAGGTGAGACGCGAGATCTCTTCAGCCGACGTGATCCTTCCCTCCCTTGATGCCGCAACTGAGCCGACGTTTCGGGCCATAAACAAGCCTGATCCGCGCCTTAAGATCGAGTCCGTAATTGAGGGCCTGAGAGCCCTGCGAAGGGAGTTTCAGGGCGAGATCTGGCTGGAGGTCATGCTCGTGAAGGGAATAAACGAGCACGAAGTGGAGTTGATCGCTCGTGCCGCGGAGTCCATTGAGCCGGACAGGGTTCAGCTGAATACCGTGGTCAGACCGCCGGCAGAGCCTGTCGAGCCGCTGGACGAGGAGATGATGGAGTCCCTGCTCGAGATCTTCGACCACGCCGAGCTGATACCGGACTGGGACTGGAGAGTTCCCCCCAAGATGCAGGAGAGGCTGGAGGAACTGCTGAGCAGGGAACCGTGCACTCTGGAGGATATAGCTCTCCAGCTGGACCTGGAGGGAAGTGCCATCATAAAGTATGTCAAGATCTTGGAGCGAGACGGCCGTCTCGGTCGCAAGCTCCAAGATGGCAGGTATTACTTCTATGCAATTGAAGGCTAATCAGGACGGCAAGACAACCCCGATAGCTTAAGGATGTGCTCTATGACAGAACGTGACGATAAATGCGAGACCTGTACAAAGAAAACTAGCTGCAAGGAGAAAGATAAGGGTGAAGCCTGCATCTTCGAGCGCATGGGAAAAATCCGGCACAAGCTCATCATAGCCAGCGGCAAGGGAGGGGTTGGAAAAAGCACCGTGACCGTCAACCTGGCCCGGGCTTTGATCCTGAAGGGCTACCGGGTGGGCATACTCGATGCCGATATCACCGGCCCCAACATTCCAAAGTTGTTAGGAATTGAGGGGGCGCGCCTAAGAAAGGGAGCCGGAGGAATTGAGCCTGCGGACGCCAACGGAATAAAGGTTGTATCCATGGCGCTGATCCTTTCCAGCAGTGATTCGGCGGTCGTCTGGAGAGGGCCCATGAAGATGGCGGCAATCAAACAGTTTTTGCAGGAGGTCAACTGGGGCGACCTGGACTTTCTGCTGGTGGACCTCCCACCTGGCACCAGCGATGAGCCCTTGAGCGTGGTGCAGCTGATTCCCGATCTGACCGGAGCGGTGATCGTGACCACGCCGCAGGAGGTCTCACTTCTGGATTCGAGAAAGGCCGTGAACATGGTCAAGAACATGAAGGTCTCGGTGCTGGGCGTGGTGGAGAACATGGGCAGCTTTTACTGTCCGCACTGCGGAAAGGCCATTGCCATATTCAGCACCGGAGGCGGAGCCAGGATGGCAGAGGAGATGGGAGTGCCGTTCCTGGGATCAATCCCCATGGACCCTGATATAAGCTCAATGGGCGATGCCGGAATAACTTTTGCCGATAGTAGCAGCCCTGCGGGAAGATGCTTCCAGGAGATCGTGGAACGCCTGCTCCAATCCATTCAATAGCCGGACCACAAGCCTCAACTTCTCATTTTTTTTGGTAATTCATAGAAGCATTACTTCGAGCTGCTGCAATGCCTGGTAAGTTTATCATGACATAATAAAAATAAACAAAAACTACTTATATTCTGAAATCCTTTTAGCCTAACAGATGACCGGGATTATGCCTGATGGATATCTGAGGCCGCCAAGACAATTCTCTTGCGTTCCTCCCTCACCGGAACTGGAGAAGAGGATCCTCAAGAGCAAGCGAAGCCTGATCAAAGGTGAAGCCCTCCCCGAGAAGTCAGGCCCGGATTTTCTGGACCTGAACAGCCTGATGTTGATTGCCAACCGGCCGGCATTTACCAGGGCCCATTCCCTGGGAGCGTCGGTTGCGTCTTCTGGGGGAGCCGTAGGCAAGAGGCGGGCGCTGGTGATACTGGTCGACTTCTCCGATCACCCCGCCAAGCAGCGGCGCGAGCACTACCAGGAGATGCTCTTTTCCAGCTCCAGGTATCCCACCGGGAGCCTGAGGGACTACTATCGCGAGGCTTCCTACGGACGTCTGACGGTGGAAGGAGATGTGGTGGGCGGCGAAGGCGGATGGTACAGGGCTCCGAAGCCCTACTCCTACTACTGCAATGGTGAATACGGATTCGGGACTTATCCCAGAAACGTAACCCGCCTGGTGGAGGACGCAATCGAACAGGCTTCAGCTCACGTCAACTTTGCCCAGTACGACGCTGATGGCGACGGAGATGTGGATGCTCTGTTCATAATCCACTCAGGGCCAGGGGCAGAGACCACCGGCAGCGTCAGCGATATCTGGTCCCATATGTCCGCCATCACCCCCAAGACTATCCACGGAGTAAGAGTCAGCAGGTATTCCATGGAGCCCGAGGACGGGAACGTGGGCGTCTTCTGCCACGAGCTGGGGCACGTCTTCGGACTTCCCGATCTTTACGACTACGACATGGACTCCGCAGGAACCGGCAGCTGGGACCTTATGGCCGGAGGAAGCTGGAACAACGGCGGAAAAACTCCGGCCCACCCCGTGGGATGGTGCAAGGTCCAGCTGGGCTGGGTGACTCCTACCGTGGTCGAGAAGCCGGTGGAGAACGTGACCATCCGTCCCTCATCTCTTTTTCCGGAGATGTACCGTTTGCCGGCTGACGGCGCACAGAGCGAATATTTCCTGATAGAGAACCGCAAAAAGGCCGGCTTTGACAGCTACCTCCCCGGCGAAGGGCTGATGATACTGCATATAGACGAGAGCCAGAAGAACAACAACGATCAGAGCCGCTATCTGGTGGAAATCGAGCAGTGTGACGGCAGATGCGACCTGAACAACAACGAGAACCGGGGAGATGCGACCGACCCCTACCCGACCTCCTCCAACAGCGCCTTTGCAGCGGATACTTCTCCTGCCAGCAAGCTCTACGACGGGCGGGACTCCAGAGTCGCGGTCAGAAACGTCCGCCGAAAAGGTGAGAACATCGTTGCCGACCTGGTTCTCGGAGGGCCTGCCGGACCCGTCTGGATCAAGAACCGGACCATCGACCGGACCTTTGCCCACTGCGCCAGCCAGTGGGCCTGGGCCCACGTGCCGGATCTAGGGTGGCGGAGGATCAAGGAGAAGAGCAACGATGGCGTATCCAACATCTTCGGCCTGGCCTGCGAGGCGGTGGGAAGCAGCCTGAAGGTGAACCTGTACGCCGATGACTGCTTCATCTATATGCTGTATCTGGTGTAATCCTGCGAACTCTCCGCCCGGTGCCAAGATCGCCGGATGAGATAGCCTGTGAGGGAAAATATGTGGAGCAAGAACTGCAAAGTAAAGGCCACCTTTGCCAGCAATGACCCCCAGTGGGCCTGGGCCCATATCGAGGGGCTCGGGTGGAGGCGAATCAAAGGAGGAGCCCCGGATGGAGTCGCCAATATATTTCGCATGATGTGCACGGCCAAGGTCCGGGGAAGACTGGTGAATGTGGACCTGGACGAAAAAAACCTAATCACCACAGCCTATCTGTTATGAGCCGGGAGGAATCGCCCTGAGTCCAGAATGGATGAGCAAAAACGGGGGGAAGATCGACCGGCCACAAAAACCCGGTCAAAGGTAGAGATTTTATATCTTTTGCGTTTCATCAACTAGCTCGATGTCTCGCATACTGGTCACCAATGACGACGGGGTCTACGCTTCAGGACTTCATGCCGCGGCACGCGGTGTAAAAAGTCTGGGCGAGGTGATAGTGGTCGCCCCCTCCAGCCAGAAGAGCGGAGTGGGAAGATCGATATCCGTCTTCGAGCCGCTGAGGTATGCCGAGCTTTCCCTTAACGGACAGAAGGCCTATGCCGTCACCGGAACCCCTACCGACTCGGTCATCATCGGGCTTTTCGCCATCATGAAGGGGAAGCTTCCCGACCTGGTGATCTCCGGAATCAATGTGGGCGAGAACATTAGCACCGATACCGTCACCACCAGCGGAACCATCGGAGCGGCCCTGGAGGCAGCAAGCTACGATATTCCCTCCATTGCCATCTCCATTCAGGTGGTGGACCAGGGCGATAAGTTCGATATGCATCACGGTGCCAAGCACAGCTTCGATGTGGCCGCCAAAGTCCTGGAGAGGGTAGCGAAAAAGGTGCTGGAAGCCGGAATGCCGCGAGGAGTGGACGTCCTCAACATCAACGTTCCGGCCGAGGCCAGCGAGGACACCGAGATGGTCGTTACCAGGCTGGCCCGCAAGATCTTCAGGACGGCAGTGCAGGAGAGGTTTGACCCCCGGGGCAGGCCCTACTACTGGATCGACGGCGAGCTGATCTGCTGCGATGCCCCTGGAACCGACGTTCAGACCGTCTACCAGGAGGAGAAAATATCCCTCACTCCTCTGAGCCTGGACTCGACCTCCAGGATTGACGAGAAGGAGATGAAAAAGCTACTCTAATGGTCTGATGGCCGGAGAAGGCTTTTTTCTCATGACTCTCTTAGGAAGCGTCCCCATCAAATCGCTCTTAGATCACGCCCTTGGTGCTGGGAACCCCTGAGCCCTCGCGAGTCACAGCCTGTTTTACCGCAAATCCCAGGGCCTTGAAGATGCTCTCGGCCTTATGGTGGTCGTTTTCTCCATAACAGCGAACGTGCAGCGTCAGCCTTGCGCCCACGCATACGGCCTCCAGGAATGGCCTGATGTCCTGGGTCTCCAGATCGCCGATCCGCCGGCCCTGAAACTCTGCGGCAAATACCAGATAGGGCCGGCCGCTGAAATCCAGCGCCACTTCGGCCAGCGCCTCGTCCATGGGAACAGCAGCGCTGCCGTAGCGCCGGATGCCCGACCGGTCCAACAGAGCTTCGCTTAGAGCCCCGCCAAGAGCTGCTCCCAGCGCCTCCAGCCTGAAGAAGCCAGCACCGGCCTGGGCCTCAAGGTCCAGGGAGGCGGTTCGGGAAAAGGCATGCAGCATGTGGTCCAAAAAGGCCGAGCCCGATTGAAGGTTGACCTTACCCGATCCGTCCAGGTCCAGGCTGACCCTGGCCCTGCAGCCCCTGACCTCCATCTCTGCTGTGCCCTTCCTCAAGAGCGTCCCTCCTTTATGGCCTGGAGCGTCTCCCGGACGCTCAGCTTTCCGGTGTAAATCGCCGTTCCCGCAACCGCACCGGCAGCTCCCGCGTCCCTCAAGGCCAGCACGTCCTGGACCGTGGTGACTCCGCCCGCAGCCACCACCTGGATCTTCAGCGCCTGCACCAGATCCCTGGTGGGCCCAAGGTCGATTCCCCTCTGCTGGCCCTCCACGTCGATGTTGGTGAAAAGTATCGAGCCTGCCCCCAGCACCTCAAACATCAGCCCCAGCTCGACCGCCTTCTTGCCAATCGTCCTCTGCCATCCCTCGGTGGTCACGTCCCCCCGCCTCACATCCAAGGCAATCATTATCCTCTCCGGTCCGTGCTCTTTGGCCAGATCCGCCACCATGAGGGGATTTCGCAGAGCCGCGGTCCCCATGATCACCCGGTCCACGTCAATTTCCAGAAGCGATCGCACATCCTCTTCGCTCCTGATGCCACCCCCCACCTGAATGAAGAGGTCCAGCTCTTTCACGATCTGGCTCAGAATGGGAGCGTTGATCCTCTTTCCCTGAATGGCCCCATCCAGGTCGATCACGTGCAGGTGGTCGGCGCCTTCTGCCGCCCAGCGCTCGGCCTGGCCCAGCGGATTGTCGAGGGCCACCACCTCGGTTCCCGGGACGCCCCCCACCAGCTGCACGCACTTGCCGCCTCGAAGGTCAACGGCCGGAAAGAATACGAAGCTCATGGACGCCAAATTAAACTAGATAGACTTTAACGGTTTCGATTTCAAGTCGATGAAGCGTAAATTGCCACAATCCGGACCAGATTATCGTTCCCTGCCAAAGGCCGGCAAAGGTCAATTTTTTGGCAGAGAAGTTGACTATAGATCGCTCAGCCATTTCGGCAGAATGGAATGCTAGCTCCAGAACCTCTTGGTTCGGGCGTATTCCCGCTCCGCCTTCAGGATGTCGCGGTAAAACTCCTGCTCGTCCCTCTGCAGCTTGCCGATGACCCTTGAGGCGGTCTCGGGGCCCAGGCCCCGGCTGGCCAGAGCGATGGCCGCGGTCTTGCCGTAGCTGAGGACCAAATTGGCGTTCCTGTAAACCCTCTTGGTCCGCCTCTTCTCCTCGGCGTTCTTGCTCTTCTCCTGCTTTTTCACCACCCGGATCTCTTCCTCCTCCCAGGGCTTGAGGGCTGCAACCATGCGGGAGCCGCACAGCGGGCATTCCGGCTGCTCCGGAACCCTCTCCACCTCCCGAAGAGACTTCCATTTCTTGCAGTTCACGCAGAACAGGATCACCCGGTCGTGCATAATGCGGGACTTGAGAAGCTCGATCACCGCGCCGTCGGCCTGCTCGGGCGATATCAGATCCCGTCCGCCGCCCCGCCCGCTGCTGCCTATCGGGCTTATGCTGCTAAAGACAACTGCAACTTTTCCATCCTTTACCGCCACGATTGTTTCCCTGGCCCGGTCCAGGTCCAGGCGGTCGTGGTAGATCTCCCGCAGCGCTTCTCGATACATGGGCGTTCCCTCAAAGACCGCCAGCAGCTTGGCCATGCTCACCCGCTGGTAATCGACGTCCCGCGAAATGGCTCCGAACTTCCTGGCCACATGAACCATCTTCCAGCGCAGTAGTGTGGTGTTCTTGAGCGTCATCTCCAAAATGGGCTCGATGTGCTCCGGGTCCAGGCCCTCGATTATCCCGGCCATCTCCTCGGCCAGCAGGTTGCGGGGAAGCGTCAGCTCAATCCGGTAGGGATCGATCTCCAGGGCCACGCTGCTGCCGAAGCGGGCGGAGAGAAGCGCAGTCAGGGCTCTTCCCAGGGCGTCGTTGGCCTTGTGGCCCAGACAGGCGTTGATGATCAGGTTCTGCCCACCGCCCTCAACCACCATTGAACGGTCGTCGGGAACCGGCAGGTGCTCCTCTATCTGCTTTTCAATCAGGCTCACCAGCTCGGCCGAGGCCTCGGCGTCCACAGGGTACTGGTCTTTTAGCCAGCCTGAAGCCGACGATTCGCCGCCCGACTCCAGGTGCCTGGCGACCTGTTCCCTGATCCGGCCCACCTCCTGGGCCACCTCATAAGGAACGGGTATCTCCTCTCCGGTCCAGCTCGGAATCTCCCCGCTCCTCTGGATGGGAGCCACCTTGATCTCGTCCTCGTCGATCTCGGTGATCTCCCAGATCTCGCCCCGGGCGACGAAGGTGGCTCCCGGCTGGGCAAAGCCCACCACGAAGGCCTCGTCCAGGGTTCCCACCGACCTCCTGCCTACGATATCGTAGACGTTGTACCTCTTCTCATCCGGGATCATGGAGAGGTTCTCGTAGTAGTACTGGCGGCACTTGCGGGTTCTCTGCATGATTTCCCCTTCGATTCTGGCCAGCCTGTGCTCTGCTATCTGTTCGGCCACGTCCCGCAGCTCATCCATCGATAAATTTCGGAAAGGATAGGCCCGGGCCAGGACGCGGTGGGCGTGAGACAGGCTGACGCTCCCGAAGTCCAGGAGCAGCCCCACCAGCTGGTTGGCCAGGACGTCTGCAGGCTTTTCGTGAATTAAGACCAGCTCCAGCTGACCGGCGGTCGCCCTCCGGGAGATGGCGCAGGCCTCGGCCACGTCGTCGGGACAGGTGGCGATGATGGTCCCGGAGGCGGTCCTTCCGATCTTATGGCCGGCCCGGCCCACCCGCTGCAAGAGCCGGGCCACCTCGCGGGGAGAGCTGTACTGAATAACGTGCTCCACGTCCCCGATGTCTATTCCAAGCTCCATGGAGGAGGTGCAGATGAGGCCCCGAAGATCCCCTCCTTTGAAGGCCTCCTCCGCCTCCACCCGCACCTCCGCCGATAGGCTGCCGTGGTGCACGCCGATGGGCTCGCCCAGCTGGCGGAACCTGGAGCCCAGCACCTCCGCGGCCTGCCTGGTGTTGACGAAGATCAGACACTTCTCGTCCTTCACCTTCCTCCGTATCCAGCGGATGTGAGCCGCCAGCCGGGGCTCACACTGCAGCTGCCCAGCCAGCACGTAATCCTCTCGCGTGGGCTGGGGAGAGACCACCATGAAGTCGTTGCTCCTCTCAACCGCAGCGGTGACGATTTTGCAGCGTCTTCTGCTGCCGGCTAAAAGTCCGGCCACATCCTCCGGCGAGCCCACCGTGGCCGAGAGCCCGATCCTCTGAAACTCCCCGGCCACCTCGACCAGCCGCTCCAATAGAACCGCCAGGTGAGAGCCCCTCTTGGAGGACGCCAGCTCGTGAACCTCGTCCACGATCACCATCCGCACGCTCGACAGGTTCTGGCGCAGCCTCTTGCCGGTGAACATCACCTGAAGGGTCTCGGGAGTGGTGATCAGAAGCGACGGCGGCTTCAACGACTGCCGTCTGCGCTCTCCCTGACTGGTATCGCCGTGCCTCACGGCAACGGCAATTCCCAAACGCTTCCCCCACTGGTGAAAGCGGCCCAGCATGTCCCGGTTGAGGGCCCGAAGAGGTGTGATGTACAGCGCCTTGATGCCGGAACCCTCGTCTCCCAGGATCCTGTGCAGCACCGGCAGCACCGCAGCCTCAGTCTTCCCGGTTCCGGTGGGAGCTATCAGCAGGACGTTTTCCCCCATAAGGATGGACGGGATGGCTTCCTCCTGCGGAGGGGTGGGCAGCGTTATCCCCTGCTCCGCTAGCATCGCCGCAATGGAGGGATGAAGCTTCGCAAAGGCGTTCACAAGCATTTAAGTCCTGTAGAGGATATGAATACTTTGCGCCGAAAGACGATAGCGATCTACGTCGATTGGCGATCAGCGCCCCCGGAGGATTAGTTTTGCAGATTGCAGTGGTAGGTGGCGGAATTTGCAGCCAGGATTGGGCAAAGAAGGCCAGGCTCCTGGGAAGAATGCTGGCAGAGGAGGGACATGTGGTGATCTGCGGAGGCCTGGGTGGGGTGATGCAGGCGGTCTGCCGCGTGGCAGAAAAATTATTTTTTTAGCAGAACCTCGTCCTCTGAATAAATATAACGAATAAGAAGAATTTTTGGTTTTATTATTGACCTAATTAAATCAGACTTGAACCGCTGCTCATCTATTGAAATGCAGCACATATTAGCAACATGATATCCGTTATTGCTTAATATTTCCAAGGCAGCTGCAATTGTAGAACCAGTACCGATTACATTATCAACTAATAATATTTTTTTATTAAATAAATGGGGATATATACTAGCACTTATAGTTTTTTTATGATCTTCTACATTAGGTCTTTTAAGAGAGTCGTGAGCTGATTTTTGTTTGATTTTTCGAGATAATAAATCAATTCTTGGAATATTCCAGACATTCGAAAGGACATTAGCAAATAATTGTGCGGGACCGATTGAATTATCATGACTTGGAACGGGACAGATTATATCGCAATTGACAGAAATATCAGAATATATATCATATATAATCTTTAAACCCAATAAAGGATTGAGATAATCATCATCCCAATGCACACTGACGGATCGTGTCAGAGTTCTAATTCCCCTTGATATTGACCTTATAACTCCTCTATGGTTACCAAGTGCAACTATTTCAATTATATCATTGTCATTCATAACTAAAACTCTCGAAGATTTTTTTAGCATCTGTCCTGCTAATTTGACTGCCTACGTGATTGAGTACTCTATTCGCCAACTCATGCCCAAACTGAATGGCTTTATCCAATTTCCATCCCAATAAATCTGCAGCACAACATCCAGCGGCGAAAGCATCGCCACATCCTACTGGGCAATTACCGTTCGTTGTTTTTACAGGAAATACAAAATTATCACCCTTGCTATAGGCTATAGTCGGTTTAGGTCCGTTAGTTACAATCCACAAAGTAGATTTGTACTTTCTACTTAAATCAGAGATTGAATTGCCGGTTAATGATTCCATTCGAATCCTTTCTCTTGGCAGCGTGCCATAATTGCTGTAACTTAGTAGTAATATAACAAGATATAATATAATGAGCCCTGTATCCCTAATTGGTGTCGAATCAAGGAGGGACACAGAGCTATGGATACATCCGGATTAATA
>JABLXE010000013.1 GCA_013178225.1 Methanotrichaceae archaeon
CCTGGTACCGTTGCGTCGCGCTTTCCTCTGGCCTGTGCGCTCATAAGGCAAGGCTTGGATCTGGTTTAATGCCTCTTGCTGCATCACCTGATTCAAAAACCAGGTGAGCACTTGCTTCATTCCCTCGTTGCGATCGATAAGATAATCTTCTATTAATCCGGATGTATCCATAGCTCTGTGTCCCTCCTTGATTCGACACCAATTAGGGATACAGGGCTCATTATATTATATCTTGTTATATTACTACTAAGTTACAGCAATTATGGCACGCTGCCGGGAAAAACGGTAATTCAAGGAAGTTGAGCGCGTTTAGAACGGAATTGGTGCCAACCTCTGAGATGAACTCCCAAACACTTGGTAAATAGGAATCCTCGATTCATGATATTTATTTTTAAGTGGATACCCGCAGCTTGCAACTTAGAACTTAATACCGGTAAAAGAAACACAAATGAAATGGCACAGACATATGCTTTTAGTTGGGGACTGGACTTCCGCACGAGTTTAAGAGTAAATATTCTCTTCGGTCCCTCTTCGGTGTTATACCGATTCAGCATCTCAGCCAGATCGTCCATCATCACCGGCTTGCTGAGGTAGGCATCCATGCCGGCATCAAGACATCTCTTTTTATCGCCCAGTAGAGGGTAGGCCGTCAGGGCCACGATCTTTGGATCGCCCTTATGCCATCTCTCCAGTATGGCCCTTGTGGCTTTCAGGACGTTCATCACCAGCATTTTCAGTCAATTAAACGTCTATTTGCCCCAAAACCTCAGGATTTGGCATCATGCAGGCTCAGGACCAGATAGAATGACAGGTGGGCTGGAGTAGCTGGTCTTACTATGACTGGGTGGGTCGTTTAGCGGCAAAGTGGACGGCGATCCACGGGGGCCGTAAGCCAGCAGAAGTAGCATAAAAAGAGAACTCAGAGCAGATGCCTCCACCTTCGCCCCACCATTGCCTCGCCCTTTAATCCCCTTAAGAATAAGCATATACCATGGACTTTGAGCTTTAATCCACCATCACCCTTCGTTCCTGGTCCTTCAAAGCCCTGCTTGCCCCCTAGGGATTTCTTCGTGCAGGCACTGAACCGCAATCTAAAACCTGCAGAGGTTCAGCGTGCTCTTCGTGACAGGAGAACTCCTTTATAAATCGAGCCACAAAAGTTGCAGTTGGCTGATTAAGATTTAGCACACAAAATGGGAAATCGGCGAATAGGGTATTATTGCCCACTACCAAGATATATCCAGATCTTCCTTTTCCTCGAGCCCTGATAACGGCGATACATCCGTGATCTGGTTATCGTCTAGATACAGCTCCGTCAGGTTAGTGAGCCTCGATAACGGCAATACATCCGTGATCTGGTTATGCCTTAGATTCAGCACCGTCAGGTTAGTGAGTCCAGATAACGACGATACATCCGTGATCTCGTTTCCACCTAGATCCAGATATATCAGGTTAGTGAATCCAGATAACGACGATACATCCGTGATCTGATTGTCCCATAAAACCAGATATATCAGGTTAGTGAGTCCAGATAACGACGATACATCCGTGATCTGGTTGCCACATAAAACCAGATGTGTCAGGTTAGTTAGTCCTGATAACGGCGATACATCCGTGATCTGGTTGCCTTCTAGATTCAGCACCCTCAGGTTAGCGAGTCCCGATAACAATAATACATCCACATCCGTGATCTGGTTATGCCTTAGATTCAGCTCTATCAGGTTAGTGAGCCCCGATAACGGCGATACATCCGTGATCTGGTTTTCCTCTAGATTCAGCACCGTCAGGTTAGTGAGTCCCGATAACGGCGATATATCCGCGATCTTGTTGCCACCTAGAGTCAGGCCACCTAGAGACAGGCTCGTCAGGTTAGTTAGCGGTGACAACGGTGATGCATCCCTGATCTCGTTGTAGTTTAGATCTAGATATGTCAGGTTAGTGAGCCCCGATAACGGCGATACATCCCTGATCTCGTTGTAGCTTAGATCCAGATATGTCAGGTTAGTGAGCCCCGATAACGGCGATATATCTCTGATCTCGTTGAAGCTTATATCTAGACTTTCAAGCCCCTCCAGATCCGAGACATTGATGGGACCTTCGGGTTTATCGATGGCTTCTCTTATCGCAGCCTCGAGATTTGGATCGGAAAATATGACTCTCGATTGCTCCGTCTGATCTTGTCCGTAAGCCACAATAAATAATAATACAAGGGATGGTAAAAACGCAAGAATTGTTTTGCCCATATACCTCACCTATATTTTGATTAGGCGTGATAGAATAAGAATTTAAGCTACGTTAATCCTGTAGATATTATATAGTTTCAAGAAAGAAACTGAGAAGGACCGCAATATGGCTCCTATCTCATCCATTCAAGTTTGCTACCTAATGAATGGCAGAGGGTGAGACTTCAGCTTATATTTACCGGTAATAATAGCATAAGGTTGCATCGCTGAATGTCATTGGTGCTATGCCAAGAGGTAACATCCTTCGCGAATATTTGATTAGGCTGATATTTAAATATATCATTATCTCTTCGTGATCGCATGATGTTATGCATCGAATATATGATTCGAATTTGAGAATCTCATGCATCAACAGATCTTAATTCCCGAATCTCGTGCATATTTCTCTGCCGTCATATGACTCGATCGCGTCCTTCACCTCTTCCTTCATCAGAACATGCGCGAGCTTCTTAACATAGGGGGCTAGTCCCCCTGAGCTTGGATCATGATTATTTAACGCGCCGGTCCAGTTTGACCACATAGCCCTTAAGGTCCTCCACCAGGTCCACGTCGTGGTGCTGGGAAACACGGGGATCTCTTGGGCGGAAGTATCATGATATTGGCTATAAAATTTTGTAAGGGTAGCCCGATCCCAGACACCCTTTTCTCCCCATGGGTCAGCGCCTGGCGGCGCACGATGAGATACGAGAGGGATCAGGTAGCGAATAATCTATGGTAGCGAATAATCTATGCTACTCTTCTAGGAGGAGAAAATTTTTGGCGTGCATTCCACGGCGTATGACGTCATGATAGATATATATTATGACATCAGCATCCTGCAACGGCGCTTTCAAAGACACTGTTTATTTTAGAATTTTAGCAAAAACTTTTCATGCTATATAGATAGTACAGACTATGAAAGCTAAGTGACCTGTTCTCCTGGCGATCTCGCTGATGCTCAATCCTTCGTTGAACAAATCTCGCAACATGAGGAACTCCTCCAGGTCCAGCATCAACACAACCTCTGAGTTTTGATCTCAGAGATTGACAGCTGGACATTTTTATCCCGCCACTATTGAGCAATTTTAGACCGCCAGTGACACGCGCGACTTCACAATCAGAAAAGAGATACTTTCGTAGCTTACGAGTGCCGATGAAATGATATCGATCTATATGACATCGATAATAGATGGAACTCCTTTGTCGTCAATCTATACAAATTCAAAGGCTAAACCTATTGTAGTTAGAGCTTCTTTATCTCCTTTAGAGGCATATCTATGAGTATCAAGTTCTTATTGACGGCATTGCTAATTGGCCTGCTGCTGATAGTCACCACTTCGGCACAAACCAATAGCAATTGGGAAAAGTCAAATGGCGGTTGGATAGTGGTTAAGAACAGCCATGTATACAACACGGGGGAACCTTTTCATCCCTGCCCTGAGCAGACCGGCTGCAATCGCTATCCAATTCATGTAGAGCATGGGATATGCATTAATGCAGTAACTTTCGACGATGCCACGGTGGGTGCTTCTTGGACCCCTCCAGATTACAATATTATTCTGGCAAAGGACTGCGGCACTAACGAGTGGATGAGAGTTGATTGTCCAGTCGTAACAAAATTCTGGGTACCTGCCGGAACCTATACATTAACGGAGTTTACTTATGTTTCCGAAGTCAACCCAGGAGATCCTAGTTACAGCCCTTGTAGCAACGCCTGGTCAAAAACTCCTAAGACGGTTGTAATCAAACCAGGTGATACAGTAGATTTCGGCGAGTCTGTTTTCATGAACGGACCCTGCACAGAAGGCGGTTATCCTTGTACTGGCGGCCCACTCGGCAGCAGCTCTGGCGGATGTCACAGCGGCTGGACAGGCAAATGGGAAGTCACGTGGGGAGAGATGGACTTCGAGCGAACAGAAATGACATTACAGCAAACGGGCACTACCATAACGGGAACATACCCGTTTGACCAGGGCAGGATCCAGGGTACCATATCTGGAAATAAACTAATTGGCCAGTGGTCCGAGTCCCCGTCCTACAGTCCTCCCGATGACGCGGGCGATTTCGAGTTCACCATGTCCGACGACTGCAAATCGATTAGCGGCAAATATAGATATGGTTCATCTGGAAGCTGGAGAGACTGGAACGGCAAACTCTTGACCATCGCTGGTACAGACCTCAATGGCAATTGGGAGATGGGTGGTCCCTACAATGCCGGTGAGCCGTGCCAGATCATTCAACAGGGTAGTGCTCTTGCCTTTATAAACGAAAATGGGGACCAATCTGAGGGAGGGTTTATAGATGAGTCTACGGTTATCGCGACCGATTGGGAAGACGGACTCAGGGGTACAATATCCGATGATGGAAACCGCATTGATTGGGCTAATGGTACTTGGTGGGTAAGGAACAGCCATGAAGAAGGATTTGATGAGATTGAAGGTCAAGAAGAGCAACTCCTGGAATCCCTAGGCTTAATATAATTCAGGTAGAATGATAAAGTGCCTGCGGGAGCTGTTGCCGAGCAGAGCGTCTGAATCACTATGACGCCTGCTCTCGAAACACTGAGCACCGACCGCAAGGGGGCAGAGTGATGCTTTTATGTCTTTGCAGACAGAAATCATCATATCTCCACAAGCAGATCCAAAGGCGGTTGGATATGTCATGGCTCTAGGAGATGAGCCTCGATAATGGCTGCAGGCTTGACAGATCATCTCTGGACTTTGCAGGGATCTTTACAGCACAATTTTAATAGGTCTTTTATTCTATTTTTCTATGAATATGGTACTAAACAATTACCGCTAATACCGCGCTACCCGCAAAACTGTGATTCTCCCAGGAAGTTCATCTTTAAAGTGTCTATCGACTCGATTTTAAGTGCATATAACTTACAAAAGACTAAGTCGGTTCTTAAGGATCTCCAAAGCCTATCAAAGTTATTATAAATAAGGTTCTAAGGTTGAGAGTCCCTGTTCTACGCGATGGATTATACAGCTTCTTTTCTGGTTTACCGATATCGAAAAATCGAGACTGGGCAATTGTCGAAAAATCATTCCATAGTGTATCTGAACAAGTAGTTTGCCCAAACGCTATAGGCATCCCCCAGGGCTTCACTCTAACTTGTATAAAATCGTATGTACAACTTCCAGATCCACGTTAGATCTTGCCCTTCTTGATCATCTCCACCAGCACCGAGAACACCGCAGCCTCCAGCGGATCGTCCAGCGCATAGAAGGCCTCGCTGGAATGCTTCTTGGCCATCTCTGCCACCATCTGCCCGTAAACCTGATCCTCCTTCTTCAGCGCCCTGGAGGCCTTCAACCATCTTTCCGAGACTTCCTTCACGCCCATCCTAACGCTCTCGAAGCTCCTTCCCATGGTTACTCCCCTACCCAAAACCTCTCCGGCCAAATCCCGCCCTCGGGCAGAACCCTCTCCTCAACCATCCTGCTGTGGATCATCTCCTCCACCTCGACCGCCCGCACCCGGAAGATCTCCGCCAGGATCTCCTTGGCCGCCTGCAGCTCAGCCCGCCGGGGATCGATTGACCTGAGCGGCTCGGCCGTCGCAGTCCTGCCCTCCCGCCGGAGCAGCCATCTCATGTGAAGGCCTCCAGGGTGGTCTGGCTCTCCTGCGTCCTGGGATGGGTCCTGGCCACAATCCGGGCCTCGGCTCGCGGCCCCTCGTCGAAGTATCATACCCTATCGGCGTTCTGCACCAGCTCCTCGAAATAGGGGTCCACACCGGATGCGAACAGCAGAACCGCTGCCTCCTGGGCAGCCTGCTGCAGCGCCCCGGAGACATACTCGGTCATCCCTTCCGCGTCCTCGAACAGCATGGGATCGTGCTCCACCAGGATCAGCGAGTGGCGGGCTTCCTCCAGGATGGCCATGAGCTGGAAGACCGTGAATCCTCGCTGGATCTCCAGCTCGCTGAACCTGCGGTCCAGGCGGGTAAGAACGCCGGAGTAGTTGCCGGTGACGTACAGCACCCGGAAGCGCTGCAGGTTGAGGTTGCGGTTGAGGGCCTGAATGAACAGCTCCCTGGGAGTCACCAGAGCGTTGAGGGACCTGGGCCGGAGAGTAATGGTTGGAAAAAGCTCGAAGTCCATGATAATGATCAGGCGGCTCATGGGATATGAGGGCGAGGAGAGAGAGGAGCGAAGATGAATTATGCTTTAGACTTAGTTGTGGGGGATGGTTCTTGGTTCCTCCTCCGCACCTAAATCCTATCCTCCCACGGGGAAGCGGGTAGTGTGCCGAAAATGCTGTAATTTCGTGGCAGCCCTGTATCCTGCTCATTCCTTTAATTCTCGTCTAACGATAGATACCTTTTGCCCGTGATCCACTCTTCATTTATATTGATCATGATGCACCCTGCCAGCCTCATCAGAGATTTATCGCTGGGAAATGCTCCCACCGGTCTGCTTCTGCGTTTCAACTCCTTGTTTATTCGTTCGATTAGGTTGGTAGTGCGTATCCTTTTCCAGTGGTCCTTCGGATAGGCCTTATAGTTCCAGAGGTCGAACCTAAACTTGTCAATGGTCTCGGCTGCCGCTGAATATCCTTGCGCCCCAAGCTCCTTAGCCAGATCCTGCAATTCCTGCTCGTCATCCAAAGCTTCTTTGAGCTTCTCGGCAATCTCCGGTCGGTCCTTCTTGGAAACGCTCTCCAGCACTGCCCTGGAGAAATGGACTTGGCAGTACTGCCAGGATGCTCCGATGAATGATGCTTCAACGGCTTTTTGAATGCCTTTATGAGCGTCAGATATCACCATCTCGACTCCGTCCAGTCCCCGATCCTTGAGGCTTCGAAACAAAGTCATCCAAAAACCGCTGTCTTCCGATTCTGCTATGCTTGCCCCCAGGATCTCGCGAAGACCGTCTTGGCGTAATCCTACGACTATCAGCAGTGCTCGGTTTTTGTATTGGGCATTGTGTCTGACCTTGAAATAAGTTGCATCCACGAGCAGATAACGAATCCTGGCTTCAATTGGCCTCCTGAGAAACTCTTCAACTTTCTCGTCCAGGATCGCGCAGATCCGGGAGACTTCCGATGCGGACAGGCGATTGAGACCGAAGCTTTTGACCAACTCCTCCATTCTGCGAGTTGAAACGCTCTGGATATACGACTCTGCTATGGTCATGAGCAAAGCCTGCTCGACACGAGAATATCGCTCAAATATTCTTGATTCAAAAGGAAATTCTCTAAACTGAGGCTTTTCAAGCGTTATTTCTCCAACACGGCTCTTGAGAGTTCGTGATCTTGTGCCATTTCGGTGGGCCTTTCTTTGAGGGCTGCGCTCATAAGGAAGCACACCGCTCTGCTGATAGGCCTCAAATTGCATTACTGCATTCAGAAATTCGGTAATAACCTGCTTCAGTCCGCTATTCGGATCGACAAGATAATTTATTATTGGCTCCAATGAGTCCATGCCCTGTGTCCTCCTTGATTTGGTGAGATATCTCAAGCAGGGATACAGGGCTTAATTATTGATCCCATGGATAGATCAAGATGTTGGCATCAATACCACAGCAAACTCTTGATTGCCAGGATTACTACTACTATTTTACATCAATATCGAGACACTACCGTATGAGGAAGGACTAATCACGGAGGCAGAATATACTTCGAAGAAGACTGAGATCCTTTCAGAATTGTGATATCATCCTCGGTTTGCTCTAATCATGGCGAATAGGAGATCAGGAATTATTCTAGCTATTTCTGATCTAATTATCTGTTTCTTATCATTTGAGTTCCATACATAATGGTGGCTGACCCTACGAACTCCATCAATTTACTATGCATTAGCTGCATGCATGTCATAATTTAGGCATATTATGACATCGGCATCATCAAGCCGTGCGATCCTTGAATAGCAGAAAATCCATTGTTATACTGAGCCATAAAGGTTATTGATTCTGGTTTCTGTAGAACGTACTGAATTCGGTACGCCGACGCAACTAAGAAAGTCCAAATGGTGCTGCATATCGAAGTAATTTCTGATTCTGGAGCTGATCAGAAATTCATATCTCTATCAACCAGAAAAATAGATCCTTAACATGGCCAAATAGGCGAAGAAAAAGAAACTTTTCTCTCTGCCCATCAGCCACCGAGTTCAAACTATCTGGTCCATCTCGACCCGCCAAATCCTCCTGTTTTTTCTGTCGCCTGCAATTCGTTGTTGGATACGATCTTCAATGTTAAGATGCCACTACTCAGGGCGCCTCCTTTAGGAACATCTGCCCAATCGAAGTGGATGGTATCGCCGCTGATGGTACCTTTGGCTACATTGGACCAGCTTGGGTTATTGGAGTCTCTTTCTCCATACCACCACAGAGTGCTTCCTAGTTGTCGCAAATAGTACTTGCCTCCATCATCGCAGTCCCATTTACCGTCCAAGGAGACGGTAGCTGGCCCGGGGGTGCACTATCTGCCCCTAATGATTCCCAGCCGCTCCAGCTTGAACCGTCCCACCATTTGTGCCAGAGAGCGTTGTCCGTCCCCTTAACAAATACATCGATGCGGTTCGGTCCCCAGGAGACTGCACCTGGTGCCGAGGTCAAAACTCCGCCTAATGATTCCCAGCCGCTCCAGTTTGAACCGTCCCACCATTTGTGCCAGAGAGCGTTGTCGGTGCCTCTCACGAAGACGTCCAGACGATTGTTGCTCCAGGAGGAGACTGCTGGGGCTGAGGTTAGACCTCCGCCTAATGATTCCCAGCCGCTCCAGCTGGAACCATCCCACCATTTGTGCCAGAGAGCGTTGTCCGTCCCCTTAACAAATACATCGATGCGGTTCGGTCCCCAGGAGACTGCACCTGGTGCCGAGGTCAAAACTCCGCCTAATGATTCCCAGCCGCTCCAGTTGAACCGTCCCACCATTTGTGCCAGAGAGCGTTGTCGGTGCCTCTCACGAAGACGTCCAGACGATTGTTGCTCCAGGAGGAGACTGCTGGGGCTGAGGTTAGACCTCCGCCTAATGATTCCCAGCCGTTCCAGCTGGAACCATCCCACCATTTGTGCCAGAGAGCGTTGTCCGTCCCCTTAACAAATACATCGATGCGGTTCGGTCCCCATGAGACCGCACCTGGTGAGGACGTTAAAATCCCGCCGAGGTTCTCCCAGCCGGTACTCCATGAAGAGCCATCCCACCATTTTTGCCACAGGGCATCGTCCGTTCCCATTACGAAAACATCTAGTCGGTTATTCCCCCAGGAAGAAACCGCAGGGTCCTCTTTGAAGGTGCTTATTGCGCAAGCCGGACAGATTACAGCTACTAATACAAGAACAACAACAGAAGATAACATGATTGCTGTCTTCATCTAAACCCCTCACAGCATGATTTTCCCTGTATGTTATCGTGCATGAGTGATAATTTTTTCTGTTGTGGAGTTGTGTAGCGTTAGCGAATAACAGCACAATTATACGGAGTGATCAACGTTCTCTGCAAAAGGTCTTTGGTTCCATTTGTCGTACTGGACGAACACGTGAGGTTAAAAAGGAACTGAATTCTTTAGGCTAGGGAGTGATGCTTTTCTTTTAATCTTCTGCGCAATCACGTGCGGGGAACGAGATTCATTCAAGAAAATGTTGGAAACTATGACAATTGAGATAAAGACATCAAAATAAAATGCCTTTCGCGATCGATCTCTAATTTTTTGCTCGTAATCTATTTCCAGCACCGAGAAAACCGCCGCCTCCAGCGGATCGTCCAGCGCATAGAAGGCCTCGCTGGAGTGCTTCTTGGCCATCTCCGCCACCATCTGCCCGTAAATCTGATCCTCCTTCTTCAGCGCCCTGGAGGCCTTCAGCCATCTTTCCGAGACTTCCTTCACGCCCATCCTAACGCTCTCGAAGCTCCTTCCCATGGTTACTCCCCCACCCAAAATCTCTCCGGCCACATCCCGCCCTCGGGCAGAACCCTCTCCTCAACCATCCTGCTGCGAATCATCTCTTCCACCTCGACCGCCCGCACCTGGAAGATCTCCGCCAGGATCTCCTTGGCCGCCTGCAGCTCAGCCCGCCGGGGATCGATCGGCCTGAGCGGCTCGGCCGTCGCAGCCCTGCCCTCCCGCCGGAGCAGCCATCTCATGTGAAGGCCTCCAGGGTGGTCTGGCTCTCCTGCGTCTTGGGATGGGTCCTGGCCACAATCCGGGCCTCGGCTCGCGGCCCCTCATCGAAGTACCATACCCGGTCGGCGTTCTGCACCAGCTCCTCAAAATAGGGGTCCACACCGGAGGCGAACAGCAGCACCGCTGCCTCATGGTCAGCCTGCTGGAGCGCCCCGGAGACATATTCTGTCATCTCTCGAGCATCCTCGTAAAGCATGGGGTCATGCTCCACCAGGATCAGCGAGTGACCGGCCTCCTCCAAAATGGTCATGAGCTGGAAGACCGTGAATCCCCGCCGGATCTCCAGCTCGCTGAACCTGCGGTCCAGGCGGGTGAGGAGGCCAGAGTAGTTGCCGGTGACGTACAGCACCCGGAAGTGCTGCAGATCGAGGTTGCGGTTGAGGGCCTGGATGAAAAGCTCCTTGGGGGTCGCCAGGGCGTTGAAGGACCTGGGCCGGAGGGTAATGGTTGGAAAAAGCTCGAAGTCCATGATCGATTATAGGCGGCTTATGGGATATGAGGGCGAGGAGAGGGCGGAGCGAAGGTGAATTTCTTTGACCAGGGTATGGATGCTGATTCGATCTAGTTTGACCACATAGCCCTTCAGGTCCTCCACCAGGTCCACATCGAAGCCGCGCCTCTCCAGCAGCCTGATGGCCTGGTTCTCTCGGCAAAGGTCTTGAAGGAAAAGCGATAGTTGTCCTTATCATAGTGGTCGGCCAGCTGGCGGAAGATCTCTTTGTCCTTGAAGAGTGATTGGAGATCCAGAGCTTACCCACCTTGGACATGATAATCCGTTTGTGCTTGGGAACCACGTCGAAGGTGCTGGGGAACATTGGGATCTGTGGGCGGAAGTATCATGATAATTGGCTATAAAATCTTGTGAGGGATGGTCCTGGCCTCTGGCTCCCTTCTCCCCCCTCATCCCCCACGGGGCAGCGCCTGGCGGCGCGCGCGGACGGGAGGCGAGAAGGGCTCTGATCGAAAGCGCAGATATATTCGAGCGCCCGCCAAAACAATAAGTGATCACGTGAGAACTAGTGCGTGTACATGCAAGAGTTTTTATCTTATTCTTCAGATGCTTTCAATTCAACAGGCCAAATATCTTTTGGCAATTGATCCATCCCGTATACTATGAAACAGGTTTACGATAATTGCTTGATGCTGGTCACTCGGTCATTCGATTCGATAGCGGCTAAAACGAAAAACTGCTACATAATCCAGCGCGTAAAATAGGATTAATACGTGTTAAAAGAAAAAATGTTTAATTTTTATTCGATCTCACGAATGGCCTAGGAGGTCATGTCTCCTCGTTCGCCCATGCGTGCAAGTAATGATATGCTAGGTCGTCGGGTGCAAAGAAATCCAGCCATGAGTTTTCGGAATACGGCTTACTGGTGATAACACTTGGACTAGCATTCAGGGGAGGCTGTGATTGCATCTCTTTGGCAATTGCTGCACCTTGTTCACCGCTTAATTGGACCATATTTTTCGGTTGCGCATTGGGTTGATCTGGCATTGGAGCATTTGCCAAACTCTCGACATGCAGAGTATTAAGTAAATTCGCGGAAATATTTTCTGGGACTATACCGAGGATCTCTAATTTTGTAGTTCCTGCAAAAACCTCGCCGCAGTCACATTTCTTGCTATCGAGCCAGGAACGGTAAGTGAAAGTAGAATCTCCTGATTTACTTAAGCTGTTGGTCTGAATACCTATTTTGTCGTCTACAGACCTGGTAGTGACTGTGGCGTTCTTATCGCGAGAGGCAATGCATTTGACGTATCTCAATTCAGGTTCAAAGGTTGAATCTGTTGCGTTATTTGATACGACTATGCCCATCAAAATCTGTGTTTGGTTAGTGAATCGTATATATGCAGCGTAGTTGGTGCTATTATCGCCTACCGCAGGGGGGCGAACTTCAATCGTATGATCGAATGATGTATTCAAATCAAATGAAAGTTCATATTGGTCCAAAATTATATTCTCACTTGCCCCAAACGTTACAGGAACAACTGCCATCAGTATCAAGATACTAATAGCAAGAGCCGCCATTTTGTAGAAAACGTATTTCATGTTCTCCTCCTAATATTTATTACAGATCGATCTGAATATAAAAAATTATCTTCAGAATCTATAAAATCCTGTCTCTTTGGGGCGGGCAGAGTGCTTGTGGCAATCGTGGCGCGGGATAATGTCAAAATGACTCTTATTGTTATCGCTTATAACTTATTTCAACTCTGTACACTTAGAAATGCAGAGCACTCTAACATAGCGATAGCTATCGAAATTTTAGATAAGTTATCATTTATAGATATATGATATGAGGAATCATAAACCAGATGGCAATTCTAAACGTGCTTCCCAGCCGGAAAGAAAATGCCAAATCATGCTGTGGAAGATAAGATGCCTATGATAATTCTCGACTAATTTATAAATGAGGCCAATGGAATCCATTCGTTGATCTTTCAGATCCAAAAATTTTTAATACTTAAACATAAACTGTGTATGAGGATATGATTAAAATGACGTTTATAAACTGCCCATTTTAAAAAAAATATCAGCATTTAGATTTGGTTAAATATACTCAACATGATCCGAAGGACAATAATGTGTAAAACAAAATAGGTGATTAAATGAAAAGATTCATTGGAATCCTCATTTCACTCTTATTACTGGCATCATTTTCAAGTACATATGCCATGGCCAATGCCACTGGAAAGACCTCTGATAAAAACATTATTACAGCTACAGAGGACCCTGTGATCTTGAAGAACGACGTACTACAAAATAGGGATAGTGTCAATTATACAGAGTTGCGACATATAGTCCTCAAGGGAACCAATGAACAGATCGGCAAGGCCCTGGGTGAGATTGCCAGAGAGAATTACAATGTCAGTTTGTACTCGTATGACGATCCCATATATGCAAATGCTCACCTGATCTATATGCAGGAGAACAACCCGGCCTTTTATGAAAGGGTGAAGGGAGTGGCTGAGGCGTATAACATCTCCCTCAACTCCACAGATCTGGATCTCAGCGCTCTTTTCTACGATATGGGATCTCTTGGCTGCTCAATGGTCTACTTCCCACCATCTGTAACTTCTAACGGCCATGCCATGGTCTGCAGGAACATTGATTATTACACGTCACCCTGGGAAGTGATCTACGGCAAGACCAATGCCTCTAGCCAACCAGGCGCATTCTCCAGAAATTATGTATTGGAGCTCTATCCCGATGAGGGCTATTCGAGCCTGGTAATAGGCACCGCGGATCTGATGTCTCTTGTTATACACGGATTCAACTCCGAGGGTCTAGCCATTGAACAGCAGACTGATTTATATGGCGCCAAAGCAACAACTTTTAATGTACCTGGTGGCATGAGCAGCGGCATATCGATACTTGGTGCTACAAGGATGATCCTGGATACCTGCAAGAGCATAGACGAGGCCAAAATAGCCCTGTTAAACAATAGGATATACTTTGGACCTACTGGCTATCATTTCATGATTTACGATAAATACGGCAACTCCACAATAGCGGAGTTCTCACCAACGAATGGCAGCGTTAGCTTTATAGATGCTTCTAATTCCATTCGTGTGATGACCAACCACCCAGAATCCTTATCTCCCAAAGTAGACTCGATCATTAAGCACTATAACATCACAAGCCCTTACGATACTTTCATGCGCTATAAGACCCTCACAAACATCATATCGAACCACAAAGGGATGTTCACACCACAGGATATGGTTGATACACTTAGTTCTGTTAATGCTGGGGTGACCAATAATTCCATGGATATCAGAACTGAGATTAACCTTTTGCTGGATTTTACCACCAGCACTGTATCAGCCCGAGTCTATTTAAGAGACGGGCCCAAAGATCCAGTGATCGGAGGACCAACTAATATCTTCTCTAAGTTCTTTAACTTCACTCTTGAAAAAGACCTCGGTAGAACTACTGAGGACGAAGCAGCCTTCGCCAAGGCTAGGGAACTTGGATATACGGACAGATCTACCACCATTGAGTACATATAACCAGTAATCCCTCCCCACCATTTTTAGTGCTTCTAAAGCCAGAGTCGTATTTTATAAATACCTTCTTAACCTCGTGACCCCCCTGTTCTACGCGCCAGATTTCGTGGCTGCGGATGCGAATAATATCCAAAATGGGATATAGCTCATAAAGATCGGGATGCCATTTTCATTCGTTTAGTGATATATGCCCAAAGCAATTATGGATCGCAAAATCTTGGAGAACATCGGTGAAAAGAAAAGGAGGGAGGGCAAAGCCGAAAGGGTAAAGGAGGTAGGAGGGAAAAACTCTATCGACTTTTGCCTGTTACTATATAGACAATTACCGAAATATATAGATTTCGGCCCTTAATGAGGGCTGAGCAGGTTATCGAAGCCAGCTGATTCATAAGCCCGTCGGCGGTGATTCGGCCTGGCCTGCAGGTAAATCGCTGTGGTAGTCAGAGAGAAATGGCCTAACTGGTGCTGCAGATAGCTGATATCTATCCCAGCATCCAATGACCACCGACTGAAGCTATGCCTCAGCAAATGCGGCGTGATCCTCTTTCGATGCCTCACTTTTCCCGGCCTCGTCTCCTGGAGCCCAGATTTCTCTGCAGCTTCATCCAGCAGCCTCTGGATCTGCCGGGTCGAGATATGGCCCTGATCTCTGCCCTCGAAGATGTATCCACTGTCCCGCCCCTGAAGATGGGCATCCAGGGCATCCTGGACAGGCTTGGGCAGAATGGAGGTGCGCTGTTTGCCACCTTTGCCGTTCACAACATGCAGGTATCCTCCTGCTCCATCCAGGTGCTCGACTCTGAGAGCTGCCACCTCTGAGACACGCAGGCCACAACCGGCCATTAGCCACAGAAGAGCAGTCTCTCTGGAGGTAGGTGCTGCGGCCAGCAGTCTATGCCATTCTTCGAGAGTGAGGAAGTCTTCGGGGTGCATGTACAGTCATGCGATGTCATGATAGATATATTTCATGACTTTCGGTGATTGGATTTTATCGAGTTATTATTTAGAGTCCTCTATGATGGGCGCCGGTTAAGCTATACCTCCAAAGATGAGAGCAGCAAAGGCACAATTCTACCTTATGGCGGGCATACTATCGGCCGGTATGGAAAGCCTCATGAATAATAACAGTTGTAACCAGTTCCTATAAAGAAGGGGGTAATCATGAAGTTAATCAAGGTAGACCAAGTAGCTAAAGAGCCATGGGAAGATAAATTATTTACTGGTCCGGTCACCTTGCAAGCGATTATTGGAAGAGACCTTAGTGAAAACTTCTTGATACAACAGGTAAACTTCAGCAAGGGCGTGAGGAACAAATTTCACAGCCACTCTACCGAACAAATACTCATTGTCACGGAAGGCGAAGGTATCGTCGCCACAGATAAAGAAGAAATAACCGTCAGACCTGGGGATGTCATATTCATTCCGGCAGGGGAGAAACACTGGCATGGTGCCGCTAAAGATTGCACCTTCTCGCACATTTATGTCATGCTACCTAATCTGAAAATAACGCAAATTGAGGATTAAGATATTCGCAAACGAGTTGGCGCGAGGCCGACGAACCACTCCGCGCCGCCCTCAAGCAGCAGTGGGACGAGATCGTCGTCGAGACGGATGGCGGCCACGCGGGAGCTGAGCCTCAATCCTGGGCCGAGATGGCGTCGGATGGCTTCCCCTACCCCCCTTCAAGTGGGATAAGGGGCGGCGGGCACATCTGCGGGCGGATCTGAATGCGATCTATACCCATCATTAAACTTTGACCGTAACTAGTGCAGCATAACACAAATTTTAAATTTAATACCCTGCCTATAATAAGTCATGGCAATGAAGAGGGCATATGCAGTTAAGCTCAGGGAACAAGAACGAACCGAATTGATCCAATATCTTCGCAAAGGCAGGTCCTCTGCAAGAAGTCAAACTCGTGCTAGAATACTGTTGCTATCCGATGATGATCAAGAGGATGACGAAATTGTGGAGACGTTAAAGGTAAGCAAGTCGACAGTATGCCGCATCAGAAAGAGATATTGTGAAGGTGGATTGGATTATGCATTGCGGGAAAAACCGCGCAGCGGTGCCCCTGCAAAGATAGATGGAACGATAGAAGCAAAGATAACCATGCTTGCTTGTTCAGAGCCTCCCTATGGCAGATCGAAATGGACTCTCAACCTTTTGGCAGATAGGCTCGTCGAGATGGAAGTTGTAGATTCCATCTCCAATATGACCGTCCAAAGAGTGTTGAAAAAAACCACCCATGAATCCCTGAATCACACCCGAAACATGAAAGCAGTATAATAGGCGCATAGAAGTCCTTGGCATGGGCAGTGCAGGCCGAGAATCTTCTTTGGGACAATCGATCCCGATAAAAAAACTGGCCTGCGTTTCATGTACACCCGACTGCGTCTCTAGAACGCGAATGGTAATTCACTCAACATTTACGATCTGCCCATGCCAGGACCAGTGATATAATGGGGATGGAACGAGAAGTAGTTTGCGGGGCAGACATCCACAAGCAGTTTCTCTTAGCGACCATCTTATCCAAAGACGGTCAAAAGTTCCAGGACCGATTTGATACGAACTTCGAAGGGCTTCTGAATTTCAGACAATGGCTGCTAAATCATGGCTGTCGTAAATTAGCCGTTGAATCGACAGCGAGCTACTGGCTGCCGATCTACCTCGTTGTAGGAAAGGACGTCGAATTTATTCTGGCAAATGCCTATCAGATCAAGCATATTCCTGGTAGGAAGACGGACGTGCTTGATTCGGAATGGATCGCGGAGCTATGTCTCAAGGATTTGATATCTCCATCTCGAATCTTCTCAGAAGATGAGAGGGATTTGAGATCTATGACAAGAACCAGGGAGAGCTTTGTCGAGATGAGAACTCAAACCAAAAACAGAATTCACCAGGAATTGGAATCGGCATGCATCAAGCTCTCATCAGTTTTTTCAGATATTTTCGGCAAATCAGGCCTCTATATTATCAGAGGCATACTAAATGGGTCGAGCATCGAGGATATTCTGGAGGGCATTCCCTCAAAGAAGCTCAAGGCCAAGAGAAAGGAAATCCAAGACGCTATCCGGGTGAACATGTCACCGGTCCAGGTAAGCCTCATCAGTCTGCTCTTGGATTCGGTTGATACCCTAAACAGAGAGATTGCATCAATCGATAAGCAGATCCAAGCTCTCATATCTGTACGACAAGAGGATCTGAAAATCGCCATGTCAATTCCTGGAATGGGATTCATCTCCGCATCGACTATTCTTGCCGAAATAGGGAATTTTGAGGATTTTAGGACCGGAGATAAATTGGCGGCTTATTGCGGATTAGTGCCGTCTGTCTATCAATCGGCCGGAAAGCTGATCACCGGACATATCACCAAGCGTGGCTCACCTCATGTGAGAAGGATGTTGATCGAGGTGGCACATGCCATATCCAGAACCAAAGCCGATTCGAAGCTAAAGCGGTTTTATTTCAGAATTAAGAGCAGGCATGGTGCCAAAGTTGCCGTCGTTGCTCTGCCAGAAAGGTCGTCTGCATACTCCATCATCTGATCGTCAATCAGGAGATGTTCGTGGATGAGGCTACGAACAAATCCAAGCGAGCTAAGCCGGGAAGGTCTTCACCATCGTCTGAGACGACTATTGGAGAGGCAATTCAGGTTCTCGTCAGAGCTGGATACGCGGTACAAAAAAGATCCGAGCAGGGAGGAGGATAGGTCACCACATCCTCCTTCATCGGATTGCTTTCATGGTAAAAAGAGAGGTTGGTTTGGGGGGTTCAGCTTGGTTGCGAAGGCAATGGATCAGACTTCAAGTCGGCACATGCCCCCTGCACGAATTCATAGCCAGGCATAGGAAACGGGTATGTGTTGTTTTGGAAATCCCATGCCCATAGCGGCATGCTTGACATTATCCCACCATTTTCACCGGTGCAACTGCCGTTCATTCCCACAAACGTTTCATTCTTTATCCGACACTCACAAGTTAAGGGCTTATCTGGATTGGATGCGTTTTGGTTTTCTGTGCATGGAGCGCAGTCGCAGATAGCCCAATACTTATCCCCGCTATAACCAGTTGCGTTTTGATCACAAGCCGTTAGATTCCGCTTCAAAAGACTGCACCATCCACGATAAGAATAAGTTGATACCCAATCATACTTAGTTCCATTTACTTCATACTGTCCGGTTTTGATAGCAGTACAAATGGGAGCTTGATCTACATCGCAAGGATGTTCATTGGTACATTTGGCCAGCGTTTGGTTCTTGACCATGGTATCTTGGATTTCACTTGTGTAAACAATATGAGTTTCATTAACTCTCATACAGTCGCAATCAGCTTTGTCGCCATGCATATTGCAGTCGTTAGAGTTGGTACAAAGGGCGTGCCATCCAGTACACAAGACAAAATCCTGAGGTACATCAATATCGGTGCCACTATCAGTTTCGTTGTCAACATCCGCCAAAGATATTGATCCATAACTCATTACTATCCAGATTATACACGTGATCACTAAAAATTTGAACCTCAACTTCTCTCCTCCTTAGATGATTTATCTGATACCCCATCACGCATAGCAATTTCTATCTCTCAAAGTAGATAAATCTATCACATTTTAGCATGATGTTCGGTCGGGCATGGAGAGGGGACTCAATGAGTCATATGAGAGACTCGATGAACTATTGAGTAGGCTCTTAGCCGAGAAGACTCGGGTGTAGGATCACTTTCACGCCGCATGGACGACATACTTCAACTATTACTAAGATTAGTAGATTTGAGACGGCCACCCCCTCGTATTTACTCCCTTCGGCTGGCTCCAGCTATCCCTTTTGGAGTGGATTACTCAATGATATCACCAGAACCATTCATCCGGAAATGCAGGAGCCTCGCCGCATCCAAGAATTGCTATCTCGATCTTAAGGTGTGGCATGAACCGCTTTTATGCTTCTCGAAATAGTCCTGGTGATACGCTTCGGCTTCATAGAAGGTTGATGCCGGAAGGATCTGGGTCACCGATTTGTCAATATAGATGCTTGAACGATCGAACTCTTCTTTGGATTTCTCAGCTGCTATCCTCTGTGCCTCATTATGGTAGAAGATGGCCGAACGATATTGTGATCCTACATCCGGTCCCTGGCGATTAAGTGTTGTTGGATTGTGAACCCTCCAGAATATTGCAAGCAACTCTTCGTAAGATACAACCTTTGGGTCGAACTTCACCAGTACGGCTTCGGCATGGCCTGTTATCCCGGTACAAACGTCCCGATATGTCGGATTAGGGTAAGTACCGTCGGTGTATCCCACGGTTGTTTCTATCACTCCTTTTGCATGCTTGAAGATCGACTCTACACCCCAGAAGCAGCCAGCGGCAAAGGTGGCAAGTTCGTAAGTAGAATCTTCGGTCATGACATCGCATATAGTGCTGGAAGAATTTAAATCACACTGATAGCGCATTGGGTGACAGAGGATCGCATCTAATTCATAATGGGAGTACCGTTTGCCTGATTATATAATGTCATGTATTGCTCTCACCACGCTTTTCCATTCCGGGCAATAATGAACCTGATCCGAGTAATCTTCAATATCAGTTCCGTTTAGGCTCCACGGATGCAAGAAAAGAATTCCATGTCTATTGGGATCGCTCTTGACAAATTCTACGATGTTCATGTCGAGGTCATCGATCAGCACATCTGATGGTATAGTATGCTTAATTCCCGTACTGGCGCGATGGTATTTAGTTAAGGACGGAAAGTGAGTGCAGAGCCATTGTCGGTCGCCTCTTCTGCATTAGGCCGTCTGGCTGTTACCACGAAAACGTCATGACCAGCAATCTGCTCGATGCCTTCTTGAGAACCTTCTATCAGTGGCAGGCTCAGTGTGTAATCTGGGTCAGCCAGCAATCTACCTATCTCGGACCATATCTCTCTACCAGAAAAGGTCCAATGTGCTCGATTGATATCGCTTTTGAGATACTTCAGGCCGTACTCTTTTTCGATTACCTTCAGAACGGCACTTACCTGATCCGCCAATACCCCATCAATATCCACAGCGATCTTCAATCTTGACTCCAATCCAAATTTCATCCATTTCTTATAAACCATTGTCTACTGTAGTGGCTTGTTACTTTATTTATTCGTTCTTCACTCCATTTTTCATATCGCTCATGAAATTACTCCTCGATAAATCGAGACCAGAGTGCCTACTATGCATAGCATTCCCGCGAGTATTACGACTCGGCTTATGGTCATAGAAAGCAATACTGGTCCGGCCTCAATAAATGTCCCATAGTATCCAGCTTGGGCAAGCTGCATCGACACCAGAACGCCTGAAAAGGATACGCCCAGTGCCATTCCCAGGTTTCTTAGAGTGGCAGTAAAGCTGGAAGCAATGTTTATCTTTGCTTTAGGCAGTGCCCTCATTACCTCGGTGTTGTTGGGGCTCTGGAAGAAAACGCCGCCAATACCCATACACATAAAGGTGAACAGCAGCGGAAGGAGATCGTGCCCTGCACGTCCAGCCAGATAGCCAAAAAGCATCATGGAAATTGCCATGATCAACATTCCTAAGGCGGCTAAGTACCTGAACTGGTGTTTGTCGTAGATCCATCCCGTTACAGGAGCACCAAAAACCATTATGGCAGGGACAATGAGGTAGATCAATCCCACCTGTGATGCCGTATAACCCATCACGCCCTCAAAATAGAATGGCCCCAAGATGGATATCATCAGGTTGGCTACAAAGAAGATTATCATGCTGATACATGGAAGCACAAACATCCTGTAGCGGAATATGGACAGATCCAGTATCGGAGCGTCGTGCCTGGACTCAGTGATCACAAAAGCCGCAAGAGAACCTATAAAGATCAAAGCCAAGACAACAATGGACGGCTGAAAAGTAAAACTAATTGAAAGTTCGCCCAATAGAGCCATCAGCGAGACTATAAAGGTAATCAGCGTTACCGCACCGATCCAGTCCACCTCCAAGTTGCTGGATCTATCTTCAGCGATTTTCATGTACCTGGACGAAAGAAGCAACTGAGTGAGACCAATAGGCACGTTTATGAGGAAGATGTACTTCCAGCCCAATAGATCTACGATAAAGCCGCCCAACGTTGGTCCGATTATGCTGCCGATGGCTACTGTGGCTCCAATGTAACCCATGGCTCAGCCCTGCTCACCACGAGGAAAAGAAAGGAAGATTATGGCAGAACTTATCGAAAACATCATGGCGGCCCCAGTAGCCTGGATTATCCTGCAAAGCACAAGGATGTCCAAGCTCATTGACAGCCCACAGGCTAAGGAACTGAATGTGAAGAGTGCGATCCCAAGCAAGAAGAGCCTGGCCTTTCCGGTATACTCGGCGACCTTGCCAAAGATCATGAGCAAGCTGGTGAGTGTGACCAGATAAGAGGTGATGATCATTTGTGACTGGGCGATGTTGACATCAAAATATCCCGTAATGGTCGGAAGGGCGATGCTAACTACAGATCCATCAACCACGGCCATCAGGACGCCTGCGAGAACCAGTAACATAACCATGTAACGGTTCTTGCTGCCCGATTCGTGACTTAAATACTGATCTTCAGCATGCATCCCGCGCCTCATTCTCTTGGAGTTCTGCATCTATTAGGTGGGGTTAAAATGGACCCGTAAGTAGATTCCGGTGACAGATAAGTGAGAAGAAGAGATAAACCTGAATTGGGTCCGAGGTCATAGACGTCGAAGATATCGATATTTCGGCATGATGTCATGGTCGGCCTCCGCTTCAGTACCTAACTTGTAGAAGGGATCGAGGCTCTGGCTTCCCCCACATGTTCGCTCCCGTCGGAAAGTATTCAGGAGTGTTCTAGGGGCCAATTTTGCCACGTGACATGGAAGCCTGATCTATTTTGCAATGAGACTGCCCTGGGCCTAGTCAATAATATCTTACAATTCCAATCGGAGTATGACGCAAGAAGAAAAATGTAATCGATTATGATTTTACCGCATCTTGTGTTGCTTCAGGCCCTTTCAGTGACATCTTTTTAAGCCGCTTTTGCTCAGTACCTGCCAGTTCCGCTATCTTTTCTTTGGAGTCAACTGAATAGATCCTGACACTCTTGCCTCCCCGATACAATGGTTTAGACTTGATGTCCAGCTTGGAAAGGGCTATGCCCAATTGCCTGCTGTCCATTCCCACTGCTTTCGATACTTCCGCTGGCGTGGGTTCGCGGCTTGCTTCTAACTCGGAAAGGATGAAGTTAAGTGACTTCTTTACCGCTTCTGGAGTTGAGGCTAGAGTTTTGGCTTTAGGAGCCTTTTTGGTCTTCTTTGCCCGCGTTTTCTTGGTAGCAGCCGGTTGCACTTGTGGCACAGAATTTCCGGTCGTTGTGCAAGCTTCCGACTCTCGTAATGAAAATATCATTGCTCGACCGCGCCGTTCTATTACGATCTTATCTTCACGACCAAGCCAACCCAATCCACCATAAACCAAATCACGCCTGAGACCGCTCGCTTTCACGATGCTCTCGATGGAACTTGGTCCTTTCTTGTTGAGTATCTCCCATACCTGACCAGCTTTCATTCCAAATACCAATTCTGCCGTTGGCTCCGTCATAATACAAAAAAAGTCCATAATGCTATAAATATCCAGGGGGAAATCTACTATTTTCTGAACCCTTAGGTGCAATGATACCGTCGGGCTCACGCCTCCGTCGCGCCCCTCCCCAGTGAGGGCGCTCCTACGGCGCTCCGCCCTCCCTGGTTTGTAATGTGCGAACAATATGCCGTGTGCCAACTTTGTACACCATGTTGCATGCCATTTGAGTAAGCCTGCCGGATGTTCTCAGCCCTAGGTTGTGACTGTGACTTGGTTGCGCTTAGGGTTCCCGTCTGTGGCGGAGAATCGGCTCTAAATACTACCACGAGAACCGTTCCAGTATTGTGCCCCAACGAGCGAAGAGCAAAGCATTTTTTGCCTTTTGAACAAAGGTTTGACGCCTTAGAACCAGAGTGTGTTACTTATAAATTATAGAAGGTACTGTGTAATGACTGGTGGGATAAATGGATGAAATTGATGTGAATATTCTAGAAGCGATCAATGCCATCTCTCCAAAGTCATTTATCAGTCCGGTTAAAGTCAATGACGTCCTGAAGCTTGACCAGGATCTGCTGGGAACTCGTCTGATATTCTTAAAGAAATCGGGCTACGTAGACATCATTAAAAGCGAGTATCCATCCAGCCTGGCACTTCCAAATTCGATCTCAAAGGTCTACCTCACGGACTTAGGTCGTAAGGCTTTGGTGGAAAGTCGAGACTCAGCTCATTGAGCTTCATATCGCCAAGATGCCTACCTCCGAAATGATGCGCGCTATGATCCTGGAAAGACCAGGGGAACTGCTGCAGTTGAAGGAGATTCCTGTCCCGGTGCCACGTCCAGAAGAAGTCCTCATCAAAGTGCACGCCTGCGGAGTGTGCCGCACCGACCTCCATATAGTGGACGGAGAGCTTCCTCATCCCAAGCTTCCCCTGATTCTCGGCCACGAGATCATAGGCACAGTGGTACAAACGGGAGAGAAGGCGGACGAGTTTGCCATCGGCCAGAGAATCGGGCTTCCCTGGCTCGGATACACAGACGGAAGCTGCACCTACTGCAAAAAGGGCAAAGAGAATCTCTGCGATAATGCCAGGTTCACAGGCTACACTCTGGACGGCGGCTATGCCGACTACACAGTTGCGGACCACAGATATTGCTTTCCAGTACCTGTATCCTATTCCGATGTGGAAGCGGCACCCCTCATGTGTGCAGGGCTTATCGGCTACAGATCCTATCATATGGCCGCAGAAGAGCCCGGCGTAAAGCGCCTGGGAATCTATGGTTTCGGGGCCGCGGCTCATATAATCTGCCAGGTGGCGGTTTATCAGGGAAAAGAAGTCTATGCCTTCACCAGAACGGAAGATACCGCGGCACAGGAGTTTGCCTGCCGCCTGGGAGCGGTGTGGGCTGGCGGGTCAGACCAGCAGCCTCCTGAGCTGCTGGATGCAGCGATCATTTTTGCCCCCGTCGGCTCGCTCATACCGGCTGCTCTGAGAGCTTCTGCCAAAGGAGGCAGAATCATCTGCGGTGGAATACACATGAGCGACATTCCCTCGTTTCCCTATAGCATCATGTGGGAACAGAGGATGATTAGATCTGTTGCCAACCTAACCCGCCAGGATGGTCGTGAGTTTCTGAAGATTGCCCCCAAGGTCCCTGTGAAGACCGAGGTACAGACCTATGGTCTGGAGGACGCCAATCGAGCCTTGGACGACCTGCGCCATGGCAGAATTACCGGAGCAGCCGTGCTGGATATGAATCAATGACGCCGTCGGGCTCCGCATCCGGCGCTCCGCCCTCTTCGGTTGGTTATGTCGAACGATATGCCGCGTGACAACTCGCATACTATGTTGCACGCTATGGGGCGTTACTTAAGGCATGAAGACCAAGACTGATGCGGAAATAGAAACATCCCCCGATCCCAATGACATATCCCACATTTCGCATTAACATTCCATTCCATTCCATAGTACTTTTTGCAGTCCTCTCCGAGCAGCCTTAAGATCAGTTCCTGCGCCTCATTCAATTTAAGATGCTGGCTCATCACATTTTGATCATCACATACTATTATTAAAGTTACTCTCATAAATATCTGGAACACCCATCTCATGGTTGGTTTTTGGGTTGGCTTCCTAAGTTGATTGGGAACACTATTCCCTGTCTCCCTGAGTCTTTTCCGAAGCTTCCACTCCGCGTATGAATAAACAAGCAAGCAAAGGACCATAATCATTGACAAGGCCTCGATGCGTTCCTCCTTCTTGAGAAACACTTCAGAGACGTGGAAACTTTTGTTTTTCAGGAAGCGAAAGCCTCTCTCCACAATTTGCTGCCCTTTATAATGTTCAGCATGGTCTCCGATTCGAGATCCAAATCATTGCTCGCTAACACGAACCTGCCAAGTTTATGGCGTTCGCGCGTTACAGATGCTTGATCGATTTCAATATCAGCTTCGATTGCATACTGGACTATCCGCGTTTCATCCTTCTTTGGTCTTCCCCTCTTTTTTTCTACACGTTCCAAGACCATGGCGATCTTAAGATCCTTGAATTTGAGAAAAGGATGATCACAAATCCATTTCCTTGCTGCAGCTATGGCATCTGGTTCACAAGCATACCGTTCGCGCCGCAGTGATTTGAGATCCTTTTCGGCATCGATCAGCTTTTTTTTGAAGTCTCTTATCAAACGTTTTCTCCATTCGCGCCTGCATCTCCTGAGACCAGATAACCACTGCTTTCTGAGGGATGTCTCCAAAATTCAGATAAGTAGCATGGAAAGCATAGCGTGGATCGGTTGCAGGTGTCATTTCCAGTTCTGCTGATATCAAGGCCTTTGCAGCTCCTACTGTCGCAGGAACGCGAGTGATCCAATGAAGGTCTTTTCCAGGTAGTCTGAGGTTTTCTTCCGTATAAATAGCGCTATCTGCGACCCAGTAACTGGAATCTTCGACGGAAATGGACCCCCTAAGCCTCTGGATCATCTCCATCAAACTCTTTTTATCAGATTTGTTTCCGGAGAATGCTTGTGCAAAAAGAGGAACGCCAGACTGATTCACGACCATCCCTAAAATAAAGCGCTTGAGATCCATTCGATTATCTTTGGCATGGCCGAAAGTAATTTCAATTGAATCCGTGCTATCTGGAGCATCGCCTTCATACTTTCCGAACATCGAGAAATTTGTTGTATCCACATGGAGAAGATGAGTCTCTTCGGTCATTTTGCTCATGGCTTTAAGAGCAATCTCATTGAACAGCTCGGTGGAACCATACTCGAAAATTGCATCTAATGTTCTCCCCAATGCATCATCATTCAGGTCCGATGGCGAAATGCCCTCTCCCAATAAGCTCTCGGTGGGCAGACCAATGAAAAAGTTGGAGTAGAAATAGAGGCGGGATTCAATAAAACCCAGGCCATTCAGAGTCATGGCCTTTATTATGCAGAATGACTGGCTTTATGCCGTCTGGTTTTTGGAAGCGCGCGATCTATGACCTCAGCTATGCCAAGCTCATCGAAGATTCCAGCTATTATCCCAAAATGATCGATCGCATTTGTTGATATATCCATGCTACTTCCCTTCGAGGAAGCATATAGTTGATCTATTAAAAAAACCTATCCATAAAAATCTGGAGAAATCATGGAGTGTTTAAACCGTTAGTGCGAAATATGGGATCATCTGGCTTCACAGAGATAAACAATCGAATGCAAATCTCTAATCATTTATTCGTATTCCGAGAATCTAAGATAACAATATAACCTTCGTAGAGCTTACTAAAATCAGGCTACTATAAATTATAAGGGGTCGCAGATCTGATCTGCGATCCGCTTTTGTACATCATTTGAGACCTTCATTTGCTCGTTGTTCTTGTGATGCGTGCAGGCGTATTTGTCCCCATCTCCACGCTACTTGTGGTAAGGCAGGAGCCATAAGTTATGCAGCGGATTCCGGTCGGACAACCGCTTCCACTGGGACATGTACTCCCTGTCGCGCAACCTATAGCTGGAGCTGCTTACACAGCTTTCTCCACCCGGACAATAGCAGCCTGTTGGACAATCTCTACCCGTTATGCAGCTATTGCTGGTTGGACAATCTGAGCTTGTGACGCAGCCGCTATTTGTGGGGCAGACGGAATTGGTGCTGCATGAATCTCCAGTAGGGCATCCAGATCCTGATGGGCAATCGCAGCCCGTCACGCAATCGCAACCTGTCGGACAATCGCTAGTGGTGACGCAGTCGCTATCGCTATGACAGAGAGAGCTGGTAGAGCATCAGCTATCAGTCGGACAGCCGCTTTGGGTTGCGCACGTAGATCCGGTAGGGCAGGTGCAATCCGTCGGGCAACTGCCATCAGTAGGACAGCTGCTCGTGGTGATGCATCCGGTCGTCGTCGGGCAGTAGGAATTAGTAGAACATTCGCAGCCTGTGGGACATGTGTTTCCACTCGCGCAACTCGTTGAAGTTTGGCAATTGACTCCGCTGGGGCAAATATCTCCAGTGGGGCACGAAGATCCAGTCGGGCAGTCACATCCGGTAGCGCAATTCGTACTTGTAGCACAAATTGAGTCACTGGCGCATTTAGCGCCACTTGCACATTCAATGCCGGTAGGGCAGGTCGAACCAGTTGGACAGTTGCACCCCGTTGAACATGCCGCCGCCGTCATACAATAGGAATTGCTGGGACAACTACTGCCGCTTGAACAGCCGCTGCCTGTTGGACAGTTGGCAGCAGATGAACATTTGGTTCCTGTGGGGCAGCCGTCGGAAGTTGGGCATGTAGAACCGGTAGGACATCTGACGCCGGTAGGAGAACCACTCGTGGTTATGCGGATGGCAGATGCCTCGGCTAGTGCTCCGTTTAATATCAGCACCACCAAGAAGGCCGCTAGCAGTACTATCAAGCGCCTCATGTTTTTCCTCCATTTTATTTTTATGATGGGTTTGGTACTGCATTCTAATTAAGCAGGTAGGAAAACACTATTCTTATGAGCAATCATGAATATTAATACAATTCTAAAGTAAGTATTATTTTCTAAAAAGTAATGTGAAATTTAGATATTTTGCTAGTAATGGAAGCATTCGATAATTTTGCACATTCCAGAAAACATCGATATCCTTCTCCCTAATTTGATTAAAAATAATTTTATGGAGTATCATTCTCCTCAGTTTACGATAAGATAAGAGATCTAAATGAACCCGCCTGCACAGCCTACCTGCTAATATAGACCAAAAGAATGCTCAGTCGGCCTCATGAATAAGCCATTGATTCGAGAATTGGTTTATAAAAATTATAGATTGACCTTCTCATATTACGGTAATGGCCTCATGCAGGTCTTCCACCCGGCTGCTCAGATTTATCCACTCTCTCGGCGGATTGGCGAAGATCAGCGCGGTCAGGTTTTCCTGGAAGTACTTGTCCATCAGCTTTTCGAGATCGTACATGCCTGATAGATACTCCTCCAAGTAATCGTTGTTCGCCTCCAATATCACCGCCTTGGGCTCCCCCTTGAGAGCCGGAAAATCGGTATAATTGTAGGCCAGCGGATACGCCAGGTTATAGGCGACCAGGAACAGGATGGATAATACCACCAGCGCACCTAGAGCATTTCTGCGGTTGATTATCAATAGAGCTGCTGCTGCAGCCAGAATCAGCCAGGGCAGAACGGTCTTTGCATATCTCTCAACGCTGGATACGTACTCGATCATGGCCACAAAGAGCGTGGCGTGATCCCCGAAGGCGATGATGCCGTTGTTGAACTGAGTGCTGTCGGTGAACATCATTACTTTGCCGTCCCCGTAATTCGTGCCGGCCATTGCCAGGTGGCGGGCGAATTGGCTGTTGAGCTTGATCCCTTCGGTGAACTCGCGGGTCAGGAAGAAGGCCGAGGTATCATTGCGGTAGTGAGAGAAATAGCTGGGTCGGGTTATGATCTCAAAGCTCGGGTCCGCCCCGTCCAGCCTCGTAAAACTGCACCCGGTCTCCCACAATAGATCTCCTACCAGGTAGCGCGCCATTTCCGGAGGAAACTCTCCCTTTTGGCTGACTGAACCCCTGGATTCGGTGTAAATGTCCTGAACACCGGTGGGAAGGAAGGTGTAGCCCAGCTGTTCCGAGAAGGGATTAAGATGAGTGCACATACCGTATATGTCGGTATGCTCACCGATCAGTATCAGGCCGTTTCCCTGGGCCGTGAAGTTCATTATGGCATCCACTTCGGATTCATTATAGGGACTGGTAACGCACTTCAGAATCAGCACCGATGGCCGCCCCCGGGAGATGTTCTCCAGGAGCTCGAGAGATATTCCGTCGGTCAGCACGTAATCTCCGGGACTTGCCGCCGGATTTTTATCGGTCCGGTTTATGATCCATTCTATATCATAAATGGTGGTGAGGAAATTGACCAGCCCGAAGTAATTGTTGGTGCCGCTCACCGGGTCCTGCTTGTAGGTCTGCAGATAATCCGTCCAGGTGGGTTCCCATTCGCTGTTGGTCTCATCTATTATCACCAGTGGATCAGAGCTGGAAGTGGTGGGAACGTAATAGACCAGGACCAATATGAAGAAAGCTGCCAGCAATGGGATGCTTATCCACATTGAGGCCGTCCCGCTCTTCTGCAGCCTTCGAATTGTGCCGCTCGGAATGACGATGGACATCAGGAGGACTGAAGCCAGCGGAAGCGCCAATGCTGCCGGATTATCCGGAATGAAGGCCGAGATAGCGGGCACGTAAAGAAGCTTTTGCAAAGTCAGAACCAAGAACAGGAATGGAACCAGCACTGCAGCGATCAGCGATCTCAGAAGTGATTTTCGATCGATCTCCATCATGGCGATCAGCACTATTCCTGCAACCATCAGTGCGAGGTAAAAGGGAAGCGAGATCTTCACCTCGTCCATGACTATTGGAAGATGAGTCTTGGAATGGTACAGAACCAGATAACCCATATCGTTAATATCGTAGCGAAGCCTGAGAAGGGAAGAGAAGTTCAAAAAAATTGCGTTCATGCTTTTCATCAAGAAGGAGACATCCAGGAATTGAATTGTCAATACGCCCACAAGAGCGGGTACGAAGGTCTCAATCTTCGCATTTATGGCTGCCAGCGCAACAACCAATACGATCACTAATGGCGCAAATGTACTGTTAACCAAATAAAAATAAAAAAATATAAGAGCTGCCAGTGCGACACCAATGGCCGCCAAGTCGTTCCTCTCTATCTTGTGGTCTCTGAAGGCCACCAGAAGCAATAGGGCGGAGGAGACCGCGACCATGAAGATCGAATAATCCCACAGATCAAACAGCATGATATAGCTGCCTAGCAGGAATAGGCCGGTTGCGAATGCAGCCACCTTGGACTCAAATTCCATCCTGTTCCCTCCCGCCCATGGACTTGAACAGGTTTTCGAGGAACAGCTTCAAGTTGGGGTCAGGATAGCTGAATACAGGCTCGTACTCAACGAAGTTTTTAAAGATGGTGTGATCTCCTACCACGATCACCTTTCCCTGACCGATATCTTCCACCGCCATTACCGGTGTTGAGTTGCCGTACGTGGCAATGGGACTTCCTCCTAAAACTTCAGTCGCAGAATACATGGTTATGTTTCCCCAGATGCCGTCCATGAGCGGATCTTGCAGTGATCGGGCGCCGATCCTGGTCTCCTTCATATAGGGAAGGTTGTATCCCCAGGTGGTGTAGTTGAAATAGCTGATCTCTCCCAACAGGCTGTCGTTTAAGCGCATCCCAAGCGGCACCAAGAGGGAGTTGGCAGCGGCATTTCCTGGATCGGATGGAATCTCCGCATGAAAGCCGTCAAAGACTACAAGCGTTCCGCCGCTTTGCACGTAACTTCTCAGCTTCTCGATCTCTTCCGGAGAAAAAGAGTGAGTGGGACCCATAGTAATATAAGCCGCATAATTTTGCAGGTCGTCGGGGACTGCTCCTACCAACACCGGATTGAATCCGTAGTGCTGAGCGAATATGGCCACGAAAACGTTCTTGTACTCGTGCGGAGGTCCGTAACTTTCGATATTGGCGTGACCGATGTCCAGGGCGATCATATTTGCCGGCTCGGAGGCCAAGGGAAGCGCTGCCTGTACCTGTACCAGAACCAGCACCAGTGCTGCCGACAGCATTAGCGGCTTGACGGCAGCTAACCGGGCCCGATAAACCCCTAGCAAAACCAGCACCACCAGCAGCACCCTGAACCAGGTGCTCTTGAGAAAGCTATTCTCGTAATTGAGATAGCTCATTACCCTGGCTATGAAATCGTAATTGTAAGGGAGATTTGGGCCGCTCATGGAATCGCTATTGGCAATTGCAAGCACCCTGCCTCTTCCATCCTCTACAGAGATAGCTATGGGGAGCACTCCGTACTCCTCGCTATTTTCCGGAACAACATTCCCCATATAGGCATGATTCTCTGCAGCCCAATCGCCTAGATCAGCCCATGTGGTGTACTTAAGGGCATATAGCACGTGAGCATCGGACCTATTGGAGTCCAGCGTGGCTCCTGCCGTCTCCTCCATGCTGTCGAAGCCCGCCAGGCTGGGAAAATGCGGCTCCCAGAGCATGCTGTAGTCGAAGTTCAGGTGCAGCCCAAAGCGATCCAAGATCGGATTTAGGGTGTTATAGCAGTCCATAATATTGGTGTGATCGCCGAGCACGAAAAGGCCGCCGCCATCCCGTACGAAGTTGATGATGTTCTCTCTCTCCTGGCTGGAGTAATCATCTTCCGGCGTCTCCAGGACCAGTATGCTTGCGCCTTTCAGAGAATCTGGGGTCAATGCTTGATCGAGTATGGAGACGTTATAGCCTATTGTTTTCAGGTACCTCAATGTGGAATGAGTGATGGTGTCGTTATCGAAAAAGGCAGAGTCCAGTCCGTGGTGAAAGCCGTCGTAAATAATCTGGCCGTCCTTCTTCTGTGCCAGAGGATCAAGAGGGGATAAACTGATCAGAATGAGGATCAGAGAAACGTATAGCGTGACTTTGGTAAGCGGCTTTAGATCCCGTTTCCCGGCTTCCTGCAGGTCATAAAGCACAGCCACGGCAAAGAAGGCAAGGGTCAGCAGCATCAGGACCCAGAAGCTGAGGTTCAACCCCAGGCCGTCGACCAGCGCCAGCGGAAGCAAGATCAGCGCGCTCTTCAATAGATATTCATTTCTATAAAAATAATAGGCCACTATTAGCAGCAGAAATATATAAGGCACCGGGTTCCTTATTAAGAACAGCATAAAGAAGATTACAAGGCCGAGCACACGTGCTTTCTCAAACCGGGGCCATGCGAAGAAGATCAGGAGAGATAGTCCTGCCACCAGGTCGACGACGTACAGAGGCGTCATCAGGTGCAGATAAGCGTGAACGACTCCGACCTCCCAAATTATGAAAAATAGGAGTGGCAGGTAAGGGATGAGATCCCTGAGTCGCAAGGGCTCTTTCGAGTTGTTGCTCATAGTAAGCGTCTCGGTCATTGGACTATAGGCTTCATATGCGCTCTTTGATCTTGGAGGCCACTTCGGGCAGCCTCTTTCTGTAACCTAGCAGCATCGCTGCAGCTATGATAATGGCCAGTCCGATTATGATACGGTACAAATTGTCCATTAGAGACATTCGTGCACTGTAATAGTTATAATTCGCTCTAAAGACGATATCAGTATCATTTCCTGTTTGATCTGCGGCCCAGACGAGAGCGTTCTCTCCCATGATCATCTGCCTGGAAAAGGGCTCGCTGGCATTTCCCACGGTTACAACCGACGTTCCCATTCGGGCACCTTCCGGAGGAATTACCACGATCTTTGCCTCCTGCGGCTCGCCCACATTCACGCTGGTGTAGAGCGTATGTCGGTCCCCGTTTCTGGTCATCAGACCGTCCCAGTCGAAGCTTAAATTGAAATTGTAGGGTTCATTTAGCGGATACCCCGATAAGAGCATGGATATGGTCCTCTGACCGTCCTGTTCGTTCACATCAGCATCGATGACCTGACCCAGAGAGTCCTCTCCGGCATAATTGCTGGTTTCTCCTCCCCGGAAGGAGAAGGTATAAAGAATGCTGGGCTGCTGGGGGATCAGCGTGGTAGACCAGGTGCATCTTACGCTATCATCGTCATTGATGTCATAAATGTAAGAGTGATTAACAGGCTTAAATGCAATCTCCTGGGCACTTCCGCTGGCGGAAATGGCCAGTGCAGCCAGTAAAATAAATAACATTGGCTTAATAATAAGAATTTTAACCCGGTGTGTATCTCTGCCTGACATGAGCTACTCTCCAAATAAACTAATCTCTAATCCATATCACAATTCTAAGATATATTAAGTCAGCGGTTAATCAAGCTAGCCATAATATGGCAACCAATGAGCAAATAAAAGTCAAATATTATGAATTATTTAAGCGTTTTTTTGAGAAAATTCGTTGTATTCTATTTGAATCTTTTTCTCCTCTTCCCTGATACGCTTAGATAGCACTATTATAGTTATCGTTAATAGAATTATAAACGATAAGACGAACGAAAACAGGATTAAAAGCGGCATAATCCGCCGCATGGGATCGGTATTGACAGAGCCTTTTACAGCTATGCCACGAGATCTTGACTCAAGAACAACGCGATCGGCAAAAACGGGAAAACCATGCCCAGACCGGACGATGCTCAATGAATCAATTGAGCGCTCGATTCCAAAACGCCAACCTAGCTTTTCAAAGGCACCGCAGAGCAACCATCTTTGAGATTTCGAGCCTGTTTTTGGGCAAAAGGCGGGATACAAGCCCTGCAAGGGACTGAAGTATCAGGCCCCAAGACTCTGGCTGGACTCCTGATGGGAAAAGAAATCCATTATCTGCCTGAGCTTGTCCTGTATCTTGGGAATCTCTTCCTTCTGTATATCTGAGGGAAGCACCGGCAATGCAAACATCACCCCGCTGCTGAGACGCTTAAGTGCAGTCGGGCTTGCATGCTGCTCGGTCCATCTTATAGCCTGCCGGACATCCTCGATGCTTTTTCTCATGGATTGCAGCTCGTCCTGGCGCTGCTGCTGGGTCTTTTCAGGAACACTCAGTCTCCAGGCTTCAATTAGCTCTGAGATCAAGCTTCTCTTGAGATTTTCCGGAATCTCCACCATCCTCAATAAACCGAGCGTCAAGCCAAGCTTGCAGCTCCGGAACTCCCCCTCTCTGGAAATTAGATCGTTCTTTTCGAGGATGGTCTCATAATACTCTATATGGCCGTGCAGACCGTCACAAAGCCGGAAGGCTTCAGAAATTAAAACATTGGGCATAGCTGACCTCCAATTTCGTTAGCTTGGATAAAGAGATAGGATGCAAGGCCGGCTGAGATGAGACCCACCAGCTCAGGCATCGGCGGCACCTGTGGAAACATTCCGGCAAAAGGATAAGCGATCTTCGAAAACCGAAGGATGAGATGATGAGAAAAGTTCGATCTTTTGCCTTGCTCGAAGCCCAGGTCGGTCAAGGAAGGCTTTCAGGAATCTCCTGCTGCGTTTCTCCTGACACGAAACCGCTTGCACAAATTGGTTGTTGCAGGTTCACCGAATATATCTTTTATCTCATTAGACTATATACTACTATTTTCTGTATTTGGTTCCTATAGGTCCATTAGACAGGGCCCCGGACATTAGTTGTTTTCGCATTAGAGCCCTTAAGCCTTGATAAAAGGCCGGGAAAAAGGGACCTCCCCTAAGGAATCCCCCTCCCAAAATCGCTTACCAGAGTGCGAAACCGAAGTACCTCAGGGCGTAGATCACGCCTACGACGATTACTGCCAGGCCGAAGAACCTGGTGGTCCAGGTGCCGGCGGCAATGTACTTTTCTCCTATCCGGGCCCCTACGGTGCGCGAAAACGTAGCAATGGGAATTATCGGGACTCCGTGGCCCAGCCCAAAGATTAAGAGCATCATTCCTCCAGCCAGAGGCGTCACATCCTGAGCTGAAAGCCAGATCAAAACGGGAAACACCATGGAAATCGCGCACGGAGCCCAGCCCAGGGCGAAGAATACGCCAAGAGAGAAGGCTCCGATGAACGATGAATACTTGAAAAGCCCAATTGAAGTCTTGACCGCCCTCTGGACGAACCCCTCGCGGTCCTGATGCGGGCCATCCGGCCCTCTTCTGAAGATCGAGGTTATCGGCGCTGCAATCTCGTCCAGCGGCTTGAGATTGGAGATTCCGAGAATTATCATCAACAGTCCGGCAATCAGGTCGAATAGGCTGGCATCCCTCACGAAGACGCCGATCTGGGATATGAAGAGGCCGATTATGAAGAAGACGAGTCCCATGCCCAGGGTGAAGGCCACTCCTATTGTGAACCCCTCTCTGGAAGTGGAGATGGATTTCTTGAGGTAATCCTCTTTCCTTCTCATAGTCATGATGTAGGAAAAGATGGCGATCATCAGGGCGATGGAGCAGGGAGCAAGAGAGGTGACAATTCCCAGGAAGAACATTCCCAGAGCCGATACTTTCTGGCTGGAGGTCTCAATTTGCAGGGCGGACCTTTCGGCTCCGTTTAAGTCTGCCAGCCTGGCCTGCAAGGCTTCAGCGCTCTGGACGCCATCTATTTCGCCTTCTCCGACCCTGTAGACATGGTAAACAGCCGCGACTTTCCCCTCTTCATCGATCAACAGGATGGTCGGATTGGAGAAGCCGCCCCTTACATCCCAATAGTCGATGTATTTTCCGGCGATTGAGTAAGGCTCCAGATCTTCGGTCCAAAGCCAGCTGATGTTCGTCTTCCACCACTGTTCGGCCAGAGTCTTTCCGTTGATTGAATAGGGGTTCTTGCGCAGGTTCAATGTGATGATGCGCGTCTTTGGGTCCATTTCCTCCAGCCGTCCCAGCTCTTCGATCTGGGATTTGAGGGACCTTTCGCACTCCCTGCAAATCGGATTTTCGATATTGGTTATGTGAAGAACTACCGGCTCTCCGCGGAAGTCCGACAGCGAAAACGGCTGGCCTTCAATGGTCACAGCACTGAAATCCGGAGCTGCAAGCGTATGGTTGAGATCTGATGCTTGAGACGCTGCAGGCAAGGTAAAGCTCAGGAGGATCGATAAAGAGATGAGAACGGTGAGAGCGCTTCTGTCCGCCTGCATTCGGCCCTCACTCTTTCCACGATGAAGCGTTCTCTTGGTGGTAATATTCGGCATCCTGGAGATAGGCCCGGATGTCCTCCTCGCTCATGGCATCCTCTTCGCTATGCCAGACGACTGCGACCTTGCCATCCGATCCTGGGGCCAGGGTGATGAAGACCGTGGTGGGCACGTAGTAAGCTCCGCCGGTGGGACCGTAGGCCGCAAATACTTCATAGGCCTCTTTTTCGCCGCTGTCGGCCAGCAGGTCGTAGTAGGTCACCTTATCTTCCTGGTCGTCCAAGGCCTTTTCCAGGTTGGCTATCTGGACCTTGCAGGACTTGCAGTCCTCGCTGTGGTCCAATATGAGCACCGGTCTTTCTTTCAAAGCCTCCAGCACCCAGGAAGGATGTTCAACAGGGTTGCTGGCGTTTACATGCTGCTCCGGGTAACTTATCCACCAATCGCTCTTTTCCGAGCCTATCGAAAATGAGGGCTCGTAACTATCTCCTTCTGCCAGCATCGATACCGTGAGCACGATGGATAGAATTATGACAATAGAAACCGTTAGTGATTTGAGCGCCATCTCCATGACCATTTCAGAATGCTCCTTTCATTTATCATTTTTTTGAAGACTTATCTCTCCGCTCCTTCATAATCCTTTTTCCCGGGATTGGAGAAGACCGCCAAATAGACTTTTCACCTCATAGGAGGGAAACGCTTTGAAGGTGCGATCCCGACCCCTAATCCTGCCACCCAGTCGTTACCATCATCTGACGAAGAGAAGTATATTCATATATATCGTTTGTGGGCCCAAGTCCTATTGTTGAATAATGAACTAAGTGTCAAATTTTTCAGTCAATATTGTTTTTATTCGCTCTATTATCAAGGAATGATTGTCAATATGAGTTAAATAATTCAATTCGACATTCGGCGAAGTTCCTTTTCGTATCGATTGAATTGGATCTGAGGTTCACGGAGATCGACCGCAATATTCGGTGGAAATCCTTATTAGCATGGGAAATATAGCGTCAGCAGTAACAGTCCGAAGACCAGGGATTCGAGACTTGATGGACAGGTGCCGAAGTGAATATGGGATTCGGCGCATTTCCCAGGAAGGTTCCCTGAGGGGCTTTCATGAGAGCAGCTTTGATCGCACTTCTAATTGCGCTATTCTTGATAATTCCACCGGCGGCCGATGCAAGTTGTTCCGTTGCCGGCTGCGGCGGCAGTGGCGGCGATTCCTGGGAGACCGGTGCCAGGGACTTCATGGACTCAGACGTTCCTCTGATAGGCGTTTCTCAGACCGGCACAGGCGATTCTCAGGAATTGGGGACCACCAGCAGCTTCAGGGCGGGGGCATCAGTCGTCTCGCCGGCAAACGGCACTTATCAGCAGATCGACCGGGAGCCGACAACCGATCTCATCCTGCCGGACTTCAGGTCCGGCCTCTTCATAAAGGGCGATCTTCTGGAGCCCATATCTGCGGTCTCCGGCTCTGATCTCTTGCTGGACGTATCGAACCAGCGGATGGAAGGCCAGGGTCGGGCCAAAGGCGCAATCAGCCTGCCGGTTGGAGAGTTCCTGTACGAAAACGGCACTTTGAAGCCCGTCCCGGAGATCGCTCAGATTCTCGGCGCAGCAGGCGTGTCGAGAGATGAGCCGGCCGTGGTTTACAGCGACAGCTTCAGCTCGGGGGAGGCCACGCTGATGGTATGGATTCTGTGTTATTTGGGCCAGGATCGGGTCAGAGCTATGGACGGCGATCTGAAACGGTGGATGTACCAGAGCCTCCCTCTGGAGAGCGTGGCCCGAACCAGAAACTCCACCACCTATGATTACCGCTTGCTCCCGGAGTTAAGAGCCGATTCCGGCTGCATCGAATCCGGAGAGCCTCAGCTGGTCGATGCCAGAACCTTCCAGGAATACGGGAAGTCCCGCCTGCCATCTGCCATCTTCATAGCGCCCGAGCAGGTGCTGGAGGACGGCAGGGTCGCAGCAGGAGAAAAGCTCAACGACACTTTTGCCAGGCTGGATAAAAACAGGCCGGTGGTGGTCTATTCTCAGGATCTGTTCAAGGCCTCGCTGGTATGGTACGCCCTGCAGCTCATGGGCTTTGACTCGCGGATCTTCAACTGGCAGGAATGGGATGTCGAGGAGCCTTCGGGCGCTTTCGTCATCCGTTGAACTGCCGGAATTCTTGCGGCCTTGAGTTCCCGCCGACATCCGGCTTTCATCTCTCATTTGGGCTTCAGCAGGGCTCAAATTGGCGGCTTTTTCGCCGCCACTCTGAGCCGCTCTAAGGCACTCCTGGTGAGCAGGTTGTTGTCGCAATGAGAGCCTTCCTTTGGGCTGCATACTGCAAGTATGTCCATCATTCTGTCGGCCAGCCTGTCGTATCCCATATCCTCCAGCCGGGAGAGGAGAACGCTGGCTGATGAGTTGAACTCCCTGCATTTCGTCGCATCGGAGGCGGTCTTATTATGAAGCTTTATCAGCTCCTCAATCGCTCTCAATACCTCCCCGTCGGCCTCAGTTCCCGTCATCTTTGAGCGCAATTTATATCTGAACGTGATATTAAAACCATGCTCTCGTCCAGTATGGTCAGGTGTCTTAGCAGAGTTCTCTCATGTTCTTCGAAGATGATTGTTCCGAAAAGATCTTCAAGACGGGTGAGTGCCGTCCCGGATAGCGTAAAGGCGGGTGCTCAACAATTGGCCCAAAGATGAACCGGTCAATCGCCTCCGGGACGGTTCTTTGGAACAGAGGAAGTCCCGTGCAGAGCTTGATGCCGTTCAGCATGTTCTTTCTGGACGAGTCTTTCATCCCGGATCTGATCCACCTTCAGCAGACGGTCGCCTTGAGCCTTCCCTTTCCCGAGATCTTTCGATTGCACGACGCCGCCTATTTCAGATCCCTTTTCGCGGTTGATAAGGTCGATAAAATCGATAAATCCGTGATCGGGACAATTAGCGGGGGAGGGCTGATCGGGTACAGCATAATCTGCGTTCCAGGGAACCGGGACCTGAATCTGGGGGCTCATATCAGCCTGCCCGAATCAGAGCTGAAGAAGGTGGCTCATCTGCAGGCGGTCGCCGTTCATCCCTCTTGCCGGGGAAGCGGCCTTCAGAGACTCATGATTGAGAAGCACCTGGCCTTGCTGAAAGGCACGAGATACGAGCATGTCTGCTGCACCGTATCTCCCAGGAATCCGCTGAGCCTGCGAAATCTGATGTCACAGGGATTCTTCATCAGGGGCCTGAAGCCCATGTTTTCAGGATGGTGCAGATATATTATGCATCAAAATCTGGCCGGGCCACCTGCCGTTTTCTCTCAGAGCGTGGTGATAAGCGGAAAGGACCTGAGGACTCAGCTGGAGCTGTTGAATGGCGGGCTGTTGGGAATCGGGATTGACATGAATTCGGATGGCTTTGATCTGATCTTTGCCGGAGAGCGCAAGGCGGCTGATTGAGTCCGTTTTATTCGTCTCAACTACAATCCGAAGCCGATATAATACATATCGAATTCAACCATAAACTCGAAAAATTTATCAAGATAGACGGGCAAGCATTTATGGATATTATAAAGAAATAATGAAGTTCGAGTGATTTTATATGGCAGGTACAAAGCTTTACGAGAGGCTGGGCGGCTATAATGCCATCGCAGCGGTGGTTGATAGTCTCATGGCTAAAATGGGAGAAGACGCGCGCATCTCCAGGTATTTCGTCGGCCACGGCGACGATTCGAAGAGGCGCTTGCGTCAGCTTCAGATGGATATGATCTGCGAGGCCACTGGTGGACCCTGCTTTTACACCGGAAGAGATATGAAAGCCGTTCATAAGGGGCTGGGCATCAGCGGGACGGAATGGCAGACCATGATCTCTTATCTGATCGGAATACTGGAGAATTTCGGGGTTGCAGAGACTGAGCAAAAGGAAGTTTTATCCCTCCTGTCCGGCCTTAAGGGGGACATCGTGGAAAAGCCCTGAAAGAAGAGCGGAGGTGTGGGCAGAGGGCAATTTCCGAAGCCCCAAATCCTTCCCAGGACAGGAATTGAATGCGGGCGTCTTGCTGGATGAAAAAATGAAATACAAAAGTGAACCTGCACTGCGAAACCTGCACTAAAATCCGTTCAGATCTTTCCTATTGGCGTCCTTTGCTTTCATTTTTTCTCTTCGGCAGCCCGCGGTGAAATCCAAAGCCCGCCTGATCTCCTGGCGCTAGACGTTTTTTAATTAACTCTTGAAGCTGCTCGATATTTGTTTGGCAGCGGTCAAATATTTAAGGCCAGAACTACATCTTCGCGGCATGGACATCCTGACTCTGGGCCTGCTGGCATTGATCCTTTTGGCAATTCTCGCTTCATACCTTATCGGCACCTACAATCGTCTGCAAAGCCTGAAGAACGGTGCAGAGGCCACGCTGTCCCAGATCAGGGTGGCCATGAAGAAGCGTCTGGACATGATCGAACAGCTGGTAGACTCGCTGCAGAGCTACGCACGGTTCGAGAGCCAGACCCTGGAGAAGATCACCACGCTCCGGTCCGGCCTCACGTCCGCGGGCGCGGAGGAGCTGTCCAGGATCAACGGAGCCTCCGCCGGGATTGCGGGAAATATTCTGGCTGTAGCCGAGAGCTATCCCGATCTCAAGACTTCTCAGGCGGTCGTCACGACCATGGAGGCCATTAAAGAGTCGGAAGATGAGATCGCCAGACAGAGATACACCTACAACAACATTATCCAGGAGTTCAATACCAAACTTGACACCTTCCCCTCCAGTCTGGTGGCAAGCGTTGGCAAAATGGCAAAACTTGAATATCTGAGCTTTGAGGAGGACGATCTGATCAAAAAGGGGTATCTTTCCCCGGACTTCTCCTCGGAGCCGGAACGCCCGGAGGTAAAGTGGCATTGAGAGAAGAACAGCAGCTCACAGTCTTGTTGATAGCGGTCTTCCTGGTGGGCCTGGCAGGGCTGCTGGTCACCGGCGGGCTTCCCGGCCTGGCCAGCGATGATTTCGCCACCGGCGGTCCGGTTTATGTCCAGGAGTACCGCGCGAATCTGGATCTCAACGGCACGTTGAAAGAGAGCTACCTCTATCAGGTCAGACCTGTTCAGACCAGCAGGCTGTTTCGCACCTGGACGATCCCGCTCACTCTTTCAGGAAGAGGCCTTAATGAGCCTCATGTAGCCTCCCGGGAGCTGATCCCATCCAGCGGCCTGGTTCCCTACGCCAAAGACTGGCAGGGCGATGTAGAAATACTCTCGGACAACCTCAGCCCGGTCTATTCGGCATCAGACCTGGCCGATGCCGCATCCATCAGCCATCTCGCCGAATCCAATGAAGCCGGGGTCTTTCGCTCCCAGCGCTTCCCGGCCGGAGAAGAGGAAGTCGGGTACCTGTTCCGCCTGTATCCGCCCCTGGAATACGATGAAGAGTACTATCATCTCAACCTGAAGCTGGCCGACGAGCACCTGGCCTACGAGAATGCAACAGTCGCCATCCACGATCCGCAGGGCCACATTGCCAGGATCTTTCCCCATCCTGCGACGGCGGTGGAGCGATCAGGAGACTCCTATATCATCAGGGGATACAGCCCTGCAAACGCCCTCCTAGAGGTGGAGATGCTGCTCTATCCCGCGGCATCGAAGGTGCTCGCGGGCCGTCCTGCCTACATCCCGGATATAGAGAACAGGACTCTGGCCGCAAACAGAGATATCAAACCCGCGCCGCCGTCACCCTCTTTGGGCTTGGGCGACCAGAACATAAGCATCAAGAGCTACCGGGCAGATTTCTACCTCAACGGGACGCTGCGGGAAAATTTCCTCTATCAAATCCGCCAGCCCGGAAAGTACCGCATGCTCTATCGAAGCTGGAAGGTGCCGCTATCAGAGGGACGGGCCGCCATCTCCGGGGCTGAGCTCCTGAGAATTTATCCTCCTGCGGATGCAACGCCATATATGAAAGACTACGGAAGAGAGGTCTATGTCCTCTCACCAAACGGCACCTTTTATGCCGGGGAGGTCTACGACCTCTGGCCGCTGGCTTCCGGAGTATCGCAGACGGCCGCCGTTAACGAGGCCGGACACCTGGCTGAGCGTGGCGGCGTTTACGGAAATCCCGAAGTGGCCTACAGCTTCGAGTTGCATCCCTCCCTGGAAAGCGATTCTGAGAATGTTCGAATGAAGGTCCTGCTGGCAGACAGGCATCCTGCGTTCGGCGATATTACAGTCTCCATAGACGATCCCGAGGGCTTAATCCTGAACCTCTTCTCCCAACCTCAACTGAATATCGAGCACGAAGGCGGAAAATGGATACTGCGAGGGCGGGCCGCAGAAAACCAGCCCCTAGAGCTTGACCTGCTGCTTGAAGCAGCGGTTCTGGGTCAAATGGATGGGTTCGTGGCCCAGGTACAGAACGTCGAAGATCGGATCAGGGCCGAGAACGATAGATACACCACGACCTATTTCACCTTCTCAGCTCTTGATTTTCTGATGCGCTTGTTGGTCATGCTCTTTCCGCTGGTTCTTTATTTAATATACTGCAGATGCGGAAGAGAGCTCTTCTTCGCAGTGCCAAAGACGCTTAGCACCGTTCCCAAGAAGAGAAAGCCCTGGCTGGTGAACCTGGTCTTTAAGGGCGATCCCTTCAGCTTCGATCAGGATGGATTTTATGCGACTTTGCTGGACCTCTGCCGGCGAGGCATAATCTCCATAAAGACCGATCCGGAAGGCACATTCGAGATCCATCTCTGCAATCGAGCGCCAGAAGACGATTACGAAGCGTCGGTCCTCTCCTTCCTGAGCAGCGAGGCCAGGTCGGGCATCTTCGATCTGAGGGACTTCGAAGCCCGGGTTCAAAAAATGAGAGATCTGGCCAAGACGAGTGAGCGGTCCCGAAAGGAGCTATATCTGCTTCACCAGAGGCTGGACGCGGTCATGAAGCATGCTGACAGCCAGGCCGCAGATGAGTTCGTGGGCGGAGGAAGATCCAAGGTGATGGCAATAGCGCTGGTGACTCTGGGAACGGTCATCGCCACAGCCGTGCTTTTCGTCATCTTCGGCCATACCTATCCTCAGCTCAAGCTGGCGGTCCTGGCCTCAGCCGTCCTTCTGCTGCAATCGGTCATACCGGTATTTGCCCCCACCGCTCTATTTGGACGGTGGAAGGGCGAGTACTACCGCGAGAAGATGGAGTGGGATGCCTTCAGGCTGTTCCTGTCGGACTTCGCCATGATCAGGAATTACGCCCCCCAGGATTTGATGATGTGGAAGGAATGGCTGGTTTATGGAACGGCCCTCGGCGTGGGCGACAAAGTGGTGGCGGCCATGGCCGCCCTGAAGGCTCCAGCAATTCCGGAGTCGCAGGCCGTTGGTTATTTCCCGATCTACATGGGGCATTCCTACAGCATGGCTTCTCAGCCAGTCATAACCTCAGGAGATGGTGGATCGGGCTCTGGTGGATCGGGATTTGGAGGTGGCGGAGGTGGCTTTGGCGGAGGAGGCGGATTTGGAGGCGGTGGCGGTGGTGCCAGGTGAGGTGTGGCAAGAGGGCGGGCGCGAGAGATGCCCCCCTGAACTCCTCTTTAGTCCTCAGGTTCTCCAACTGAGGCTAACGCTTCTTTATTCCGCCCTTGAGCTGCTCTACGGCGGAAAAGGCGCACTTTGCCCCGGCTGCTGCCTTATCGTAGAAGAAGATCCCAAATACGCCGAACATTATTATCAATACCACAGACACCAGCAAGAGTGTTATAACCCAGCCTATCAAGTCCATTCTCGTCACCTCATGACCATGACTCCCGGCTCCATGGCGGGCTGCTTTTTGGGAGGTTCTTGGCTCTCCCAGATTCGCAACGGAACCAGACCGAGGCCGGGTAGGGTTTTTCCCTGTTCTCCGTAAAAAGGCTGACGAATGTGTTACCTGCAGCAGTCAAGAGTTGGTGCTCAAAGGGTTGATGCAGGCGTTTTATCTTTCTTGGCCTTCTGGTTGCAGCTTTTCAGTGCCAGGCTGAGGTCCTGCATTCTGATCGGCTTGCTGATGTACTCATCCATGCCCTCGCCCAGGAATCTCTCCCGGTCTCCGTCCATGGCGTAGGCGGTCATGGCGATAATGCAGGTATCAATGCCCAGGCGGCGAATGCGGCGGGTGGCCTCCAGGCCGTCCATCTCCGGCATCTGCACGTCCATGAAGATCACGTCATAGGATTGCTGCTCAAGAGCCTTAATGACCTCCAGTCCGTTGGATGCCAGGTCCGCTTGATAACCTAGCTTCTTCAACATGCTCAGGGCAACCCTCTGGTTTACCTGGTTGTCTTCTGCCAGCAAGATTCGAAGGGATGCCTGGCCGCTCTTGGTAAGGTCAAAGGACTCGTTAGGAGGAACCTTTTCCCGGTCTGATTTTTCCGGAGAGAATAGGTCCATCAGGCGCTGATGCAGCAGATGGGTCTTTACCGGCTTTGTGACCCAGCCTGCCACCAGGCTATCTCCCGGCAAGCTGCGTCCTACCGGAGTCAGCATGATCACCGGGCGTCCCTGTTTTTTGCCGATTGCCCTGGAAAGAGCCAGGCTGTCCGTATCCGGGATCGCTGCATCCAGAAGCACCACATCAAAATGCTTCCGGGATGAGAGTTCCACGGCCTCTCGGCCATCTGCAGCTGCGTCACCGTTCATTTTCCAGGATTGAACCGCCTTTAAAAGCATCTCTTTGGCAGTGGCGCTGTCGTCGACTATCAGGACATCTTTGCCTTTCAGGACCTCGTCACCGGTCCTCGTTTCAACTCCGGCTGCCGGCTCGGCCAGCAAAGTGAAATGGAAGGTGCTTCCTGCCCCCGGTTCGCTTTCTGCCCAGATCTCTCCTCCCATTTGTTTGACGATGCGTTTGCTGATCGCAAGTCCCAGTCCAGTGCCGCCATAGTTTCGTTTCGAAGAAGTAGTCACCTGGCTGAAATGCTCGAAAAGCTTGCTTATATCTTCTCGGTCTATGCCTATGCCCGTATCTTCGACCGAGAAATGAAGCTTGATTTTTTTAGCCTCTTCTTGTAAGGCATCAACTCTGAGGGTAACCTCTCCTCTTTCGGTGAACTTGACAGCATTTCCCAGCAGATTCAACAGTATCTGGCGCAGACGGCTCGCATCCCCCAGAATCCGGGCCGGCACACCGTTCTCAATTATGCAGGTGATCTCCAGCCCCTTTTCCGCCCCCTTGGCTGACACCAGGTCCAGGGACTGTTCGATGCAGCTTATCAAATCGAAGGGCTGGTGTTCCAGCACCAGCTTGCCGCCATCGATCTTCGAGAAGTCCAGGATATCGTTGATGATGGAAAGAAGGGCATCACCGCTGCTGCGAATGGTCTCTACGTACTCCCGCTGCTCCGGTTTCAAATCAGTCTGCATCAGGAGGCCGGTCATGCCTATTACGGCATTCATCGGGGTTCGTATCTCGTGACTCATATTGGCCAGGAACTTGGATTTGGCAATGGTTGCCGTCTCCGCATTTTCCTTGGCATTTCGCAAATCTTCCTCTGCTCTTTTTCGTTCGGTGATGTCACTAATGGATTCTATGGCCCCGTTGACGTTCCCATGTGAATCATATAGGGCAGCGGCGCTTCCCACTAGATAGGCCTCTCTTCCCCTGAGGCTGGACATGTAGGCCTCTCCGACTAGAGTTCCGTCGTCAATGAGCTTTATATCCGAATACTTGCTCCGATATTCGGATTCCGGGTTCAGCACCAGGTCTATGAGTATGGGTCTCCTATTTCCGTAAAATGGAATGGCATATTCATAATCGCCCTTTCCCAGGATATTGGCAGCTCTAATGGAGGTTAAATTCTCAATTGCCCGGTTCCAGGCGATCACCTTGCCCTGTCGGTCGATGACAAAAGTGGGATCAGGCAAAAAGTCAATGATATCGGAGAGCCGGCGTCGCGATTCTCTCAGTGCCGATTCGGCCTGCTCTCTCTCTGAAATCTCGTTCTGCAGATCTCGGTTGGCGATCTCCAGCTGAGAGGTCCGTTCCTTCACCCTGAGCTCCAGCCCTTCGTTAAGCCTTTTCACCTCCTCTTCGGCCCGTTTCTTTTCCGTAAGCTCATCCTGCGCTTCGTCGAAGAGCTGCGCATTCTCGTTTAATGCAATTATCTGCCGGACGATCACCAGTCCGATTATCCCCCCTAAGGCCAGGGAAAGAGCGGAGAATGATAGCGGAAAAGGGTGATCATGGCTCCAAACGAGAAGGACGAATGCTCCTATTGCACAGATGTAGGGGAGGTAGAGCGGCCATGTGTACTGGCCGTAGCGGACTCTTGAGCTGCCTTCCGCCATCTTGCGGTCTTTTTTGAGCGAATCGATGTAAATTGCTCCGGCCAGTGCAGCCAGCACAGGACCCAGGACCCAGCCGATATCCAGAAGGGTTCCCGAGACATAATCCTCCTGCAGAGACTCCTGCATAAATCCGAGGTCTACGAATATGACGACCATCAGGCTGGCCGCTATGATCAATAGCGGCCTCTGATAGGTTGCCTCCATCTTCTTGAACAGAAGCTCCACCAGGGCGAAGAACAATACCAGATCCATCACCGGATAGGCTACTGCCAGGACCTTGGTCAGATCATCGACGCCGGATTCAGCTTCAATGGCAGGTGATATGAAAAATCCCCAGAATACGATAACGGCGGTGATCAGGACGATGCTGGTATCCAGCGTCATCTTAATTCTCTCTTTTGATGAGAGAGCCGCGGAAGGGAGGAGAAGTATGCCGATCAAGAACAGCGGATAAATAAGAAGATAAGGAACGTCTGCGGGCGAAGGAAAGGCCTCCTCGCCAAGATAAAGCTCGTAATAACACCAGATGATGTCTCCTAGCACCCAGCAGGCGTAAGAAATTGCCATCATCATCCAGGCCATGTATTCAGATCTTCCGTTTCTCCTGGCGCATATCCCGGCATAGAGCAAGAAGAATGCAGCTATGCTGTTTGTGATCAAGGGGCTCAAGTCCGAAAAAACCATGAGCCTGAAGGAATCATCCCTGAGCAGATACTGTCCTATGGCATAAAACAAGACCAGCCCCGCGGCAATGAGAATCGACCTGCGGGTGGATAGCGACCAGCATTCACCCGACTGACCTGGGTGCGGAGCGATCTCCCGGATCTGCGCATCGGATTTATCCATAATTTTGCGGCCTCGTAAGAGATCTGATCCCAGCTGATGCGACTCTGGCGGCGAGAGTGCCCATCATGATGCTATTGTCGGGCATAGGTCATTAGCGCAGTTTGCGTCTCCAGCAGGTAGCACTTCGGGCAGTCGTCTTGGGATCTCTACAAAGTTAATCTTCTCCATCATTTCATAAAATATCATAATGCGGAACGGGAATCTCTTAGCCTTCGTTTAACTGCGTGCCTCCATTTATATGAAGTCATATCTCAACTTCTAATATAACAATATATCTATTTGCAGATAGGATGCCCGGTCCTTGACCTGAGACGCCCAATTTTTCTAAGATATTTTATCTTAATTAGCGTATTATTTCATGCATTAGACTTATCTCTCCTAAGGTCCCATTTCTCGCAGGTGAAATGCGATTGATGGAAGATTTTTCACAAATGACCCCTGAAGATAAGCTATCGTTCGTAATCGATCATCTACACGATATGCCCGACGATATGACCGAGCAGGGCATAGAGATATTGCTCTCCTCCGGAGAGACGGAGTACGCGGCCGTGCTGGCCAGGGACAAGGGAATGACGCAGAAGGCAATCGATATATTGCTGGATTCAGGCGACTATCTCTGGGCGGGATTGATGGCCAAGAATGCCGGCCGGCTCGCAGAATCAGAGCGGATCTATCGAGACGGCCTGCAATACTATATCGATATGGAGATGTACGGTCGGGCGATCTCGGCAGCCACGGCCCTCAAGCTTTCCGCGGATGAAATAGACTCCCTGTTCCACAAGGGCGTTGAGGTGGAGAGCCGGGGAATGAACCTTGGTGCCGCCAGGGATATGATCGACTGCGCCCTGGAATCTCTGGAGATTTCAATAATGGGAAGGGACGATGAGGTCTCCTGCCAGCTGAGAGAGGCCATTTCGCAGGAACGAAAAAGGCTTGCAGAATAGAAGCTTGAACCAATATCTCATGAATCTCTGAGCTTGATCTCCAGTTTCATGAAATCCTCAGCTATAAGCGTCCTCTCGAAGAACCGTTTGGCCTCTTGCAGAAGCCTTAAGGTGTCCTCCGAATAGCGGGAGCTTATGTGGGTGAGCACCAGCTGCCTCACTCCGGCGCGGCTGGCCAGCTGTGCCGCCTCGCTGGCCGTGCTGTGCTTCGTCTCTCTCGCCCAGTCCGCCATCTCGTCGGCCAGCGCTCCATCGTGGATCAGGAGGTCCGCATTGCGGCTGGCATCTTCTACAGACCTGCAGGGCCTGGTGTCGCCGCTATAGACGATTTTCCTGCCGGGGCGGGGGCTGCCCATGACCTGCTCCGGCCTGACGGTCCTTCCGTCTATCTCCACACATTCTCCATGCTGAAGCCTGCCGAAGAGAGGACCGGGCGGCACAGCAAGGGCTATGGCCGCTTCCCGGTCAAACCTGCCCGGCCGCTGATTCTCTCGGAGCACGTAGCCCACGCTTGGGACGCTGTGATTGGTCTCCAGGGCCTCCACTTCGTAGCCCTCCATTCTCAACACGTCTCCTGGCCACAGGTCCAGGGCCCGGATCTCGAAGTCCCGGAAGGAATGGCAGAGCGAGCGGAGGGTCTTTACCAGATCGGTGGTGCGAGCAGGGCCGGCGATGGTCAATGGCTCCTCTCTTCCCTGAAAAGCCATGGTCTCCAGCAGGCCTGGCACTCCCAGCATATGATCGGCGTGAAGATGAGTCAGAAATATATAATTCAGGTGCATCATTCCCGTTCTGGCGCGCATCATTTGCCGCTGGGTGCCTTCACCGCAGTCGAACAGGATAAGCTCCCCCTCCCGGTTGACCAGCACCGCAGAGGGATTTCTCTCCGGAGTGGGAAGTGAGCCTGCAGTTCCCAGAAAGGTTACGTTCAGCATTCCAGACCTCGCATGTTACTCATCCGGCTGAAAGGGCCCCTCGCAGCATATCATTCTTTCGTCCACAAAGGACGTTTCATCAAAAGCGGCCCGCTCTCTGCCAAAGTGTCCGAAAGATTTTTAATTGAAGTGCCCCGATAGTGATTAGGGGTTTAGAGTGAACGGCATTCAATTAACTATATTAGCCCTGGCTTTTGCCATCATTCCGGCTGCCGGACAGCTGGACCAGGGCAGCGGTCGTGCCGTCTCGCCATATTATCAGAGCGTGGGCGGGGATTTCGGCAAAGTCTGGATTCAGAACTTTCTTGCCCAGAGCCGGCCGCCCGTGCAGACGTCCAACAACACCAGCCTCTGGAACTGGGGTGGATCTCCCATCGACAAAACGATAGTGGACGGAAGGCTGGTTCCGAAAGACGAAAGCGGCACGGTGACCATCAGGGCTCTGGACTGGCTGGGAGAGCGGCCCCTGGGAGAGCCGGTTTACCTCAACAGCAGCTACAACCTGGGAATGGCAGCACCGATGTCTCCGCTTTACCTGTCTGACGATCCCTGGATCCGGGCACAGCAGCTCGGAACTGTGGTCAGAACTACCACCAGTTATCAGACCCTGTGAGAGGCGCAATGATTCACGACGGCTTTATGAATGAGGCTCTGGCGGAGGCCCGGAAAGGACAAAGCGAAGGCGGTGTGCCCATAGGCGCGGTTCTGGTAAAGGATGAAGAGATCGTAGCCCGGGGCAGAAACCGGCGGGTGCAAAGCGGGTCATCCGTTCTGCATGCCGAGATAGACTGCCTGCGACAGGCCGGGCCGGTGGCGGCCTGCCGGGGTGCCATCCTCTACACCACGCTCATGCCCTGCCTGCTCTGTGCCGGGGCTGCGGTGCAGATGGGGATTTCCAGGGTGGTGGCCGGGGAATCGGAGACCCTTTCCGGAGAACGCTGGCTCTTGGAGGCTTACGGCATCGAGGTTGAGGATCTGGACCTGGAGGAGTGCAAGGTGCTCATGAGGACGTTCATTGCCCAAAACCGGGATTTATGGGACGAGGAGCTGGGTCTATCTTCATCTGGAAAAGATAGTTTGAAGGATCTGTGAGCCCCGGACGCCTCGCATTTGCCGACCGGGGCTTGAGGGATTGCGTTTCTACTCTTTTGCTTGCGGCCAAGCCAGGATTGTGGTGCCGATCTTGGGCTTTTAGCGAAGAGTCATAAATAGTAATAGATGCTTGCTTTAGGCGGTATGAGCACCACAAGAATTCTCTCCTGGAACGTAAACGGCCTGCGGGCCCTGTACAAAAAGGGTTTCATGTCCTGGCTGAAGGAGGACGGACCCGACATCCTGTGCCTGCAGGAGACCAAGGCTCGAGAGGATCAGTTGCCACCAGAGATCAAGAACATTCCCGGCTACCATTCTTACTTCTCGTCCGGTGATCGGGCCGGCTATGGCGGAGTCGCCCTGTTTTCGAAAGAGAAGCCGGTTGCGCTCAAAAAGACTCTGGGATGGAAGGACTTCGATGATGAAGGAAGGGCCATAGTTGCCGACTACGGCGATTTCCTGCTCTTCAACGTCTATTTTCCCAACGGCAAGGCCTCAAAAGAGCGATTACAGTATAAGTTGGAGTTCTACGACCGCTTCCTGCAGATGATCGACGGCCTGAAGGAGCAGGGAAAGGCTATCGTCTTCTGCGGCGATGTGAACACCGCTCACAAGGAGATAGATCTGGCCCGGCCCAAGCAGAACGAGAAGATCTCCGGCTTTCTGCCTGTTGAGAGGGCCTGGATAGACAGGGTGATTGAGCACGGATTTCTGGATACCTTTCGCATCTTCGAGCTTGATGGAGGACACTATTCCTGGTGGGACCTAAAGACCCGGGCCCGGGAGCGCAACGTGGGCTGGAGAATTGATTACTTCTTCGTCAGCCGGAATCTGGAGGACAGAGTCAAGTCCGCCTTCATCCTGAAGGACGTGACCGGCTCGGACCACTGTCCGGTGGGAATTGAGCTATTGCGGGAAGATGAGAAATAATAAAATAGTGGTAATAAAATGGTGTAATGAAATGGGGGCTGCGGGGGCATTTCCTGCCCCTTCGGCCCTCCGGTTCAGGGACGGTACTTATAAAGTATGTCGTTTTCGGTCACCGCGTAAAGATTTCCTCCCCCGGCGTAAATGCTCTTCAGAGGAATGCTGAAGCCGCTGGTTTTTATCTGAGTCCATTGATCTGGCTGGCCGTCGTACTTCCAGATCTGCTTTCCATCCCCGGATAGACCGTAGAGCACAGTCGTTCCCAGCGGCGGCTGGCCGCAGCCGGTCACATCGACCACGAAATCCCTTCCCGGCATGCCTATTGCAAACCAGGAATCGGGGGTTCCGCTATATTGGTAAATATCTCCTGTTTCCGGTTCGGTGGCGTACAGCCAGACCCCTCCAGCATAAATCTGTTTGGCTGGACCGCCTATCTGCTGCCATTGTTCAGGAGTGCCGGAGTACTTCCACACCGCCTCGCCGCCTGGCGAAATTCCGAATAGCAGGGCCTGTCCCGGATCGCCTCCCTGCGGCCCCGGAACCCTCGTTCCGTAAGCGCCTGCAGCAGCAAATGTCTTGCCGGGGCCGCCAATCTTGGTCCATTCATACGACTGGCCTTTGTACTCGTAAATATCTCCCGTATCCGGATTTGTGGCGTAGAGCTTGCCGCCACCGCCATATATCTTGGCAGCCGGGCCTCCTATCTGCTGCCACAGATCAGTCTGGCCGGAATAGACGAAAACGCCGGTTGCACCTGGATCAATCTTGAAGAGATCGCCGCCGGCTGCGGCGTACATCTTGCTGGCTGTTCCGATGCGCTTCCAGTCATTGGGCGTTCCCCGGTATTCGTAGATCTCCTTGCTGCTTTTCTTGACCGCGAAGAGATCGGTGGTTCCGGCATTCTGGTCGTGATTGACCACAACCGTTGATACCGGCTCGTTCCACAGCTTCTGCCACCCTGCTGCACCCGAAAAGGACAGCAGCAAGAGTGATATCGCAGCTATAGTCAGCAATTTCTTCATGACCTATTACCTAGCAAGCATCATAACAATTATTTGTATAAGAATGTTCTTCAGAAAGGAGTTCCAATAGATACAAAAATTAGGATATTATTTACATTATTAATACTATTAGTATTGAGCTACATCCATTCATAATGAGCCATCACTTCGGGAACGAAATCGTAGAGCAGGCTGTTTTCCACATACCCGAAAAAGAGACATCCGCCACACTCTCTGGCGGCTTTTTTCCTCAGATCTCTGGATCTGTTCCATACCTTCTCCAGGCCCTCGGAGACATTGCCCAACGGCTCCTTATACGCCCTGCAGTTCTCAATCGTCCCGTCTGAGGCCACGTGCAGAACTATGTCGCTCGCATGGCAGCGAAAAGAAGGCCTTCCGGACTTCACCATCTGCAGGTAGGTGCAGGAATTAATTATCGGCGCTCCCCCTTTCTTGAGGTCGATTAAGCGATCAATGGCCCTCTGAAATACCGCCTGGTCTTTTATGCCCAGACGGTCCCAAACCCCAGAGTCGATGCAGCTGTGCTGGAAAAGCGGCTCGAAGGAGATCCACACCTCCAGAGACCTTGCCAGATCCACCATCTCCTCCAGCTCGTTCAGGTTCGTGCCGGAGATGACGCAGTTTATGAGCACCTCGTGGCCGAGATCCCTCGCGGTCCTGATGCCCTTCACGACCGCGGACGAATCGATTCCCCGCAGCAGCTTGTGGCTCTTTATGCCGTCTAAGGAGACGGAGAGGTAATCCAGGTCCGAAAGTTCAGGGGCCCTTTTTTCCAGCAGGACTCCGTTGGTCACCATAGAGGTGATCATTCCCGCATCTTTGGCATATGCCAGGATCTGAGGCAGATCTTCTCGCAGCAGCGGCTCTGCTGCCCAGGCGTTGTAAACTCCTATTCCGAAGTCGCTGGCCTGATCCAGCAGGCGCAAGACCTCCGGCCTGCTCATCCCCTCTCCAGGATATCTCCAGTACTCGCAGAAGCTGCAGCGCAGGTTGCAGCGGGCGTTGATTGCATGCGAGAGCACAAAGGGCCTCCTCTTGACCCTCATCTGCCACAGGGCCTTTGCCGCCAGCTTGGGAGAAAATGTCCTCATATGTTTTTCAGCGCTTGAGTCACTGTCTCCTGGATTATTATGCTTTTTCCCTTTTTTCCATGGCAGCTCTGAGCTGATGCCGTCCCCATCAGGGCTAATAATATCATGATAGTCAGGCGAAGAACCCAGACTGAAATCGGCTTTAACGACAATCTTTCCCAGAATTTTATAAAGGAAAAAGGTTTTATCAGTGACAGAGCAATCATTGCCTGCCGGAGGATAGGCGGAATTGGTGCAGAAGGATACTCTACCAGGGGATCTGCTGGCGTGCGTGGCTGCAGCATTGGCAGCGCTGCTTCTCACCACCGGCTCAGCGGAATCATTGTTCTCAATAAGTGCCTATGCGGCTCTGGCTCTGGCCTTCTTCCTGCCGGGGTATGCTTTATCCGTGGCTGTCTTTCCCGGCAGGAACGATCTCGAGGACCGGAGCAGAGCTGCTCTGATACTTCTCTTCAGCGCGACCTCAGCATTTCTGCTGGGTCTGTTTCTGAACTTCATAGGTCATCTGAATGCTGCGTCTTTGAGCCAGCTCCTGGTGTTCCTGGCCGCAGCCGCCATCGCTGTGGCTCATCTGCACAGGTCCTCGCTTCCCAGGAGCCGCAGGTTCTCTCCCGGCCAGAGGCGAAATCTCCGGTCCACCTGGAAGATGCAGCCCTCAAAGGCACTGCCAGGCTCAGGGGCAGTCCTGCCTCTGATTTTGGTGGCACTGGTTCTGATAGCGGCCGCAGTGGGTCTGGGCCACTTCATGCATCCTCAGTCTGAAAATGGCTTTACAGAGTTTGTGGTTGATGGAAGTGAAGAGGGCTCAAGTCCCCTTCAGGCCGTGGCGGGCCAGGCCCGGGAATCGCTGGTGAGAATTGTCAATCACGAAGGTCGAAGCGAGGACTATACTCTTCTGCTGCTCTCAAACGGCCGCAAAGTCTGGTCAGACCAGCTCGAGCTGGATGATGGGGAGCAGTGGAACAGGTCTGTGAGCTATACGCTGCAGGAGCCGGGAATATCTCAGGTCCTGGATTTCCTTTTGTACCGGAGCGGCAATTCAACTTCTCCCTATCTGTCCCAGCGGCTCTTATTCGATGTCGGATCTCCGGAGAGGACCCTCGAAAGTGCAAACGCCTCCAACGAGACTGAGGCCTCCCAAGCCACTCTTGCCGGGGACTCGGCCGCCAGTTCCACACCGGCTCCAGTCGTTTTGGCCTCAACTTCGTCGTCAGGATCATCATCATCAGGATCATCAGGCTCATCGTCAGGATCGACCTCCAGATCGACCACAAAGCCTGCTTCAGCCTCAGCCGGCAGCGAAGAAAGCACTGCCGCCGAATCATATGTGTCTGAGCCTCTGCCGCAGGCAGAAGACGGAGCGTATGACCTTTCCGGTCAGGAAGATCAATTAGACGATCAATTGGACGATCAACCGGACGGTCAATCAGATGGTCAATCGGATGATCGGTCCGATAGTCAGTCGCCGGCAGAGGCATCAGTGGCATCAGAGGCCGCCGGTGAAGAGGGCCTGACCGCGCCCTCCGAAAGCGATGCCGGGCCAAAAGGGGCCGTCTCAGCTCCAAGCATACCAACGATTGTGCCGCTACGAAAGATCGAGGAGCTTGAGGCCAGCCTCAACTCAAGCCTTGAGGCTTCTTTACGGAATGAGGGACAGGTCGATGGTGTCGCTGAAGATCTGCCAGAAGATGAGACCCTGGGCGCGCCCTCAGAGCCTGAGGAGACCGCAGCAGAACCGCTTGCATCAGAGCCCTCAAAGCCGGAAAATGACAGCTCCATTTCGAAAGCAGCAGAGCCTGCTTTGATAGACGTAAATTCGAGCGTTCTTGCCGCAGAGGACGAATCATCCGATAATCGAGTGCCTCAGATCACAGACCTTTATTCCGACCGGCCCAGTCCGCAGCCGCAGGGAACCACGGTGATCTGGACTGCCAAGGCCGACGATCCTGAGGACGATGCGCTTAACTACAAGTTCTACCTGGACGGTAAAGCCGTCACCAGCTGGACCAGGTCCAATACCTGGAACTGGCTGTCCACCGGCTCTCCGGCCGGAGAGCACCTGATCAGCGTATGGGTAAGAGACGGAAACCATGCCGATAAGAAGGGCTGCGACTGCTTCATGAACCGTACTTTTTCCCTGCGCTCTCCCAATGAGATGCCGGCGTTGATAGATCTCCTGCCGGATAAGTCCAGCCCCCAGCCGGCGGGAGGAAGCATTACCTGGAGGGTGAACGCCAGGGACCCTGAGGAAGACCAGATTCTCTACCGCTTCTTCCTGAACGGCCAGGCGGTCACCGACTGGCAGAAGTCGGGAATCTGGATATGGCCCACCTCGGGATTGCCCTCTGGAGACTATCAGGTCAAGGTGTGGATAAGAGACGGGATGCACGCGGCAGCCGACCGCTTTGATGCCTCCAAAGAAGCCCTCTTTTCCCTGGCCGATTCCAATTCCGTTCCGTCCCTCAACAGCTTTTCTCCCGATTTGCCGGACCCGCAAACTCCGGGGTCTGTCGTGACCTGGACGGCGGTTGCCACCGATCCGGAAGGAGACCCCGTACTGTACAGGTTCCTGATAAACGATGCAGCGGCAACTGCCTGGTCCGGCTCCGGTTCCTGGAGCTGGAACACGACCGGCATGCAGGACGGAAACTATAAGATAGGCGTACAGGTCAGAGACGGCCTGCACGGCGATAGCGAAAAAGCAGACGGCTCAATGGACTTCACCTATACTCTGCAGTCATCCAACCAGAAACCTGCCATCTCCAGCCTGGAGGCGGACAAATCCAGCCCGCAGGCACAGGGAGCAGAGATCGCCTGGACCGCAGAGGTGTCCGATCCGGAGGGTGACCCGGTTCTGGTGCGGTTTTTGCTTAACGGGCGGCCTCAGACCGGCTGGTCGAGATCCACTACCTGGACCTGGGACACTGGAGATCTGACGGAAGGAACCTACAGGATCGGCGTTTCGGCCAGAGACGGGCTACATGCCGATTCCGAGGGCTATGACAACTACTGGGAGACGCCCTTCGTCCTGCGCTCTGCGATAGACCAGCAGATAGATGAGCTCATGAGCACCCGCGGTCAAAATAAGGCCAGCTATCAGTCCACAGACATCGCCCTATCCGCCGACAACGATACAACAGTGTACGCCGTCCTGGGAAAAACCAGGGATGACTCCAGCCAGAATACCGGCGTGAGAGATACCTACAGGGTTGGGGATTGATTGTCCAAAGCCCGCACAGCGCCAGGCTGGCCGTTTTCCCGCAAGAGGGAGCAGTGCGGGCCGAAAGCCGGCCCCAAAAACCAGAGAGCTGCGGAGCTGGATGCAGCCAAACAGATCCTGGCGGAGGTCTTCTCAGTCCGGATCGAAGAGGTTGAGATGATGATCCGGGCCCGCTGCGAAGATGGTTTGCGGGGCGACATGTGGCCGGAGAGGCTGTGCGTGGAGTGATCCGGCCTGAATTTGGGAGGGCTGCCCGCTTAGCTTGAAGAATGGAAGACAAATGCGACCTCCTCCCATGCTTTTTCCAGCAGCTTTGCATAGTACCCGGAATCAAACCCCGATGCGTCTCTCTCCGTCTCCACCTCCCAGCGGGCTGCATCCCTGATCACATAGCCGATCTCCATGCCAGGGGCCAGAGAGATTCCCTGCCTCAGGTGAGCCTTCACCGCCGAGGCCTCCGCACACCTGCGGGAGTAGTTCAGGCGGCTTACGCGGCGGTGAATGGCCAGCTCTCTGGCATCGGCCTTCTCCAGCCCGTCCAGATGCCTCCTGTAGATCTCCCGGGCCCTGGGCTCGACCCGGCGAAACTCATTTTTGCGTCCAGCCTCTGCAAGGACCTCGAACAGCTCCTGCTGCATCTTTCGCACGTACCGGGGCGTGTCCCCCCTGCGGGCCATCACTCCCCGGATCTTGACCCTGCCCGTGTCCAGCCTGCCGAAATAGCGGTTGTAGGCCCCGGCCCCGTCAGCCATGGGCAGAAAGGCGATCCAGTCATAGGAGTCAACCTCGGTCGAGATGCCGGTCTCCCTCTCCACCGCCTCTTTGAACCCGGAGATCGGCTCTCCCCTGACCCACAGGCAGTCCACTATTCCGTGCAGGACCTCGAAGCCCGTCTTCTCGGCCAGCTCCTTGATCTGAATGAGCAGTTCCCTGGAGATGCCCGTGATCCTCTCGTGCACCTGGATCTGGCCGAACTTGGCGTTGCGGTAGCCGGTGTAGCCGAAGGAGACGACCAGCATCCACTTCAGGACCGAGTCCAGGCCGGCATACTCGGGGTCGGTCTTCTTCAGCTGCTTGGTCTTTATCCTGAGGTTCAACAAAGAGGACAAAACGGTGCTGAGAAAGCCCCTCTTCTCGGGATGCTCGATGGTCTCCGGAGATAGGTTGTGCTTGACGATGATCGAGGGGTAAAGCGAGGTGAAGTCTATCTGGTGGACCCGCTCGTAAACCCCTGGCTCGGGCTGAAAGATCATGCCTCCCCGGTCGCAGGCCCTCAGCTCACAGATGTTTCGTATCGCTTCTGCATCTCTCTTCCTGAAGGGAACCGCCAGGCCCCGGCGCAGGGCCTCGAAGACCTCATAGCCGGAGATAAGCGTCCCGGGCGTGAAACGGGCGGTGAGGTTGGGAGAGAGCCCGGTCAGCCTGGAGGCCATAAGCACTCCTTTCAGCCCGCCCTCGGCATAGACGAAGCTCTTGGCGGAATCTATCAGGATTCGTCCCTCGGGAATCAGGGCGCCGTCCCTGTGTTTCGTCTGCCCGTAGCTCCAGTAGGACCTGGAGGTCATCTGTTTGAAGCGGCCGCTGCGGCTTATGGTGGGGTCCAGGCCGTACCTCCTGGCCTTGTGGATTATCATGGGAATCCAGGTGTCGGCAAAGGGCATCAGGATCAGGTCCGGGTCGCGGGATCCGACCAGCTCCAGCAGATCGGCCAGTACCTGCCTCTCCGGGCCGTGTAGCCTGCGTCTGCCGGCATCGATGCGGGTGATCTCTCCGGGGCGGTACGGATCGTCTGGTATTTGCAGCTCCATGGTGCTCAGCGGAACCTCGAAGTCCAGAGAGAACCGGGACTCGCAGCCATCCCCGCAGGGGAAGAGGTCTTTCTCGGCCAGGTAACGCTGATCCTGGCGGAGGTCCACGTTGTACAGCTCCACCTCGAAACGGGCCTGTCTCTCGATCTTCTCGGCCACGGTCCTGCCGGCGTAGACGCAGTGGCCCTCCAGGGTTCCAAAGATGGTGCGAAAGCAGCACTGTTCAGCCCGGTAGCGGCTCTCCAGGACCTCGATCATCTCCCGGTGGGCTGGAGGGTCTTTGAGGTGCATGTAAAACGATGGCCGGTAAGCGATGGATGTCCTGGAAAGTCCCCTCTCCCGGCCCCACAGCTCCACGCAGCCCCTGTAGTACGAGTCGAAGATCCACACGGCATTAAACCTCCCCGCCTGCCCTCCCAGGATAGCTCCTGGCAGCAGCACATAAAGAGGCGAGGCGGGGAGGGCGAATGTAATTGCATAATTGTATCTATGCTATTGGATAGATACTCAGCACCGCCATCATCTGTTCGGTGCTCAGCCGCATTCCTGAGAAGGTCGTGTTTTGTGCATTCGCGACGAGGAATAGGAAATAGCATTTTTGCAGCTGGAGAGAGCAAAGATAGAATGTCGGCCAATATGGCATAGCCAGTAAGCGAAGTCCACTTACTGCCAATCTATAATCATATAGATTTAAATTATGACATCGAAGTTCTGTGCGATTTACAAAAAGTATATATTGTTAATTGAACGAAGTTCTACGATTAGGTGGGATAGTTTTATGAGATCGAAATCTTTCATTGCATTGGCACTGATAATTGCCTTATGTGCTATATCGGTTGAAAGCGCCTTTGCCCAGAATCCGCCCTTGCAAGGCTTAGTCTGGCTGCAGAGAGAGTCCTTTAGCGTGGGTGAAACGATACCCATTCACTACCTAGTCACCAGAACTGCTGACGTGACAATAACTGTCAGCGGTCCTACCGGAAATCAAAATTTTAATTTCCGTTCTGTGCGAGGAAGCACCGTGCTGACTTTTAACGGAAGGGCGGGTCAGCCTGGCGGTTGGCGCTCAGTGACTATGAGAGCAACCGCAAGCTCCAGTCCCAGAGATACGATTACCGCTTGGACAGGCTTCTATATCAGAGGACAAACTTCGGCGCCGCCCACATTCTCTGCACCGGCATAGATTGACGAACAATGCCTGAAGTATATGTAATGTTTGAGCATATTAATACATTGAGAGGAATGGATATGAAATTAGAAAGCTTCTTGAAATTGTCGCTACTATTTCTGGTGATTGCGGTACCAATCGCCGGAGCTGAGAATGCCGCTGACAAGATCTTGAATACAGGCCCAAAAACAGCTACAAGCTTGGAGGGAGTTTCCTGGTCCTTGGATTCCTATCTCAGCCCCGAAGGCCAAACGGAAAACGTGTTAAATTACACTGAAATTACCGCTTTGTTTGAGTCAGGCCAGGTAACAGGAAACGGAGGATGCAATAGTTATGCGGGCAGCTATGTTACAGATGGGAATAATATCACCATCAGCCAGCTACTATCGACGATGATGTTCTGCTACGATAATATTTCGAGTCAGGAATCGATCTATTTACTAAATCTGCAGAATGCCTCCACATACAATATTTCCAATAGCCTGCTGAGGATGATGGACGCCAATGGAACCTTAATCCTGACCTATTCTGTAGTCCAGCCCCTGCCACTGGTGGGAACAAACTGGAGCATGCTGAACTACAACAACGGCCGGGAGGCAGTGGTTGGCGCTCTGGGTGGAACTGAAGTCACCGCCATCTTCGGTGCGGATGGAAATCTGACTGGCACGGCTGGATGCAACAACTACAGAGCAGGCTTCAAGGTAGATGGAAATAACATCACCATAGAGCCAGCAGCCACCACGCGCATGTTCTGCGCCGAGCCGGAGGGCGTAATGGAGCAGGAGGCTGAATATCTGAGAGCAATCGAGAATGCAGCGACCTACAATATCGACCGACAGCAGCTCTGGCTCTTCTTTGAAAACGAGAGCATCGCTGCTATCTTCGAGAATGCCCCCGCCATCTGAGGATGCAATCAGAGAAGAATTCAAAAGGATTGGAAAAGATATGCCCGGAGGAAGAGTGCTTCCGGGCTGAAATTCCGTGAGAGTCCATTTCTTGTAACTTTGGACCCTGTAACTGTAACGTTAAGGCTGAGGATAATTATGCAAAAGATCCTTGATAAACCAAACATTCTCATTCTATGGGGTGACGATATCGGCTGGTGGAACATCAGCTTCAACAGCCGCGGCCAGATGGGCTACCGGACGCCTAATATCGACCGCATAGCCCATGAGGGCATAGCCTTCACCGACTATTACGGCCAGCAGAGCTGCACTGCAGGGCGGGCCGCCTTTATCACCGGCCAAAATCCAATAAGGACCGGGCTGACAAAGGTCGGATTTCCTGGAGCTGACCTGGGGATTCGCCCCGAGGACCCGACCATCGCCGAGCTTCTAAAGCCGCTTGGTTATACTACGGGGCAGTTCGGCAAGAACCACCTCGGAGACAAGGACGAATTTTTGCCCACCGTTCACGGCTTTGACGAGTTCTTCGGAAACCTTTACCATCTCAACGCCGAGGAGGAGCCGGAGCTGCCAGACTACCCTAAAAATCCTGAGTTCCGGAAGAGGTTCGGCCCCCGGGGAGTGCTGCATAGCTGGGCAGATGGAAAGGGTGGACAGAGGATCGAGGACACAGGGCCTCTAACCAGGAAGCGGATGGAGACCATCGACGACGAGGTGACGGAAGAGGCGCTGAGGTTCATCGACGAAGCCAACCGCGCAGGAAAGCCGTTCTTTGTCTGGTACAACACCGCTGCCATGCACTTCCGCACTCACCGGGCAGAGAAGCATAAGGGCAAGAGCGGCCAGGGCTTCTACAACGACGTGATGGTGGCCCACGATGAGAATATCGGAAGAATGCTTGCCAGGCTGGATGAGCTGGGAATTGCAGACAACACCATCGTAATGTATTCCACAGACAACGGCCCCCATTACAACAGCTGGCCTGATGCAGCCATCACCCCATTCAGGAGCGAAAAGAACACCAACTGGGAAGGTGGCTGGAGGGTGCCGTGCTTCCTGAGATGGCCGGGAAAGTTCCCGGCAGGGACTGTCCTGAACGGCATAGTGTCCCACCAGGACATGCTGCCAACACTTATGGCAGCAGCCGGGGAGCACGATATCAAGGAAAAGCTATTGCAGGGCCACAATGCCGGGGCCAAGACCTTTAGGGTTCACATCGATGGCCATAATATTTTACCCTATCTGACGGGAGAGGCCAAGGAGAGCCCCAGAAAGTCGTTCTTCTACATCAACGACGACGGGCTACTGGTCGCCCTTCGATATGAAGATTGGAAGCTGGTCTTTATGGAACAGAGGGCAAAGCAGCTTGCCTGCTGGTCTGAGCCGTTCGTTCCCCTGCGCATTCCCAAGATCTTCAACCTTCGCCAGGATCCCTTTGAACGGGCGGACGAGAACTCCAACACCTACTACGATTGGATGATCGATCACGCCTTCATGCTCGTGCCTGCTCAGGCGATAGTGGCGCAGCAGATCCAATCGCTCAAGGAATTCCCGCCCCGGCAGAAGCCGGCGTCGTTCAACCTGGACAGGGTGCTGGAACAGCTGCGGGACGCGTCCGGCGAAGGTGCGCACTAAAGAGGAGCAGGTGCATGGCAAGGGAACGCCCGGTCGAGCGCAGCTGTATATCGACCGGCAGCTTGTCGGCCAGTCTGATTTCCCCCACACGACCCCGTTTAGCCTGGGGCTTACCGGGGGCATTACCGTCGGCGCCGATCCTGGCGCGCCAGTGGCGCCCTTCTACGAGCCGCCCTTCGAGTTTACCGGTACGATCCGCATCGTAACGTTTGATCAGCGGTGAGGTGATCAAGGATAGTGAAGCCGAAATGCGCATGATTATGGCGCGGCAATAATCAGCGAGCGGGTACAGGGCACTCTTGCATTTCCCTGCACCTGCGGCATCAATGAGACTTTTCCACAAGATAGTAAATTGATTGAGATAGATCTAATTTGGCTGGACATAAACTCACCATGAACAATTAGGAAAGGAGAAGTCACATGACCTTGATCGCGATCAACGTACTGCTGGATCCAGATGCTGCCACGGTCGAGAAGGCACAGGCGACAAACGCTCGGCTGCGAGAGAGCTATCCGGACGGTTTCGCCTTGGATGCCAACCACGCGCCGCACATCACAATTCTCCAGCGGTTTGTGCGAACGGCGGACCTCGACGAGGTCGCGAAAGCCGTGGCCGAAGTGCTACGTACAGAGCAGTCGATGAAATGGGAAAGCCATGCGACTGGCTACTATGACCTGGCCTACCAGAATCTCGGCTTGGTGGGAATCGTCATCGAACCGACCCAGGACCTGCGTCGACTTCAGCGAAGGATCATCGACGCCGTCGCCCCGTTCGCTGTGGAGAAGGGGACAGGCGAGGCCTTTGCGCCCCGTCCCGACGGCGGGGCAATCAGCCAGCCGACCGTGGACTACGTGAACAACTTCGTCGGACCCCGCACCGGCATGAACTACCACCCTCATCTAACCGTCGGGATAGGTACCCGTGACTTTGTGGACGCTCTGAAAGCGGAGCCATTCGAGGCCTTTACCGTCCGGGCAGTATCCGTGAGCCTCTACCAGGTGGGGGATTACGGTGTCGCGCAGAGGAGGCTCTATGAACTCCAACGCTGCTGATCCGCTACCCTCCTGGAACGATGGCCCCGCCAAACAGGGGATCATGGCGTTCATCGCCAGGGTGACAAAGGAAGGATCGCCCGACTTCTTGCCATTGGCAGAACGCATTGCCGTACACGACAACGATGGCACTCTCTGGCCAGAGAATCCGGTGCCGTTTCAGGCAGCCTTTGCCATCGACGAACTGAACCGGCGCATCCTCACTGAGCCCAAGCTCGCTTCGGATCCAATGGTGCAAGCCGCCTTGGCCGGCGAATTTGCAAAACTCCTGGAAGGCGAACACTTCGATGGTCTGATGCAGGTCTTGGCGCTCACCCATGCAGGGATGACGGTCGACGAGTTTCGTGTCGCGGTGGAGGCATGGTTCACATCGGCCAAACATCCGCGGTATGGCCGGCCCTATGACGAACTCACCTACCAACCCATGCAGGAACTCCTGTGCCATCTGCGGGCAAATGGCTTCAAGAACTTCATCGTTTCCGGCGGCGGCGCGGACTTCATGCGCGTCTGGGTGGAACGCGTTTACGGCATACCACCAGAGCAGGTTGTCGGCTCGACAGCGCGGACGACATTCGAGCTACTCGACAGCGGACCGGTTTTGACAAAGACTCTCGACTATGTATTCGTAAACGACAGGGAGGGCAAGCCGGTCGGCGTTCATCAGTTTATCGGCCGGCGACCTACGATATGTTGTGGGAACAGTGACGGCGACCACGCGATGTTGCAGTACACCACGATCAACAACCCGCGCCCTAGTTTCGGCCTCATCGTCCACCATACCGACAGTGAACGCGAATATGCCTACGACGCCGAGACGAAGAGCACCGGCAAGCTTGTCGAAGCCCTCAAGGAGGCCCCCAAGCGCGGCTGGCTCGTTGTAAACATGAAGCAGGACTGGAATGCCATCTTCCGGACCGAGTAGAGGTAACTCGTGGATGGGCGCCATTGTGCAGCGCGCAGCTCTACATCGATAGCTGGCTCGTCGGCTAAACCGATATCCTTCACACCACACCGTCCAGCCTGGGGCTGACAGGGGGGATCACAGTCGGCGCCGATCCTGGCGCGCCGGTCTCGCCCTTCTACGAAACACCCTTCAAGTTCACCGGCACGATTCACAGTGTGACCTTTGATGTCAGCGAAGAGGTGATCAAGGATAGTGAAGCCGAAATGCGCATGATTTTGGTGCGGCAATAAGTGGCGAGGACGAACAGGTCTGAGCCCGGAAGAAAAGATCAAACTCAGACTGGCATTGGATTAGCACTAATCACCTACTCAGGAGTCCAAAAATGACAACCATATCGAGCGAACAAATGGCGATGACAGATGTGAAGCAGTCCGTCATCAGCTTGCGAAGACTGCGATTTAGCATGCTGCTCGCCTCATTGCCCTTCGGTATGCTGCAACTCGGCTTGCCGCTCATCGCGCGCGAGATGGGGGCAAGCGCCTTCGTGACTGGTGGGCTTTTATCGGCCTCCGCACTGATAATCGTTGCTGTCCAGCCCGTTGTCGGGCTTGGAATGGACCGTTTTGGGCGTTGGCCTTTTCTGATCGTGGGATTGCTCAGCTACGCCTTCTCAAACGCGATCTTCGGGTTGACATCCGAAATAGCAGGACTATTTCTTGCCCAGCTAGCCCAGGGCATAGGGTCAGGACTATAATCCAAGGGACACCAAAGGTGATTAGAATTCCCGAAGAAACCTCAACCAGAAAGAAACTCAAAACCCCTCGTGCTGCAGCCATAGCCGGGATTCTCTTCTCAATGCTGCTGATGGCAAGCCTAATACTGATCAGGTTTTCGGTACCAGATAGTCCTTCAGTTCCCGGAGAATGGATAAATGATCCCATTCTATTCAGTAGAATTATAATTGCCTTGAACATCATCCCCTTTTCGGGAATAGCTTTTCTCTGGTTCATTGGCGTGGTAAGGGATTTGATAGGGGAGCAGGAGGACAGGTTCTTCTCGACTGTATTTCTGGGCAGCGGTCTCATCTTTGTAGCCATGCTCTTTGCCTCCGCAGGGCTTGCTGGTGGATTGCTTTCAATCTTTGCGGCTGATTCTCGCCCGCAGCTGAGCTCGGATGTCCTCTTGTACAGCCGCGCCATAACTTATTCCATTCTGTATGTGTACGCCATGAAGATGGCAGGGGTATTCATGATTTCCACAGCCACAGTGGGGCTTCGGACAGAGGTCGTCCCCCGCTGGCTGGGATGGCTTGGGTATTTCTTTGCCGCCCTTCTGCTGCTGAGCATAAGCTACTGGGAATTGATGACTCTGCTCTTCCCGCTATGGATTCTCCTGTTGAGCATATATATATTGATTCAGAACTACAGGCACAAGCTGCCAGATTCATTTAGGCGTTGAAGGATGGTGTGAGGAAATTCAATGAATCGCATGAAAAACATTTTTAAGGCAAAGTCATTCTCCTCCGCCGACCTACTTGCCGGCCTGACCACCGCCATAGCGGCCATACCCGATGCATTAGCCCAGGGAGTCCTCGCGGGAGTCAGTCCCATCAACGGCCTCTATGGATTGATGGCAGGCACACCCGTTGCCGCCTTGACCACTTCCTCGCAGTTCATGAGCGTAACCATCACCGGTGCCATGACCATTGCTGTAGGCAGCGCTCTCGTTGACTATACGGGAGACGCACTTATTCAGGCATTGGTCACAATAGCCCTGATAATAGGAATCTTTCAGGCAATCGCCGGACTAATGCATTTAGGCTACTTCGTGCGTTTCGTCTCCAACGCGGTCATGACCGGCTTTCTCACAGGCGTCGCTCTAAAGATCATTCTCGGCCAGCTGGGAGGACTGACAGGATACCAGTTCACCATCGAATCCGCAAACAGAATTTTAAGAACTCTGGAACTTATGCTAAACATGGGCCAGATAGAACCGGCCACTACGGCAGTCGGTCTCACAACCATTATATTGATTATAGCGCTGAGAAAAACCCGCGTGGGCAGTTTGTCTCTGCTTCTGGCGCTCATTGCGGCCGCCCTTCTGGTGTCGCTCTTTAAGCTTGAATCAGTAGTTCTGGTGGGGGATACTACATTCATTCCTGGCGGGTTTCCGAGGCCCGCGATGCCTGTGCCAATTTTGGACTTTGAATTGATTTCTGCAGCTGTGGCAGTTGGCATCATCGGACTGGTCCAGGCCGCAGGCGTGAGCAGCAGCTATCCCAATACGGACGGCAAATACCCGAATATCTCCCGCGATTTTCTGGCCCAGGGAGCGGCCAACTTGTCAGTCAGCCTCTTTCAGGGCTTGCCTGTGGGCGGCTCTCTATCGTCAACCGCTCTGCTGGTAAGTGCTGGCGCCAGGTCACGCATGGCCAATATCTTCACAGGCCTGCTGATCATCGTATCTGTTCTCTTCTTCAGCTCTTTCATCAAGATGTTGCCCATGGCATCCCTATCTGCGGTGCTGATAGTAGCCGGGCTGCAATCCTTCAACCGCGAGCGCATCCTGACGGTATGGGAGACGAGCCTCGTATCTCGCGGGGTAATGGCATTTACATTTTTCTCCACATTGTTCCTGCCAATCCCTACTGCAGTGTTCCTGGGCGTGGGGACACATATCCTGCTGCACGTCTTCCAGACTGCGGATAGTGTTGAGGTAATGCAGATCTCTCCCTTGACAGACATTAACAAAGTTGTACAGTTGGGCGATGGCATTTACGAAGAAAGAGAAGTTCCTGAAAAGCTGCCCGATAACCAGGTTACCGTTCTCATGCCATACGGCAGCCTATTCTTTGCCGGGGCAGTTCAATTTGAGGAAAAGATGCCTGCTTCGGAAGTGGCCAGGAATGCTGTGGTCATAGTGCTCCTCCGAGGGAGGAATGATGTAGGAAGCACTTTTCTGCGCGTTTTGGATCGTCTGGCAAATAGGCTGGATGCCAATGGAGGCAAGCTGATGCTGGCTGGAGTGAGCGAGCCGGTATATAACCAGCTCAAGAAAACGGGACTGCTGGTGCGATTGGGAGAAGAGAACGTTTATATCGCCACGGATATCTATGGCGAAAGCGCACTCAAAGCTTATTTGGATGCACAGAATTGGTTGAATAATAAAATTAACAAATATTAGGACTTGATCCACGAAAAAATGGACTGCATTCGTATGAAAGACATCGAGATTGCACCAAATCCAGATCGATGGATAATCCTGGCGGCATGCATTCTGGCGGCCATGGTTCCGGCCATTGGGCTGTCCATGATCGCCTTCATAGCCCCTGCCATTCAAAGGACTTTTCAAATGTCTAACTCTTCAATCGGCCTCCTTGCAAGCATCGGCCTTTTGATCATTTCCGCCTTCATCCTGGGAGGCGGCACTCTGGGAGACATCTATGGCAGGAAACGCTTGCTCTTGATCGGTCTGGTTGGTTCGATCTTAGCATCCCTCCTTTCGATGGTGGCCGTCTCTTATAGCTTTCTGCTTGCAGCCCAGATACTGGCCGGTGCGAGCGGTGCATTGGTCAGTCCTCTGTCTCTGGCCATTATCCTGGTATCATTCGACTCAAATGAACGTCCCAAGGCGCTTGGCATCCTTATTGGCATATCCAGCCTGATGGTAGGATTATCGATTCTAGCAATTCAATGGCTGAACCAGTCATACGGCTGGAGATCTACATTCTCCATAATCACTTTGATTGGGCTTGTGGCACTATTTCTGATACTGAAGATCGCGCCCGAAAGCAAATCTCCCTCTCAGAAAAGAGTTGACTGGATGGGGATATTTCTGTGTGCGGCAGGCCTCATCGGGATTGTCTTTGGCATCAATGCGGCCAATAGTGCAAGCGGTTTTTTAACTAGATCGGTAATGGTTCCTCTTCTCCTGGGACTAATTATCATGTGTCTGTTCTTCTGGTGGGAATCGCGAACGCATCACGCCGCCATGCCCTTTGGCCTTTTCCAAAACCGTGTTTTCTCCATCAGCATGATCATCAATGTCCTGATGGGCCTGGTTGTCTCTGGAGTCACGTTCCAGATTTCCAACTATTTTCAGGTTCTGCTCAACCTCCCTCCCATGAGGGCCGCATTACTAATGGCTCCGTTGCCGCTATCCTTATTTTTATTCAGCATATTTGGCGGACTTTTTATTGGCAGGCTTGGCAATCGAAAAGTCCTGTTCCTCGGCAATGTCATTTCCATGTTGGGCGTCCTCGTGATGGCATTGATCGTCGGGCGCGACAATGTTCTTTGGATATTCCTCGCATCAGAGGTGTTGCTGGGATTTGGCCTTGGTGTTGCCAATACGGCTCAGGCTAATGTGACCTTGAGCATACCACCAAAAGAGCTGGCCGGCTCCTCCTCAGCGGTTAACAATGCCGGTCAGACTCTGGGAAACTCATTTGGAATTGCCCTCTTGAACTCGCTGCTCATGATATTCGGAATCTCTGCCTATCACAGAATTCTCGACGATGCAGGACTGAGTCAAACTCAAATCTACAATGCAACCATTCTGCTCAGGAAAATACTCGCAGACGACATTGGCTATGTCGCATCCAGGTACTCAGTTCCTGTTTCAAAGCTGGAAGGGCTTTTTGCAGGCTATGTTCAGGCTTATGAAACTGGATTGGCCGAGGTGTTGATTTTCACATCTATAGTTTTATTGATCTGTGCTGCATTGACCTGGATATTTATCCCAAAAGAATAGTGAGGGTGCCACTTACAACGAATATCCAATTATCATTAAAGATTTTTACGGGCTAAATCGAAGTGAGAAAACCGTGCATGAGGCAATAGCTGAAAACGCACCAGTTGTAGCCGATTATAAGGCTGGAAGCGAGAGGGCGCTTAACTTCATCGTGGGACAGGTGATGAAGAAAATTCGGGGGAAGTCCTATCCGGGTGAGGTGAGGTGCATAAACTGTTCAAGGCTGAGGGGAGAATCTAAAAAGGCAGAAGGCCGGGGTATCAGAGACATTTCTCATGCTCCATCGTAGTAGTTGCCTTGATGGAAGCATATTCCAAGCGGCCATATGCGCTCTCAAGTGCCCATTCCTATTTGAATCCGACTCCGCAAATTGGTTCAAATCAGAGGTCCGATCCGAGGAATCGGCGAAATTTGAATTCCAGTCTGAGGAATTGGTGAAATTTGAATCCCAGTCTGCGGGATTGGTGTAGTTTTAACTCCAGTCTGCGGGATGAGGTAAATTGGTGCATATTTCAAAGGAGTTTTATCGTATTGGTTTCTATTGCCGTAAATTGCGTATTTGTCTGCCTCGTAGAAAGGCCCGCCAGGATGATCTGCCAACCAATCCAGGTTGAGCCATATATCCTTTGTATCGGTATCAACATGGGTGTAGATTTTATCGACGCTTAGGTTTTGCTTGAGATACTCTATGATCCCCTGTACATCTGAGTCTTGACCTGTATCCCTGCCTAAGTAGACTTCCGCAAAGGCATGGGCCTCCTCAGGGTTTGTGCCCTGAACAATTCGAGAAGTACCACCAATTGAGTCCACGAGCGCCGACATGACAATGGCAGAATCATCATAATCTCCAGCAGAGTTATTTCCAGTCTTCTTGCCCATTTGATTGGATACATTTGCATATGCCCAAGTAAATCCTCTTGGATCGTTTGTATTGAGCCAAATCTTGGTTGTATTGTTACCATATTTATAATATTCAAAAATAGACATGATTTGACCGATATTTGGAGATCCGTCGTTGCCATCCAGGAACATAGAGGCTTCTTCACGAACGATTTGGCTGATTTGTGATATTTTAGCATCAAGCTGGTTTTCCTTCTGAACATCTAATATGTCTGGAGAAAATTCCTTGGGCACTCCCTGGAGATCGGGAGAAGAAGCACTAATCGAACTTATCTGCTCAGATGTATAATTAGCTATGCTCGCATGATCGCCGCTAAAGACGAAAGGCACATCTGCAGCCACTCCAAATCCCATCAGAAGAAATGCATAAAGCCCAATAAGCAGGTAATTCATATAGATCCCATATAATGTACTTATGTATTTTATTTAAGCTATTCTCTTTGCCAGTCGCAATAGGCCAAGGCCTTTTTCGGTAGAACCCATCTTCTCCGGCAGCCTAACAAGCGTTTTCATCCAGGGCCACCTGCATCAGCCGAGTATCAGCCTTCCTCTATCCTCCTTTGGGCATCTTCAACATCCTTTATGCTAAGAATCCGCTCTCCGCTAACTGGAACACCCTTGGCTCCTGCATGCCGGGGCATTCCCTCATGTGTGCGCAGATGCAGCTGGCCTCAGGCTGGCTTTGGCAGGGAACTGCCAGAGCTCTGCAGCTCCCGGTGAAAAATCCGGCTGCAAGAGGCAATAAAAATTGCTACATTGATTTGGAATCTAAACACTCATCTGCGAGTAACCAGATAGATTCAGATCAAGAGACAATCATGCCAGAAGCAGAATTTTAAGGAAGCTTGCATCCCAGCAATCCGGTCAGGCCTTGATAGGAAGATCACGCCGAACTCCAGCGAGACTGCGATTACGATCGAGCGATTGTATTTAGTCAGCCAGTAGGAGATCGAAGCAAGCAGGTTTTTGGATTGTCTTTCTCTTATATCTAGGACTTTGCATGAACAATGTGTAAGAGCTCTACAAATCGATTAGCTCCTATCGTATATCCACCAGAATCCTGTCTCCCTCTTCTTTTACCGAATAGGTCTTAAGGGGCCTCGGCTGCCTGAATACTTTGGCCAAATTCAATTTTATTCCCGACCAATTGGTCCATTGAATTACCCGACCATCTCTAAGGTCGAATTTTGACCGATGTCTGGGGCAAACGATTGACGTGCCTTCGAGTTTGCCTTCAGATAGATCCGCACCAAAATGTGGGCATTTGTTATCGACTGCATAATACTTCCCGCCTACCTTTGCCAGCAAGATCTCATGGCCCTGGATTTTAGCCTTCTTCATTGAGCCGTCCTTTAGCTCACTTGATTTGGCAACCTCGATTAAAGCGCTCATATTACATCACCCAAAGATCTTTATAAGCTTATGAATGATAAAAGATTCTATCGAAAATGGCAAAAGCCAAATACGTTCAGAAACAATAAATATCAGAGTCCTGATCATATGTTGTTTATCAGTTTAGTCCAAGTTGCTTATCTGGTAGCTTTCGCAGCCATGCATAGCTTGCTTGCCAGCAAGCAGTTCAAGGGTTTTGCCTGGCGCATCTTCGGGCCTGATATGGATCGCTGGTATATGACATTCTTCACAATCTTTGCAGTAATCACTTTCTTGCCTCTGGCCGTAATGCTTATGCTATTCCCCGGACGAAAGCTCTACGTCATTCGCTCGCCCTGGCGCTGGATCATGGTAGGAGTGCAGCTACTGTCTGCGGTATGGATTGTCAAGGGATTTGCGGATTCACCGCATCGATTTTCTGTTAGCCAGCAGCTTTTAAAATCAAAAGAGGCAAAGCCTCTCATGCCAAGAGGCGTCTACTGTTATGTTCGTGATCCTTTCCTTATTCCGGGCTTGTTAGGAATGTTGATGACCCCATTCATGACCACAAAGCTTCTAATAGCATATCTGTTGGCATTCGTCTACCTTTATCTGGGATCTCTGCATTGGGAAACGAGGCTTTTGGCTCAGTTCGGAAAAGAGTATGTTGATTACCAGAAAAAAGTGCCTAGGATGATTCCCTGGAACGGAAATCAATGCCCTTGGGCCAATAAGAAATGAAAAAGTTCAGTAAGCAAGGTTTTATTGGCCATCAGCATCTAAAACACCCTTTGCTACCTTGGAAAAGGCTTCATCTGCAGGGGCAAAGGCGGTGAAAGGTCTGGGCCACTCAGAGTCTCAACAAGACCTGTTGCATTTACTGATTCGGTCAGAGTTTTGAAATTGCCAGCAGCGATAGCAGTATTAACAATGTTCTTTTGCGATGCATTTCCTAATTCATTACATCGGGAGTGCGGAGGGCCACGAATACCCCGACCTTCAGGTCGGGAATCAAAGTCGCTTGCAGCTTGCTTCATCCTGACTTTTTTTAACCAGATAGTATCCAGCAGCCAGAGCAAGGATGATCAATCCGATGCCTAAAAGAGTTAGGCTCTGCATCTCCTTGGAATCCAAAATAATTACCTTTCTAGCCAGAGCGATCATAGCAACTAATAAAACGACCTGCACATTAATAGCACGTTCATGAAGATAAATACTAAATGTCTCTAGAAGCTCGATGCCTATCAAGATCAGCAGGAAATATCCAAATATATCAAGCAGTTCATCTGCATCTAATAGGACGAAAGGTGGAGAAAATATATCCAGAGCTATGACATAGACTAGCTCTAAAGTAGCTAGCATTACTACAAGTGCCATTAGAGCTGTTAAAACAGCAATAACTAATTTTTGGAATGAATCCAAGTAGCTCATCAGCATCTGCATTATTCATCCTTTGAGATCATACTTTATAAATATGTGTGATTACGGACCGACTGCATCTCGACATCAGATGTTCCATTCTACGGCGAAATTTTAAAGGCCGAGCAAAAAAGTTTAGGATAGGCCCTAACCAATCTGGGCCTCGATCTTTTCCTCCCTCAGCCTGCACAGGTTATCAGCTCCGCGCACGAAGAACCAGTAATGGACGATTACCAGGAGGCCCCAGCCAATAGGGGAATAATAAACTGCCCAACCTGGCTCTATCTTTATAGATCCCATCGCATTTAGCGCTAGCCAAATGATGTTCACTACCAGATATATGGCTATATGTATTTGAAATAGCTTCATTTGGTCAGCTACGGTTGCCTCCCTGAAGAGCCCCTTTTATATTCATCTATAGCGCCAGCCATGTTATCTCATCCTCCTTAATGGTTCAATAATACAACCAATAGTTTGAAAAAGATCTAAGGCTTATGGTGGAGATTTTGCTTGATTTATAAAAATTCTTTTTAAAACTCTTGACTCGACCAACTGTCATGCGTTAAATAGATGTAGCCGATAAGCCATTTATCGGTTAAGAGGAGATGGTATAGAGTGAGCAATAAACTGGCAGCCTGGGATGTCCAAGAGGCAGATTTTCCATCGACTGGGACTTTATTCGATCAGCTCAAGTTCCTTCTGAGGTATGCGGTCCTGGCCCCGTCTGGCCCCAACACTCAACCCTGGAAGCTATCGATCAAGGATAACGAAGTTTCTCTAATCGCTGATTTTGCAAGGTCTTTGCCATCTTTGGATCCCACCAACAGGACCATGTATTTAAGTCATGGCTGCCTGCTCGCCAATATTTTGATCGCGGCCGAGCACTTCGGCTTCGGGTATGATGTGAAATGTCTGCCTGACGGCCCCTCTGGAAATAGGTCCGCGTCCATAAAATTCAATAAGATGGCATCTGAACCAAGATTTCCAAATCTTTTCCAGGAGATAACCAAGCGCCATACCAACAGGAAGCCTTATGAGAGCCGTGCCATAGAGGCAGAAAAGCTTGAAAAATTGAAAAGCTGCGTTGACAGACAAGGATTCAGGCTGGACATAATCACAGATGATGAAGGAAAGAATACGATGGCAGATATTTTGGCGAGGTCCCAGAAGATCCAGCTAGGAAACAAAGAAATGAGAAAAGAGCTGGCAAACTGGATAAGGCCTAACACATCCAATGCCAAGGATGGGTTGCCAGGATATTCCTTCGGCTACTCGGACTTCGAGTCTTACCTAGGCAAATTTATCTTTGGAACATTTGATATGTCCTCTTCCAGGGCCAGGGTGGAGACCGCTAATATGATAGCCGCGCCAGCAGTTGCCATCCTGTCCACAGATAGCGATGACAGGCTGACCTGGATCAAGGCAGGCATACTTTTTGAGACACTATTCTTGAAAGCAACCGGGCTGAACGTAATGTTTGACCTATTCAGCCAGCCCGTAGCCATCCCGGAGCTCAGACAGGAGATGTCCCAGAGGCTGAACGCAAAATATCCTCAGCTGCTTATCCGCATGGGTTATGCCCAACCGTCTAAACATACGCCAAGACGACTTGTAGAAGAGGTCTTGATACCTTAAACCTCTTAATTTTTAATATATCGCTGAGCCTTGACGTTGCTACATTTAAAACTTTCAGAAATTTAGTAAACTCAAAATTGGAGAGAAGATTCATGAAGAAAGATGTAATCTTAAAAATATTAACTTAGGTTTTCTATCCTTCTATTCATTCCTTGGACAGGCCTTAAAGAGGCCCATATCCCTTCATGCTTATTGTTTATTACTTCTCTAACTTAGCTGCTATATACGCCACGTGCTTTCCCTGGAATCTGGCTGCAGCCAGCTCGTTTTCGCTTGGCATGCGCTCTCCCTTTTGGCCTGTTATGGTCGTGGCTCCATAAGGTGTCCCCCCTGTTATCTCATCGATGCGAAGCTGACCTTGGAAGGTATAGGGAAGGCCGACTACAATCATCCCCAGATGGAGCATTGTTGTATGAGCACTTAGAAGGGCCACTTCTTGTCCGCCATGCTGCGAGCCGGAGCTGGTGAAGGCGCTGCCTACCTTCCCCACCAAGACGCCATCTCGCCACAGCTTTCCTAGAGAATTGAGGAAATGCTGCATCTGTGCACACATATTTCCCAGATATGTGGGAGCTCCTAGAATTATGGCATCGGCCATGGCAAGGTCATCTGGTCTGCATATGGGTATATTTTCAAATGATTTGCTGAAGTCTCCTGCTCCTCTGCGCTTTATCTCCTCATTTGTTAGAATCTCGGGAACACGCATCAGCTTTGCCTCAGCGCCCTCGATCTCCTTTACACCTTGCATTACGGCCTCTGCTAGGCGACTGGTATGTCCCAACAAAGAGTAGTGAGCTATTAGAACCTTCATTAAATACCCTCTTAGATATCGCAATAATAGTAACATGGCATTTTAGGGATTTAAATATTGCTGCCTTCTTTAAACTGCTTTTGTTTTCTTGAAATACCGTCCAGCGTCAGAAGAAAATCATTATTTATATTATTTAAAAAATAGAGGACTTAAGAGTGGAAAATAAAGAGCAACACTTCACTTCCAAGAGAAAAACTGAAATCCAATCAAAGAAAGGAATATCTCATGATTTATACTTCTGATCTTCGAGATAGGATTTTCAATCTGCTCGAATCTCAATCCCTAGCAGTGCTTGCCACCCAAAAAGATGGTCAATCCTATGCGAACCTGGTTGCGTTTGCGGTTTCGGATAATTTACAAACGATGATATTTGCTACCTCTCGCTCTACTCGAAAGTTTTCAAATATTCAGAGCAACTCTTTGGTGGCCTTATTAGCAGACAATCGATTAAATCGCCCTGCAGATCTTAAGGATGCTCTAGCTGTTACCGCAATAGGGAAGGCCATGGAGGCAAATGGCGCAGAAAAGGAGAAATTATCATCGATGTATCTTGATAAACATCCTCATATGTCCGATTTCATAAGCTCGCCTAATCAGGCTCTAATAAGAGTTAATGTCTCTAAATATATCGTAGTCAGCAATTTCCAGCGAGTATTGGAGATGAATGTTGATGAATGAAATGGTCGTCCCCGCGGATCTGGCCAAGGATCATGATAATAACTTCTTTGGGGGCAAGGCCTTAGCATTGGGAAAAATGATCCGGGGTGGTTTTAAAGTTCCCTTTGCAGTCTGCTTGGGCACAAAGGCATACGACCAATTCGTCGATTCAACGGGGATTAGAGGCAGGATAATGCTGGAGCTTGGCAGAAAGAGATTCGAGGACATGCGCTGGGAGGAGATATGGGATACATCCCTCAGGATTAGATCTCTATTCAATAATACGCCCATGCCCGATGATTTTAAAAAATTTCTGCAGGAGGTTATTGAACCCGCCTTCAAGGATAAAGCAGTAGTAGTGAGATCCTCCGCCGTCGGAGAGGACTCAGCAAATGCCTCTTTCGCTGGAATCCATGAATCTTTCGTCAATGTTAGGGGTCTGGAATCGATAATCGACCGTATAAAACTGGTATGGGCTTCCTTATGGTCGGATGGGGCTATGCTTTATAGAAATGAACTGGGACTGAAAGTCGAGGAGAGTTCCATGGCCGTAGTAATTCAAGAGATGATCCAAGGACAGCGCTCGGGTGTTGCGTTCAGCGTCAATCCTAACGACAACAGCCAGACTGTGATTGAAGCGGTATATGGACTGAACCAGGGACTGGTTGACGGATCTGTAGAGCCCGATCGGTGGCTTCTCGATCGCAAGACAGGATCAATAATTAATCACTTTCAACCGGCCAGGGACAAGATAGTGACTCTCTCTTCAAGTGGAGTCGCCATAAAACCATTGATTGCAGAGCTGGCCTTGCGTCCCCCTCTAAATGAAAATGAATTAGCTCAGGTATATCGCCTCGTATTAACGGCCGAGTCCATATTTGGTGCGCCTCAGGATATGGAATGGACGTTTGATGGAAGCGATCTCTATGCCCTTCAATCCAGGCCCATAACCACCCCTGCAAAAGATAATGATTCCAGCCGAATTTGGCATATGAATCTGCGTCGGTCATTTGATAGCCTCAAAAAACTGAGCATAAAGATTGAGGAAGAGCTTATCCCAGGAATGATAATTGAAGCAGTTGTTTCAGGGGATTTGAAAGGGCTCACCAATCAAGATCTTGCACAAGAGATTGAACATAGAGCCGAAATTTTCCAGAAATGGGATGAAATCTATATGACGGAGTTCGTACCTTTTGCCCATGGAGTCAGGCTTTTTGGGCAGGTTTATAACGACATTATGAAGCCCAAAGATCCCTTTGAGTTCGTGGAGCTTCTGGCAGAAAGTGAGATGTTAAGCCTGCAGAGAAATGCAATGATGGAAGGAATGGTTGCCAGAATAAAGGAGACTTCAGATCTGCCAGGAAGCTTGCCCTTGAGTTGCGATGAAATCCTAAATAAAATGATGGACGCCTTTTTGAAAAAGTTCTCAGGATCCTTCGGAGGAGATCTTCTGGCAAGGGATGGATTGCTGAAAATACTACTTGAGATGACCAATTACCAGGCTCAGAAAAGGATAATCGATGCTAATGGCTTAATTAATTCAAAAAAAGCCTTCCTGGCTCATTTCCGGGGAGAAGAAAGGAAGAACGCGGAAGAGCTTCTAGATCTGGCCAAAGCAAGCTACCGGCTAAGAGACGATGATAATATACATTTGGGAAGGATACAGGCAAATCTGGCTGAAGCAGAAAAAGAAGGTGCAAAGAGGCTGGGGCTTTTGCATAGCATATCAGGAGTTGAGATCGTAAAAGCCCTGAGAAATCCGCACTATGTTCCCAGGAATGATATGCTCCCGCCTAAAAGATCAGACAAAGCAACGCCCAGGCAGTTAGTGGGCCAGCCCGCAGGTCCAGGAATCGGAAGCGGTCCTGCCAGGGTCTTAAGAGAGAGCTCTGATCTTTATTCGTTTAAGTCAGGGGAAGTTATGGTTTGCGATGCCGTAGATCCGAATATGACATTCATTGTGCCTCTTTGCTCAGCTATAGTGGAAAGAAGAGGGGGCATGCTTATCCATGGGGCCATCATCGCTCGAGAATATGGAATTCCGTGCGTTACCGGCGTCCCTGAAGCGGTCGAGCTGATTGAAACCGGAGATATGTTGACGGTCGACGGCTATTTGGGAGTAATCACCATCAACAGAATAAATCCTGAAAAAATGAAGTAAGGTTCCCGGACTCGATCAGGGCATAAGCACTGTGTCTATAGCGTGAATAACGCCGTTTGAAGTGACGATGTCCGCCTGCACGACCTTAGCATCATTTACCATAGGGCCCATGGTAGTATTGATGGTGAGATTTTCTCCCTGAACTGTTTTGACCATCATGCCATTCTCAAGGTCGGTGGACATGACTTTGCCGGGAACCACATGGTAGGTAAGAACAGCAGTCAATTGCGTTTTATTTGCCAGCAATGCCTCTATCTGATCCTTCGGTATCTTGGCAAAGGCAGCATCTGTTGGGGCAAAGACCGTAAAGGGACCTTCACCTTTCAGCGTTTCCACTAATCCCGCTGCCTGGACGGCGCTAACCAGAGTAGTGAAACTTCCCGCCGCCACTGCAGTATCTACGATATCCTTTTCAGCAGCCATTTCTTTTGAAGCGGCCATTGAATTCGACCCACCGTAGCACATCCCAACCAGTAACATGGTTGAGATTAACAATGCATACAAAATTGCTCCTTTAATGGTTTCATCTCCTTTTTAAATTGACCTAATATTGCTAAAAATTGCTAAAATTCATTTAGGCATCAACACAGAGTCAATCACGTGGCAGACTCCATTGGAGACTTCTATGTCAGCCTGAATTACCTTGGCTCCGTTCACCTTAACCCCATCAGAGGTATCAATTGTTAGGCTTCCTCCTTGCAAGGTCTTAACAGATTTCATTTTCATAACATCTTTCGCCATGACCTTGCCGGATACTACGTGATAAGTGAGGATAGCGGTTAACTTTGCCTTGTCCTTGAGCACAACATCCAAAGTTGCCTTGGGAATTTTGGCAAAAGCTGCATCATTCGGCGCAAAGACTGTAAAAGGTCCTGGACCGCTCAATGTTTCAACAAGTCCGGCTGCCTTGACGGCTGCTACCAAAGTATTAAATTGTCCTGCTTCTATGGCTTTCTCTACAATATTTTTCATAAAATACCCCTTTATCTTTTTTGTTAGATTTATTAAGTGTTTTTTTTTCTTTATAAACTTTATCATACCTTTCGTGAGGGATCTAAATCAGGAGAGAACATCTTTGACCGGTGTGTATTAACCATGATGCCTATTGGATTGGAGTAACGTCCACTATAGATGAAGCCTAGAAAAAAGCAATAAATAGAAACAGAATATAGGAAATAGCGATGGCCAATTTTTTGTGCACTACAAACTTCAGTCCGCTCCAAAGCTTTAAATGTTAGGGAATTGATTATATTTCGTTGCCACATTTAAGATAATCTGAGGTATTTTCATGAAATTATCAAGGCCAATTCAGGTTGGGATCATCCTCCTGGGATTATTATTCTTATGGACCCTTTATGGAGTGTATACATCTATGTCGGTATCTGAAGCTCGTTATGAAGTCCTGGAAATGTTGGAGAACGGAGTGGAAATAAGGGCCTATCCAGAGCAGATCTGGGCCACCACCCTGGCGGAGGATCAGAACGATGCCTTTGGCCCCTTGTTCAGATACATCTCCGGAGATAACGATAAAAGTGAAAAGATCGAGATGACGGCACCTGTTGTAACGCCAACACCGCAATCTGCTGGAACAGGCTCTGCCAAGGGTGAAAAGATAGAGATGACGGCACCTGTCGTGTCAATGGATACTGAAAAAGGTCAATTCATGGCTTTTATAATGCCGGAGCGGTTCGATATCAATACCATTCCAAAGCCTTCATCTAGCAGAGTCAAGATCGAGTTGGTCGAGCCAAGAAAGCTAGCCACGATCAGATTCTCCGGCTATGTGACCGAGGATAATTATAAAAAGAATCTTGAGCAGCTGAATAAGACACTGGAAAATAGGGGAATCTCGACAATTGGAGAGCCAATATTGATGCAGTACAATGATCCCTGGACTCCGCCATTCTCTCGCAGAAACGAGATTGCGGTCGAGGTAAATCAGTAACTTCGAAAGAGATCTGCAAAATGGACAAATCGAAGACTTCGAGGGCAGCAATGGCTAGTGAAGCTATGTCTGCCTAAGAAGGACACTGGCGGCCCATTACCGTCTTGACTCTGCCTGTCAGAATCCCAGCCAAAGATTTCTGGTCCGTGGCGGGGCTAAGAAGCCAAGACGCTCGCTGCTGTAAAACGGCTAGCCCAAGCTTAGCATCAGCACTTGAGGCCATACTGAGCAAAACCCTGATGGTTCTGTCGATATCTACTTCGGTCCACAAGCGCCGGATGGTGAGGAGAAGAACTGGGTCAAAACGCTGCAGTGGCAAGGCTGGTTCGCCTACATCCGCCTGTACGGCCGCTTGAGCCCTTGTTCGAGCAGATATGGAACCGGAGGATATTGTAAAACGTTTGATAGACAATAGTATGACCAACTACCCTTCTGAACAAGAAAAATAGGACTAAAATCCCAGCAACCCGGTCAGGCCTTTATACAGGAAGATCAGGCCGAACACCAGCGAGACTACGATTACGATCGGGCGGTTGTACTGGTTCAGCCGGGAGGATATCGAAGCAAGCAGGCTCTTGGATCGTTTTGGCAAAGCCAGGCTGATCAAAATCGGCAACAGCAAGAGGATTTCGGCCAGCAGCACGAAGCCCAGGAAAGCGATGGCGCTGGCTGTCTGGCCTAATTCCGCTTCGGCAATCTGCCCGATTGCGCCCAGCGTGAACACCCAGCATTTCCCGCAGATCAGCAGCAGCCCAAAACCGAAGCCAAGGGCTTTCAAAGGGGTAAGGTTGTCGATCATGGCCATCCATTTCGGCGGCGGAGCATCAGGGTCATCCTCTGTTCGCCATTGCCTGTAGGCTGTCACCAGCAGCAAGATACCCAGAACGGTGACCAGGGTCAGCACCACAAGGCTTTTTCCCTGCTCATCATCTGCCAGTTCGCTGTTATACAGGACCAGGCCGAAGACCAGTCCTTGGAGCAGGCGCATAAGGGTCATCCCGCCCACATAAGCACTGGCTTTCAAAACTCCCTGGTTTGGATTATTCAGGATCAGGATGACGATGATGATCTGGATCGGCAGCAGGGCGCTGCCGAGGATGAAGGGCAGCAGGGAGACAAACAATTCACTCATTTATGCTCTCCTTTAAACTCAGGGTCATTTCGTTTTTCCTCCCAGGATCGACGCTGTGAAGCAAATGAATTGACTGCTTTTGATCAAATAGAGGACTATGCAATTTTGCTAGAACCAAAGCACAATCTCGAGAACGATCAGCACAACTATCAGGAACTCAAGAATAAGACCGAACCGCGCCTCCGTTACCTGCTCTGCCATCTCGTACAAATCCGCTAGAAGCTGGAGTTTGGCCTCAACCTGTGCCCTCCAGGTGTGCAGATGAAACTTCTTGCTTGCCAGGTCGTAAAGCTTGCCCGAGTACCAGTCGCCATAAAGCCGTAGAGCCGATTCGAGATCCTCCAGCTCCAGAACGCTCTGGCTCCGCATCCTGATCAGATTCTTCATAAAGGGAGAGAGACGAAGGAAGCTTCCCATATCTATTGGCTGCCCTTGCCTCTTTAAAAGGTCAATTCGTTCCGCAAGCCTCCTGTCCATTATCCGGTAGTTCAGAAGCTGAATGATGGCTAGCTCTAGGACAGCGATTGTCTCTTTGAACTCACCCGTTGAGTCGATCAGAAACGCGCCATCCCAGTCGACGATGGCCACATCCTCCCGGCCGTAGCGGATGTTGGCGTCCAGAGTTTCTTCAATCTCCTTAGAAGCAAGCTTCATTGGCTCATCCTTTAGCAATGCTGCAATCAGCTCGCCATGATGGTCAAGGAAAGAATCGATCGTTCCCTCGTAATCTTTCAGGCAGAAGAAGATGTACTCCTCAAATAAAGAACCGGGCCGAAACTCCTCGGTCAACTTTCTACACTCTTCTAAGATGATCTTCTTGAGATAGGAGATGTCCGCAAATTCCCGCAGATCCAGAGGAGTCTTCGCCTCGACGATCAGGTTGCTGTCCTCGAAGATCTTTAGGTCAAAAGAGACCCTCCGGCCTGTGATCTCACGCACGATATCCTCCTTTACCACTTTGAAGCGGAGAATGCTCTCCTCGTACATAGGAGCGGAGCGAAACGGCCTGATAATCTCGTCCTTGGCCTCTTTCCCTTCTCCTGTAATGGAGTAGATGAGAGCGTAGATAATGGTACCATTCGCTGATGAAGGAAGCCCTGAGGGGGAAGGCTCGACCGAGTAAGACATTAATATATTCATCCTTTGGGGGATAATTAAGTTTTCTATTCTGTCTCCAACGGCCCCTCAGGGAATAGCTCGCCACGACAGTTGAATCAACCAGCCGAAGGTGGCCTGAACTAAAATCCCGCAATCCGGTCCGGCCCAGATACCAAGCTGCAAAAGATTCCTGATGTCCTGCAAATCAAGGAAAAGACTTTAGTTGATACATAATAAGAGGTATAAACCAATGGACGCAAGAGCGACATCAGCGGATTTTCATCCGGCATTTCACATCATGGTCAAACCTTCGGGATCAGCCTGCAACCTCAACTGCGATTACTGCTTTTTTCTCAAGAAGGAACGCCTTTATCCAGGCAGCAACTTCCGCATGTCGGACGAGGTTTTGGAGGCGTACATCAAGCAGCTCCTTGAAGCCCACCGTGTTCCTAAGGTGACGGTGGCCTGGCAGGGCGGAGAGCCGACTCTGATGGGACTTGATTTCTTCCGTCGATCCATTGAGCTTCTGGAAAAGCACCGCAGGCCCGGCATGGTGATCGAGAATACCTTCCAGACCAACGGCATTTTGCTTGATGACGAATGGTGCCGCTTTTTTTGCGAGAACAGCTTCCTGGTAGGGCTCAGCATCGATGGGCCAAAAGATCTGCATGACTTCTATCGCAAAGACAAAGGGGGCAATGGAACCTTCGAACGGGTGGTTGAGGCCGCAAGGCTGCTCCAAGAACATGGAGTGGAGTTCAATGTCCTTTGTGCAGTTAATTCAAAAAATGCCGATCATCCTCTCGAAGTCTATCGGTTCTTCAGAGACGAACTCGAGGTCCGCTACATCCAGTTCATCCCCATTGTCGAGCGGGAGAATGAGGGCGGCTTTCAGGAGGGCGACGAGGTCACAGGCCGCTCAGTTGGTCCTGCTCAGTGGGGTGGCTTCTTAATTGAGATCTTTGACGAATGGGTGAGACGGGATGTGGGAAAGACGTTCGTCCTCAATTTCGACGGTGCGCTTGCAGGGTGGCTGGGGATGGCAGGAACACTTTGCATCTTCGGGCCCACCTGCGGGCTCGGAATGGCCCTAGAGCACAACGGCGACCTCTATTCCTGCGACCATTTTGTCGATCCTGACCACTTTTTAGGAAACATTCTGAGAACTCCTCTGATTGAGATGGCAAATGGGGAAAAGCAGCGAAAATTTGGAAGAGACAAGCGGGACATGCTCCCGAATTTTTGCTTGAAATGCGAGTTCCTGTTTGCCTGCAACGGCGAGTGCCCGAAGAATCGCTTTATAGAAACGCCTGATGGAGAGCCCGGCGGAAACTACCTCTGTGAGGGCTACAGGGAGTTTTTCAAACATGCCGATCCATATATGAAGATAATGGCCGATCTTCTGCTCCAAGGTAAGACTGCAGACGGCATTATTAAGATGTTGAGCGATTCTGAGAGCAAATCTGCGACTAGGTCTCCTAAAATCGGCAGAAACGATCCTTGTCCGTGCGGGAGCGGGATGAAGTTCAAAAAATGTCATGGGCGAAGATGAATAGGGATGGGGCTTAAAATCAAACTGCGTGCGGCCACCCCGCCCTAAAGGACGGGGTATGCTTCGGGCCGCACGCCCCGTTTGCCCGGTTTTCCGGAATCTAGAAATCATCAAGCCTTAGTTGACCGGATGCCCTCGATCTGCACGACTGAAACCTCGACTTAGGTTTTCCCTGAGATTCCTTGATATAGTGCTTGATTGTGTCAGCTGTCACATTTCCAACGGATCGAAAAAATTTTCCACTTGACCACAGATTTCCACCCCAATAGCGTTTTTTCAATTCAGGATGAAGCATGAACAACTTATGCGAACTGCCTCCTTTTAAGTATTGAATGACCTTTGATAGAGAAATGCTTGGGTGGAATTCCAGGAACAAGTGAACATGGTCATCGACAATCTCTAAAGCATGAATTTTATAGCCTTGCTCCATGCAAATATTGTTGAGGATCAACTCGCAATCCTTTTTTACTTGGTTATTGTAGAATATCTTGTATCGATACTTTGGCACCAATACGATATGGTAGGTAATTTGGCCATAGCCATGGCTGAAGCTGCGCAATTCCAATGCGTATCACATCCTAGCCATAGGTGGCTGGCACCACCTGTGGCTAAGGTGCCAAGTAAACCTCATCTTAAAAGAAGCAATGTTTTTATCGATTTAAGAATGAGCAAAAAACGGGCGAGGGTTCACTTCATCCCCGACCTGAAGGTCGGGGTATTCGTGACCCTCCGCACTCCCAATGTAATAAAATAGGGCTTATAATCAGCAGGGCTTATCTATAACCTAATCAGCACAGTGGAAATTTGACTGACACAACTGGATGCGAACAAGTCCAAAGAAGTCCAGCTTCAGGACCAATTGCCTTAGTGGAGTTCTCAAGTCACTCTGTTGAACGGTCAGATGAGTTTCCAGCGTAGATGCTTTTGCACAACTCCACCAGCACCGAGAAAACAGCTGCCTCCAGCGGATCGTCCAGGGCATAGAAGGCCTCGCTGGAGTGCTTTTTGACCATCTCCGCCAGCATCTGCCCGAAGATCTGGTCCTCCTTCTTCAGGGCCCGGCTGGCCTTCAGCCATCTGGCAGAGACGTCCTTTGCACCCATCCTCACGCTCTCGAAGCTCCGGCCCATGGCTATTCCCCCAGGCAGAAGGCGGGAGGCCACAGATCACCCTGGAGATCGCCCTGGGGCAGAGCTCTTTCCTTCTCCATTCTGCGGCGGATCATCTCCTCCACCTCGCACGCTCGGACCCGGAAGATCTCGGCCAGGATCTCCTTGGCGGCCTGTAGCTCGGCAAGTCCGGGATCCACCCTATGGGCTTTAATCTGCCGGCCATCTGGCCTGAGCCGCCCATCATGAGAAGGCCTCCAGCGTCCTCTGGCTGCTCTGCAGCCTGGGATGGGTCCGGGACATGATGCGGGGCTTTTCTCTCGGCTCTTCGTCGAAGTACCAGGCCCGGTCGGCATTCTGCACCATCTGCTCGAAATAGGGGTCCATGCCGGTGGCATACAGCAGCACTGCCGCTTCCTGTGCCGTCTGCCTCATGGCCTGGGAGACGTACTCCGTCATCTCTACCGCGTCTTCGTAGAGCATGGGGTCGTGCTCGATCAGGATCAGCGAATGCCGGGCCTGCTCCAGGATGGCCATGAGCTGGAAGACTGTGAAGCCTCTGCGGATCTCCAGCTCGGTGAACCTGCGGCTTAAATGAGTGAGGACCCGGGAGTAGTTGCCGGTGACGTACAGCACTTTGAACCTCTGCAGGTCCAGGTTGCGGTTCAAGGCCTGGATGAACAGCTCGCTCGGAGCCACGAGGGCGTTAAATGACCTGGGTCGGAGAGTGATGCTGGGATAAAGCTCGAAGTCCATGACGGAGTACAGGCTGCCCATAGGATATGAGGGCCCGCAGGGGGCAGGGCGAAAGTGAACTGAGGGCCAAAAACAACCATTCGGCTTGCTCGATCTGGCAGCGCCATTTACTTCGTCACGATCGACATCCACTACCGGCCTTTCCCGGCGCCTGACCGGGATGCCTGCCCGGACCTCCAATTGACAGCTGCAGGTCTGGTTGGCAATGGTCCTGTCGGTGCTGTTCCTACAGGGCTCATATGCCCCCTTGCCCCCAGATGTGCGATGCCAAATGCTCTAAGGGACTTGGAAAAGGACCACTTCATGGCCCAGGCAGGCTAGTATCTACTGGAATCAGACTGCCTATCCAGCTCTTCTAATCTGATTGCCGTTTAAATCGGTCCTAACCTCGTACTCCTTCTCCATGACGCTGAAGATTATCTTGTATCCTGGAACGAACGCCATTGTACACGCCTCGTCGGGCCCACCGAGCCCGAGGCATCCGTCTGGCCAATATTCCTCTGTAACTTCAACGACCGTTACTAGACCAATGTCCACCCCCAAGTCATTGGCCAGCCATTCTTGTGCCTTCTGGACCACCGGATCGGCCTCGGACATAGGGTCCTCTTGAACTACGTCTTCGGAGTCTGCTGCTTCAGGCTCATCCATTGAGATCCGATCTAAGAGCGTCATCCAGTTGTACGAATCTCCCATCTTTAGATGTACCGATATCGCTGGTGACTTAGGCAGTTCTGGCAGTGCAATAGCCGTATCTGTAATCTCTGGCATTTGAGCAGCAAGGGGTACGGTTGGATCTGCCGGCAGATCGATCGTATAGCTAAAAGTCTCTAAATCATAACAGGTTTGCAATAGGTTTATGCTATCTACATATTTCACTATTGTTGAATCAGGTTCCCACTTAGGCTTCTCTATAATGATGGCAGAAGCGGCTGAAACGAGCATTATCAGCCCTATAACAAGCGTTAATCGAGTTTTCATTACTTGCCTCCTTGGATATCCACTAATCGCATAGCTCCTTTTAAATATTGTACACTTCTTACTAATAAAATGAAGTTAAAGTTGAATACGAAAATACGATCGATAAACGAGGTAATAATGATATGATTGTAATAAAAGTACTTATCTGTGGAACCAGGCACGATCCCGGACTAGCTAAACTATACAAGGCTTTTTACGTTCAGTCGGCAATGGAATGGACGTTATGGAAATGAGGGATCTGGGTCTGATCCTCAGAGAGATCGAGACGATTTCAGAACCCTGTCTTGAAGAAATACTGGATTATGTGCGCTTTCTCCGGGAAAAATCATCCAGAAGGGGGGATAGAAACGGCAATAATGAGCCAGTCGGGTCCTTTCAGGAGACTGGTTAAGGCCTGAGGAGGACGACGCTAAGTGCTAATTGTATACTGCTTTGGATCAGAGCCTTGCTCTTCGCTCGATCAAACGCTAGCCTCCTCCACGATCCGAATCTCCTCCTCGGTCAGCCCGTAAAGCTCGTAGACCAGCGCATCGATCTGCCGGTCGGTGGCCTCGATCCGGCGCTGGAGCAGGGTGCGCTCGTGTTCACCCCTGACCTCGGCAAGCTGTTTGTGCAGATCGAGCATGGTCTGGACCAGGGAGACCATGCGATCGTGGCGGGCGACGTCCTCGGGGTTGGAGAAATCGATGGTGCGGATTGGAAATCCCTCAAGATATTGACCAAAAAACCTCAAATAGATTTCAGAAGATCCTTCGAGTCCGGCACATACGTTTCTAAAATAAAAAGATGCAATAGAAGAGTTTAATACGCCCAATAGATAAAAATCATGAACGGGGATAAAGTATGTCGTATTTGCACCATAATAACCGGAATCGTCGTAAGTAAATCTCGGTGACTTGGATATGTCCGGGAATATGATTTTTGGCTGATCCAAAAATTTTGAAAATTTGAACTGAGGTTGTTGAAGTTCGTACCATTGTTGTTTTGTTGCTCGGTTAATCAACTTTTTCCGAAATTGGCTAAGATGTTCTTCGACTCTCGGATATTTTTCAATTGGAACTCCATGGTATGTATAGATTAGGTAAAGATTCTTAGATTGAATATGATAACGCCTAACTTCTCTTCCATTGAGGAATGGTTTTATTATCTTTTTTGCTTCTGGATTTGCGCTAAGGATTTCATTTCTTTTTTTAGCATCAATTATAAAAGCATTAGAAAGTCCTGATTTAATACCCATAAAAATTTTGCCATTGCAATAAACAACCAAAGGCTCGTTAGCTTCTCGAAGTTTTCTCAATAATTTTTCAGATTCTATGCAATTGAAGCTCCAATAGGATTGGACTAAATAGCTCGATGGAACCTCAGAAATAGATTGTTTAATTGCATCCTCAATAGATAAGACTCCACTTGAAAGAAGCTGGAATTTACTCAAGGGCAATGGCTGGGAGTATAGAATATTATAATTACCGTCCTCTTTTAAAGGTGAACCTAACAGAATAATCGTCCTTACCGTTGCGCCTCTAAATACAGGAAGTCCCGCAAAATCAATTACTTGGTCAATTCTAGCTCTTTTCAATAACAGATACCGTAAATTCTTTCCGTACTTGGCCCTCAAGAATTTGTTGGAGACTATAAAGCCAAATTTACCATCACGATTGATTAATTGTTGGCCGCGCTCAATGAAATATGTGTAGAAATCAGAGCGTTCTTCATGCGAGGCGTAATTAGATCTAAGATAGCATTTTATCTCTTTAAACTCTTCCATCCTCACATACGGCGGATTCCCGATCACCGCATCGAACCCGCCCCGACTGAAGACCTCAGGAAACTCCTTCTCCCAGTCGAAGGGATTGATCCGGGCCAGCTCCTCCTTTGACAGGTCCGGCCGGTCGTCCAGGATGTCCCAGCCGATCAGCGAGTTGCCGCACTTGATGTTGCTGCCTAAATCCGGCAGCGCCCGCTCCCGGGCGTAGCGGAGCAGGCTGCTGATGGTCTCCTCGGTCTCGCCTTCCAGCACCTTCAGGAGCAGGCTGAGCTTGGTCACCTCCACGGCCTGCGGGTCGATGTCCACCCCGTAGATGTTGTTCAGCAAAATCCGCTTGCGTTCAGCCGTGGTCAGCCGCCATTCGCCCTCTCCTGCCTGAAAAACGGGGAGTGCTGCTTCTGCTGCCCGGGCGTGGATTTTTCGGGCCCGCCGGTCCTCACGGCGCTCCGGAGCCTCTGGCAGGAGCTTCAGGACTTCCGGCGAGGTGGCGGCATAGCCCCTCTCCCTCAGCGGCACCAGGTTCTGCAAGTACCATTCCAGGTGCCAGTCCAGCAGATATTGATAGGCACCTATCAGAAACGAGCCCGAGCCGCAGGCCGGGTCCAGGATTCGCAGGCCTGCGGCCTCCTGGGGGGTCTTTTCCTCCAGCAGCTTTCCAACCGTATTCTTGACGATGTACTCCACGATGTAGGAGGGGGTGTAGTACACGCCACCGGCCTTCCTGACCTCCGGCTTGTACTCCACTTTTGCGCTGCGGGAGACGACGGCGCTCTCGCTCTCGCTCTCGCTCTTGCCCTCGTTCTCCCCTTTTCCCTCCTCCAGTACTATTACCTTGCCCAGGAACTGCTCGTACACCTGCCCCAGGATCTCCGCCGGAATCTCCGAGAAGACATAAGGGCTGTCCGGGAAGTACAGGTCCTTGATCATGTCCTTTAAAACCGCGTCGTCCACCGCCAGGGCGGGCGTGATTCTGTCCGGCGGCTCGGTCAGGCCTCGCTCCTCCCGAAAGCGGAAGATGCCGGAGTTGTATCTGTCGTCCGCTTCGACGAATAGCTGCTGCAGCCTCTGGTAAACTCCTTGGCCCTCCAGCAGGGCTCTCAGGCGGCCGTACTCCTCAATTGACCGGTCCTCGCAGATGCGCAAAAAGAGTATCCGGTCTATAGTCCTCTGCACTGCGAAGTTCAGCTCCGGCTGGGGAAGAGCGGGGTTTCGCCGCGCCATATTTTGGGCTAAAGCCTCCCTCCAGCCGGAGATCTCGTCCAGCAGGGCCGCGTCCACCCTCTTGGCTCCACGCTTCTCCGGAACCGCCTCGATGTATTTGTCCAGCGATCCGGCCAGCACAGACTCCCGGGAAAATAGCGAGGCGATCTCGTCCCAGCGTTCCACATACTGGTCGTACTGCAGGTACAGCAGCCGGGCCCTGGCCGGCTTATCCGATTTGTGGGGCTCGGACCGGCAGTCGTAAACCGAAAACTCCTCGAAGTCGGTCAGAATGGATATGGGAAGCCCTGAAGACCAGGCGTACCGCCGCACCTGAAAGGCCGGATAAACCCCGCCCTCGATGTTCACCGCCGGCTTCTTGGCCTCCACGAAGAACTTGCGGGCCTTTCCCAGGCGGAAGGTGTAATCCGGATTCCTGATGCTCTCCTCCACCCGGATGGCCTCCTCCAGCTTCACCTCCCGCTGGTCGGAGGAAAGATCCTTCCGGTTATGCACGTCCCAGCCCAAGGCCGAAAAGAACGGGTTCAGGAACTGGTCCCGCAGCTCCAGCTCGTTGAAATCCGCCGATTTCAGCTCCTCAATCCTTCTCTCAAACCTCTCTACCAGCTCCACGATCTCCGGCGGCGCAGCCACGGCTCTCTTCTCCTCCTCGGGAACTAGCAGGAACCCAGGACAGCAAAAAGCTTTTGCACCGGAGGATTGTGGCCCTTGAACTTTGGGAATCACCTCTCCGGTTCGAAAAATTGAATAAGAATGCAGTGCTTCTATTCTCGTGAGGTCAGAAGGATGGCAAAGAGGAGCACTGAAAGGATGGGCTGGACGGACTTCCACGTCATGAACGCCGCCAAAAAGCACCCCGGCGAGACCATGATCCGGCTTCTGAGCGCCTGCCAGGAGGAGAAAAGTTCCTGGAATTGGACGGCCAGCAAGCTCAGGAAATCATTGCGAAGGCTGGAGCGGCAGGGGAAGCTGCGGATCGAAGACCGGGAGGCGGGAGTTTTTCAAAAGATCTATCCGGCAGAATGATCCGTTGTCTTCTTTTCGTTTTTTGCCTTATCGTTTTTTCGCTTTTTGCCGTCCGGGCCGGCGGGAACTGAGCCGGGGAAAAGGAGCTTTTTTATCCTAAAAAAGTGGCAATTCTATGCCATGAACAGGACGGTTTTAATCGGATCTATCTTTCTGGTGCTGCTCTGCGCCGGCTGCCTGGACCAGGGATCAAATGAAAGCGACAGCAAAAGCGCTTCTACGGAGAAGCTCACCGCCGCCATCATCTCTCCTCATGCCGGCGATATCCTCTCTACCGGCCAGAACTACAAGTTCGAGGGCCGGGTCACGGGCGGCCAGGCTCCCTACACCTACAGCTGGTCCTCCAGCATCAATGGCCCCATCTCCTCGGATCTGTCCTTCTCGAAGAAGGGCTCGGGCCTCAGCCCCGGGGAACACATCCTGATCCTCAAGGCCACCGACTCCACAGGAGAGTCCACCCAGGCCAGCGTGATCATCAGAGTGATGTAAACAAATATCCAAAAGAGTCATCTGTAGAGGCCGAAAATTGGCCTTAGATCTAATACATTTTTTTATAAATTGATTAGAATGACTCAGTACTCGGCTGGATAATATGTTAAAGAGGCTAATAGAAGAGAGATGGCTCTAAAGGCAGGCGCATGGACATCTCCGCCCCCCCCGGGGTCCGCGCCGTGCCGCTGAGACGCTCGATGCATGCTGCTAAGGGCAGCCTGGCTGATGAGGCCCATCCTCTGCAGCCGGCCGGGGGATCTTGGGTAGGCCGATGGGCCGCTCGCTGGTCCGGGCAGGGCATCGTGGGAAGGCCGGCAGACGGAGGGCGATTGTCAGTTAGGAGGCAGGGGGGCGTGTCCGTGTGTGGTTAGGAGGGCCTTATGGAAGGGCGGGTCAGAGTGCCGACCGGGATATAGTGCTTGAAGAAGGGCCAAGCTGCAGGCTGAAAAGTTCGGGAGGTAGATTTTTGTGCAGAAAATTCAATATTCTAAAAATCTGATCGTGTCTTAGGTCTGAGATGGAAAACTTAGATAATCTCAGAATACTGGGGAAAGGTTGCATCTAGACTTTCTCGATCGGAGGGAATGTTCCGATCTTCCTGAATCGGAAATTCTGCCACCGATGCAAGTGTACCGGGTGGGAATACCATTGAACGAGAATCTTCTTGATACCGCAATTGCTGGTAAAGAGGTCCAGGCCATCTATGCAGTGGCCAAAACAGAAGGGGTGAGGCCCACATTACTTTTGAAACAGGTAGCCTCGGGACGCGTCGTTATACTACAGAGGGACGGCAAGCAGCCCGTGGGAATAGGCGAGAGCCTGAGAACAAAGATCAATGCCAACATCGGGACTTCGGCCGAGATTTTTGATCCCGGCGAGGAGGTCAAGAAGGCCGTGGTTGCAGAAAAATATGGAGCAGACACTATTACCGACCTCTCAATGGGCGGTCCCATCGACAAGATCCGAGGAGGGATGTTGGAGGAGACGAATATCCCGCTAACTACCGTGCCTATCTATCAAGCGATTGTGGAAGCTGGCTCCATCAAGGCCCTAACTGAGTACGACCTGGTCCAGATGATTAAGAAGCATGTCGACGAGGGAATTTCGTCCATCGTTGTCCACGCCGGCCTCACACTTGAGATGCTTGAGAAGTTGATGGGCGTTAAGAGAATAATGGGTATGGTTTCCAAGGGCGGCTCCTTTACATCGGCATGGATGCTTCAAAATAATAACGAGAATCCCTTCCTGCCTAGGTTCAATGAGATATGTGAGATCCTTGCTGAGAGGGATGTGGTACTTTCCCTTGGGAACACCATGAGAAGTGGCTGCATCCACGACCCCATGGATGAGCCGCAGGAGGAAGAGATTGAGATGAATGCCAATCTTGCCAGGAGAGCGAATGAACTTGGAGTCCAGGTTATTATCGAGGGTATGGGTGGCCATGTCAGCCCGAACATAATATCAGATTACGTTGCCCATTACAAGAGGAAGACAGATCATAGGCCCTTATTCGTCGCTGGCCCTCTTCCAATTGACATAGGCGTCGGGTATGATCATATCTCAGGATGCGTGGGTGGGGCACTCGCTGCGGGCGCTGGAGCGGACTACCTCTGCTACATCACTCCATCTGAGCATTTAGCCCTGCCAAACGTGGATCAGGTCCGGGAAGGAATAGTGGCCTTCAAGATAGCAGCCCACATAGGAGACACCCTAAAGTACGGACCAAGGCCAGAAGATAAGAAGCTGGCTGAGTATAGGCGGGCAAGGGATTGGGAAAACCAGTTCCAGCTTGCTATCGATGGCGACAGGGCTAGGGAAATACATCTTCCGAATAAGAAGACCTGCTCGATGTGTGGGAAGTACTGTGCGATAGCCATCATGGAAGATTACCTGAAATGATGGTCTATGCCGTCTCGACTGACAATAGGCAAATCCTGATGGCATCACCTGCCTTAATTGCCGTCTCTAGCCTGCATGAAGCTCATTGTGTTCTTCGCTCAACGATTGGGGTATCTTAAGACGAGTAGCAGTGTCAAAAATATTTAAATTTGCTTTAAGACCCACTGCTATTCATTACTCATGCATTCTTCGCCAGCGCCGCCAGGCTTGCGGGGGCGCGCGCCATCCCGGATCATGGATTGGGGCAGGCTTCTCCATCCCTCGGGGGTCCGGTGCCGCTTGTGGATGCATGCTGCAGCTGGCAGCCTGGCTCTTGGGGCACTCTTCTGCAGCCGGCCGGGGATCTCGGGTACGCCTCGCTGAGCCGCGAGTTGGACAAATCATAGTCGTGGAAGAAGATTGATAAATGATCGAATCTGTTATATTATGACTTGAACATTGTCTGGCCTCAAAGAGGAGAAATGTTTAATGCCCCGAAAAGTGCCTCCTGCCAGATTGGATCCTGTAATCTATGAGGCCTGGCTAGGGGAAAACCCAAAGCTGGTTCAAGAAGGCCCGCTTGAGCTAAAGCCTTGTGATGGGACCACTGATGAGGATGCTGTGAATTTGGAGGCACACCGAGTTTCCTCAGACGTATTGGATACTCCTTATGCAGATAATTTATATATCTACGGCTTCCATAATAAATATGAAGGGTTTAAAATTTTTGTCAAGGACGGGCACGGGTATCTGCTAATGGCGCATCAAACACACTCTGATGGTACCTTTAGGTCTGATGATGGGCGTGAGTTCGGAGATCACCCTCATTTCCATCTGATTTAGAAGCCAAAACGCCAGAACCAGATAAATTTAGAGATTATACTGCACTCAATGAAATCGATATTATAAGAGAGCAAGAGATAGGGGCAGGCATTTTACATTTTCCACTAGCTTCATAACAGGAGTGATGTGAAGAATTCAGGTGACGTGAAAGCTTCAGGTGACGAAAAAAATTCGGGCGGTGTGCAAAATTTAGGCGGCGCGAAAGAGCGGTGGGAAGAAACGATGTGAAGAGCGATGTGAATAATATCCTGCAGCATATCCTGCAGCTCGGCAGATAGTTAGGCTGCCGGCCACAGAAGACGGATCTATGAGCCAGAGACTCACCAATGACTAATAGATTGCTCGAAGATAGACTGCTGCAAATTCGAGCCGCTTACGACCTGACCGTGGAGCAGGCCGAAAAGGGCATCGATCCGATGGCTGAGCTGCCCGAGGAGATCCGGAGTTCGGCCGGCTACAAGTATCTTATGGAAAACCGAAGTTCAGTGAACAGTGCTGCTCCCGATATCAGGGAATATCTCGATCCCAAGCCGCAGATGCGATTCCTCGATGCCGGTTGCTGTGCCAACCTGCACAACTACCGGCTTGACCGCTGGCCGTCGACCTACTACGGCATAGATAACAGCCCCCGCCTGATCGAGGCCATGAAAAATTTCGCCAGCCGGGTGGGGATATCTACCGGCGGACTGTATCTCGCGGAAATTGTCGAGATGCCGTTTGCTGACGACTTTTTCGATATCGGGGCGGCGATCGGCCTGCTTGAATACTACCCGCTTGAATACATTCAGGAGGCCCTCAGGGAACTAAACAGGGTCCTCAAGCCGGGGTCGCGGGTCGTCCTCGACATTCCCAATCGGGATCACCGCTACGTTGCAGACATGGCGGGAATCGAGAGCTATCTGGGCCGCCCCAACCTTATTTTCCCCCGCCTTGAATTCGAGAAATTGCTGGAGCCGTTCTTCTTCACGGAGCGAACCGACGATTCTCAGGTAATGATCAAATACTATATCCGGACCCGCAAATAAAAAAAATAACAAAATAATAAAATAATAAACTAGTGAATTCCGCAGACGAAAAAAACAGCTACCGAAGCCCTGCCTAAAGCCCGGCCTTGGGAAGGGCATCCTTGCAGCGGCAGGTCCTCTCCTCGGGCAGGCTCTGCGCCGCCAGCGACAGGACCTCTGTCACCTTCTTTTCCATAACGTCCATGGTCTCGATGAGGTCCGACATCTTCAGAGCGCAGCCGGCGTTCATCCCGCAGGCCGGGTTGGTCACGATGCACAGCGAGGCATAGCACAGCGCCAGCTCCCTTGCCAGCACCACCTCGGGATATCCGGTCATCCCCACCACATCCCCGAACTGCCTCATCATCCTGATCTGAGCCGGTGACTCCAGGTGAGGGCCCTCGGCACAGACATAAACTCCGTGAAAGGGCTCGAGACCCTGAGATCTTACGGCCTCCGCCAGATGATCCCGCAGCTCGGAACAGTAGGGCTCGGACATGTCCACGTGCACCGCACGGTCCTCGAAGAAGGTGTTGGTCCGGGCCTTGGTGAACTCCACGAAGTCATCGGGCAAAAAGAGGCTTCCCACCTGATGGTGCGACATGGTCCCGACCGTGTTGACAGAAACGACTCTGGCCGCTCCGGCGCTCCTGGCCGCCCACAGCAGAGCGCGGTAGTTGACCCTGTGCGGCGGCAGGTGGTGCTCACCGTGTCTGGAGATGAACACCACCCTCTTGCCCTTCAGCCGGGTCAGATTGACTTTGACGCTGCCGTAAGGGGTCTCGATCCGATCGGCCAGGCCCTCCAGAAAAAAGCCCACTCCGCCGATTACCGCCAGGTCCATGCTCATGGTGACTCCTTGATCGCCTCTGGGCTTATATCGTTAATCTCTGAGCCTGGATTGCTGAGACGGGGGGGTTCGATTCTCCGGGTCCGGTGCTCTGAGAGATGCTGCGGGCTCAGATGGGCGGCATCAGCGGCGGCCGGAATACGCCCTTCTCGGTGATCAGGGCCGAGACCAGATCCAGAGGCGTGGCGTCAAAAGCCGGGTTGTAGACCTCGATTCCCTCCGGGGCCAGCCTGACCTCTCCTTGCAGGCAGATCTCATCGGGATCGCGCTCCTCCACCACGATGTCCTCTTCTGCATGCGCTAGATCGAAGGTTGAGAGCGGGGCTGCCACGTAAAAGGGAACCTTATGGTACCTGGCCAGGACCGCGTGGTTGTAGGTGCCTATCTTGTTGAAGACTACGTCCCTGGTGATCCGGTCTGCCCCCACAATGGCCTTGTCGATCCGGCCCTTTCGCATCAGGCTTCCTGACATGCTCTCGCAGATCAGGGTGACGGGAATCCCGTCCTGTGCCAGCTCCCAGGCCGTCAGACGCGAGCCCTGGTTGAGGGGCCGGGTCTCGCAGGCGTAAACGGAGATGTCTTTTCCGGCCTCTACCGCCGAGCGGATCACTCCCAGGGCTGTACCCCAGCCCACACAGGCCAGCCGGCCGGCATTGCAGTGGGTGAGCACGCAATCGCCGTCTTCCAGGAGTCTTGACCCCGCCTTTCCCAGAGCCTTATTGGTCCGGACATCCTCCTCGGCGACGGCCTCGGCTTCTCTCAATGCCGCTTCTTGGATCTCCTCCACAGTCTCCTGATCCTCTACCGCCCGAAGCGCTCTGTCAACACCCCAGGAGAGGTTGACGGCTGTAGGCCGGGAGCCCTTGATCATCTCTTTCGCCTGCTCCAACTCCTGGCGCATCTCGTAAGTGTTTCCGGTGCGGGAGAGCTGTGCCGCCAGCGCAATTCCGTATGCTCCGGCCGCACCCAGGGCCGGAGCGCCCCTCACCCGGAGGGATTTAATGGCCTCGATCAGCTCCCTCACGCTTCTGATCCTGATGGACAAGAGCTCTCCCGGAAGCCTGGTCTGGTCGATCATCCACAGGCCGCCGTCCCACCAGATGGTCCTGGACTCGCACGCGCTCAAAGTTTGACCCTCCTGCTATCTCCTAAACCGGCCTGACCACCAGCATTCCTCTGGACACCCCCACGGTCATGGCCACCGGCTCGCATTTGGCCCTCATCACGTAGATCAGCCGACCTTTCAGCTGGTCGTCGTACTCAGACATGGTCTCGAAGTTCCCCATCCCCTTGGCCAGGATCAGCCAGTTCCGGTCCCTTAAGAGCTTCAGGGCCTCCGGGCTGCTGTCCTCAAGGGTAGTACCCACCACCGGCCCGGTGGGAACGACCGGGGTATTGGTGAGGGCGGAGATCTCCTCTGCGGTCACGTCGTTAAGGATCGGCTCGGACTTGGAGCCGATCACCACCTTCTTTCCCATCTCCTCCAGCTTCTCGATCACAAACAGGTCGAAGACCATCTCCCCGCAGTTGTCGGTCAGGTAAAGGATGCGGTCAAAGGCCTCCAGCCGCCTCTTGACCTCGTCCAAATCCCCGGCCAGCCGCTCCTCGAGAGTCTTTCTAAAGACCTGGGAAAAGGTGGCGTTGTCGAAATCGTGGCCCTTCACCCCGTACTCCATGGAGTTGGCGGCTGCGGCAATCCTGATCAGGGCCTCCAGCTTGTTCTGCGATTGCTCGTAGAACTCCCGGGCCAGAGGCACGAGCCTTTGGGCCACGCGGTTGCTCTCGGCCTTTATGTCTCGATAAGGGTCATCTCTGCCGCTCTTCCGCTTGAGGATTCTCTCCCGCTCGGTCCCGACCAGCGCCGGGACGCCCCCTTTGTGGCAGGCCATGAAGTCCAGCAGCTCTTCCATGACCTCCTTTTTGGGAGCGTCATCAGAGAAGACCAGGTCGCCCTCGAACTTGGCCCGGTCCATGATGCAGGTGTAGCAGTTGGACGCCATTCTCAATTGGGCCACCGCCCGGCCAGAACTCTGATCACATCCGGTATGGCCTGTTCGCCCACATGAATGGAGGAGCCTCCGGACAAAACGAACACCAGCCCTTTTTCTCCCACCGCCTGCTTGATGATCTGGGCCATGCGGGGATAGGCGTCGAAGGTCAGGTCGAACCCGCCGTAATCATCCTGGTGCGAGTCGTGCCCGAAGATCACAAAGGCTATCTGGAAATCGAAATCCTTGGCCAGCTCCAGAGAGTTCTTGAGGGCGGTCAAGAAACGCTCGTTGTCGGCCCCGAAGCCCAGCCCGATGTCGTAGTTGTTGTTGGCGGGATCGTACTGCTCTCCTGAGCCGCTATGAAAGTTGATGTGAAAGACGTTGGGGTCGTCCTTGAAGAAATCCCGGGTTCCGTCTCCGAAGTGCGGATCTACATCGATTATCAGAAACCTCTCCAGCCCCATCTCTCGCAGGCGGGAGATGGTGATGGCCACGTCGTTGAAGTAGCAGAATCCCCAGCAGCTCCCGCGCGAGGCGTGATGGCCTGCCGTCCCGGTGAAGGCAAAGGCCGACTTGGCCTCGCCTTTAGCCACCATCTCTGAGGCCATCATCACGCTTCCGGCGGATAAAATGGCCACCTCCCGGTAGGGATCGTGCAGCATGTTCTGCATATGCGCCTCGGTATGGGCTGCCTCCACCAGCTTCAAAGGGGCGGGAGCGGCCTTGAAGACCTGAACATCGACTCCGTCCACAATGCCGGTCTTCATCAAAGCCTCATAGGAGGGCCTGATTCTGTCGCGAAGAACTGAAAATCCGTATTTACCGAAGTCCTCGTGATAAGTAATTGCCACCTTCATAACCATGTTATATTCTCCGTTAAATCTCCATGACCCTCGGGTATCTCTCCAGCAGCATGCCCTCGACCACGATCGGCATCTGCCTCTTGGCATCCTTTACCGCGCTCTCCAGCTCCCAGTCCGAGCTGGAGCATATGGTGATCAGAGGCTCGTCCCTCCTGACCCGTTCGCCCATCTTCTTGTGGATGATGACCCCAGCCATCTTGTCCGAGGGGGCTCCGGCCATCCTTGCCAGCTCCACCAGCCGCTTGTTATCGAAGGCCACCACGTAGCCGCCCACCGGGGCGAGAATGTCCTGGCACTGCTCTCCGACCTCAATGCTCTCGCTGGTGACCTTCGGGTCCCCTCCCTGGACCTCGATGATCTCCAAAAGCTTCTGAAGAGCCCTTCCGCTGGTGAGGATCTCCTCGGCGGCTTTATAGCCACCTCCCCGCCCGGCGATTCCTCCCATCTCCAGGAGGATGCCGGCCAAAGACAGGCTCTTTTCGCGCAGGCTGTTGGGCCCGCCCTTGTTCTCCAGAACGGTAAGCGCTTCCCTGACCTCCAGCGCCGGCCCGATAGTCCTTCCGACCGGAGAGCCGCCGAAGGTCATGGCGCACTCCACCCGGATGCCGAGGCGCTCGCCCAGGTCGATTAAGTCCTTTGCCAGGGACCTTCCGGCCTCTGGAGAGGGAAGCTTGGTCCCAGGGCCTACCGGCATATCGATAACTACTGAGTCGGCTCCCACAGCCCCCTTCTTGGCCATGATGGAGGCCAGCATCTGGCTGTAGGGGTCAATCGACAGCGCGTATTCGGCCTTGATCAGCTTGTCGTCAGCCGGAGCGATGTTGGTGGCTCCGCCCCACACGATCACCCCTCCGACCGTCTCGGTCAGCTCCTTGATCTCTTCGGCCGAGAACTCGACCGGAGCCACTACCTCCATCAGGTCGGCGGTTCCGCCGGCTCCGGTAATGGCCCGAGAAGAGGTCTTGGGTATCATTAGCCCGGCTGCGGCGACGATCGGCACCACCAGCAGCGAGACCTTGTTGCCGGGCACGCCGCCGATGCTGTGTTTGTCCATGACCGGACGGGTGTCGAAGTGTATGCGCTCACCGGTATCGATCATGGCCCGGGTGAGCCATTCCGTCTCCTGGGCCTCCAGCTTGTGAATGTAAGATGCGGTGATGTAGGCCGAGAGCTCGATCTCGCTCAGGTTGTTGTCCACTATGTCCTGGACTATGGCCCGGATCTGGTCCTCCTCCAGCTTCTGGTTGTCCATCAGCATCTTGATGTAGCAGAGCGACATGGGCTTGGGAGCAGGCAGAATGTCCACCTGCTTTGGATCCTTGAGATCCTTCAGGGCCTCGGTGAAGATGCCTATTTCTCCGGGCTTGACCATTTGAGTGGTTGTATCCAGGATGGCCGTGGTAGAGGCCCCTTTAGCTCTGACCCGGACTCTGTCTCCCGCATAAAGCCCCCTCTCCCTTGCGTTCTCCACGTTGAGCATGACCTTATGCTGGCCGATCTCAATATCGAATGGCAGAACCTGTAACATCTTTAGACCTCTCTTAATTGATAATCTCTTAAATCAACGTGTTCTTCGTTGTGGTGATCCTTTTCTGTTTTTCCGCCTCCAGGAGCGAGAGGGAGCGGATCCATTCTCCTCTGGCCTCGCGGGTGGTGCCCACCACCATTCTCCGCCCGGCCTCGGTCTCCTCCACCAGTCCGGCGGCCTCGATGGTCTCGCCCGGCAGGGCCTGTCCGGCATAGGTGTGAGAGAAGCACAGTATCTCCTCTATCTCCTCGTGTTCCAGCCGGTAGATGGCCGGGCTGTCAAAGGCAAACCTCGCGTCCGTCACCTGAGCCACGATCTTTTCCCGGCCGATGGGAACCCCTGGGCCGGGGTTTGATAAAACGATCTGCTCCCAGCTCCTGGTGAAGAGCAGGTCGAAGTAGGTGCCCTCGACCATTCCTCGATTTCCCTTCCTTTGCTCGTGCAGCACGAACTCCTCGAAGCCGATTTCGGGCCGTCTCTTGTTGTAGATCTTGGTCCAGGTTTCGGCGTCCAGTTCCTGGATGTCTCCGTCTTCCTTGGCCTGTTCCAGGATATTTCTGGCCTGCCACCACCAGGTTCCGTAGACCACGAAATCTATATCGGACGACGGCCCCTCCAGCCCCACCAGCATGGATCCGGTAACTCCCATCTCCTGCCGCGGAATTCCGTGACCGGCCAAAAGGTTCGCGATCTGGCGCACCCTCCGGTCTCTCTTAACCACCTCTCTTAAGCCGTCCGGCGGAAGATGGAACCTGGCGATGTCATCCTCCGGGACCACATGCAGATCGCGGACGTATTCCGGCCTGTGCTCCCGCAGGAAAGCGAAAGACTGATCGAAATCCATCTTGCGGTATCTGCGGCCTCCCACCTCGCGCTCTCCGCGGCTGTCGGGAACGTAGCGCAGAAGCGATCTGATCCCCTCCGGATGGTTGTAATCCGCCACCGCGAAGATCCAGCCCTCACAGGTCTCGAAGAAATCTCTGATCCTGGCCTTCACGAAATCGCCTTCTGGACTTCTTTTAACCCGGCACCGGGCCTGATGATCTCTCGCCGTTTTAGATCCAGGAGGGTGGAGGGCTCCGCGTATCTGCACCGGCCGCCGTCAACCATAAGATCTGCATTCTTGCGAATGTGGTCGGAGATCTCCTCCGGGCTGGCCGGAGCAGGCTGCCCGGTGATATTGGCGCTGGTCGAAGTTATGGGCCCAGCAGCAGCAATCATCTCCAGGGCCATTGCATGATCCGGAAATCTGATTCCGACCAGCGGAGATCCCGCGGTGAGCAGGTCAGGAACCACGTCCTTCTTCCTGACTAAAACCGTGACCGGTCCAGGAAGGAGGCGCTTCAAAAGCTCGAGGTCCTCGTCTCCGATCTCTGATACCTCACCCATCATCTCCAGGCTGGAGACGGCCAGGGTGATGGGCATGGAGAGCGGCCTCTTCTTGATCTCGAATACCCTCAACACGGCCTGTCTGTCGAATGCTCCGGCCCCCAGGCCGTAAACGGTCTCGGTGGGGTAGATCACTACTCCGCCACCGATAATTATCTCTGCCGCCTCTGCCGTCATTTCCGTTTGATATTTGCTATGTCTCCAAGCGTTAATCCTCGGGCTCCTCCTGAGGATCTGCTCTTCTCCTCACCGGTCGTTTCGGTGAGCTTGATCTTCAGCTCTCTTTCCAGCTTTTTCCTGATTTCGTCCTCAGGAACGATCTCCTCTCGCTCTATCTTCTTGATTAGAGTGGCTTTCTCCTTGATCCGGACGCCAAGCTGCTCCGGGGTCATTCCCTGGCTCTCGCGAGCGTCTCTGATCCTGGCCCCGTAATCCGGGACTATCTCTACCAAATCTTTGAAACGGTCGCGAGGTTTGGGCTTTCGGACAGAAAATGCCCTCTCCACCGGAACCATCTTTCTGGTAACAGGCGACCATTTGTCTTCGGGCTTTCCGAAGCGCGCACAGCTCTTGCATACCTCCAGCGATGAGCTGTCAATCACTATCCTGCAAGGGCTGCCGGAAATTTCAGCACCGCATATCTCGCATTGCATCTCGCTCATCTCGGAAACCTTTATAGGGGTCGGAGTTTAATAATCTTTTACTTATGGAGAGCGGAGAAGGAATAAACGAGTCGTCGGCCAGCGCAGACTTTTCACGCTACATCTTGGATCGTATGCGCCAGCTGGAAGAGCGAAACCTGGCATTGCGAGAACAGAAAGACCGGGTGGAAGGCGAGAAGCGGCTCATAGAGAACCAGAAGCTCAAGTTCGAGAGAGAGGCCAGGAAGCTTCGATCCGAACTCGAGCGTCTGAGGGTCGGCCCCATGATCGTGGGAACGATCATCGATGTCCTGGATGAGAACCGGGTAATCGTCAAGAGCAGCACCGGCCCCAGGTTCGTGGTGAACATCTCTCAGTTCATCGAAGAGGAGATAAAGCCCGGCGTTCAGGTGGGCTTAAACCAGCAGTCCTTCGCAGTGATGAGCGTTCTGCCCTCGCCTCGCGACCCGGCCGTCTTCGGAATGGAGATTGAAGAAGCGCCCAACGTGACCTTTTCCCAGATCGGCGGCCTGGACAGCCAGATCTCGGAGATCAGGGAGATCGTGGAGCTTCCCCTAAAGAGGCCTGACCTCTTCTTGTCGGTTGGAATCGAGCCGCCCAAGGGAGTGCTCCTCTACGGGCCGCCCGGGACCGGCAAGACCATACTGGCCAAGGCGGTTGCCAACAGCACTGAAGCCACCTTCCTCCGGGTGGTGGGCTCAGAGTTCGTGCAGAAGTACATCGGAGAGGGTGCCCGGCTGGTCAGGGAACTTTTCGAGCTGGCCAAGAACGAATCGCCGGCCATAATCTTCATAGATGAGCTTGATGCCATTGGCGCACGCCGGATGGACGGAGCCACCAGCGGAGATCGCGAAGTTCAGAGGACGCTGATGCAGCTTCTGGCGGAGATGGACGGCTTTGACCCGCGAGGAGAGGTAAAACTGATCGCGGCAACCAACCGGCTGGATATGCTGGACCCGGCCCTGATGAGGCCGGGAAGGTTTGACCGGGTAATTGAGATCCCGCTTCCCAACCGTGAAGCCAAGGCCTCGATACTCAAGATTCACACCGGCGGCATGAACCTGAATGCTGATGTAAATCTGGAGCGGGTCGCAGATATGGCTGATCTCGCGAGCGGAGCCGACTTGAAGGCTCTGGCCACAGAGGCCGGCATGTATGCCATCCGCGAGGAGCGGACGGTGGTGTACCAATCGGACTTCGAAAGGGCTGCGGCCAAGCTGCTGCACAAAGAGAAGATAAAGGAGCCAGACGGCCTGATCCAGCAGTATATCTGAGGAATTCTGCGCTCTTTCCTGCAGCCGACCTCGCTTTTTCTTTTAATAATCCTCTTTTCTTGAGCCTTTGACCTTTTTTCGTCTTTTCCGCAGCCTTGCGAGACTCCTTGATATAATGCAGTTTGTTCTCAATTTTAACATTTCAGGATCCCAGGAGCCTCCTGTTTTCTCACGGAGAAGAGATGATTGGCCCTTGAGATGTTATTTTACGGGTTTTTCCCCTCTGGCCCGAGCCTTTTGTCTTCGCTCGTCCTGCCGTTCCTTTCTCTCTTTGATCTTGACAGTGGCCTCGCTATTTTTCCGGAAAAGGTTGATCGTGAATATCACCTCATCAATCTTCATCACGATTAATGGATATATTCTATCTGCTAATATTAATTAATTATCATGTAGACCTGGGACGGGTGCTACGAGGGCGTAGTGAGCATCCCTTCAGCCTGCCCCTCCCAGCGTTCTCCGCTGGAGGAAAAGGCCACGTACCGGCCCGATGCCGAGCTGCCCCTGGTAGTGAGATTAAATCTGTAAAGGCCGGTTGTTCCGTCGGAGACGACATCCAGGCTCAATTCATCCCCAGCAAGCGATCCGGAAGCCAGGACTCTGAGGGTATCGGCTCCGTCATTCATGGTGCCTGATCCAAAAACGGCATCTTCTGACTGGAAAAGCCTCAGAGCCATCACTCTGTTCTTGTCGTCTTCGAGGTAAAACGACCAGTTTCCAGCCATGCTCCTCGCTGGCAATTCCGCTGCCGGTTGTGAAGGCGTCACCGAGTCCCTGCTATCCGCGTTAGATGTTTGACCTTGATCGCCTGCTTCGTAATCTGCCCTAGACTCCTCCGGGGTGGTGGCACTTTCAGATAATCTGCCAGGCATCGAAAAGTCGACCCCGCTTTCCCGGCTCCATATCCTTCGAGATTCCTGGGGCGTTTCGGGAAAGCCGAGATCGAAATGAAAGTTTCCGCGACTGGCTTCAATCAGCTCTTCTGCAGATAGGCCGGAGCCTCCGTCCAGGATGCCGACTGCATTGATGGCCAGTAGGACAAACAGGGCTGATAATGCGACAGCCGTGATCCAGAACCTCATGTTTTCAGAACCATTAGTTATAACGCGGTTCGAATAGAAAAAGAGATCGGTTCTCGTAGAGACCGCTTCTTGTAAAGACCGCTTCTTGTAAAGACAGTTTCCTGCAAAGGGCGGTTCCTGTCTGAGGCCGGCTACTTCGAGAGATGGGGTCAAGGTTGAGGGAAAAAGCCTTAGCGAATCGAAAACCACTTTATATCCAAGCGAGAAGTGAACCCTGATGGAATCCGAAGAAGATTGGCAGGAAAACGGTCTGCAGGATCTGCATGCCCTGTACATGCCGGTAAGGGAGCAGATCGAGGCCAGGCTGGAGGATTTCGGGCAGATCTGGAAGACTGGAAGCGACGAACTGCTCTTCTCCGAGATGGCGTTTTGCCTGCTCACCCCTCAATCCAGGGCCAGGACCTGCTGGAAAGCCGTGGAACGCCTGAAACGCAATTGCACCATGGCGGAGGATTCTTTCCGGATTCAGCAGGACCTGACCGGCGTTCGGTTCAGCCAGCGAAAAGCTGAGTACATATGCCTGGCAAGAGCCATGTTTTCGCGGGCATCCCTGCGGGCGACCCTTTCGGATTTTGCCGGCCCCTACGAAGCCAGGGAATGGCTGGTTAAAAACGTTAAGGGCTACGGCTACAAGGAAGCCAGCCATTTTCTGAGAAATATCGGCCTTGGAGAGGACCTGGCCATACTGGACCGGCACATTCTCAAGAACCTGAGGCTTTTGGGGGTCATCGATGAGGTGCCGGCAAGCCTGAGCCGCAAGACCTATCTGGATATCGAGCAAAAGATGAGGGCGTTTTCAAAAACGGCGGAAATTCCCATGGGACAGCTTGACCTCTTGCTGTGGTATAAGGAGGCCGGAGAGATATTCAAATAGTCTCGATCAAATAGCCCGCTTGACCAGAACAGAATTGGCAAAATGGTCCTTCTCATTGCACCGTCATTTCAGCGTCAATTCGGGCCTCGCTCAATTGGAGCTTCATGCTATTTCGATTCAAGCGATCCGATTTGAACACTTGAGCTTCTATTAATCGTCTATTTATACGGTCCCTGCACAAGATGCATATTGGCAATTAATGAGAGCAATTCATTAATTATTAGAATCATCAGTACTTAATTGAAATAAGGCTTAATATTTATGTACCGTATGAATAGAATTGTAAATATGCTGGGGGGCCGATGAGTTAATGGACAAATCAGTTGATGATGCCAGGAGCAACGATTCTCTTAAGAAAGCTTTGCGCTTGCTATCCTCAAACGGCCTGGATGGTGCATTGATGGTTGTCGAACGGGAACTGGAGAACAATCCAGAAAGCTGGGAGGCCTGGGCAGCAAAAGCTGATATTCTGTACTTTCAAGGATTCTATGAGTCCGCTTTGCAGTGCTGCAAGAGGTCTCTGGGTTTGAATCCCGACAACGCTTTGGCTTACAATACCCAAGGAAACATATTCTACAAGCAGGGGAGATATGAAGAGGCCTGTGAATGCTACACCAAGGCCATTGAAATTGAGCCCATGCTCGTTCGAGCCTGGTACAATAAGAAGCTGGCCGTCGAGATGCAACTCACAAAAGCCCGGCCCAGGATCTATCTCATGCCGTCTCGCAAGTCGACCTTGAGAGGAAATGCCAAGGATCGATAGAATTGGCGAGGCCGAAGAGAGGCTCTGCTTTTATATTTTATCACTGAATTCTTTTTTTTTTTTTATTCTGGATCAATTGAGATATGAAGTCACTCATAAGCCGCTCAATTATCAATGATCAATAAATCGGTCCTAATATATGCAGCCCATCCTCCTCCACTACCAGCTGGTGTTTCTCCATGGAGTGCTTGGCAGATCGCATCTTGGTGATGCGAATGAACCTCTTTACACCCTCAGTGCGCTCAATTGCCCCAAGCTCAATCACGCCATCGGCCAGGAAGTTCTCCGGCTTTGTTGTGCTGAGCCGCCCTTCAGCACAGGTCGAGCTTTCTTTAATCAGAAAAGAGGTCAGGCCCCGGTCCCTGAGTTCCGAAAAGAAATGATACATATCCTTTCTAATTGTTGATTCATCTGAAAGATAAAAAAGAGCATTGAGAGAATCGAGGACAAGAACGGTCATCTTCTCATGCTTATCCTCATAGAAATCTATGACTTCTCCGGTCGTTTTTATCAGATCGGGTTCTCTATTCTTCCACTCTCTGCGCATATCCCAGTAGTCGAAGATGTGCATTCCGTTGCTTTTTGACAAACCCAGACTTTTCATATTCTGCATATGGCTCTCTTCAGTCTGCTCTAGGGTAGCATACAATCCGTGCTCGCCTCTTGCTGCCAGATAATTGGAGGCCAGGCCGAACGCCAGGCCGGACTTTAAAGTTCCCTCTCCGCCGGTTATCAAGACCACTGAACCTTGAGGAATCTCAGCATTGAGAATTCTGTCCAGGCCGCTTATGGCATCTCTGAACAATCAGCTCACCTTCTTATTAGGCTGGATACATGCAAAATGGCTTTAGCGAAATCATCCAGCCTCTTTTGTGCCAGCTCCCTGCCTTTTGGGGTTAGAGAATAGCGCTTGGATCTCATGTCTCCCTTGCTGAACTCAGCCTGGAGAATGCCTTCCTCTTCCAGGGAGTATAGAATCGGATAGACTGTGCCCTGGCTGAGGAAGACGTCGCAATCCTGAAAGATCTCCTTTATCAGGTCATAACCACACATTTGTTTATTCAACAAAGAAGACAATATGAATATATCTTTATTTATTTTTATGGTTCTATCAATGATTTTCTTATATTCATCTTCCTGAGATTCATCAATATTTTCTGAAGTCTCTCTCAATCGGACCATGATTGCAACTACCCAATTTCAGGTTTCTTCCCAGTTCCTATAAAAACTTTTTCCATAAATTTTGACCTTGAGAATCAGAATCTCTATTCCATATCTTATTTTTTAAAAATCAAATGCAGCGGATTTCGCACAATACTTATTTTCATGTTATTATTCTATTAGTTTCATATTTCGTTGGATTAATGCCAATTCTTTCTTCTCAATCGCGAGAGGATTGACCGGCAATATTAGTATGGCGTCATATAGAACAGAATATTCCTGTATGTCCTTTAGGAACCTCAACACCGGCAGAGCGCCATTGATCAGCATCAAATGCTCAATTCCATCGAGGAGCACCACCGGATTCCTGCTCTGCTTCATGAAACTCTGAATTACGTCTGACATGACCTCCAGCCCTGCCGGATCGATGCTATCTCGACCGTGATGGCTGATCCAGAAGATGGGGGTGGTTTGCAGGGCATAGCTCATCCTGATATCCAATGGTGAGCGCATAGTGAAGCATAAACCCTGTGCCCTTAGGTGCTTACACTCTGCACACGGACAAGCCAGAGTACACCTCTCACAGCCTATGCTCTCACACGGAAATGCCCCCTGGTGCTCACATTCTATGCACTTGCCCTTGATCAAGGATATGAAGATGTCAAAGCTGTGCTGAGCCTGGCTCTCTAACACCAAGTAGCTAGATCCTCTGGACAGGTCTTGACATGCCACGTGATTTAGAGGTTCAGTCGCTGGCACAACTTCAGGCCTGTGTTTTACAAATCTAAGGAGATCCCGGATCATATTTTGGAAGCGTAAAGAAGAACGTGCTCCCTTTTCCCACCTCGCTTTCAACCCATATACGACCCTGATGAGCCTCTACTATGCCTTTGGCGATGGCCAGCCCCAGACCCATTCGCCCCGATTCTCTGGTGAGAGAGACCTTCCTTCCGGTGAAGAATTTTTCGAATATCTTCTCGTGGTCCTTCTTGGGGATCCCTATGCCGTTATCGCTGATGGACACAAGCAAAAAGTCGTGTTCATCTTCAATCCTCACCACTATGCAACCTTTCTTGGGCGTGTACCTTATGGCATTGGTCAACAGGTTGTTGAACACCTGTTTTATGCGCCTTTCATCGCCCATTACAACCGGAATCCGGCCGGACGATTCTATTTTAACAGTGTGTTCTTTTAGTCCTGCCAGCCTGCCGAGCTCGGCCACCACATTGGTGGCTATCTTCTCAAGCTGGATCGAGACCATATTGATCTTAAATTTCTTTGATTCCAGACGCATGGTGTCGAGCATGTCTTCGACCAGGCGAATCATGTGGTCGGTCTGGGAATGAATTACCTGAATCTTCTCCCTCTGTATGGGAGTCAGATCCCCGAGCAAGCCCTCCTCAAACATCTCGGTATAGCTGTTTATTACGGTCAAAGGAGTCCTGAGTTCATGAGAAGCTGTGGAGATGAACTCGGACTTAATTTCATCGTTCTCCTTGAGTTCCTCAAAGGCATTTTCAAGCTTTATATAGGAGTACTTAAGCTCCTCCTCCAGCCTGGTGAGTTTGGTCACGTCCTCCATGAAGATCACCGCGCCGCTGACGCATCCGTCCGCTCCCTTCAGGGGGTTTATCCGGTAGAAGTAAAACATGCCATCCGGATACCGAAGCTGTTCCCCGTCAAAGGGAATTCCGGTCTGGAAGACGTCCTTGATCTTCTCTTCGATATTGGTCTTTTCCATCAGCACATGCGGAAAAACCCGGCAGAGCCTTTCGCCGACTGCATCCCTTTCTCTCTTTCCGGACTTGAGATAATAATTTTTGTTGGCATAAAGAATCTCAAGGTTCCTGTTTACAACCAGTATGGTGCTCGGAATGGTCTCGATTATGTCTTCCTGATAACCGTGTACGGACTCAATTCCCTTCATGGTCAGGATAACGCCTGAATCGAGCTGAGGAGTTCCTTCATCTTGAAGGGCTTGACTATGAACTTCTTGGCTCCTGCCTCAAGACAATCCTTTTCCAGCCCGATCTTTCCCATTGCGGTTATCACTATTATATTAGCGGTGGGATCGCGCTCAATTATCTTTCTGGTGGCGCTCAGTCCGTCCAGAGTGGGCATGAGTATATCCATGAGGACGATGTCCGGTTTGATTTCCGAATACCTGATCAAGGCCTCCTCTCCGTTGAGTGCTTCGTAAACCTCATGCTGGTAGGCTTCCAGAATATCCCTTATGACTTTGATCATATACGGTGCGTCATCGACAATTAATACTTTCATTATCCATCCCTGGTGTCCCGAGGCTTGCAGCTACCATTTTCGATACGAGAGATTGTAAACTCTATTCTTCATCCGGACAAGATAAGGGTTCTTAACTCTCAAGGATTGAGAAATATCTGAGAACTATATCAGAAAGATGAAAGGGTATTTTAAGGTTTGATGGATAGTGGATGTATACAGGATGTATTGGCAGATATGTCCTAAGTGCTCAGCCGCTATAGATACCTCCGCGGCCGTAAGATCAGACACGGGATATGGTGGCAGGGGGCTCTTCCATGAGCCGCCTCATCATATCTTTCGTACTGATAAATGTTCAGATAATAAATGACGTCCGATTCGATTCTCGGGCACCCATCAAGTCGAAGTCTGAAAGGCGAAAATGATGAGCGAAATGAAAATCGAAGAGATTTCAGAGCATTTCAAACCCCATAAGTATCATAATATGCAAATGGGCTTGGTTCCGGCTCCCGGTCTTTCAGCCCATTTCTGCAGAATTCAAACCTTCATGATTCACGAGATCTCGGGAATACAAAAATTACAGGAGGTGAAAAAAAATGGTAACAGCAACGCCGGATTCTTCAAGCCTTGCTGAGGTCCTGGACAGGATCTTGGATAAGGGAATAGTTGTCGATGTGTGGGCCAGGGTCAGCCTGGTCGGTATAGAGATTCTGACCGTAGAGTCTAGAGTTGTCGTAGCGTCGGTCGATACCTTCCTCCACTACTCTGAGGAGATGGCCAAGATCGAGCAGGCAGCCATTGGAGCAGCCCCGGAGATCAGGGCTTGAGTTTGAATGTCAGGTTGAAACAAAGGTGGGAAAATGGTAACAGCAACACCGGATTCTTCAAGCCTTGCCGAGGTCCTGGACAGGATCCTGGACAAGGGAATAGTTGTCGATGTGTGGGCCAGGGTCAGCCTGGTCGGTATAGAGATTCTGACCGTAGAGTCTAGAGTTGTCGTGGCATCGGTCGATACCTTCCTCCACTACTCTGAGGAGATGGCCAAGGTTGAGCAGGCGGCAATCGGAGCGGTCCCCAAAGTGCCGGCTTGAAAAATAAATAAAATTCGAGGGAGATAGGAAATATGGTAACAGCAACACCAGATTCGTCCAGCCTCGCTGAGGTCCTGGACAGGATCCTGGATAAGGGAATAGTTGTCGATGTGTGGGCCAGGGTCAGCCTGGTTGGCATAGAGATTCTGACGGTTGAGTCAAGGGTTGTCGTGGCATCGGTTGATACCTTCCTCCACTACTCTGAGGAGATGGCCAAGGTCGAGCAGGCAGCCATTGGGGCCACTCCGGCAGTACCTGCGTAAAAGCAGGTGCTCCTAATCCAATTTTTTTGGAGGAGCTATGGAAACGACTTTTGATGAGCTGGTGACCAAACACACCAGAAGAGAGCTGGAAGAAATGGCTCTGAGTCATGGTGTGCAGAACCTGGGCGGAACCAAATCTCAGCTGGCCGAAGCCATATTGGAGGCCATCAAGAAACAGGAAGCCACCAAGCCATCTGCGCCGGAAAAGCCCAAAGAGGTACGTATGGCTGAGAAGCTTAAGGCAAACGTCGCTGAGCCAAAGCCTCAGCGCAAAAAGTCAGGCGTCATGTCCAAGGTTTCGTCCACTCAGAGCTTTTCCGCAGATATCCAAAAAGCCGGAAGAGAGATGCGAGACGAAGGCATCCGCAGGAGATCCAAAGGCATCAGAGAGTTTCATTCCGCTCGAGATAAAATGACAGTGGATATGCAATCTGGTGCCAGGTCGATGCTGGATGATGCGATCAAGAGGCGCAATTCGGGCCTTGAGGCATTTGGAGACAGCCTAAATCTGCAAATCAAGGAGAACCGGGAATCTGCGGCGAAGTTCAACTCTGCGTCCGGACAGATGCGGGCTGATATGCAGAGAATGGCTGAAGAGTTCCAGCGAGCCGGCAAAGATATCCGGAGCGAAGGGTCCAGGAATCTGCAAAGAGGCCTGAATCAGTTCGGCATCAACGTCAGCTCCCAGATAAAGGCTAACAGAAAGGCATGCAACCGAATTCACTCCGGGGCATCCGAACTGCAATCCAGAGCCCGCTCTCTGCAAAGCGATATTCAGCTCTACCGAAACCAGGATCTCAGCAACTATATTAGGGATTTCTACTACGGGTGATCACCCTAGTAGAATTTTTATTAATTATTTGAGGTGCCAATAATGCGATATGTTTCCCAGCATCCCAGAAAGGTCCGAGGGGAAGCGGTCCATCAAACAATAAGCGAGAAGAAAGCCGATGATCAGCTTCGAAAAACTGAGCACTTGGAAGATGACTCGGAGATTAGAGTTCGTATCAGATCTCCAGTGAATATGGATTGCAGCTACGAGCTTCTCGCAGAAGAGAAAAAGCGCAAGGCCATAGAAGAGGCCTATCTAATGCCTGAGGTCAGCCATTTCATCAGGACTCCTGAAGTTCAGGAGATCGAAAACAGGATGAAGCTATGGCTGCAGGCGGATTACCCCGTCCATCTCATCGGCCCAACCGGATGTGGCAAAACCAGCCTGGCCACTCATGTGGCCAAAGAATTGGGAAGGCCTGTGGTCTGGATCAACGGGGACGAATCGATCACCACCACCGACTTAATAGGCGGATACTCTCAGATTCAAAATGAGAGCGTTCGAGACAATTACATACATAACGTCTTCAAGAGCCGGGACGTCATGAAGATCGAGTGGGTCGACAATCCCCTTTCTCTGGCCTGCAAATACGGCTACACGCTGATCTATAACGAATTTTCAAGAACCAAGCCCGCTGCCAATAACATTCTCCTCTCAGTATTTGAGGAAGGCATATTGGAGCTGCCCACCAAATTTGGGGAAGAAAGATACATCAAAGTGCACCCCGACTTCAAGGCCATCCTCACCAGCAATTCCATCGAATATGCAGGGATTCATCGGCCTCAAGATGCACTCCTGGATAGAATGGTGGGAATTTATGCCGATTATTACGGGCAAAAAACCGAGGCCCAGATCGTGGTCGAGCATACCGGAATTTCGTCACTTCAGGCCGATCGCATCGTCAGTGTGGTGAGATTTCTAAGAGACAAGCTTCCGGATGCGGAGAAGCCCGGAACCCGGGCCTGCATCATGATTGCCAAGGCACTCAAGCTTCAGGAAGATTCAGGATTCAACGGAAACAGTAATATTAATTTTGAACAGCTCTGCATTGACGTGATTGCCAATAAAACCTGCTCGCCTAAGGACATGATGGAGAAAAAGATGCTGGTTCTGGAGTCGATCGCCAACACGGCGTGAGGTAGCCATGCAATCAACCAAAGGCGCAATCGTTGAGGCATCCGTGCAAAAGATAAGCGCTATCTTTCCCAAGAAACCGCCGGGCTTGAGGTTCAATGAAACCGATGCCCTGATCGTTAAGGCGAAAACGCCGGAGGGATTGAACGCCTCTGCCACATTTTACTTCAGCCTGAAGCCCGATGGTAGCTTCGATGAAAATGCCATGGGATCTCGCGTCGTTCAGGGAAGAAGACATAAATTGGCCTCCTTCTTGAGGTATTACCGGATAGCTGATAATATCAAAGAATTTAAATTTAATGAGTGTTCTAGTGAGTTGATGGGAAGAGAGGTTGAGATCGTCTCCGATGGAGGAGATGCAGCAATCTATGTTCCCTGATCGACCGAGATGACCTACATGTCGAAAATTCAGAACATCATTGCGGAGGCGATGAGCTCAGCTGAGATCCTCCTCAGGAAAAAAGTTGAAGGTGTTGTGGGCGTGACCGGAGACGATGGTGGATGGATCGCGGAAGTTGAAGTCCTGGAGAAGAAGATAGTTCCCGACACTCAGGACATAATAGGGCGGTACGAGATGAAGTTCGACAATTCGGGAGAACTCCTGGGCTACAAGAGAATCGTCCTCCGACGCCGGTCAGATCTGGAATGCGTAGAGGAAGAGGTGTAGCTCGTTGTCCAGGAGAACCCTGAGAGCCGATGGGCAGGCGATGGATGCCAAAGGAAAGTATGTTTACTGCATTATTGGCAGTCCCGGCGAGAGGAAGACCTTTGACATTTCCGGTTTTATGGGGAGTGAGGTCTATGCCCTCCTCTACAGAGACGTCTCTCCAGTAGTTAGCGATGTTCCATTCAGAGAATATGCTGTGAACGAGGAAGAGGTCGAAGGTCACAGGAGGGTGGTCGAAGAAGTGATGAAAGACCACAGCGTGCTTCCTGTTGCATACGGCATGTCCTTTAAGAACCGAAAATTGCTTCAGATCGCCATGGCAGCGGGCTATCCCGCCATGCAGAAGGCTTTTTCGACAGTGGATGGCAAGGTGGAGCTTGGGGTCAAGGTCTTTTTGCCCAGAAGTGCCGACTGGAATGACGAACGCAAGAGATGCTGCAGAGATGATTTTCTCTCGAATTTGCAGAACGCCGCCGCCGACCACAAGGAACTGAAGCTTTTCAGCGATCGATTAATTCTTAACGATGCCTACCTGGTAAAGAAAAATAGGATTGATGAATTTTCCCAACTGGTTAGCCAGCTCTCCTCAAGGTATGACGATGCCAGGGTACAGTACTCCGGACCCTGGCCGGCCTACAACTTCGTGGATATCCACATACTGGGAAAGAAGCGAAAGGGGTTCAGGTAGATGTTCTTCGTGGACGATCTTCTCCTCCGAAGCGTGGGTCTGTCGCTTCCCGGCCTGGATATGATCTGGACGCTGGAACAGGTCCACAAGTTTGCTCTAAAGGAATTGTACAACCCGGAGAAGATCAAAGCCCGCATCAAAGAGACCCGGCTGCTCTATGAGTTCGGAGAGATCTCCCGGGCGGAATACGAACGAACTAATTCAATGTTGATTAACAAGCTAAAACTTGCAGAAAAAGCTGAAAAAATGGATCTGGGCTCAAGGCTCGATCTGCTGGGATGAATATGGTCGAAATTAAAAAAAGGGCAGCCCGTTCAGAATCTACAACCGGTCTTCTCCAGGTCCTGGAGGAGATGGACCGGAAAGGACAGAAGCAAAAAGACCTGAGAGGAGATGTCATAGGCCCCTTCTTCTCTCGAGCCGTTTATAATTGCGAGATCCGGATCGGCCTGCCGAGACGGACCAGGGCCAAAAATTGAATGATGCCTATAAGGATTGAGGTTTGTTCATGCTATCGTCACAAATCTTGGAGAACAAGAGGAAGCAGCACAATCAGGTTCTAGCTCACAAGAGGAAGATACGGGATGAAGTCAACCCCCAGCTTCGGGCCGCGAAGAGAAGCTGGAGCGATGCCTCAAAGGAGAACAAATTAAAGATAAAATTGATGTGGCATGAGCAAAAATGCAGGGTTCAAGGGCATCAGAGGCAGCAGAAGATCAAACACAAGGCCCAAATTTTAGCTCACAAGCGGAGAATAAAGCGGGAGATGTTAAACAGAAGGTAGGGCCATGACGGGACTTTCATCCTCCAGGAATACAAATCTGGCCGACGTTATAGAGAGAATTCTGGACAAAGGACTGGTGATCAACGCCGATATAGCGGTGTCGGTGGCAGGAACGGAGCTTCTGGGAATCAAGATCCGGGCCACGCTGGCGTCATTTGAGACCGCAGCCAGATACGGCCTTGAGCTTCCCTCTGGAACCAACCTGAATGCCCCTGGCTGGAGAGAGATCGATCGCCCCAAAGCGTACTGTCCGGAATGCGGCAACAGGAGGGATGAAGACCTCCTGAAGAGAGAGGGCTGTCCAATTTGCGGATGGATAAGCCCGGTGCAGAGCCTGCCGGTGATAAATCACGGGCCGGAAAGATACGATTGATAAAATGGTGGATGACATGGAAAAAGAACCGAAGGACTGGGAGGATGCCAGGAAAGCCTATGAGGAGAGAATAGGACGTCTGGAGGAGAAAATTGAAGAACTGGAGAAGAAATCCGTTCGACAGGACGAGGATATTCGCATCGAAGGCATCACAGAGAGCGTTATAGGTCAGTTCGTTCCCGGGCTGGGGGGGATTATAAAGGCTCTGGAACAGTCATCGCCTGAGTTCAAGAAGAAGATTGCCGAAACGGACGCCGAAATCAGACACAGGATTGACGTAGGATGGTCCAGCAAGCCGGTAGTGGATTATCATGTTTCCACCAGGCCGGTCAGACACGGCACCCGGAGAACGCCCCCACGGCCGGACAGCGTGAAGATGCCACAAGGCGGCCCGACAAGAGAGCCGATCGTGGACGTGCTGGAGGGCAAAGACGAAATAACGGTTATTGCCGAGCTTCCTGGTGTGGCCGAGGATGAGCTTCTGGTGAGGCTTGAGGGAGATTTTCTGGAGATCTCGGCCGGTCAGCTTTGCAAGAAGGTGACCCTTCCCAGGAAGTCCAGGCGCATTTTAGAGAAGAGCTTCAAGAACGGCATACTCCAGATAAAGCTGGATTGACCGGGTTGGTTTTGATCAGCTATCATAACTAAAATGACCATAAATATCGATGAAGACAACCTGAAAGACGGCCTGCTGGGCCTGGTAATAGCGCTGGTGGAAGTGATACAGGAGCTGCTGGAGCGCCAGGCGGTCCGGAGGATGGAAAGCGGCTCCTTGAGCGATGCTGAGGTGGAAAGGCTGGGCATGGCTTTAATCGACCTGAAAGAATCCCTTGACCGGATAAAGTCCGACAACCGGCTCGACGATGCGGTCAGCTCGATCCGGCAGGGCCTGGACCAGATAGCTGAAGATCTGGTAGATCCTTTTCTCGATCAAGAGGAGGGGGCTTGATCGTGCAGGCCAGGTATCTTTACTCCGTGGTCAGATCAGGCTCTCAGGAGAACCTGGGAAACATCGGCATCCAGGAAAGTGAGGTCTATACAATTCCATTTCATGATCTGGCAGCAGTGGTGCACTCCTGTGAGGCTCAGCCCTACGATACCAGAGACAGGCGTCAGGCTGAGGAATGGGTTCTGGAGCACAGCTATGTGATAGATCAGGCCACGGCAAAGTACGGAACGGTGCTTCCCTTCTCGTTCGACGTTCTGCTAAAGGGCGATGACGCGGCGGTCCGAGACTGGCTGTGCAGGGGTTATCTGCACCTGAATTCGGAGCTATACCGCCTCAACGACTGTGCGGAGTATTCAATTCAGATCTATTACGATTACCACCTGCTGGCCGAAGATCTCATGAAGACGAACCCGGAACTGGCCCAGCTCAGGATTAAAATTGACCAACAGCCTAAGGGCAGAGCGTACCTGCAAAAACGCCAATTCGAGATGCAGCTGCGGGAGCAGGTCTTGGGCCTGGCCCGGAAGACAGCAGACGGCTTATTCTCACAGATCGAGAAAAGGTGCCGGGAGATCCGAGTCGAAAAGGGAAGCAGCTCCAAAAAAGAGAGGTTCAAAGATAAGGAGCACCTGGTCTCCTTTGTTTGTCTTTTCACGGACGAGGAGATGGAGGAGATAGGCGACCTGCTCGAAGATGTGGACAGCGATCCGGGATTTTCGGTCAGGTTCACCGGTCCCTGGGCACCTTTTAGCTTCGTTAGGCTGGAGGCAGAATGAATCCGGAAAGAGAGAGCTGCCTGGTGGAGGTCCTGGACCGTCTCCTGAACAGAGGTGTGATATTGAACGCCGACCTCATAATAACTGTGGCGGGCGTCCCGCTAATCGGACTGAACCTGAGGGCAGCACTGGCGAGCATGGAAACCATGCTGCAGTACGGCGTAATGGATTCGTGGGACCGCCGAAGCCGGGATAGCTTCACTTCATCCGAGGTCAGCCCTCCACTGCAGGAAGGCGAGCACATAATCCTGAAGTCGTTCGGATACGTCTGGCAGAATTGGGCCTCCACAGGAAACTGGATACCTGGGAGCTGGTATCTCACCAGCAGAAGGTTGCTCTTATGGAGGAAGTCTCCAGGAGAGGCCGTGTTTGAGATCTCGCTGGAGAGAATCCAGATCCTAAAAGTGGTAGAAGCTCCCGAGAGAGAACGATCTGAGCTGGACCTGTTATATTCGGGCGGTGTGGCGCGCATTTATGTTTCCGATCTGGAAGAGTTCAGATCGGAGCTGTATCAAGCCCTGGCATCAGCCAGAGCGCTGGTGAGCTGAGGCGGGGGCTTTTTTCCCGGTAATCAAGCGGCCATCGAGCCTTTTCAGTCCGGGCCGGCCGGGCCTCCCCACTTAATCCAGGCATTTCACATCGATGTCTCTGGCAAGCCTGGAAACCACATTGTGCGATGCTCCTATGAAAAGCAGCCCTGTCTCCCCCTCCTTCAGCGTCGAATCGATGCTGTGGGCGATGAAGGCATCTCTTTCTGCAAGCAGTCCGGCGCTTGCTGCATCATACTCTGCAGCTGCCTTTTGCCGATCTGAATCGCTCTTGGCGTCCACTATGGCCTTGATATAGCCGTATTCCCGCCGGAGGAGGTCGGGGCTCTCGGTGGCCTCAATTGTGGCACCCCTATCCATCAAGTTTTTTATAATGCCGTAGTTCCTGCTTCCCTTGGCGGCAGTCTCTTCGACAATCCGCTTACCCAAATCGCCGGCACAGGGAAGGCCATCCTGATATATGCGAACTTTTTCCATATCCAGTCCCTGTGCTGTTACTTCCTGCTCGACATCGCTCCAAAAGCGCTCGATCCGGCGCTGGTTCTCTTCCCAGCGCTGCCTTCCCATCTTGGAGACGCCTTCCCTCACCAGGCTTTCCTGCATGGAACCCATATCCGATGGAGTATGCACGATTCTAATCACGATCAGCTTTCTCATGAGCATCTCCCTATTTTTCCCTCTATTATTTTGAAATCCAGACCTTTCCTCCTTTTCCTATCAAAGAATTTAAAAATGTTCCCTGGAGTAGGAGGCATATTTCTGGGCGGTGTTTCTGGTAACGTTCCAGGAAGATCTTTTCCAAAATTGGGCTGGAAGAATTTCCGGCCGCGCAGCTTTCACGGCTTCTGCTCCCTGAAGCCCATCCTGATCTCGTAGACCTCTTCCTCCAGCTTCTTCTGCACATCAAATCCCATCTTCTCGAACAACCTGATCATGGACCGGTTCTCAGCCAGGACTTCGGCCGTGAATCCCAGCAGCCCCTGCCTGCGAGCCAGATAAGTGAGATATGAGAGGAGCATGGTCCCCACTCCCTGCTTCTGGTAGTCATCCCGAACCACCAGTGCCACTTCTGCGGTGTGCATGTCGCGGTTCACTTCGTACTGGCCAAGGCCGATCAGGGTCTCACGGTCCGCCGCCTCGATAAGCGCCAGTATCACCATCTTTCGGGAGTAGTCTATCACCCCGAACTCCTGCAGCCGCTGGTGAGGCATGTCCTTTCGGGCCGAGAAGAACCTCAGGTACATGCTCTCATCAGACAGAGAGTAGAAGAAGTCTTTTAACAGGGGCTCATCGCTGATCTTCACCGGCCGCAGGAATATCAGCAGGCCGGAGCTGCTGGTCCTCCAGGTCTCCAGGTTGGCCGGATACTCGCCCTTCTTGCCCGGAATGAAGGCCTGATCGCGGTAGATGAGAGTTCTCTGCTTGGCCTCCTGGATCAGCCAGGGCCGGAACTTGGGGTGGGCTATGGCTATCAGATCCATGGCCCTCTCCCGGATGTTCTTGCCGTGGAGATAGGCGATGCCGTACTCAGTCACCACGTAGTGCACATCACCGCGAGTGAGCGTGACGCCTGCTCCCTCCTGCAGCACGGGAACGATTCTGGAGATGCTGTCGTTGAGCGCAGTAGAGGGAAGCGCCAGGATGGTCTTTCCCTCCCGGGCCATGACCGAACCCCTCATGAAGTCAGCCTGCCCGCCGATCCCGCTGTAAAACATATAGCCCAGGGACTCAGCCGTGGCCTGGCCGGTGAGGTCGATCTCCATGGCGCTGTTGATGGCGGTCATGCGGTAATTCCTGGCGATTATCATCGGGTTGTTGGTGTAGTCTATTCTCTTGAAGTCCACCGCGGGATTCTCGTCCAGGAAATCGTAGGTGTCCCGGCTGCCCATGCAGAAGGTGGCTATGGTCTTTCCCGGGTTGTTGGCCTTGCGGGAGTTGTCCACGACCTCCTTCTTCATCAGGTCCACTATGCCGTCGCTCAAAAGCTCGGTGTGCACTCCCAGGTTCTTCTTCTCCCCCAGGTGGGGAAGGACAGCGTCCGGGACCATTCCGTAGCCCACCTGGATAGTGGAGCCGTCTTCGATTATGCGGGCAACATACCCTCCAATCTTGCGCACGATATCGCTCGGGGCCCTGATCGAATACTCCAGCAGCGGCTCGTCGTGAGGCAGGATGAAGTCCAGGTCCTTTAGGTGGATGAACCCGTCTCCGTGGGTTCGGGGCATGCTGGAGTTTACCTGGGCGATGACGACAGATGCCGTCTCAGTGGCAGCCTTCACGATGTCAACGCTTATCCCCAGGCTGACGTAGCCGTGTTTGTCGGGAAGGGAGGTCTGGATTAGTGCCACATCGATGGGCACGATCCTCCTCCTGAACAGGTCGGGAACCTCGGAGAGAAAGATGGGCGTATAGTCTGCTGCTCCTCTGTTGACGGCGTTTCTGCTGCTGTCGCCCACGAAGAAGGAATCTAGCCGGAAATTATCCCTGAACTTCTCGTCGGTATAGGGAGCCACCCCCAGGGTCCAGACGTGCATGACCTCGGCATCGAAGAAGGCTTTGGGATGACCCCGCACGTAGTTTACCAGCGCTTTTACCAGGTATTGCGGCTCGCCGCAGCCAGTGCCTATGAATATTCTGTCTCCGGCGTGGATGTGGCCGAAGATCTCTTCTTCCGAGGCGAACTTCTCGGGGTACGCTTTACGGAAATCCTCCAACTGCTTCCCATCATTCAAGACTTTGACCTCAAATTTAGCTTACGCTTATTGATTTTGCCACACCACTTTCTAAATTAAAAGGTTGCTTCAGATATAAGTTTTTTCTCAATATTATTTATCCCAGAATCGTTAGTATATTGATTCAGAAGCCTGGAGATAGATCTCAGCTGCTTCTGCAGCCCAGGAGACGGTCCGGACGAAAGTGGGTGATCAGAAGGCCTCCATTGAATTTAGCCACTACCTAATTTTATAATTTATATTTGATAATCATTGGCGGGACGGTTAGAGTTGAAAACATCATTCTTCCTCTCTCTTCGAAAGCCCGTCTTTTATGGATATCTCGGGGAATCCCACGATGTCGAAGGTCGCGGATGCGATCTTGATTCCTTCTGAGGCTTCGATCTCCTCCAAGATCATCTGGCTTATCCGGCTTCTCGTAATCCGCCTCTGCCTGGCCGGGATTACGTATCTGGCTGTGAGTTCTATCCAGTTGTCAGTCAGCCTCATGAATATGTCGGCTTCGAGAGAGCGCTTTGAGAGCAGATATTTCTTCTCCATGGTGGCGATCTCTTGCTCTGCCACATCCTTGGCTGTCGCAGTCTCCCTTCGAATGATATTCAGGATCAGCGATCGAGCCTGTCTCCAGTCGCTTTCGTAGGTTATGGGAACGGTGATCTCATCCCAAAGGAAATTGAAATCTCTGGTGTAATTGTTTAGAGTTCCGCCCAGTACGTAGCTGTTGGGGAGCACGGAGAGCCTTCCAGTGTGCTGGTCTCCTGATACCCATTCGTTGGTCTCCATGAGGGTCGTGTACAGTATGCCTATGTCTATCACGTCTCCCTTCTTGGATCCGATCTCGATCCTGTCTCCTACTTTATAAATACCGTTTACATATATGATTGAACCACCGGCGAAGTTCCTGGCCACGTCCTGCATGGTGATGGTGAAGGCGGCAGCAACCAGGCCGAAACCGAAAAGCAGGGCCTGGATGTTCTCGACCCAGATCGCAGCTATTGCAGCGACAATTGCGAAAATATAGCCCGTAAAGGCCACTTTGGAGAGATAGTATCTCCTATCGGGCAGTTCAATTCTGGTTATTATTCTATCCTGGACTATGATTTTAAATACGAAATATATCGCGGCCAGAGCAAAGACGGTAGCCGCTCCTCTGGTCAAGGTGATCTCGCCCAGCCAGCGGTTCGCCAGCAAAATAAAGGAGCCTGCAAATAATAGGAGTCCCAGCGTCAGCCATCGTCTTGCCATATTGCACTTCCACAGAGAAATTTCTAGATATTGATTCCCCACCAATAATTAAAATTTTTCGGATTATTGGCGGCGGGAGAGCTCACGATCCGGAGAACGGAAAGATCCTAAAGGAGGTCTGCTGCGATATGATCAATATCAGTACCAGTAATAGGACTATCCAGACTGCGATTGCGACAAAGGTAGCCCTCTTGGCCGCCTCTGCCTCCCACCAGTCTCTGGGACCGATTCCCTGAGCCAGGAAAGTGGCCACTCCGGCCAGGTTCACGCAGATGACGTTCACCAGGAAGAGCAGCAGCGCTCCGAAGGCCAGCGTCTCGTGACCGGATCCGAGCAGGAGCCCGCAGGCCACCAGCGGGGGCAGGAGAGCAACGGCCACCGCCACGCCGATCAGCACCGCCGGAGCCGCGGTTGTAAAGGACAGCGCCCCTGCGGCTCCGGAGGTCAGCGCCAGGACGATATCCATGAGGCCTACTCGAGTGCGGGTGGCAATCTCGCTGAGCGTTGGGTCGACCGGCAACACCGATCCGATAAAGACGGACAGGGACAGGGCGATCAATATCCCCATCAGATTGGTCCTTAAAGCGCTCTTGGCCAGCGGCAGGTCTCCGAGGGTGGTGGCCAGGGACAGGGCCACGTTTGGCCCCAGCATGGGGGCTATGACCATGGCCCCGATGATCACCGCCACGTTGTTGTTCAAAACTCCAATCGCGGCCACAATTGATGAGAGCACGATCATCACCAGGTAGATATTGGTAGCCTTGGCCGCCTCCTGCAGATCCTGGTACAGCTCCTCCCGGCTGATGCGCTCAGGGTTCTTCTTTTCCGGCTCTTCTTCTGTGCCTTTCTCTTCCTTTTCGGGAACGGCAGGAAGCGATGCCTCTACAGGAAGAATATTTATTCGAAAGCCGTCGTCCTGTCCGAAACGCTCCCCCAGCAGATCCAGAAGGTCCTGACTCCCCTCCGCCTGAATCAGCATCTTGATGAGAATTTGGTTGGTGGAAAACCGGTCCTTCCACACCCCCAGTACCGGCAGCTTCCAGGAGCCGGTCATCTGCTGCATTCGAACGTCCAGTATCTCCGGCCGGCCGCTTATCGCCTCCTCCACGGCTTTTAGCCGGTCTTCGGGAAGAGTCATCTCCAACAGACGAAGAGCCATAATTCGAGTCTCCTAAAGGATTTGTATCTACTGCGATTTGAACATAGCTCTCATGTCGTAGAAACCGGACTCGTTCTTGCGGGTCACGTCAAAGCCCGTCTTGCTGAAGAGATTGAAAACCGCCTGATTTCCGGCCAGGACCTCTGCAGTGAAGCCTAAAAGCCCCTGTTTCTTGGCAAGATAGGTCAGATAAGCCAATAGCTCTTTTCCAACGCCCCGGCTCTGGTACTCGTCTCTTACCACCAGAGCGATCTCCGCCGTATGCATGTCCCGGTTTAGCGCATACTGTCCCAGCCCGGAGATGATCTCCTTTCCCTCCTTCTTTGTCAGGGCCAGGATCACCATCTTTTGAGTATAATCGACCGCCACAAAATCTTGCAGCACTTCATGTGGTATATCCTTTCGGACCGACAGGAACCTCTGGTACATGGTTTCATCGGAAAGAGAGTAGAAGAAATCCTTGAGCAGGGGCTCGTCGCTGATCTTTACCGGTCGCAAGAACAGGCGCATCCCTCCTTTGGCCGTCCGGCAGGTCTCCAGGTCCTCCGGATATTCGCCCCGTCTGCCGGTAACGAAGGCCTGGTCCGGATAGATGAGAGAGGCCCTCTTGGCCTCATCAATCAGCCAGGGCCGAAAATCGGGATGGGCTATGGCTATCAGGTCCATGGCCCTCTCCCGGATGCTTTTTCCGTGCAGGTAGGCAATCCCGAACTCGGTGACCACGTACTGAACGTCTCCCCGGGTCAGGGTGACGCCTGCCCCCTCTCTTAGGAAGGGGACTATCCTGGACACCTGACCGTCCCCGGCCGTGGACGGAAGGGCCAGGATGGTCTTTCCGCCGGGAGCCATAACCGCTCCCCTCATGAAATCGGCCTGTCCTCCGATGCCGCTGTAAAAGAGATGGCCCAGCGACTCGGCCGTGGCCTGGCCGGTGAGGTCCACCTCCAGGGCGCTGTTTATGGCCGTCATGCCCTTGTTGCGGGCGATGATCAGGGGATTATTGGTGTAGTCGATGGTCCTGAACTCTATTCCCGGATTTTCGTCCAGGTAGCGGTAGGTCTCCCTCCTGCCCATGCAGAAAGTGGCAACGGTCTTTCCGGCATGAATGGATTTTTCGCTGTTGTCAACCACTCCATTCCTCATGAGGTCGGCAATGCCGTCGCTGAAGAGCTCAGTATGCACACCCAGATGTCGTTTCTTGGACAGGCTGGCAATAACGGCACCAGGGATGCTCCCGTATCCCACCTGGATGGTGGACCCGTCCTCAACTATGCGGGCCACGTATTTGCCAATCCTGCGGGCCACGTCTCCGGGTACGGATTCGATGTACTCCAGAAGGGGCTCGTCCTTCCGCACCACGAAATCTACGTCATCGATGTGGATATTCCCGTCTCCGGATACGGTGGGCATTTGGGAATTGGCCTGAACCACTACCTTCGAGGCTTTCTCGGCTGCGGCCTTTACGATGTCCACGCTTATCCCCAGGTTCATGTTGCCCTCTTTATCGGGAAGAGATGTCTGGATGAGGGCCATGTCCAGGGGAGTCCTGCCGGAGCTTATGAGATTCGGCAGGGCTGATAGGAAGACCGGCGTATAGTCAGCTGCTGCCTTGTTGACCGCAGGTCTGGTGTTCTCAGAAATGAAAAACGATTTCAGGCGGAAGTTATGCCTGAACTTCTCATCGGTATAGGGAGCCACCCCCAGAGAGACTATGCTGATCAGTTCCGCATCCAGGAAGGCCTTGGGGTAATTCTGAAGATAGCTCACCAGCTGCTGGACAAGGTACTGGGGCTCGCCACATCCTGTTCCCAGAAATATCCGGTCTCCGGGCAAAATCTCCTGGAAAATGAACCGCTCCTGCTCCCGAAATTTGTCCGGCCAGAGCTTTTTCATCTCTTCCACAGTAATTGGATCTCTTGCGGATGTCTCAGGCAAATCAAGCATCTCTCTGCTCCGATTCGGGTTTCTGCTTAAAACCATTTTATTGGAGTTTTTCTTATATCTTTAATGTAATTATGATTCGACGGTATTTATTTCTGTCGTCTTGGACGAAGAACAATTACCAATAGTATTATCCTGGCAGATGGGCAATCAGGCATCCACCTGGCTAATAGGATGAGGCCCAAGCCTTCTTTCGATAGGCAATCATAGTCTTCCAGCATCTTGGGGATCTGATCTCGGTTACAGACCAAATTGACACCATTAGTGGAAGTACGATCAAGCTTCCGTTCCCGTCCTCGAAAGGGTCGGCGGCCTTCGACGCATTTTGCATCACAGATTCTAGTGTCGGATCTGGAACAAAGGGTCCGGTTGCCGTAAATGAACGCTGGCTGCGGCATGATGATACGAATAGCAGAACTGCAATTATCTCCGGGGCACCGTGGGAATCGAGCCGCTCGATGGCATTGCTGAATTCCAGGAATCCCAGCTCACCCGTGCCAGGCAGGGATACTATTCGCGGGATACGCCCTTTGCGGCTTGGTTTCCGCCATCGCCCTCTGCCACCATGGATCCGGCCGCCGCCAGGATCAGTACCAGGAAAAATGATAGACAGTCTGACTCCCATAGTCCTTTTCATACGCCAAATGCTCCAAAAAATTATGCTGAGTCGTTCTTCTCGCTTAGAGCATTTGCAGCGCTGGATGCAGCCTCGTAGACCGGCTCCATAAGGGGATCATCGAGCAGCTGTTCGGTGTTCACCCATCTCCCGTTCCATTTATCTAAGGAGATTGAGCTGGTTGCAGCTTTCTGGGCTGCGACGACCAAGTCTCCAATCATCTCCGCTTCGGCAGCGTAGGCGTTCGCTACCGTCTTTGCGTTGGTTCCTTCAGCAGCCATGGTTGGATACCACATCTCGTAGGCGGGATTCTCCATCAGGATATCGAAGCATAGCTTGCCGTATCTCATATGCCAGTGAGAAAGCCCGGCTTCTTCGTGGACATCAGTGGCAATCACATGTTTATATTCCGAGCAGCCATACTGATCCGATCGCAGATTGAACATGTGCCACTCAAGTTGATATCCCTGAAAGTTAACGGTCTTGGATCCAACGTAGTCATATTCGCCTTTGCACTTGACCGAGCCGTCGGGGCTATAGAATGTGATGTTGTTTCCTGATATCTCGATGTCCCCGAAGTCGGTCTTCTGCATGGCATGGAAGAAATTGCTTACATCGTCGATGGCAAAATTGCCGCCCTCATCATCCGCCATGACAGAGATTGTGGCCAGCATCAAGACCATCACAGCGATAATACCTGAACTTTTCAATGTATTCATCTTTCAAACCTCTCTTCTATGTCGGATGCCGCTGCATCCGCAAGATGTAACTTTACAATTAGGTGTATTTCCAATTAATCCAAATAGAGTTAGAAATATAAATGAATCCTAACCATTTTAGAATCAGAACTGATAGATTGAGGTTTAACAGTGTGGTCTAAAGATGAACTTTAGCATCGCTTTTGCATGGCTGCCTAGCTCCCATGAAAATGAGAACTCGCCCTATAGATCACGTAATTCGCCCCCTTCTGCTCTATTAGAGATTCGTATTCGGATGGCAGAAGAGACATGATGGGGCCGCTTCTTATGATCACTCTGTCCTGAGCTATGCGAAGCATCTCATCTAAAAACCCCTTGATCCCAGAACGGAGATCCCCACGTTCCCGAAAAGGCCTAAGGGGCGGATTGAAGGTGACTACATAGCGAAAACTCTTGGTTGGATAGTCAAGCTGGCTTATATCCGCGAGACTTGCAGATATTCCCCTTTCTTTCAGGCAGCGTACAAATCCGGGGGAATTATCGTGTCCGTGAACATCATCATATATGCAGCCCAGCGAGAAAGGACCGCACGCTATATCGAGGATGCTGCCTTCAAGCTCAATACGCATATCTTTTAGATAATTCCGAAATCTGCATTCGGCTGCCAATCTGCATTTGGAGCATCGTGACATTATTTCCCCTGCACCTCAATATTTTATCTTCTAACTTCTGCATGCCCTTTGGCTGGCGGGTTTTTATCCGCATCTCGGCAACAAAACACGAAAGAAGGATAGAACATATCAAAGAAGAGGACAACGATGGCTCGTTTTAGTTCCCTCCTTCTTTCGGGCTTTGGCGCAATCTATAATGTCCAGTTAGGCAGCAATAACCCGATCCCTAATGAAGATCGGTTTTTATAATTTTTCGAAACAGGAGGTTCTAAAACTCCTTTCTGAGGGCTTCGTCAATTGGTCTCCTGAATAGTCACCGACTTAAAGCCATAAGTCTTATCGTTCGAAGAGCCTCGCTAAGGCCATCAAATCAGTCAGATGTTCATGGAGTCAAGAAGCGGCTCGAAAGGAGATTGCGAAGCTTGCTAAAATCCTATCACGATTAGACCATCCTGCTCAAGCTGAAAATCTTTAGGGATATGATATTGCCACCTAAATGGAGTTAGCGATCTATTATTGAGATTGTTCTCTTTTAATTTCTTTCCCGGAGCTTTCATCAATTCTTCTTTGTGTCCCCTTTTTCTTACATGGATGCTCGCCCAGATCGCAATAGACCGCAAAATGGTCAAGCCACTGGGGATGATCCGGGGCCGTCTCTATGAAGCTCACCAGGTTCTTTATTTGCTCAACAGTCTTGGGATTCAGCTCATGCTCAATCACGCAGGCATCTTCGTTCGCAATCTTTTCTGGAACGCCAATGAACTTCAGGAAGGCAAAAATGGTGTCGTGTCGGTCTTTGACTATCCTGCCGATCTCCTCTCCTTCAGCGGTGGGATGTACACCTTCGTTTTTCTTATAGATAAGGTACCCCTGATCGCTCAGCTTCTTGACCATTTCCACGACCGAAGGAGGCTTGGTCCCCAGCTCCTTACAGATATCCCTGATCCTGATAATCTCCTTTTCCTGAGATATGACATAAATGGCTTCAAGGTAATCCTCTGCCTTTCTGGATAGATTGCTCTTCATTTCAGTTCTGATTAAACGGGTTCAAAGGTTAATCTATATTCCTGCGATTCCGTGTTTGTAGGGCCGCAATCATTAAGCAGGCAGCATCATTTTTTACCAGGGCATCCCTCGGGTCAGCGTTCTTAGTATGGGCAGCAACGGCAGTGCCAGGGCCAAGAGGATTGTCGCGGGAGAGATTTCGGTGAACATCGCGAAATCCTCAGTCTCTCCCAAGAGATACATGAGCCAGTCTGCTCCAGCCATCAGCAGATAGAGCCCGCCCACGGCGCTTGAGAGGAGTAGTCCTCCCATGATGAAGGAAAGGCCCTCTCTTTCGCCGGCCATGAGATCCTTCACACCCATCAGGTAGGTTGCGGATATCACCAGAAGCACGGCGATGCCCGGTAGACTACCTGGAAATACCTGGCCTCCAATCGCTTCTGCAAATGCTGCTGCTGCATATCCGATTCCCAAAATAAGAGCGTATGCGCCCAGCCATTTTCTCGTTCGTATGCTGAGTTTCTTCATTTTTCAAGCTCCAATAATATTGCTTCAACCGGATCATTTCTGTCTAGCTCAGGCCAAGAAGCCTGCCCGCTGCAATGATTACACCTGCTACGATGAAGGCAAGGATGGTCTGGTATGCCAACGCAAAGGCAGGCCACCGGAGCGAGTCCGTCTCTTTTGCAATCGTTCCAATAACAGCAGCGCATGGCACATAGATCAGGACAAAGGCCATGAATGCGAAGCCTGTGAGCGGCGTGAAGAGCCCCTGGCTTACCAGGGCCTGGCTAAGGCCAGCCTCGTCAGATCCGAGCAAAATGCCGTAGGTTCCAACAACCACTTCCTTGGCTATCAGCCCGAATAAGAGAGCTACGGCAGCCATCCAATCCCATCCAAAGGGGAGAAACAAAGGCTCAATGGCATGGCCGATCCATGCGATATAGGATTCAGCTATCACCTGGCCGCCAGACGTTGCTTCCCAGGGGTGCACCGACAAGAACCAGATTATGATTGTCGCTCCAAATATGATTGTTCCCGCCTTTTTCAGAAACATTTTGCCCTTAGACCACGTATGAAGGAAGGCGCTTGTTGCATTTGGAACAGCATAAGCGGGCAGTTCTAGAACGAAGGGAGACGGTTCTCCTTTAAAGAGAGACTTTCGAAAAATCATGGCCATCGCAACTGCCAGGACGATTCCCAGGGCGTATATGGCAAATACTGCAGTTCCAGCGTGAGCTGAGCCATAAAGTGCTCCAGCTATCAGCACGTACACAGGAAGCCTAGCGCTGCAGCTGATGAGAGGGGATATCAGCATGGTGATCATCCGGTCCTTTTCATTGTCTAGGCTACGTGCAGCCATGATGGCCGGGACGTTGCAGCCAAAGCCGATCATCAGCGGTATGAAAGAACGGCCATGAAGGCCCAGGCGATACATGAACCGGTCCATCACAAAGGCTGCTCTGGCCAAATAGCCGCAGTCTTCTAGAACTGTCACTGGCGGTCTAAAATTGCTCAATAGTGGCGGGATAAAAATGTCCAGCTGTCAATCTCTGAAATCAAAACTCAGAGGTTATGTTGATGCTGGACCTGGAGGAGTTCCTCATGTTGCGAGATTTGTTCAA
>JABLXE010000014.1 GCA_013178225.1 Methanotrichaceae archaeon
GATACAAATAATTTAATTAAATAAAATTTTCTAATTGCTTTTTTTGGCATTAAGTTGATTTTATGATACAGTGTAAGGAGATAAAAATTTGTCGTGATGAGAGCTATCTGGCCCATCAGCTTAATATCAATGAAATTTAATAGTTAATTTATAATTAAGCTTAATAAATCGATAACAGGAAAAATACTTGATTTAAGAAGTTAACATGCGAAATGTGGGGTAGACAGCGCCTTGGTGCAGGACGGCTACCACATCTACCATCACGCCTTTTTCTTCGATAAAGACGGGAACTGGGCGGTGGTGCAGCAGGGAATGAACCAGGATTTCGCCCGCCGCTATCACTGGCTCTCTGAGTCGGTCGGAAGCTTTGTGGATGAGCCCCACAGCGCCATCTGCTGCCAGAGGCATGAGCCTTCGGTCATGGACCTGACCGCCCACGAGAGCGAAGAATGCCGGAAGACCGCTCTTGACCTGGCAAGAGACGGGCCCTCCCATCTCCTGGACCTGCGCAGACAGCTGAAAGGACAGCGAAGCCTGCTCGACTTTGGCGTCACCGCCGGTCGGCAGGAGGAGATTAAGGAGATCTTCATGCCCCGCCGGCATGAGCTGATCGCCCTGCTGGACATAGATGAGGCGGGAAGGCGTGCCCTGCAGACCGCCTATGAGCTTCAGCCCGAGAGCTACGAGGATCTGGTGGCCTTGAAGGGCATGGGGCCCAGGAGAATACGAGCTTTATCGCTGATCTCCGAGCTGATCTACGGAGCGCCGCCCAGCTGGCGCGATCCGGCCAGGTTCAGCTTCGCTCACGGCGGAAAGGACGGAACTCCGTTTCCGGTAGACCGGGAGACGTATGACGCTTCCATCAGAACCCTGGAAGAGGCCCTGGAGGGAGCAAAGGTCGACCGTGAGGATAAACGACAAGCCCTCAAGCGGCTTTGCAGACATACCGGCGCGGTCCTATGCGAAAATGGCCGGCAATCTTTGGCCGCCAATTGAAAGACATCCAGAAAGTCTTCTCTGCACAAGGTTTATTGCCTTTCAAGCCCCGGAGACGTCCAGCAAATTATGAGGAATGCTATGCGACTTTCCATGGATTTGGAGCTGCAGGATATACCAGGGCAGCTGCTCCTGGCTCTGCAGCCCCTTAAAGATAACAAAGCCAACATCATCAGCGTGGTTCACCACCGGGAGAGAAAGACCCCGCGAGGCACCATTCCCGTCCGCTTCGTAGTGGAGATGGACCGCTCCAAGCTGGATGCGGTAAAAAGCCAGCTTGTCAGCCTGGGCGTGACCGTGGTGCGGGCCGGCGAAGTGCGCTTCATCGAGGACGTGGCGGTGGTTCTGGTGGGCCATATACTGGACAGTGACCTGGGCGACACCATAAACCGCATCGATTCGACCGGCTATGCTGAGGTCATGGACCTGGCCCTGACCATGCCGGGAGTGAACGAGCCGTCTTCTGCCTATCTCCGCATAAGGGCCACAGGAAAAGCGGAGATTCATAAGGCCCTGTCCATTCTGCGGCAGGTGGGCGAGGAGAAGAAACTGCTGGTGATTGAGCCAATCGAGGATGAGGCAGCATGAGAGAGGTCAAGATATCTCTGGTGGGCTACGGCGTTGTCGGCCACGGAGTGGTGGACGTGCTCACCCGAAAGAGAGCGATGATGAAAGAGCTGGGGCTGGACCTCAAGCTCATAAGCGTCACCGATCACACCGGCACGATAATTAGCGAGGATGGAATCGACGCCCAAAAAATTTTGGGCGAGAAGACCCTGACCAACGTGGCCACTTCCAGCATGAAGGGAAAGGAGGCCATCGACGCCATAGCATCCGACCTGGTAATCGAAGTCACTCCCACCAATATCGTTCACGGCCAGCCGGGACTCGGCCACATGGAGGCCGCTTTAGCCGGAGGAAAGCACGTGGTCACCTCCAACAAGGGCCCGCTGGTGGTAGCTTACAGCCGCCTCAAGAAGCTGGCCGAGGACAACGGCGTGATGCTGAAGTTCGAGGCTACCGCCGGAGGCACCATGCCCCTGATCAGCCTGGTCGAGCGGACGCTGGTCGGAAACACCATCTACGGCATCCGGGGCATATTTAACGGCACCTGCAACTATATCCTCACCAGAATGGCTGAGGAGAACATCCCCTACACTCATGCTCTCTCCGAGGCTCAGGACCTGGGGATTGCCGAGGCCGACCCCAGCTACGACGTGGAGGGTGTAGACACCGCCGGAAAGGTGGTGATCCTGGCCAATGCGCTCTTCGACATGAACATAAAGTACAGCGACGTGGACGTGACCGGAATTACCGGCGTCACACCTGAAGCTCTGGCGCTGGCTCGCGAAAAGGGCTATGCCATAAAGCTGATTGGCGACGTGCCCGCCCTGACCGTGCGGCCCACTCTGGTCCCCGTGGGAAGCCCTATAGCGGTGGGGGGCACCCTGAACTCGGCTGCTATCTACACTGACCTCTCCGGCACCATCACCGTCAGCGGCCTGGGAGCGGGCTCGATTGAGACCGCCAGCGCCATTCTGAGCGATGTGGTCAGCATCTACAGAACCAAACGCATAGACGCGATATTCTGAACATGACCGGCTTTTCCAGCTTCGCAGAGCTCTGTGAGCACGTCGAGGGTGTATCCGGAAGCCTGCAGAAGATCGATCTGGTTGCGGCATTCCTGGCGGAGCTGGAGGAAGCTGAGCTGGCCATTGTCCCCAATCTGGTCATGGGCGTGGTCTTCCCGCCGGGCTCGGATCTGGTGATGGGGGTAGGACCCAGCATCCTCTATGAGGCGCTGGGGCGTGCCTGCGGCTGCTCGCCGGATACAATCTCCAATATGCTGCGGGCCACAGGGGATCCGGGGCTGGTAGCCGAGCAGCTGGCTCAGAGGCGCAGGCCCATAGGATTTGGGGCATTCGTTCCCCAGGATCAGCTGTCCGTGATCGATGTTCACCGGCGGTTCGTGGACGTAGCCCGGGCCTCAGGCAGGAGGAGCCAGGATATAAAAGTCAAGAACCTGCAGTTCCTGTTCAGCCAGGCTTCTCCCCTGGAATCCAGGTACCTGGCCCGGCTGGCCATCGAAGACCTGAGAATCGGTGTGGGTGAAGGGGGCGTCAGGGACGCTCTGGCCAAGGCCTTCTCCACTCCTGCCGGCGAGGTGGAGAGAGGCTACAACCTCACCAACGACATGGGAATGGTGGCGGTCAACGCCAAACGCGGGACCCTGACCGACCTCTCGGTCACCATCAATCACCCCATCAAGATGATGCTGGCCCAGCTGGGAGAGGGCATTCCCGCAGCCATGGCGGAGATGGGATCGGCGGCGGTGGAGTGGAAGTATGACGGGGCCAGGGTTCAGATTCACAAAGACGGAGAACAGGTGCGGATCTACTCCCGCCGGCTGGAGAACGTGACCTCTTCGCTTCCGGAGATTGTGTCCGCCGTCGGCCAGGAGGTGACCGCCGAGACCGCTATCCTGGATGGCGAGGCGGTGGCCCTGGGAGATAACGGCCGTCCTCTGCCCTTCCAGCAGATCCTGAAGAGGTTCCGCAGAAAATACAAGGTGAAGAAGCTGGCTGCCGAGATTCCGCTCACCCTATTCATCTTCGACCTGATCTACCTCAACGGCCGGAGCGTGATAGACCTATCGCTCACGGACCGGAGGAAGCTCTTATCGGAGATATGCGGGCCCCGGCTGCTGGCCGAGCAGGTGGTTTCAGACCGGCCGGAAAGGGTGGAGGAGATTTACCAAAGTGCCCTTGATGGCGGACACGAGGGCATCATGCTCAAAAATCCGGCGTCTGTCTACGCGCCGGGAAAGAGGGGCAAGAACTGGCTCAAGATCAAGCCGGTAATGGAGACCCTGGACCTGGTGGTAATCGGGGCCCGGTGGGGCGAAGGCCGCAGGGCGACGCTCCTGGGCTCGTACAGACTGGCCTGCCGGAACCTCGAAAGCGGAACGCTCCTGGACGTGGGCTGGGTGGCGACCGGACTCAGCGACGAGACGCTGGCTGAGCTCACAGAGATTTTCAAAGACCTGATCGTGGTGGAGAAGGCCATGGAGGTGGAGCTGAAGCCGGCGGTGATCTTTGAGGTGGCCTACGAGGAGATTCAGAGAAGCCCCAACTACTCCTCCGGGTACGCGCTGCGCTTTCCCAGACTGGTGACGGTCAGGGACGACAAATCCCTGGAGGACGCGGACACCATTGACCGGGTGGTTTCGCTCTACAAGATGCAGCGCGGCAGGAACTCAACCGCTTGAAGGTGAAATTTCGATGCTGTTTAAAAGGCTGGAAGAACTGAGGGACGAGGATCTGAAGGGCCTTCTGTCCCGAGAGGTGGGAATTCAGGACGTGCTTGCCCCGGTGAACGAGATCCTGATGGATGTGGGAAGCAAGGGCGATGAGGCTCTGTTTAGGCTGACTGAGAAGTTCGAAGGAGCCCGCCTAAAGGACCTGAGGGTGAGCGGCGACGAGATCCAGGCAGCCTATGATGCGGTGGACGAAAAACTCCTGGACTCGCTCTCGCAGGCGGCGGAGAACATCTTTGCGTTTCACCAGCAGCAGCGGGAAAAGGACCTCTGGCTCTCTGAAGTATCTCCCGGCGTGCTGGTCGGCCAGAAGGTGGTGCCCCTGGATTCGGTCGGAGCTTATGTGCCGGGCGGACGGGCTACCTACCCCAGCTCGGCTCTCATGAACGTCATACCGGCCAAGGTGGCAGGCGTTCCCAGAATCGCGGTGTGCACGCCCCCCAGATCTGATGGAAATATTGCACCTCTAACGTTAGTCGCTGCCGATCTGGCCGGGGCCGATGAGATCTACAAGCTGGGCGGAGCACAGGCCGTGGCGGCCATGGCCTTCGGCACTGAGACGGTCCCGCGGGTCAACAAGATCGTGGGCCCCGGCAACGTCTACGTGACTGCGGCCAAGATGCTGGCCAGAGGGACTGTCGAGATCGATTTTCCGGCCGGCCCCAGCGAGGTGCTGATCCTGGCCGATCGCTGTGCCGACCCCAGGGTGCTGGCCGCGGACATGATCGCTCAGGCCGAGCACGACCCGCATTCCATAGCGGTCCTGGTCTCTGTGGACGAGCTGCTGGCAACGGCCGTCTTCGAGGAGACAGAAATAATGGCCCGTGAGGCGGCCCGGTCCGAGATAGTTACCCTGAGCCTGGAGCACAGCGCAGTTCTGGTGGCATCAGGCATTGAAGAGGCGGTGGACTTCGCCAACGCCTTTGCGCCCGAACACCTGGAGATCGTGACTGCGGACCCAATTGCGGTCTTGAGGTCCATCAGGCACGCGGGCAGCGTCTTCCTGGGGAACTTCACCCCGGTTGCGGCCGGCGACTACGCGAGCGGCACCAACCACGTCCTTCCTACCTCGGGATACGCCCGCTCGTTCTCGGGCCTGAACGTGGATCACTTCGTCAAGAAGATCTCGGTGCAGATGATATCCGAGAACGGCCTCCGGACCCTGGCCGGCTCGGTGGTCTCCTTGGCCGAGGCCGAAGGGCTGATGGCTCACGCCGAATCGGTGCGGAAAAGGCTGGAAGAGCGCCTGTGATGGCCAGGGGTTGTCGCTGAGACGGCTGCTGCCGGCATCCGGCTTTTTTTAGGCATCCTTTTGATGCTATTGAATGCTATTTATCGATCAGCCTGCGCTGGCTTTCCCTTTCATAGGCCTTGATGATGTCCGTCCTGGTGATGATCCCGACGAGCCTCCTCGGATCATCCCGGCTGACCACCGGGAGCCGTCCTATTCCGTACCGGTACATCAGGTCCATGGCGTTCTTGGCCGACTGATGCGGCTGGACGGTTATGACTTCCTTTAGCGCCACATCGCCTGCGCAGGCGGTCTGCTGGCGCTGTAGGGGGACGCGTCTCACATCGTCGAAGGTGATGATTCCGACCAGCTTTCCCTGGTCCACTATCGGATAGCCGGTGTAGTTGTACTCGGAGAAGAGGTCTCTCACCTGGGTGACGGTGGTGGTCGGATCAACCGTTACCACCTGTGTCTGCATGGCCTCGCCAACCGAGACCTCCTCCAGTATCGGCTGGGGCTGATCCATGTAAATTCCCTTCCTCATCAGCTTGATGGTGTAGATCGAGCCTCCCTTGAGCAGAAAATGGGCTGTGGTATAGCTCAGTATGCAGGACACAATCAAGGTAGGAAGCGCACTGTAATTGCCGGTCATCTCGGTTATCATGAATATGCAGGTCAGTGGTGCAGCAGCTGCACCGGCAAAGAAGGCTCCCATGCCGATCAAGCCGTAATCCAGCGGGTTTATGATGAAGCCCGGAAAGGCCATATCCGCCGTCATTCCCGCAGCCAGGCCGAACATGGTGCCGATGTACAGCGTCGGTGCGAAGGCTCCGCCGCTTCCACCCGAGCCCACGGTGAAACAGGTGGCAAGGATCTTCACCAGGGCCAGGGTGATTAGCAGCATCAGCAGATGGCTGGAGCTGTAGGAGGTGGCGAGCTTGAAGACGCTGTTTATTCCCTCGTACCCGACCCCCATTATGCCGTAAGTGGGGAAGTAATATCCGGCTATGCCGGCCACGATTCCTCCAATGCCGGGCTTTACCATGCCTGGGACCGGCAGCCAGGCGAAGAAGTCCTCAACGAGGTAGTAGACCCTGACCCACAGGAAGGAGAGGATGCCGAACACCGGACCCAGCAAGAAGCACAGCATTAGATCGAAGGAGGTGAAATAGAAAGACGGATTGACGAACTCCGGGACCGGGTCGATTAGCGAAGCGGCCACCGCTTTTCCCACAACGGCTGCGAGCAATATGGGGACAGCATCGGAGGAGGAGAATCTCTTGGAGACCACTTCCATACTGAATATGGCTCCACCCATGGGTGCGTTGAAGGTTCCGGCGATTCCAGCCGCCACGCCGCAGGTGGTGAGCACCTTGATCTCCCGGGGGGTGAGCTTCAGGGCCCTGCCGATGAACGATCCAACTGAAGCCCCGATGAGGGCGATAGGTCCCTCCCGGCCGGCGCTGCCCCCGCTTCCCAGGGTGATGGCCGAGGTGAAGATCAAGGTGACCCCGACTCTTTTTCTGATCTCTCCGCCGTGCCTTGAGAGGGCAGTCATGACGTGAGGAATGCCGTCGCCGCGGGCCTCGGGCACCAGATTGTAGACGATTGGACCCACAATCAGCCCGCCGATTACCGGCAGCAGGATTATGAAATAGGGACTGGAGGCCAGCGGTAGCAGAAAGCCGAAGAAGAAATCATACGATATCTGGACCAGGGCTCGAAAAGCCACGGCACCCAAACCACCTGCTATGCCCACCAGGACCGACAATATGTCCAGGTATATCCAGCGAAAATCCTCGGAACCCCTCAGATATGCCTCACGTCTCCTAAATTCGATGTAACAGAAACTATCCTAAGATCTCATAAAAAAAGCTTATGGCAAAAGGCGATTGCTGGACAACTGAATGCTAAAGAGACGCTTGAACGATTCCCTCATTGATTCAAAAACTCGCATTACCTGTCTCTTCGAACGCAGCGCTTCAATTCCTCGAACTTTTTAGTTGCGTGAGCCCTGTAGCGCCCCTCTCGATATTTTGTTCCAGGATAACAAGGTCCCTGATCCCCAGATAGACTGAATGATATTCGGAATTCTCCGCAATCTACCGTCGACATAAGAACGATAGAATTCTCATTCCAATTCAATGCCAAGATCTATCTGTTGCGAAAATAAGTTGATTATTGAGGGAAATCGTAATTTTATATTTAAGTTCTAATTTTATATTTGAATTCCTATTTCCGTTATGATTGGTGCTGTGCACCGGAAGTCGTTTCCGAGGTCATTGTACTGCGGGCAAAAGCAAAGCCCCCAAAAAGAGGACAGGGATAGTGTTTGCGGAAAATCGCTTCCGCCATCACCGCTGGAAAGAGCCACCGTCTGCCGGGGCCGGCATCTGTGCTGTCAAATAGGCCGATTGAGCCGATGATCATTGATGAGGGTTATCGGGGCCCCGGCATTTCTAAATGGCACATCTCCCAATCTTCGCTGCTGCCGGAAAAGATGCAATCTCTCAGATCGAGTTCTCCCATCCCTGGCCAAAGTCGATCAGCGGCCGGACTTCGACCACATCAAACGTGGCCAGCACCTGAACCATATCTGCGCCTTCCTCGCCGACGATCTTGGCGATCTGACTCTTGTACGCCTCTAGCTTTGGCCCTGATGTAGCGTACTCCTTCATCCGGAGATAGACCCTGATGCCTTTCCAGTCCCGGACCTCCTCTGCCGGCACCATAATCATGAATACGGCATTTGGATTCTCCTGAAGGTTGGCAAAGGTGCGGCCTTTGCCGAAGGCCACTACGACCGTCCTGTCGTCGAGCATTTGGGGAGAGCCGTAGACCGCAGAGTCCACCCTACCATCCTTGCTGGCTGTGCTGATGACGCCAATTCTCGGCGGCTTATTGAAATACTCCATCAATCTTGCCATGATCTTCCTCGGTCTCTTTTTTGGATCTGCAAATTCCTTTATCCGGTTTCGGCGAAAAGAACGAGAATTTGAGCCGCAATCATTTGAAGCCAGATTCCGCCAAAAAAGATTTACATCGGATGAGCATCAAGAATCGTTCTCGTCGTCCTCTGAACGGGCATTGGACATGAAGTCTTGCCGGTTGTCATTTCCTCTAATATTTTCCACGTCGTATCCGGTGTCTCTTGGAACCCGGGATTCAGGAACCCACAGGATTTCATCTATCTCATAGGTCTCTCCGGTGGAATAGCACCTAACCATCGGAGCCCCTATAAATTCGATCCGAAGTTTGCATAATGGGCAGATTGCTACTTCCACTTCCCCTTTCTCGTTCCTTCGCTCAATATCTAACAAGATTCCCACTCCGTTGGGCATTAGCTGATATTTGGGTCGATTAGTCTATTATTATGTCGGTTCAGGACCCTCCTGCCAATTCAGGTCTCCTGAAAACCGCTGTGCATACGGCCGCGAAGATAGCGATATCAGTGAAGCCTAGAGAAAGGTGATGGCAAAATTTCCGTCGGAGAGATTGGGCGGGCAGGTTTTGCCATCACGCCATCTTAGCCCGCGATCCAAGCCCACGAGATGGAGATTGATTTGGCCAGTGCTGGCCGGCAGACGAAACGAGGAAGCGTTCTAATACCAAAGAACCGCAATTAATCGATATTGGTGACAGACGATGGTCGAACACCTGCTGGAGATGGCCAAGGCTCTGGTGAAGATCAGGGATGGCAAGATAGAGGTTCTGTCGGACCCCAGGATAGCCAGCTGTCCGCTCAGAAGGGGCCTTTACGGCTGGGAAAAGGAGAGCCGGGAGACGGTTGAGACAGCCTTGCGAGAGCACATGCAGACCATGGGGATGTACGGCCCGGACCGGGTTTTGGAGACCGCTCTCGAACCGGTGGCCTTCGGGGCCTCGGAGATCCTGATGGACGGGATGCGAGAGGGGCTGGTTGATGCCGCGGTGGTGGTATGCGAGGGTGCGGGAACGGTTGTGACAGACCGGCCGGAGGTGCTTCAGGCAGTAGGCGCTCACATGACCGGACTTTTGCGAACTGAGCCCGTAAAGGAGATCCAGGACGGCCTGTTGGCGAGAGGCTGCCTGCTGCTGGACCGCCGTGCGGGCGTGGATCAATTGAAGGGCTTTGAGATGGCCGCTCTAGCCGGCTACAAACGGATAGCAGTCACTATCGCCGGCGACAGGGCCGATGATGCCAGAGCCCTGAGAGAAAAGGGGGACAAAGATACGGACGCACGCCCCCTGATCCTGGCGGTTCACACCACAGGAATAACCGAGGCCTGCGCCAGGACCCTGGCAGACAGCTGCGATCTGGTGTGGTCCTGCGCCTCAAAAGCGGTGAGAGAGGTCGTTTCCGGCCGGGATGCGCTTCAGATCGGCATATCCATACCGGTCTTCGCCCTGACTTATGAGGGGAGGCGTCTGCTTTTGAACCGGGCTCTGCACTTCAAGGGAAGCCTGGTGGTTCACCGGGCAAGCATTCCGCTAATACCTGAGGACAAGCAGCCCGATCCCCTGACCTGATATCAGTCGCCCGGACAGACGGCCAGTATCTGGGCCTTGATCTTCTCTTTGGCCTCCTTTCCGGCCAGGACTTCGACCATCTTCAGGGCCAGCTCCATGGCCGTACCGGGAGACTGGCTGGTGATCAGACGGCCGTCCACCACCACACGTTCCGGCGAGTAGCAGGCGCAGGCAGCTACTTCCTCTCTTCCCGCAGGATTCACGGTAGCCCTTCGTCCTTTCAGTACCCCCGACTTGACCAGAACCGACGGTGCCCCGCAGATGGCGGCTATGTATTTTCCCGCTCGATCCATCTCTCTTGTAAGACTTAGAACCCTCTCATCCTCTCGCAGGTTCACAAAGCCTGGAAAGCCTCCTGCCAGATACAGGACCTCGAAATCAGATGCCTTGACCCCGTCCAGAGTGGAATCGGGCTGAACCCGTACCTGGTGGGCGCCCTCTATCAGTCCGTCTCTTAAGCCCGCCATCACCACTTCGACCTCGGCCCGCCTCAGGATGTCTACGATAGTCATGACCTCGATCTCCTCGAAGCCATCTGCCAGTGGAACAAGAACCTTCATATTTATCCAAAAAACTTCATTCTCGATTTCTTATCTCATTTTCGCTGGTTCACAGAGTGGCCGGCAAAAATTTGAACTATGAAATGAAATTGGGTCTGTACGCCTATTTGTGAGATCTAATGAAATCCTGGGAAGGATTAGCCCAAGGCTGTAGTCCGGGGAGATCATGAAGAACGAGTCATATCATCTGACAGATCTGGGCGGGCTTTGATGCACAGCACCACCGAAAGCATAGAAAGCCCTCTGGATGTGATCGTCCATTTTTCGGAGCAAGACTGGGAAAGGGCCAACGGGGATATCTCCTGGGCTACGCACGAAGTGATAGCTGAGCTGAAAAAGTACAAAGATCATCCTGAGAGCTATTTTGCCACCAAGCCCGCATGGCTGTGCCGGTTTTTCCCCTGGGAGAGTCGAATTCGCCTGGAGATTCAGGGGCACATGTGGACCCACGACCGCCATATAAGGTTCAGCGAATGGTGGATCGTGAAACTGATAAGATGAGATCGAAAAACCTGAAAATTCGGCTGAAGCCAGCTTTCTTTTGAACTGGGAATCGCATTTCCGAGAGCAGCGATTAGGGCTTTGACTCCCGGATCGCCGCTTTTATGCGTTCATCCAGCTCCCGAGCCTCTCTGGCCAGCGGCTCGTCCTCTAGAGCAGCAAGTTTTGCGAGGTCCCTGCGCAGGGGCCCTAGCTTGAGGACACTGTTCGGACCATCTGCCGACTCTATGCAGCTTCGCAAGATCGCCAGCCTCTTCTGGTGAAACTTGGGCTCCTGCAACTGCTCCATCAGCTGCGATAGCGCCTGGGCCGTCTTTCTTCCCCGTTCGGTGAGCTCCAGGTATCTGATACGCCCCTCAGGCCGCGAGGTAATCATCCCGAATTCCTCGAGCTGGGAGAGTATATTGGAAGTATGAGGGAATGTGGAATCTATGCGCTTGGCAATCATTGCCGCGTAGGCAGGATTCATTTCACCTACTGCCAGCAGAGCTAGGACCGGCTTTTCCCTCAGAAATAGCCTTTGCATAGATTCGTCGCCGGGCATGAGACAAATCTCAGACCGAAGCCGCCTGCAGGGCGGAGGGATAGATGGCCTCCGCCTTGGAAGCGTCCTCAGGCAGAACTATGCTTACCGGTTTGTTGATATCGGTGTAAAGGTCTGTGGACTCAATCCGCACCGATACTTCGCCAAGACTCAGCGATTCGTTGAACATTATCATCTGCCCGCTACTCGGGTCCAGACCGCCCACTATGACCGGGGTCATCGAAAAGTCGATGAGGCTCTGATACTTCACCGGCAGTCCGTTATCCTTCGCCAGCCACACGTATTTCTCTATCTGACTGCTCTCGTTTAGCTCAGTCCGGTTGATGGACGGTATGAACACTGGATACTGGACCAGCCTCACGGCCACGCTGAAGGCGCTGTTATAGAGGTTGGCATAGTCGCTCTCCCCCGTAATCACCTTGAGCTTATAGCTGTCTAAATCTCCAACCTTCTCCGAGCCCACCATCTCCAGCTGGGAGTCGTTGATCCGCGCCGCCAGAGCCTTTATCTGGTTGTTCTGGCCCCCGCCCCAGATCTCCTCTACAGGGGTTGGGTCCACCAGATGAGTCCATTTACCGTTGTCCTCCTGCAGGTAGGTGGAGTTGCCGATCTGATAAACGATGGCCTGTGAAGAGCTGACGTTGGCAGGCTGCCCGGGAAGCTCCAGGGAATTTTCCCTCAAGCCCTGAACCCAGGCCTTGAATCCCACCAGGTCGACTGCCGACTCAGTGCTCAGGCTCTCAGAAATTGTGGTTATGTTGGCTGCATCGGAGGCATTTTCCCCGCCCTTGAGCTCAATTGTCTGATCGACTGAACTGGACAGCCGATAGCTGCTCAAGTTGTCAGATGACTCAACCGCAAGAGCCTTCAGCTCATCAGGACTTTTTCCCTGCTCGGTGCACCCGGAAAAAGCCACCACCACGACCAAAGCTAAAATAAATAGCAATCTCTTCATCCTGGCATCTCCGTCTCTTATAATAATGGGATGATGAAGCGCTCATCCCAAACCCGCCCATAGCTAAGTAACAACATCAGCTTAAATCCTTTCCGATTTCAATCAGCCAGGGCGGATGGCCTCAATTTGCCGCGCCGCGATCTCATGCCAATGGCGCCGGCTCGAACTTCTGGCCGGTGATCATCTCAAATAGCTTGACATAGATATCGCGAGTGTTGCGAATCACGTCCTCCGGCAGGGCCGGAATGTCCGGCTCGTCTGTGCCTGCGGCTCTAGCGGCATAAAGCTGGTCCTTGTAGCCGATCTGGCGGTAATACTGGCGCACGTACTCCTTGGAAAGGTCCACGAACTCGCCTTCTCCATAGCGATCCTTGTCCCAGAAGCGGTCCTCGTCAGCGGTTCCGTAAACGTCGACCACCATTATCTGGCGTTCTTCGTCCAGGGCCAGTTCCTTCTTGCCGTCCACATGAATCAGGCCCCTACTGGCCACATTCCTGCCGATATCCTCGTCTATTTTTAAGACCACCTCCCGGGCGGCCTCAAACTCGGCGGGGCTGAGGCTCGATATCTCCAAAGCCTCTTCCCGGTTCAGCAGACGGTCGGTCTTCTCCAGCTTGGTGGAGACCTCGATGAATGGATCGGGCAGCTGCTCGCCGTAAATGACTTTGTGTCCGGAATTAAAGCCCACATCTTGAGCCAATACCTGCCCCTCCTTTATGCGGTCGTAGAGCGATCCGGCCACATACCAGCGGCATATGAACTCCAGGGGAATCAAACAGCGTCGGGACTGCCTGCTGAGGTCCTCAGGCTGGATGATGTCCACCTTCTTAACTCGCATCCCGTTGGGAGGGATGTATTCCTCAAAGTGGGTCTTGATGCCCATCTTTTCCGCGCGCTTGAGCCAGTATACTCCTTCTCGACAGAGCGTCTCGCCCTTATAGGGAATTATGCTCGGAATGACTTTGTCAAAGACGGAGATGTTGTCGGAGAACCGGAACTCCAGGCTCTCCCCCAAATCATAGGCCGCCTTGACCTTGCCCTTCATCAAAAGCTTGCGTTCCATCAACGGCCATACAGCAGAGAGGATGATAACACTTTTGCCTTAGGGTTTGGCCGGCCTTTATCCGGGACGGAAAACGTGATCGGAGCCCAAAAAAGAGAGAATGAAAGAGAGGGTGAGTATCTACTCGAAGTCCTCTCCCATGCCACCCATGCCGCCGGGCATTCCGCCGGGGCCGCCAGCGGGTCCGCCTGACTTGGAGGCGATAACGTCATCGATTCGCAGGATCATCACAGCGGCTTCCGCGGCGCTGTTAATGGCCTGGGTCTTGACGCGCAGGGGCTCGACCACTCCCAGGTTGAGCATGTCCACAGGCTCGCCAGTGTCCATATCCAGTCCGGAGCTCTTCACATTCTTCTCGTGCTGGCTTCGCAGGGCTACCAGGCTGTCGATCTGATCCAGGCCGGCGTTCTCGGCCAGGGTCTTGGGGATAACTTCCATGGCATCGGCGAAGGCCTCAATGGCCAGCTGCTCGCGTCCGCCAACTGTGGCCGCGTATTCCCGCAGCCTCAGGGCCAGCTCCACCTCAGGCGCGCCGCCTCCGGGAACCAGCATCTTGTCCTCGACTACTACGCCCACGACGCGAAGCGCATCCTCCATGGCCCTCTCCAGCTCATCGACCACGTGTTCGGTTCCGCCACGCAGGATGATGGACACGGACTTGGGGTTCTCGCACTGCTCGACGAAGGTCATCTTCTCGTCGCCGATCTTTCTCTCCTCTACCAGGCCGGCGCTGCCCAGGTCCTTCTCGCCCAGATCGTGAATGCTGGTCACGATTCTGCCTCCGCTGGCACGGGCGAGCTTCTCCATGTCGCTCTTCTTCACCCGGCGAACGGTGTAGATTCCGGCCTTGGCCAGGAAGTGCTGGGCCAGGTCATCGATGCCCTTCTGGCAGAAGACCACGTTGGCTCCCGTGGATACGATTCTCTGCACCATGTCCTTGAGCATGGTCTCTTCCTGGTCCAGGAACGCCTGCAGCTGATCAGGGGAGGTGATCTCGATCTTTGCATCCACCTCGGTCTTCTCGATCTCGATTGCGGCGTTGAGCAGGGCAATCTTGGCTTTTGCGACCTTGCGGGGCATATTGGGGTGCAGCCTGTCCTTGTCGATCACCATGCCGTGGATCAGCTGAGAATCGGTTATTCCTCCGCCTACCTTCTTCTCAACGGTGATGTTGTCGATATCCACGCTGCCGTCTTCGTCTACGACTGCGCTCACAGCCTGGACGGCCAGATCGGCCAGCTCCATCCTGGCGGCCTGAGAGCCCTTTCCGGTCATGGCGGTGACTGCAATCTTCTTTAGAAGCGCCTTATCGTTCTGAGTGACGTTTACGCCGATGGTCTTCAGAATCTCGATGGCCTTCTCGGATGCGGCCCGGTAGCCGGCTGCGATCACCGTGGGGTGAATCTCCTGGTCCAGCAGAGCCTCAGCCTGCTTTAGCAGCTCTCCGGCCAGAACCACTGCCGTGGTGGTGCCGTCGCCGACTTCAGTGTCCTGGGTCTTGGCGATCTCCACCATCATCTTGGCTGCCGGATGCTCGATATCCATTTCCTTTAAGATGGTCACGCCATCGTTGGTGATAACCACATCTCCCAGGGTGTCCACCAGCATCTTGTCCATGCCTTTGGGGCCAAGCGTAGTCCGGACGGCTCCAGCTACCGCCTTGGCGGCCATGATGTTGGATCTCTGTGCTTCGCGGCCAGCGGTCCTCTGGCTGCCCTCCTTCAAAATTAGAACCGGTGTTCCACCGAATTGTCCTGCCATTCAAGTTCCTCCATTAATGTGACTGATCTTGACGTCAACTCAGGTGTTTGAACTTCTATATGAACATTTTGGTTAGTCCGGACCACCAGCTGGCGGCCTGAATTCAAATTACAGAGAAATAATCATCATATCATAATCCGAGCTATTATGCTGCTCCGCCCTCAGCAGACCGCCGACCGATGAGAGCGCTTTGGCTGTCCAGGCAGGCAAATTCACCATGCGTCTTTTTCCGATCATCCCGCACGTCATAACTGATTTATATCTTCCCCGCACCACTTTCGAAGCGTCCGAGAGGACACGTGAATAACATGGAAAGAGGAAGAAGCGGTGGCTTCGAAAGAGGCCCAAGAGAGATGCATGATGCAGTGTGTTCCGATTGTGGCAAACAGACTCAGGTTCCCTTCAAGCCGGATCAGGATCGCCCGGTATATTGTCAGGAGTGCTATCAGAAGCACAGGCCGCCTCGAAGAAGTTATTGATGATATTTAGTCGCTTCTGAAACCCATTGGGGCTTTTCCCAACAGAGATTTCAGACTTAATTTAGCATCACGGTGGCAGGGCGAGAGAAAGCCCTGTTGAATTTTTCTATAGTCAGGCCGTGCAGATGCCCCGAGCCGCCTTTTCCTGGCGGATCATGTAATAGAGCACCAGCAACACAACCAGGTTTCCGGCCAGTCCCAGCAGGGCCAGCAACTGGGCGTGGTAGAACAGGAAGACCTGGACCAGAAATATCTGCACCAGAACCGCGTTCTTGAAGAGCTGATAGGCCTCCAGCCGGGAGCTGTGCATCTTAACGACGCCTGCTATCACTATTAAAGCAGCAATCGTGGCCGAGGCCAGGCCGATCTGGTCGATGAAGGAGATGGTTGGGAAGAGGGCATGAAGGTCGATTTTCCAGCGCAGCTTGGCATAGAGCAGCAGCAGATCCACGGCCAGAGCGAAGAGGGCCTGCAAGAGGAAGAAGGCTATAAACGCATTTACAAACCAGCCCTTCTGCACCAACCTTCGATACAGCTTCCGGGCATGGGTCTTGGCCCAGGTATAAGGGCCGGGCCTTCCCGGAGGTCGGGCCTCCACCGCGTACAGCAGATCACGAAGTGCCCTGGCTACCGGATCGGCAGGGTCGCAGGCCCGCAGAAGATCCAGGGCCTGTTTTCGTTCCCGGTGGTCGAGGTCTTCGAGCACCGCCTCTTTGGCGATCTCCAGGGCGTTTATCAGCCGCTCTTCTTCGGAGAACTCGCGCCGGCGAAAGAATATCTCTATCCCCAGGTAGAGCAGGACGAAGGTCACATAGATCATGGCCACCGCCGGCCGGAAGAAGTAGTTGTTGTCTCCGGTCATGAACTTGCCCAGCTCGTCTATGAAGGCCCCGAACCCGAGCCCTCCTAAAAAGGCGGCCACGTAGAGCGCGGACTTGTTGATGTAGGCCAGGGCGATCAAGAGGGCCAGCATCAACAGCAGGCCGCCCAGAAGCACATGCGCGATGTGCAGCCCCCGGCCGCTGAGCTGCGGATAACCGGTCAGGGCTAAGAAGAAACGGATGCCTAGCACCGAGATGACGGCGGTTGAAAAGAAGATTTCCAGCAGGTTATGCCCTTCCAGGCTGCGAATGAAAGGCCGGCTCACAAGCTCCATATCAGCTTTCCGCTCCTGCCGACCATTAATGTCGATGGTTGGCTATTAGGCTTCCTGTGGAGAGTAGTAGTATTCGCCCTGTTCCTTCTGCATGCGGTCCAGTCGGGAATTGGGCTTGTTTACCCGCGGGCGTCTGGTCTCCTCATCACGCCTGAAGGTGATGCCTATCCCCTTCAAGAAGGCGTTCATGCCCTCGCGCATTTCATATGGCGGACGGGCTATGCCCAGGGCCCCCGGCCTGCCCTCGAAGACCATCAGCCGCTCGGAGAGCAGATCGATCAGGTAAATGTCGTGATCCACGACCAGCACCGTCTTCTCGGTCGATTCCGCAAAGCGGCGCATGACTTTGGCCGCCAGCATCCTCTGCTCCACGTCGAGGTGGGCGGAGGGCTCATCCAGAAGATAGAGATCGGCCTCCCGGCTGAGGCAGGCGGTGATGGCGACCCTCTGCAGCTCTCCACCTGATAGCTCGGTAAGCGTCTGGTCGATCAGGCTCTCCAGGCCCATGGGCTTCAGAATCTCGGACTGATAGTAGCTGCTGTCGAAATTGCGGGCCACGCCTCTCAGCAGGCCCTGCACGGTCACATCGGAATCGGCCTTCAGGTACTGGGGCTTGTAGGATACCTTGAGCTGGTGGTCCAGGCCACCGGAAGTCGGCTTCTCCACTCCGGCCAGGACCTTGATGTAAGTACTTTTTCCGATGCCGTTGGGCCCCAGAATTCCCACTACTTCGCCCCTGCGAATCACACCGGCCTCAGCCTCCAGCAGAAAGCCCGGGTAATCGACGGTGAAGGCCGGATAATCGATCAGCGGCGGAATCTCCTTCTCGATTCTGGGTGCGTGCACCTCGAACTCGATGGCCTCCGACCTGACCCGGACGTTCTCCTCCGGGAAGAAGCCTTTCAGGTACTGATTGATGCCGACTCGAACTCCCTTGGGACGGGTGATCACGCCGTATGCCCCGGGAACTCCGTAGATCAGGTGGATGCTCTCAGCTAGCAGGTCCAGCAGTGCCAGATCGTGCTCCACCACCATGACCGCGCGGTCTTCGGCCAGGCTCTGCAATATGCGCGCCACATTGATGCGCTGGTAGATGTCGAGGTAAGGGCTGACCTCGTCGAAGAAGTAGAAATCTGCATCTCTGGCTGCGGCTGCGGCTATTGCCACCCTCTGCAGCTCGCCACCGCTCAATGAAGAGATGTTGCGGTCCAGGAGATGGGATATTCCCAGCTGCTGCAGCAGATCCTGCAGAGCGCCCCGCTCGTCCGTTCGTTCGAGCAGATCTCTCACCGGCCCGGAGAAGCTCTTGGGAATGCGATCCACATACTGAGGCTTGTAGGAGGTCTTGACGCCCTTCTCAGAGACCTTCCGCAGATAATCGCCCAGCGCAGATCCCGAGAACCTGGCGATGACCTGCTCCCAGGTGGCCCGGGCTCCAAGATTGGGGGTCAGAACCCCGGACATGATGGAGACTGCTGTGCTCTTGCCGATTCCATTGGGGCCTAATAGTCCGGTCACCTTGCCGGCCACTGGCACCGGCAGCCCGTAAAGCGCGAAACCGTTCTGGCCGTAGCGGTGGACAGGATTTTCCATCTCTTCCGGCAGATTGGTGATGGTGATGGCTCCAAAAGGACACTTGCGCACGCAAATTCCGCATCCCACGCACAGGTTTTCGGTGATGACCGGCTTTCCGTCCACGAAAACTATGGTCTCGTCTCCGGTACGGACCGGCGGACAGAAGTACTCGCATTCCTTAGAGCACTTTCGCGGCTGGCAGCGATCTCTGTTAATGACTGCAATCCTCATAGGCCTTCACCTAGTTGAGAAGAAGCGTCCATCCAACCAGCCACAGGTCCACGGCGATGAACTCCACGTAGAACCAGTCCTTGGTCTGGAAGCTGGCCACATCGATATTTAAAAACGGATAAGTTAGCTTCTGGATCACAAAAGTCACTGCTACGACTAAAAGCACTACGGAGTGCCAGGGAAGCTGGAGAATCATATCCGGAGAATAAAAGCAGGCGAAAGCCGCAATTACGCCCAAAACAGAGGGATAAACGGTCTTAATTATCCCATCCATCCGGTCTCTCCGGTCTTCGGCTGCGCTCTTTGGCCGGGGCTTGGGCGGTGCGGATTTGCTCTTTGACAGGACGGCGTCCTGGCTCTTTTCCTCGATTGGCTCCGGAATTTCTCGAATCTTGCCCTTCTTTCTGTTCTTGGCCATCCAACCAGTGGATTGCATCATACGATAATAGCGTTTTGGTCATCATAGAGCAGCGGCTCCGGGCAAAGGTCCAAGTAGCAAAACTTACAAGAACCTGGGAATGTGTATGTGGTGGCAGATACATCGGTCTTCATCTGGGGAAAGATGCCCGAAGGAGAGCTGATAACCGTCCCTGCGGTGGAGCGAGAGCTGAAAGACCTGCGCTCCAAAGCCATCTTCAGCATCTCTGAAGTGAGGGTGGAGAGTCCTTCAGGCGAAGCCCTCAAGAAAGCGCGACAGGCGGCGCAGGAGACAGGAGACATCCGGGTTCTATCCACCACGGACCTGGAGGTCCTGGCCAAGGCCGTTGAGTACCGGGCGAGCGTGGCCACAGACGATTACGCCCTGCAGAACGTCGCACTTCACCTCGGCCTGAAGATCGAACCGATTGGGCAGCCGGCCATAAAGCGAAAGCTCAGGCGGGTCCAGCGATGTCATGCCTGCGGCGAGGCTTTCGATGGAGAGGCCTGTCCCGAATGTGGAACTCCGGCCAAGAGAAGGAGGATAAGATGAAGAACATTGAAACTTTGATGAAGAAAGCTGCGGAATTGAAAGCTGAGGGACTGGTGGAAGGCCAGATCTCCGAAGAGCTGAACATCTCCAGCGAGACCGTGACCTGGCTCCTCACTCATGTCGAGAAGACCGCCACATCACCCGGTCCCAAAGACGTCTCGGTTGACTGGTCGGTGATCGGCAGAAGCGCTTACAGGCTGGGCCATCTGTCCCTGGCGATCTCGGATATCATTGATGAAAGCCTGATTGCCAGCGATTCGGGAGTGGACGTAGTGGTGGGAATCGCTCTCTCAGGCCTTCCCCTGGCCAGCATGGTGGCCAACGACCTGGCCTCAGAGCTGGCGGTCTATACTCCGAGCAAGCAGATGCTCACCAAAGAGGCGGGACAGAAAGCCCGCGGCAACCTGAGCTCCAACTTCGCCGATGTAAAGGACAAGGAGTGCATCATCATCGACGATGTGATAACCTCCGGACGAACTCTGGAGGAGGCGGTGGAGTATCTGGACTCCCACGGGGCCAAGATCAACGCCATTGCCGTGCTGATCGACAAGAAGGGCATAGATGAGATCGCAGGAGTGCCTGTTGTATCTCTTCTCAAGGTCCTGCGCGTAAATTAAGGATAGACGCCGGAGGCCGGGCCGGGAGATCCCGGCTCTCCGCTGTTCTATCCGGTTTTCCTATCAAAGCGTCCGTTTTTAGAAAGCCTTTTAGCGTACTCCTTCAATCACCCTGCTAAAAGCTGATCAACCATGTTTCCCGAAGAAGAATATCGATTGGACTTCTTCGCAGATGAGGGGTTCCAACGCAAGAAGTGCGAAAGCTGCGGCAAATTTTTCTGGACCCGGGATCAGGCCAGAAAGACCTGCGGGGACCCACCCTGCGATCCCTATACATTCATCGGCGCTCCCGTCTTCAAGCGGGAGCACAGCCTGGACGAGATGCGTGAGCACTACCTGAGCTTCTTTCAGGCACGGGGCCACACGCGCATCAGCAGGTATCCCGTGGTAGCCCGCTGGCGGGACGACATCTATCTGACCATCGCCTCCATCGCCGATTTCCAGCCCTTCGTAACCGGGGGACTGGTTCCGCCACCTGCGAACCCCCTGACCATAAGCCAGCCCTGCATACGCCTGGACGACCTGGATTCTGTGGGCCGGAGCGGCAGGCATCTGACCACTTTCGAGATGATGGCCCACCACGTCTTCAACACCCGCGAGCGCGAGATCTACTGGAAGGACCGGACGGTCGCACTCTGCGACGAGCTGCTGCGGGGCCTGGGCATGGACCCGCTGGCGGTGACCTACAAGGAGAACCCCTGGGCAGGAGGCGGAAACGCCGGTCCAAGCGTGGAGTGCATGGTGGCAGGCCTTGAGCTGGCGACCCTGGTGTTCATGGATCTCAAGGCCACGCCTTCCGGCTCCATCGAGATCAAGGGCGAACGCTATCAGAAGATGGACAACTACATCGTGGACACGGGCTACGGCCTGGAGCGCTTCGTCTGGGCTTCCAAGGGCTCGCCCACCATTTACGATGCCATCTTCCCGGATTTGGTACGCAAAGTAGCCGACCTGGCCGGAGTCGAGCACGATCTCAGCGATCCGGAGTACGCGCAGATCTTCGCCCAGAACGCCCGGCTGGCGGGAATGGTTGACCTGGACGAGTACTCGATGAAGGACCTGCGAAAGAAGATCGCGGGGTCCATCGGAATTGCTCCCGAGAAGCTGGAGGCGGCAATCGAGCCCATGGAGCGGGTTTATGCGGTCGTGGATCACACCCGCTGCCTGGCTTTCATGCTGGGAGACGGGATTATCCCCTCCAACGTGAAAGCCGGATATCTGGCCAGACTGGTGATCCGCCGCACCTTGCGCCTCATGAAGGATCTGCACATTGCCTTGCCCCTGGCCGATCTGGTAGAGATGCAGATATCCCGCCTGGACTACGACGACTGGCAGGAGCGGTTCGCCACCATCCGGGAGATTCTGAACCAGGAGGAGCAGAAGTACGCCGAGACCCTGGAGAAAGGAAAGCGGCTGGTCAAGAAGACGGCGGAGCATTACGTCAAGAAGGGGCAGGCTGTGCCGCTCTCGGAGATGATCTCCCTCTACGACAGCCACGGCATTCCGCCTGAGATCTCCCAGGAGTCGGCAGAGGAGCTGGGTGCAACTGTCGAGCTGCCGGACAACTTCTACTCGCTGGTGGCCAAGACGCACATCAAGGCGGAGCAGGAGGGGGCTCCCAAGCTGGTGATCCCCGGAAAGACCGAGCTTCTGTTCTATGACCATCCTTTCGACCAAACCTTCGTGGCCTGCGTGGTCGATGTCCTGGATGACGGATCGGTGATTCTGGACAGGACACTTCTTTACCCCGAGGGAGGCGGCCAGCCTGCCGATCACGGCACGCTGGAGAAGGGCAGCCGGATCTTCCAGGTGGTGGACGTGCAGAAGGCCGGAGAGGTGGTGCTGCACAGGCTGGAAAAGCCGGGCGAACTGCAGAAGGGCGACCTGGTTACCGGCAGGGTGGATATGCGCCGCCGTCTGGCGCATGCGCGTCACCATACCGCCACCCACCTGGTTCACGACTCGGCCAAGCGGGTCCTGGGAAAGCACATCTGGCAGGCTGGGGCGCAGAAGAGCGAGGACCGGGCACGCCTGGACATCTCGCACTACAAACGCATCACTGATGCCGAGCTGAAGACAATCGAGCTGGAGGCCAACCGCCGGGTGATGGAGTGCGAGCCTGTGGACACCAAATTCCTGCCCCGGACGGAGGCCGAGAAGCTCTTCGGCTTTGAGCTTTACCAGGGCGGGGTCCCTCCCGGAAAGCAGATCCGTGTGGTGAAGGTGGGAACTGATATCGAGGCCTGTGCGGGAACGCACGTCACCAACACCGGAATGATCGGGTCAATCAAGATCCTCCGGACCGAGCGCATTCAGGACGGCGTCGAGAGAATCGAGTTTGCGGCCGGTGAGGCCGCGGTCCGGGCCGGCCAGGAGAGGGACGACCTGCTGGCTGAGGCGGCAGGAGTCCTGCGGGTTCCGGCAGACCAGCTGCCCAAGACCGCCAACCGGTTCTTCGAGGAGTGGAAGGGGCAGCAGAAGGAGATAGAGAGGCTGAAGGAGGATCTGGCCAGGTCCCGGTTCAGGAGCCTCTCCGCAGAGGCACAGACCATCGACGGCCTGAAGGTGGTGGTGCAGAAGATGGGCCAGGCGGATATCAACGAGCTTCTCAAGGCCGCAGCGCTTCTGGCAGAGCAGGACTACGTGGCACTGCTGGGATCAGAGAGCGGAAAGCTGGTGGCCGCAGTCGGGAAGTCGGGGCTTGCCAAGGGCCTCAAGGCCGGAAATATCATCAAGGCAGCCGCAAAGGCCCTGGGCGGCGGAGGCGGCGGCCGGCCGGAGCTGGCCCAGGGAGGCGGCCCTGATCTGGAGAAGCTGGACCAGGCCCTGCAGGCGGGAAGGGAGGTGGTGAGGGCCTAAGGGCGCAATGCCTTAGGCCTTAAATTCCTTAAATTCGATTCTTTTTCATGCCACTTCATCGGCTTCCTTCAGAATCCTCTGGTATAATTCTTCACTCAGCCAGAAACCACTATCCTTCAACACATCAAGTTCACGTTTGAGTGAGGTAACCTTTCCTTCGAACTTCGCTTTGAGGAGAATGCCAATTGTGCCCACGACCTGGAGGTTGTACTCTTTGGCAATTGTTCTCCCATCAGAGTCATCCATCAAAACCAGATCGGCATTTTGCTCCAAGGCCAGGACGATTACAGCAGACTCGCCTTCGTCCCGCATCAATCTCAATGCCTTTTTAAGATCCGTATCGCCAATAGCAATGGGATGGATCCAATCGGCCTCTTCGATCTCTTTCGCATCCGGGGAGCCACCGCTATTATCAACGGATTCTGTCAGAACCTCCTCGGGCACAATGATATCCTGGAAAAAATCTCTCAGAAGATTAAGTCTGCCTGCTTTGGATAGGTGAATGAGGGGAGATGAGTTACAGACCACCTTTGGCAAAGGCAAGGTCTTCCTCCAGATCGTCTATCGCGTAATGCCGCTCAATCTTTCTCTTTCCCAGCTCTTCTAGGAAATCTCGTTTGGAGATTCCTGCCAGCCTCCTGGCCGGGCCCATGGCGAGCATACCCCTCTGATAAAGTGCAAGAGCAAGCTCCAGCTTTAGGACTCGCTCCTGTTCGCTACGGGGAATTTTCATGGAGCTTACGATATCATTGGGAATAGCAATAGTCGTCATGCTGCTTTGAACTGATATCTCGGCCTTCGCTAATTAAATTTTTGTTTCAGCAATAACGAGCTGCATAGAGATTGTATACAAATGTTGATCTCAGAGGCCGAACGAGCCCTTGATCGTATGCCGGGAAATCGAGCTCGGGGGAGATGGACGTGTGAACGCAGGGCCACCGCTTATCCTTCTTGACGCCATCCCCTCCGTCAATTTACGCATGTCTCTGGAGGTCCCTCTCTCCGGGACAGCTCATCCTCCTTTATCAGCCGCGATATGTAGAGTTTGGCCCACAGGTAGCTCAGGAGGCTACCGCTGATGTTGCCGAAGACTATTCCCCACCAGATGCCCTCCTGGCCCAATCCCAGGACAATTCCCAGAACATAGGCCATCATGGTTATGAGCACAACGTCACGAAGCATATTGAGGACCAGGGAGGTTATGCCCTTGCCGGCACCCTGGAAGAGACAGGAGGACATGATTCCTGGGGAGACAAAGGGATAGAACAGGCACATGACATGCATGAACGCAATCATGGTCGGTGCCAGGTGAGCGCTCTCAGGGGTATAGGTGAAAAGCATGGTTATCTGCGGGGAAAAGACTCCGGTTATCATGGCCATGACCGCTCCGATAACGAGCCCCAGCTTCGTCGAATAGCTGTGAATGACGGGCAGATTCTCATACTTTCTCGCGCCGAAGGCGGCTCCGGCAACCGAGATCTCGGCGGTGGCAATGGCTACTAAGGGAATTATGGCCATCATTATCAACCTCCAGCCGGCAGTGTAGACGGCTACGGCGTCCATGCCTGATGCCCGAACCAGCATGGCGTTGATGATGATTGCATCTATCGAGTACAGGAGGAACTCGACGCTTGCCGGGATTCCCACCTTGAGAATATCCGCCATCATCTCCCTGCTGGGGGAAAATTTCCAGGAGAACGATACGTAGGTGTCTTTTCTAATCAGCAGCCAGTAAATCTGAACCGCGGAAACCAGGATCAGAGAAACGATGATGCCCCATGCGGCCCCGGCGATTCCAAGCCCGGCCCAATAGATCAGGACGGGATCTAAAACGGCATTGATCAGCGATCCCCCGGCCATGGCGTACATGGTGCGTTTGGTGTCCCCCTCGCCTCTCAAGATCGCATAGGCGGTGTTGGTGAAGACCACCAGTATGCTTCCGGCAAATACGATGCGGCCGTATTCGACCGCCAGTCCGGTAGCAGCTCCTGCCCCCATTATCCCCAGCATCGGCTCTAGGAAATGGAGGATTCCCAGGGTTAATACTGCGGATGCGATGGCCATTATGAGCATGGAATGGATTGCTGCATTGTCGGCGCCGCGTTTGTCTTGAGCCCCGATTCTGCGGGAGATGGAAGAAGATACGCCTGCCCCCAGGCCGTTGCTCAGGCCCACTACCACCATGAAGATGGGGGTCACAAATCCAACTGCTGCCAGGGCATCCGATCCCAGGCCTGCAACCCAGACCGCGCTCACCAAATTATAGGCAGCGAGAATCCCCATGGCGATTATCATGGGGCCGGAGAGCTTCCTGATGGCGTTTTTCGGATCCCCGGTCAATAAGGAAACGCCTCGTGTGATCTCTTTCTGTTTTCGATCAGTCCGTTCCCCATCGGGCGTTTCATCTGTCATGGCGTTTCCTGGAAAATGCGATGCTGTTCTCCAACCATCCTGCCCAGGTGAGGATGGTCGTGATAACGTGCCCTGGAAACCCTGAGTCCATTAAAGAGTATGAAATGCACTATTGTCCTCTTGTATTTCATTTTGCGAATGGGGAAGCCCCGGCAAGATCGCAAATCCGCTTGCTGCAATCCCGGACCGCTTCATTCCGAGATGGAAATGGATAATCAAAGTTTTGATTATTAACTCGTCCCTCTAAACTCCCAGCTCGTTGATCTCCTCAATTAATGCGGTGAAGGCCTTCAGTTCGAAGTCCAGAACCTGCCGGGCTTCCATGTAGATGCTCTTCTCCGACTCAACGCTCAGGTCGTCCGGCCCCCGAAAGACCAGTCGCCGATTTCCGTCCCGCCTCAAGGCTTTGCGGATCTCGCGGTCGTGAGCCAGAGTCATGCCGGGTATGATCACCCTATCTTTCACCTCTCGCAGGTTCAGGCTCTCGAAGTCTTCCTGGGTGATGAGATTTCCGATCTGCTTTCTGACTGGAACCACGTTTACGTCCCCTCCCAGCTCCTCAAATATCGATGACAGCAAGGGATAGGCCACCGAGCTGGTGACAAGGGTAGCCCCTCTTTCGACTGCGGGCAGCTTCCTTATCTCCTGCCGATGGTGAGCCAGGGCAAACGGAGCCCCGGTCTGAGGGTCCCACAGGGGTGTGCCTATGACCCTCATTTTATAGTTCTCTTGAATTTCGGTGGCTATGTCTCTGAGCTCCTCGACGGTATGGGGAACTACCCCCGGCATCAAGGGGGCATTGCCAAAGATCAGGCCTTGCTCAGAGGTGTTGGCAAAAAGCATGAGCATGAGGCCCTTGGCACCCATATCTTCCAGGTCCCTGCAGGTCTTCTCCAACTGCAGCCCGTCATTTATTCCCGGAATCAGAACCACCATGGCGTACAGATCGCATCTCCGGCAGAAGGTTCGCAGATTTGATAGCACCGCCTCGGGATGGCGGTCATTTACATACCGCCTCCGGAGTTCCGGATTAGTGGAAAAAACTGAGAAGCTAACCCTTCGAACTCCGGCGTCCACCAGTGCGTCAGCCTCTTTCCCGGAGGAGAAGCCCTTCCCGCTGGTGTAGTCAAGGAAGACCGGAACCTTTCCGGCACTGATCATGCCCACCAATTTGAGGAGATCTGGAAAGCAGCTCACATCGCCATTTCCCTCAATGGTCATGGTGTCAGGCTTTTCTCTGGAAGTCTCTTGATCCAGCTCGAACAGCAGCTGGTCCAGTGGCTTGAATCCCGGCAGTATCTCTACCATTTTCTGGGAGCAGTTCGTACAGCCCCGACTGTCGGCTTTGCAGCTCCTGCACCCTGTAGGCCCCACATAGCTTGCGCCTTTAAAGTAGCAGAAGCTGCAAAATCCGCCGCAATCACGGCCGGGTCTGCCACCTATATCCAGGGTAACATTCATACGAGCTTTAAATTGAAAAAAGGATAAATAAATTTTACGCAAATAGTATCAATATTTTTGTAAAGAGTAATGAAACGGTATTGATAACGTATTGGTATTTTCAGAGCGATATCGTTCGAAGGACGATTACGAAGCATATATCAAATATCCGATGCATCCTTTTAGCAGACGATATTCATAATTTCTTAAATTATAAATTAACAAATCGAATTGAGATTCGATAATAGAACCAATCTTTAGGAGCAATCATTATGTAACATAACATGGCCTGGGAGCTGGGCGTCCATGCCCCTCAATGATCTTTCCCAGGTTCGGCCTAGCTGGCGAGGGGTACAGATATATTCTCACTGGAAGAGATTTGGGCCCCATGAAATTCGCTATTACTACGATACTGTTGCTGGCGGGGATATGCGCTATGCCGGCCACGGGCCAGGAGAGTTCGGACTACTGGGCTGCCCAGGGTCAACAACACTCCATCGAGGGCCGATTCCAGGAGGCCGCCGATAGCTACGATAAAGCCATAAAGCTTGATTCATCCAACGCCACTCTCTTCATAAATAAAGGGCTGGCCCTGGCCAATCTCGGCCAGTTCGAGGAAGCTGTTGACAGCTGGGACCAGGCCCTGAAGCTTGATTCATCCAACTTGGATGTATGGTATTTCAAGGGCCTGGCTCTTTCGGCAGGTCTGAGCGAGAATGAAGAAGCCGTCAAGTCGTTCGAGCGGGTGCTGGAGATCGATCCCACAAACGGCAATGCCTGGATAAACAAGGGGATGGCCGAGGCAAATCTGGGACTGCTCGACCAGGCCGTAGCAAGCTTTGATGAAGCCCTGAAGATCAATCCCAAAGACCTGGTGGCCTGGAACAATAAGGGTGTCGTCCTCCGCCAAATGGGAAGGTATCCCAGCGCTCTGACCTGCTTTGAGGAAGCTCTGAAGATCGATCCCGACTATGAGGTGGCGAAGAGCAATCTGGAGAGCACCGCGCAGGAGGCCAGGAGCACCAGCCAGAACGATTTCTATGAGCTGGATGACATACTTTATCAGAACAAGGTAAGAGAAGGGTCGCTCATGAACTGAGGGCCAAATTGGACATCGGTATGAAACCTTCGGCATGAAACCTGGCGGAAGGGCTCATTTCCGCCAGATTTGCCGATTTTTCCTTCGTGGCTTACAGCGTCTCCGGCTCGGCTTCATATTTGAAGGAGAGCTTGACCCTCACCCGGTACTCAACGATCTTTCCCTCTTCGATCCTCGCGTCCATGCGAGTGACCTCCGCCACCCTCAGGTTGGAAATGTCCTGCGATGCCGTGGCCACTATATTATGTACCGCCTGTTCCCAGCCCAGCGGTGACGTGCCCACCAGCTCGACAAAATCGTAGACCTTGGCCATTTGCCCGCTCACCCCTTTGATACCGTATCCGTCTTCTAGCTCTTATAATTTTTGCAGATTATCGATCCACAGTCGGTGCCCGGCCCCAGTCCAGCAGTTCCTTTCCAACCGGCTCCTTGACCTCGTCGGGATAGCCAAATGATACTATCGATTCCACCTTCATGTATTCCGGGAGGTTCAGCGTCTCTCGCACATAGTCCTCGGCGCTCCTTTCCTGGTTATACATTCGATTTCGGATCTGAATCCAGCAGGATCCCAGGCCCAGGATGCATCCGGTCAGCTGAAGAATGATGGAGGCAATGGAGCAGTCCTCGATCCACACGTCCGTCTCTCTGGCATCAGCACAGACCACTACACCCAGAGCAGCACCCCTCAAGAAATCCGAGCCGTGCTCTTTGGATCGGGAGAGCTTTTCCAGCAGGTTCTTATTAGTCACAAAGAAGAAGCTCCAGGGGTTGATGCCGCGAGAAGATGGAGAACGAAGAGCGGCTTCCCGCAGTAGTTCGATTATCCGGGGCTCTATTTCACGGTTCTGATATCGTCTTATGCTTCGCCTTTTTCGGAGAATATCGAGCATGAATGAATTCACCCTTCCAGCATCTAATGCGATCAAGAAATACTCTTGTGCCGGCCCCTTCATTTGTGCCAGCTCTTTATGAATCAGCAGATCACCTGGTATGCTGAATTCAAGGTTCAAGACGAACTGAGAAAGACATCTGATCTGCTTGACAAATCACATCAATGAGTCGCGAAAAAAAGTTGTCAGGCTTCAGCCTCGCCCATCAGCCGGTCCACCAGCCAGTTGGGCTCGAACTTCACCAGGTCTCCGTAGGTCTGGCCTACGCCCAGGAACAGCACGGGCTTTCCGGTGATGTAGGCGATGGATATGGCCGATCCGCCTTTAGCATCGGCATCGGTCTTGGTCAGGATGGAGCCTCCAATCGGCACCGACTCGTTGAAGAGGCGCGCCCGTTCCACGGCATCGTTTCCGGCTATGGCCTCGTCCACGAAGATGAGCAGGTCCGGCTTGGTTACCCTCACGATCTTCCTCATCTGATCCATGAGGTTGATGTTGGTGTGCAGCCGTCCCGCGGTATCTGCCAGCACCACGTCTTTGTTGTGTGCCTTGGCGTACTCGATGGCATCGTAGATTACCGCAGTCGGATCGCCGCCGGTCTTATGCTTGACCATCTTCACGCCCAGCTTTCCGGCATGCACCTCCAGCTGCTCGATGGCCCCCGCCCGGAAGGTGTCCCCTGCGGCCAGCACGACCGAATAGCCGTTATCCTGCAGGTATTTGGCGACCTTGGCGATGCTGGTGGTCTTACCAGTGCCGTTTACGCCCACGAACAGGATCTTGACCGGCTTCTTGGCCGTCTGAACGTACTCGTCGAAGTCCAGGTGATTTCGGGACAAAAGGTCCACCAGCGCGTTTCGAAGCGACGTCTCCGCCAGCTCGCCGGTATCTGCCCCTATCTTCTTCTTGGCACCCACCAGATCCGATTTGACGGATTTTACTATCTCCTCTGCCACCGGCAGGGCCACGTCGCTCTCCAGGAGAGCCATCTCCAAAGCCCAGAGGGGCTCCTCCAGATCCTTCTCCTCTAAGACTACCTCCTGCTCGAAGACCAGCGATTTGGCCTTCTGGAACAGGGAGAACTTGCTCTTGGGCTTGGCTTCTTCGCTTTTATTCGATTTTGCAGGTTCCAGGTTGTTCGGCTTAGAGATTGCGCGCTCGGGCTCGGACCTGGGTTCGAGCGTCTCGGTTTCGGCCTCCAGCATCTTTGACGGCTTCTCTTTCTTCCCAGCCGAGACCCGATCCTCGGCCTTGGAGACCTTCTCCTGGATTTTGCTCGAAAGGGAGTCCTTGAAGCCTGACAGCTTCTCCTTGAAGCGGTTAAACAACCTGTTCGCCTCTCTCTCCCATGGCCTGCTCGTACTGGTTCAAGACCTTCTGAATGGATTGCATCTCCTGGTCGATCTTGGCCAGCACATCGTTCAGCTCCTTGGCGCCCTTGGATACCTCTTCCTTCCTGGCCTTGAGCGTCTCCAGGGCTTCGGCCGGAGACTTTTCTATGCTCACGCTCGCGCCAACGTTCAGAACTACGCTCTCCTTCGAGGCGAGCTTGGCATGGATAAAAGATCCCGAGCCAATGGGAACCAGCATCTCTTGACCTTCTTCAGCCTGCTGCATCGCTTCGATTGCCCTCAGGGCACGATCCAGGCCTTCCATGGTCATCTGCGTGAGCCCGATCTGACGAACGATAAGCTCCGCTTGCGCCTGATATTGCTGATAGGCGGCCAGGAGCTGCGAAAGCTCCTCCTCGCCCCGAGGAGAGCTACTCAACGGCCTTCACCTCGTCTATGCGGATGAAGTTCCTCTTTAAGCCGTGCTTGCTTCCCAAAAGGGAGTAAACCTTTTCCATAGCGGTTTTTTCGTTTGGGCCCTCCACAAGCTTGGTGAAGGGACGCCAGGTTTTGGTGATAAGCTCAGTTCTAAACATTCCCTTAATTTCAAAAGTGCTCATAATTTCCACCCTCTGCCCTTAAGCTAAGAAACCTAACGCATCCTCGATGCGGCCGAGTTCAGGCCCTGTGGTCTCATCGCCGGCGAAATAGCCGTGGCCGTTGGCCAGCAGGCCGGATCCAACCAGTGGCGAGCCGAAGTTGACTGTGCCCACATCGACCGGGAGCTGGAAGAGATCATCTAAAACCGCGATCTCGGCCTCTAATACCCGCGGATGGACCAACAGGCCGCGATTGGTGATGGCTGCGGTCATGCCCACCGTCTTCAGACCGCCTATGGTGCCGGCGACCACCTCCACGCCCAGCGTCCTGGACACCGTCTCACAGGCCTTTTCTGACAGGCCGGGATGAACCAGAGCGGCGCTGTCGTTGGCCAGGATCAAATTGCCGGCTGCATTTATCTTTCCGGGAAGCCTGGCTACCCTTCCGTGAAGGGACAGCTTCTTCATCTCCTCCTCGCCGGTCTGCTGGGTCACCACAAATCCCTGGCTGTTGCCAGATATCAGTGATCCCAGAACCGCCGATCCACCAGCATGAATCCTCTCCGCGGCCACCCCCAGCCCCTCCTCCAGGGCCAGGACCACCTCCGGGGCGGTCTCTACAGGCACCAGAACCACGCGCTCGGTGCATCTGGCAAAGACCCCCAGAAGCGGGCTGCCTGCGATCTTCAGCCGCTTATCTCTGGCCTGCAAACTCCGCCTCAACCCCACCGTCTTCGAACTTGACCGCACGAACTCTGAGCTTCGAGGGTGGCTTCTGATTGCCCCGGGCCCAGATGGCCTCGTTCAAGCTCTGGTCGATCTTGACCATATCCAGAGGGGTCTTCATGTGCTTGGAGAGGTACTCCTTGACCTCAGCCATAGCGCGGTTGGACCGCCTCCATCTTGGAACTCTCTTGGCAGCCATCAGCGGGATGGTATAAACTCTCTCAGTGTCAGCCATATTATGCCTCTAAGGTGCTTCTTCTCCAGTGTCTTCTCTTGGGATGTGTGACGACGCCCCTCTGGGTTTTGACAATGACCCACGCCGGCACTCTACGATTCTGATTGAACGCTTTGGCAAGTCTGATCTTCTTGCCCTTTAACTTCTTGGACAACTCTCTTCCTCCGCAAAACTCGGGTATGTGTGTGATTGGTGGGAAATATCCGGTCCACCTCGCTCTGGCCGAATCTTTCAGCCAGAGCGTACCTCATTCCCACCTCGAAATCTGAAGCCGGATAGTCTCCGGACAGCTTCTCCTCAAAGTCCAGGTAACGCCCTGCCATGGCCCGGATGGTCTTTCCCCCCAGCCCGGCCAGCGGCCTTAGATAGTGCATATGATAGCGGTCTTCAAGGCTTCTGATCCGGCTGTAATTCATGATGGGCGCTCGATCGTCCCTCCTGGTTCCGTCGGCCACGAACTCGCAACTTTGGGCCAGAGTCTCCACGGCAATGGAATGAACGTAATTGAGAGCCTCATTGGGAAAGCCAGTCGATTGCAGTATCTCCAGAGCCTTCTCCAGCACGCCCTCCTCGAAGATCTCCAGTCGATGTGGATGGCCCATCTCTACTGCTGCCGATGCGGCCGTCTTCCAGGCGGAATCGCTGCCGAAGCTGAAGGTGACCAGCTCGATCTCGTCAAAGAAAGGTTCCAGCAGCATGACCGTCAGTCCGCTGTCCTTCCCGCCGCTGAACAGGACCGTTGCCTTCATGAGAGGATTACTTCCTCGTGATATTGATTTCTCTCTTGGTGGGCTGAGCCTGCTTGAGTATGGCCTTGAGCTGCTCGTCGGTTATGGCCCCGCGCAACCTGCCGCTCTGGGCGAGCATGATGAGCTGGGCCTCGATCTGGGCCACGAACTCCGGCCGGGTCATGCGAAGGGTGTTCAGCCGTTCCCGGGCCTCTGTGGTGAGGATCTGTCTCATCAGGGCAGCTTTCTTGGCCTCCAGTTCCGCCTGGGCTTGCTCCTGTTGAGCAGCCACCATCTGCGAATCCACCTGCTGCTTCTGAAGCTGTTCGAGCTTCCTTCTTCTCAGTTCTGCAAGCTCATCGTCCATACCGCATTACCTCAAGCATCGTTCAAGCCTATTGTTTTTTTCAAGCTGGTTCTGCCGCTGCTTCCTGCTGCTTTCCAGCCTTTATTTTATGAGCCATATCATCCAGGAAGGCCTGTCCTTGAGACGAGATTTGGCGCCCCTTCTTAATTTTCTTTACGTAACCAGCCTTCTCCATCTGCTGCAGAGCCTCTCTCACAATGGAGCCGCTGCCCTTGGCAAAGCCCGCCGTGCGGACCGGCTTTCGGTGCTTTCCGCCGTAGTAACTCCGAAGACGGGAAACGCCGATAGGCCCATCGATATAGATTCTGCGCAGAATAGATGCGCACCGCACATACCACCAATCCGGATTGGTTGGCGGCATCTCCTTGTGCACCCCGGTCTTTGCGTACAAAGACCACTCAGGTGGCTGAACCTTGCCTGCTGCTTTCAACTCCTGAGCTACTGCCGTTATCAGGTCATGGGGAGGCACGTCGTAAACTGTTGTCAAATTCTTCAATCCTCCAAGATGATAAGGAACAAACCAGAACCCTTACGCCAAAACAAGTATAAATGCTTTTTCAGTAGTCCGTTTTTATCCCGCATCCGTGGCTATCGCGCCCCGAATAGGGGATTGGACTCCCGGCGAGGGACGGCAACTGTCTGCGATAGTTGAATTGACGGCCCAGAGCAACCAGAGGAGACGGTTCTCCGGTCTGATTAGCGCGTGTCGTTTACGCTATCCGCTATCCCCAGCACGTTTAAAAGCCCTATAAGGTTATCCCGGGATATGGTGCCGTCCGATGCCCGCTTCAGTATGGCCTTGGCATTGAAGGCCACACCGAGCCCGGCATTCTTGATCATCAGGCAGTCGTTGGCCCCGTCTCCAACCGCCACGATATTTTCGGGCCGGATCCTCTCCAGCTCGGCCAGCTTGAAAATTATGCGCCCCTTGGCCTCGGCATCGATGATATCCCCTTTCACCTCGCCGGTCAGAACCCCGTTCTCGATCTCCAGCACGTTGGCAAAGGCGTAGTCAAAGCCCAGCTGCTCCTTCAGGACGTCTGTGAAATAGGTGAAGCCGCCGCTGATCAGGGCGATCTTGTAGCCCACCTCCTTCAGGTGGTGTATCAGCTCTTCACATCGGGGAGTGAGCTGCAGGTCGCCGGCGATGGCCTCCAGGGTGGAGACCGGCATGCCTTTGAGCAGCCTCACCCTCTGGCGGAGCGATTCCTGGAAGTCGATCTCTCCATTCATGGCCCTCTCGGTGATCGAGCGCACCTCCTCGTCCACACCGGCAAAGCTGGCCAGCTTGTTGATGATCTCGAAGTCGACGATGGTCATGTCCATATCGAAGACTATCAAGCGTTTCTCCTTCTGGGACCGGCCCAGCTCCTGCACCACCACGTCCAGGCCCAGGGATTCACATTCCCTCTTCAGGTCATCCTTGCAGGACTCGACGCTGCAGTCCGCAAAGTCCATGGTGAACTCAATGGATATCAGATCGCCCCGTGCGGTGACCGAAGCCCTCTCGATGTTGATGTTCTTGCGAGCGGCAAGCGCTGCCACATCGTAGATGATTCCCACCCGGTCCCGGGCCAGAATGGTCACTACATAGAGATTCTTGCGAGAGCGGCGTTTGGTCCGGTATTGCTCCAGCGGCAGGAAACGAGCCTCAACCCCCAGGCGATCGCGATTCTCCGAAAACCACTTCTCAAGCTCCTCGGGTTCGATGCGAGATTCGCTGAAATCGGCCACCACGGTCATGACCAGTATCCCCTGCATCATCTTCTGGTCCATGTCGACGATATTGACCAGCCTGGCTGCGGGCTCTTCCAGTATATCGCGAATCAGCCCCGGCCGATCCTTGCCTATGAAGGAGACAACCCAGAGAGGGCCGCTCAAATCCCAGACCCCCGACGCTTACAGAGAATTGCTCTCACCGCGGCCTTACGTGATCATCCAAGCCTAAATACTTTTTCGGAACAGGAACCGCCGGAACAGGAACCGTCACCAATCCACCCCGGTTGCCAAATTGCCGTCAGCGCCGGGGCGAGAGGGCGCAGTATTACAGGGCAGGCCAAAGCTGCTCTGACGCTTTCATACCAACCAAAGAACAATCGAAAACTATTTATTTTTGTATAAAAGCGTATATCGCAAGGGGTGGCTGCCGATCCGTTACCTACCTCCTGCAATCTCCTCTTCTGGCAACCACTCCATCTAACACTACATCAAGAAGTTCTATTAATCCGCATCACAGAGAGGAATAATCGCTCTGGCTGATGTTGGTCAGGCGCTCTATCCCCCGAATACGGTCTATTACCAGGGCCACCGCGTCAGGCACCAGCGCCTGCCAGTCTCCTCCGGAGAGCATCAGCTTTCTGATGGCGGTTCCTGAATAGATGTCCCGGCGGTACATGGGAGGTTTTCGCACATCAAGCCCTTCCTCACCAAAGAGCTGCATTACCAGAGGGTTGTTGGTATAGACTATTTCGAAGCTGGGTGCCATGGAGCGGACGTGATCTACCCATACTGCATTGCGCTTTATGTCCGCCAGGGGCACCACCAGACATCTGTCTCGCAGAGCCTGCAGCGCTCCGTGAATCATGTCGATCCTCTCTCCGGCGGTGAAGGGATTTTCAGGAGTGTGGCTCTCCTGGGCGCTTCCTATCACTATCACCACCTCGTCCACCTCATCTGCGATCCTTTCCAGCACCGCCTGGTGTCCCAGGTGAAAGGGCTGGAAGCGCCCGATGTAAAGCCCTCTCATGTCCTGCCGCCTTTTTCCGATCCTATTTTCCAATTATCTGTTTGCCGATCAGCTTGATTGACCGCTCCTTGTCCGGACCGATGGGCGATCCGGCCACGATCTGGGTGACGCCTGTCGCCAGGAGTTCGTCAACCCGCGCCTTGCAGTCGGCCGGAGTTCCAGAGATCGAGAAGGCCTCGACCATTCCCGGGGTAACGGCGGCCATGGCCGATCCGAAGTCGAACTTGGCAAGAGCTGCGGAGACTGATCCTGCTTCATCAGCGGAGATGCTGTGCCTCTCCAACACGTTCTCGGGAGAGCCGGCCACGATGAAGGCCACTACGATCTTGGCGGCCTCCACAGCCTTGGCCGGGTTCTTGTCGGCGGAAAAGCTGGCATAAGCGCAGATCGCCACGTCCTCAGGATTGCGCCCCGCCTTCTTCGCCCCCTGTTTTATCACCGGCACGGCATACTTGAAGTCGTCAGGGTGGGAGGCGTTGATGAGCACTCCGTCGCCCACAGCTCCGGCCAGCTCCAGCATCTTTGGGCCCTGAGCGCCGATGTAGATGGGGATCTTGCCGGCAGAGAATGCTAGCTGGGCACCCTGGAATCCGGCCTGGTTCACCTGCTGCTTAGAGAGAAACGCCCTGACTGCAGCGACAGACTCCTTGACCCGGGTCAGGGGTTTGTCCCAGTTGATGCCCATCTTGTCGAAGGTGGCCTTGTCGCCCGGACCTATCCCCAGTATGGCCCGGCCACCGGACAGCTCGTTTATGGAGGCGATGCTGGAGGCGGTAACGGCCACGTTTCGCGTATATGGGTTGGTGACTCCGGTTCCCAGCTTGACCTTGCTGGTGAGTATCGACAGGACCGCCAAGGTGCTGTAGACATCGCGGTTGTTGTAGTGGTCGGTGATCCAGATGGTTTCAAAGCCGGCATCCTCGGCCAGCTTGGCCAGGTAGCCGATCTTGAGAACGGGATCGGCAGGCACGAATTCAATTCCAAACAATTCAAATCTCTCCCAGAGAAATGCGGTCGCCGGATTTCAGGCCGAAGGCTAGGGAGGCGTTTCCCAGGTTTACCGCAATTTCCGCAAACCCATGGCTGCCAATAGTTATAAGAGGTTCGATCCCGCCGGCCTCTGCGTAGGTTCTCTGCCTTCGCAGGCGTCTCCCGTTCAGGCACAGATCGCCTTCGGGAAGTGATCTCATGTTGGTGATCAGGTTGCCGAAGCGGTCCACGTAGATGATCCGGGCCTCAATTCCGCGCTCGCTATACATAGGATCCCCGAAGTCCAGGTCTACCGGGGAGACCTCCGGCCCGAGATCGGAGGGCAGGCATCCTGCGGCCAGCATGGCGGCAGCAGGAGCGAAGACGTCCCGTCCGTGGAAAGTGCTGGAGACCCGGTCCAAATGGCAGGAGATCTCGAAGGCCCTGGGGCTTCCCAGGGACCGGGCAGCCGGAATGAGAAGGCCGTTATCCGGGCCCACCAGGAGATGGCCTCCGCTCTCGACAGCAATTCCCAGCCTCTCCGTTCCCACGCCCGGATCGACCACCGCCAGATGAACGGTGCCGGGCGGAAAGTACCGCGCCGAGGACATGAGGACGAATGCTCCTGCCGTGATATCCTGGGGAGGGAGGTCGTGGGAGACGTCCACCAGGGTCACATCCCGAATCCGGCTCAGGATCACGCCCTTCATCTGGGCGGGATAAAATGAGCCGAAATCGGATAGCAGCGTTATGATCTTCATTTTCTGATCTCCGGGATTTGATTCTCCAATCAGGAACCGCGGGCAGAATGGCTCAGACCATCGCTTCAAGAGCCCAGTACTTCGACGTCTTCTGCCCGGCTCACCTTGATCTCCTTATCTTCCCCAAAATCGGCCAGCTCGCCGACGACCCGGACTCTTGCTCCTTTGTGGACAGCGCTCTGCACTCTCGCAGCCCCTGCCTCTCGGGGGATGAAGATCGAGAGCGGAGTTGTGTCCAGGCGCAAGATCAGATGGCCCCCGGTCTTGGTGGGCGTGACCTTGAGGACGGTTCCCTCTACAGACGTCCGGGCGTCCTGATCGGAAGGGGACGGTGTCTCATCGGCCGGGAAGGCCCAGTTGGCCACCGCCAGCGTTCCCAGGGCCATTAGAAGCAGCACCAGTGCCGTCTTTTCGGCCTTATGCATCATCATTTCAGCTTCAACTCATGCGCGAAGCGGGCGTCTCAAGAGTTGTGACTTTTAAAAAAAGATTTCTTCAGGGAGCTATGACCACCTTACTTCTTTGCTTCCGGCTTGGGACCAAAGCGCTCCTCCCAGGCCTTCTCCAGGTGCTCGAGACAGATGTCGCAAACTCCCTTGTACGCTCCTTCCGGATAGCTCAGGCTGTGAACCGGGGCTTTTATGGGGTAAAGAGTTGGCCTGGCACGCAGACACAATTCGCAATCAGCCATAGTGAATCATCTCCTACGAAAAGGGATTGTAGGTTCTTATTGTTGAACTTTTCCATTCCGCAACAGGATCTTTCTCATCCCGGAATAAGGCCGCCAGCACAACTATCGGCAGAGATCTCAGGTGCACCTCAGCCAGTCCGTCTCCTCCTCCGCCTGCGAGGTGTTGAGCAGAAGCTCGATGTACTTGTCCACCGAGAAGACTCCTGTCAAATCCTCCCGGCTTCCTCCTATCTGGAGATAGCGTCCGTGGCTTTCCGGCTCAGTCTTAATGGATCTCCAACCGATGTGGGCGACGCCGATCACATCGGAGCTGAGCTGGGCTTGCAGCGCAAATCTGGTGTCGTTTCCGATGGACCGGACCTCGGTGTCCTTCTGCAGGTGCTCGGCGCGATCGTAGGACTCAGTCATCACCGCTCCGATGTCGTAGTTCTTGACACACAGCTGGTCCCGCCATTTGCGGTCGTAGGTCCCGGTCTGGTAGCTGACCGGGAAGTACTCGAACTCCGCGGCCTGAGTGAAGTTGATTGAGTTCAGGCTCGCGTCCAGCTCGAAGGTGGTGCGGCCGTAGGCGCTTCCGGAGCCCTGGGTCCTCTGAGACAGCTTCTGGCCGCTGTCGCCGGAGGCGGTCTCACCGAAGACCTCATGGCTCTGGTATCCGACTCCTTTGACGGTCAGGCTCTCGAAGACATAATCCGCACAGACCGCGGTTCCCAGATACACAACCACGGCTAATAGTGCCAATGCCTGAACCTGCAAAACCTCTCCCCGCACAGGGAATAGTTCCGGGGCTTAAAAATATGTCGATATGGCCGAAAAAAGCTTATTCAGTTATGGAGTCGTCTATTTATTCAATTTATAGCAAAGTAATTTCCAGAAAGGGTTTAATGGATAGGTTATAATCCAACTAAATTAACAATGATTCCGGCAAGGGTTAATTCGACAAAAGACGAAAAATAATATATGCACTACAAAATAATAAATTATTGATAACATATTATAGGATTTATATATTGCAAAGAGAAAAGAACGCTAGGTAGGATGCCGCTCCATACCGACAGGCGAGCGGTAATCCTCCAGGCCAAGAACCAGCTCGGTCAGCTCCGCGACCAGCCGATCGTCGAGCTGGGAGAGGTCGATCTTCCTCAAAGTGTGGGGAACATCCAGATTTCCAAGCGCGATCTTGGGCAGATCGCTGTGCTTGAAGCCTTCCACCACCACGAAGTTCATCCCGTCCGCCTCCAGCTCCGCCAGGGCCGAGGCGAGGTCACCCCTCTCCCGGGTGACCTTCAGCCGGGCGTCGCCAAGGCCTATGACCTCGGTGGCCCCGGCCTCGAAATGCCGCCTGGTGTCCCCCTGGTCGACGGGATGCTGCTCCATGTTCTTAACGGTCCCCACGCGTCCGTGCCTGGCCAGAGAGGAGACCAGGGCCCTTGCTACCGTGGTCTTGCCGGTCTTCTTGGTCCCGACTATGGCGACAACCTTCATTCTTCGGCCAGCAGCTCTATCAAGAATCGAGCAAATCCTTCCAGATCGGTGATCCGCACGTTCTCGTTCGGCCCGTGGATGTTGCTCTCCATCTGCCTTCCCACGCCGTAAACCGCCGTGGGAATGCCGGTCTTCTCAGTGGCATAGGCCTGGTCCAGGCTCCCCTGAGAGCCGGACAGGCGGGGCAAGAACCCCATGCCCCTCTTCACCGCCTCTCGCACCTCTGCAATCCAGGGGTGATCCGGGTTCATGTGCATGGGCGGATAGCCGGGGAAGAACTTGAGGTCCGCATCCTGCGACCCTATGGCCCTGGCCATCTCCTCCATGGCTTCGTCCATGGTCTCCTCCGGAATGACCCGGCGATCTCCCCGGAGGACGCATTTGTCCGGAACTATGTTCTCCTTGATGCCGCCGTGGATCATATTTATGTTTAGAATGGCGGTCAGGTTCTTCACTCCTACCGCCTCCAGCGAGGAGTTGGCGGCAAGGGACGAACGCCTGGATTGCACTTCCTTTTTGAGCGCCAGTACCGCCTTCATCACGGGCACCGATTTTTCGACTGCATTGACCCCCAGGAAGCTGCTGCCGCTGTGGGCCGATATGCCGTGAACGGTTGCCTCCCAGGTTATGATGCCGTTGCTGCCTATGACCAGATCGTCCGAGAATCCGTCCATACACAGCATGCAGTCTCCCTTCACCAGGCCAATGTCAGTCAAATAGCAGAGGCCGGAGTATCCTCCCACTTCCTCGTCTGTGGTCAGCAGGACCAGAAGGTTGTACCTGGGCCGGCGGCCGCTGTCCAGAAGGGCCTTGAGCGCGGCAATCAAACTCCCCACCGATCCCTTGCAGTCCGATACTCCCCGGCCGTAGACCCGGCCGTTCTTCTTAACCATCTGGAAGGGGTCGGTAGACCAGCCGCTTCCGGCCGGAACCACGTCCAGATGGGCGTAGATCGCCACGGTCTCCTGTGCCCCCACGTCCAATCGGGCGGTCATGTTCACCCTATCGCCCACCAGGCGCGAGTCCTCGCACCTGGACTGAAAAACCTCCTGGGGCATGACCAGTTTCTCGGTCTCAAAGCCCATGGACTTGAAGATGGAGAGCACATAGTCCACCACCTCCTGATAATGGCTTCCCGGAGGAGCCACGGTTTCAAACGCTATTAAGTCCCTTAGCACATCCAGCAGATAAGCGGTATCCGGAGAGGGGCATTCTTTTGGCATCATCTCACCCAACGGCAAATTTTGCCCTGAGGGCCTATAAATGCTTCTGTGGTTATAGGGCCAGCAGGCTCACAATTACGATGGTGATTATTCCAATAATTATCATCTGTATTCCTGAAACGACAGGCCTCTCATCGCTAATCCTGGCCAGGAACAGCCCCAGGGTGAAAAGAACGCAAAGCCCCAGGAACAACGATAGGTAAAAGGCGTTATCCATGCTGATCCTGGGAACCATGATATAGGGCATCACCAGGACGGAGGCACTGATGGCCGGACTGATCCCGTCCACAAAGGCCACCACAAAGGAGGCAAACTCGGAGGCGCGAGCAAAATCAGTGTTATCGAGCTTGCAGAGCATGGCCATCTCCAGCTTCTTGAGATCTCTCTTCCTCTCCGCCCGCTCCGCCAGATAGGCACCGGAGATCCCCGAGATCCCCATGGCTACAGCGCCGCCGATTCCTGCGGTGATCACGATATGAGGATTTGAGACTCCAGAGAAGTGAGCTCCAATTACCACTCCCATGATGGTCAGGGCTCCATCGAAGGCGTTCATCACGAACAGCCGCCGGGCTATCTCATGGGCCCGGCTCACCTCTAGATATTCCCGGAAGCGTTCGATGCGTTTTCTCATGGTTCTTTCGCCATAATCAGAGATCTGCCGGTCATGGCCTCGGGACTGGCAATTCCCATCAGCAGCAGCGCAGTGGGAGCTACATCGGCCAGAATTCCATCATCCCTCAGCCGGCTGGTCTCATAGCCCCGGCCTATGAGCGAGAAGGGGACCGGATTGGTGGTATGGGCGGTGTGAGGCTGGCCGGTCTTTTCATCCTGCATCTGCTCGGCGTTGCCGTGATCGGCGGTCAGGAGGACTGCGCCGCCTTGCTTTAATACCGCATCCACCACCCGGCCTACACATGAGTCAACTGCCTCAACGGCCGAGACTGCGGACTCAAATTTGCCGGTATGCCCAACCATATCCGGGTTGGCGAAGTTGAGCACCACCAGGTCATACTTTCCGCTGGCAATTCGCTCTACCGCCTGATCGGTCACCTCATAGGCGCTCATCTCGGGCTTGAGATCGTAGGTGGCAACCTTGGGAGATGGGACCAGCACCCGGTCCTCGCCGGGGTTGGGAGCCTCACGGCCGCCGTTGAAGAAGTAGGTGACATGGGCGTACTTCTCCGTCTCAGCGATGCGAAGCTGAGACAGGCCCGCACGTGCCACCGTCTCGCCGAGGGTATCGCTCAGGTTGTGCGGCGGGAAGGCCACCGGAACATCCAGAGTGGCGTCGTACTGGGTCATGCAGGTGAACCTGACCGACGGCTGCCTCCGGGGAAACTCCTTGAAGCCCGGATCAACAAAGACCCTGGTGATCTCACGGGCCCGGTCCGGCCTGAAGTTGAAGAAGATCACGCTGTCGCCGTCTTCTACCAGGCCCTTCGGATCGACAACCGTGGGCTTGAGGAACTCATCGCTTTCCCCCCTCCGATAGCCTGCCTCCACGGCCTCCTTTGCGCTTTTTGCCTCATAACCCCGGCCTTCGGCTAGACAGCGATAAGCTATCTCTATCCGCTCCCAGCGCCGGTCACGGTCCATGGTGTAGTAGCGGCCGGAGACCGTCGCTACCCGGCCGAGGTTCAGCTTTCTCATCTTCTCTTCCAGAGCCTGGAAGTAGATGAGAGCGCTTTTTGGGGGAACGTCTCTTCCATCGAGGACGGCATGAACGTAGACCCGGTCAAGCTTCATCTTCCGGGCCATCTCGAGGAGGGCGAAGAGATGGTCGATGTGGCTGTGCACTCCGCCGCCTGAGAGCAGACCCAGGAGGTGCAGCTTGCTATCTTTGGCTCCTTTCATGGCCTCCTGCAAGACCTCGTTCTGAGAGAGACTTCCGTCCTCCACCGCCAGGCTGATCCTGGTGTAATCCTGGTAAACGATCCTTCCGCCACCAAGGTTCAGATGGCCTACCTCAGAGTTTCCCATCTGTCCCTCGGGCAGTCCCACCGCCAGCCCGGACGCGGCGATGGTGGTGGTGGGATAGTTCTGCCAGATTTGATCCAGATGCGGCTTTCTCGCACTGGCCACGGCATTGCCCTTCAGCTCAGAGCTGATGCCGAAGCCGTCCATGATTACGATGGCAACGGGCTTCATTTTCATCTGCACTCTCGCGGGATATCACGCTAAAAGAGTATTTATGGCCTGCTCTTAATTACCGGCCCGGCTCCCGGAAGCCCTGCTCGCCGATCAGAGGAACGAAGGCCACGCCCATCATCTCCTCGACCACAAAGCCGTCCTTACGGGTCACCAGCAGCAGCTCTTGATATCCAATTCCTACCGGTATAACCATCTTTCCACCGGTCTTCAGCTGGGCCTTGAGCGACTCGGGGACATGAGGTGCGGTGGCGGCCACGCTTATGCGGTCGTAGGGCGCATGCTTCTCAAGCCCCAGGCTGCCGTCTCCCTCGACCAGGATCACGTTCTTTATGCCGGCCCGCCTCAAATTTTCCTGGGCCCAGCTGCGAAGTTCAGGAATCCGCTCCACCGAATAGACGCGCCCTTCAGGGCCGATAAGCTGGGCCATGACCGCCGCATGATAGCCGCTTCCTCCACCCACCTCCAGGACCTGCATTCCCTCCCCCAGGTCCAGTAGATCGCACATTATGGCCACCATGTGAGGGGCGGAGATGGTCTGGCCGTAGCCGATGGGAAGTGGGGTGTCGTCGTAGGCCCGAGAGGCCAGAGCCTCGGGCAGGAAGAGCTCGCGCGGCACCTTTTCCATCGCCTCGATCACCCGGGGATTTATGCGCCCCTTCATGCCTTCCAAAAGCTGCTCTTTTCTCATTGCGCCCTCCCCCACACCCTGACTATGTCTTTTGCTGCTGCCGTTTGAGCGAAGCCCTCATCCCGCAGCTTGATCTTGACAATCCGAAACTTCAGCCCCTCCATCTCCCTCATCTGGCCCACCTCGAATACCTCGTCTCCGGGAACAGATGCCTTCAGGGACCGGGTCAGACCTCTGCGGTAAACCGAAACCCTCAAATCCACGTCGTCGATTGCCCGGGCCCAGGCCGTCTTTATCAGGCCTGCAGAGGAGATTTGTACCCTTTTTTCGGTCTCGATGGAGGTGATCTTGGCCAGGACTACCCCCCTCTCCTCGTCATCCACAACCAGCTCATCTCCTACCTTGAGCATCTCCTGAGCCGGGATCGTGATGTAATAGGGCTGCGAGGTTCCCCCTCGGTTAACGATCACCCGGATCTGAGCCAGCTTCTCCCGTTCCCTCTGCATTGGATGAACCGTTTCGCATTCCGCGCATTTCACCAGCGTCTCCTGTCCCGATTTAATGATCGTGTGCTCTGTTTCCGTTTCGCAATAGGGACAGAAGATCTCACTTCCGGGCATGGACTATAATAATCTCATGAAGTATTAAAGCGTGATTGCCGTCCCTGTCCGGCCTTCGATTCTTGGATGAATGGATGATGGTCATCAATTGGATGTTTGAATGCTGCCAGAGATATCCAGATCCATCCCGGATCCATCCCAGACATATCCCAAACATATCCCAAACATGTCCCAAACATGTCCCAAACATGTCCCAAACATGTCCCAAACATGTCCCAAACATATCCCAGAACTATCCCGGAACTATCCCGGAACTATCCCGGAACTATCCCGGAACTATCCGGGATCCTTCCCCGATCTGGTAGCCGCTCAAGTGGCAACATCCTGAGCTAACAAATGTAGTGCCTATTGATGTTGTTTTCTGGCAAGTATTAATATGACTATCAAGATATCTAATCCATATTAATTTTCTTGCAGCCTGAGGGTCGTGAGAATGTATAAAATATTTGCCACAGCTCCGGCCATTTTAATAGATTGGCATACTTATCTTACTGAAATATAGTCCGGCTGTTAGCGAAAAACTATTTATATGAATTTAGTAAGTAATGTTATTGTGGAATTTAAGAGAGAGCCTTTTTTTCCGTCACCCTCAGATCTGGAAAGGGATCTGCACCGGCTGAGCCACATGCTAGAGGCAGCTCACCGCAGCTCTATCGAGATTCGAAGCAGCTATGATTTCTACGTTCTGGCCTTAAAAGAACTCAACAAAGGGAACATGAGCGAGGCCTTTCTCTACTACGACCGCTGCAAGTACGAGCTGACGTCCGCCATAAACGAGTCCAAGCTGAACATAAAAGGCCTGCGGCTGCACAGCCCCAGGACCATATCCTACTTCTTCAAGCTCTACGGGCTTTATGCCGTGGCCTTTGGGGTGACCTCCGCCTTTCTTTTCTGCTACCTGATATACCGCTTCCCCAATGCTGCCATCCTGGAGGTTCCCCTGTGGTCGTCGTTCTTCGCGGGGCTGGGAGCCTCGGCCCAGATCCTCACCGGGATGGTGGACGACCTGCGCCGGGACGGGCTGGCCACCAGGTACAAACGGGTGTGGTACATGGCCATTCCGCTCCTCTCCCTGATCTTCGGCTTCATGGCCTATCTGCTCTTCAGCTCGGGTCTGATCGCCTTCAACGTGGGCTCGACCAGCCAGAGCTTTTCCACCATGTTCGTCTGCTTCCTGGCGGGCTTTCTCACCAGCTGGATGATAACCCGGCTCTCTGAGCTATCACGAAATATTGACTGAGCATGGATTGAGTGGCCGGGCTTTTCCCGACCTCCCAATCGACCCTCCGGGATATATTCGGCAGGTCTCTCACAGTCCCTGCTGCCGGATGATCTTCGGTATTATCATCCGGATATTCACGGAAAACTGGCAGCACAACCATCTCCATGACCAGGGCTATCCGAATATGCCTGATCCGCTTGGGCGAAGATCTTGGCTTCCCAGGGCCCTGGTGCCGGTCCAATCTCCATCCCATCGTGCCTTATCATAGCCATACATCCAATAGCCGCTAAACGAGTTGCCGTCCTCGGACATGACGAGCTGCATGCTGCCGGCATCCTGCGTGGGACTGTAAGACGGGGCCTCGGACCAGGTTCCGGTTAGCTTGTTTCCGAAAACCGTTCCCACGATCCGCCCTTGGTCGTGTGTATAAGTGCCTGTCACCTGGGAGCCCGATTGCACCAGAACCATCTTTCCGAAATTGGTATTCCAAGTGCCCGTCCAGCTGCATTCTCCGGGATATACTAAATGAAGCGTCCCGCTGGCTGTGCTCCACTGACCCACTTCGTGATTATCTAGGGAGACGTACCACATCTTCCCTTTGCTGAGGTCGGAGTTGGTAACCATATAGCTCCTTCCCAGCGGACTGGGGCCGAGCGCGTGCGTTCCGAAATTGCCGGGTCCGTTTAAGCTTAGGTCCATATCATTCATGGAACCCGACCAGGAAGCTCGAGTGCTGATCAGGCCGGGGCTTATAACGTCGAAATAGATTTCAATGTCATCTGCCGAGGTGTAGCCCAAAGCAAATGGATAGCCCAGTGACTCCAAACTTATATCGCCATCCGCAGTCCCGCTTCCGAAATTCCAGATACCGATCTTCCAGGTCATTCCTTTCTTAATATCGGCGCTGGTAACTGTATATCTGAGTTCCAGCGGGCTGGAGCCGTACTGTCTCGCGTAGTTGCTCACCTGGCCGGGTCCGTTGAGTATCAGATCGAGGTTGCTGGCGGTCCCGGTCCAGGTTACCCGCACGTAGATCTCGCCAGGAGAGCCCACAATGAATTTATATTCATCCTTATCGCCGGAGCCTATTGAGAACGGAAGAGCAACCGTTGTTCCGGCAAGGATTAAAAACACGAACAGAACTGAGGATAAATTTCGAATTTTATTCATATCCATGTTTAACCTCTTTTATTTATTTCAAACTCTGAAACTATATCGATTAAATGATATATTTCTACGCTCTTAAAAAGGTAACGAGATAATACGCAATTCGTCGATAATAATATAATATGCTTTTTATAGTTTAGTAGTCGGCAGGATTTAAATAAATTGCCCGGCCTTTAAAATATTCTCACAAAGAGAACGCTGACACCTACCGTGGAGTACGCAAATCCCAAGAGCGGCTTCAGGGATCAGTGCCCAAAAAAAGGAACGATTGCCAGATAGAATTTACCTGGCTGCCTTGGCCACGCGCTCCACGCTGTCCTTGTGGTTTATGGCGTAGCTCTTCACGTCGTAGTTGGCCGCAGAGATGATCTCATCTGCCAGGGCCGCTGCTGCTGACTTGGTCTTCTTAAAGGATGCTTCGCGGGCACCCTTGGCTATAAACATCAGAGCGATATCGACACGCCTCTGTGGAGAAGTATCAACGGCCTTGGGAACGGTGATGCCGCCGTACTTGAGACGAACTACCTCTTCTCTGGGGCCGGCATTGGAGATAGCCTTGGCCAGAACGTTCAGGGGGTTCTCCTTGGTCCTCCTGTTAACGATGTCGAACGCGTCCTCGACTATGGAGTAGGCCTTCATCTTCCGGCCGGTGTTCCTCTCCTTTCTCATCATCTTGTTGACCAGGCGCTCGACGATGTGCTGCTCCGACTTCTTGAACTGCTGCTTGGCGTGCCTGCCGCTGGAATGCATAACGGCATGGGGAGTCAGATTCATGTAGCCCTTGACGCTCAGATCTGCAACCTCCACCTCTGTCGGGTCCCACTTTCCAAATACCTTCATCCCACTCACCTTACAGGCTTCTCTCTTCTGCCCTTTACCAGTTCCAGCAAGGACACGTTATTGACCGCGATGACCTTGAAACGCACGCCGGGAATGTCTCCCATTGACCTGCCCATTCTGCCGCCGATGCGGTCAATGGTCACCTCATCGTGCTCGTCTATGAAATTGATGGCACCGTCTCCTGGACAGAAGGCAGTTACCTGACGGCCGTTCTTGATCAGCTGAATCCTCACCGCCTTTCTAATGGCGGAGTTGGGCTGCTTGGCCTCGATACCCACTTTCTCCAGAACTATGCCCCGCCCCAGAGGCGCTCCACCCAACGGATCTGCCTTGATCTTGGTTCCAGATGCGCGCCGGATATATTGAGGATCGCTCCACCTCAGATTTTTCCTATCACGCTCCAGTTTCCTGGCTGCATACATTCCATTTCCCATTCATTTCACCTTAGTAATCATGACCCGGCCCGACGGCTACTGAATTATGATGTCATCCACGCCATGATGCCTCTGTGCCAGCATCTTGGCTTTTAATATGTTGCGGCCGTCCCTGCCGATGGCAATGCCCTTGTCCTTATTTGCTACCTCTACATAAGCCAATCGCTTATTATTCTTGTTTACAACCATCACGTTCTTGATGGAAGCCGGCTGGAAGAGGTTCTCCAGGAACTCCTTCACATCATCGCTGTACTCGACGATCTCGATCTGTTTTCCCACGGATTTCTTCACTCTATTTATATTGGAGCCCTTTCGGCCGATGGCCGCCCCCATATCCCCCTTCTTTATAACGAAGATAATGCGATCGTTGTCCTCGTCAACGATGCAATCCCTGGCCATCCCGCCGGTCAAGCTCTCGAACAGTGCGATGTATCTTATTCCCTCGGTGGTGAGCTTGAACTCGCTCATGCCTCAACACCCCGGATCTCCCGCAGCAGCGCCATGATCTCTGAGTCACCCGGCTCGATTACAGCCAAGGTTGCCACAGAGAACGGTTTTCCACAGGCAGATCCGAGATCCTTGCCCAGACCCTGGTAACCGAAGACCGGTACTTCCACGGATTCGAGCTGCGCGCGCACTTCCTGGGGACAATCAACCGCGTATATTATCAGCTTAGCCTCTCCGTTTTGCCCCGCTTCGATTGTCCTGTTAGATCCTAGCACCACGTTTCCTGTTCTAATTGAACTCCTGAGTGCTCTGTCTACATTTATCATTGTTTTACCTCATCTTCTGGCCACAAGCTTAACGTCGCCTGTGCCAAGCTGTATCGGCTGTCCCACTATGACGTTTTCAGTCACACCTTTGAGATCATCCACATCGCCGCGAACCGCAGCATCCAGTATGTGATTTACGGTAACCTCGAAGGCCGCTCTGGCAAGGACGGATGCCTTTTCGCCCGAGACTCCGTGTCTGCCGATCTGTTTTACTTCGCCGTCCACGGTCATGATGTCCGCTACCAGCATGATATGCCGCACGTCCACCGAGAGACCCTGTTCTCGCAAGGTGTCTGTGGCCTCGTTGATTATGGCGTTTCTGGCCGCTTCGATGCCCAGCACCTCGCCTATCTCATTTATATTGTTGGTCTTGGTCCGGCCAGGGCTCACGCCCTCGAACTCCATGACCTTCCGGAGCGATGAGCCCTCGGTGTAGAGGATGTACTCCTCACCTTCTTTGCGGATCACCACCCGCTTAATCCCTTCGACACCCTTGAGGGAGATCTTCTTGATCTTTTCCACCAGTTGAAGAAGATCGCGATAGCTGGGCTCCTCCGGTGCCATGACCAGAGAACCGTCCTTCTGATCGACGGCCAGCCCCGTCTCCTCACGAAGACTGTCTGCCACCTCTTCGACTGTGATCTTCCGCTGCTCCATGGCGGATGGATTCAGCTCGATTATCACGTTCATCTCAGCGAGGTCGGTGGCAATGGAGCCCAGATGAAGGAGTGATGTGGACTCTATGGCCCAGGCCACCTCCCGCGCCAGGTCACGATCGTGAGCATACTCTTCGGTCAGCCGGATGGTCATGGTGGGGGTGGACGGGATTTTCCGCGCATCCACGATCTCGATTAAGCGGGGAAGTCCCAGGGTTACGTTGATCTCCGCCACTCCGGCATAGTGAAAAGTTCTCATGGTCATCTGAGTTCCGGGCTCTCCTATGGACTGAGCCGCCACCACTCCCACCGCCTCGCATGGCTCTACCATCGAGTGCCGGTAATCCTCTTCCACCTGAGAGACGATGGCCTCAAGCTGCTCTTCGGACAGCTCCACGCTAGAAAGCTCAGAGCGCATGGTCTCCCGTATGTTGTGGGGAAGATGCAGGGCCTCCAGACGGTCTGCAACGTCCTTACCGGTGAGGCTCATATCTGCTCCTCCTTGGCCAGGACGTTCTTGATTATGCGTTTTACGTTATCCACGCTGGCGTAATCGCGACGGGATGCGTCCACACCGTCTTCTCCGTACTGGAACTGCACAATCATGCCCCTGGTCTCTTTGACCGTTCCGTCGTACTTAACTTCCAGGTCCTGCAGCGCGTTGACCAGCCGGCGCTGCAAGTAGCCACTCTGTGACGTCCTGATGGCCGTGTCCACCAGACCTTCCCTTCCACCGATGGCGTGGAAGAAGAACTCCGTTGGGGTCAGCCCGTGTTTGTAGCTGGACTCGACAAATCCATGAGCTTCCGCACCAAGGTCACCCCTCCTGAAGTGAGGAAGGGTTCTTCCGGCGTAGCCGCGCTTGATTCTCTCGCCTCGAACGGACTGCTGGCCGACGCAGGCCGCCATTTGAGTGAGGTTGAGCATGCTTCCACGAGCCCCGGAGACGGCCATGACCACCCCGGAGTTGTCCAGCCCCAGGTAACGGCCCGCAATCTTGCCGGTGCTGTCTCGAGCTTTGCCCAGCGTCTGCATGATCCTCATCTCCAAAGTCTCGTCCAGAGTGCGGCCGGGGAGCGGCTCAAGCTCGCCTGCATTATAAGCGGCGATCAGTTGCTGCACCTTCTCCCGCGCGGCGCGCGTGGTCTCCGCGATCTGTTCGGCAGCTTCCCGGGGGATGTCCTCGTCATCTATGCCGAAGCTGAATCCGGCGTACATGATGCCGCGTAGAGCCAGAAGCGTCATCCGGTCCAGGAACTCGCTTGCCACCGAGGGGCTGAACTGCTTTATTATCCTATCCGTGATCTTGCCCTTGAAGGCCCCCACGGCCTCGGCATCTATGGTGCCGCGCACCAGCTCGCCGTCCTCGATGATCACATAGGCATCGTGCTCGCATTCTGCCCCGCGACAGACATCGCAGTTGTAGCAGAAATCGGCCTTGAAGTTCAGGTTCAGGCCCCTGGGAAGAATCATGCTGAAGACCTGCTTTCCGGTCCAGTAGGGCTTTTCGTCCAGGTATCCCCGAGGTTCGGGAAGCTCAGAGGGCTGTAGCTTCTTGACGATCTCCATCATGTCCTTGTGATAGATGGGCTTTTCGCCGTGAGTCAAGAGGAATGAGCCGGTTACATAGTCGTGAATTCCGCCGATGATCGGGCCGCCGAACCTGGGAGAGAGGATGTTCTCCTGCACCCTCATCAGGATCTCGGCCTCTGCCCGTGCCTCCTCGGTCTGAGGGACGTGCAGGTTCATCTCGTCGCCGTCGAAATCGGCGTTGTACGGAGGACAGACCGACGGGTTCAGACGGAAGGTCTTGTAGGGCATGACCTTTACCCGGTGGGCCATGATGGACATTCTGTGAAGAGACGGCTGCCGGTTGAAGAGCACAATGTCGCCGTCCGCCAGCTGGCGGTCGATCCTCCAGCCGATATCTATCTGCCCGGCCACCTCCTCGGCGTTCTTGTCGGTGACCTTGACTCTGCGCCCATCGGCACGGGTGACGTAGTTCACTCCTGGGTGCCTGTCCGGGCCGCGGGCGACAAAGGTCTTGACGACCTCCTTGTTTCTGGCGCTGGCCACCATCGGCACCGAGAGCTCCATGGCTATGTCCATGGGCACGCCCACCTCGTTTATGCTCAGGTTGGGGTCCGGAGAGATCACCGTCCTGGCGCTGAAGTTGACCCGCTTTCCTGACAGTGATCCTCTGAACCGTCCTTCCTTGCCCTTCAGCCTCTGAGAGAGGGTCTTGAGGGGCCTGCCACTGCGGTGGCGGGCCGGCGGCACTCCGGAGACGGTGTTGTCCAAAAAGGTAGTCACGTGGTACTGCAACAGCTCCCACAGGTCCTCGATGATCAGCTGCGGGGCACCTGCCTCGCGGTTCTCCTGGAACCGCTGGTTGATGCGAATGATATCCACCAGCTTGTGAGTCAGGTCGTCCTCGCTCCTCTGGCCGGACTCTAGGGTGATGGAGGGCCGCATGGTCACCGGCGGAACGGGAAGAACCGTCAGTATCATCCATTCCGGCCTGGCCGTGTCCGGGTTCATGCCCATGACGGCGATATCGTCGTCAGGGATCTTCTCGAACCGGTCCCGTATATCGGATGGTGTTAGCTTATGTCCGTCCTCGATGTATGAGAGCGGCCGCTCGAACTTGATCTCCTTCTGCGGTGCGCCGCAGTGGGGACAGGTCTTGTTCTTTCGAGCTTCAGAGAAGACCTTGTTCACCAGATCGTCGGTGGGCTGGCCCAGGCGCTCCAGGGTCTTGATCTGCTCCAGGTACATCTTCTTGTCCTTTTCCAGAAGCATCAGCTTCGAGCAGTCGCGACAGATGGCCCGGAGCAGCTTTCTGATCAGCTTGGCAAAGCCCACGTGAATGACCGGCGCGATCAGGTCGATGTGGCCGAAGTGGCCCGGACACTCTCCGGGGCGGCCGCCGCAGGACCTGCAGCGCAGGCCGGGATCGATTACCCCCAGGCGGGGGTCCATAAGCCCCATCTCGATGGGAAATCCGTCGTCGTCGTAGGTATCTGCAGTTATGATCTTGACGACGCTCATCTTACGAAATTCCTGCGGCGAGATGAGTCCAAATCGTATCTTTCCAATTCTTTTAGGAACCGTCATGTGTACCTCCTAAACGGCGTCCTCCAGCATCAATCTGGGTGCCACACCCAGAGACTTGATCTCATCCAGCAGCAGCTTGAAGGCGTAGCTCATCTCCACCGGGTATATCTCGGTGTCGGCTCCGCATGCCGGACAGAAGTCCGCGTTTCTTCTCCGGTCGTGTATGGCGATCATTCCGCAGTGGCTGCACACCAGCTCCATGACCTTGTCCGATTCGTCCACCAGCCGCTCCTTCAAGGCCAGAGCGGCTCCGTGAGCGATCAGCACATCCCTCTCCATCTCGCCGAACCTGAGACCGCCTTCGCGGGCCCGTCCTTCGGTGGGCTGGCGGGTCAGTACCTGCACCGGCCCGCGGGACCGGGCGTGCATCTTGCCGGTCACCATGTGATAGAGCTTCTGGTAGAGGATCACGCCCACGAAGAGGTCGGCCATGATCTGCTCGCCGGTGGCTCCGTTGTAGAGTATCTCTCGACCGGTGTGCGAGAACCCGAACTTGGTCAATGCGCCCCGCAGGTCTTTTTCCTCCTCGCCCAAGAAGGCAGTGGCATCGATGAAACGGCCTTCCAGGGAGCCGACTTTTCCGCCGATCATCTCCAGCACGTGGCCGACGGTCATTCGAGAAGGAATGGCGTGCGGGTTCAGCAACAGGTCGGGAACCAGGCCCGACTCGGTGAAGGGCATGTCCTCCTGGGCCACGATCAATCCCAGCACTCCCTTCTGGCCGTGCCGCGAGGCGAACTTGTCGCCCAGCTCCGGGATCCGCTGGTCTCTGGTCTTGACCTTGGCCAGGCGGTTGCCGTTAGAGGACTCGGTCAAAATGACCATATCCACCACGCCCTTTTCGTTGGACCGCATGGTGACCGAAGTCTCGCGCCTCTGCTGGGGCGTAATTCCGAACTCAGACGGCTCCTCCAGGAATCTGGGCGGGCTGGTCTTGCCGATCAGGACGTCGTTTGCCCCCACATAGGCGTTGGGGTTTACCAGGCCGTCGGAGTCCAGCTGGTCATAGGCCTCCGAGCCGCGCGCTCCGCGCACCTCTACGTCCGGGATCTCGAACTTGTCCTCCTGGCCGCCGGGGTACTTCCGTTCCTCGGCCTCTGAAACCCGGAAGAAGTGGCTTCGCGCCAGTCCCCGTTGAATTGAGCCCCGGTTCATAACCAGCGCATCCTCAATGTTATAGCCTTCATAGGCCAGGACCGCCACCACGAAGTTCTGGCCGGCGGGCCGGTCGTCGAAGCCGATGGAAGGAGAGGTCTTGGTCCGGACGATGGACTTCTGGGGAGAGTTGAGATAATGTCCTCTGGTATCGGGCCGGAGCCTCATGTTGGCCATGGACATTCCCAGGCACTGCTTGATCATGCCCGCGCCCATGGTGTTCCTGGGGGAAGCATTGTGCTCGGGATAGGGGACCAGGCCGGCGGCGATTCCCAGAATCAGAGACGGGTCCAGCTCCAGGTGGGTATGCTCAGGCGTCAGATCGTCCTCCCAGATGGCGATCAGGCTGTTCTCCTCCTCTTCTGCGTCCACGTACTCGACCAAGCCCAGCCTCACCAGATCGTCGAAGGTTATCTCGCCCCGCTCGATCTTGGACACGTGTTCCTCGGTTACCAGCGCCCGTCCGTTCTCCGCGACGATTAGCGGCCTTCTGGCCCGGCCGGAATCCGAGTTTATGAAAAGCTCGTTTGTATCATCGAAGTAAGCCACGTTCACCTGGCTGCTGATGCTTCCGGATCGGCGCAGCTTCTTCAGGTTCTCCAACAGCTTCTGGGGATCGTCGTGATGTCCGACGATCTCGCCGTTTACGTAAACTCTGGCCTCAGGCAACGCGACCACCTACCGGGACGACGCCCAGGTCGAGAAGAATTTTCTTGATTTCCTCATGATCCTCAACACCCTTGGACAGCTCCACCGCCTGGGCGAAGTTCTTCACCAGACCGCAGTTCGGTCCCTCCGGAGTCTCGGAAGGACAGATCCGACCCCACTGGGTGGCATGCAGATCTCGGGCCTCGAAGTGGGGCTGGGAACGGGACAGGGGAGAGATCACCCTTCGCAGGTGTGACAAGGTGGCCATGTAGTCGGTCCGGTCCAGCAGCTGAGACACCCCGGTTCGGCCGCCAACCCAGTTGCCTGTGGCCAGAGGATGGATCATCCTCTCGGTGAGCACGTCGGCCCGAACCGTGGTCACCACGTTCAAGTCCCGGTTCCTCATGGAGGCCCGCTCCAGCTGGTACTTGATGTCCCGGGTCAGGCGGTTGAAGGCCACCCGGAACAGATCCTCCATCAGGTCTCCGGACAGCTTCAGCCTCTTGTTACTGTAGTGGTCCTTGTCGTCCTCGCCGCGGTGCCCCAGAGCCAGCTCGAAGCAGGCTTCTGCCATGCGCGATAGGAACAGCGCCTTAGGATAACGATCGGTCTCCTCTACCCCGATATGGGGCAGAAGGTAGCGGTCCAGGACGTAGGCCGCCCTTTTCTTCTGGTACTCCTTGGCCTGGCCGGCAGCCACGCGAACGCCGATCTTCTCCAGGGCCTCGTCCATGGTCGAGACCTCGGCTTCCTCCAGGTTTTCCAGCATGAACTTGATGATCTCCGGGTTGTCGGAAACCGACCTCACGATGTCCATATCCGTCTCCATGCCCAGGGCGCGAAGCAGGGTTATGAAGTTGAGGCGGCCGGATACCGACGGGAAGGAGACCTCCAGGATGGACCTTCGGCCGCGCTCCACGATGACCAGAGAGCGGTATCCCTGCCTCTGGCTGAACACCTTGGCCACCTCGATATTCTCGTCGTAGCGCTGGTTGTACTCGACCAGTATCTTGTTGGGAGCCAGGTCCTCCAGAGTCATGATTACCCTCTCCGAGCCGTTGACTATAAAGTAGCCTCCGGGGTCCATGGGATCCTCGCCGTAGGCTATCATCTCGTCGGGGGTCATCCCCGAGAGGTTGCAGATCTTGGAGTTCAGCATGATGGGAAGAGTTCCGATATCGGCTTCCACCGGCTCCTTCTCCATATCCCCTTCGACGATTGTCATCTCCAACTTTATGGGGGCCGAATAGGTGAGGTTGCGCAGCCGGGCGTCATTGGGGTACAGCCTCTCAATTGAGCCGTCGGCTTCTCTCACCATGGGCCGCTCCACGCGGATCCGCCCAAGCTTTACATAGGTGTTTTCGATGTTGGTCTCTATTATCCCCACCTCATCGATGACCTTTTGAAGTCCGCGGTCGATGAATTCGTTGAAGGAGTTGACGTGATGGTGTACCAGCTTATCTCTGGAAAAATAGGCGCCATGAAGAATATTTCTATTTAGCAAAAGACCACCTTTAATCGATAACTAGCCTGTAGAAGACCGACTGTTTGGCGGTCGGGCTCCGCCTGAGAATTCTTACTATATCTCCCACCTTTGCGCCGATCTCCTTGGCGGCGGGATCATTTACGTGGATCTTCGGCAACTGAGGAGCCTCGATGCCATAGCCCTTGAGTACCTCTTCCGCCTCCTCTGGCGTAAGGAGGGCATGTTCTGGAACCAAATCGTGATCTTTTACGGCAAATTTGCTCAATTTACCACCTCTGAAGAAGGAGCAGCAAACAGGCTCAAGATAGCACCAAACGGGCTTGAAGGGATTTGAACCCTCGACCACCTGGTATCTTCACATAAAAGTTTAAAAGCCAGACGCTCTGCCTAACTGAGCTACAAGCCCTCATCATGGCCTGGCATGCCTCAAGCCTCATTTCCTGCACTATGTGAGAAATCAAGTCCTCCCACATAAAGATTTTTCCCTCGAAAGGTTTACAGAGCCCGGACTAGCCGGGCTATCTCGGTTCCTACTTCCGAGGTGGTTGAGCTTCCACCAAGGTCGTATGTCTTTATCCTGGCTTCAAATAGGTTCCGCTCGATGGCCGCCACCACTTCCTCCGACGCCCGGGACTGGCCGAGATGCTCGAGCAGCATGGCCCCGGCCCAGATGGTGGCAACCGGATTGACCTTGTTCTGCCCCTTGTACTTGGGAGCTGAGCCGTGGATGGGCTCGAACATGCTTGTGCCCTCGGGATTCAGGTTCGCGCCCGGCGCGAGGCCGAGGCCGCCCTGTATCATGGCTCCGAGGTCGGTTATGATGTCTCCGAACATGTTGGGAGCGACGACCACGTCGAACCACTCCGGGTTCTTCACGAACCACATGGTTATGGCATCCACGAAGTTGAAGTCGTGTTTTACTTCAGGGTAGGCGCGCGAGACATCAAGGAACACCTCGCGCCAGAAGCCGTAGATATCGGAGAGCACGTTGGCCTTGTCCACAGACGAGACCTGCTTTCTTCTCTTCATGGCCAGGTCGAAGGCGTACTTGATCACCCTGGTGCAGCCTTCTTTTGAGACCTCCCCGATCTGAAATCCGATCTCCTCGCTGTCGGACTCGATGTCCAGGCCGAACTTGATGTTGTAGAGAGTGCGACGGACCTCGAACTCGGCGCGGCTCTTTCCGGACCTGGCCCGGCTGCCGATCCCGATATAGAAGTCCTCGGTGTTCTCGCGGACCACCATGAAATCGATGTCTTTGGGACCCTTGTCCTTGAGCGGAGTCCACACTCCCTCCAGGAGCTTCACCGGCCTCAGGTTCACGTACTGATCGAAGTAGAACCTCATGGACAGGAGGACGCCCTTCTCCAGAACGCCCGGCTTGACCCGGGGGTCGCCGATGGCACCCAGGTAAATGGCCCGGTACCGTGACAGCTCCTTTAGGGTCTCCTCACTTACCAGCTCACCCGTTTGCAGGTAGTGCTCGGCCCCCAGATCGAAGCTGACCCAGTCGATGGAGAAGCCGTGTTTGTCTGCCGCCGCCTCCAGCACCTTCTGGCCCTCGGCCACGATCTCTGGTCCTATGCCGTCACCCGGAATCACCGGAATTCTGTAGTTCATGCCTTCACCTCGGCCACCAATCTCCTAGTATACTCCACCAGGCCGCCTGCCTCCACTATCTGCTGCAGAAACTCGGGAAGGGGAGTGGTCTTGTACGATTCGCCGCGAGTCTGATTGCATATCAGGCCTTGACCCATATCGATCTCGATGAGGTCGCCATCATTGATCCGTTCCACCTCAGGGCAGATGAACAGCGGCAGGCCGATGTTGATGGCGTTTCTGAAGAAGATGCGGGCAAAGGACTTCGCCACTACCGCATCGATGCCAGCGCCCTTCAGGGCCAGCGGTGCATGCTCACGAGACGAGCCGCAGCCGAAGTTCTCTCCAGCCACCACTATGTCGCCTTTCTTAGCCTGTGCGGCCATATCCGGCCGGACCCCTTCGAAGAGATGCTCGGCCAGCTCCAGAGGGTCATTTATGACCAGGTAACGCCCTGGAATGATGGCATCGGTATCAACATCGTCTCCAAATTTCCATGCTCTGCCCGCCAAAAATTCCATCTCCTGTCGGTGGACTATTAAACCACGATCAAGTGGTATATTAATGTAATGTAAGGGTGCTCAAGGCCAGGGGGATGAGGGCTGCGGATATAAGTCCCGGAAAAAGTTTCCGCCTTCCCAGACCGCTCAATTTTTAGCTGGAAAACGGCATAATTTCAGGGGAAGATCGGGCAACTGGAGCGGAGATCCATTGGAGCGCCCAGGCATTAAGGAGGCAGGGCCGGATAATTTTCGGCAACACATAGGAGGAGCGCGGAGCATCATGCGAGCGGCTCAGGCCTGGATCGAGGCTTCCCCGTTTCGTCCTGCCGCGAAGGCCTCGGGATCTGGGGAATAGTGCTGGAGACCTCAATTCCGAAGATCGCGCCCAGGATTTCGCCGGGAGGCAATTTGACGGGGGAGTCCAAGTAGATCCGAACGCCAAGGGATACTGCGGCATACGCAGAGGAGGTACTGCCCCTGCTGATGGGTCTGGCGACGCCTTTTCCGAAGCGCCTGCGCGAGGAGGCCTCCGTCGGCGGGGCCGGAAAAGGCGCAGAACCCCCGGAGCGGCCGGCCAGGGGGCGCGACCTCAGCCGGCTCAGTAGGCGCCAGGTGCTGCCGGGCCTTTCCGGCGCGGAGGCGACCAAAGGGACTATAACTGTAAAGGGCGATGCACGGGTTCTGCCCAGTTACCAGAGAGATGGAGATGGTTGTTCTGGAGGAGATGAGCTATCAGGAGTGTTTGGGCTATTTAGCCGGCACCGGCATGGTAGGGCATTTTGTGGCCGGCGGCGAACAGTCATCTTCATAAGCTAGGATGAAATATGAACGACCAACATAATTATTTTGAGGTGCTTTGATTTGATCGATCGCGGGAGGATAGAGGAGGTATTGAGGGGATATGACCTCGACGATCTGCGTATAGGGATGATTGCATCCCATTCGGCCCTAGACACTGCAGATGGGGCAGTAGAAGAAGATTTCAGGACTCTGGCGGTGTGCCAGGAGGGGAGGGAGAAGCCCTATGTCAAGTACTTCCGGGCGTCGCGCGTCCGCGGAAAAGTCGTGACCGGGATGATTGACGAGGTTCTGATGCTCAAGCGCTTCTCGGAGATAATGGAGCAGGAGAACCAGGATCATCTGCGGTCCAAGAACACCCTGTTCGTTCCCAACCGCTCTTTTACCTCCTATTGCGGAATCGAGGCCGTCGAGGATCTGTTCATGGTTCCGCTGCTAGGCTCCCGAAACCTGCTGCGCTCCGAGGAGCGCGGGGACAAGAGGGATTACTACTGGCTCCTGGAAAAGGCGGGGCTTCCCTATCCCGAGCAGATCGAGGCCGAGGAGATCAAAGAGCTGGTCATGGTCAAGCTTCCCCATGCCGTCAAGACACTGGAGAGGGGCTTTTTCACCGCCTCGGGCTACGATGAGTACTGCCAGAAGGCCGATATGCTTCTAAAGCAGGGCGTGATCGACCAGGACGGGCTGGACCTGGCCAGGATTGAGCGCTATGTCATCGGGCCGGTCTTCAACCTGGACTTCTTCTACTCGCCCATCAGCGAGAGAATTGAGCTTTTAGGAATCGACTGGCGGTTTGAGACCAGTCTGGACGGGCACTGCCGCCTGCCAGCTCCGCAGCAGCTGACCCTCAACGAGCGGCAGATCAATCCCGAGTACACGGTCTGCGGCCACAACTCGGCCACGCTTCGCGAGTCACTGCTGGAGAAGGCCTTCGAGCTGGCCGAGGGCTATGTAGAGGCCACACAGAAGCACTATGCTCCGGGAATCATTGGGCCCTTCTGTCTTCAGACCTGCGTGGACAAGGACCTAAACTTCTACATCTATGACGTGGCTCCGCGTATTGGTGGCGGGACCAACGTGCACATGGCTGTGGGACATCCTTACGGAAACGCCATGTGGCGGGCTCCGATGTCCACCGGAAGGAGGCTGGCCCGGGAGGTCAGGATCGCTCTCGAGAACGACTGCCTGGAGAAGATCGTCACCTGAAGGCCCGAGAGGACCCCAATTTCTAAATGCTCGGGGCATTTTTTGCGCCCCCCCGGCGTTCGCACTGCTAATGCGGGCTTTGGCCAGGGGCGCAAAAATACACGAATACTGCCCGCTTTTTCCCTGTATCCAATTCTTGCGAAAGCTTTGCGCAAAATCGAAGGGCAGAGAAATTTATATAGCGATCCGATAACCTCAGCACTCGGAATAAGAGACGATATGGAAGCTCCTAAGAAACTCAAGCGCACGCTCAAGAAGATGGCCGAACATGGCGAGAGCCCGGCTGTAATCGCCCCGGCCATTATCCACAGCAAGGCCTCCGAGCACATGCTGGCCATGGCCCGGATGGGCATTCTGGACAGGATCTTCAGCTACGTGGTGGCCACCGACAAGAACCTGCACTTCATCTGGCCGGGGCTGGCCTGGGACCGGATCCAATCGGTCCCCCTGGATAACATCACCGGCATCGAGTACGTTGACGAGTTCGTGACCAACACCCTCACGCTGTACGTGGGCGAGGCCTCTGAGAAGGTGGTCTTCTACGATGACCGGGAAGGAATAAAGTTCTACCAGTACGTCAAGTTCCGGCAATGGAAGAGCTGAGCAGGATCGAGGTCGAAGTCCTGGCCCACTGCCTCCTTAACCCGTACACCAGGGTGAAGGGGCTCGCGCACCTGTGCTATTCTCCGGCCGGAGCCGCCATCCAGCTGCCCTGTCCCGAGGCGCTGTACCTGGGGCTCTCCCGCTGGGCGGTCACCAGGAACCAGCTGGACCTGCCCGGGTTCAGGCGGTTCTGCCGGAAGCTGATCGAGCCTTACGCCGACCTGCTGGCCATGCTGGCCGCAGAGGGAAAGAGGATCAGGATCGTGGGAGTGGCAGGAAGCCCCAGCTGCGGGATCGATACCACCTCTGCCGGGTACGATGGCGGGCGGGTGCGTGAGTGCGAGCACCGCCACATCTGCGGGCGCGGGATCTTCATGGAGGAACTGACAGCGGAGCTGGAGCGGCGGGGAGTTGAATTCACCTGCCGTGAGGTCGGACAAAAGGCCGCTTCGGAATTCGGAATGGACTGAAAGCATCCATGCTGCCTGGAGGTCGTGCCCGTGGGCGATGAAGAGGAGAAAGAGCAGGTGGTCAAAGAAGAGGACGAGCAGGGCAATATCCTGGTCTATCCTGCCTGGTCGAGGAAGAATGTCCCTAAGGAGCAGCAGAGCAAGTGGGAAGTGCCGCTCTACGTATGAGAGTTGCGTCCCGGATTCCGACAGGCGGAAGAGCCCTGGGGCACCGGAATATGCATGATCTCGAGCAGCTGTTTTTTCTCTGCCGGCCCGGTATAAACCTACCAGATATCAAACCTGCCCGGCCTAAGTTTCAGGATGGCATCCCGAGGAACTGCCAGACCGCCTCTTGACCGCAGCCGCAGTCCCCGCAAAAGGAGGTGAGCCCTGCTGGATCTTTCAGAGCCCTGCCTCTTCCGGGGGACATGCTCGGGTACTCGCATCTTGCCCCTGGGACAGCTTCATATGATTTGAAGGGAATTACGCAAATAATATAATACATTTTATTATGATGAAACCTATAAATACTATACCTTTACAAATAACTTTGTTAGTAGTAGGATTAATAATACCACTCAAGAACCAATAAAAAATAGAGGCAGAGAACTATGGCGAGAAAGGCAATATGCATCTTGATCTGCATTTTATCCTTGAGCACAGTTGCTCTAGGCAGCGGAATACCCCAAAACGGCTATAATATCGCCAATGCGAACGACTGTTGCTCGAAACCTTATTGCAGTCCTTGCTGCGGTTTCAAAGGTTATAACCAGATAAATCAGAACCTCAACCAGAATGCTCTGGGTGCCGGAGGCTTCGGCTACGCACCGGGAGGATTTGTATGGCTTCCCCAGAACGGCATTAACATTGCCAATGCCAACGGCGGGAACAACCAGATAAACCAGAACCTCAACCAGAATGCTCTGGGTGCCGGAGGCTTCGGCTACGCACCGGGAGGATTTGTATGGCTTCCCCAGAACGGCATTAACATCGCCAATGCCAACGGCGGGAACAACCAGATAAACCAGAATAATAACCAGAACGCATTGGGCATGAGCGGCTACGGTTTCGGCCCATACGGGCTGGTCTGGATTCCCCAAAACGGCATCAACATTGCCAATGCCAACGGAATGGGCAACAACATAAACCAGGAACTGAACCAGAACGGGTTCGGCTACTGATGGGAATATGGCCCCCTTACGATCCCGCCAGCGCAATACCGACCAGCACGATAGATTCGAGCCAGTGCGATAGGGCCCCCAAGTCATGACTAACATCCGGTCCATCGTACTCATCCTGGTGTACTCTGCATTGGTCGCGGCCCTGGTTCTGCCTCAGTGCCTGGACCTGGCCTCAGGTGCAATTGGCCTTTACCAGATCGAAAGCAGATCCGCTGAGCAGCACACTCTGGGACAGCACGCTGCCCATAACGCATTTGGAGGGAGCAGCTATACGATGGAAAGCCGGCCTTCCCAGATCGGCATCAATATCATCAACGGCGATGTCAACGGCACAACTCAGAGCATCGATCAGGGATTTTGTGGGCCCGGACAGAAGGCCGATGGGATGCAGCCGGGTGGTTTTATCCCGGTCAGCACTCAGGGCAGAAGCTTCGAGAGCGAGGCGCCGGTGGCAATCAACATCGTAAACATCAATTACGGAAACCTCTTCGGAAAGAGAGAGCCGCAAACCCTGGACCGGAGCAGCCCCTATGCCGGCATGACCGGCATGAAAAACGCTCTGCAGCAGATGGCCGAGCGTGCTTGCAGAACTGAGCAGGAGCGCAAGGATAACCTGGACCTTCTAATGCGCATTGCCCGCAGATGAATTCACGCGGGCGCCTTCCTTTCTAAATCCTTAGCTTAACTTTGCTTAAACATATTCCGGACCGAATTTCGCCCCGAAAATTGCATCTAATAATTTAAATAGTAATAAAGTATTTATACTTTCGAGGCCATCTAAGATTGATGGACGAAACGATCTTCAACGGCAGGAGAACATTTCGGGGACTGTTGATACTTCTGATCATCTCTATTATCCTCCCCGCTTCCGCTTCTGAGGCTTCGGAGTATGCTTTCGGCAGCAAGGTCCTGCCTCAAGATCGTGATTTAGGAAGTGTTCTCAAGAATATGCCGGACGGCACCATGGTGAGCTTCTGGGATATAGGAACCAATGTCGGAATTTACGATGGGGACGACGTGGTTTACCTGGATACGCCACCTGTCGGCATCGTCAACGCCAATGACCTGCGGCTTGTGCCGTTTAAGGGATTTATGGCAGGGAGCAAGGTGGTGCCTGATGACAAAGACATGAACTCGCCGCTCTTGCCTCTTTCTGCGGAGATGCGCTTTCTGAATACCAACAGCGACCAGTCCTATGATCTGAATGATCCCGTGTATCTCCATCAATCTTATTCGACTTCTCTGGAAATTTCGGTGCCTCTGGACGATTCAATGCTTTTGGACGATTCAATGCCTTTGGGGACAGACCCGGGAGCGTATCTCGATCAGCCCGCCGCTCAGACGCCGCCCGTCGAAGAACCTGCGGCCGTATCCGATATATCCAATGATGCTGCAAATGTAGCCAGCATCGAGAATGCCACATCCAATGCCGGCTGCGGCCAAACGGGCGGGGGCGATCCCGGACCGGGCAATGGCTTCTGGGAGCGCCTGCCATATAGCGGCAGCTGCACCGATCTGCCTCTGGGATCGATGTGCCTGGTTTTCTCCGACGGCTTCCGGTGGCTTGTGTCCGACTATTGTCTCGACTGCCGTCCTGTGGTGGTGGGATTTTACAACAGTCTTCCGATCGAGGTCATCAGCTGCGATTATGCCGACTATTATCACATACTTCAGACCTATTATGTGAGTTCGGTCTCCAAGCAGCAGAAGCTGTACGTGCAGTCAGCTCCCTATACGAACTCTGCGGACAGGCTGCTTGAAGCCGTTGATCAGATCGGCCAGAGCCTTGACCCCACCCGGACCAACGATATCAGGCTGACACCCGTGGGCGAGATGGCTGCCGGGACCAGGATATCGAATTTGGATCCCGATCTGAACAAGGTTGTGGCGCAGCCAGTGCTGGCAAGCTTCCCGACGGCATCAGACGATTATGCCGGTCTGAGGGTTCACGATGTCAACGGCAACGGGCTTTACGACTATCCCGATATCGTATATCTGGACATATCGTTCCCCGGCTATTCTCCATTCGGGATGGTCTCGGTGAACGATGTGAGGCTTTCGGGACCTGCTCGTTTCGCTGAGGGAACCGCTCAGGAAAGCTCTACGGGATAGCAGCTTTGGAAAAAGCTGGCTTTTTAACGGCTGAATATGGCGGAAGAGTCCCATCGGCCTCCAGAATTGATATCGAGGATCCGGGCCGTAAGTTGGTCACGACCTCATGATCATTCTCGCGAGACCGGTGCGGGCTGTTGCAGGGATGGCGACCATTGGGAGGATATGGGATGCTTGCATCGCACACCCGGCGGGAAGGGCCGACGGATACGGTTATATACTACAAGTGCAAGATGAAGGCTGCCCTTTTTGCGGGGGTTGCCAAGTCAGGTCAAAGGCGCTGGATTCAGGGTCCAGTCTCGTAGGAGTTCGTGGGTTCGAATCCCATCCCCCGCACCAATTTTGAAGAATCGATATCAATCCGGTCTCTCAAATGATTTGAACTATCGGCACAAAGACATCTGTTTTAGTTTGCAGACGTATAAATTTTATACTTATCTCGACTTTCCCCGTCTCGGTCTCCCGATAATGCAGCAGCACGCAAGAACGCGCCAGCAGAGGAGACAGCATCAGCTCAGAGAGCATGCAGGGCATGGTAGCTAGATGAAATCAGACACAGATCTCGATTGCCTTCTCCGGAGAGCATTTAAGCCCGAAGGGACTATATCGATCTCATGCTCACACTCACCGCCGTAATCCATAAAGAAGACGATACATTCGTGGCCGAATGCCCTGAGGTAGGCACAGTCAGCCAGGGAAAGACCATTGAAGAAGCAGCTGAAAATCTTAAAGAGGCGACTGAGCTTTATCTGGTGGAGTTCCCATTGAAGAGAGCTGAGAGGTCGTTTATTACCTTAACTCCGGTTTTTAGGGAATAACTCCAATCCCATTTTTTCATTTATCCTTTCTAATTTTTTAGGTACTTCTGAGATAATATTACAATCATTTAATTGGATCAGGTAAACCTTGCTGAGTTCT
>JABLXE010000015.1 GCA_013178225.1 Methanotrichaceae archaeon
GGTTCGAGGTTGGCGAAAAACTAGCGATGTGCCCGTCGGTACGATTATCAAGAAAACGGGGCGCACGACGAACTTCACAACCGGTAGGGTCGTTGCCATCAAAGCAACTGTTGATGTAGGATATAGCGGCGGAAAAACTGCAAGATTTAAGGATCAGTTCATTGCTACCGGCATGTCCGCAGGCGGAGACTCCGGATCGCTGGTCACTACCCAGGATAACATAGCAGTTGGACTGTTATTCGCGGGCTCAGCTACGTCGACTATCATGAATCCGATCGAGGCGGTTCGGTCTATGTTAAACGTGGAGGTGGCTGAGCAAATTCTGTGATTTAAAGTGTAAGGTGACAGACTCATGATTATCTGGCGGTCAGAAAATTCGGAGGCGGTGCAAGGCAACTTTCGGCTTAACTCACATCGGTCGAAGCATCGCTTTGATAGCAGGAATGCAAAACTTCTTTTGCCAGGGCATCTAGCGCTTCTTTGGTTTGGGGGAAGCGGTCCAATTTATTGGAGGTCTCTTCATCCTTGTATAAGGAGCGTTTTACTTCGATCATGATGGAGGAGACTCTCTCATCTATACTCAGGTACTTTAGGGGCACGCAGGTTCCCCTGAAGGGTTTGTCGAGAACAACCGATATTCTATTGCTTCGCAGAAGTGCATAACGGAGGAAATTAGCTCTGTGGGAGTGTGAAAGGGATCGGTGCCGATGCAAATGTGCGGCAGGTTCGTGGATTGGTCCAATTCGTATGGTAGCGGCTTGGATGGGAAAGAATGGCAATCTATGATCAGGCAGCGCCCAAATCGTTCGAGCATTTTGTGTACTTTAAGTTCTTGAGGAGCGTGGTACGGCCTGAAATAGGTAGATAGAAGCGTCTCTCTTTCTTCTGCGGTTGGATCTTTTCTGAGGACTTGTTGATATGCCGTTCTTGCATAAATGGCTCCCATTCCTCTCGAACTCATTATTTCATCTTCGTCATTTTTCGAATCGCTCGGTATCGACTACCAGTCGGCTATGGTTGTTTATGAGGGAGAGGCATGGATGAAGAGCACCGCTTAAGGACATTGTTTATGAATATCTCAGAGTGAAATCACCTGGCTAATGCTAAGAATTTCTTGAAGCATAGCTTTAAATTGTCAAAAAAACGTCGTATTAATAATAACCGATATGCTTCGACACTGTACAGCACCACAAAATTTATATTCCTGAATCTCCTACTCCGTCACGTGCCGAAAATCGCTACGGCACAAGTGTCGTATAGAGTGCGAGGCTTTTTCCATGAGGCCTGGCTTGGGGCAGCGCTCCATCCTTCCGTGGAGTCGTTTGCTGAATAGGTGGTAACATGTTCGAAAGAACGAGATCGAAGAAGACGTTCGCCATGGCGATGCTGGCTGCATTTGCGCTATTTATGATTTGCGCGGCCGCTTCAGCTCAGGAAAATACCACTGATTATGCAAAGAAAAGCGCTGATTATTGGTATAAAAGGGGTATAGAAGAGGCAAATATGGGCTCTTATGAAAAAGCCCTGGACAACTTCGACCAAGCTCTTTCGCTCAATCCCGATGATCCTGCTGCCTGGAACTACAAGGCTCGCGCGCTGAGGTCACTGGCCATCGAAGAGAAGGATACGGCGAGATATTGCGAATCCATTCAGGCCTATGATCGCGTATTGGGGCTGTACGACCAGATCCTGCAGAAAAAGCCCCAGGACATCAATGCCAATTATTATAAAGGCCTGGCCTTGAGCGATAAAGCTACGACTCTGAAGGCGGGGGAGATGATGTTCAACATCAGCGGAAATGAGGCCGAAGCCACTAGCAGTTTTGAAATGGCCATCGATTGCTTCGATCAAGCATTGAACATCAACCCGCAGTACATAACCGCCTGGACCGGAAAAGGAGACGCCCTTTACAGTCTGGAAAGATATAACGAATCTCTGCAGGCCTACGACAGTGCGCTAAACGTTTTCCCGAGCGACGGCATCACCTGGTATCACAAGGGACTGGCTTTGTACGAGCTGGAAAGATATCAAGAGGCCATCTCATCCTACGAAACCGCGCTGCAGACTTTTCCAAAGAGCGCTGAAATATGGCTGAACAAAGGCAAGGCTTTTCTCGCGAACGGCCAGTACAACGAGGCCCTGGAAAGCCTGGATTATTCCTTGAAGATCGATCCTGCTTCAGCCGTGGCCTGGTATTATAAAGGAAAGACCTTTGAGAAGCTGGGGCTCAATACCAGTGCGGAGGCTGCTTTCGATAAATCTCAGAGCATGAGCCGGAGCAGATAGCCAATTATTTTTCTCCTAGCGATCTATTTCTGATTTCCCTTCGTCACTTTCTTTTGCCCTCCCAAGGCTTTATGAGAAATCACGGCTAAGGTTAACTAACGAAGCAACATGTGGTCTGCAATCGCTCATACTATCGAAATAACTGAGGTCAGCACCGAAGACCTCAGAAAGAGAAGAGATCGGTTCCTGCAGGATTTGGCCTGCCTTTTCGAGGAGATAGAGAAGAGATTCGAGAATCTGCCGGAAGGGTACCGGGAAAAATGCGGCCGGAGCGGAATTGCGGCAGACATCTCCCTCAAAGTGGATATGGGAAAGCGAGAGATAATTCTAAATAGATTATATAAATATTGCGAAATGGACGTTCATCTATTCAGAAATCTCATCCGGATCCTCCAACAGAACTTTCCGGAATACAGCCTCGTCGTCCCCTCGCTGGAGGGCTTTCAACTGGCCGAGGAGATAAGCAAACACCTGGCTGGTGCCTTCATAGAGTGTCTATACCTCAAAGGCGAAGACGATGAGAGGCTGCTGATGGGGGACTGCCTGAAGGAGGTTCGCCTTGAGGACATTCTGGACGACACGCGCCAGCACTATGCGGAAACAGGCGGAATTGAGATGAAGGAGGCAACGACCAGATGTGGCGGAGAGATCTCCATGTTCCGTCGAGGAGAAGAGGGCGATGAAGAAATCCTGTGGATGCAGCTTCGAGCACCCATTTGCCCCTTCACCGCGACCGCCGTGAAACCGAGCGATTCAAAGAAGATCTGATGAGGCTGGATTCCAGGCGAAATGGGCTTTTAATAAATGGACATTGGATGATATGGACATTAGAAGACATGAGCTGTCCCGGATTTAACATGCCGGAATGGCAGATCCAGGCCAGATTGGGGTTCGAGGGCCGGCAAAATTAGATGCGACACCACCGGCCCCAGGGGATGAACGAAGGGATGTTGGAGCCTTAGAACGCTTAGGGGATGGCTCCAATACATCACTTGCATTTTTAACTACTTAAGTTTAATTAAATATGCTCGGCGACATTACGGCCAAGCGATATCACATTGACGAATAGTGATATTAATAGTGATAGGCAGCGCCAAGGAATGTGTCTTCTCAATCATCAGAGTCGCCTTGACGGCAAGCATTTCTCAGGACGTTGTTCGCGGGAGATCAGATCCTTCACGCCCGGCTTAAAGAACCAAAGGCTGAGCCCAGGCAGCAGAGGCCAAGCGCCAAAGCCCGGGAGCAGTACGGTCATGATATGCCAGCGATAGTCCCCGGAATTCCGGAAAAACAAGGGATTGATATAGTTTGTCATCCGATTCGATTCTTGCATGAACCCGCTTCAGAGGATCAGCCGGCTGGAGCTGACCGATCTGCTGCTGTCCTTGATCGCTCTTACCATCGGTTTTGCCATAATCGGAGAAAGCGGCATTCCCGGCTGGGAGGTGTTCCTCATATCGGCCTTCGGCGTGGGCACCGGCTTTCTGCTGCACGAGATGGCGCACAAGTTTGTAGCCCAGGAATACGGCTACTGGGCAGAGTACCGGGCTAACCGGCTGGGCTTGATAGTAATCATCGTCATGGCCCAGCTGGGCTTCATCCTGGCGGCTCCGGGAGCGGTCATGATCAGAAAAGATTCTCCGGAATTTGCGCAGGATAATTGGTCCGGCTACGATGAGAGCGGTGAATATATGGAGAAGAAGGCTTCTTCGGAGATGCTGAGGATCTCCATTGCCGGTCCCATGACCAACATAGTGCTGATGTGCGCGTTCTTCGTGCTGCTGTCAAGCGGCCTTTTGACCAGTTATCTGTCCATTGCAGCGGTTCGATATGCGTTCTTCATCAATCTGATTTTAGCCGGGTTCAACCTGATTCCGTTCGGCCCTCTGGACGGGGCCAAGGTGTACCAGGCCAACCGTTTGGTATGGGCGGTTGTGGCAGTGCCGACGTTGCTGCTGGCTCTGCCGGTGTTCTTCGGGATCAGCTTAATCTGAGAGAATTGGGGCATAGCAGCCAGAGAACCCACATTTCGCATGTTAACTTCTTAAATCAAGTATTTTTCCTGTTATCGATTTATTAAGCTTAATTATAAATTAACTATTAAATTTCATTGATATTAAGCTGATGGGCCAGATAGCTCTCATCACGACAAATTTTTATCTCCTTACACTGTATCATAAAATCAACTTAATGCCAAAAAAAGCAATTAGAAAATTTTATTTAATTAAATTATTTGTATCCTATGTTACGAAATCGATAGCTGAAAAAATACTAAATCCTCCGGCGCAAAGTGCGAAATGTGGGAGAGAATATATGTTCCGTCGGATATTATAATTGTGCCGCGTTTGACCAGCTAAAGTCGGTTGAAGTAAATATTTCCAATAAAAAATAATTTATAATATCTTCCTCGAAGGAGCTAAATTTAATTTTTTGATTTTTGCTCACTTTGATTCAGATGCTATACAGAGATGCCACCGCCACATTTCCGGCCGCACATGCGCTTTTTCTGACACGAATCGTCCTGCTCCACGCACCATTGTTCTGAAACTTTCTGCCCGGCACAACCCTTTGTGATATTATTCGTCACATTCTGCGCTTTTTTTACGACGTCTGCCTTCATCCGAGATCACCTCTTCGAAAAATCCATACTTCATCTTCAAGCTCAGCATTTCCGGAAGCATATACCTAATTTGCTGGCATGTTTCCTGAGAATTATCATACAATACGCTATACGGGCAACCTCCCATGCAAATAGGCATAAACTTGCAGCCCTTGCATTTCTCTCTTTCAAATGGATCATAAGAAAGCCACCTGATATACGTGTCATTCTTTTCCTTCTGGAGGACGGATCCTATTCTCTCCTGTCTCCGACCCACGCTATTCCAGCATTTTGATATATCTCCATTGGCGTCTATGACGAAGCTGTCCATGCAATCCGCTGTGCAGTAATTCCCGTAGAGCTTGGGATTTATAGTAATGTCGAATCCTTTCTCTGCTGCTGATTTTGATAGTTTCAAAAAAATTCCTGCAAAATCCTCTTTTCGCAGACAAAACTTCTCTATTTCATGGCATATTTCCGTAAAAGGTTCAACCTTCGTAACTGATACAGATATCTTATCCGTCAACCCTTTCTCGTCCAATACATCAAGAAAATCAGGAACCTTTTCCCAGTTTCGGCTATCGATATTCACGCGAAGAAATACACGCTGGAAAAGATCTACATTTTCTAAAATATTTTTCAAAATCCTATCGAAGGTGCCTTTTCCATTTCTCAATGTGCGCCTTGCATCATGAATTTCCCTGATGCCGTCTATCGTGACCTGCCAATTATCGACAGCAAGCTGCTCTGTAAGGATCTTGGCGTTTCGCCTGCTCATCAAATAGCCATTAGATATGATATCTGCAGAGTACTTGATGCCCATCGTCTCGCAGATTCTGATGAATTTGGTTGAAAGATAACTGATCTTGTTCATCGCAAGAAGCGGCTCTCCACCATACCAGGTAATCCCAAGAGAATTCTTATCTTTCAGGTGAACTAATGTGAAATCATAAACCGCATCCATGATCCGCTGTGTCATAGATGTCTTTGCCGATCCCTCAAAGCAATAATCGCAATTGAAATTGCACATCAAGGTCGGAGTTATTGTTAGGGAGAGGCTATTCACGTAAAAACGCCCAAGGCGGTTACGCACCTTCAGTTCAGCTAATTCATCTTTTGATTCATCGACTATGATTCCATTTTGAAATAGCACATCAATAACCGCCTCTGAACATTCGGAATTCCGGCACCAATCCTTGCTGCAATCGTAAACAAAAGCGATCGTCTCCTGATCAACTTCTAAAAGCGAATCACGAAATGTGTTATAAATGTAATGTCGATTTTCATTTTCAAAAATTATATTATATTTAGAGGCTTTAAACGAGCCCGATTGCATCATGATTCACCTGCTATCGTAATCCTAATTTAATATCTTATTGACTCTATATTGCACATTAGTTTTTTAATTTATCTTCTTATTAAGTTTATCGGTAGCAAAATGATAACATATAAACAAATTAAAATATGACAGTCCCTTCTTTTAATAATTTTGTTTGCAACTAAAAGAATAGTAATATTTTGTATGTAATTATCCAAATATCTCTTGGTAACATCCAAGGAAAAGCCTGATGGCATTAATATGTAAGCGGTCGAGCGGTAATGAAAGCATTAGTCCGAGACAAAATACCATGGGATGCTATGGAATTCTTGCAAAATAAATTAGACGACCTTACTTCGTCCATACGTCCATGGTCATGTCGTGATAAAGCTCGATCCTCTGCGGCAGGAATTTCAGGACCACGTAGTCGGGGTTTTCCGGCTTCTGGAAATACTGCTCCAGCTCAGGATGCCAGTACTTCTTCTTTGTCTCCAGATCCTCATGCACCTCTGCCTGAGCCTCGATTACCACATAGGGATCGTTGAACTCCCTGCCGGACCAGATTGATATCGCAGCCGCAGGGTTCTTCTTGAGCTGGGAGACCTTGCGGAAGCTCTTCATGGTAGCTCCGATAAGAGTCAGGTCGTCCATCCCGGCCAGCAGCATAAACCTCACCGCCGGCCTCCCATCCCCAATGGTGGCCACCGCTGCCACGTGTTCTCCGCCCATTACCTTGAGTATGTCGTCTTTAAGAGCCATAGCTTCCCCTGTTTTATCCGCCTGTTTATAAAATTATGATAATAGTAAGCCAGAATCTGCGCTCCTTATCTGGTCCGAGCCAGGGCCGGGTGATCGAATGCGAACGACTTTGAGCCGCCCCGCCCAACTCAGCCCGGGCCCTGGCCGCCTGTCTGCTGCCCGGCTACATCGAAGCCCTCCCGGTTCCAGCGAAAAATCCCGCCGGAAAGATTGTAGACCTCGGAAAAGCCTAGATCGGCCATGATCACGAGCGCCCGGCCGGACCGGATTCCGGTTCGGCAGTAGACCAGATAGGCCCTCTTTTTGTCCAGGTTTGTGAGGGAGTCACGGAAGGAGGGCGACCTGAAATCCAGGTTTGCGGCCCCTTCCAGATGGCCTGACGAATATTCCTCAGGGGTTCTGACGTCCAGTATGGCCAGGGGGAGGGAATCATCAGGATATCTTTTCCCAGCCTTGCGGCTGTCTTTTCGCCCGCAGATCTGCGCTGCAAATGCGGAGCCGTTTGGGACTACAAAGGAAGGGCAGAGGTCTACGCCTGCTGCCCCAAGTGCAAATCGAAGGTTAAGATAGATTCCGACGACGGTCCGCTAACCCTGGAGCGCTGGGCGGTCCACGTTCCAATTGAGATCGATCTTCCGGCGGATCTGCAGCAGGCCGCGGAGGAGTTCTTCAAAGGCAGACGCCCCGGACCCTACAGCCCGATCGCCCTGGCCTCGGTGATCAGGCACAACTACAGCAACTACGACGACCTGATATTCCAGCTGGAAAACAAATGTATGCAAAAAAACAGCCATCCCAAAGAGGTCATGGCCGCCTCGCAAATTCTGCGGGAGAGGTTCGACCGCCAGATATGCAAGGCTCTGGGACGCTGCCGCTGCAGCCAGATGCAGGAAGATAGCGAGGAGATGAGAATATGTCCGGATTAAAGCTCAGGCCGTTTCAGTTCACGGAAGCTGTAGGAGAAGATGTAGATCAGGCCTTCAAGAAGCTGGCCTCCGAGATCAATAAGGATGGCGCGCTTTCGGCCAAAGACAAATCCTTGATCGCCCTGGCCTGCGCCGTGGCTCTGAAGTGCGAATACTGCATAAAGGCCCATAAAGAAGCGGCTCTCCTGGCCGGAGCAAACCAGAAGGAGATGCTGGAAGCCGCCGCCGTAGCCGGTCTGGTTCGCATGGGCTCCGGGTTCACTTATGCGTCATACCTGCTGGATGAATAGGGGCGATTGAAATTGGCGAATACCATAAAGTGCCAGAAATGCGGGACGGCGGTCCCTGAGGACGAGGTCATGATGACCGAAGGAAAGACGCTTTGCGAGGACTGCTACTTCGATATGGGACACAAGATCCGGGTCTGCGATCCCTGGGGTGAGAGGTCCAAGAAGATCTTCCGGGAGAGCCACGGCCTCACGGGAACCGAGGGCCTGACCGATCTTCAAAAGGGGATCTACGAGCTGATCGAAAGCCAGGGGAAGGCCACCAGGCAGCAGCTGCAGGAGAATTTCTCTCTCTCGGCCACAGAGCTGGAAAACCAGATAGCGATCTTGAGACACTGCCAGCTGATAAAGGGAAGACGGGAGGAAGACCAGGTCTACCTGGTCCTGTGGGAGTAAAGACCCCCCTGCCTTCCTTTTGGTTTGGCGAAAGAGACCGAGACGAAATGTGACAGCCGAAACGAAGCCCCTAAACGGGCAATTGAGCTTTTACCATCAGTCTTCACTTCGCTGCGGAAATCTCTTTCTCCTTCTCCAGCACCTTCAGGGTGATCTTCATCACCGTGTCCGGATTGACCGATATGGAGTCGATCCCCTCCTGGACCAGGAACTCGGCGAAGTCGGGATAATCGCTCGGTGCCTGGCCGCAAAGCCCGCTGTGTCTTCTGTTCCTGCGGGTCCCCTGGATGGACAGAGACACCATCTTCTTCACCGCCGGGTCCCGCTCATCGAACTCCTGAGCCAGGAGTTCCGAATCCCGGTCAATTCCCAGGGTGAGCTGGGTCAGGTCGTTGGAGCCGATGGACATTCCGTCCACCAGCTGGCAGAATTCGTCCACCAGAATCACGTTGCTCGGAATCTCGCACATGATGTAGATCCGAAGGCCGTCCTGGCCGCGCTTGAGGCCGTTTTTCTCCATCTCCTTCAGGACCTTTGAGGCCTCGTCCACCCTCCGGCAGAAGGGGATCATGACGATTACGTTGTCCAGGCCCATCAGCTCCCGGACGCGTTTTAAGGCTGCACACTCCAGGGCGAAGGCCTCCCGGTAGCGTTCATGATAGTATCGAGAGGCTCCTCTGAATCCCAGCATGGGATTGTTCTCGTCCAGCTCGAAGAACCTGCCGCCTATGAGGTTGGCATACTCGTTGGACTTGAAGTCGCTTAACCGCACCACCACCGGCCGGGGGTAAAAGGCCGCGGCTATGGTCCCGATTCCCTGGGAGAGCTTCTCCACGAAGTATTCCTTGCGGTCTTCATAGCCGAAGGTCAGCTCGTCAATGGCCCGTCGGGCCTCCTCGTCCTTCACCTGATCGGGGTGAATCAGGGCCATGGGATGAACTTTTATGTAGCTGCTGATGATGAACTCCAGACGGGCCAGTCCCACTCCGTCGTTGGGTATCATGGAAGTGGCGAAGGCCACCTCGGGGTTGCCCAGGTTGATCATGACCGCCGTCTTGGGCCGCACCAGGCCCAACAGATCGATCCTCTCCACCTTGAAGGGCAGGATTCCCTCATAGACATGGCCCACGTCTCCCTCAGCACAGCTAACCGTCACCTCCCGGCCGGTCTGAATCTTGTCCATGGCCCCATCTGCTCCCACCACTGCCGGAATTCCGAACTCCCGGCTGACGATGGCCGCATGGCTGGTGCGGCCTCCCTGGGAGGTCACCACTGCTGCTGCTTTCTTCATAACCGGCTCCCAGTCGGGAGTCGTGGTCGTCGAGACCAGGACCTCTCCTGCCTGAAACGCCGCGAGATGAGAGACATCCGGGATTATTCTCGCCTTTCCGCTGCCGATCTTTTCTCCAACGCTCCGGCCGGTGACGATGATCTTTCCCTTCTCCTGCAGGTGATAGCTCTCTAAAAAGTCCATGCTCCTCTGGGACTGAACCGTCTCCGGACGGGCCTGGACTATGAACAGCTCTCCGCTTTTCCCGTCCTTTGCCCACTCCACGTCCATGGGCCGGTAGGCTCCCGCCTTTTTGGAGTAATGGTCCTCAATCTTGATGGCATAGTCAGCCAGTTTCAGCACATCGTCGTCGTTGATGCAAAACCGCCTCCTTTCATCGTCCGGCACCTCGATATTCCTGGTCAGGGCTTTCTCCGTTCCCTGACCGTAAATCAGCCTCATCTGCTTGGCACCCAGGCTCTTCTTGATGATAGGCCGAAATCCCTTCCTGAAGGTGGTCTTGAAGACGTAGAACTCGTCGGGATTGACCGCTCCCTGGACGATGTTTTCTCCCAGACCGTAGGAGGCGGTGATGAACACGGCATTCCTAAAGCCGGTCTCGGTGTCGATGGTGAAGATGACCCCGCTGGTGGCCAGGTCGGAACGGACCATCTTCATGATGCCTATGGACAGTGCCACCTTGAAGTGATCGAAGCCCTGGTCTATCCTGTAGGATATGGCCCGGTCGGTGAAGAGCGATGCGTAGCACTTGATGCAGGCCTCCTTCAGCTCATCGTAGCCCCGAACGTTGAGATAGGTTTCCTGCTGGCCGGCGAAGGATGCTGTGGGAAGATCCTCGGCACTGGCCGAGCTTCTGACCGCTACGTCCGGGTTGGGGCCGTACTGCTCTCCCAGGCGGTCGTAAGCCTCTTTGATCCCGGACCAGACCTCATCAGGGATGCTGGCGCCCAGGATCAGGTCGCGAACCTTTCGTCCTCGCTCTGCCAGATCACGGACGTTTTCCTTGTCCAGGCCTGACAGTATCCGTTTCATCTCCGGCAGTACTCCTGCCACCTCCAGAACCCGCCAGTAGGCATGCGAGGTGGTGGCAAAGCCGTTTGGAATCTTCACCCCTTCTGAAGACAGTTCCCGGTACATCTCGCCTAAAGAGGCGTTCTTTCCGCCCACCACCGGAACGTCGTTAATGCCGATCTGGTTAAACCACAAAACGAATTTGTCATTTTTATCCATCTAATTCCACTCCAGGGCTTAATTCACATTCTATAAATCGAAGTTCTCTGCTCAACGGTCTCGGTTCAAAATATTTACTAATATCATTATTCCCACCTCAGGTATAAGAAATTTTTTTGAAGCTTCAAACCCAAAATGAATTTCAGAGATGGCATCAGCAGTCATCACCGCCAAAAGATCTAATAATATTAGGGCGTTTATTCTGAGAATTCCTATAAACCCACCCGTGACCTTGTTATGAAAAATTATATATACTAACAATACTATTCTATACTATGGATTCTTTTACTACCTGGATGTTGAGGGGGCTTAATGCGAAGCAAGGTAAGTCCGGTTGTCGCAGATATCCGATTTGATCGATTGGGTGCCAATTAGATATATACTTGACGAAATGTATAATAATAAGAGTGAAAAGGGTGGACGGCCCAACTGCGACGTTATTCTGATGTTCAAGATTCTAATTCTTCAACAATGGTACGGCTTGAGCGATTTAGAAGTTGAAAGGCAAATGGCTGACCGAATTTCGTTCATGGCGTTTCTTGGTTTTCCGGACCCGTTCCCCGATTCGAGGACCATATGGCTATTCAGAGAACGCATGGCGAAGAGCGGAAAAGATGAAATCGTCTGGGCAGAGCTTCAAAGACAGCTGGACGCCATGGGGCTAAAAGTTAAGCGTGGAACGATTCAGGACGCCACATTCATTGAAGCAGATCCTGGTTCATCAAAGAAGCTTCGCGGCGACAATGCCAAGACTCGTCGCAGCCGAGATGGTACTTGGGCCAAGAAAGGAAATGAAACTCATTTCGGCTATAAGTTTCACGAAAAAAACGATATCGATTACTGTCTAATACGAGAAATTGAAACCACTACGGCATCGCTGCACGATAGTCAGGTTGATCTATCTACGGAAGGCGAAATTGTGCTCAGAGACAGAGGCTATTTCGGTGTGAAGGCGAAGGGTAATGATTTTACCATGAAGCGCAGAACTTCAGAACGGCCTCTTGATAAACTCGATAAAGAACGCAATCGGTTGATTAGCAGTATAAGATCACCAGGCGAAAGACCTCATGCTGTGATAAAGAGAGTTTTTGGGGCAGGAAGAGTATTGGTTACTACAGTCAAGAGAGTTAGTGTTAAGATGATGGTTGCAGCATTTGCTTTTAACCTTTATCAACTCTGCACTCTGAAAAATGCCAGAATCATTTAACTTAGCGGAAGCTATCGATGAATGATGTGGAAAAAGGGTTATTCAAGGAAGTTGAGCGCGTTTAGAACGGAATTGGTGCCAACCTCTGAGATTAACTCCCAAACGCTTGGTAAATAGGAATCCTCTTCTGTCTTAGATCATGATCCTTCGCCCCATATTCCAAAGGCCGCTTCCCGAAGGCCTCAAGGAATTGCACGACCTGGCTCTGGACTATATGAGTTTATACCGCGCTCAGGTTCCTGCAGACCGCCCGGCAGGGGATTTCACCCCCAGGACCATCCCTCATCGTCCCGAGGTCAGCGTGCCCGGAGAGGCCGTTTGCATCCTGTGGTATAAATAGCATTATCGTGAACTTCTGTTCTATTCCGGGCATCAGAGATGAATAGACCGCACACTCGTCCATTTCCTGAGAGGCTGGACTCAGCTTTTCAGTCTGCTACCTTCCAGGCCCTGACCATAGGCGTTCCCTTCTGCGCCTTCAAGCTGCTCTTCGGCGCGCTCGCGCTGCGGACAGGTCTTATCATATTCGGATATCTGATACTTTTTTGGGCCGGCGCAGATCTGGCAATGAACCTGACCCGCATCATCTATGATCTGTCAGGCAGGGCCTCGCCTATCGAGTACTGCACCTTAGCCCAGGCGGGACGAATCTTCAGCCGGCCTAAGCTCTTCCTGGCGATGGACACCGGAATCTCATTCGGCATCATCTGCCTGGTCCTGTGGTCCGGCTGGATCAAGCTGCTGAGCCTCTCCGAAGCTTATCTGTGGTACGCGGCCACCACCCTCAACCTGATGGGAATCGCCGTCGTCAACGTCTGGCTGGAATACCGCAGGCGGAGCTGACCTCTGTCCTGGGGCCCTCCAGCCGGGGCCGGCCGGCAGGATAAAGGTTTAATCCTCCTTGAAAGATGTAAGCCCCTGATTTCAGGAACCCATGTCAGAGAATGCCAAGACCCAGTCCGAGTTTTCCTTCCGGGTGCTAAAGGAAGATCCGGAGAGCCGAGCCCGGTTGGGCGCGATCAGGACCGCCCACGGCTGCATCGAGACTCCTTACTTCGTGCCTGTGGCCACCCTGGCCTCGGTTCGTGCATTGGGATCTGACGATCTGGCGGCCCTAGGCGCGCGCTGTGCCCTGGCCAATACCTATCATCTGCACCTCAAGCCCGGTGATGAGACTATCGAACGGCTGGGAGGGCTGCATCGCTTCATGGCCTTCGAGCGTCCAATCTTCACCGACTCGGGCGGGTTTCAGGCCTTCTCCCTGGGCTACGGCCGGGAGCACAACATCAACAAGGTCGGCGGGGTGTTTCCGGAGGGCCGGACTACAGACGAAAAGAAAGAGAACCTGACCCGGATCTCCGACCAGGGGATTCGCTTCAAGTCCATGCACGACGGCCAGTGGCATTTCCTGGACGCCAAAACGTCCATGAAGATCCAGTCCCGGCTGGGCTCGGATATCATCATGGCCTTTGACGAGTGCACATCGCCCTTATCCAATTACGATTACACCAGGAGGGCCATGTGCCGAACCCATGACTGGGCGGCTCTCTCCCTCCAGCATCACGACCAACGCCAGGCCCTGTACGGCATAATCCAGGGCGGCTGGTTCGAGGACCTGAGGAGAGAGAGCACTGATTTCGTGTCCGCCCTTCCCTTCGACGGCCTGGCCATAGGCGGCTCCCTGGGAAACAGCAAGTCAGATATGCATCAGGTGCTGGAGTGGGTGGTACCCAGGCTTGACCTCCGGCCTCGCCACCTCTTGGGCATCGGCGAGATAGACGACATCTTCGAGTGTGTACAGCGGGGAATAGATACCTTCGATTGTGTCACTCCCACCAGGATCGCCCGCCGGGGAAGCCTGTTCATAGGTCCTCCGGCTGGAAATCCTGAGAACAAGTTCCGCATAAACATCAAGTCGGCCATCTACAAGGAGGACCGGAGTCCGGTAGATCCGGAATGCGAGTGCCCGACCTGCCGGAACTATTCCCGGGCCTACCTGAGGCATCTGTATACCTCCAAAGAGCTGTCCTATTTCCGCCTGGCATCGATTCACAACCTGCACTTCATGTTCAGGCTGATGGAGCAGATAAGAGAAGCTATAAAGGATAACCGCCTGCCCGGACTGAAAAAGAGATGGCTGAAGAAGAATTAAAGTCCAAAGAAAAGCACGAAGAGCCCCGGGAGACTTACGCCAAAAGGCCCTGGCTGAAGATGGACCGGACTCAGGCCACCATAGTGCTGTGCGGGTTTTACCTGTTCTTCTCCCTGGCCGGGAATATCGCTGCCACCAAGGTTACCTACTTCGGGATGCTGGTGATGGATGCAGGATTTATCTACTCGCTGACCTTCACCTGGAGGGACCTGATCCACAAGCAGCTGGGACGGAAGGCTGCCATCACCACCATCTGGCTGGCTGCTGCCATAAACCTGATTGCCGCTCTGTACTTTCAGCTGGTGGTAATTCTCCCGGCCGAGCCCTCCTGGGCGGAAGCTGGAGGCCAGGCGGCCTGGCAGTTTCTGTTCGGAATCTTCAGCCCGGGAGAGAGCACCGTCTGGTGGCAGTCCATCTTCTCCCTTCAGCTGAGAATCGTGATAGGGTCGATCATCACCGCACTACTGGCCGAGCTGATCGACACCAGGGTCTACCAGCTATGGACCACAGGAGTCGGATTTTACAGGCCGCAGTGGAGCCGGGTCCTGGTCTCCAACGCCATCTCCATTCCCGTCGACAGCGTGCTGTTTCCTCTGATCGCTTTTACCGGCATTATCAGCACCTCAGCCATGGTGGAGATGTTCTGGACCAACATCATAGTCAAAGCCATGGTCACTATGCTGGTCTTCTGGACCATTTACCTGGTGCCGGAAAAGCCGATCTACAGGGAAGATGAAAGGTAGAATACCAGCCTCGAACCAACAAGCTGGCGGCCAGGCAAGCGGCTGCGATTAACGAAGTCTATAAAACTGGGGGGGTAGATCTGGGGGCCTTTTGCCACTTGCCTTTTCACGAAACCTGATTGGCCCTCCAATTTTGGCAGCCAGCATCTAAAAATGCCGGGTTAGTCAGCAAGCATTTCCCAAAACCTTTATCCTTTTTGATGACGCATTGCCATCATGAAGTTGGCAGCTCTTCTAATATTGCTGGCAATGCTGTCGTTGCCAGCAGAGGCCGATGAGATTGACCAATTGATCAAGGGCCTCGAAGATCAGAGCAGTGATACCAGAGCAGCATCAGCCAGTTCTCTTGGTGATTTGGGCGATCCCGGAGCAGTTGTTCCATTAAGCGATGCCCTAAGCGATGAGGATAGCTGGGTGCGAGCATCGGCCGCAGAGGCCCTGGGGAGAATAGGGGATAAAAGGGCCGTAGATCCTCTCATTGCAGCTCTTAAGGATGACGACTCATACGTCCAAATGGCAACAATAAGGGCCCTGGGCAAGATCGGCGATGAGAAGGCTTGCACTCCTCTGCTTGCAGCTCTAATTGAGTCCATGAAGAATGACCAGGTTGAGGTTGCCAACGAAGCTGCAGATAACCTTGGCAGCATAGATGATCCCAAAGCAACCGACTCCCTCATTCAGGCGCTCGAGAGTGACGACTCAGGGGTTAGAACAAGGGCTGCCGCTACTCTTGGCGACATTGGAGATTCCAGGGCAGTAGATCCCCTGATCAAAGCTCTGGGAGATGAGGACGAGTGGGTCCGGGCATTGTCCGCGGAAGCTCTTGGCATGATCGGCGATGCAAGAGCCGTAAACCCGTTAATCGAAGCCCTGTCGGACCGGGACAGAGACGTAAGGGCGAGTGCAGCAGCTGCTCTGGGCGAGATTGGAGACCCAAGAGCGGTAGATTCTCTCCTCGAAGCTTTTGAGAATCAAGATGACGACGTCCGAATTAGTGCGGCAATTGCCCTGGGCAAAATCGGCGATAACAAGGCCGCAGATGTCCTCACTGAGGCTCTTCGTTACGGGACTCCCAGTGATGTCAAGAGAGCTGCCGCAGAGGCTCTTGGCGATATAGGTGATCCTGAGACCACGAGCGCTCTAAACACCTACTGGACGGACCTGTGGCTCGTCGAGGGCACAGATGACTTTGATAAGATGGAAATGATTTGGGTCGACTATTCTCTAGCGAAGCTTGGAGATGTAGATCACATTGAATATCTCACCGAAGATCTGGCGGACGAAGACGAGGAGGTTCGAGCTGCGGCCGTCCGAGCTCTCGCCAAAATCGGGGACCATGATACGTTTGCACTTCTCGCCGAGGCCTTGCTGAACGATAGCTGGATGATTCAGATGGCGGCTATATCGGCTTTTGGCGACAAAGGCGATCCTATAGCCGTAGAGCCCCTTATCAAGGCCCTTAACAGCACGGATTCGGATTTCCGGAGAAAGGCTGCGGAGGCTCTAGGTGACATCGGAGATAGTAGAGCAATCGAGGCTCTTTCAACCGCCAAGAGCGATGACGAAGCCGTGGTCAGAATGGCAGCTGCCCGTGCTCTTAAAAAGATCAATCAAACAGAGATCGGGGATTCAAACACTTCGCTATACTCCGGGCCCCTGGATGACGGCAATGCCGCCCAGAGGCTCATTACCCTTAAGGGATTGCTGGATGACGGGCTGATCACAAAAGAGGACTATGACTCCAAAAAGGCCGAGATCCTAGAAAGCCTTTAGTCCTTGAATCACGAGGGGACCGCGCCAGCACTTTTTGATCTTTCTAATTTCTAAATTATTGTAGCTTAAATACTATTGTTTGAGGCGATCTAAATTTTAAGATGGATTTCAAAGATGCAGTATTTCGATTCAAATTATAGTTCAAAAAACCACCCATGAATCCCTAAATCACACCCGAAACATGAAAGCAGTATTGGCGCATAGAAGTCCTTGGCATGGGCGGTGCAGGCCGAGAATCTTTGTCTGGGACAATCGATCCCGATAAAAAACTGGCCTACGTTTCATGTACACCCGACTGCGTCTCTAGAACGCGAATGGTAATTCACTCAACATTTTCGATCTGCCCATGCCAGGACCAGTGATATAATGTGATGGACCGAGAAGTAGTTTGCGGGGCAGACATCCACAAGCAGTTTCTCTTAGCGACCGTCTTATCCAAAGACAGTCAAAAGTTCTAGGACCGATTTGATACGAACTTCGAAGGGCTTCTGAATTTCAGACAATGGCTGCTAAATCACGGCTGCCGGAAATTAGCTATTGAATAAAAGGAGGGATTATTCCGAGTATATACTTATAGCCCCATTTTCATACTCATGGGTGCCCAATCGGGCATGAGAGTTTAGCTTGAAGTGAGTAGCCGCTTTCTTTCAGCAGCCGTCTCATCATATCATGACTTACTTTATGACCTTTTGATCGCAGTTCCTCAGCGATGGCATAGGTTGATTTGTATGCCCATCTGAGGAGACTCATAGGGTCGTCTGATGCGCTCTCGTCCATTATGGCTTTGAGGTCGATCGCTAGGTTTGGATCTCTATCCGCAGCTCGTCTTCGACCACCACCTGGCTTACGAAACCTTTCAGGGAGTTTTAATTCCTCGTTGCTCTCAAGCTCTTGAATGCCCTTGTTGATAGTATTTCGTGAAAATCCGGTTATAGCAGAGACTTTTGACACACCGCCCCATCCAATTTCAAGAGCTTTCACAGCAGCAAAACGCCTTGCCTAAATTGATTTTGCGTCAAAGACTAACGGCTTGCCAGACTCAAGCTCGGCTATTACTGATATCTTGAACTCTCGGTCGTAGCGTCGCCTCGTCTTCTTCATGCACTTCCCTCCAAGTTGACGTTGCTTAACTCATTATCTACTCGGAGGGGTGCGCTCCAATCTGCGCTTCAGATCCTAGGAGTTACTGCGGTGATGAGATTCCACACCTTAGTCCTTCATTTGCTTATGTTCCTCCAATTAGTGGCAAGCGGTTATACATACACGGCCAAAGGTTTTTGTAAATATAGGATAATGATGCAGGATAGCTAAGCAGGAGGTGTATTTATCATGAAAAGATATATAATATTAGCAGTCTTGCTCATAATGTTAATAGGAACCGGCTTTGCAGAGAATGTGGACATAGGTAATGTGAATGCCTTTAAACAAGCATTAGAAAAGGATGGGTTTACTGTACAACAAGGTGAGCTGGGTTTTTTTGATCTAATTAAACTCTATAATGCGGGATTGATACCATCATCATACGGAAACAATCCTACCACAAAATATCTGGTATATTTCGTGCCGCCAGCACCAGGTTATAAAGTAAACGATAGATCGTCTAAAATAGCTAAAATGCTTGGCAAAAGCGGCAACGCGACTGCCTACTGGAATCTTCGTCCAGATGAAGCCGTAATTTTCGTAGGAAGAACGCCCCCAGAATGTCGATTCTTCAATTTTGATGCTGATTTAATATTCAGGACGTATGGAAATGAGACTCGATGGATATGGGCCAATGTAGGCGATCCACTGAATCAGGATGTAATCAAGACAGCAGGAACGCTAAATGGATCATCAGGGAATCCATTCAATCAAACTACAATGATAGTCGCTGCGGCCGATAAAGGCATAGATCAAAGGATACGCATCGCTGCAGAGTCCGCAGGATATTCAAATGGCATCATCAATACCATGGTGCTTCCCTCACCCATGCTGAATATGGGAGTGGAGAATAATTCTGACACGTTTGGCATATACATCCGTCCAGCTCTATTTAAAAATAAGCAAGCTGGCAGCGATTATATCAATAATACGCCTGCGATTATTCTCCGAGTTACTCCAAATGAAACAGCACAGCTAGATCCATATAGCGTGCCGGAGCAGAGAGTCCGTGGAACTGGAAAAACAGAATTTAACTTAACGACCGATCTTGCTGAATTAAGGGATGCAATTCTCAATGAATACAGCGACTTGGAAGCCGCTGAACTTCCAACGAGTATGTGGATCCCAGATGGTAATGATGGTATCCAGAGAGGAATCAACATCTATGGACCTAACAACGATGCATGCTATCTATGGACGGCAAATCAAACTGTCTCTTCACCGACACCACCTTTCAATAACATCTCGCTGTACTATGGGTTCTCGCGAAATCCACCAGTAACTTTGGGCAACGATACTAATGACTTCATTATTGTGTATGGGGTTAACCATGTGGCCACAGGAAAGGCAACATACTCGAATTTCGCTATCTTTGGAGCCGATGTTTGGAATGGCGTTGGGGCAGTCACAGATCAAGACTTCAACGGAACCGCTGAGGCTTATCTACCCAACAACCCTGATGCAAAGTATCTTTATGTCTATAAGATAGCCAGGCACTCTAATGGCGATCCACATTGCTTTGAACTTCCTTACGGCCCAGATGGCTACGGCATAGGTCCAAACCAGCCGCTTTTCATTGCATTCAGGATTTATCATGAAGAGGCTACGAAGACTGGGCCGTCCTATTCAGAGATCATGTACGATCGGGCCATAAAATTTAGCCCAAAGAAATAGGTAAAAGGAGGGATATACAGGTTGGTCCGTATCCATGTATAACCTGTAAATCCATCCCTTCGTTTTTGGTTATCTTCAAAGCACGGGCACGAGGCTAAAAATTTCTTTGTAGTGCCTCGGCTGAGATATTTGGGAGCATTATTAAGGGAGAATCCTCGTATGCCTCTCTCGAAGCGAACTTCCAGCCGTTCTGTGTCTTTAGGAACTTATCCTGGTAATATCCTGTAAGTATCACGTTTATGCCTAATTCCATGGCTTTTAAAGGGCCAAGAGAAGCTGCAATGGTTTTGTTAGGGAAGGATCGCACTACACAGAGGTACATCGTCGTTCCCTCTGCACCTGCTACATCAGTCTGGTTAAGGATGGTATTTGTCATGAAATGCCTGGTTTGATTGCCTTCAAAACTCGGCCCTAACAGCTGACGGCGCTCCTCGTTAGAGCTAGTCACAAGATTTGGAGTAGATGAGTCGCCATTGTAGACCGACCAAATTGCGTCATCGGTAAACAAATCGAGCCAGCTATCTAAATCCTTTGAGTCATAGGTATAACTGTAGCTGTAAATGAGATCCATGATCTCTTGGCGGTCAGCCGAGCTTAGAGTTGTATTAGAAGCTTCAGGGGATACGTTTTGCGCCACTACCATGAAGGATAGGATTCCAATTAATACCAACCAAGTTGATGGACTTGTTTCATTAAATTCCCTCCCTATTTTTGGTTTTAGGATTTTGCTCAACCTTGATTAATAGTTTGTCGGAGGCGCATGATTGACCTTTATCGTCTGCGTAGATCAAGCAAGGGAGTGCCTTGATACAGAGCCAAGAGCAACATTTCGATGTCGGACCTTATCGAGGGAATTTCCCATTATGACAATAACTGGATTTGAAACGCAATGATAATGTTCATAAGCTGTAATGGTCTTGGATATATTGGAGGGATCCCCGATCGCTATCACTTATAGGACTATAGAGGTTGCCATGATGCTTTCTGCAATAATACTAGTGGCGACCTTTTTCAGCCCTGCCTTCTCTCAGGAGGCCGGTGGAACAGATAGCAACCAGTTGAACCAAAATTCTGATGAACCTAATCTGGCAAACGATGCCAATGACCTCCTCACAAACAGGAGGAAGCCCTTGACATCAGACTCTGGCCTGGACGATATAACAACAGAGGACGTAATCAACCCTGAGAAGCCAGAAAATGTTGTGGTGGTTACGGCCAAGTCGGAAAAGGAGTGTGAACCCGATGTAGGATTATCCTATAAGGATTCGAAGCCCTGCTGGCCTGAGGGAGTTCAGCCTCCAAAGGGCGCTCCTAACGTGGTGTTCATCGTGCTTGACGACGTTGGTTTTGGTCAGATAGGATGTTTTGGAGGGCCGATTGAGACCCCTAACATCGATCGTCTGGCGGCAGGTGGCCTGCGCTATAACAACTTCCATACATCTGCAATGTGCTCACCCACGAGGGCATGTCTCCTGACCGGCAGGAACCACCATTCTGTGGGGATTGGAACAGTTACAGACATCCCCACGGGCTATCCTGGATATACCATGGACCTGTCCAAGAACGCAGCAACTATTGCAGAGATGATGAATGCAAATGGCTTCAATACTTTTGCTGTTGGCAAATGGCATTTAGCGCCCCCAGAAGCCTCAACTGCAGCAGGGCCTTTCGATAACTGGCCCACAGGAAGGGGATTTGACAAGTATTATGGGGTTCTCGGAGCCGAGACAAACCAATGGTATCCTGATCTCGTCAGCGGAACCACGAGGGTTGATCCGCCAGCAACGCCCGAAGAGGGATACCATCTATCCGAGGACCTAGTGGATCAAGCGATAGGATTTATAAAAGACGAACAGGCCGCAGAGCCCGGTAAACCCTACTTCCTCTACCTGGCATTCACGGCGGCTCATTCTCCTCATCTGGTACCCCAGGAATACATAGATATGTACAAGGGCAAGTTCGATAAGGGCTGGGATACAGTCCGGAATGAGACCCTAGCAAGGCAAAAGCAAATGGGCATAGTTCCTGAAAATACAGAGCTTCCACCCAGGAATCCCGACGTATCAGCCTGGGACGGCCTGAGCGCCGATCAGAAGGAGATCTATGCAAGGGAGCAAGAAGTGTTTGCAGGATTCCTGACCCACACTGACGCCCAGATCGGCAGGTTCTTGGACTATCTTGAGGGAACTGGGCAGCTCAACAACACCATGATAATCCTTATTTCCGATAACGGTGCAAGCATGGAAGGCGGGGTGAATGGAACCTTAAACAATTATCACTTCTTTAACTACTTACCAGAGAGTTTTGCCTCACTACTCGATAACATAGACGAGTTCGGAGGAACAAAGGCGTACAACCACTACGCTACCGGTTGGGCCATGGCAGGAAATACTCCCTTCAAAAGGTACAAGCAGAACACCCATGAGGGAGGGATTCACGAGCCAATGATCATCCACTACCCCTCGGTAATTGAGGATGAAGGAAGGATAAGAAATCAGTACACACACGCAATTGACGTCGTACCAACAGTCCTGGACGTCCTGGGCCTTCAGGCGCCAAAGGATTACAACGGCTATGTCCAGAAGCCAATTGAAGGTGTGAGCTTTGCTAATACCCTCACGGACCCAGATGCCGAGACCGGGAAACACGTACAATATTATGAGATGATGGGCAGCAGGGCCATCTGGTCTAATGGCTGGAAGGCTACGACATACCATCCGCCGGAATCCGGAGGGGACTTCATCAACGACACCTGGGAGCTTTACAACACTACTGCAGACTTTTCAGAAGTTCATGATCTCGCCACCGATTATCCCCTGAAGCTCAAGGAGATGAGATTCCTATGGTTCGTCCAGGCCGAGAGGTACAATGTGCTCCCATTGGACGATCGCTTGTTAACTAGGCATGCGCCTGGTCAAGTAACTGGAATTTTCACCTACTATCCAGGCACTGAAAAGATCCTAGGGCCGATGACACCAGACACATTGAACCACTCCTACAACATCACGGCTTACGTGGATATACCTGAATCCGGCGCTGAGGGGGTTATTTTCTCCATAGGCGGGCGGTTTGGAGGTCTATCTTTCTTCGTCAAGGATAGGCATCTCGTCTACGATTACAACTTCGTAGGCGATAGGCATTACAATGTCACATCGGCGTTCGAGGTCCCTGGCGGTCGATCCGTTCTGACGATGGCCTTTAATTTGAAGGGCCGTCATACAGGCATTTCAACGCTGTATATCGACGGACAGGAGGTTGGTAGCACCGAAGTAGTGACCGTGCCAAAACAATACTCTATGGAGGAGGGACTTGAGATAGGACGCGACCCCCAGACACCTGTAACTGAGATCTACGAGAGTCCGTTTAAGTTTAATGGGACTATAGAGAAAGTCGTACTGGAGGTGAAGGAATAAGGCTGTTTGGGAAAAGCACGCAGTGCAATAATATATCTAAAACATCTTGGTCTCATATTGAATCAGGGCAGTCCCTTTAGGCTGCCCAGTATCATCATTTATGCTGATCACTCTGTTAGGATAGAGTTACATTCGACTACGATACAAACACAAGGCAGAAATCTACGCGCTGGATTTGATGGCGATGTGCTACAAATATACCCAAAATAGGTTACAGTTCATGAAAATCGCGATGCTTTTCATTCGTGTGGCGATATATATCTATTCCAGAGAATACTTAAGGAAAATATGGATCGCAAAATGGGCTGTAATATCTTGGAGCATCTTGGAGCACCAAATGCAGTTTCTGTGGACTTGCTTTTATACTACCTTGCTAAGGCCCTGTTGCGAGATAAAATGCGCATTTTCTCGGAGACAATAAGGAATGTAGTCGCTCATTGGTTGCGATTCTAAGTGAGGTGAAGCTTGGATTTGTGCGCGTTATTTCGCGGCAGGGACTAACTACCGGGCCGGCATAGAAGCGAGTGACTTGATGCTATCGATGTTAATTCCGATTTGGAACTTAATCCGAAATTTGTTGTTATAATTATAAAATATCTAGTTGATCGATGTAAACAGGAGCCGGGCAGCAGAGTGGCGGATGCAGCAAAACTATAAATAGTTAACAATTGTCCGGGCTTTACTGTTAAAACAATCGGTGGTTATGGACTTGAGTCCCAGAGTAACGTCCGCTTCATTAATCGATCCTGAGAAGGCAAGACCACTCAGGTGCTTTGCAATTTTATTGATGGTCTTTCCCCTCTTATGTTCAGCTTCAGTATTGCTGGCAGAGGGACGCTTTGAGGACGGCAGTTCCGCATTGAGAGAAGAACAGGTCGCACAGAAGTTCGAGGTCTTAAGGCAGAACCCTGTGGAACTCAGAGCCTTCTTTCTGGGCATGCCCAAGGGAGGAGATATCCATAACCATTTGACGGGAGCTGTCTATGCCGAGTACCTCATAGATCAGGCAAGTGATGAGGATCTTTGCATCAATCTTGACAACTACACCGTCTCTGCCAATTACTGCGGGGCGGAGAACTCCGAGCCGGTAAAAGACGCCTACTCAAGCTCGAAGCTGTACGGCCAAATAGTCGATGCCTGGTCGATGAGGGACTCCGAATTGCTCGACGAGAGCAGTCATGACCATTTCTTCGACACCTTCGGAGTCTTCGGTGGAGCGACCAGCAATACCAGCGCTTTGCTGGCATATATCCGTTCCAGCGCCTATCTGGAGAACATTTCATATCTCGAGGTCATGACCGGCGCGGGTTCGGCGGCTGCTAACCTGGGAGGCAATGTGGGATGGGACGACAACCTGTCCCGACTCTATGACAAACTCGTCGACAATGGCCTTGATTCCGTATCCCAGAGCCTGTGCGATTACATAAACGGCACAGAAAGTGGTTCATTGAGTATTCTTGAGAACGAGGGTGACCCCGGCCGCAATGTGACCGTCCGCTACATTTTGGCCGCAACTAGGAGCCTACCCTGCGAGAAGGTCTTCGGCCAGCTGGCTGCGGCATTCGATGCCGCTAATCGATCGAACCTGGCGGTAGGTGTGAACCTGCTGAGCGCCGAAGATAACTGGAATGCGAGAGAGAATTACTCCCTGCAGATGGAGATGGTCGGGTTCCTCCACAGCATCTATCCTAACGTCAATATAGCTCTTCATGCCGGGGAGCTGAATCTGGGCCTTGTTCCTCCCGATGATCTGAGGTTCCACATTAAAGAAGCAGTTGGAGTAGCAAGAGCCTCCAGGATCGGCCACGGAGTGGATATCATGTGGGAGCTTCACTCTGACCAGACCCTGGAAGAAATGGCTGAAGACCAGATAGCCATTGAGATCATGCCGGTCAGCAATCAGCTAATCCTGGGGGTGGGCGGAAAGGATCATCCCTTCCCGGTATATTTCGACCGCGGAGTGCCGATAGTCCTGGCTTCAGACGATCCTGGCGTGTTGCGTACGGATTTGAGTGAGCAGTTCGTGGTGATCGCTGAAGATTATCCGCAGGTCAAATACCAGGATTTCAAGAAATTTGTGAGGAACAGCATCGAATATAGCTTCTTGTCTGGCAACAGCATATGGGCCTCTAAAGGCGACTACACGAAGCTGGCCGATGAATGTTCGTGCTGCCAGCCGGGCTCGGAGGAGACCGATTCAAGGTGCAGCAAATTCCTCTATAGCAGCGAAAAAGCCAGAGCAGAGTGGAAACTGGAGGCATATCTGGCGGCCTTTGAAGAACGATATTCCGGGGGAGAGGCCGGAGCACAGCTTCAGAGATCAGATGCCGCACCTCTATATGAGCCCAATTTGCCACAGCCGCGCCAGAGGTCCTCTTGCTTGGATCCCTGCCGGGACAGGGCACAGGATTACTCTGCCATCGAAAGATGTCGCACTGGGTGTTGCGCATAATTAATTAGGGAGCATTTGTGACAGAGAGGGCCAGGATAGTTTTATGCATGATTGAAAGCTCAAAAGCCTCCGCTGGAGGCAAGGCTTCATAGAATGAAACCCGCTGTATGTATGTTCAGGATATCCTGGACCAATAGAATGGTCTCAGCTTCTGGATAACGAAGTGCAAGCCCATCTTCATGAATCCGCATATTCAACTTTTGTCCGGCGTTCTTTAACGCAGACTATCCCCTTGCCTGCGCGAGGTTCGAATGCTAAAAAGACGCAGCACGTTCCATTGCAGATATATTCATAAGTTCTTTCTTGGGACTTCCTGAGTCGTTCGGAATCCTAATAATCGCATCGCCGATAAGCTGGCAGGGCCTCTTGTAAAACAGATAACCGGGTGTTTTGGATCATATGGTTACTCATACAGATCTTTTCTGATCGCGAGACATATCGGTTTTAGAAGAGGGCGGCCAGGAATAGGTCGACCATCGAATGCTACTGCATATCTATCTTCACCTTCTATGCCCTTCCTTCCGAGAATTATTTAATATATTGAACTCTAAGATAGTCTCGCCTGAATGGATTCAATTGATATCAAGAGGGAGGAAAATGAAAACACTATCAATTTTAGTGATTATGGTATTGATATTGACATTTCTGTCTCCTATTCGTTCTGCCAATCGATGAACGAAAGTGCGGCAGAAAAGCTAAACAAGCTCGTTGATAAGGACAAGGATGATCTGATAAATTCGACCCAGGAGCTCGTCAGGATCAAGAGTGTAAGCGGCGAGCCTGAAGAAGGCGCTCCCTTCGGCGAAGGCCCAGCTCTTGCACTCGATAAGGCATTGGAGATCGCCAGAAGTCTTGGCTTTAACACTACTAATCTGGATGGCTACATAGGGTATGCTGAATACGGCCAGGGGCCCGATTATGTGGGAGTCTTGGCCCATGTAGATGTTGTAGCCGAGGGAGATGGCTGGAAATATCCCCCCTATGGAGCCGAGATCCATGATGGCAAGATGTATGGGCGCGGAACCATAGATGACAAAGGACCGGCTATGGCTGCGATCTATGCACTGAAAGCAGTTCGGGATTCAAACTTATCTCTCACCAAGAGGGTGCGGGTGATCTTCGGCAGCGATGAAGAAACGGGCACTGCCGATGTAGAGCATTATCTTGATATAGAGGCCCCACCCGTATCCGGCTTCACACCTGATGCCAATTTCCCGGCCATCTATGCCGAAAAGGGCATTCTCACCTTCGATCTGGCGAGAAATCTGACTACTAAGCCATCTGATATGAGGATTATGAGAATACTTTTCAAGAAGAATCTGACCGCCCTTCAAGGAGGAATAGCTTACAACATAGTTCCCGATGAGGCCTCAGCAGAGATAATCACCAGAACTCCTTATCTAGTAGTAGCTGCATGCCGGAATTTCGCCAAAGAAACCGGCTATAATCTCACCGCAGAGGTAGCTAATGGAACCGTCTCGATCAATTCTGTTGGCCTGGCAGCTCATGGAAGTGTGCCCTACAAAGGAAAGAATGCTGTCATGCAGCTTTTTGCATTCCTGGGAACATTACCCCTTATCAGCTCCGATATGAAAGATGCTATAGACTTCATCAACGCAAAGATAGACATGGAGACTGACGGCAATCATTTGGCCTGGCTATGGAGGATGAGCCTTCCGGAAACATCACATTGAACGTAGGAATGGCGAGTATCACCGAGAACCGCATCGTCCTCGGCCTGAACATCCGATATCCTGTAACGCACACATCTGGTGAAGTGATGGATATAATTAACCAGACCATCGAGGGGTCGGGCTTTAGGGTGGAAAATATGCAGCAGGATCTAAAGCCTCTTTATTATCCCATCGACACACCATTGATCGTGACTCTGACCCAAGTTTACAACAATGAGACTGGACGAAACGATACGCCTATTGCTATAGGAGGAGGAACCTATGCTAAAGATATGCCCAACATTGTGGCCTCCGGACCTTACATGCCCGGGCAAGAAGAGGTCGAGCACCAGGTCAATGAGTACATAGCCATCGACCAACTGGTAAACATTACAAAGATTTATGCTCAAGATATTTACGAGCTGGCAAAATGAGCTGAGCTCCTAGAACATTAGCCAGATGGGGCCGGCTAGATAACCCCTCTGGCTGTTCTAGCCTTAGCAGCGACCATTCGAGCAGTTGTTCTGCAGGTGCTCCTCGAAATAGTCAAAGAGGCGGTGAATATAGTACGGGTCGTAGCTCAAGTCATGGTTCCGATTGGTCATGACCAGCAGATCGAAGGGCCTGTCGGCCTCTATGAAGGCATTGACCATCTGCATGGTCATGCACGGATTCACATTATCATCCACGTCTCCGGTTATAAGAAGCAGATCGCCGGTCAGGTTCCCGGCCTTTCTGGACGTTACCTGTTCAGTATAATTTGCATCCAATCCTTCATACTTCTCGCCCCAGAACGATCCGTAGAACCTGCTATCATAGTCTCCAGACGATGCCACTCCTACCTTGTAAAAGCCGGGATAGCTGAGCAAGGCCTGAGCCGTCATGAATCCTCCGGCCGAGTGGCCAAACATACCTACGCGGTTCAAATCCATATACGGTCTCTCCTTTGCCAGCACTTCAAGGGCATTAACGTGATCTGAAAGCCCGCCTGCATCGCCCAGATGGCCGTAGGATGCGTCGTGGAATTCCTTGGATCTGTAAGGTGTGCCCGGACCATCTATGGTTACCACAACGAATCCAAGTTCTGAGAGGGCTTGACCTCTCCAGAAAATTTTGTTCACCCAGGATTGGTCTCCTGGGAATGACTTGGATGTTACTATGGTCCAAGGTCCCGGGTAGACCGTCTCAACCACCGGGTATTTCTTTGAAGCGTTGAAACCAGTCGGCTTGATCAGCAAGCCATAGAGATCTGTTTTTCCATCGAGGGCCTTGATGCTGAAAACCTCGGGCGGCTTCCATCCCATATCGGTAAGGTTTCTTATATCACCCTCCTCTAAAGTCAGTGTTACATTGCCGCTCAAGCCTCTTAGCACGGAAACAGGAGGCAGATCAACTCTGGAATAGGTGTCCACAAATGCCGAGCCATCGGGTGACATCTGAATGCTGTGGTCTGCATTCTCCGGAGTAAGCAGTGTCAATTCCGAGCCATTCAAATTCACCCTATACAAGTGACGGAAATACGGGTCTCGGCCCGGCTCTCTGCCTCCAGCAGTAAAGTAAACTAGAGAACGATTCTCATCCACGTGCAGAAGCGTCCTGACAGCCCAATCGCCCCTGGTAATGGCGTTTTTCTGTCTACCGTCGCTATCGTAAAGATAGAGGTGGCCGTAGCCGCTTTTTTCCGAGAACCAGACTACATCTCCATTCTTAAGAATCCTGGCATTGGGCAGGCTGGCATAGTCCAGGTTGGCCTCTACATACGTGGGGCCGCTCTCCTGCAGAAGGACTCTGGTCTGGCCGGTCTGCGGATCGGTCTCCAGCAGACGTAGGGCTTTTTCTCCCCTTTCTGCAAACAGGGAGTAAAGAGTCCGGCCGTCATCGCTCCACCACTGGAGGACATCGCTATCAGTATCCATAAGGGATACTTCGGGCTGCGGTTCGTAGGATACGGGCAGTACTGTCTTGTCCAGGACATCAATGATCACAGGTTCGTAGATGGGCACATGCTCCTCTCCGGGCATGGCAAAACGATATTCCCAGGGCCTGGGCCTGGAATCGCTGTCGGGCACGTATTCAAGGAGATAGAGCGGAGTTACGTTCCTCTGGTCCATGCGGAAAGTGGCAATCTTCCTGGAGTCAGGAGACCAGACCGCATAAGGTATCGTCGTCTCATTCAATCTTGCGACGCTTACAGGGTGCAGGACCGTCCCCGATCTTTCGGCATAGGCATAATCCTTCGATCCGTCGCTGGTAAGCCGATATTTGTCGCCAGTACCAGTTTCTTTCAGCCAGAGGTTATGATCCTCTACGTAGACCGTCAATTTACCATTTGGAGAGAGCAATTCGCCGTTTTTCGCCGCTGCAATCGCCCTTATTTCGGTCACTATATACGGCTCGTCGTGTCTGCGGAATTTGAAAAATCGAGGTTCCGACAGGGCGGTTGAGACTTTCTCAATAAAGTGATCCTTGAGATCATATTGCCATGTTCTATTCAGGACCGAGAACAGTATTTTCCCGTTTCGGAAGGTGAGATTGGATAACGCTAAATCTGAAGGATCAACTTCAGCGCCGGATACCAAGGCAAGTGCCTCTGCCAGCCTTCTGTGGTCAAAGGCGGGCGTCTTGGTTGCATTCTCCATATCTACCAGGACATAATTTTTGCCATCCCGGCCATCATGGAGGTACCAGAAATAATGAGTTCCTTCTATCCAGTTTGGTGTAACGCTCATATTATAGAGTGTCGGGACTACGCTGGCGGGCAGGAATTGCTCCGCCTGGGAATAGTCGACATAGCCTTGTTGACAAGATGCAACAGGCAAGGGTAGGAATAAAGCTATTAAAATATAACAGCATAACGATTTCATAAAATTCCTCATTAATAATTGATAGTCATTACTATTTAAGGGCATCACTATTTAACATTTCAGCAGCTATTGCCGGGAGTGATAATTTTTTTCAAAATGTTCAAAACGTTCGTCTGCTTAAGACAGATTTGATGATTTGCCATGACAAGATCTGGAATTGCCAGTTTTTCCGCTGCACACTTTCTTTAGGAAGGACAAGACCATCTAAAGCCTCACCTTAGCCGCATCCTGAGTGGCGCTTGATCCAGCCCTCCTGGTTTGGCAGTCGGAATCTAAAAATGTAGGTATTTCGCAAGCATTTCCCCAACAATCACTTTTCCGGTGCACCTCAGCCAGAGGTGGATGCGGTCAGTACCATAGATAATGTTGACTCTCTGGCCTCTGGCACCTTTTCCGTCCATGCTTCCGGAGGGAAAAAGTTGGGGTGGCGATGTTTTCATTCTCGATTGCCTCGAATATCTCTTGAGTCGGGTTTCAGCCAGGGATTTCATGAAAAGCGTTCTTCATCGCCTCCATTCCGATCCTTTTATTGCGATAGTCCTTTGCTCGGTGTAACGTCCAGGAAGGGCATGCCAACTGTGGCGCTGGGCAGGTGGCCATCCCATCTCTCTATCGCCGCTCTCTGTGCATCGATCTTTCTCAGCTCAACGAGTTCTGGAGTCAGCGCTGACTTCTGTCTCTCAAGCGCTCTGGCTTCGGCATCGGCCTTCACGTAAGTCATATTGGCCTCAATCAGCGTCCTTTGATAGTCCCTCTCGGCCTTCAGTTTCTGCTGTTCTGCTGTGACTTTGGCCTCAATTGCATCCTTGAAGGCCGGCGAGAACTCAAAATCGATTATCGCTATCTCCTCCACATCTATGTTGAATTTTGCAAGTCTCTCTTTTAGCAGATTCTGTATCATATCTTTGACATCGGCCCGGTTTGTTATGAGTTCCTCAGCACTGAACTTGGCAGTGCTGGCCTTCACCACCTCCTGCACTGCGGGTTGAATAATTCTATCGGCATAATAATGCCCGAGTTCAGTATAGATAATTGGAACCGCCTCGGGGTTGAGCCGGTAGTTTACCGCTATCCGAGTGCTCACCGTCTGAAGATCCCTGGATGCCGCGCTGGCATCCGTTTCGTACTTCTGAGTCTTTACGTCGAATATCTCCACGGATTGCATCCAAGGCGTCTTGAAATGAAGCCCGGGCTCGACTGCGTATGTTGCAGGCTTTCCCCACGTCAGGAGCACACCCCTCTCGCTGGCATCTATGATGTAAAAAGATCCGAGAACTGTTCCGAGAATTGTCAGGGCAAGGACCACCAGCACTGCGATCTTCAATAGCTGCATTGCCGAGGTCAGGTAATCGTCTTTCAGCTCTTCCATTGATAGCACCCATTTGGCTCCTGGAAATTGATCGCCCTTTTATATAAAGTGGTTTGGGATGCGGGCGCTCCATCAGGCCTAGAATTCGATGCCTTTGGGAATGGATCCTGAATCGCTGTTCAGAATCCCTAAGCCCCCGAGGAAAAAGTTTTTAAATTACTGCCACGCCTCCCTGAACACAGTTGTACATCATAGCACATAAATGGGGAACGATTATAACATGAATCCAACTATGAGCCCGAAAAGCGCCCGCTCCGGGGCCTCAGGCAGGGATCGGTAATGGCGGTCCCGCTGCCCTATCTGGCCCTGTTAGTGTCCATTGTGGTCATGCTCTCTATTACTCTCTTCATCACCCTTCGGAGGTCTCATGCTTAACCAGCTGCTGCTTGTGGCCTATGTGGCTTTAATTATCATCCTGTCCATAAAGCTGCGGCAGGGAACCCTTACCGGGTTCGTCCTCTCAGACAGAAACATCGCCTACCCGGCGGTAATCGGAATTGCCTACACCGCAGCCTACTTCAGCGCCGCGTCGTTCCTGGGAGGCGGCGGCTACGGACTGGTGGCCGGCCTTCCCTGGGTGGTGTGGGCTGCGTTCTTCCACGTGGCCTTCGCCTGTCTGGCCTGGCTGATCGCCCCCCGGATCTGGCAGATGGCCAAGCAGTACGAGGCCAGGACCGTCCCCCAGCTCCTGGAACGCCGCTACGGATCGCCGGGCGGAAAGATCATACTGGCGGCGATCATGCTCATCCTCTACGCCGTGTACCTGGTTCCGATCTTCAAGGGATGTGCCAACCTGTTCTCGGGCCTGATAGGCGTCACGTACGTCGAAGGGCTGATGATCGCTGTGGCCATCGTGGCCATTTATTATGTGATCGGCGGACTGCCGGCCATCATCTGGATAGGATTCATCCAGGGAGTTCTGATGATCGGCGGATCGATCCTACTTTACATGGGGCTTCTCAACGCTGGCGGAGGCATGAACGCAATCTGGGAAAATATTCCTGCAGCCGTGACCAGCATGAGCGGCGACATTGTCCCGTGGCAGAAGACCTTCGGCATGGCGTTTTCCATTAGCCTGGGGCTTCTGGCGCTGCCTGACCTGCTCATAATGATATTCTCGGCCAGAGATACCCGGGTGGTGCGCTTTGCCGCTCTGTACGGGCCGCTGTCCATTGCCATTTACGCGGTATGCATCTTCTCGCTCGGAATTCTGGCCTACGGTGCCCTGAGCCCTGAGGCTCTGCAGCCCTTCATCAGCAATCCCGACGGCCTGGTGCCTTTCCTGGCCACGACGCTGCTCCCGCCGGGATTTGATGCCCTGATACTGCTGGCAGCCATATCGGCCGCCATGTCCACCATCTCGGCCATTGTGCTGGTGACCACAACATCGCTCACTGCCGATATCATGCGGTTCTTCCGACCGTCGATCTCGGACCAGAAGGTGCTGCTCTTGACCCGCGTAATCGGCCTTTTCATACTCGCGGCGGCGGCGATTGCTGCGGTTGACGTTCCCCAGCAGATCGTGCCTCTGGTATCGGTGAGCATGGGGGTTATCGCCTGCTGCGTATTCGTCCCCCTGATCTTCGGGCTGTACTGGAGCCGCGGCACATCTACCGGCTTTGTGGCCAGCCTCCTGGCATCCTTCGGATCGGTAGTCCTCTGGCAGTTCTACGGCAACCCGCTGATTCACCCGGTCTTCGTGGGCCTCCTCTGCGGGACGGTGGCCTACCTGGGAGGAAGCCTGATCTCCGGCCACCCAACGGGAGGCCCGGAGTCCGAGAAGTCAAAAGCCGGCTAGCTGGCGGAAAAAAGAAAGGACGGGCCTCGATCAAAGGCCCGGGGATTATTTTTATTGGCCTCCTCGCTATTAAGTATGGGTGAACTTTTATCGCAATATCTCTGTGTCTCCGCGTCTCTGCGGTCAACCGCGATGCTCTAGCCCAACCACAGAGACGCAGAGGCACAGAGGCTGTAATCTTTGAGGGCCTCACCCACACAATTCAGCGAAGAGCCTTTTTATTGGACTCCTCGCTATTCAGCATGGAGTGAATCCGCTGCTTTTTCTGGCCCAGGGAAGTATCAGCGAAATGCGGGCCTCCTTCAGGATAGTCATGAGCTGGAAGACTGTAGAGCCTCTGCGGATCTCCAGCCCCCAGAACTGCGGCTCAAGCGGGTGAAAACCATGGAGTAGTTGCCGGTGACACACAGCACTTTGAACCTCTTGCAGGTCCGGGCTGCGTTTCAAGGCCTGGATGAAAAGATCCCCGGAGCCCAGGAGGGCATGATTCCGGGAAGAGCCGCAGAGCCCCGCATCATCCCGCAACCTCATCGGCAGAGGAAAGCTGGATCATCTCCTCCAGATGCTCCAGATGTCTTTCAGGGTCTGAATTTTGTTCTGCCACCCAGGATCTGAGCTTTTTAAGGGGGCGACCACTATCGATGATCTCAGCTGCTCTTTCTACTCCTTTGCCGAGGTCGGAGACGTGGCCGGCAATGTAGAGCACTGGGCTCGCATTCAGGCAAACAATCTCCCGTCTCGGCCCCTGTTCTTTTCCAGAGATAACTCTCAACAGACGCAAAACCTCGTCTTCGCGCTCTCCCTGGTGAATGATATCTATCTCATGGGCTCGGTTAATGCCAAGCTCTTCTGCTGAGATCGTGTATTCATGAATTTCTCCGTCTTTTCCAAGCTCGGCCACCGCAGTTTTGCCCAAAGTCGATATTTCGTCCATTCCCCGGGTGCCGTCGCCGCCTTGTCCATGTACCACGAATGCCCTCTTGTACCCGATCTCACGCATGCACCGGGCCACGGGCAGGATCATATCCTGAGAGTAAACGCCGCGCACACCGTGAGTGGGAAGTGCCGGATTGGCCAGCGAACCTGCGATGTTGAGTACAGTCCCGAATCGGATCTGGGAGAGTATGCGGTAAAGGGCCTGAGGATGCACTCTTCCGCTCATGCCGTTGAATATGCCAATTCCTGCCCTCTCGATGCTTCTCTTGACCAGGGAGGCATCGCAATCCACATCCACACCCAGAGCTTCGAGCATGTCCACAGCTCCGCAGCGTGAGGTGATGGCCCGGGCGCCGTGCTTTGCCATCTTGACTCCGTCGGCGGCGGCAACTATTGAGGCTGCAGTGCTGATGTTAAAGGTCTTTATGGTGTCCATTCCCGTGCCGCAGTTGTCCACTAGAGGGCCATCCACTTGCGGGAAAACCTTGACCGTATCGATCTCATAAATCGCCTCCCAGATGCCGGCGATCTCCTGGGGACTTGCGCCCTTGGCAGTGATGGCGGCCAGAAACGCACCCTGCTGCAGGTCTGGCTGCTCGTTTTGCAGAATCTCTATGAATGCGTCACGAGCTTCGGATCTGGAGATGCACTGGCCTCGGATAAGCCTGTCAATAATGGCTCCGAAATGTCTCAATCTGTCTTCCATGAAAGGTCACCTACATGCAAATGACGGATTTCAGACCTCGTCTCTGTCCAGAATAAGCAAAAGCATCATGAATTTCTGACAAGGATGCCCTGAGGGTTATGATCCAGTCGGCGTCTATGGCTCCACTGCCGAGCAACGATAGAGCCTCTCGATTATGGCGGCTGGAGCAGCCGTAAGCTCCCGTAAGAGTCAGCTCACGATAGTGAATAGGTTTCAGGTCCATCAACTGCATGTGATTCTCTGGTCGAGGGCCTGAGAACACGCACAGCCTGCCTCCCGGGGAGAGAAGGCGCACAAGAGCACGACTGATTTCCGCCTCCGGAGTGGCAGTGAGAATTACATCCACTTCAGGGACATCTATCTCAGAAGCAAGCGCTTTCTGCAATGGCAATGATTCTTTGACCTGTAAAACCTGGGCCGAGGTGTTATCTCTGATAGCCTGAATGCGGCTGTCAAGCCTTTCAGCGACTATTATCCTCTCTGCTCCGCGCATTTCGGCCAGCAGCGCATGCAAACAGCCGATGGGCCCGCCGCCCAAGATGAGCACCGAATCTCCTTCTGACACCTGGGATCGCTCCTGGCCGTTGAGGCAGCAGGCCAGCGGTTCAGCCAGAGCCGCGAGGGACGGATCAAGCTCTCGCGGCAGCAAGTTCAGGCCTCGTTCGAGGCTTTGCGGAGGAAGGGCCAGCATTTGGGCCAGACCACCATCTCTGCTAAATCCCAGGATGCCGATCTCCTGACAGCGATGGTCGTCTCCTCGGCGGCACTGGCGGCATTGGCCGCAGGCGATTCCCGGCCACACCTGCGCTAGGTCGCCTTCCTGAGTGGTGCTGTTCCCGTCGATCTCAACGATTATTCCTGCCATCTCATGGCCCAGCACCCTCGGATAAGCCAGATCTCTGTGACCAGCTTCCAGCATCTTGACATCGGTTCCACAGATGGAGCAGGCTTTGATCCTGATCAGCGCGCCGCCTTTGGGGCACTCCGGATCGGGCAGGTCGTCCAGCACCAGCAGCCCAGGCCCCTTTAGAACAGCAGCTCTCATGTGCGTTAATGAAGCTATTCTTTTAGGGAAGCTCGACCGTCATCAGCACCCGATCCGTCTCCTCGACCAGCTTTTCCCTGGGCACTCCGAAGAGGCCGGCCAGGAGCGAAGCTCCTCCCATCCCGACGCCCTCCTTCACGTAGCCCTGGGCGTAGATCTGAACCGGCGGGATCCGGGACATCTCCAGTCCGGGGTCCACGTAGTAGTAGGGCCGGCCGATCTCCTCTACGATCTCCCGGAAGTGGGCGCTCTTGTCCTCAACGATGTACTTGGTGGTGGCTATGGATATATCCCCCTCGATCTCCAGGGCCTCTGCCAGGGCCAGCACCGCAGCCATCTGCGTTCCTCCGGCCAGGACTACCTTGGTTCCTTTGAGGCCGCGAAGAAGGCCGAGCGCTGCCGGCATCATGGGATCGCCCAGCTCAGCCATAGCGCGAAGCGGATCCTTTCTCAATTTTCCCGCTTCCGCTCCGGCCCGCCTCATGGCCTCCTCCACGACCCTGATCTTGAGATCCAGAGGATTGGAGCAAAAGCTGCTGCTCACGTTGCCGTTATAGCCCAATGCTCGCAGCACGGCCATGGCGGTGGTGGTGCCGCCGGCGATGGACTCGCCTATGAAAACGCAATCGGAGAGGCGGGCAAGCTTCTTTCCCAGAAGTGAGGCCTTCTCATAAAGAGCGCGCGCCTCGGGAACTGCACTTTGCAGCCTAATGTCGCTTCCGGCTGAGCCCCCCAGCTCTACGTAAGGGACAGCCGGCTTCTTGCGGAGACCGGAGGCTACGAACATAGAAGGAATCCCGGTGAGGTTCAGCGCGGCTTTAGTCACAATTGCCGGTGTGGGCGATCCTCCGGGGGCCTCCGGCAGCTCGGGCATGGTGATGATCCGGTTGGTCTCCACCAGCTCGGCATCGGCTCCCGGAGTGTAGTCGGTCAGAGCCGGAGAGGTACCGGCGGCGCTGATTCCTGGAATCTTGCCGGTATCGGTGTTGGAGATGACGCAGAGGAAGAGCGGCCTCTCCGGCTTAAACTCGAAATCGGGATAGATCCATTTGGTCATGATCCATATCCTGACCGTTCCTGTATATTAAATCAACGCAACATTATTTAATTCAAGTTTATTTGATAGGCAGTAAAGCCCCATTTAGTCTCAGTTTCAGGCTTCACCACAACTGCTTCTCCGCATAATCTAGATCAATCGATGGCGTGAGGGCAGAACGCTTGCCGCAACCGCCAGTATCGGTCCTAGGATCAAGCCTGCACCGATCAGCAGGGTGATCGTCCCGATGACCGCCAGGAGCGAGCGCTGCAGAATTCCGGCCTCTCCTCTGGCCAGCCTGAGGGCCAGCACCCCCAGCAGAGCGGGAACCAGAGCCAATACCAAAGTCAGAGCCATCTCCTGTCCGGTGGCAGGCGCGTGTATAAGGCTGAAGATCATCTGAGAGAGAATGGATGCGCTGGTTCCGATGAAAAGAAACGCTGCCAGGATGCCTGCAGACATATAAAGCGTTCTCCTGCGGCCTCTGATGACGATGAGCGCTCCAATTGCAAAGGCCACGATCCAGGGCATCAGAACGGTTGTCAGGCTCTGACCTTCCCACCTGTAAACCGAGATCATTCGCAGGGGGTTGATGATCCGCTCCATGAAGCCGAATTCCTCCCGGTATCCTATAACCAGGCTGTAGTGTCCTGGACTTGAGCTGTAAGCGGCCACATAATAGATGCCCGATTCGGGGGCGCTGATATTCAGCTCTGCCTGCCGATAGTAGCTGCCCGGACCGAAAGGCTCGTAAAAAGCCTCTTCGGGTCCGACTCCCTCGACAGCCAGCGCTCCGTAGCCTTCCGGCAAATTCACAAATTCGGGAAGTGCTCCCTCAGAGGCGATCCCTGGCCCCATCAGAGCCATGCCGGGCCTGAAGTCATTCTCCTGGGGGTTGGTCGAGGACAATAGGGAAAGGCTGATCCTTTCGCCCTGCTTTACATAAAAGCCGTAATACTGCGGCCTATGGGGCTCAAGCATGCCATAGGCTGCCCAGGATTTGGCCGGATCGCCGATTGGAGTCGCTGAGGACAGGTTGTCATTTCCTTCCGGGATCAGAGGGACATGGGCCGAAGCGGTGAAGGTCAGCCAGAGCAATGCCAGCAGGGCTAGGGGAAAGATCATGAAGTACTGCTTTTCTCTGACGATATTCAATATTTCGCCTTTGGATCTTTTCCCGAACTTCGATTCCCCTTCAATCTGGTGCCCTTCTCTCCAAGGCGGCACTCCGGCGAAGAACGAAGGAGATCAAAGGAGGTTAAAAGGGGATGTTCGGGCCTCAAAATGGCGAAGATAGCCTCATTCTTGGCACAATATGGACAGGCGGAAAGCCTTATATTTCGTGAATTAGGTTGATAAGATAAACAAGGAGTGGTGGTTGAAATATGAGTTTTAGAAGCTTGCGCCTTCTATCTATTCTAGTTGCTGCAGTGGTGTCATCGGCTTCTTTTGGCCTGGCACAGGAGAATGAGACCACAAGCTACGGCATAATGGACGTGGCCGGTGATCTGGGCTTGGCCGCGTTTTCCTCGGCCCTCGATAGTGCAGGCATGGCAGAAACGCTGGATGGCGATGGCGTGCTGCTGTTTGGAAAGGGCTTGTTTCTGGTATTTGCTCCGAACGATCTGGCCTTTTCCAACGCATCTGCGAGCATGGCAGAGCTGATGGACAACCAGACTGAGCTTAAGAGGATCCTTAGCTATCACCTGGTCTGGAACGACGGCCGGTTTGAAAATCTCTCCGATCTCACGACCGTTGAAACCCTGCAGGGAGAGAACCTGTCCATCAATGCCTCGGACGGTCTTACGATCGACGGGGCCAGAGTGCTCGAAACCAAAGACTACGACAGCGGAACCGTTTATGTGCTGGATTCCGTTTTGATGCCCAAGGGTCAGGGAAGCCTGGGCGTCATAGAGGCTGCCGGCGAGATGGATGACCTCAAGAAGTTCACCTCCGCCCTCAAGGCTGCGGGGATTGCTGATCGCTTGAACGGCCAGGGACTGCTGGGAATAGGAGAGCTGTCTGAGGGACCGTTCACCATCTTTGCCCCCAGTGATGCTGCCTTTGACGCCGTCCCCAAGGCTACCATGGATGCCATCGGCAAGAGGCAGGACGGCATGCTGCAACTTCTTAGCTACCACATGGTCGAGGCCTCTGCCCTCAACGGCACCGATTTCAGCTCGGTCAAGACGCTGATGGGCGACTCCCTGGCAGTTGATACTGCACAGGGTTTGGTGGGCGGGGCCAGGGTGCTGAGTTCCCAGAGGTACGACAACGGCATAATCTACGAAATCGATCAGGTCATAATTCCACTCAGGCTTTCAATGGGGGCATGAGCCAGAAAAGCTTCCGTGAAAAAGAGATATGCAGGTTGGAGACTACCTCCATTTTTTCTGATACAAAACTACAACAATAAATCTGTTTTTCCTGGGATATTCCGGCTTTTTTTGATGTCGCTCTGACGTCCCGAACGATTGTTATGCCTCTTTCTTCCTGCAGAAATCTTCGAGAAAAATTTATATTTGATAAATTGCTAAGATTTGAATTCGAAGAGAAATGCTGGTGGTAGGATAAAGAATATAAAGGAAAAGGCATAAAAGTGTGACAGTTCAATATCCTAGTAACAGCCGTTGGAGCGGCTGGTTTGACCGAAACCTGCGGTGAGCAGGGACTGTTTGCCGTCTTTGCAACCCGGTGATTGCATCTTTGCCAGAATTTCCAAGGCCACAGTTGGTGTAATGCTAAAGAACGAGGCCCAGTTGACGCGGATTTCGACTATCAGCAGTAGCCGAAAAACTGATGTCCAAGGACGTCTTGAAGATGAAATGGCTAAAGATCTTTCAGGGCAGCAGCCTGAACGTTGATGATAGAGGCAGAGCTGAAATCGAAGGAAGCCGGGCAATCCAGCCGGTCATCCTGGTCTCTGACGGAAGTGTGCCAGGTGATTGACACTGTCCTAATGCCCAAATAGTCGGAGGGAATTGGATGAAGAAATTGGTAGAATTAGCAGTTGTGATCCTGTCGGCCTTGATGTTGGCCGGGATCGGCGCTGCCGCTGAGAAGACGAATGCTGAGGAGATGGATATCGTGGACACGGCCATTGCTGCGGGCAACTTCACCACCCTGGTGCAGGCGGTTCAGGAAGCCGGGTTGGTGGATACTCTGAAGGGCGAGGGTCCGTTCACAGTCTTTGCTCCCACAGACGAGGCTTTTGCCGAGATTCCTGAGGATGAGCTGAATGCTTTGCTGGCAGATAAGACGAAGCTTGTAGCCGTTCTCACTTACCATGTGATCCCGGCTAAGGTTATGTCTGCTGACCTCGCAGATGGAATGGAGGCCACTACCGTCGAAGGAAGCAATCTCACCATATCGATCGACGATTCCGGTGTCATGGTTGATGGCGCAAAGGTGATCCAAGCCGACATCGAGACCAGCAACGGCGTGATTCACGTCATTGATGCCGTCATAATGCCGCCCGAGTAATTTTCCCGGGCAGGCAATTTTTTCTCATCTCTTTTTCATGCACATCCGCGTGACATCTGATTGGCGAGGGATTTTGCGTGAAGAATGAGGCAACTTTTCGCACAGGGATCGAAATCGGTTTCCAGCGAGGTATTCGAGGTCGATGATGGTCTTCCGGTATTGAAGATGCTGATCGAAGGGCGTTGGCAGGAGGCTCTGGATGGCACTCGTATCGATGTCACCACTCCTATTGGCGGCTCTATATTTACCAAAAGTCCCGCAGGGATCGGCGAAAAGATGTGGAGCGTGCGGCCAGATTGGCCATAGAGGAGCGCAAAATCAGGGACCTTCCGGCTATCGAGCGCATTGAGGTCTTCAACTGCGCGGCGGCGATGATCGAGCAGCACAGGGAAGAGTTTGTTGCGCGCGCTGCAGCCGGAGGCTGGAAAAACCTTTCGGGACGTGGTTGGCGAGGTGAAGCCCCCAATGGGGAGAGAATGCCGCAAATAGCGAGGATGGAACACTCTACCTGGAGCTGGGAGGCATAGCCGTACGCTCTGGTGCTGCTGGATGCCGACCAGGATCTGGCTGCGAAGAGGTGCGTTTGTGAGTCGCTGGAATTCTCAGGCCAGCGGTGCGATGCGGTCAGAGCAATGCGGGCTGAGGATCCGATTGTTGATGTCCTGAGCGAGAAGATCCTTGCTGGAGGTCGATAGATGGAAGATCGGAGATCCGCGTGATTCATCGGTCACTATTAGGCCGGTAATCGAACGAGTGTAGGCCTCAAGAGTTCATGATCCGGTCACGAACGCAGTGCACAGCGGGACCAACTTCTTCGGGGCGGCAGGTTCGAAGGACCTACTTCCAGCCGACTGTTCCGGACCATGTCCCCTTTAATTCAGAAATCGCGAAAGAAGAGATATTCGGCCCGATGGTATCTATCGTCCGGATCCGGGATATGTCCAAGGGCCTGGAGTTGCCCCAAAAGTCACGTTACGGCCTTGAGTCCTGCATCTTTAGCCGGGACTTCTACAAAATGTGGCAGGCTGCCAAGGCTTTGCAGTGCGGAGAGGTGGCGATCAACGACTTACCCCATCACGGCGTGGGCTATTTTCCCTTTGGAGGGATCACAAACTCCGGAACGGGACGGGAGGCGATCGGCTACAGAATTGAAGAGATGATTAATACCAAGACCATTTGTCTTCAATCTGGCCGCGGGCGGTTTGGGAAAAATGGTGCAGGATGCTGGGACCTGCAACAAGGATGAGGTTAGCGGACAACAGGGCACTTGACCGACTTCCAGCCCGATAGTCCCCCCAGAATTACCGCCAGATTCTCCCAGCCTCGGGCCTCTAGGTAGCTGGCGGCAATCGTGGAACGCATGCCGCTTCCGCAGAAAATATAAACCTCCTGATCCCGAGAAACCTCTTTGTGCCTCTCCGGGATTTGAGTCACGTGAATATGCTGGGCTCCGGAGATGCGGCCGTTCCGCAAAAGCTCCTCATCGGACCTGACATCCAGCACCGCTGCTTCATGGCTTTGATCGATTGCCCGGCAGAACTCCTGCACGGTCACCGTCTTCAGAGAGCGGCTGTCCTTTCCGGACATGTGCCAGGCCAGCATTCCTCCGGAGAGGTACCCGGCGATGTTATCGTATCTCTCTCTGATCAGTATCCTTACAACTTCTTCAGGGTTGTTGCCCTCAGTCAGGAGAAGTATGGGCTGGTCGTAGCTGAGATACCAGCCGGCAAAGCTGGCCAGGCCGTCGGCCCAGATGAACTGCGAGCCGGGCACGTGTGCTGCCGAGAATCCCAGCTCCGTCCTGGTGTCCAGGACCTGCGCCCCTGCTGCCAGGGCCTCGAACTTTTGGGGAGAGAGAGGATTTGGAGTCGGCAGCCGCTCCATTAGCGGCTCACCTTCCAGATTCACTTTCTCCATCATGTTGAAATATGGCGGCTTCTCGGGCTGGGTTTTGGTCTGATTGGAGACGAACTCATCTTTGTTCCTGACCTGCAGCCTGGGGTTATGCTTGCGCTCAATTCCTATGGCGGTCCACAGTCGATCAGCAATGGACTCTCCGCAGACCGAGCCCGCACCGTGAGCCGGACAGACTATAACGTCGTCTCCTAACGGAAAGAGCCGGGAAAAGATGCTCTCGTAAAGAAGCCCGGCCATCTCTATAGCCCGGTCCCTGCCCAGGAGATCGGTTCTGCCCACGTCCCCGGCAAAGAGCGCGTCTCCGGAAAACAGAATCCAGGAGATGCCATCAGCATCTCTGAGCAGATAGCTCATGCTCCCGGGAGTGTGTCCGGGGGTGTGCAGGGCTTCTATCTCCAGACGGCCGATCTTCCACCGTTGTCCGTCTTCTGCTGCTCTTCCGTATTCATACTCCCACTGATCATCAGCGTGCCAGATCTCGGCTCCCGTTGCCTGAGCCAGGGCAGAAGACCCCACGAAATAATCCTCGTTGCGGTGCGTCTCCAAGATGCGGGCGATCTTCATCCCCTCAGATGCGGCTTTTTCTATATAGATCTCGAAATCGCGTCTGGGGTCGATTGCCACTGCTGAGTCTTTATCGCCAACCAGGTATGAGTAATGGGCCAGGCCTTTGGATACTATTCTCTCGAAAAGCATGATTCGCCTCCAAAGATGCTCATTTGCGGCTCTCGCCGACGATGGTCGAATTTTCGGGATGAGATGACCATTCCGTGAACGACCCTTCGTAGATCCTGACCTTCTCGTGGCCGAGATAGAATTTGAAGAACAGGAACTCATTGGTGGCCTCGCGCCCCGTGCCGCAGTATATGATGAGGGTCTTTTCCGGCGTGATATCGAACCTGGATATCAGCTGCTTCAGCTCGGAATCCGGCTTCATCAGCTTGGAGTTCTCTTCGGCCATGAGCGAACGCCAGGGAAGGCTGTTGGCCCCTGGAATGTGGCCTTTCTTGATCCACAGGCCTCCCTCCTTGTAGAACTCAAAGGGACGGGCATCAAAGAGGATCACGTCAGAGCGGTCTTTGAGCTTTTTGAACTCATCATATTCCACAAAGAACTCGGATCTGACCTCGACCTTGAAATCCGATTCCTGCCATTGCGGAAATGCTTTCGTAAGCTCTCCACCCTCTTCTTTCCACTTCTCAAGTCCGCCGTCCAGGATGAAGATCTTATTGTGACCAAACCGGATCAGGGAGTAGGCCATCATGGTCTGCTCCAGGCCGTCGCCAAGACCCGAGGTGCACTTGCTGTACCTCCCGGTGGCGGAATAGATTACTGTTGCGCGGTCGTTGTTGACTCCTGCGCGATCCAGCACTGGCTTTAGGGCCTCCGGTTGAACGTACATAGAGGGCAGCCGGTTCCAGGCAGAACGGAGCAATCCTTCATTTAGATACACTGCATTGGGAAGGTGACCCATGATGTAATCGTGGACATTTGGCTGAACGTCCAGAATAGTGAGATCTGGATCGTTCACATGTTCTGCCAGCCATTCTGTTGATACCCATTTAACGAGGCTCTCACCCGAAGGAAAAGGATAGCGCTTCATGCATATCTCCACCAGTGATAAATTTTCGAAAGAGATGCTTGAAGACAGAAAGTCTACATGCATCGGTACGATATTATATTGCACTTTTCTAATTTATCTAATTATCCCGACATCATCAATATCAATCGGCCAGCCCGTCAGTCGGACTTCGCCAGATTTATGCTTCATTCTTCGATATCAATTGACTTCAGTTAACCTGACCCGGATCGATCCGGCTTTCTTCGGATTTCGAAATTCTCATGGGAAGCCTCATAGGTTCAGCCACCAGATCGAGATGTTGAGGAAGGCGGCGAAGCTTACCCATAGGATATATGGTACCATAAGAAGTGCTGCGGCCCTGGATATCGGAAGAAATCTGATGATGGTGAGCAGTATCAGCGCCCATAAGATCAATATCACCACTATCCCCGCGAGCGGCGATTTCAGTCCGAAGAAAGCCAGGCTCCAGAGCACATTTACTACCAGCTGGAGGGCGAAGATGATCAGCGCTGCCTTGACCTCAGGCTTTTCTGTTCCTTCTCTTATCACCAGAAATAATGCAAGGCCCATCAGAGTGTACAGGATTATCCAAACCAGGCCGATGAACCATCCCGGTGGAGTGAACGCCGGTTTGATCAGTGTTGGGTACCAGCCCTCTAGCGAGCTGGCGGTGAAAAATGATCCCGCAATTCCTGCAGCCTGACATATCAATATGCTCAGCACGAGCTTAGGGATTTCCCCCTGTCTGATGTCGTACATAATGCAAAACCTCGGGTCTATTAAGCAAATTTGTTAGGAGTGTTCTATGGACCTGGATTCTAATTTAATTTTTCCTGTGCTTCGAATCTCAGCTCCTCGTCTTCAGCCCTCCATCTGGGAAAAACTATGCATAGAAATCTCAGATCTTCTGCGCCGTTATTTTCCAGGTGCTGCCAGGAGCCAGGAGGAATGAATGCCGCCTGACCAGCCTGGATGAATTCCTCCTGCTCATCGATAGAGATCCTGGCCTTTCCCTGGATGATGAAATATACTTCAGATGATCCTTTCAGACGATGGGCCAGAGAAGATCCTCCTGGACCAAGAATGGCATAGGCAATGCTATATGGGATTTCGATCTTTTCTCTGTCCGGATGCATGAGTTCGCAGATTGAGGTTTTGTCCAGAGCTTCAAACCATCTACATTCATTTTGATCTTTAATAATCATGGATATCTCTCGCTAATCAGCTCTTGAGGATGAGCATGACTCAGACATAAATTTTCCTGAGGATCGAAAATGAATCCTGATTCGGATCTTAAAGGCTTGGTTTTGCTGATTGTAACCCTTCAATTTTTGGTTATTATTTCGTCTACTGATTTAAGATTTGAACCACCTTTTATTAGATACTCTTAGGAGAATCTATTCCTACTGCCTTATAATAAATACGGTATAACTTTTTAATAAAAATTCATGGGAGGAGATATGAGATATATATTGGCGACCATGGCTATGCTGGTTGTCCTTTTCTCAGCAGGCGCAGCTGCCGATGAAAAGATTGTAATCCCCAGCATACCCAGCGTAGCTGCCACAACCAGCACGTATGTTATGCCCGATGTGCCAATGCCAAGCATAACCAGTTGCGAGAACCCGACCAGCTCTAGCTGCCCGACTACTTGCGGTTGTATTACCAGCCTTGGATGTCCGAGCGGATCCACCTGTCCAACCGGGTCTGGATGCCCCACCGGTTCGTACTGCATTTCAGGTCCCGGTTGTGCTTCAGGTCCTGGCTGCAGCACCAACTCCTACTGTCCAACTACTTGCGGCTGTGCGACAGGGGCCCTCTGTCCGACAGGATGCGATTGTGCAACCCAATCAAGCTGCCCTACAGGCCCAGGATGCACAACCAACGCCAACTGCCAGACATGCTCTGACTGTCCAACCGGCTCGTCCTGCCCGACCGGGGGAGAATGCACAACCAGTTGCCACTGCCAGACATGCTCTGACTGTCCAACCGGCTCGTCCTGCCCGACTGGAGGAGAATGCACAACCAGTTGCCACTGCCAGACATGCTCTGACTGTCCAACCGGCTCGTCCTGCCCGACTGGAGGAGAATGCACAACCAGTTCCTACTGCCAGACATGCTCTGACTGTCCAACCGGCTCATCCTGCCCGACCGGGGGAGAATGCACAACCAGTAGCCACTGCTCAACGTGCTCCGAATGTCCAACTGGAACCAAATGTCCAACTGACTCCGGCTGTCCCAGTGGTGTAAGGTGTCCGAGCACCAGCAGGTATCCAACAGCTGGGGAGTGTCCCACAGGTTCGAACTGTCCCAGCGGCGGCAGATGTCCCACAGGGACGGGTTGCTGTGTTTGCGGCCTGTGTCCTACCGGGAGCGGATGCTCGACATCGTGCAGTGATTATCGGTCCGGCTAACCCGACCAATAGAGCTAATATTTTTTTTTAAAAATTATAATTTAAATTGTGATGAATTGAGGTCCGTTCCAGCGGTAATCAGGTCCTGAGTCTCGCCAGAAGAACGCAAGCTGTCCGTCCACCTGAGTAGAACTCCAGAGCGGCCCTGGCCACACTCGAGCTGAATTCAGGACGAACCCTGATGCAGACTCCAATCCCTTTGCCGCAAATGGCGAAGGCCACTGCCAGATGCCCCAGATCGGGGTACACCTGAGCGTTGTTTCCCAGGGTGCAGCCGGATACAGCCTGTACTTCGTCGGCAAAGCAGGCGTTAAACTCTACCAGGGCCAGATTTCGCTTTAAATCTCCCATTCTTCTATCTTCTGCGGAGATTTGTGGTGGTTCCGTTTCGCTCAATCCAACCATCTCTAAATCCAACCGTCTCTGATTAAAGTTTCCTTAGCTCGTCTACCGCTCTCAGGATTACGGACCTGATCTTCTCCCGATCGGTACCAGTCTCCAGGAGATCAGCAACCTGGTGAATCAGTAGAGCGAGCAGCTCCATATGTTCATTTACGGGAACTCTCATTCCTCGGTGAAGGTTATGCATATCTTTCATCAGATCCTGAACATCGCCCTCCTCGAATGTTTCGCTGGCCAGGGCTATGGATCGATGAAGCTTATTGATAAATTCATGTTTGGCGTCATTTATCTGAGCAACGTGTTCCCGGCCGGTATCCGTCAGGCTGTAGTAGGTCTTGCCATCCTCCATCCTTCCCGATATCCAGCCTTCCCGTTCCATCTTCTTCAATAAGGGATAGATCGACCCTGTGCTGGGTTTCTTGCCGGTAATCGCTTCCACTTTCTTTATTATATCGTAGCCGGATGCCTCACCATCCTTCATAATGTGAAGCATAATCATCTTCAAGATGCCAGTTGCCATTAGATCTGTATCGCTATATCGATGCATATATCGCTGTTGGTTATTCTTCCAGTCGGTCTATTCACTCGATCAAACCTTTACATCATATCGATTTAGACATATCTATACAGATACATATACTTTTTGAGCCAACCGTGCTATAAAGTATAATTATTATCCATAAATTTCATAATAAATAGAAGAAAAGATGGAAAAGATTGCCATCTCGTCCAATTAGTTTAAGAAGATTCAACTCCCAGCACCTTCAGAGGATTGATGCCTGCGCCCTGAAGGACCTGGAGATCGTTCAAGCTCTCCAGATGAAACTCCTTTATTGTAGAAACGAAGTCCTCGGGGGAGTTGGCTGAGTCCATCAGAATCTCGTCCATCTTCAGCCTCCATGCCCAGGCGGGCCAGGTGTCGGAGTGGCTCATGTTAAAGCCCTTATCAAGGTCGAATCCCAGCACCAGGCCGTCACCTGAATTGGACGACGCATTCCAGCGGACAAATATTCCGGCCACGCTGGTATTGTATTTTTTCTTCAAGGCATTGGTCTCGTCTGTGGTGAGGTATTTGACGAACATGCCGCTCTTTCCGGGGGTGCAGTCCCATGCTGCCAGGAAGTAGTCCTCTTTGCACCAGTTGGGACAGCTTATAACCTTGTAGCTCTGGTTATTATAATCGGTAATCGGGAGCTTATCCTCGACATACTTTGCCTCCAAGAAGCCGCTGGAGATTCCAGGGCAGAGGTGATCGTGCAGCTCGACCGCTTTCATGAATATGTATGTGGCATTTTCGTGGGCCCACATGTTGGCGATGGGAAGCATGTGATCAAAGAATCCCGGTTTCCAGGTATCCTTATTGGCCAGGACGTGGTCAATGTTAATCTTATCCGTTTTCTGGACCTCAAAACCTGTAGCGTTAGCGTTTACCTTCATGTAGACAGCCTTGCCGGTGCTCTTATCAAAAAAGCCAAACCATAGCGGTTTCCATGGCGGACTTTGTACATCGACGAGGTTTTCCTTGCCCGGTGTGCAACCAGAAATATCCATCAATGCATCCAGGCACAAATTTGTGGTCTGACCATTGATCACCGGATATCCGGCATTGGTGAGCGTCAGCACATTCACATCACCCTTCTCGAATCCAAGCTCATCCATGGCATGGTTCGCGGCATCCGCGCCCAGCTGGTACATATCCACTTCGCTGCAAAGAGCCATTCCAGGCAGCATAGCTATTATGAGCAGAATTGATACTGCAAATCGATCTATTCTCACATTCTCACCTTTTTGTCTCCTTTCATATGAATATATCTTTATCGACATGTCTATGAGATATAAATATGTTTTGACTAATTCGTAACCATAATTATGATTATTTAACATTTATTTCATAAGAATTGATCCAAGGGACAGGAAAGATTTAAATTTTAAAAATTAAAATTATTTTTTATTTTTTAGCTATATCAATATCCATCGGCCCCCACCCAGTTTGGATGGTGCGAGACCGTACCGATCTGAATCCGGCCTTCAGCATGGCATCGGCAATGAAGCCCTGCTCGAAGGCCATCATCGGCCCGTTCATGGCCCAGCCCACAGTACAGAGCACATAGAAGTCCGGCTTCGTTCCCTCATCAGTAAGGCCTTCAGAAAGGTTCACGAAAAGGCCGCCGGGATTGAGGGCCTCGTAGATCTTCTTCATAACCGCGTCCATATTTTCTCGGGCGAAGTTGAGGGTGGCACTTGCCCAGATGAGATCGTAACCCTCACCGATGGGATCAAGATTGTAATCTCCGGCAAGAACCTCCATCCGGCCTTCCATTCCATACTCTTTGATGAACCTCTCCGCAACCTCGACCACAGGCTTTCGGTCAAAGATCACTCCCCTCATAGTGGGATGCTTTGCGACCATTGAAATTCCGAAGATGCCAGGACCGCCGCCCAGATCCAGCATCTTTTGAAATGATGAGAACCCCGGCTGCAGAGAGACCAGATCGGACATCTGCTGGGCAATTCCTGCTCGTTCATTATTGGCCATCCAGGATGCAAACTGGCTCCATTTTTGAGGATCGGCATCGTCCTCCTCAGACTTTGCCGGCGGTCCCTCTCGGATCATCTTTGTCAGGTTTGTCAGCATCGCATCGGTCATGGAGGCCTGATGGGCAAACCCTTCTCCCAAATAGGTCGGGCTTCCCTCAACCAGAAAAGCCTGCGCAATTGGTGCGTTCCGATAGAGGCCGTTATGCTTTTCTATCAGGCCGCAGGCGGCCAGGCCATTTAAAAATAGCATGGTGTTCCGGGATTGACCTTCGATCTCCTTCGCCACGTCCTCTGCTGATTTGGGCTCGGATAGCTGGTTAAAAACTTTTAGCTCGATTCCACTCATCAGCAGCTTGGCTTTAATAGGAGCATAAAGCATCCTGTAAAGCTCCTCGCAGCTGACATTTACCTCTGGCAGATTCATTGAGATTTCTCCTATTTCTGAAGTTGTATTGGGCGATCACTTGACAAGGTCAATTCAGGTTATCTCCAGGTAGCGCAAAAGCTGCGCGTCAATAAGCTCGTTTGCCTTCTCATCGTCCACGTCGTAAAGCTCTCTGAAGTAATCCTCGATCCACTCTTCGAGATCGATGTCCTCGAAACGATCTGGATATATTGCCTTCGCCGCTATCATCAGATGTATTGGAAATTCAAGCCGTTCATCCCTGTAAGGTGTAGCCGCAAGTGAATGTACCCGTTCGTCTTTTAGGGCTTTTAGCTCCTGGACTTTTTCAAACTGGCTGCCGTTATACATTACACTGGGAGGATGGTAGCCGGAGTATGTCGGCAATATTATCACATCGGGATCTATGGATAAAAGGCGCTCAGCTGAGATGAGCTCTGTATTGGTGCCGTCATAAGCGTTCTTGGCATTGATTATGTCCTCCAGGAATGCTGATTCGATGGTGTCTGTGCCAAAGGCATAACCTGCGCCTCCTTTGTCCTTCGCGTAAGAGGACGCACCGAAGTACAGAACACGGGGACGATCTTTTTCTGAAACATCATTTGTCCTCTCCCTGATCAGCTCCACCTGTTCTTTCATGAGGTCAACGATCTTCTCTGCCTTCTCCTGTTTTCCAAATACCTCTCCCAGGAGCCTGACCTCTTCATAAATGGTGCTGACGCTCACATCATCATAGCAATCGGGATACTTCAATACCACAACGGGTATCTCCAGCCGCGACACTGCGTCCAGGAATTTAGCAGTATTTTCATCATCTGCACCCTGATCCCTCATTATTAAAAGATCCGGATCAAGTGAGGCTACAACCTCTACGTTGGGTGCAACTCCAAGGGGCCCGCCAAAAGCTCCTACATTGGTGAGATTTCGATACTCCGGATTGAGCACAAAGGAGATAAAAGGGCATATGCGATGGATTTCATTGTCATAAGTATAGTTGCCGTATCCATTGTCCTTATTGTATATGCTTCCGCCTACCAGCTTATCCTGCACGCCGAATGCATACATGGTCGTGTCTATAATTCCTCGGCTGATCGCGATGACCCTCTGCGGATCCTCCGGGATCGAAACCTGGACTCCGCGCATGTCGGTTACTGTCTTATAATCCTCTGCGACAACCGACACCACCTGCATAGCGACTATCGCCATTAAGATAGATAAAATCTGCATTCTTTTGGATTTTGTGATCATGGTTTCCTCCTGATATATCGATACAGACGTGTCGATAAAGACGTATCAAAATGAGATATAAATACTTTTTGACTCAATCGAACAGATATAATATGAATATTAAGCATTCATTTCACAAGAACTGATCAAGGCACCAAAAGGCTCAACCGATTTTGCAGATAAGGCGAGGGTCATAGGTCAAAGGCCAAAAAGCATTTATATCTATATCGATATGTCTGCGTCGATATATCAAATTAGCAAACTTAAAGCAAGTGCACTTGCTTAAAATATCTAATGCAACTCGGATGTGATTGAAGGTGATCCAAATGAGATATCTTGTGATATTGGCATCGTGCATTTTAGCGGCTTTGTCCGCTAATGCATACGATTTCACTTTGAGCGTTTTTGGAAATGCCAATATGGACGACATCATAGATAATAATGATATAGCATATGTCCAGGGCATAATCGATAGCAGCAATGGAGCTACTGATCTTGCGGATGCAAATTGTGATGGCCATATCGACGAGAATGACGTCAATCAAATTGAATCGATAATATCTGGCAAAGCGGTAGAGCTTACTCTCATTGATAATGAAGGCGTGACGGTTACCCTAAACGCGCCTGTAGACAGCGTTGCCACTTTATTTTTAGGAGCTCTAAGGCCGGTTATTCATCTCAAAGCTATCGATAAGATAATTGGTGTAGGAAGCAATACCCTGGCCAGGCCCGACAATGTGGTGGAGTTGCATGCCCATCCTGAGCTGAGGGGGCTTCCAGGAATAGGGACCACAAGCGACCCTTCAAAGGAGACCATAGTCTCACTTAAGCCGGATGCGATCTTTGGGACCCTTCACACGGATAAGGAAACTTCAAAGGCCGTTTCTCAGAGCACAGGCATTCCTTTTGTATATGCCAATCCGTCGAAAGAGGTATTTCGCGAAGAAAATGGCGCTTTTGAGACCTGGAGGTTGCTGAGCCTAATATTAGGAAAGGACGAGCAAAAAAGATCTGAAGAGCTGATAGATTACTGCGATGAGAAGATCAACGAAATTGTGGAAGTCGTCTCTGAGGTCCCTGATGAAGACAAAACCAGGGTTTACATTGCCTGCACCAGCAAATCAGGCATAACCAGTACCGCCAATGTCTACGAGCCTATAGAAATCGCCGGCGGTAAAAACGTTGCAGAAGGAATGGCCGGGAGCGATTCCTGGGGGCACGTCGATGTCTCAAAGGAACAGATCATCGACTGGGACCCGGAGATAATTCTGATCACCTGCTATTCCAAGGAAAACTGGATAACTGTGGACGAAGTTTTATCTGATCCCGCGTTGCAGACCGTCAGTGCGGTAAAAAATAAGCAGGTCTACAATACGAAGGGCTGGTATGCAGGCTGGGATCCTGCAACGGGTCTATGTGAATGCCTATACATGGCCAAGCTGTTTTATCCCGAGAAATTCGAGGACCTTGATGTCGAAGCAGAATGCAACGAGGTGCTTGAAGAGTTCTACGGAGTCAGCGGACTGTACGACTGGATGCTGGAGAACTGCGGGGATTACTGCACCTGGAAGTAGGCGAAAAAAAAAGCAAGTTGTGAAATATGTCGTCTCAATCAAAAGTAATTGAACTGGATATAATCGAGGCACAGTACACGCAGTTCCTAGGGAAGAGGTACCTCTTCCTCCTCGTCCTGGCCCTCATAACCATTGCGCTGGCAGGCACGGCCGTTACACTTGGCGTGATCAAGCTTTCGATCGGACAGGTCTACGAGGCAATTCTTCATAACTTCCTTCCCGATCAATTCCAGGCAACCGAGGAAGCCCAGCGAGTGGTCTGGAACATCCGGCTGCCTCGAATACTTTTTGGGATATTAGCCGGCATGGGCCTGGGGATAGCAGGAGCAGTTATGCAGGTGGTTCTCAAGAACCCCCTGGCCAGCCCTTACACACTGGGCATATCGTCCGCAGCCGGATTCGGAGCTGCGGTGGCCATACTCCTGGGCCAGGGTTTTTTCGGCAGCTATCTCATTGCAGGAAACGCCTTTGTATTTGCCCTCCTCTCATCGATGATCATTGTGGCCATAGCCAGACATAAGGGTGCCACTCCAGAGATAATGGTCCTGTCGGGAATTGCCATCATGTACTTCTTCTCGGCCTGCACTACACTGCTGGAGTACTTTGCTGACTCGGATGCGGTCAAAGGCGTGGTCTTCTGGATGGTCGGAAGCCTTAGCAAAGCATCATGGAACGAACTATATGTGCTCTGTTTCGTGCTGGCGGTTTGCATTCCCATCCTTGTCTGGAAGTCATGGGATTTCAACGTCATGAGTTCAGGGGATGAGACGGCGAAAAGCCTGGGAATAGATGTGGACAGGACGAGAAACCTGTCAATGATTATCTCCAGCCTGATAGTGGCAAGCATCGTGGCCTTCACAGGGACCATAGGATTCATCGGTCTGGTGGCCCCTCACATCGCCCGCATGGTCGTAGGGGGAGACAACAAGTTCGTCCTGCCGGGATCAGCGCTATTGGGCGGACTGCTGCTGGCAGGAGCTGATGTTGTGGCCCAGCATATCATGCCGCCTGTCATCCTTCCTATTGGAGTCATGACTGCCTTCATGGGAATTCCCCTGTTCTTCTATCTGATAATGAGGCGGAGAAAGGGGTACTGGTAGAAACCATTTATACAACGAGACGATCATGGTGCTCAAAGTCAAAGATTTGGTCTTCGCCTATTCCGGCGTGAAGATCCTGGATCGAGTATCGCTGGAGCTGGAAAGGTCAGAGGTCCTGGGAGTTATAGGACCAAACGGGGCAGGCAAATCCACCTTGATCAGGTGCATGAACAGGGTGCTCAGACCTCAGAGCGGGAAGATAACACTGGACGGGATCGATATCAGAGATATGGATAGGATAGATATCGCTCGCAGGATGGGATACGTCCCGCAGGCCTCCAAAAACTCCTTTCCGGCCACGGTCTTCGATACGATCCTCATGGGCCGGAGGCCCCACGGAGGATGGAAAAGCAGCTCAAGCGACGTTAAGAAAGCTCTGGAGGTGCTAAAGCTGGTTAGTTTGGAAGATCTGGCCATGAGGGACTTCACTGAGCTTTCCGGAGGGCAGCAGCAGAAGGTAGTGCTGGCTCGAGCCCTGGTCCAGGAGGCGGAGGTGCTCCTGCTGGATGAGCCCACCTCAAACCTGGATATCAGGCAGCAGCTTGAAACTATGGAGATCATCAGAAGGCTGGCTAAAGAGAGGGGCATATCCGCCCTGATGGCCGTACACGATCTGAACCTGGCGGCGCGATACGCCGACAGGATAGTAATGCTCAAAGGCGGCCGCGTCCTCGATGCAGGTGATCCTTTTTCGGTGTTAACTGCAGAGAACATCAAAGCAGTATATGGAGTGGAGGCAGCGGTGAAGGAAGACGACTGCAGACCCTATATTTTGCCGAGAGGTTCTGTGAAATAGAGCAGAAGCATCACTGGAATCCAGAGCCCCATTTCTGCATAAACCCCTCTGCAGTGTCCGAGAATCGGGTGATGGCACTTCATAGAATAGAAGTCCATTGCCATCGAGTTCATATTTTAAATTCTAGATATATCTTAATCACATCTCGTCATGGCTATAAGTATCTTTCAAGCACAACTTCCGAAATTGAGCCTCGTGGCGCTCTTTTCACCTATGAATTACCAAGAACTGTTTTGCATACCGATAGCTTTATGACAAGATGTGTAAAAGCGTGCTTCATCATCCCGGAATGCTGAATGGTCGGTAACAATCAAACGGCAACAGGATACGATCTCCAGCAGGGCGGGAGGGCACCCGGTCATCCTGCGGGACAGGGCGTTTTGTGACCGGTGTTCAAATCGCAGCCGCCCCCCCATTCTGAGGGAAGAATATTCCGGAGAAAGGCAATCGTGATCCAGCCAAGCTGGATTATCCAGTGCTGCCCCGCGGTTATTCCTGCAGCAGAGGCATCTTCCGCTGCTCTATTGAGCCGCCATCCAGTTACACATTGACCGGCTAAATGCTGAGGAGAGAAAATGAATAATACCCATCGATACAGGCCGACGGTTTATTTGCTCTGGCATTTGCCGTTACCTGGATCAACGGCTTCTTTCTGGCAGTGCAAAGCCACCAGGGCGGCGATAAGAACATCGTCAATCTGCTTTAACCTACCTGGGGCCGCTTATTGCTGCCCTCATTGTGATGTACGTATTTGCCGATCAGGCATTCCGGGCCGATTTCAGGAGAAGGATCTTCGACCTGGGGCTGATAAACCAGAGATATCTGCCTTTCGTCTTATTCTTTCTGCCTCTGGCCATGGCGACATCCATTATTATTTCAATAGCCTTAGGGCAACCGGCAGGGCAATTGCGCTTTGCCGAAGAATTTAAAATTTTCGAAGGCGAGGCCATCTTAAGCATATTAATTTTGGTCCTGGTTCCGGTGCTGGAGGAGCTGGGATGGGGAGGCTACGGCGTTGACAGTCTGGCCAGCAGGTTTTACCTATTTGGAACAAGCATAATTTTCGGGGCCTTGTGGGCCCTTTGGCATTTGCCGGTTTTCTTCATCGAGGGTTCATACCAAATGTCCTTGCTGGAACAGAATCCCTTATTTGCCCTGAACTTTTTCGCAGGCATCATTCCGCTGGCAATAATTATGAATTATTTGTATTATAAGAATCGACGCAGCATCGCTTTGATAGCTCTATTTCATGTCATGGCAAATCTTTCAGCCGAACTTTTTGGGGCCAACCAGATCAGCAAATGCATTTTCACGCTCGTCATAACACTGGCCGCTGCAATTATAATAATCAGAAATAGGAGCTTCTTCTTTGAGGAGAAGATGAACCTGGACTTCATCGATCCGGCGAGCAAGGAGACCCAATTGACGGTCGTGAATGGCTGACCTGAGGGATAATTCGGGGATAATTCAATGACCAACGTCTTGTCCATTCGTGATTTCAGGCTACTGTTTGCCGGGGTATCCGCCTCTCTTTTGGGGGATCAGTTTGCCCTGATCGCAACTCCCTGGCTGGTACTGCAGCTTACCGGCGACCCGCTGGCCTTAGGAATTGTGCTGGCGCTAGAGGGCGTTCCCCGAGCGTTGTTTATGCTCTTTGGAGGCGCAATTACCGACCGCTATTCTCCTCGAATTATATTGCTGGCTTCAGACATAGTGCGCTTCGTGCTGGCAACCCTGATGGCCGTGGTGGTCTTTGCCGGAATAGTGCAAATGTGGATGCTGTATGCCTTCAGCCTGGGTTTCGGACTGGTGGCGGGCTTCGCCCTGCCGGCTGCAAATAGCATCGTCCCCATGCTGCTGGAAGAAAAAGATCTAAGGACCGGCAATTCGCTCGTTATGGGCGTGGGTCAGGTGGCCGGATTTGTGGGACCCGTTGCTGCAGGAATTCTGATCGGCAAATTCTCCGAATCATTTTTCGGTATAGGTTTAGCCTTCGGCATCGATTCCGTGACCTTTGCCATATCGGCCCTTATGCTGTGGCCGATGCACAGCGGCGGAAAACTTCCCTCTTCGACCCGGACCTTCAAGAAGGAGAGCATCCGGACGTCCATTGTGGCCGGCCTGAAATATGTTTGGGACGACGGTGCATTGCGGCTGATATTTCTGGTAATCGCCGCCGTTAACTTCCTGTTCGTGGGCCCCATTCTGGTGGCAATTCCGGTACTGGCCAATCAACGCTGGCTGAAGGCGCGGTGGCCTTCGGATTGCTGATGTCCGGGTCTGCGGTCGGCCATTTGGGCGGCTATCTGCTGGCAGGCATCCTCCCCAGGCCCAACGGACGGGATATGTGCCTCCTTTTGATTGTTCTGCAGGCCTCCTTTGGGATGGCCATGGGAATAGTGGGATTCGTCACCTTGACCTGGGTGGATGTCGCATTGATGTTTTTGCTCGGTCTGGGCAATGGTTACGTCAGCCTCATCCTATTCACCTGGATTCAAACCAGCACCCCCAAAGCAATGCTGGGCAGAATCATGAGCCTGCTCATGCTCTCAAGCACCGGACTGGTTCCCGTCTCTCAAGCCATATCAGGGGCAGTCTGCTCCTGGAACCTGAACCTGCTGTTCGTCTCAGCAGGTGTTTTGATTGTGCTGGTCACAATCTGGACTGCCTTTCAGCCGGCTCTTTTCGCCTTCAGCGAAAGCTTGACCGCAGAGGCGCCGACTCGAATAATTTTGGGATCGGAGAAAAAGATGAAATGAGCTGCCGGAGGGCAGTCATCTTCGTTTTACGAAAAAAAATTACAGTACCCCGGCAACCTTTAACGGATGCATGCCGGCGTTCTGCAGCTGTGACAGCGTGGCCTGGTCCACCTTGAACTCCTTGATGGTTGAGACGAAGGCTTCAGGGGTGTCCACATAATCCATGAGGACCACGTCGGATGCCAGCTTGCTTCCCCAGGAGGGGCCGGTCCAGTTGGTCTTCGCAGCGCTGGAGTTATAGCTCAGAGCCAGTGCGTCGCCCTCATTGGTGGTGCTGTTCCAGCGGATGAAGATGCCGGCAATTCCGGGAATAGCCTTCTTCTCAGTATCGGTCAGAGCCATCACGAACATGCCGCTCTTTCCAGGGGTGGCATCCCAGCGCATCTGCAGCAGGTCTTCTTTACACCAGTTGGGGCAGGAGATGACCTTATAGCTCTCGCTGCTGCTGTTTATGGGCAGCTTGTCCTCGACGTACTTGGCCAGGAAGAGGCCGCTGGTCACGCCCGGGCAGAGGTGATCGTGGAAACAGGTGGCCTGTATGAAGTCAAACGACCCGCCGCGGGCCCAGACGTTGGATATGCCGGCTAAAGAGAACTCATTGCCGTTGAAGACCGCCTGGTTGAAGGTCACATTTCCTTCATCGGTGTGGTTTTTCAGATAGTCGATGTCCACATTGGCCCTGGAGATGGTGCTGAACACCGTCTTTGCAGGCAGGGCCTTGAAATCGTCCAGGCTGGCGTTCAGTGACTGAGGATCAACCTCCATATAGACTGCTTCGCCGGTGGCCTTGTTGAAGAAATAGAACCACAGCGGCTTCCAGAAAGCCCGCAGGACCTGGAACAGGTTACCGTCACCGATGCTGTTTCCGCTCTCTTCGGTCAGCCCCTTGATGGCCGCCTGGGTGGTCTGTCCATCCACCATGGCGTGTCCGGCATCGGTCAATATCAGGACATTGGCATCTCCTTTCTCGACATCGAGCTGCTGCATGGCCTCCTTGGCCGCCTTGATGCCAAGCTCTTCCATAACCGCGTTGTCGGCCAGGGAAAGCCCCGGAACCAGTGTCAGGAAAAGAACCGTGGCAATCGATACAACTTTCAAATTCGTTACAATACCTCCTATGACTTTGGAATTGTAATTTCTTATTTATGAATATTTCTACTTGAAGTATTACTAAATTGCAATATGCTTTTCGCATCCAATTTTTCACATCCAATCATAGATCCCAAATACGACGGCCCATGAATTATCTGCCTGCTCAGAGATTGATAAGCTTGTTTGATATACGAAAATAAATTAAAATATGTTTAATACACATACCATTATGAAAATCAAAGCAAAAAGTCATATATATGCAAATAAAAATTAGAAAAATTATGCGCTCAATTCATTTCATAGAATCACGCAAAGCTTCGCGCAGGAGCCCCTGATCAAGCCATGACCCGGCTCAGATATTTCCGGAGGCGAGACCATCCCTGCGTATTCGATTGAGACCCACAATCTGACCAAGAAGTTCGTGATACGAAAAGGTCTTTCTCACCTTCTGAAGAATCTGCATAAAAGCGATGTTATAACCTCGCTTGATTCCGTAAGCATGAAGGTTCGGGAAGGAGAGGTAGTCGGCCTTCTCGGCCCCAATGGGGCAGGCAAATCCACTCTGATTAAGATCCTCTGCACGCTGATCCTGCCAACGTGCGGCGAGGCTTGCATCAACGGCTACGATGTAGTAAAAGAGAGCAGACGGGTCCGGGAATCCCTCGGCTTCGTCACCACCGATGAGAGAAGTTTCTACTGGCGGCTGAGCGGGAGAGAAAACCTCCAGTTCTTTGCCGCTCTACACAATATGAGGTCTATTGACGCTCAAAGAAAGGCGGATGAGGTACTGGATGTCGTCCACCTGAAGAACAGAGCCGATGAGCTTTTCTTGAACTACTCGGCAGGGATGAAGCAGCGCATGGCCATTGCCAGAGGACTGCTAAATGACCCATTAGTCCTGTTCATGGACGAGCCCACCCGGAGCCTGGACCCCGGATCGGCAAAGAGTCTCAGGGACTTCATCAAGGAGATCATCGTAAAGGAACAGGGAAAGACGGTCTTTATCTGCACCCATCAGCTGGACGAGGCCGAGCAGTTGTGCGATAGGGTGGCATTTCTCGATGAGGGCAGGCTCAAGGCCATTGGAGATCCGGCTGAACTGAAGAAAGACCTGGGAGATGGCTCCTCGCTCTGCGATGTATTCTCCCATTATACAGGAAAACGGTTCGAAGACGAATGCCCTTCACAATTTCCGCTAATGGGCCGCAGAGATGGCATGCGTCATAGGGGATTTGGGATGAGGAGACGGGGATTGTAATGGAGCAGATCTTGCTTTTTGAAAAGGCCCGCTGGTTCATAAAGAGGGGTTATCTGCTACAGATGAGCTACAAATTCGATTTCTTCTTGCGATTATTCTTTATGTTCTTCAATATCCTTACCTATTACTTCATTGCCAAGATGATCGGAGATGCGGGCTCGCAGTACCTTCAGTCCTACGGAGGCGACTATTTCTCATTTGTGCTCATAGGAATGGCCTTCTCCGGCTACCTCCAGATCTCCCTTCGAAGCTTCTCAGAGAGCGTCCGGGACGAGCAGATGATGGGAACCCTAGAAGCCATGCTGGTCACTCCCACCAGCACATCCACCATCATCGCTTTATCATCTCTTTGGAGCTTTATCTTTGCCTCATTCCGGGTACTGGTCTATCTCCTGATCGGCGTTTTCCTGGGCGTAAACATGACCAACGCCAATATTGCAGGGGCACTGGTAATTCTGGTTCTGACCATAATGTGCTTCAGCGGCATCGGCATATTATCTGCGAGCTTCATTATGGTCTTTAAGAGAGGAGACCCGATAAACATGCTGCTCATGGGAACGTCCGAACTCTTCGGAGGCGTGCTGTTTCCAATTGAGGTCCTTCCGGCGTGGCTGCAGAGCATATCTCACCTCCTTCCCATGACCTATGCCGTCAACGGCATGAGACATGCTCTCTTGCAGGGATATTCTCTGCAGGAATTGGCCCCCGAAATCCTGCCCCTGGCCCTATTCTCTCTCATCTTGCTACCTATTAGCCTGGTGGTTTTTGATCGTGCGGTGATGAGGGTCAAGGCTTACGGCGGATTGGTCCAATATTAGCATAATTCCCCTCTTATTTCTCTATTTTATTTCGTGTTATTTTTTATAGTTGAAAATCAAAATGCTTTGAAATAAATAATCTAATTCAATAACATATTAACGATAAGTCTTAAATATGATTTAATAATTAACACAAAACTTGTGCAAATATGAATGAAGGCCGTAAGAGGCCTGCCAATCGTATCACAACGAGCACGGAGAGAGAACGAATGCGCATCATTAACCTGTCAAATAGGGCATTGCTGCTACTATTATTATGCTCCATATTTTTTTTGAGCTTATCAGCAATGGCATCGTATCCCAAGACCTTTACCGATACTCAGGGCCGGGAGATAACGCTTGATGAGCCGGTGGAGAGGATAATCACCCGGGCTCCGGACGAAGCCAGGGTGATCATTGCCCTGGGATATGGAGACAAGCTAATTGCAGGAGAACAGGCCACCAAATCCTGTCTCTGCCCCATGACCTTCGACAATACCACAGAGGGATGCTCGGACTGCTTCAACACCATCATCGGCGGCCGCATGCCGGATCTGCCCGAGATCAGCACTCGATATGACATCTACTTCGAGCAGATAGCTGCCCTCAAGCCTGACATCATCTTCTGCGGAAACCTGAAAGATGCTGAAGCCTTCGAGGAGAAGATCGGCTGCCCGGTGGTCGTTTTGGGAGGTTCAGGCTGGGACTTCGATGACGGCGGATGCATAACCAGCATCAAGGTGGCCGGGGAGGCCCTGGACTGCGAAGACCGGGCTGACGATTTGATCGATTTCATAAACGGCAAGATCGATATGGTGAAATCGGTATCGGAAAATGTACCTGAGGACGAGAAACCCACGGTCTACTTCGCATCCCGCGGCGCGACCAACGCCTTTTACGACCCCAAGGAGGGACGGGACTTCACCCGAACCGAGCCCTCGTATGATCCTCTGCTGGCTGCAGGCGGCCATAACGTGGCCTCTGAGATCAACGGCTCCACAGTGAACGTGGCACTCGAGCAGATCATTGCCTGGGACCCGGACTACATCTTCATATCCAACAGCCAGGCGGGAAACAACACCGGACTGGATTTCATCAAGAACAGCCCTGAACTTCAATCCATAAATGCCATCAAGAACGGCAATGTCTACAACTGCTTCTATCCCCACTGCCGCGGCCAGCCTCCAGACCGAAACCTCCTGAACATGCTCTACATGGCCAAGATCCTCTATCCGGAGGAGTTCGAGGATATGGACCTGGAAGAAGAGGGCAATGAGGTCTTCAAGGCCTTCCTGGGAGTGGACGGAGTCTTTTCGGACTATGCCGATTACCTGGTTTGGCCCAGGGAATACCTGGACAGCCTGAAGTAGGGATTCGGATATGACTGGAGTCATAAACTGGAACGAACTCTGGAAGGTGAGCCACCATAACGGCTTTCACCATCACGGCGAAGATCTTGCCGATCACTGGGATCGCAGAGCCCGGGAGTTCAACCGTATGGTCATGCGGCACAAAGAGAGGGCAGAGGCTCAGGTTTCCTCTCTGGGCTTGAGCCACGAGGACACGGTTTTGGATATAGGTGCCGGAACCGGTCGCCTGGCCATCCCCATGGCCAGGATAGCCAAGTCCGTAACTGCCCTGGACCAGTCCGGCGGAATGCTGGCCTGCCTCAAGGAAAATATGGATAGAGAAGGCCTATCCAATATCCAGATAGTGCAGAAGAGCTGGCAGGACCTGAGCCCGGACAGCCTTCCGGGGCACGACGTGGTTCTCTCATCCAACTCCTTGGGCGTTTCCGACTTGCAGGAGGCACTCTCCAAGATGGACGGCCTGGCCAAAAAGGCCGTTTACATCTTCACCTTTGCAGACCGGAAGAGGGACGAAGGATTTCACGACTTTCTGGGGCAAAAGCATCATCATCATCATCATCGGGCCTCCAACCTTCCGCCAGACTATATCATAATCTATAATCTGCTCGCAGAAATGGGAATTCTCGCCGACGTGAAGATCGTTGAGTGGGAAGCCCAAGAGCACTACTCAAGTCTCGAGGAGGCAGTGGCTAGCTGGAAGGAGATGCACGAGATTTTACCGGAAAAAGAGCCGCAGCTGAGGGAATTTCTGTCCCAGAAGCTGGAAAAAGACGACCAGGGACTGTGTATGCACCGGCGCTCCAAGCAGGCCAGGATATCCTGGCAAAAGAGCCTGGAAGGTCCCGCCTAGAGGGGTTAGCATGGTTTCCATACCCCTTCTAGCAGGATCAATTTTTTTGATAGCTGTTATAGCCGTCAGCACTAAGGTGGTCAAGCAGTACGAGCAGGCGGTGATACTTCGTCTGGGCAAGATCCAGAAGGAGAGAGGACCAGGGCTCTTCCCGCTCGTGCCCCTGATGGACAAGATGGTCAGAGTGGACATGAGGTTAAGAGAGCTGGACGTGCCCAAGCAGACGGTGATCTCCAGCGACAACGTCACCCTGGAGGTGGACGCAGTGATCTACTACAAGGTCAAGGATGCCACCCGGGCCATCATCGAGGTCGAGGACTACGAAGCTGCGACGCTTCTGCTCGCCCAGACCACTCTGAGAGACATTCTGGGACAAAATGAGCTGGACACCATTCTCTCCGACAGAGACGACCTCAACAACAGGATCAAGGAGATACTGGATGCCGCAACCGAACCCTGGGGAATGCATGTGGCGATGGTTACCATGAGAGACGTGGCCCTTCCCGAGAATATGCTGCGGGCCATTGCCAGACAGGCGGAGGCGGAGCGCGAGAAGAGAGCCAGGATCATTCTGGCCGAGGGAGAGTACCAGGCCTCCCAGATGATGAACGATGCTGCCAGCATGTACGAGAACAAGCCCAGCGCCCTGAAGCTGCGAGAGTTCCAGACTCTGACCGAGATCGCAAAGGAGAAGAACCTCATCGTCGTTTCCACCGGATCCGATAATGGAGCAAAAACCTCTGAGATTCCCATACTGATGGGACTTTCCAAGGCGGCTGCAGATAGATGACGGACTACAGAGCGTTCTTCCACGGCAAGCCCGAACAGAAGCTGTCCAGGTCCAGACGGGTCAAGAAGAAGAGCCAGATGGAAGAGGCTCACGAAAAGTTCAAGTTCGTCCGCATTTTCTTCGTGCTTTCCGTGCTCGGCCTGCTGGTCCTTCTAATTGGCATCATAATCACCCTGGGACCCCTCAACATCTCTGTAAGCGAGGCCTATTCCGCTCTTCTCCAGAAATTCTTTCCCGCTTACTTCCAGGTAGAGGCCCTGACCTCTCGCGTGGTCTGGAACATCAGGTTTCCCCGCATCCTGGGCGGAATCATGGCCGGCTTCGGCCTGGGGATGTGCGGATGCGTGATGCAGGCCGTCCTCAAGAATCCGCTGGCAAGCCCCTTCACCCTGGGAATTACCGCCGGAGCGCAGTTCGGCATCTCGACCGCTGCGGTCCTGGGCGTAACCATTCTGGGAGGGCCGTACCTCCTGGTTGGAAATGCCTTCATCTTCGCCCTCCTCTGCTCGATGATCATCGTTGCCCTGGCAGCCATTAAAGGGGCCACCTCCGAGAATCTGGTGCTGGCGGGAATCGCCGTGAACTACTTCTTCACCTCCTTTTCCCAGCTTCTCAAGTACTTCGCCTCAGACGAGCAGCTCCGCCTGATGACCAACTGGGGCATGGGCGATCTGGCGGCATTTACCTGGACCAACTCCCATCTGCTGCTGGCAATTTTCGTTATCTGCTTTCCGCTTCTCATGTCCAAGGCCTGGGACCTGAACATCATGACAGCGGGAGATGATACCGCCAAGAGTATGGGTGTTAACGCAGAAAAGACGCGCATTTTCATAATGGTCGTCTCCAGTATGCTGGTGGCAACAATCGTCTGCTTCATGGGAACCATCGCCTTCATCGGGCTGGTCGCACCCCATATGGCCAGGATGGTCATCGGCGGAGATCACCGCTTTCTGATACCGGCCTCGGGGATGCTGGGCGCTTTAGTCCTGATCTCAGCAGACGCCGTGGGAATGAACCTGATTGCTCCAACCATCATCCCAACGGGGATCATGACCTCGCTGGTAGGAGTTCCCTTCTTCATATACCTCATGATGAAGGGCAAGAGGAAGGAGTTCTGGACATGATGATAAAGCTACAGGCCAAGGATCTCACCTTCAGCTACAACAGCCATCCGATCCTTGACCACGTGAACTTCCAGATCGCGCCCGGCAAGCTGGTGACAATCGTCGGCCCCAACGGCTCCGGAAAGTCGACCCTGATCAAGTGCATAGACCGGATCACCACTCCTAAGGGGGGGTCGATACTCATCGACCGCAAAGACGTGACCAAGATGACCCGGATGGATGTGGCCAGATATCTATCGTACGTGCCGCAAAATTCGGTGCGGGTGTTTCCGACCAACGTGTTTGACACCGTTCTCATGGGCCGGAGGCCTCACATCGGCTGGATGGGAAGCGACCGGGATGAAGAGAAGGTTTGGGAGGTTCTGAGGCTCCTGAACATCGAGGCTCTGGCCATGAGCAACTTCAACGAGCTGTCCGGCGGTCAGCAGCAGAAGGCGCTGATCGCCAGAGCCCTGGTTCAGGAGGCAGAGGTGATGCTTCTGGATGAGCCCACCAGCAACCTCGATATATGGCACCAGCTGGACGTGATGAACGTGATTCGGGATGTGGTCAAGAAGAAGGGGCTCACCGCCCTCATGGCCCTGCACGACCTGAACCTGGCCTCGACCTTCTCGGACCGCATCATCATGATGAAGAAGGGACGGATCGTGGCGGCGGGAGATCCGGCATCGGTGATAACCGCGGAGAACATCGCCTCCGTGTACAGGGTGGAAGCGGCGGTGAAGAGCAACTCCGACCGGCCCATGGTCATGCCGCTAAAGCAGATACGAGAGGCCCAGGCCTAGATTTCTGAGAAGCAGCATCCACCCGGGTCCTCTTTTTTCCGGCGAATTTAGATTTTCATATCTTTTGGGCAGTCAGACCTTCGGGCCATAGGCTATGAGCCGCATGGAATTGACGATTACCGGTATCGAGGACAGCTCATGAAGCATTGCTCCGGTAACCGGCGTCAGAATTCCCGGCACGGTCAGTATTACCGCCAGGACCAGCACTCCCACCGAGAAGATCAGGTTGTGCTTGATGGTGACAATGGCCTTGCGGGAGAGCGTCACCAGGTGAGGAATTTTGGAGAGGTCGTCTGACAAAAGACCGATATCTGCAGTCTCTATGGCCACATCCGTCCCTGAAATGCCCATGGCTATGCCCACGTCCGCCCTGGCCAGGGCTGGCCCATCATTGACTCCTTCTCCCACGAACGCCACCCTGTGCCCTTCCGATTGCAGCCGGTGCACAATGTCCACCTTGTCCCGGGGCATCTTCTCGGCAAAGGTCTCTTCGATTCCTGTTTCAAGTGCCACGCGCTCCGTTGCTGCCCGGCTGTCTCCGGTGACCATCACCGTCCGCAGGCCCAGGCCGGACAGATTTTTCACCACGTCTCTTGCATCCGGGCGCAGACTGTCCTCAAAGACCAGCAGGCCGGCCGGCTTTCCCCGCACGACCACCAGAATTACGCTTCTACCGGCCGCCTGCAGGCGTGCTTCCGTATCCGCAACTTCTTCAGAAACCGTGAATCCCTGATCTTCCAAGCTGTTCAACCGTCCCAGGATTATCTCCTCTCCGCCCACGACCGCCATGACTCCCAGTCCGGGAAGCGCCTCGAAGCTCTCGGGATCGGAGAGGCTCAGGTTCCTGTCTTCCGCAGCCAGCACGGTTGCCCTTCCCAGGGGATGCTCGCTGAACTTTTCAGCCACTGCTGCCCTTTCGAGGACCTGGTTCTCGTTCTGTCCGGCAAAGGTCAGGATCTGCACCAGGCGCGGCTTTCCTTCGGTAAGCGTTCCCGTTTTATCGAAGACCACCGTATCCACCTGGGAGAGGGCCTCTACAGCCGCCCCCTTCTTGATGAGGCTGCCCTTTCTTGCGGCATTTCCGATGGCGGCCACCAGAGCCGTGGGGGTGGCCAGCACGATCACGCAGGGGCAGAAGACTATCAGCATGGTGATGGCCCTCATTGCGTCTCCGCTCCACCACCACAGCAGACCGCCTGCGATCAGGGCCGCGGGCATGTACAGCTTGGCGTAGCGGTTGAGGAGCCTCTCGATGGGAGGCTTCTGCGACTGGGCTTCTTCAATCAGGGTCCGAATCTGACCAATGGTGGTTTCGTCTCCGATTTTTGTGACCTGGATCTCCAGCGCGCCAATCTCGTTCAGGGTTCCGGCAAATACCTGGTCGCCGGGATTCTTTTCCACAGGCACGCTCTCGCCGGTAATTGCAGCTTGATTCACAGATGCTCGCCCGAAGACCACCTCTCCATCAACGGCAATCCGCTCCCCGGAACGAACCAGAGCCAGATCCCCGGTTCTCAGGTCTTCCAGGCATACAGTCATATCCTGGCCGTTGCGCCTCACCGTGACCCGGTCGGGCAGGAGCCGGGCCAGGGCCTCCAGGGATTGGTTGGCGCGAGCGGCGACAAAGTCCTCCAGGAGGCCTCCAAATAGCAAAAGGACCGCTACTACTGCTGCAGCCGGGTACTCGCCTATGGCAATCGCTGCCAGGGTGGCAATTGATACCGGAATATCGGCCGTGAAGTCGCGCTCCAAAATTCCCTGCAATGCTGAGAACCAGATATAGGCAGATCCAACCAGGGCAGATAGCAGATAGAACTGACTTGCATCTTCCCCGTGGGATACGAGTCCGCCCGGGTCCTGCAAGATGGCCAGGATCAGAAGCAGGCCGCTGGCAAAGGTGAAGATGGTTCCGGGATCGAGGAGGAAATCCCGGTAGCGGGAAAGGGTGTGCCGGAAATGCCCAGCACAAGCTAGGGCAGAGCGATCATCGACGTTCAATTCAATCATTCTCCGAGCTAGGCTAATTTTATTGCTACAGAAGCAACTGATTGTAGCAAAAAATCTCACATCGGTATATTAATAGTTGTCGAAAGAATGCAACGGAATAAATAATTCAGTTGATTATAGTCAAAGAAATTTGCATTAGGGATCGGGTCCGGGCCGGAAGACCGACCTCGAAGTGCCCGGCCCTGATGTTCGTTCAGGAGAGATCTCTTCTCGATTCACATTTCAGCAGGAAAAGAGCCAGAGCAGCCGCAGAAGCCGCCACCGCCCCGAAGACAAAGGTTGCTGGAGGGCCGTACTGCGCCCAGAGCGCTCCGGCAATCAGGCCGGATAGAATTGCCGCCAGTCCCACTGCCCCATAGTAGATGCCGAGGGACGTTCCTCTCAGCCGGGCATAACTCAGATCGGAGATGAAAGCCCTCTCTGAAGCATCCACCAGGGCAAAGACCAGGCCGTAGAGGGCGAAGAGCACGACCAGTCCGGACAGCGAAGATACAACCGAAAATCCGGCAGCAGTTAAGGCAAAGAGCGCGTATCCCAGGACAAGCACCTTTCTCCGCCCGATCCTGTCCGACCAGATTCCAACTGGCATGGCCAGACCAGCGTAGACCACGTTGAACAGAACGTAGAGCAGAAGGGGTAAAGCTATGGCCTCTAGGCCGCTGAACAGCGATTGAGCCCGCAGGATGAAGAACATGTAGCTGAAGTTTCCCAGGGCGAAGAGGGTGGAGATTCCCAGGAACTTTCTCAGATCCGGGGGCAGATCCGAGGTCCTCAACCTCGGCTGGCGTTCGGGCTTGGAAAAGCTCTCCCGGACCCGGTAAAAAGGAAGCAGAGCCAGCAGGGCCATGATTCCGGCGAAAAGCAGTATGGAACTGTAATCGAGGCCTCGCTGCCAGAGGAGGTAGGCCAGGATCGAGCCCACGACTGCGCCGGCAGAATCCATGGACCGGTGCAGTCCGAAGCCCCTCCCGCGACGGCTTTCATCTGCAGACTCCGAGATCATGGCGTCTCTTGGAGCCGACCGTACGCCCTTGCCGCCGCGCTCGACGGTCTTCCACAGGAAAACCTGCTGCCAGGTTGTAGAGAAGGCCAGCAGAAGCTTGGCCAGGGCCGAAAGCCCGTAGCCTCCCACCACCAGAGGCTTTCGCTTTCCCATGTGATCCGACCAGTATCCGGAAAAGAACTTGAGGACGCTAGGAAGGCCGTCGCTGAAGCCGCCGATCAGCCCAATGGCCAGGGATCCGCCTCCCAGAGATTCGATGAACAGAGGCAGGATCGGCTGAATGATCTCGCTGCTGATATCGTTTAACAGGCTGACCAGTCCCAGCAGCACGATATTTTTGCTCTTCCCGGAGTCAGGCATGGAGGGTCAGAGGTGTGCAATCATTGGGAGAAAAACCTTGGCCTGAGTTACGTGAAATGCCTTCGAAGAGTGCTCAGAACGCCAATTAAAGAGCCCTTGTTGTGCTCGACAGATTCCTTTTTCGCCCGAACCAGCACATTTCGATCAGGGTCGTATTAATGCTCCAAAAATGCCGGTGGCTTGATCACTCGGACCTTCGATTGATGGGCTCCCCTTTGCTGCAGCTTTGGCAGATGCCGTAAATGTCGAACCGATGTCCGGTAGCGGCAAAATTTTCTTCTTCGGAGACCCAATCGACTATTTCCTGAATGCCGGAGTTCTCGGCATCCAGGATGCGGCCGCAGTTCAGACATACCAGATTTATGTGAGGATCGATTGCAGAGTCAAATCGGGTCCTATCCCTGGGAAAATTCAATTCCTGCACCAAACCCACTTCCTTTAAAATCTTGAGAGTCTTGTAGACCGTAGAAAGGCTTACCGTTGGATAGATCTTCTTGACTTCGCCGTAAACGGCCTGAGCGGTGGGATGATCCCGGCTCATGAGGATGACCCGACCAACCGCAATTCTCTGCGGGGTTGCCTTGTATCCCCTTCCCCGCAAAGCCCTGATGACGGCGGTGTCCATTTCAGAGTCTTCCCGCATAGCGATTGTTATGGAACAATTAGTGTTAAATAACTATCCGTCGTAGCACTGAAAGCACAGGGCGAGAAAACATAAAATATAATCAATGAAAGTGCTTCGGAGCTTCGGCCTGAGGCGGCCAAACCCCTCAGGACCGCGGCCCGGCATGGATTTCGTGTCTCTTCGACACGTGCCCGACGTAAGTCGCCTGAAAAGCCGGGGCCCTGAGCAGATGTCGAACTCTGGGAGGCATCTGGAAAATCGCATGATAAAAGGGAAAAACTGGCCGCAGAGAGAAGGGCCAAATCCGAGGCGGCCCGGGGCTCGCTTGACGCCCCGGACATTTCGACCGTGAAAAGACCAGCAGCTGGGGTATCACTGCCATCAATTTCATGGAGTGGATGAACTTGAAGAAAACCATAGAGAACTTGACCAAGGCATTCATAGGTGAAAGCCAGGCGAGAAACCGCTACACTTTCTATGCCAAGATAGCGAAAGAGGCAGGCTTCGAGCAGATCTCGGACATATTTCTGCTAACCGCAGAAAACGAGAGAGAACATGCGAAATGGCTGTTCAGGCTGATAAATGAGCTCAAAAAGCAGAGCCCGGAGCCGATGGACGAGATAACCGTAGAAGCAGCAGCACCTACCGCTCTTGGAGATACGATAGTGAACCTGAAGGCTGCAATCGCTGGAGAGCATTACGAAACTTCGGAGATGTATCCAGAGTTTGCCGATGTGGCTGATGAGGAGGGCTTTCCGGAGATCGCCAAGCGTCTCAGGTCTATCGCCCTAGCCGAGAAGCACCACGAGGAGCGGTACAAGAGCCTTCTAGCTGAGGTACAGGGCGGCACTCTGTTCAAGAAAAAGACGAAGGTCGCCTGGGTCTGCAGGAAATGCGGATATGTGCACGAAGGCGTTGAGCCTCCCGAGGTCTGTCCATCGTGCGACCATCCCACCAACTACTTCGAACGCAAGTGCGAAGCGTACTGAGCTGTTCCCTGGAAAGCTATTCCCAGGGAAACGCTTCAGGGCCGGAGGATAGATCTACAACGGCATTTCGCCCTGCCACTGTGATCGTCCTCCAGCAATTCATTTTCAAATTGCAGAGCCTGAGGTACCTGTATCTCTCCTGGCATTCCAGTGCTCTTAAGACAACGCTATCGGTTCATTTGCATCACTATCTTTCGAGAAGCTTGAAAGTCGATTTCGGGCCCTTGTCATTTCGGTAAAACCGATCCTAACGGTTTTGATCACTCAAGGACTCAGGAGAAAGTGCATCAGTAATCTTTTCAGGAGGGGAGCGAATGTGATCTTCAGAAATTTGAAACGCTCACACCATGTTCCTGGAGTTCTGACTTTCCTGTTAGGTCTCCTAATATATCCTAACACTCTTCGGATTATTATTTTATCGACCTAGCGTTGCTAAATCAGCTGTATTGCGCGCAGTTCCCACAGTTGGACCTGCAAAGGCGGAATTAGGTGATGGAATTGCTATTTCAGAGGTGGCAGTTAGAACGATGTCTGCAAATAAAAAATTGACCGAGCTGAAGCCCGGTGAGAAGGGGCGGGTCGTGGCCATATCGAGCTGCGGCTCGCTCCGAAGGAGGATGATGGACATGGGCCTGGTGACAGGATCGGAGGTGAAACTGATCAGGCTCGCACCTGCAGGAGACCCAATTGAGGTCCTTCTGAGAGGCTACAGCCTGGCCCTGAGAAAGAAGGAAGCAATGAATGTGACTCTAGAGGTAGAATGAACGTGATTAGCATGGGATCGGTATCCGGAGGCAGTATTCCTCTGGCCTTCCTTCCAGAGGGGGCGACCGGAACTGTCTATCAAGTGCTGGGGGGACGGGGAGCATCAAGACATCTGGAAGATATGGGCTTCGCTCCCACTGCCAAGGTGTTGGTCTTGAAGTCCTGCCCACCTGGAGCCATGCTGGTGATGGTAAAAGAATCAAGAATTGCCCTTGGAAGGGGCATGGCCATGAAGATACTTGTGAAAAACATTGAGGAACCATGATTCGGGCCGCACTTATCGGCAATCCAAATGTAGGAAAGACTGAGATTTTCAACCATCTGACGGGGCTCTCCCAGAGTGTAGGCAACTTTCCTGGAGTAACAGTCGAGAAGAAGGCAGGAAGGCTGGTTCACAAAGGACAGGAGATCGAAGTGGTGGATCTTCCTGGTACCTACAGCCTCACCTCAAATGCCGTTGACGAGCTTGTAGCCAGGGATTATATCGTACTGGAAAGGCCGGACGTCATTGTGGATATTGTGGACGGAACAAACCTGGAAAGAAACCTCTATCTCACTTTGCTCTTGCTTGAGATGGATGCCAACCTGGTAGTGGCCTTGAACAGATGGGATATGGTAAAGGCCAGAGGATTGAAAATAGACCCGGAGAAGCTATCCGAACTATTGGGCTGTCCCGTTGTGCCGACGGTGGCTGTCACCGGCAAAGGCCTGGACGATCTTACAAATTCGATAGTTAACGCTGCAGGGCGGATGAATACGAAAGGAAAGAATGCCATTCAATACGAGAACGATATTGAGCTGCTTATAAAGAAAGTCGAAGATGTAATCCGGGAAAGCCCGGCATTTATCGAGAAATATCCCCAGAGATGGCTGGCCATAAGGATGCTGGAGGGAGATGAGAGAGTCATGGAGCAGACAAGAGCTGCCCTATCGTCGCCCCAGATAGCGAGGATTCTGAGCATAATCGAAGCCGGAGAGGCGGCAATGAAATGAGCGGATACTCTGAAAAACTGAACTCTGCCCTTGCACAGAGAAGGTATGAGAAAATAGCATCGATAGTTGAGTGTACTGTAAAAAAGGACAGATCCGAGATATTCACTTTATCGGATATGCTAGACCAGGTTTTATTAAATAAGTATCTGGGAATACCTGTATTCTTGACCCTACTCTGGACTATGTTTCAGTTCGCATTTGCAGTCTCAGAACCGTTTGTGGTCCTCATCGAAAAGGTCTTTGAGGTTCTGGGAACGGCTTCTGATCAGGCCATCTCTGACCCCCATCTGGCATCATTCGTCTCTGTCAATGGCGGCGCAAAACGGTCCAATAATGGCGGTATAAAATTGACCACCTTGTTCAATAAGCTTTTCCCCAGTATAATCGTCATTATTCCTTAACCTGAGAAGCTCTGCGGGATCAGCCCCTGC
>JABLXE010000016.1 GCA_013178225.1 Methanotrichaceae archaeon
CAGATCGAGGGCATCCGGTCAACTAAGGCTTGATGATTTCTAGATTCCGGAAAACCGGGCAAACGGGGCGTGCGGCCCGAAGCATACCCCGTCCTTTAGGGCGGGGTGGCCGCACGCAGTTTGATTTTATTGCTATGTTCCTCGCATTTCTTCTCCTAAAACTCTTCTCTGAGCAGCATATTAAAATCCGCATATAAAAAATGGTACAATGCACTCAGAGATATGCCCGGAGATTTGTGCTAAGTGTAAAATAAATTTAAAATCCTGCTCCATCTGGAGCAATCCTCAGTTCTTATATCATTTGGATCTCAGCTACCTCGCAAGCGTCTTCGGAAATGCAATTAACTTTGGAAAGTCTGAATCATTCACGATGCTGCTGCCGGTAGGACATATGCATGTGGCATAAGAGCTGCCAGTGATCCCTTTATGTGTTGCCGGGTAGACGCTGCCGGTAGGACATTTGTAGCTAGTAGGGCGGCTGCTTGCAGTTGGACAGTAATGGCCTGTAGTGCATTCGATGCCGGTTGGGCAACCGGCATCAGTCAGGCAATTGGTCGCAGTAGGGCAACCTGGACCGGAAGGGCAGCTACAATCGGTGGTGCATTTCCTGCCTGTAGTGCAATTGGGGCCGGAAGGACAGCAGCAGTCGGTCATGCATTTGCTGTCCGTCGGACAGCCTGAGCCTGTGGTGCAACCGCTATCCGTAGGGCAGTAAGGTCCGGTCGTGCAATATGCACCTGTTGGGCAGCAGGCCCCAGTTGGACAGCCCATTCCGGTCGGACAGCAACTGCCGGTAGGGCTGCTGCCGCCGGTCAAACAGTTATGTCCTGTGGGCATATTGCAGGGAGTCGGACAAACACGCCCGGTGGGTGTATTGCACGCTGCAGGGTCCATCTTTCCTGGTGTGTCAGCCTCCACGCAGGTTGCACATACATTGCCGATCAGCGCCAGGGACATTAATGTTCCCAGGATTGAGATTATATTGATCTTCATGATTCCACCGCTCATTGATGATCCGCAATCGCCTGGGCATTATGCAGGCATGATGTCTGGATGAAAGCCAAGAACAGTTTGGCTTTTCAGAGCTTGCACAATTCGCAATTGCAAAATTCTCTGTAGATGTTTCTTATTATAATTATATAAAATATTACTAATCAAGAATGCTAATTTTAAAATACTACTATAGTTCCTGTATGAATTCTAAGATGTTAGGATTTCTTCGATTGCCTGAGCATGCCAGCAATTTTCCTGCATATCCCTGTATATCCGAGAGTATTTTCATCTAATCGGCCTGGTCCTGCTATTTGCGCGATATGTCGGCGAAACTCAACCGGATCATTCGTCAAAGGCAGAAGGCGAATCGATAGATCGCGGGTGTTAAGACTTCCTTACATTTTCGGCAGAAGCCATCAGTTACAAACAGAGATAAGGACTTGAGGCACTCGGCCGTTCTATTGACCAGCCTGTCTGCTGATTCCTGTGATCTTTTGCCCGAACCCTGCCGGATTCAATCTATAAGTGCCCGAAATAGCTGGTATTTCCTATGCTAGCGATTCCAACCAGAGCACAAGTGTTCATTTGGATACACCACATCCAAGAATCGAGGTTTTGGCCCTCTCTTTCCCAATCGCTACACCCATGCAGATATGCACGTAGGATGTTTTAATAGCCGCCTATTGCAGACCTTTCCACTATTTTTTCTCCCGGCGGTAAAGCTCGCGCATGGTTTCGCGCTGAATCGAGGCCATAACGTCCCCCAGGATTCCTATCATTAAGAGCTGAAAGCCCACGATTATCAGTATGGCTGTCAGGATGGTCAGGGGGATGTGTTCGATCCGGCCGCTGAGCCAGTCTCTCACCACATAAAGGCCGGTCAGAAAACCCGCCGCCCCAAAAACCGATCCGATCAGGCCGAAATAGATCATCGGGTTCTGGGTCTTGGCCATCCGGAAGATGGTCAGTATGATCTTGAGGCCGTCCTTGAGGGGATTGAGCTTGGTCTTGGTCCCGGCAGTCCTGGGCCGGTAGGTGATGGGGACCTCTGTGATGCGCAGCCCCTTCTTCACACTCTCTATGGTCATCTCGGACTCGATCTCGAACCCGGGAGTGGTTAGATCCAGGTGGCTTATCCCGTCGGTGGTGAACGCCCGGTAGCCGGAGAGTATGTCCGTGAGCTGCACGCGGTAAATGATGCGGAAAAATCCGTTGATGAGCTTGTTTCCGATCAGGTTAAGGCGTTTGAGTGCGCCTCCTGAGAGGTGGCCGAAGCGGTTTCCGACCACATGGTCAGTCCGCCCTTTCAAGAGCGGCTCAAGGAGCCTGCCGGCCTCGGCTGGGAGGTAGGTCCCGTCGCCATCGATCAGGAGTATGTAGTCCTGATCGATCATCTCGAAGACCTCTTTTAAAGCCTGGCCCTTTCCCTTGCCGCTCTGTAGTATCACCTGCGCCCCGGCCCGCTCGGCGATGGCCGCGGTCCGGTCGGTGCTGTGACCGTCTATCACCAGGATATTCTTAAAGCCCAGAGACTTGAACTCCGCTATCACGGACTTTATGGACTCTTCTTCGTTGAGGGTCGGGATGAGGACGCAGACGTCTTCCAGGTTCAAGGGAGTATCAGCTCGATTGCAGCAGCGTTTGGAAAAAGACAATGGGCATTGCGGATAAAATCCTTTGCTCCATCTCAGGACGACATAGCTTTTCCAATGATCCCCTCATACTTCTCCACGAGTTCCTTCAGATCCCCTCCCGAGGTCTCCACGTAAAGGCGTATCAAGGGCTCGGTGTTTGAGGGTCGAATTAATACGCTGTGGCTCTGGTCAGTGATCTTCAGCCCGTCGGTCGTGTCTGGGTCCATGCTGGCCAGATCCTCTCGCAGCCTGAGCATGACCCTGCTTGGGTCTTCTTGCAGGCGAATGCTCTTCTGAAGGTACGGATAGTCTGGTATCTGGTCGGCCAGCTCTGACAGCTTCTCTCCCTTGGAGATGATCTCGGCCAGTGCCAGGCTCATGGCAAAGGGATCATCGGAGTACTGGAACTCCGGCAGGAAGAAATGGCCGCTCCTCTCCACTCCCAGAACAGCTCCTGTGTTCTTCACGGTGTTGGCCACGAAGACGTCCCCCACCCGCTCGCGTTTGACCTTGATTCCCGCAGGCTCCAGCTCCTTTTCCAGGATCATGGAGCAGTCGAAGCCTGAGATCACCAGATCGCCGGGTTTGTATCTTCTCTTGGCCAGTATTACTGCCACTTTCTCCGGCGGAATCACCCTTCCCCGGTCATCGATCACGATCCCCCGGTCGGCATCCGGATCAAACCCCACTCCAAAATCCGCTTTTTCCTTCATTACTGTCCGGCAAGCCTCTTTTAGGGTATCTTCTGATGGTGCAGGACCTCTGCCGGGAAAACGTCCGTCCATATTGCCGTTCAGCACAATGGACTGCATTCCCAGATCCCGGTAAAAGCCGTTCATGGTACAGGCCGCTCCGTTCCCCATATCCAGGACCACCTTGAGCGGTCGTTCGAGGTTCAGCTTTGCCGCTACGAACTGGCGGTACCTATCTATGGCCGAGCCGGCGCTGTGGCTTTCTACGGTCCCCTTGCCGGTCAGAAATCCGCCTTCCCGGTAATATTTCATGATCGCGGACTCCTGATAAAGAAGGCCGTAGCCATCACCGGTTCGGAATCTTATGCCGTTGTATTCGGGGGGATTGTGAGACGCCGAGATGTAGGCCGCGGCTGCCAGGCCGTCCTGTTTGGTGATGAAACTCAATACGGCAATGGGAATTACGCCATAGCTCCTGACGCGGCAGCCGGTGGAAAGCACGCCCTCCAAAAAAGCCTTCTCTATTGCAGGGCCGCTGGTACGGGTATCTCTTCCCAGGGAGACATCTTCTCCGCGAACAAATGAGCCGAAAGAAGAGCCCACCCGGGCAGCAAGATCTTCGGTAAGTTCGGTGCCGTAAACACCTCTAACGTCGTAGGCTCGAAAGACTGTCACAAAAAAGGAGTGGCCGGGAAGATTTAAATTCTTTCCGCCGAAGTGCGAGTGAGGCGGATTCTCCTCTTGGAGGCATCCTGAAAAACGAAAATATTATTGCCGGTATCTCAATATCGCTAATCAGGCGGCTCCTGGTTCGCCGGGGCTACTGCCCTTTGCAGAGCACTATCTCCATCGATGACACGTTCACGGTCCGGCCCTGCTCTGACGGCATGTTCTCGGTGCCGATGGTAATCCCCGCCACTTTCAAATCGGGAATGAAGCGATTCCTGGCGATCTCCGCGGTGTCCACAGCGCGTGATATGGACCTGCCCCTGGCCTTGAGGGTAACGACTCCCGAATCTCCTTTCAGCTGGGTCAGAACGGCCAGGACGTAGTTCATCACCGGTTTGTCTCCTATGTAGATCACCGAATTTTCTTCCATGCGGAACACCCCTTCAGGTCTCATTTATTTAATAGGTTATTAATCCTTTCTCTCGATGATGCTGGCAAAGGCGAAGTTGGGCTTGACCGCTCCAACCTTTATTCTCAGCCTCTCGCCGAGTCTTGCCCCCTTGACGATTACCGCAAAGCCGTTTACCATGGCCACACCGTCGCCTGATTTCCCCAGCGACTCGATCTGAACCTCCAGGACATCGCCGGGCCGAACCGGACCGCTGATGCGCTTTTTAGCCACAACGTACATCTCGGCGCTCTCTTTGCGGGAGGCTGCAGGGGAATGGGCCTGGACCTGCGAGAACTCCTGCTTGACCTCAGCCAGGAAATCGGTGAACATGTCTCCCTGAAAGACCTTCACCAGGAAATGGCCGCGCGGCCGGAGCAGCTTCTCGGCCAGGGCCAGGGCAGAGCGGGAAAGGTCGATGGAGCGGGCGTGATCCATGTCCCAGGCACCGGACAGGTTGGGGGCGGCATCGCAGATGACCACATCGGCTTCTCCTCCTATGGCCTCCTTGATCCGCTCAACTGTGCTCTCCGCGGTTATGTCTGCTCTGAAGGTGACCACTCCGGGAATGGGCTCGATTGCCTCCAGGTCCACTCCCACAATCCGGCCTTCCTTTCCGGCCAGCTCTTTTGCCACCTGCAGCCACCCGCCTGGGGCCGCCCCCAGATCCACCACCCGGTCGCCTTTCTTGATCAGGTGGAACTTCTGGTTGATCTGCAGCAGCTTATAGGCCGAGCGAGCGCGGTAGCCCTCCTCCTTGGCCCGGCGGTAGTAGTGGTCCTTCTGGTCTCTGGCCATGACAGTATGATCTGCCTGCGGATCAACCTTATAAGCTATTCGTCGCGATCAAAAATAGCCGGCAGACCTCATGCGAGGCCTGCTCTTCTTCTGGGCGGCGGTTCTGCCGCCGTTCTGAGCCCTCCTCCTAAAGGGAAGCGACACAGCTGCTGCAGATGGCATCGCAGCGGTCAAATCCCCAGTCAGGAGGCTTCCAGCCGCCCTCAGCTCTGGTGCTTGCGCATCTGCCGTCAGGAGTGCAGCTCAGCCAGTTGTAGTTCATGACATGGGCGTCTGTAGCAGTTATCCAGTGACCTCTCTGTCCCGCGGTCACGTCGACAGTGTTCACAGGCACATCTATCACCTGGTAGATGCCCAGCTGGAGATACAGCGTCAGGGAGCTGCCCATAGGAAGGTAGGTGAAGGTCCAGTTGGCGGAGGTCGTTTCCGGGTAGATGTCGGAAGAGGGTCTGGTCGATGCGGTGCTGTAGAAGGTTCCTGCCGGAAACAGGTCTCTCATGTAGATGGGACCCAATGAGCGGTTGCCGTCATTTAGCAGGCTTACGGTCAGGTTAATGGTATTCTCATCAACCCCGGAGATCTCAGAGCTCTGGTAGATGGTGAGGTGCGGCTCGTCGTAGTATCGAACCTCGGTGATGGCGGTGGACCTGTTCTGGTACCTTGAGCCCAGTTTGTAGACGATCTCGAACGATCCGGAATAGTCCGAGGTCATCTCCTTTAGAGTCGACGAATGTCCTCTGGTGTCAGGAGGCGCCTGTTCCAGGTATCCCATGTGGTAAGTACCCTGTAACCTGGCCTCCGTCTCCAATAAAGAGCCGTTCTGATCGGCGAAGATAGTTCTATCCCTTTCGAGCGTATCTGCATATCGATAGGACTCGCGAATGGACTCGCGAGAGCCGTAATTCTTGACTTTCACGTCCTCTGCCCATTTGCTGCTGTACTCAAGGTCGCGATCGAGCGGAAGGGTGACGGACACCGGCTGATAGACGGCCTCCAGAGAACTGTTCTCCCGAACCGAGCTGTTCTTTCTCTGATAGCGCAGCAGATCATCCCGTGAGTAGATACCGGACCCGCTCTCCCTCTGCTGAAGAGTTGTTCCGCCTTTGCCGCTGACGGTGACATCACTGCTGTAGCTACTGGTTCCGGTCTCCCTGCTGCTGATGGTGGCCGTGTTTCTCAGGCTGTAGGGCTTGATGCCGGTTGACAAATCCTTCAGGGTCCTCACAAAGCCCTGTCCGCTGACGCTCTGATCAAGGTCGAAGATTATCTCCGGATTCTCGGGCACTCTGGCGGTTACAATGATAGTGCCGGCTTCGTCAGGCAGAAGTGTCCCTATGGTCCAGCGGTTGTTGGTTCCGGCATCAGGAGCCGGACTGACCGCGATGATGGATAGCTCCGGAGGATAATGCTCGGTGATCACCACATCGTGTAGCGCCGTGCCGCCCATATTTTCGTAGCTGATGGTGTAGGTGACGTATCCTCCGGGGGATACGGTCGAGACTGAGGCGCTCTTGACCAGCCCCAGTTTAGCCTCCGAGGAGGCGAGCACCTCAGTGGTGATGCTGTCGCATTGCGGGTCTCCGGGGTCCTGCAGGCAGGCGGTGTTCTCCAGCATATCGCCTTCCGAAAGCCCCGGGTCCACGTCGGCTCTGATGAACAAAAATCTGGTACTTCCGGGTCCCACTTCGTCCAGCACCACCTGGCCGGAATAGGGCATCCAGACGGTCCCATCCAGCGAGCATCGGGGATCGTTCAGCCCCTGCGGGAGGCTGTCCTCAACCGCCACATCCTCGGCCGCTGCCTTTCCCTGGTTCTGCACCGATATGGTGTAGGTTATGCTTCCGCCTGGGGCCACGCTGCCCGGGCCATCCATATCGATGGAAAGCTCGGCCTGGACGGATTGAACCGCCGTTTCGGCAGAGTCGCAGATGGAGCCGATGCAGGCAGTGTTGGTCAGGGTTGTTCCGCCAGGCGTGGTGCTGTCAACAGTGCCTTTAATGAAAACCGTCTTGGGCACGTTGGGCTCGATATCTCCCAGGGAGATCGGATCGTCTGATGTATAGTCGTGCCAGGTTCCGTCGATTGTGTATTGCGGATTCTTAACGGCATCTGGCAGCTGATCGGTCAGCTCGACATCGGAGGCCGCTTCGGTTCCGGTGTTTGAGATCTGAATCTGATAGATGATCTGCCCGCCGGCGGCGATGGTGGCCGGCCCGCTCTTGTCCAGGGAAAGCACCGCCCCGCCAGATGCAACGTTGGTCTGACAGGTGTCGCAGACAGAACCAATGCAGGCGGTATTGGAGATGGTCGTCCCATCGGCAGCCGAGCTGTCCACAACGCCTTTCATGAGAACTGTCTTGGGGACGTCGGGCTCTACGTCTCCCAGGGAGATCACGCCTGATGGACAGTTGTGCCAGGAGGTTCCGTCAAGTGAGTATTGCTGGCTCTGAAGTTCATCCGGGAACTGATCGGTCAGCTCGACATCCGTAGCCGTTTCGGATCCGGTGTTTAAGACTTCAATATCGTAGACGATATCTCCACCCGTAGCAACTGTTGCCGGGCCTGTTTTTGTAACCGAAAGTTTGGGGCCGTTGATGACGGATGTGCTGGCAACGGCACAGGCAGTTTGGGCGTTTCCATTATCCGGCTGCCATTCAAAGCAGGCCTGGTCTTCGAGGACTATTCCGTCCTCGATGCCGTCTCCCACCAGGAAGCTGATTATTATACTCTTTGAGCCGCCGGCAGGAACATCCATCCATTCTTTATCCCCGCTTTGATAAGGCCACCATTCGTTGAGGTCGAAGGTGTAAATCTTTGCGTCTGTGACGCCGGACGGTAGCGTATCCCAGACAGCTACCTGAGAAGCGGTAGCGGTTCCTTCGTTGTATACCGTGATGTAGTAGCTGGCTCTCTCCCCGGCATCGATGGTACTGGGACCGGATTTGAATATTGAGAGGGACACATAGGGTTCTGAGACCTCGGTAAAAGCATAATCGCTTGTGTAGTAATTTTCTCCAACATAGAGATTGGCCGTATTCATAATCGATCCCGAAACAGAATCGGATATCTTGCAGCCGATGGTCGCTGTTTTGGACTCACCTGGCGCGATGTCTCCCAGATCAATCAAGTTGCCTGAAGAGTACCAGTCGTCTTCTGTGGGGTACCATGCGTATTCGATCTCATCTGGCAGATCATCCGAGATCTGAACATCATTGGCAGTCGTGGATCGGTAGTTGGTGACGGTAATCATGTACGCAATTTCATCACCTGGGGCTGCATCGGCCGGACCGATCTTGTCTATCCCAAGTCCCTTTACCTGGGAGGTGCAGGATTTGCACTCGCCGGTCTGGCTCACACAGGCGGTATTGGTTACCGTCTCTCCCTCTGAGACTTCTTCACTGAGCGTTCCCCGGATATCGAGGTACTTTCCCTCATGTGAAATGAGGGTGTAAGTCAGAGGGGTTCCTGAAGAATACGGTGCCCAGTTCGATCCGCTGGTAGAATACTCGGCGCCCTCAAGCGAATCCGGCAGAGTGTCGACTATAGTAACATCTCCGGGGGCCGTGCCCGCGTTGCCGAAGAATATCCTGTACGTTACTGGCTGCCCGGCATAGAGGTTTCCCAATGTGTACTTACTGTATATCCGGGGATTGGGACCGCTGGCTGTGGCCACTTTAGTCTGGAAGGAGGTGCACTTCCCTTCGCCCACCAGGCAGGCCTGATTGGTCATAACCGTGCCGTCGGCGGCATTCGAGCTGACTGTCCCCTTCACGTAAACGGTCCTCAGCTCGCCCTGAGGGATGGTGCCCAGAGATATGGTGCTGCCCGAGCTGTAGGAGAGCCAGGTAGACCCGTCCAGAGAGTACTGCCCTCCTCCCATCTCGCCCGGCAAGGTGTCGGTAACCCTTACCCCTTCGGCGGAAGCCGTGCCGCTGTTGCTGACCAGGATGGTATAGGTAATAGTTGACCCGGCTGCGGCCTGAGAGGGGCCGGTCTTTTGGATGTCCAGCAATACCTCTCCGCCGCCGCTGCCAGCCTTGCTGACCTTGGTCGAAGCAGAGGCCTGTCCGCCTTCGACCAGGCTTGCCTGGTTGATCAGCTCTGTGCCCTCGGCTACCTGGCCGTCAACTGTTGCCCTAAGGTACAAAGTCCGCAGCTCCCGGGCAGGAATATCTTTCAGCGTAATTGAACGACCGGATGAATAAGGACTCCAGCTTGTGCCATCGAAAGAATACTCGGCACCGCTCAGGCCTTCAGGGAGCGTGTCACGAACATGGGCGTCTGCCTCTTCGATACCCTGATTCTCGACCACAATCAGATAGGAGATGGATGATCCTGCAGAAACCTTAGCAGGAGCGCTCTTGTAAATGGCGAGTTCGACCGGAGCCGGAACCGGTGAGGAATCTGCTTGGCCGGCCGGACTCACGGTCTCTATCTCTGCTATGATCGGACTTTTAGAGCACCCCACGATAAGAGGTTTTTTGCTTCTCCAGCAGTTGTCTCCAGAATGATCATCGCAGCACGCCTCATCCGAACAGGTGTTGCCTTCCTGCCCGCTCCAGGTCAGGACCAGATCCATGATCACTAGCTGTTTTCCGCAGATCCATTCTCCGGTGAGCGGGTAATCGTATTCGATGCCAGCCTTGGCGGGAATGGTTCCGAGGCAGGTGCTGACCCTCTGCCATCTCATCTCCTGGTAAAGGTCGAAGACCAGGTAGCATTGATCCCTGTCCTGGTCTGCCTCATTTTCGATATCGAAATGCAGCACGGCTCCTGCGAGGGGTCCGCCCGCTGGACAGTCCCGGCATCCTGCCGAGTCCTGCGATATCTCCCGGCCACTGGAGTCCATGAGGGCCGCTGAATCTACAAAAGTTTCTTCGGATGAACAGTCGAATTGACAATTATCAAATATGCAATGATCGCAGGTGGACTGTGCGCATGGCATTATTGATCCTGAAAAGAAAGCTAGCAGCAAAAGGAGCACAGTATATCTTGACGACAAAATTTTTTCAGATAATAATTGTTGAGACCTGCCACTGGCAGCAATGCGCCTCCCAAGTGCCGGGGGCGGAAGGTCGGAGAGCCCGTTCATGTCGCTTCCCTCATATTTCATGTTTTAAATTTTATTTATGGATCATGATGGCTCTCACCCGAGGAACTGCCCAATCACATCCTTCAGGACGACACCATCTCCACCAAGATACAAATATCTGATAATAAACTTTTCCTTTTGAGTTTAATTATTTAATAAGTGTCTCGAGGAAAGATTAACAATTGAAATCTATTATTTAAAACTTATGAAATCAAGGCCTGCGAAAAATCGGCTGGCCAAAAGCTTAAATTAGGGTGTGCAGATGAATTAGCTAGCGAGAGAGGAAGGGCGGCTGCCGCTGGCCGGCTATGGCCGGTGAGGAAAGTCCCTCCACCTCTGGACACACAGGCATTCGAAAGGATGCGGGGCGAGAGCTCCGGCTCTGGCACAGAAACGAGACCGCTCTGCGGAAAAGCGATGATGCCGCAAGGCTGAGGTCACGCAGCACACGCGGATGAAACGGCGAAACCCTGTGGGTGCAAGCCAAAATAGAGCAGCGAATTTGGTTGTCCAGCCAAGCTCGGGTATGGCGCTATAAGCTAAATGCCGCAAGGAACAGAAGGGGGCTTACTCTCCTCACTCGCAATCGTTATTTTGAGGTAGGCCTTCCCTCCCTTGATCAGCGTCCTGTGAATTTCTTCCCGTGATAGAAGAGAAGAAAGGCTTATCTTCGGGCGGTCCACCCTTGATCTTTTATGTCAGGCCTGATTGAGACCTTCCGCGAATCGACGCTTCTGCAGTGCACTTTCTTGGAGAAGCTCCTGGACCTAAAGATGGAGGACGTAGGCTCGTTCTCCGACTCGATGGTGAACTTCCTGGCTCCCTCTCCCGGCAATAAATATGTCTACGGGCTGGCTGCAGGCAGAAGCGCTCTGGCCCTCTACAGCTTTCTGCAGCTGATGCAGAATCATTTCGACAGCGTGTTTCCCTTCACCCTGGAAGACCCCGTGCAGAGGCACTACCGCCAGGGGCAGAACCTGGGGATTGCCATCTCCGGATCGGGCGAGACCATGTCTGTGAACAAGTACATAGACGACGTCATATCGCGTGGAGGCGAGATCACTCTGATCACTGCCAACGATCAGGGTACCGCCTACAACATGGTCAACGAATACGACAAGGGATCCGTCCTGCTGCTGCAGGCCCGGACCAAGTATGCAACCGATAAAGAGCAAAGGGCCCGGCTTTCGCCTCTGGGAACGGAGTTTGAGCTTCAGGTTCTGGCTTTATTAAACGCCCTGTTCAAGGAGATACAGACCCGCCTGACCGGCAGCTGTGACGCCTCCTGTCCGGAGTACCGCGCCACCATCACCGACTTCCAGGAGAATGCCAGGTTGATCGCCGAGATGGACGCCGACCATCTGAAGTACTGGTTCTCCCGGCTGCTTCCGAGAAGCGGCAGATACATCATCGGCGGCGTTGGACGTTCCGGCCTTGTAGCCCGGGCCTTTGAGATGAGGTTCACCCACCTCAACAAGATCAGCTACTGGGAGCGGGACTTCAACACCCCCAGCTTTCAGATCGGCGACGTTTACCTCCCCATCACTGGAATCGGCAACACCTACGAGGCCCTGGAGGGAACCGTCAATGCACTTAAAATGGGTGCGGACGTGATGCCGATTACCGCCAACCGCTCTTCCCGGCTGGTCTCCCTGCTGCGAAAGCAGAACCGCACTGAAGACATAGCCTTCATTCCGGTAAAGCCCGAGTACGCCGACCTCTTTTCCGGTGACACGAGTTCCACCACCTGGCTGATGTCCGACTATACCAAGTTCAGATATCCCATATTCGAGATCAACTCCTCCATATTCACCAACAGCGTGGTGGCCGTAGGCGCCGAGTTCCTGGGAATTGTGGAGGCCGGAATGAGACGGATGCATGTATGACCCGCGTTCTGGCCCTTTCCGACACCCACCTGGAAGAGGGGCTGCCTCCGGGAATCGAGCAGATGGCAGACGGTGCCGATCTGATAGTTCACGCCGGAGACTTTGTCTCCATGGAGGTGTTCCGGAGACTGTCCGGCCTGGGCAGGCTGGAGGCGGTCTGCGGCAACAGCGATTCGCCCCAGCTGAAAAAGCTCCTCCCTTCGAGGAGAGTGATCGAGGTGGAAGAAGTGAGAATCGGCCTGGTGCACCGGGCCTTTCAGGGCCAGGATCTGGTCGGAGCGGAGATGATGGCCCGGGAGATGGAGGTCGACGTGCTGGTCTTCGGGCATATTCACAAGCCGGTGGTGGAGAAAGGCAGAAAGCTGCTGGTATGTCCCGGCAGCCCCACCCTTCCTCGCCTTTCCGCGCCTTCGGTGGCCATCCTGGATGTTGACGGCAGCACGGTCGCGGGAAAGATCATCCCCCTGGGAAGGCCGGTCTGCGACTATTTCCGCTACGCCGAGTCGCTGGCTGAAAAAAAGTGACAAAAGGGCCTGAAACTTCAGGTCCAGGTTCGGGTCCGGGGCACACGGAAACCCTTTTGGATTTAAGGCGAACCAGGGACCCTTAAAGCCCAGTACCTAAGTTTGCGACTTTTTTTGGGGCCCCGTGAGCGTGGTACAGCGGCAGCAGTTGTCACCTCCGGTTGCCGGAGAATGCTGCCAGGGAAAGGATTCCTCCTATTGCTAATAGAACGGTTCCCAGCAGGATCACATCGAAGGTCAGCTGGGAGAGCATGAAGAGGTTGAAGAACAGGGCCAGAACCGGGATCAGAGGCGTTTTTCCGATCGATACTGGCACGCGAAAAGGCCGGTGAAAAGACGGTTGGCGGTATCTGAGCACTATCAGTGTGGCGTTGATGACCATAAAGGTCACGAAGATGGTGAAGTTGGCAGCATTGGCCACAAAGCTAATGTCTCCCAGCATTATGAAGGCCAGGGTGGGGATCATGATCGCCAGGATGGCGTTCCTGGGGGTCTTGCTGGCGGGGTGAACCCTGGCCAGAGCCGCAGGAAGGGCTGAAGAGGTGGCCATGCCGTAGGTGATGCGTGAGGCGGCGAGGAGCATCAGCAGCACGGTATTGGTGGTGGCGAATAGCGCGATTACGGAGAGCAGGAAAAATGCCTGCGGTCCGAAGGCGGCATAGGCGATATCGGCAAACGGAGCAGAAGACTGCCCCAGCCTCTGCCAGCCAAGCACGCTGACCGCGCACAGCGACACTGCCACATAGAGCACAATGCTGGCCAGGACGGCAAGAATCAATCCTCGTGGCAGGTTCACCTCAGGATTTACGGTCTCCTCGGAGAGCTTCACCATCTCCTCGAACCCGAGGTAGGCGAAGAAGACCAGGGCTGCAGCCTGATAGACCCCCTCCAGACCGTGAGGCATCTCCAGGTAGTCGACGCTTCCAAGATACGGGATTCCCAAAGCAATCACGATCAGGAGCCCTATTGTCTCGATCAGTGTGAACACGATGGCGAGCCAAGCCGACTGCCTGATTCCCAAGAAGAGAACCAGTGAAAGCAGGATCGTCAGGGCCAGGGCCGAGGGCAGGCTTGGGACCTGAAATAGGGCCTGGAAGTAGCCGGCAAATCCCAGGGCCACGGTAGCGCTGCTGATCACTCCCGAGAGGATGATCAGCCATCCCACGATGAAGGCGGCCCGCCTTCCGAAGGCCCGGGAGGTGTACTCGTATTCGGCACTGGCTCTGGGGTACATGGAGGATAGCTCGGCATAGCTGAGGCCGGTTAGCAGGGCTACCGTTGCCGCCAGGACAAAGGATATCCAGACCGCGTTTCCGGCGAGCGCTGCCGCTTCTCCCAGCAGTGCGTATATCCCGGCGCCAAGTATTATGCCCAGGCCAGACAGGGATACCTCCAATAGGCCCAAAGACCGGGAGAGCTCCGGCTTCTGATCCATGAACCTAATTGGGTTCGACATCTGTATAAATTGATTTGTGCCGGTTTGCCAGGCCACGATAGACGGCCGGGAGTTTTTAGAAACGATCCCGCAAAACGATCCCTGGATTTTGTGATAAAGCCCTGAGCCTTCCCGGTGCGGCCATCATTCGTTGAAGATTATATAATTCCTACGGGAAGATATATCTGCAAAAAAAGCGATTTAATTCGCGCACAGGAGTCGTGGGATAAAATGTACGGCATAAAGGAGAAATTTCCGCACCTTCCCGAGAGTATATCCGGCTTGAGGGAGATGGCCTACAATCTGTGGTGGAGCTGGCATCCGGAGGGAAGAGCGCTCTTTAAGCTGCTCAGCCGAACCGGCTGGTATCTCAGCAACCACAACCCGGTGAAGATGCTCAACGGCATGGACGAGGGGTCCCTTCAGGAAGCCTCTCGTGACCCTCACTTTATGCGGCATTACAATTCGGTCATGGCCCGGTTTGAGAGCTACATGGACTCTTCAAACAGCTGGTTTTCCTCCAATGTGGCCGATCCCAAAAAGGTCAGAATCGGCTATTTCTCAGCTGAGTATGGCCTGCACCACGCCCTGCCGTTTTATGCCGGTGGACTGGGATTTCTGGCCGGAGATTTCCTAAAAGAGTGCAGCGACCTGGGGATCCCCCTGGCCGGCGTGGGCTTCATGTATCCTCAGGGTTATCTCCGCCAGAGGATCTCGCCCGACGGCTGGCAGGTCGGGGCCTGCGAACTCCTGGATCGGGAAAACGCGCCCATCCGCAAGGTGACCACCCCTAACGGAGAACCCCTATCCGTAAAGGTTCCGGTCATAGATCCGCCCATCTACCTGGAAGCATGGAAGGTTCAGGTGGGAAAGACCGAGCTTTATCTGATCGACACCTCTGCCGAGATCAACGACCCCTGGAACAGAATCATCTCCGACCGGCTCTACACCGGCGACCCTGAACAGCGTCTGCGCCAGGAGATTGTGCTGGGGATCGGTGGCGTCCGCATCCTCAAGGCGTTAGGAATAGACTGCAGCGTTCTGCACCTCAACGAGGGCCATCCAGCTTTCGCCGTTTTAGAGAGAATCCGGGAGAAGGTGGAGGCCGGGTCGAGCTACAGAGAAGCCTTCGAGCAGGTCCGGGGAACAACCGTCTTCACCACTCATACTCCAGTTCCAGCCGGTCATGACGTGTTCTCCTTCCAGCTGATGGAGAAGTATTTCGGGTCTTATCTGCCCACAATGGAGCTGGACCGGGATGCGTTCTTGAAGCTGGGGGTAAACCCCGCCGGCAAGAGCGGCTTCAACATGACCGCCTTTGCCATGAGATGTTCAGCCTATCGCAATGCCGTGTCCAAGAAGCACCATGAAGTGACCTGCAAGATGTGGCATCAGCTGTGGCCGGAGGTGACGGAAGACCGGGTGCCCATAGATTATGTCACCAACGGAGTTCACATCCCCTCCTGGATCGACCGCAGGATGGGGGATGTAATTCTCAACCGCTACCTGGGCAGAAACTGGCTGGAGGAGCACGACCAGCCCCGCATCTGGGAGCTGATCGAGGAGATACCGGACGAGGTCTTGTGGAAGCATCACAGCTCCATGAAGGCCCTGCTCGTCTCCCGCATCCGTGAGAGGGCCAGACAGAAGTGGCTGGACCCGGAGAGGGCTGACCCGCGTCTGGTCATGGCCTCGGGAGTGTTTCTTGACCCTTCCGCTCTGACTCTGGGCTTTGCCCGCAGGTTCGCCTCCTACAAGAGGCCCACCCTGATGCTGCAGGACCTGGAACGGCTCAGGAGGATCGTCAACGACACCTGGAAGCCGGTGCAGATAATATTTGCCGGCAAGGCCCACCACGACGACCAGCAGAGCAAGCTCTTGTTGCAGGCGGTCTTCAATGCCGCCAAGGATCAGTCTTTCGGAGGAAGGATCGCCTTCGTGGAGGACTACGACGAGCTGCTGGCTCAGTATCTGGTTCACGGCGTGGACGTGTGGCTCAACAACCCCCTGCCGCCAAACGAGGCCTCGGGCACCAGCGGAATGAAGGCCACCCTGAATGGGGTTCCTCAGCTATCGATTCTTGACGGCTGGTGGATAGAAGGGTACAACGGCCGGAACGGCTGGGCCTTCCAGGGGGCGGAAGGTGACGGGAGAGACGGAAAGGATGCGGCCGCCATCTACGAGACCCTGGAGAAGCATGTGGTTCCTCTGTACTACGATGTGGACGAGGAGGGGATACCCCACGGCTGGGTGCAGGTCATGAGGGAATCCATGAAGATGACCGGACCCCATTTCTCCACCCGCCGGATGGCCAAGGAGTACACGGACAAGTTCTACCGGAGTGCCATAGGCTCTGCCATGAAGTTCCGGGGCAGGACGGCCAGAGAAGGTGCCAAGGTGGACCTGTTCGGGAGAATTTGAGGTTTCAGGAGATCAGGTGCCGCTGTAGTTCGAGGAATTAAATTCGCATGGTCGCCGAGGTCTGCAGCATAGATCTGCATCTTCAGGATATTGGAGAGCTCTTTGTGAGCCCGGAGCCTGACCCCTTCCAGGAAAGAAAGCTGCGCTCCTCCGGCGTGGAGGAGGCCGCCAACATCCTGCGAATAAAGGGCGGGAAGGCCAGGGCCAGGTTGAACATTCATCTTCCTGCCGAGAGAATGGAGCCCGGACTGGAGACGAAGGTTCGGGGAGCACTGGAGCGGTACTGCGATTTCAAGATTGAAGAGAACCAGAGCCGGCTGAAGATCGAGCGCTCCTTGGGACGGAGATCGGCATTCATCGGTTTGGCGTTCTCGGGCATCTGTGTAGCTATTCTGCTCGTGGTCTTTCTGCTCGGTTCTTTATCGGATCTCGGCTTTGTGATATTTAACGGCCTGTTTGTGATACTAATTTGGATGGCCATCTGGAATCCGGCAGAGACGTTTCTATACGGGTTGCAGACCTTCAGGGTCGACATCAGAGTTTATAGTGCCCTCCGGGAGGCGGAACTCTCCTTTGAAGAAGTGTAGAGCAAGGCCAGGATATTTTGAACACGAGCTGTTAGGACCTAAAAGCAAATTATTTTTGCGATGAAATGACACTAATTTTTTGATGACCGATCTGCCCGAAAGACCTGACCAGCAGATAGCCGACTCCTTCTTGCAGGATTTCGTCCGGGAGCTGTCCCGGATTCACGGCCCGGATATCGACTTCGTGCTTCTTTTTGGCAGCGCGGCCAGAGGCGAGTTTGTGCTGGGGAAAAGCGACGTGGACCTGGTAATCCAGGTGAAAAGAGAGGACGCGGTTCGGGCGGTGGAGGACTCGGCGGTACCGCTCTTCTGGCAGCTGGACCAAAAGCACGGCACTCAGTTCAAGCGGGTTCTCTCCACCGGGGAAGCGGAAGGGTATCTGGAAAGCCTTCTCAAGTCATTGGAGAAGCAGGCCCGGCTGTACAAGCCCTTCGAGGTCTTCGGGCCCAGGGACATCGACTGGAGCCGGGGAAAGATCCGCCGGCTGGACCTGCTTCCCGGAGCTACGTTCGTGGCCAGCCAGCTGACGCTTCTATACAAGATGAAGCATGAAGGGGTGATCCTTTTCGGCCGGGACATCCGGCCCGAGATTCATCCTCATTTTAGCTGGTGGGAGAAGCTTAAGGCCGTCTGGGTGCCGCAGACCCTGGCTTTTTCCGCCATAATCCTGGCACCTCTTCTCCCGCAAAAGGCGGTCGGCTATGCGACCAAGGCCATCTTCTACGAGCTGGATTCGGTCAATCTGTTCCTGAGCAATCAGATTCCTGCGGGAGAGGCCAAGCTGGAGGGGTTTTTCTCGGCCACCGGGTTCCGGGACTATCTGCTGGACGACCTGCGGTTTTACCTGGAGCTTAAGCTGGACCTCTTGAGTCCGCAGAAGCGGGAGTTTGTGAGGACGGCGGCGAGGATAAAGAGAGAAGGGTTTGCCGGAAGCGGCAGAGAGGCGCTCTATTTCTGCCTGAAGGCCTTTCAGGTGATCTTCATCACCAATGCCGCTGCGATCCTGAAAGCTGGTAGCAGCCTATGATGGACTATGCTTTTAAAACGATGCCTTACGACTGCTCGGCCATCTTCTCGTAAATTCTCTCCACCATCGGGATCGGCGACACGGCATTCATGTTGAGCCCCAGCTCGTCCGGACCCAGGCCCAGCGCAATTCCTGCCAGCTGGGTCACATACAGGACAGGAAGGCCGATCTTCTCCCCGCGCTTGATCTCCAGCGCCTTTTGCTTTGCGTCCAGCATTATGTGGCAGAGCGGACAGACGGTCACAATGGCCTCCGCACCGGCCTTCTTGGCATCCATCAGGATCTTGAAGGTGGTATCCTCTGCCGCCTTTTGCCGGGGCATGAAGATCGGTCCGCCGCAGCAGAAGGTCTTCAGCCTGAAGTCCACCGGCTCGGCCTGGAGGTCCTTCAAGAGCTTTTCCAGAACGGTCGGAAATTCGGGGCTGTCCACGCCTCTGGGACGGGTCAGGAGACAGCCGTAGTAGGGAGCGACTTTAATCCCCTGCAGCGGCACCACCACCAGGTCCGGGTTCTGGCTCAGTGCCTCCTGGATCACGTCCAGAGCGTGTCTGATCTTGGCTCCGCTGTACTCCTGGGCCAGCACCTGGTTCACCGTCGCCCGCAGCTTCCGGTCCTCAAGCTTCTGGGCCGCAGTCCTCAGGTTGCTGTAACAGATGGAGCAGGGGGTCATGACCGGCAGGTCGGTCTGGGCCAGGTTGCGGGCGGCAAGGCCTACTGCCACCAGCTCGTTTGAGACATGGGTGGCTCCGCAGCAGTTCCAGTCCTCCAGCTCTTCAAGGGTAATTCCCAGGGCCTCGCACACCGCCCGGGTGGAGAGGTCCATCTCCTTTCCCGTGGATCTGGATACACAGCCTGGATAGTAAGCCAGCTTCATTTGCCCAGCTCCTCGATGATCTTCTTGACTTCTTCAGGGCGCTTGACCCGGTCGATCTCCAGGGCGATCTTTCCCTTGGGTGCCATCTCCAGGCCCATCTCCATGCTCTGCAGGGCCGAGCCTGGGGAGGACAGCAGAAATTTGGCGGTCATGGGCAGTTCGGCGATTCGACCGTAGTCCCTGATCTGTTTTAAGAAAAGCTCCTCGTAGGCCGCGTCAGGACTCCGGATGCCCTCCTTTTCTGCCAGGTCCTTCAGGGCCGCCACCACCGACTTGGGCCTGATCCCTCGCGGGCAGCGCACGGTGCAGAGAAGACAGGAGGTGCAGAGCCAGATGGTTCTGTTGTTCAGGGCTTCGTCTTTTCGCCCCTCCAAGACCAGCTTGACCAGCTGCCTGATGCTGGGGTGCATGAGATGGGCGGTGGGACAGCTGGATGAGCAGGTCCCGCACTGTATGCAGGTCAAAACCTCAGAGCCTGCCCGCCTCAGCACCTGCTCGCGGAATTCGGTATCTTCGACCATGCTTTACTCACCTTCCTTCTCTGCCCTTACTGCTTTGGATTTGGCTTCTTTATCATTGCTTTCTTTAGACTTGTCTGCCTTAGCATTGCTTTCTTTAGACTTGTCTGCCTTAGCATTGCTTGATTTAGCCCGTTTGGGCCTGGCCTTTTCGACAGAAGCCCCTTCCTCTTCGGCTTTTTTCGCCTCTGCCTGGGCTTTCTTCATCCTGGCCACGATCTTGGAGGCGGCTTCCTCCGGAGGCTCGTGCTCCAAAATCTGCCTCACCTTGGGCTTCCTGAGGATGGGCACTACCGGCTCTAAAGCCTGGTTCACCAGCTTTAGCAGCTCGGGGTCGATCTTTGGCATCTTCACCTCGGGAAGCGGCGGCTTTTCAAATTCAGGTGCCGGAATGGCGCGGCTTACGTCCGGCCGCTTCTTCTCGCCCGTGACCAGTGCGGATATGGCGTCCTTCCACTCCGAGGCCCAGGGAGTCTCCTTGACCTCGGTATGGCGAACCTCCGACCTCTGCACATCGATTGCCGAGACCGGACAGGCCAGCTCACAGGCCCCGCAGAGGATACACTGCTCCTCGACCGGAGCCGCCTTTCCCTTCTCATCCACGTACCAGCACTTGGCGGGACAGACGTTGAAGCAGGCCTGGCAGCCCTGCGGATCGCATTTGGGAAGATTCTTCTCCACCATCCTGATCCGGCCCTCAAAGGGCTTCTTGACGTCTATGGCCTGGTAGGGACAGACCAGAGCGCACCGGCTGCAGCCTATGCACAGTTCAGGGTCAATCTCGATCTTTCCCTCCAGCTGGAGCCTCTCCTCCAGCCTCTCGCCCTCAACCTCGATTGCCTCCTCCGGGCACACGTCGGCGCAAAGCCCGCAGTAATCGCACAGCTCCTCGTCCACCAGCAGCTGATCATAGGGCTTCAGGTCCTGGGGCGTCTTCTCGCGCTCGCCCTTCTCCAGCAGCAGGAAGGCCGGACAGAAGCGAGCGCACCTGCCGCAGAGGTTGCACTTCTCGGCATCAACCCGTATCTGGCCTTTAATGCCCTCCCGCAGAGGCCCGAAGTCCTCGCGCTTCCGGTCAAAAGTTACTTTGATGGCACCGGTGGGGCAGACCGTCTCGCAGAGGACGCAGGGGAGGCACTTTTCGTTGGGCACGGCCTCGGCCACCAGCCTCGGATACTCTTCCAGCTCCCGGAAGGCCTTGGTTTTCTCGGTCATGTCCGGGCGGCCTCGCAGGTGTTATCGGGGTTCTCAGAACCCGTTTCAGCCTCCCTTGGAGGGATCTCTTTTACCGTCATATTGAAGGCTCGAACCGGGCAGAAGTTGACGCACATGCCGCAAAATACGCAGGAATCTAGGTCGATTAACACCGGCGGAGCGTCCATTCCCTTGGCGATCTCCTGCAGCGGCCCCTCTTCTAAGGCCTTCTTGGGGCAGAGGGCGACGCAGAGGGAGCAGCCGGCACATTTCTTGTAGTCGTAGTCCAGGACTTTCTCCGTCTTATCGGTCTTCTGTTTGCAGATGATGTGAGAGTCCTGAACATCCATCTCCTTCTCGATCTCCATCACGTCGCCTCCTGTGCCTCCCCGGCCCGAAGCTCCGTTCCTATCGGGCCCATCTCCTTTAGTTCATCCACAAACCGCTTGAGCTGTCGGGCGAAGATCTCTCCTTCGCTGGCTGCGCACCAGATTATCTTCACCCTGCCGGGATCAAGTCCGATCTTTCCCAGGACCTCCTTTAACACGTTCACCCGCTGCAGGGCCTGATCATTTCCGCTCACGTAATGACATTCGCCGATGCGGCAGCCGGCGATCAGCACTCCGTCCGCTCCGCGCCTGAGCGCCTCCAGCACGAAGTCCGGGTCCACCCGTCCGGCACACATCACACGTATATTGCGGGCGTTGGTGGGATACTGGATGCGGGAGGTTCCGGCCAGGTCGGCTGCTCCGTAGCTGCACCAGTTGCACAGGAAGGCCACGATCAGGGGGAACTCGTCCTTCTTCTCGGTGGCAGCCCTGACCTGGGCCATGATCTGCGCATCGGAGAAAAGGCGCATGTCTATGGCGTTTACCGGGCAGGAGGCAGCGCAGCTTCCGCAGCCCTTGCAGGCAGCCTCGTCCACGTAGGCCGGGCTCTCGACTGCTATGGCCTTCTTGGGGCAGATGTCCACACACAGCTTGCACTGAATACATTTATCCCGGTCCACGAAGGCCGAGGTGGGCTCCAGCTCCAGCTCTCCTTTTTGCAGAAGCTTGAAGGCTTTTGCCGCTGCTGCCGACCCCTGGGCGATGGAGGTCTGAATCTCCTTGGGCCCAGAGGCACAGCCTGCTATGAACACCCCATCGATATGGGCCTCCACCGGCCTCATCTTGGGGTGGGCGATCTCGAAGAAGCGGTCCGGACGCCGGGAAAGGCCCAGGATGTTCCCGATCACGTCGGCGCTCCGGTCGGGCTCAAGGCCGATGGAGAGCACCGCCAGATCGTGTTTGACCCTCTTTACCTCGCCGGTGTTGGTATCCTCGAAGATCAGGTACAGATCTCCATCCTCCTGCTCGATTCTGGAGACCCTGGCCCGCACGAAGTTTATGCCCAGCTTCTGCGCCCGGACGTAAAATTCCTCATAGCCCTCGCCGCCAGCCCGCAGGTCAATGTAATATATGGTGATGTCTGTGTCCGGATACTTCTCCTTGACCAGCTGGGCGTTCTTGAGCGAGGCCATGCAGCAGATGCGGGAGCAGTAGATGTTTCCCACAGTCGCGTCCCGCGAGCCCACGCACTGCAAAAAAGCTATAGACCTGGCGATCTGGCCGCTGCTCGGGCGCACCACCTCTCCCTTGGTCGGGCCGGCGGCGTTCAGCAGCCTTTCCAGCTGCAGGCTGGTGATCACATCCCTGTACCGCCCGTAGCCGTACTCCTCTTTACGCGTTGCATCGAAGGGCTGCCAGCCGGTGGCAACGATTATGGCCCCCACATTGAACTTGAACTCCTCGGGCTCCTGTTCCAGCTTGACTGCGTCTGCCTGGCAGGCCTCCACGCAGCGGCCACAGCCTATGCAGGCCTTGGGGTCCACGCAGGCCACCAGCGGGACTGCCTGCGGATAGGGCACGTAAATGGCTTTTCGCTTTCCGATCCCGAAGTCGTATTCGCTCGGAACCTCCACCGGACAGACGCTGGCGCACTGGTCGATGCAGCCCTTGCACAGCTTTTCGTCGATATACCGGGCCCTCTTCTGGCCCTGCACCATGAAGTTGCCGACCGATCCCTCGACGTTCAGGATCTCGGCATAGCTGATGAGAGTGATGTTGGGGTGGTTGAAGACCTCGGACATCTTGGGCGCGAGGACGCAGATTGAGCAGTCGTTGGTTGGAAATACGTCGGTCAACAGCGCCATGTATCCGCCGATGGTCGGCCTCCGTTCCACCAGGTAGACGTGCATTCCGGCATCGGCGAGGTCGAGAGCGGCCGCGATTCCGGCGACTCCTCCCCCAATCACCAGGACCTCCTGGCTGACCGGGACCGTCTCCCTCTCCAGAGGACGCAGCAGGGCGGCCTTGGCCACGGCCATTCTTATCAGATCCCTGGCTTTTTGTGTGGCCTGTGCCGGCCGGTCCATGTGCACCCAGGAGCACTGCTCCCGGATGTTGGCCATTTCCAGCATGTACGGGTTCAGCCCGGCTTTGGCAATGGCCCGGCGGAAGGTAGGTTCATGCAGCCGCGGGGAGCAGGCCGCCACAACAACCCGGTCCAGCTTGAACTCGGCGACGTCCTTCTGGATCTGCTCCTGACCGATGTCTGAGCAGGAGAACGGCAGGTCTCGAGCCACAGCTACATCCGGAAGCGTCTCAGCATAACGCTTCAGCTCATCCATATCCAGTACGCCTGCGATGTTCAGGCCGCAGTGACAAACGTAAACACCTATGGGCATGAGACCTCGAATAACTGATCTTTTCCCAAGTCACTTAAAGTTATGGCATTCTGGGGACGTGCCCTAACCCAGCACCAGCTCCTGGCCGTTTCGAATCAGGTGGATGTTGGAGCCGAGGCTGTATCCGGTCTCCTCGGCAATGCGCAGGTAATGGCCGTGAGTGATCAGGTTGCCGTGGCTGGGGATGACGTGCTCGGGGTTGATCATACGCAAAAGCTCCCAGTGATCCTCGCGGCAGGCATGGCCGGAGACATGCACGTTATCGTAGATGCGGGCTCCGCGCATCTTGAGCTTGGTCTCCATAGCATGGCGGTTGGACACGTTCAGGGGTTGAGGAATGACTCCTGCCGAAAAGATCACCTTGTCGCCGGACTCAATCAGATAATCGGTGTCCCCGTTTGACACCCGGCTCAGAGTGGCTCCGGGCTCGCCCTGATGGCCGGTCATGATGGGCAGGTACCGGTCTTTGCCTTCAGAGACTATCCTCTTTAAAGCCCGGTCTATGTTCTTTCTCCGGCCGCAGACCCACAGGCCGTTCTTCTCGGCATAGCCGGTTCTGGTCGCCGTATGCCAGTACTTCTCCATGCTTCTTCCCAGTAGAACTGGCACCCTTCCCATCTTCTGCGACGCTTCGATTATGGAGCGAATGCGCGCTATGTGTGAGGAGAACGTGGTTACCAAAACGCCGGACCGGGTCTCCTCAGTTCCCACCAGGACGTCCTTCACCAGGTCCTTGGCAATCTGCTCGGAGGGCGTCTTTCCCGAGACTCCGGCATTGGTGGTCTCGGTGATCAGTGCACGCACTCCTTCTCTTCCCAGGGCCCTCAGCCTGGCAAAATCCGGAGCCTCGCCCAGTGTCGGCGTCCGGTCGATCTTGAAGTCGTTGGCGTAGAGGATGGTGCCTTCCCTGGTGTGCAGGGCGGCAAACGCGGCATCCACAATGCTGTGCTGCACGCGAATGAACTCCAGCTCCAGATCCTGGGTGATCAGATAGCGTTTTCCAGGGTCAAGGGGCACGACGGGGTTGTTTACGGCGCCGCATCGTTCCGATTTGATCTCCTGGGCGATCAGATCGGCCGTGAAAGGTGTGGCGATTATCGGGGCCCGGTATTTATGGGCCAGCTTGGAGATTGCACCTATGTGATCCAGATGGCCGTGAGTACAGGCGATGGCGCGAACCCTTCCGTCCACCCCCTCCAGGATTCGATCGTCCGGGATGGCCCCCATGGCGATCAGATCTGATGCGGGCATCGATTCCACATCCGTGTCCTCATGGATCTGGACCCGGTCCAGCCGCAGTCCCATGTCCATGACCACGATGTCTTTACCTATCCTAATGGCCGTCATATTGCGGCCGATTTCGTTATAGCCGCCTATGGCGACGATTGAAATATCTGGCATTTATTATTGGATGCTGCGTAATTATTGTTGGCCAGGATCTATTCATGCACGAACTAAATATTACTAACTTCCAGTTACTGCCTTCTAATATTTATATATTTCGCGAATTCCTGCAAAGGATGCAATCATTTGAAAAGTTTCAAAAGTTGTCGGTGACATAGTTAGCAATAATAATATTGATGTATAATATGGATGGTACAACTATTGATGAAAATTGATGCAAAAGATCATTTCGGAAACCGGGTGGGCCCCTGGTACACGGAACTGCTAATTTATAGATCTCAAGCATTTATAGGTCTCAAGCAATTGTCATAAATCCTTCCTGAGCAGATACCGTCTCGAAAAAGAATCTGGTTTCTTCGAACGCAGGCATCATGAAGTTCAATATCCGTAAATTATTTAAAAATACCGAAGGCGGGCGCGCTGATACCGCAGATCGGCCGGGAGGCGAGACTCTGCAAGAGCAGATCGAAGAGCAAAAGACCTCCTCCAATCAATTCGGAACTTTTGCCGGAGTGTTTACCCCCACTCTTCTCACCATTCTGGGGGTGATTATGTACCTCAGAGAAGGGTGGGTGGTGGGAAACGCTGGCCTGTTGGGGGCCTGGTTCATAATCCTCATCTCATACGCCATTACCATCTCCACAGGTCTCTCCCTTTCATCCATCACCACAAATATCCGTATTGGCGCTGGAGGTGCCTACTCCATCATCTCCCAGTCGCTGGGCCTGGAAGTTGGTGGAAGCGTCGGACTTCCTCTTTATCTCTCTCAGACTCTGGCAGTGGCCATGTACATCTTCGGATTTCGCACCGGCTGGCTGTGGATCTTTCCCGATCATCCGGCAATCCTGGTGGATTTAGGTACATTTACAATATTATTCATAATAGCATATATAAGCGCAGGTTTGGCCTTTCGCGTTCAGTACATAATCCTGGCCATCATTGCAGCTTCACTAATTTCTGTAATTTGGGCGGCAGTTTCCGGCTCGTTGATATATCCTGTGACCTGGTGGGGCTCGTTTCCCGGCTCTCCGGAGGACGGATTTTCCGGAACCAGCTTCTGGTTTGTCTTCGCCGTCTTCTTCCCGGCAGCAACAGGCATTATGGCCGGTGCCAACATGTCCGGGGAGCTCAAAGACCCTCGCCGGAGCATTCCGATCGGCACCATGTCCGCCATACTGTTGAGCCTGGTCATTTATCTGGGCCTGGCCTACTGGCTGGCGGCGTCAGCCAGCACCGAAGAACTGGTTTCCAACTATACGATTATGATCGAGCGAGCCGCCTGGGGGTCCCTGGTACTGGCAGGTTTGTTGGGTGCCACGTTTTCATCAGCTCTCTCCTCAATCGTTGGCGCTCCCAGGATACTTCAGGCCCTGGGAGAGCACCGGGTCCTGCCAGAAGGAGAATGGTTTGCCAAGAGGAGCCGCAAAGGAGAGCCCAGGAATGCCATGTTGTGCACAGGGGCAATAGTCTTCGGTGCTCTGATGCTGCGCGATATCAATGTCATAGCCCCCCTGATCACGATGTTCTTCTTGATCTCCTATGGCATGATCAACATAGTGGTGCTGATAGAGCAGAGTCTGAAGCTTCTTAGTTTCCGGCCTCTCTTAAAAATACCGCGCCTGGTTCCTTTCATCGGAGCCGCAGGCTGCCTGTTTGCGATGTTTATCATAAATCCCGCTTTCAGCTTGATTGCGGTTGCGGTCATACTTGTGATTCACTGGACATTGATCAGGCGCCATCTGCAGGCTCCCTTTGGTGATGTGAGAAGCGGTCTCTTTGTGGCTGTGGCAGAGTGGGCTGCCAGGAAGACCAACGACCTTGCCGTCTCGAAGCAGAAGACCTGGACTGCCAGCCTCTTGCTGCCGGTGGAAAACCCGCAGGAGCTGCGCAAGAATTTCAACTTGATCGCAGATATCGCTTATCCCAAGGGTTCAATAAAAATACTGGGGCTGGCAGGCATTGATAGAGACAAGGCCCTTTCCGATAGGCTCTCCTATTTGGCAAAGGCCTTTCAGAAGAGAGGCATTTTTTCGTCCTGGACCATCATAGATGTCGGCCAGTTCGAAGAAAACCTGATTGCGGGAATGGAGGCTTTAGGCGGTGCCTTCTTCCGGCCAAGCGTTATATTCCTGACCCTGCCCGGCTCCCCGGAAAGGGACGAATCCATCAAAAGCATCATCACAAAGGCATCCCAAAACCGCATCGGGGTCCTGCTCTTTGCCGATCATCCTGAAGGCGGGCTTGGCATGCGAAAGACCATCAATCTGTGGATCGAAGACAAGAGCCCCAAATGGGAGCTCAGCATGGATCTGGGCAATCTGGACCTGGCACTGCTAATAGCCTACAAGCTCAAGATCAACTGGAAGGCATCGCTTCATCTCATCGCTCAAGTGAAGGACTACAATCTGGCTCCCGCGGCAGAGACATTCCTGAAATACCTGGCTGAGGCTGCTCGCATCCCCAACGCAGAATCTCATGTGGTAGTGGGGAAGATGGAGGATTTCGTGGAGTACCAGCCTATGGCATCGCTCAGCATATTCGCCCTTCCCAGCGATCCTGATCTCGATTTTGTCAGGGACATGGTCAAGAAGACCGGCACTGCATGCTTATTTGCTCTCGACTCTGGTGAAGAGAACGCGCTGGCCTGAGGGCAGCACCCGAGGCTCTACGGGCTTTTTCTGTCGTCAAGCGGCTCTCGATCTCATGAAGGTCTTTCTTGAGTAATGGTTAACTATGATGCCGGACAGAAATGAAGTCTAAAAATCTTGAACTGTATAGCTCAACCAAAGAGGACGAATCCATATCATTGGAGCAGAGACCGTGTCTGCCATCATAACGGAGGATCCTGAACTCCGGAACAAGCTGCGGGCTTTTCAAGACCGGGACCAAGCCGGGTCTTGCCTTGCCGGGATGCTGGAGAAATACAGGAAATCGGATGCCATAGTGCTGGCCATTCCCTCGGGAGGGGTTCCTGTAGGGCTGGTCGTCTCATCTCGTCTGGATCTGCCTTTCGATTTGCTGATAATCCGGAAGATACCGATACCTGGAAATCCCGAGGCAGGTTTTGGAGCCGTCAGCCTGGAGGGAGATATGGTCCTCAACGATTCCATTGTCAGAATGCTGGGGCTTTCCAGGGATGAGATCGTGGAGCTGGCCGGGTCGGTCCAGAGGGAGCTTTCAGCGAGAAACCGGATATTCAGGGAGGACGCGCCCTTCCCGGATCTGCATGGCAAGGTGGCCATACTGGTTGATGACGGACTGGCCTCCGGCTACACCATGATCACTGCAGTTCGTCTGGTGAAAAGGAAAAAGCCTGCTCGGATCGTAGTGGCGGTGCCTACAGCTTCGGCCAGCACGGCAAAGCTCCTGGCGGAGGAAGTGGATGAAGTGGTCTGTCCCAACATCCGCAGCGGCTATAGCTTTGCCGTCGCTGACGCATACTGGAACTGGTATGATCTGTCGCGCGACCAAGTGGTAGACATGCTCCGGCAGCGTGGCTTTCTCAAAGCCGGCTAGAATATTTGAAACCTGCCTACGACTGGCATTCGCGAAGAGCTGAAATGCAAGTCGAAACCGGTGACGTCATCGCTCCAGGTCGACCAGCTGGGTGAAATAGTAGCCGTCTTCCTGGTCGGGGCAATCATGAGGCCACTCGCAGATCAGACTGCGCATGGGGGGCATATTGATCAGAATTTGAAATACAGTTGAGGAATGGTCTTTGGGAAAGCTCATCAGCTTGAGAAGCTCATTCTTCTGGGCCTTGGTCAGCCATTCCCCAACTTCCACGCGGCCTCGAAAAGATGAGATTTTGGGGCAATCGGCTTCGATGGCGGAGTTTATGTACTGCAATCTCTTAACCGGGAAGCTCTCTCCATAGATCAAGACCTGGATATCGCCCGGAGATCTGGCCACTATCTCGTCTGACTGAGAAGCCCCCCCGCTTGATTCCATGATAGTATAAATGCCTTTCTGTTTCTTAAACATTTGCATTATTTTAAATACGAATCAAAACTAAGGATTAATGTTATTGGTGTTTATGGGCCGCGGATTCTTTCGCGGGGGGGCCATCGAACGCGGCCCCGCGCTTTCACACTTTCACCAATTGGTCTTTATATCACCAGTGGGAGAATATTAACATCAGACCGTAACCTCAAGCGCCGCCCCGACAGTGAGGCCGGGGGGGCGGGAAAATGGCGGCACCCGTATCGCCGCCGGCGGAAAGCGCCGTTTCAGGATTTGCGACCTTATGGGCCTATGATCTCCAGGATTTATATCGCACATGATCGGATGAACGAGGGCCTGGCTTTGGAGCTTGCCAGGTCACTGGGAAGGATTGGAATAGAGAGCTTTGCTGCCATGTACGGCCTCTGTCCCGGTATATCCCGCAGGGAACGGGTCTCCTTTGCCATGAGGAACTCGGAGTGTCTGGTGCCGCTTCTGACCGTAGAGGGGTCAAGGAGCGAGAGCGTGAACCAGGAGATAGGGCTGGCCTATGGGCTTAATCTGTTGATCATACCTCTGCGGGAGACGGGAGCAGAGATGCCCTTCCTGATAGACGGCCTCAACCCCATCGATTTTGCCGTCAGCCGCTACGAGGACGCCATCGGCCAGCTGATCAGGACCGTCCGGGATCTGAGCCAGCTGCAGTGGCTGAAGGTGGCCTGCCCCAGCTGCGGGGAGGAGATGACCCAGTATTTAACGCCGCAGGAAGAGGTGGACGAGGCCCTGAAGAAGGGCGGCTTTTTGGAGACCGTCTGCACCTACTGCCAGAACAAGATCTCCCTCGACCCCAGGACATTTTCGCCCCGTTACTAGAGCCGAGAAGTGATCGGGAAATTGCTGGAAACAAGGCTGATTTCGCCTCCAAACCTTTTTATATAGGCAATTTCTTTGGAGGATGGAAATCTGATGACCGGTTGTTGCGAGAGAGCCATCCTCATCCCGTCCTCTCTCATCATGGAGTCGAGGGATAGGCGTGTGAACACGCTCAAGGTTGGCGCAATCGCCCGGGCAGCAGCAGTCTTCGGCATGGACCGGATCGTCATCTACAGAGATCCTGAGTTCGACGATTCCCGCTTCATGAGCATGATACTGCGCTACATGGAAACGCCGCAGTACCTGCGAAAGCTGCTCATCCCTCGCAGGGAGGAGTTAAGACACGTGGGAATGCTGCCGCCTCTGCGAACCGCTCATCATCCCGTGAACTCAAGGACAGAAGCGCTCAAGATCGGCGAGTACCGAGTCGGAGCAGTTGTCGAAAGCGTCGGATCTGATGGTGGCGCATGGGTGGAAATCGGTGTCGATCGCCCAATACCCCTCCGCACAGATGAAAACTACCAGGTGGGGAAACGCCTTAATGTCAGAATCTTTTCGCGCAATCCGCTCGCCGCTGAGCCTGTAGACCGGAAGGCGATCCCCGGATACTGGGGATATGAGGTAGAAGTAGCGGGTGGTCTGGAGGACCACCTCCGGAGCATGAACTCCTTTGTGCTGCTTACCTCCCGTAAGGGAAAGACCGTCACTTCCGGCCTGCTGCAGAAGATCGCAGAAATGGGCAAAAGGCGTGATCTCGCGGTGGTATTCGGCTCCCCTGCCCGAGGCGTTGATGCGTTCTTGAGAAAAGAAGCATTGGACAGGTATTGCATGATTAACACCATTCCGCATCAGGAAACTGAAACCGTAAGAGTCGAAGAGGCGGCCTGGGCCACCTTAGCTCTGCTCAACCTGGTGCGCGTGGAGGATTAAATGGCAAAGATTCACCGACCTAGACGAGGTTCGCTGGCCTTCAGCCCCAGGAAGCGGGCGAAGAGCGAAGTTCCCAGGACCAGAACCTGGGCACAGGGAGATAAAGCCAAGATGGCGGGCTTTGCGGGATACAAGGCCGGCATGACCCACGTCATGATGATCGACGACAGACCGAGAAGCCTCACCGAAGGCATGGAGATATCCGTGCCAGTAACTGTTCTAGAAGTGCCGCCCATGAACGTGATCGCCGTCAGAGCCTACGAGAAATATAACGGCGGCCTGCGGCCCGTGGGCGAGACCTGGGCCGAGAGCCTGAGCGCTGAGCTGGCCAGGGCAATCACAGTTCCCAAGAAGACTAGGGGAGCGTCTCTTGGAGACCTGCAGGCACTCGAAGATCTGACGGATATCAGAATTATCGCTCACACCAATCCCAAGATCATCACCGGAGTTCCCAAGAAGGTTCCGGAATTGATGGAGATACCAATCACAGGCGGATCGATCTCCGATCGGCTTTCTTATGCTGGGGGCATTTTGGGTCAGCAGGTACCCATCAATTCGGTATTCAGCTTAGGCGATCTCCTGGACGTCTCAGCCGTGACTTCCGGCAAGGGGACGCAAGGCCCGGTGAGGCGCTGGGGAATCGCTATGCAGAAGAGAAAACATGCTCGAACCGGAAAGATGCGGCATGTCGGAAATCTGGGACCCTGGCGTCCGGCTCACATCAGCTGGAGAGTTCCTCAGCTCGGCCAGATGGGTTACCAGCAGAGAACGGAGTTCAATAAGAGGTTGATGGCAATCGGCGCAGACGGCGGAGAGATCAATCCCGAGGGAGGATTCCCCGGCTACGGCCTGGTCCGAAACCAGTACGTTTTGATCAAGGGCAGCCTGCCCGGTCCGGTCAAGAGGATCGTGAGGATGAGAGAGGCCATACGGCCGGGACAGAACTTTGTGAAAGAGCCGCAGCTCCTCCACGTAAGCAAGGAATCTAAGCAGGGATTGTGATGAAGGCGAACGTTATCGATCTATCTGGAAATAAGGTGGGAGAGGTCGAGCTGCCTCCCGTCTTCGATGAGGAGTATCGGCCGGACCTGATCAAAAGGGCGGTACTGTCGGCTCAGGCCAACAGGCTGCAGCCCTACGGTCCTCACTTCTACGCTGGCATGAACACCTCTGCTCGCTCCTGGGGTCCGGGACACGGCGTCTCCAGGGTGCCGAGAGTGCTGAACGGCCGCAGAGCTGCAGGAATTCCCATGGCTCGCGGCGGCAGGAGATCCCACGCACCCCAGCCCGAGGCTGACCGGAGCGAGAAGATCAACATCAAGGAGAGGCGCAAGGCCATCCGTTCGGCGATTGCAGCTACCGCCTGCACAGAACTGGTATCTGCCCGGGGCCACCGTTTCGCCAGAGAGCTTCCGGTAGTGGCCAACGATGCTCTGGAGAGCATGGCCAAGACCTCGGAGATCAAGAACTTCCTGGTTGCAGCCGGACTGTGGAACGATGTGGAGCGGGCCAAGCAGGGCAGAAACATCCGCGCCGGCCGCGGAAAGATGAGAGGCCGGAAGTACAAGGGCCGGAAGAGCCTGCTCATCGTGGCCGGCCAGGATCAGGGTCTGGGACGGGCGGCCAGAAATCTTCCCGGCGTGGACTTCGTGACCGTAGACGGGCTCAATGCTGAGCTGCTCGCACCTGGCACTGTAGCCGGAAGGCTCACCGTCTGGACGGAGTCGTCCTTGCAGCGATTGGCCGAGAAAAACAGCCAGGGGACGAGATAAATGATAATCAAAAGCCCATTCATCACAGAGAAGGTCACCGGGATGATTGATGCCGACAACACGCTCGAGTTCCTGGTGGACATGAAGGCCCGAAAGCCTGAGATCAAGAAGGCCCTGCAGGAGCTCTACGATGTGGAGGTCGTCTCGATCAGGACCATGATCACTCCTCGGGGTGAAAAGAAGGCAGCAGTTAAGCTGGCCGGAGATGGTGCAGCCAATGAGCTGGCCACCAGGCTGGGACTCTTGTAGGTGGGATCATGGGAAAGCGAATCATATCTCAAAACAGAGGCAAAGGAAGCCCCACATACCGGGCGCCATCTCACAGGTACAGAGCTGATATAACTCACATCAGAGTTGACGAAAACCAGACCATAACCGGCGTGATCGAGGACATCGTGCGCGATCCGGCCCGGAGTGCGCCGGTGGCATTGGTGGCCCTGGAAAACGGCGAAGAGAGGTACGTTCTGGTGCCGGAGGGAGTGTGCGTCGGCCAGGAGATCGCCTGCGGCATCTCCGCTCCAATTGAACCCGGCAACACTCTGCCTCTGGCGGAAATACCGGAAGGAGTCCCCATCTGCAACGTGGAGTCCAAGCCCGGACACGGAGGACAGTTCGCTCGCTCCTCTGGGGTGTGCGCCATTCTGGTGGCCCACGATGTGGGTTCAACGGTGGTCCAGCTCCCCAGCGGGGAGATGAAATGGCTGAACCCCAAGTGCATGGCAACCATCGGCGTCGTGGCTGGCGGAGGCCGGCTGGAAAAACCGCTGGTGAAAGCCGGCAGCAGCTTCCACAAGTTCCAGTCCAAAGCCAAGAAGTGGCCCATTGTGCGGGGCGTGGCCATGAACGCCATTGACCATCCCTTCGGCGGTGGCGGGCGTCAGCATCCAGGCCGGCCCAAGACTGTAAGCAGGAACACATCACCCGGCCGGAAAGTGGGATCGATAGCCGCAAGGAAGACCGGTAAGCGTTAAAGGGGTAATAGTTTTGGCGAAGAAAGCAGGATCCAAGCTTCCCAAGAGAAAGGAAGAATTTATGTACCGGGGCCGGAAGGTCGCCGACCTCGCTAAACTTAGCATGGATGAGCTTGCCGAGCTGTTTCCAGCGCGGCAGCGCAGAACGATCAAGAGAGGCATCTCCAAGGAGCACAAGAAGTTCCTGACCAGGCTCCGGAACAAGGACTCGGTCAGGACGCATCTCCGGACGCTGATAGTGCTTCCTGAGATGGTGGGAAAGAACGTAGAGATATACAATGGCAAGAGCTTCGAGCGGGTTGAGATCATGCCTGAGATGATAGGACACTATCTGGGCGAGTTCGCACTGTCAAGGGGACGGGTCCAGCATGGTGCTGCAGGCGTGGGCGCAACCAGGTCGAGCAAGTTCGTGCCGCTGAAGTGAGGTGTGAGAGTGGGAAGACTGAATTATTCACTTTCGCCTGCAGGACGCTCCTCAAAGGCTATGGGCAATGAGTTTCACATCTCACCCAAGCACGCCCGCGAGATCTGCAGGACGCTTAGAGGCATGCGCGCAGAAGCGGCCAAGTCCCTTTTGGAGGACGTAATAGCTCTGAAGCGGCCCGTACCTTTCAAGCGCTACAACAGAAACGTGGCTCACAGACATGGTCTGGTGAGGGCTGATGCCGGACGCTATCCGCAGAAGGCGGCAAAAGCAGTCCTGACAGTTCTTCAAAACGCCATGGCCAATGCTGAGTACAAGGGCCTTGAGGCAGAGAAGTTGAAGGTTTATCACGCCGGGTCTCTGAAGGGCAGAACCATTCGGGGCTGGATGCCCAGGGCCATGGGCCGGGCAACTCCCAAGAATACAGAGACCGTGTCGATAGAGATGATTCTGGCCGAGGTGAAGAACTGATGGCTGTAGAGAAGAAGTTCGTACAGGAAGGGATCACCAAGGCACTGGTCCATGAGTACCTGGCAGAAGAGCTGGAGCGCGCCGGATACGGCGGAATGGTCATGAACCGCACGCCTATGGGCACCCAGATCACCGTTTACGCGGAAAAGCCGGGAATGGTCATAGGCAAGGGCGGCAAGTTGATCCGGAAGATCACCCGCGACCTGGACCGCAAGTTCCGCCTGGACAATCCGCAGGTGGACGTGCAGGACGTGGGCAGGGGTGACCTCAACAGCCAGGTGGTAGCTAACCGGCTAGCCAGCTCTCTCGAGCGCGGCTGGTACTTCAGGAAGGCCGGCCAGTCCATGATGCGCAGAGTGATGGACTCCGGAGCCCTGGGCTGCGAGATCATAATCAGCGGCAAGCTGACCGGACCCCGGTCCCGTACCGAGAAGTTCGTCTCCGGTTACATCAAACATTCAGGCAAGCCGGCTGATGATATCGTGCAGACCGGTTACTCCATTGCCGTGAAGAAGCTGGGCGTGATCGGATGTCAGGTAAGAATAATACCTCCCGACTCTCAGCCGCCTGATAAGTTCAATATCAACCAGCCGGAGGCCGTACCAGAACCGGTCGAAAAGCCCGCGGTGGCGGCAGAAGCACCTGCTCCGGCGCCTGCGCCTGAACCGGCAAAGCCCGCCCCTGAGAAGAGCGAGCTGGATCAACTCCTGGAGTCTGAGCCTGCACCTCAGGAAGAGGCCGCTCCTGCGGTCGAAGAGGCGGCTCCCGTCGCCGAGAGTCCGGAGCCTGCTCCCGAGAGCAAGCCCGAGGAGTGATCGCACATGGCCATATTCAAGATCGACGAGATTCGAAACATGAGCGAGGATGAGATCGCCGAGGAGCTGCAGAAGCTGACCAGCGAACTCATCCGCGAACGTGGCGTGGTCACTGCCGGCGGTGCTCCTGAGAAGCCTGGGCGGATCAAAGACCTGCGAAGGACCATCGCCCAGATCAAGACGGTTCAAAAGGAGCGTTAGAAGAGTTGAGCATCAAGCCGGAGAACCTGGCCAGGCAGGAGCTGATCGGTCTTTTGGCCGAAGTTGAAGACAGCACCAACCCAAGCCTGGTTGGCCTTTCCGGATTGGTGGTGGACGAGACCAGGAACACGTTCCTTTTGGAGACCGCGCGCGGCATCAAGCGCATCCCCAAGCAGAACACAAGCCTGATCTTCACCCTGCCCGACGGGCAGAGGGTGCGGGTCCGGGCTTCGATCTTGATCTCACAACCCGAGAACAGAATAAGCAAGAGAATGCAGAGGACGAGGTGGAAGTTATGAGGGATATCGGACTGGATGTTGCAGCACCTGCCAAGGAGTGCAACGATCCAAAGTGTCCCTTCCACGGGAGCTTGCCGGTACGCGGTCAGGTCTTCGCCTGCACTGTCGTGAGCGACAAAATGGAAGGCACCGTGGTCGTCATGCGCGAGTTCGAGAAGAAGGCAACGAAATACGAACGATTCGAGAAGAGAAGGTCCAAGATTCATGCGCACAACCCCCCGTGTCTGAACGCGAAAGCGGGGGATCGTGTCAGAATAGCGGAGTGTAGGCCTATCTCCAAGACCAAATCCTATGTGGTGGTGGAGGTCCTGAAATGAGGGGACTCAAGGCCCAGATCCCGAGGGCGATCAACACTGGCGCATACCTGGATTGTGTAGACAATACAGGTGCGCGGACGCTACACGTAATTTCGGTAATGAAGTACCGTGGCGTGAAAAACCGGCAGCCCTGCGCTGGAATCGGGGACGTGGTAATAGTATCGGTGAAGAAGGGAACACCAGAGATGAGAAAGCAGATCTTCAAGGCCGTAATCGTCCGCCAGAGGAAGGAGTTCCGGAGGCCGGACGGCCTGCGGGTGAGCTTCGAGGACAATGCTGCAGTCATCGTGGACGATGACGGCGTCCCGAAGGGCTCGGAGGTCAAGGGACCGGTGGCTAGAGAAGTAGCCGAGCGGTTCGGCAAGATCGCTTCAGCTGCATCTACGATAGTGTGATGATTATGACGAGCATTCAGCCAAGAAAGCAGCGCAAGGAGCGATACAACGCGCCGCTTCACAGGCGACAGAAATACATGCATTCCCTTCTCTCCAAGGAGCTTCGAGCTGAGCTGAAGAAGCGCAACGCCCAGGTCAAAAAGGGCGACACCGTAAAGGTGATGCGCGGGGATCATGCCGGCACGGAGGGCGAGGTCGAAGAGGTGGACCTGAAGAGGTGCACCATCAAGGTTGCAGGAGTCAGCAACTTCCGCGCCGACGGAACCGAGGTTCCGCGCCCGATTCATCCGTCAAATGTGATGATCGTCAAGCTCGATTTGGAAGACAGCAAGAGAGAAGAGATCTTCGCGAGGCGGTCGCAGTGAGCAGACATCAGAAGAGGGTAACCATACCCGTGAGCTGGCCCATTTCCAGAAAGACTCACGCCTGGGTGGCCAAGACCAGTCCCGGTCCGCATTCAGCGGATGAGAGCATACCGCTCGTAAGCATTGTCCGGGATATGCTCAAGCTGGCCGATAACGCCCGTGAGAGCAAGAGAATCCTCTACGAGGGCAAGGTGCTGGTTGACGGCCGTGTCCAGAAGGACCACAAGCTTCCTGTGGGCATATTCGACGTCATCTCCTTGCCGCTCTTGAACCAGCAGTACAGGATGCTAAAGGATGACCGCGGCCGATTCTACCTGAGCCAGCTCGAGTCAGGACAGGTGCGAAAGCTGGCCCGGATCGAGAACAAGACCATCATCAAGGGTGGCCGCCAGCAGTTGAACCTATCCGATGGCTCCAATATCCTGGCAGATGGCGAATATAAGGCCGGTGATTCCCTGGTGCTGTCGGTCCCTGACAAGAAGGTCGAGGACCGGATCGAATTCAAGGTCGGAAACCTGGCCATGGTGGTGGGCGGAAAACATACCGGCCAGATGGGCAGAGTGAAGGACATAATTGTGGTCAAGAGCTCTCAGCCCAACCGGGTGGTCATCTCTGGCGAGACGGATTTCGAGACCATTGTGGATTATGTGTACATGATCGGCCGTGAAGAGCCGGTGATCAAGCTGGGGGCAGTTAGATGAACGTCATGCTCGAGCCCCGCATCGATAAGGTAGTGGTGCACGTGGGCGTAGGCGAAAGCGGCCAGAGGCTGGTCAATGCGGAATCCATCCTGCGGGAGATTACCCATCAGGAGCCGGTCCGGTCCATTGCCAAGAAGACGCTTCCCACCTTCAGCATAAAGAAGAAGGAGCCCATCGGGACCAAGCTGACCCTCCGCGGCAAGGCTGCAGAGGACTTCCTGATCCTGGCTCTGAAGGCGGCCGGAAACACTCTCCGGGTCAGCCAGTTCGATCGCCTGGGCAACTTCTCTTTCGGAATAGAGGAGCATACCGATTTTCCGGGAATGAAGTACGATCCCGACATAGGCATCTTCGGCATGGATGTGTCTGTGGCCCTCAAGAGAGCCGGCTACAGGATCTCTCAGAGGCGGGTGGCCATGAGAAAACTCCCTGCCAGGCAGAGGCTGAGCAAAGAAGAGACGACCAAGTTCATAGCCGCTAAGTTCGGCGTGGAGATCTTGGAGGCAGCATGAAGAAAAGCAAGAAGGTCTTCGGAAGGGGCGCAAACCAGTGCAAGCGTTGCGGCAGAAACAACGGCCTGGTAAGGAAGTACGGCATTTACCTGTGCCGGCAGTGCTTCAGAGAGATTGCCCCTGAGATGGGCTTTGAAAAGTATTCGTAGGTGGTATCAAGTGTTGCTGGATCCGCTGGCCGACGCTATGTCCATCATAAAAAATGCGGAGAGCGTTGGCAAACCCGAGTGTATCATCCATCCGGCCTCCAAGCTCATCGGAAGGACGCTGAAGGTTATGGCCGATCGGGGATACATCGGCGAATTCGAGTTTGTAGATGACGGAAAGTCGGGTATGTTCAGGGTAAAGCTCTTGGGACGGATAAACCGCTGCGGCGTAATCAAGCCCCGGTTTGCCACCAAGGTGAGCGAGCTGGAGAGCTGGGAGCAGAGATATCTCCCGGCCAAGAACTTCGGAGTGCTGATTCTCAGCACCAGCAGGGGAGTCATGGCTCATTCTGACGCCAGGGCTCAGTCCCTGGGCGGCCAGCTCCTGGCATACGTCTATTAGGTGGTCTCATGGTTAAAGAAATTGCACGGCAGGTTGAGATCCCGGAAGGAGTCGAGGTTTCCGTGAAAGGAGCAAGCGTCACGGTGAAGGGGCCGAAAGGCGAACTCACCAGAAAGCTGTCCTACCCGGAGATAGTGATCAAGAAAGAGGATTCTTACCTGGTCGTGAATTCGAGGCTCGATCGGAAGAAGCACAGAGCGATGGTGGGAACCCTGGCGGCTCATATAGCCAATATGACCGCTGGCGTGACCCGGGGCTTTGAGTACCGGATGAAGGTAGTCTATTCTCACTTCCCCATACAGCTCAAGGCTGCCTCCGACGAGCTGGTTATAAACAACTTCCTCGGCGAGAGGAAACCGAGATCTGCCAAGATCCTTCCTGGCACCAAGGTCGAGGTTTTGAAGGACGAGGTAGTGATTACAGGTATCGACAAGGAGAGCGTGGGCCAAACCATGGCCAATATCGAGCAAGCGACGAGAGTCAGAGGGTTCGATATCAGGGTGTTCCAGGACGGAATATACCTGGTGGACAAGAGGTGACGGCGATGGCACAGAGATTGCTGAAAGTGAGAGCCAGACAGAAGGCCAAGAAGCCCGAGTTCAATCGTCACGATTCTCATAAGAAGAAGAAACTCTCCGCCAGCTGGAGGAAGCCCCGTGGCCTTCACAACAAGCTCCGGCAGCAAGTGGCTGCCAAGGGCAGACTGGTTCAACCGGGATTCGGCAGCCCCAGGGCAGTAAGGGAATTTCATCCCTGCGGCCTGAGGGAAGTCCTGGTGAACAACGTGAAAGAGCTGGAAGGTGCCCAGGGCTGTGCAGTGAGAATTGCCTCCTCGGTCGGCATGAAGAAGCGCCTGGAGATTCAGAGCAAGGCGTCCGAGATCGGCCTGAAGGTTCTCAACAGCCGCAAGGGAGGGGCCTGAGATGCCCGACTTCAAAACCCAGAAAAAGCTCGCCGCGTCAGAGCTGGCTGTCGGCAAGAGCAGAGTGTGGATCAACCCTGATGCTGAAGCAGCAGGCGAGATCGCCGAGGCCATCACCCGTGAGGACATCCGCGCACAGATCGAGTCCGGGAACATCAAGGCCAAGCCCAAGAAGGGCAACAGCCGAGCCAGGTTCCGGGTGCGGGCGGCCAAGAGGGCTTACGGACACCAGAAGGGTGCCGGAAGCCGGAAAGGTGCCAAGGGCGCAAGGTCGCCGCGAAAAGAGCAGTGGATGGCCAAGATCAGAGCGCAGCGGAAACGGCTCCGGGAACTGCGCGAGAGCGAGCAGATCGACCAGCATACCTACAGGATGCTGTATCGGAAATCCAAGGGCGGAGAATACCGGAGCATTGCACATCTTGACGCCTATATTAAGGCCAAAGGCCTAGCCAGAGGTGAATGAGATGGCTACAGGACCTAGGTACAGAGTGCCCTTCCGGAGGCGCCGAGAGGGTCGGACCAATTACCACGTTAGATACAAACTTATACTATCAAAGAAACCCCGGGTAGTGGTGCGGAAGAGCAACGCCAATACGGTGCTGCAATTAGTGGTGGCCGAGCAGAAAGGCGACCGGACTCTCCTCACTGTCAACTCCAAGGAACTGAGGAAGTTCGACTTTGGTGCCAGCACCGGCAATCTGCCTGCAGCTTACCTCACCGGCCTGCTCTTCGGCAAGAAGATGCTGGCCCTGGGCCAGACTGAGGGGATTGCAGACATCGGCCTTCACGCCTCCACTCGTGGCGGCAGGATTTATGCGGCCATAAAAGGCGTTGTGGATGCGGGAGTGGATGTTCCTCACAGCCCGGAGATCTTCCCGGATGACGAAAGAATCCGCGGAGGGCACATAAAGGACTACACTGGAGCGGATATCGTGGCCCAGTTCGAGGCTGCCAGGGAGAAAATACTGGGGTGAGACCATGGCGGATACAAGAGATAGACGACAAAAGCGCGATTATTACGAGGAAGCATGGGTCCCCAAGACCAGGCTGGGCAGGCTCGTTTATGAGGGTCAGGTGACCAACTTTGAGGAGGCCGTTAAATCCGGGCTCCCCATAAAGGAACCCCAGCTTGTGGACGTGCTGGTTCCGGGGCTAGAGGACGAAGTTCTGGATATCAACATGGTTCAGAGGATGACCGACTCCGGAAGGAGGGTCAAGTTCAGGACCACGGTGATCGTCGGCAACCGGGATGGGTACATAGGCTTGGGCGAGGGAAAGGATGTCCAGGTGGGAATGGCCATCAAGAAGGGCATCGAAAACGCCAAGCTCAACCTGCTGAGGGTTAAGCGCGGCTGTGGCAGCTGGGAGTGCGGCTGCGGTCAGCCACACACCGTACCCTACGAGGTTATGGGCGAGGCCGGCTCTGTTCGCATCGTGCTGATACCCGCACCTCGCGGCCTGGGGATCGCGGCAGGCGATACTGCCAAGAAGGTCATGGAGATGGCCGGCATCAAGGATATCTGGACCAGGACTGAAGGGTCTACCAGAACCACGCTGAACTTTGCCAAGGCGACCTACAACGCGCTCTTGAACACGGTCACAGTGAGGGCTTGAATCATGTTTGCTATAGTCAGACTCAGAGGCGGGGTGAACACCAGGCCCGAGACCAAGGACACCTTGCAGATGCTGCGGCTCAACCGCATCAACCATTGTGTGGTAGTCAACGAGGATCCTCACTATCGCGGCATGATTCAGAGGGTTAAGGACTATGTGGCCTGGGGCCAGATCGACGACTCCACCCTCGCGCTTTTGTTAGAGCGCCGGGGAAGGCTCAGTGGTAACCAAAGGCTAACAGAGCAATTCATAAAGGAGAAGACCTCTTATAATTCCTTTGCAGAGCTGGCCCGGTCCCTGAACTCCGGAGCCACCAGCCTGAAGGATCTGGGCATCAAGCCCGTGTTCAGGCTCCATCCGGCGCGGAAGGGTTTGAGGAGCACCAAGAAGACTGCTGCTCAGGGCGGAGATCTGGGCTGGCGTCAGGACATAGCAGATCTTATCAAGAAGATGAGGTAGAATCATGGTTAGACCAAAAACCAAGGAACGCAGGGGTCACAGAACTTATCACGGTAAGCATAAGAACGCTCGCGGAGGCGGCTCTCGTGGTGGAAGAGGGGACGTGGGCAAGTGCAAACACCACTTCATGCGTTCCATTCTCCTCGGAACCGAGATGGGCCGGCACGGATTTGTGCAGCCCAACAGCGTGGACCTCGAGGTCATAAACGTCGATGTGCTGGACCAGGTGGCCGGCGCAGACGGCAGCATTGACCTGGGCGACATGAAGGTTCTCGGCCGGGGCAGGGTAACCAGAAAGCTTACGGTGAACGCCGCCGGCTTCTCAGCCGCGGCCCGATCCAAGATTGAGGCTGCTGGTGGTCAAGCAGTAGTGGTATGAACCAGCAGAGTTTCTTTTATGCGATAGAGCCCTACGTGAGGCGGCTGCCTGCGGTGCAGCGCCCCGTAGGGCATGTCCATTTCAAGAAGAAGCTGAGCTGGACGCTGGCCATATTGCTGCTTTACTTCGCCCTGGGCAACATACCCCTTTTTGGGTTATCAGCGGAATCCGTTGATTTCTTTGCCTCTTACCGGGCCTTCTTTGCCGGCTCCTTCGGCTCGCTCATGCTCCTTGGTATCGGCCCTATAGTCACGGCTTCAATCGTTCTGCAGCTACTTGTGGGCGCAGAGATAATCAAGCTCAACCTGAGCGATCCCCGGGACCAGGCGGTATTTCAGGGAACACAGAAGGCCCTGGTCTTTGTGATGATAGTAGTTGAGGCTTTGCCGCAGGTTATGGGCGGATATTTGCTGCCTGACGCCAACCTGGCAACGATGATGGGCGTGTCGGTAGGTTTTCTCTCTCTGCTGATATTCCTGCAGGTGTTCCTGGGCGGGGCACTGATCCTCTACATGGACGAAGTCGTCTCCAAGTGGGGCGTGGGCTCCGGAGTAGGTCTGTTCATTGTGGCTGGAATCAGCCAGCAGCTGGTGACCGGACTGATCAATCCGGCAACAGGCGATGCTGGACTGCCTGTGGGAGTAATTCCCAAGTGGATAGACATCATCCGGCTGCAGCTCATCAGCTTTGATACCCTGTTCACGGCAGAAGGCCTTCGATTCGTGCTGGTCACCGGTGGAATCCTGGCGCTCATATCAACGGTCGTCATCATTCTGCTGGTAGTGTTCGTCGAATCTACCAGAATCGAGATACCGCTCGCGCACAGCCGGGTTCGCGGCGCTCGCGGGCGCTTCCCGGTGAAGCTGGTGTACGCAAGCGTTCTTCCCATGATCCTGGTCCGGGCCATACAGGCCAACATCCAGATGATCGGGGCGCTCTTAGCCGGACGCCTGGGAACGGTGAGCACGGCCACTGTTACCGGAGATGGCATGACCACCATTTATACCGGCTACTCCAGCCTGCTGGGAAATTTCATCGCCACCGCGCGCTACGATGCTGCAACTGGAAACCCGCTCAGCGCCACATCTCCGGAGCCAATCTCCGGGTTGATGTATTATCTGTCGCCCATTTACGGGCCCAGCAACTGGATTCCGAGCATGGTCTCTCAGTCCACGCCCGGGATGATCGAGCTGGGGTTCTCGCCCATCGCCAACTGGCAGATATTCCTGCATGTACTGGTGGATGCCACATTCCTGATTATAGGGGGTGTAATCTTCGCCATATTCTGGATTGAGACCACCGGCATGGGTGCCAAGAGCGTGGCGGCCAAGATTCATAACTCAGGCCTGCAGATCCCGGGATACCGGAGAAATCCGGCGTCAATTGAGCGCCTGATGGAGAGGTACATTCCCAAAGTGACGGTGATCGGCGGTGTGGTCATAGGACTTCTCACCCTGATTGCGAGCCTGCTGGGAACTCTGGGCGGAGCGGGAGGAACCGGACTGTTGCTGGCCGTTTCCATCGTATACCGTCTCTATGAACAGATTGCCAGCGAACAGATTCAGGAGATGTACCCCATGATGCAGAAGTTCTTCGGAGCGTCGGCATGAACGGGAAGCTGACCAAGTCCCTGGACAACCTGGCTCTGGCCATAGGCTTCTTTTTCTTTTTTGGGATTATGGTCAGCGCGGAGCTGCGAGATGGAATCGGCGCGGTCATGGATTTCGGCCTGGGGTGGCTTCCCGGCATACTGCCATTCCATGTGGTGCTGCTGATTCTGGCAGCTATCACCGGACTTTACGCAAGCCTCATCCAGAAGTACACCATGGACTGGGATTTCATGCGAGAGCAGCAGCAGAACATGAGGCGGGTGCAGAGGGAGATGAAGGAGGCACAGCTGTCCGGGGATAAAACCCGGCAGCAGCAGCTGCAAAACGAGCAGATGAAGATGGTATCCGAGCAGGGCAAGATGATGCAGATGCAGTTCAAGCCCATGCTCTACATCGGCATAGTCTCCATACCTCTCTTCATGTGGGCCTATTTCTATATCGGCCAGCATACTCCCTCCATGGTCTTTCCCTTCTGGGGCGAGCAGAAGATCACTGACGCCATTTTGGGGCCGGTCGTCCTCTGGTTCTACTGGTATTTCGTCTGCTCGATACCCGTCTCGCAGATCATCAGGAAGGCCCTGGACATCGGGCGGATGAGCTGAGGTCCAGATGATAATAACCGTGAGCGGTGCGCCCGGGACGGGGACTACTACTCTTGCCCGAAGTCTGGCGGCAGAGCTGGGAATTCGCTGGATCAACTCCGGAGAGCTTTTCCGGAAGATTGCCAGCGAGAGGAACGTCTCGGTAAAAGAGCTTAACCGGCTGGCAGAACGCGGGCCGGAGATAGACTACCTGATCGACGACGCTCAGAAGGCCCTGGCCAAAGAGGGTTCCGGGGTATTCGAAGGGAGGCTGTCCGGACACCTGCTCCCTGCCGACCTGACCATACTGCTCAAGACCGATCTGCGGCTGAGGGCCGAGCGCATCGCCAAGCGCGAGTCGAAGCTGCTGGAGGATGCGCTGCAGGAGACGCGGAGCCGTGAGGAGAGCGAGGCCCGGCGCTACAAGAAGTACTACAACATCGATATCAATGACCTCAGCGTTTACGACCTGGTGCTGGATTCAGGCCGGTTCGATGAGCGCGGCACCTTTGCGGTGGCTCTGGCTGCGGCCAGGGCGAGGCAGAAGCAGTGAGCCCCAGAGCTGAAGCCCGATGAGCCCATCCCCCAATACTCTTCCTTCCGAAAAAGTGCGAAGGACGCTGGTTAAGAGGTCGGCCCGGACCGACCCCTCTTTTGGAACGCCTCCGGAACAGCGGAGCCTGGATGCGCATCTTCGTCTAGGTGCCATAAACCTGGACAAGCCCTCTGGCCCCACCAGCCATGAAGTGGTGGCCTGGGTCAAGAGGATACTGGGCCTGGAGAAGGCAGGCCATTCGGGCACCCTGGACCCCAAGGTCAGCGGCATTCTGCCGGTCCTGCTGGGGGACGCGACCAGGGTGATGGATACTCTGCTCCTCGCCGGAAAGGAGTACGTATGCCTCATGAGGATCCACAAGCCTGTGCCTAAGAAACGCATCCTGGAGGTGTGCGGGGAGTTCGTGGGTCCCATCCATCAGAAGCCGCCGCTCAAGTCCTCGGTGGTCAAGCAGCTCAGGACGCGCGAGATCTACTACCTGGAGGTGCTGGAGATCGAGGAGCAGCAGGTGCTGATGCTGGTGGGCTGCGAGGCCGGAACCTACATCCGCAAGCTCTGCTTCGACCTGGGGCTGGCTCTGGGCACCGGAGCGAACATGGAGGAGCTGCGGAGGAGCCGCGCCGGGCCGTTTTCGGAGGATGATACCCTGGTCACGCTTCACCAGCTGACGGATGCCTACGAGCTGTGGCGCGAGAGCGGAGATGAGAGCGAGCTGCGGCGGATCATAAAGCCGGTGGAGTTTGCTCTGCGCCACTTGCCGCGGCTGGTGATCGCAGACAACGCGGTGGACGCGGTCTGTCACGGCGCGCCCCTGGCCGCGCCGGGGCTGGTGAGCCTTGAGACCGACGTAAGCAAGGGCGAGATGGTGGCCCTCTTCAGCCTGAAAGGAGAGGCAGTGGCCATTGCCATTGCTGAGCTTACAAGCGCGGAGATGGCGGAGGCCAAGGCCGGAATTGTGGCCAGGACCGAAAGGGTAATAATGGAGCCGGGCACCTATCCCAGAGCGTGGAAGCTGGCCGAGAGGCAAGCTCTCACCAAGTGAACGATGCCGAGGTCGTCTAGCGGTAGGGCGCCAGCCTGGAGTGAAATCTCCTGGAAAGCTGGTGACTCGCAAGGGTCTCGTGAGTTCGAATCTCACCCTCGGCGTTTTGTTACCCGTAAGAACGGGCACCAGGAAAGCGATTTAAGCTGATAAAATAGATCACAGTCATCTTCAGTTCACCAAACGGGATGACCGGGAAGCACCAGGGGGGCCCTACAAGGGTCCTCTTCGTTTCCTGTCTTCTTTGAGGATTCTATTTCTATTCCCTCTTCTTGGAAGTAACGCCGCAGAGCAGCATCGATTACAAGGCTTGCGCCTCTTAGTTTCCCAAATTTCTTCAATGCGGTTTCACGTAGCGTTCTTGCCAGGTCCTCGTCAATAACAATGTTCATTCGTTCTGGCATACTATCCTGTTATCTCTTTTTGCATTAATACATTTCTACACCAAAACCCATAAATACAAATTTGTGTGTATATGTGTATTGGTGAACTGAAGATGTCCGGAAGGACTGTTTTGGAAGTAGTTAGCCCGGTCACGCAGACCGCGGAAGCCGTAAAGCAGTTGATAGCCTACTATAACCACGGCCAGCAGCCAGCGGAGATGCCGCCTTTCTTCAGGCTCTCCGCTGAGATGGTCCTGGTGCGGAATAACAAAGGCGATGCCTATTATGTGACCACGCCCCGGGATTGCTCCTGCCCTGCCAAGTGCTACAATCCCGGGAAGCCCTGCAAGCATCAGCGCAAGTACTTCCCTGTCGCGAAGATGGAGAGGCCACAGGAAGAGCCGAGCCTGATAAGCAGACAGCCCTTCAAGCCCTTCCTGGAGTCAGATAGTGGACGGCAGCAGAGAGCGGAGGTGGTCTGAGATGGCTGCCGAAATTTTTTTGGTGCTCTTCTCGGGTGAAATAACTGCATTCGTGGCCATAGTGCTGAGCAAGATGGTGATCTAGATGGCCGAGTCTAAAGAAGTCCATCACGTGCACGATCAGCCAATAAAAGTGATTCTGCAGACCACGAAAAGCGGTTATAAGTGGGAGATCACGGTTCAAGGATCGACCACGGCAGCGATCATGCCAGTGCTTCGCGAGACTAACGAAAAACTTAAGAGAGAGTATGGGAAAGGGGGTGCCTGAAGATGGCCCTCCGCAACCTCATTTTGCTCAGAATCAAACAGAACCGGGAAGCTGGCAACGAGGAACGAGCCCGCAAGCTTGAGGCTGCCCTGGCCCACTTGGAGGGGTCCTGATGCCCCACTCTGGCCGGATGAGGATTCGTAGGGATCGGCGGGCTGTGGCTGATAGGCGGCACGTGGTCAGGCGATGGAGACAGGCCATAATCCTGTCAACTCTTTTTTAGGAGGGCTCAAAGATGCAAGAGCCGTCTATTTTAGCGGAAGCCATCGAGATACCTGTCTCCGAGTTCCAGCATGTCCTGGAGGTTGCTGTGGATCTTTTCAACTACACGGCCGAGATCGCCAGGGACGCCGGTATCCTCCGCGGCCGAGAACTTGCCAATCTGGTCACGAGGGCCACAGAGGCCATCAAGGCCACTCACAGCCCCATGGAGAAGCTTCATCTCATTATTGCCTACATCCGCCAGATTCTCACCAGGATTTGCGAAGCCTTGAAGGCCAGACCTCCCGCCTCTCCAGCTGCTGAGGGTAAGATCCGCCAGGCTATCACCAAGATTCAGTTGAGGGCCCAGGCCCTGGTGGAGCACATCACGGTGATTGCTGTGGGCAAGAAGGAGATTGCTTTCAACTCCTGCCAGGCGCGGCAGTTCCTGGCAGGCAGGGAAGGCAGGCCACCATCACGGAGGGACACCATAAGGGCTCTGAGGAGAGCCGAGAGGCTTTGCCCTGCCCTGGTCTGCAACCACACGCCCAACGATGGCAGGCAGACCATGAGGCTCACAGGCCGGGCCGAGGACCTGCAGGGTGCGGGGATCGCTCATGAAGACCTAGACCGTGACAGAAGGCAACGGTTGAGGATGGAGGAGGCCAGGATTATTTTCTTCAAGGAGGGTGCGTTTTAAAGGCAGCAATGCCCTAAGTTGTGCATTAAAATTATTTAAATCCAATAAGTAAATTAGATATTTTGCTATGCTTAGCTTTAGCTATATCGACTGATCGGGTCGTGATCTATTATAATAGCTGACGAATATTATTCTTGAAGGTGGATGGATATTCTCTCCGGACCGTTGCCAAGGGAAACGATAGAGGTTATGTCATTCCGCTGACAGAGGCACGTCCATCCCGGCCATCTGGGACAGAAGCAGGATCATAGCCGCGCCCCAGGCTGAGCGCTCCGAGGAATATCCGCCAGGGCCCGTACGTCGTCCCCCACGCGCCCCAGGTAGGCCTTGGCGGGCAGGGTTATCAGGGTTCTGATGAAGCCGGCGAGTCAGAAAAGGATGTGGATGGAGGCAGCCGGGTTGGCGGGCATGTTTTCCCTGATTAATTTAAGTCGCATTTATAAGTTTGGAAGTGCTTCTGATGAGTTGCCGCGTGAGATCTCGTTCGAACTCTCTTGATAAAGCGCACGGCAATGTACGAACGATATGCCTGGCTATGGCAACAATTGGATTCAATAAGCCATTTGTAGCTTTAACTGCCGGAGATCGGATTGGCGAGAAGAATAATACGAACTCCAGTACAAAGAATGCCAATACTGCAATGATGCCTATTTCGTAGGACAGCCCGAGCTGAAGACAGACCCAAACTATTGCTCCGCCGATAAGAGATAAGACAAACGCGTAGATGCCAAATGCTACTAAGGTAAGCAAGACCATCCAACCCGATGTCCTTTGCTTGTCTTGTTGTTTCACCCAGCATCACTCCACATGTCTAGTTTACTAATCTACTCCACTATACAATACTAGTATAATACTCTATACTTAACTCATTTACGGTCCATTTTTGATTACATCGGGCAGTGTAACTATTTGTCTGTAATTTGATAATAAGGAAGATATAGGCCCTGCATCCTATCCTGTATTTGGCACAAAGGAGGAAACAGGACCATGATACCCTTAGAACTGCTAGAAGATTACCTTAT
>JABLXE010000017.1 GCA_013178225.1 Methanotrichaceae archaeon
AGTTCGCCAAGACCAGCGTCAGACAGGAAAAAACTCCCATCTCCACACTATGACTGTGCCGCAAACTGGAACTCGGCCCATCATCAAATCAGGGTCGCAGCCTTTTGTTTCGCGGCGCCTTTTCGGCTCAATTGGGAATGCTTCCCAGGTATTTATAGTTTCCCATTGGGGAACCACCAGGGCCATTCGCACTGAGCCACCTTGCTTACGAGGCAATCCTATTTAAAGGTTTCCGTACCTCAATTGCCACAAATCGCACTTTTCGCGAGATGAGACACTTGATCCGGGTATCGCCTCTCCGATGAGATCAGGACAGCACTTCAATCTAAGCATCCCTTTTGACTCATACTCATGCTGAAACGCAGGTGATGAGCAACGGGAAGCCCCTGTCGCATCGGCCTCCTCACTACTAAGATGCAGATATTTAAACCTGGCGAGCATGGAGCTGGAACTCCGAAGCCGTTGTTCGCAATCGCCAAAGAGGCTTCACGCAGCATCCGGCTTTTGCTTGACGATTACCAGAGCCAGATCCAAATCCTGCACCTGCTCTCCTACAAACGATCTGAAATCGGCCCCTACAGCCGCAACTATATCCGATGCCGAAAGGTCCCTATGCTTCTTGACCAGGTTTATCAACCGCTCTATCCCAAACCGCTCTCCCTTCTCGTTCAGAGCCTCTATCACTCCATCGGAAAAAAGCACCAGGACATCCTCAGGTTGAAGAGGTATGCGCGTCGGCCGCTGATCCATTTTATCCAGCATCCCCAGAGCGATACCTCCGCCGCCCAGAGTATCCACCATTCCGCCGGAATCCACGATGAAAGGCAGACTGAATCCGGCATTGACATACTCCAGGGTGTGCTCCTGCGGATCGAGAAGTCCGTAAAAGCACTTCAAATGCGCCCCTTTAGCATGTTCGTTGATGTTCGCGTTAAGATCGTACATGGCCAGGCCGGGGTCTGTCTTCTTCGAGGATGCCTTTATCAGAGCTTTGGCCATCACCGCCAGCATTGCGGCCCGTGTTCCATCGCCATCCACCCCAGACATGGATAGCGCGATTTTATCCTCCATCGCGAAGATGTCGTAAAAGTCGAAGCCGCTTCCCTCGGAGGGTTGATAGAGTGCATGTACCTGATAGCCATCCACCACCGGCAGGTGCTCCGGGACCAGTTCGCGCTTTACTTCTTCTATCGATAGCCGGGACTTTCCGGTTCCTTCGCTCCTTAGCTTCTCAAATTTGTCCTGGAGACGAATCGCCGAAGACCTGAGATCCCTTGACAACACAATGAGGGCATCACCTATCGGCGATAGCTCATCCAGAGACCTCAGCTGAATATCGAAATTCCCTCGCGACATTTTCGCCATAGCATCAACAATGGCATCCATCTGCCCATCGAGCCTCCGGTTCAATCGCAGTGTTATGGCCGCGACTATCAAGCCGGTCAGCAAGAACATCAACAAAAAGAGCATACCGGTCATGCTGAAGGCGCTATTCAGCCCGGATGTGGCGCTCTCAGCGACTTTCTTGATGCCGGAATCGATAAACTGAGCGGGAAGGCTCATGTCCTCTGCGGGGTATGCGACACCCAGAGTCCATCCGACTGCTGGAAGCGGGGAAAAGGCCACGTAGATGTCGCCTTCCGGCAGGCCGACTATGGAGAAGCCGCTCTTGCCCTGCGACATTTCTTCAATCAGGCCCTGTATTTCGGTGTCGTTCTCTTCAGATAGATCGTCTGATGCCAGCAGATCGTTTACAGCTCCTTTAGGCCTGGATGCAGGCTGCATCACTATCTTTCCGGAATTATCGATTATGAAAGGATAGCCTCTGCCGTGAGGTGACGAAATGTCGTTGTAAATAGGGGTCAACGAGACTTCCATACCTGCAATCCCGAAGAACTCACCATCCCTGAAGATCGGCGTGGTGCAGGTTACATTCACAGGAGAATTTCCTGCGGTCGAAGGCTCACTCCAGACGGTTTTTTTCTTGGACTTGGCTATTACGTAATTCTGCTGCCCTCTATAATCAAATGGGGCCGTCTTGGAGAGAGTTTCGTTGCCATAGGGCCAGGTGATGAGCACCCCATCGTCAGTTCCTACATAGGACTGCTGAATCGCGCGCTCTTGCTCCACGATCCCCTCCATTATGCGCGCAGGAACGCAAAGAGAGCGGATAGTCTCAGACCTTTCTTGAGCCACGCTCTCGCTGCTGTTGCCCAGCGGAGCTATCCACACCCCAGGTGGCTGTGGACAGTTTGCATCTTGATAGTTTCCTCCCGCATAATCCGCAACAATCTGATTCTCGGCCTCTATGCGCTTGAAGAACTCGTTATACTGATTGGCTAAGGCCACAGCCAGCTGAACCTGGTCGGCATCGGTTGATGCAACGTTTAGCGCTGAGCGGTTCAGCGTAGTGCTCAAATTCGTTATTTCGTCCTGAACCTGCTGATGTGCACGGTTCATCTCCATCATGGAAATCAGCCCGATGGAGGCCATGGGAATCAAAGCAAGCGCTAAAAGAAGCACCAATATCTTCTTTCCCAATCCATCCAAGTCGTCGATGCTCGGCATATTCTAAGCGCGATTTTGTTTTCAAGGCGTTTCTTTCCCGGTTTGCCCCCATCCTGTGGCTTGCCGATCGGGAGGTCATTTCACTTGCTGATGGATTGACCTGATGATATAAACTCCTTTTCTGCTTGAAAATTTCCGGGGATCTTGCTTTACCTTCGAGGGGCCCGTCGACACATGGTATGCGCGACCAGAAATATGGGAATTATAACAGGGAACCATAGGAACCCGAAATATGATATCTGGCGCCTGCGCCATATTGCTCGCAGCCGGAATGACCGAGCAGCACTTCGCAAAAGAGAGCATTTGCGCTTTATGATCCTGAAGTTTTCCAAAAAAGCCGAGGAGGGGCCAGAGGATCCGCTTTTTCCCGGATCATGGCTGCCTACCAGATTACCGGCCTCTGATCCTCCTGCCGGTACAGCCGATCGCCGGGCGAGATCTCGGGGAACGCCTGGTAGAACTCGGGCACATTGAACAGTGCACCATTCACTCTGAACCTTGTTGGCGAGTGCGGATCGGTCAACACCAGCGTCCTCAGCTTTTCGTCCTTTATGGATTCTCTCCAAATTTGCGCGTAGCTCATGAAGAACCTCTGGTCACCGCTCAAGCCGTCGATCTTCTCGGGCTCTTCCTTCAACGATATGCGGTAAGCCTGATAGGACATGGTCAGGCCGCCGAAGTCGGCGATGTTCTCACCCAAAGTCAGATTGCCATTAACGTAAAGGTCCGGCAGCGCCTCGAAATTGCTGTACTCCTCGACCAGGATTCGAGTGCTTTGATTAAAACGATCGGAGTCTTCCTGCGTCCACCAGTCAGTCAGGTTTCCATCACGATCGTACTGCCTTCCCTGATCATCGAAGCCGTGAATCATCTCATGCCCGATCACCACTCCGATAGCCCCGTAGTTGACGGCATCATCCGCATCCCGGTTGAAGAAGGGCGGCTGAAGAATTCCCGCCGGGAAGACTATGGTGTTCTTCATGGGGTCGTTGTAGGCGTTCACCGCCTGAGGCGGCATGAACCATGCATCGCGATCTACCGGCTTTCCGACCTTATCCAATCCATAGTTGCCGTGCTCGAACTCGAATCGTCCGGCCCGAAGAACGTTCATCACATAGGAGTCGTTCTTCACGACCAGCCCCGAGAAGTCTCTCCACTTATCGGGATAGCCGACCTTCACGTCCATCGTGTCCAGCTTCTCCAGCGCTTTTTCCTTGGTTGAATCCTCCATCCAGGTGAGATTTTGCAGACGGTATCTGAAGGCTTTCTTCAGGTTGGCCACCATATCGATCATTCTGGCCTTCGACTCCCAATCGAAGTATTTCTGCACATAGAGCTGCCCTATGGGCTCGCCGAGGAAAGAGGTCTCGGTCTTGAGAACCCTCTTCCAGCGCGGCTCCATCTGCTCCTGCCCGTTCAGCTTTCGGAAATTGAAATCGAAAGACTCGTTCTCGAAGCTTGAGCTGAGATAGGGAGCTGTGGCCGAAATCAGTTTCCAGCGCAGGAACGTCTTCCAGTCTGCCAGGTCCTCATCCTGCATCATGGCACCGAGTTCCTTTACGAAAGGCGGATTCATGACGTTGATCTCCCGGATCTCGGGATGGCCGATGTTCACGACAAAGGCCTTCCAGTCATATCCCGGGGCAAAGGAGGACAGCTCATCGAGGGTCATCCTGTTGTAGGTCTTCAAAGGGTCTCTGTTCTCGACGTTGGTGAAGGAGGCATTGGCCAGCCGGGTCTCCATTCTCATGATGGTCCGGGCGTTGTCCTGGGCAACCTCGGGCGCATCTCCAAGCAGGATGAACATTCTGGCCACATGCTCGAGATAATCATCTCTGGTCTTGATGGAGTCGTTGTCCATCCGGAAGTAAAAGTCTCTGTCAGGCAGCCCGAGCCCGCTCTGGAAGAGCGTGGCCATCATCATTTTGCTGTTCTTCGGATCCGAATCTGCGAACAAAGCGAAGAACGGATCGATGATATAGTAGCCCAGGAGACGCGCTGAGACATTCTGAACATCGGCCACCGTCGATATATTATCTATCCGGGAGATCTCGTCTTCCAGGGGCCCAATGTCCTGAAATTCGAGCGCGGCAGTGTCCAGCCCCACCCTGTAAAACTCGCCTATCATCTGCTCCGTGCTCCCCTCCTCTGCAGCAGTGTTGTTCTTCGCAGCCTCGACCAGCTCCCGGACCTGTTCATCGGTCCGGTCTCGAACCACCCGGAATTCGCCGTAGCTCGACTTATCCGGAGGAACGGGGTGGCTATCGATCCATCCGCCGTTGACATATTCGTAAAATTCGTCTCCCGGCCGGACGGATAGGTTCATGTTGGCGGGATCAAATATTCTCGTGTCATTATGATTACCAGACGTTTCATCGTCTGAGGCGGCCATATGAATTCCATAGGCTGCACAGATCAATAGAATTAGCAGAATTGGTCTGAGGGACTTCTGCCTCAGCCCTGAGATCAGGTTCGGTTTCGTAATATTGCCTCCTCCAGAAACCGAAAACCCAATCTTCCTTTATATCTTTTTTGAAGAATTATAGCATTGATTATTCCAGGGGTTGCACCTCGGGACGAAGAGACGTTAGCGCACCCGGATCTTGGCTTTGGACGTGACCAATCAATCCTGCTTGTTTCGCGAAGATTTGAGCATTGTTTTTTCATTTCACGTTCCTGGGCTAAAATCCCCGGGCTCTAACAACAGCATGACAGAAGCGCTCGCATTCATGCCGCGTTTATCCTCAGGCTTCAAATGCCGGGAAGAAGGGCCGGCCCGACTTGCCAAAAAAGCTGGGAGGCACATGCCTCCTGCTACCCTAAGCAGGGCATATCACTAGCCATGGACCGCATTTTTACTCTGAATCGTTCTCCTGCCAGCAACCCCGACATCCTTCCGCCATCTCCTGAGCGCTCTGCTGCTCTGCCTGATGGAACAGGTTGCAGCGCAAGAGACCAGAGAAGAAGACACCGGCCAGCAGGGCGTGCTCTTGGGGCATATCTGAAAGCGCCGCCTTGATCTGCTCCTTGGCCGCCTCTTCGTCTTGCGCCTCGGGATTGAAAAATAGCTTCTTGGTTAAGTCTCCGGTCTTCATCATCTCCTCTGGAGTTATATCGAAGATTCCGCAGACGATCTCAAGGACGACAGATTCCGCACCGGGTTCGAACATGACTCAGCTTTTGCGAGCGCATGATGAAAAAGGTTTGGGTAATCGGCCTAATTTCTGCTATTCTCCTAATGTCGCTGACATTCTAAATGTGCAGAGTCAAAAAACTTACATAATTGGCTGAAGAATAAATTGACCAAGATCAGCCGATTTTCAGAGCCCTGCTTTGCAGTCAAAGATATAAACCAGTACCGCTGAACGGTCCTCTCATGGAACTGTCAGTCATCATCTTCTACGTCATGCTGTTCTTGATAGCCTTTATGATCGCCAGAATCCTGATGAAGATCATTCGCGGCTACTGATCCGGTTTTCGGCTGGCAGGCTTTATATGCGACGCCAGCATTACTCCATGTCATGTTTCCCCAAGTCCTTGCAACAGTAGGCGGCTCGGGCACCAGGCTGTACCCCTTAACACTCGACCAGCCCAAGCCCCTAGTGGAGCTCTGTGACACCGCGATAATCGCCATTCTCTTCCGATTGCTGGCCAGCCAGGGCTGCAGGAGGTTCATCCTGGGAAGCAAAGGGGCCAACAATACCCTCAACCTCAGCAACTACTTCAAGGCCGGGGAGGGCTTCTTCAAACGCCTGGGCATCAGCGATCACGAGGACTTCTGCTACCAGCCGCTCTATGACGATAAGGGCAGCGCAGACTCCCTGCGATACTGCATGAACTATTTCGATATAAACGACGATCTTCTGGTGGTATCCGGGGACAACCTGATCGACATCGACCTGTCAGACTTCGTAGCCTTCCACCAAAAACACAAGCCTCTTCTGACCGTCGCCCTAAAGGAGATGGGCCCTGAAGAGAACCTTTCGTCATACGGTGTCGCCGACATCGATCGCGATATGCGCATCAGGGGCTTTGTCGAGAAGCCGAAAACCGGCACAGAGCCCAGCAGGATGATCAACACCGCCTTCTATCTCTTCTCCCCGCAAATTCGCGAAGTTCTATCAGACATGGGCGACTCCGCTCGCGATATTGGCGGAGACCTCATACCCTATCTCACCGAAAACGGCTATGCCGTCTACGGCTATCCCATCCACGGCTACTGGATAGATATCGGCACTCCAGAGAGGCTTCACCAGGCAGCCATGGACTGCCTCTCTGGCCATGTCAGGCACTTCGACCGCAAATACGAATACCGTCCGGGCCAGTGGATTCACCCCAGCACCCTTGACAAGATTGAAGGCCTGCTGGGCAGTGGAGAGATCGAACTTCGTGGAAATGTGTCAATAGGACGCAACTGCTGCATCGAGAAGGGAGTGGTGATCGAAGACTCCCACGTCGGACATACCAGCATAATTGAGCGCGGCGTTGAGGTCAGGAAGAGCATGATCATGTGCTTTTCCAACATCAGGCATAAGGCTGTAATCAACCGGGCAGTAGTCGGGCGCCATTCGACCATTGAAGAACACTGCATTCTCAACGCCGACCAGCCTCAATGCAACGGTCGCATCCCGGTGGTGGGCGAGAACGTGGTCCTGCCGGCAGACTCTATGGTTGGACCAGGAACGCGAGTGGCACCGCTCAAACACAGCCATGCCATCCTGGCAACGGGCCGGTTCGTGCAGCTGGGAACCGACGACAGAAATATCTATTTCACAGAAAAGTCGCGTTGAGCGCTACCAGTAGCGCTCCCAAACCCCATCGGTTTTTCGAATCTTGTAGGTATTGCCGTTTTCCAGCAGGAAATTCTGCAGCTCGTCAGCGCTCTTGAAGAACCGCTTATCCCTCAGATTGTCATAGATATCCTCAGTAGTAAAGCCCTTCAGGTCGCCCTTGCTATAGACGATCCTCTCAATGGTGTAATAGATATCGTCATATTTCCGCATGGGGTAAGTCCACTCGGCGAACTTCATCCTCGTCACCTTCAGGTTCCGTTGAGCCCTGGGCAGATAAGAATCTTTCGAATGGACAGCCTTTTCAACTTTTTCCGCAAACGACATGCTCGATGGACATGATTTCCCTGGCCGAAAGTATCGCCTCTTGCACCCTTTGCGATCTATCTCAATCTCGCACCCGCGCGGTTCCAGGAGAGGGGCCGACAGAAGCCGAAATATTCCTGGTTGGCGAAGCGCCGGGAAGAGACGAGGACGCCACCGGCAGGCCGTTTGTGGGGCGGGCCGGAAAACTGCTGGACCGGGCGCTTGATGATGCTGGGATCAAGCGCTCTCAGGCTTTCATCACCAGCGTGGTCAAATGCCGCCCGCCGAAGAACAGACGACCGAACAAACGGGAGATGCAAACCTGCCTCCCTTATCTGCGCCAGCAGATCCAGCTGGTCAATCCGAAAGTCATCTGTCTCATGGGCAATGTGGCCAGCTCCGCGCTGCTGGGAAAGCAGGGCATCACCGCTCTGCGGGGCCAGGTCTTCGAAGGTCGCTATCTCGTAACCTACCACCCCGCGGCCGTGCTTCGCAACCCGAACCGCTGGGAGGAATTCGTATCCGACCTCAAGATAGCGAAGGATTTCCGGCCCGGAAAGCCGGACAAGCTCGGTTGAGAAAAACCTGATCCAGAATGCAGGCCGGTAGAAGATCAGGAAAAGAGCTTCTTCAATTTAGACATGCCGGAATGAAGCGATAGCACGAAGACCCTATCGCCTTCCGCGATCTTGCATTCCTCATCGGGAACCATGGGCTTTCCGTGGCGGAGAACCATGCCCAAGACGGCGTCCTTAGGAAGCTCTTTCATGATGTTCTTGCCTATGATCTTGGCGTTCTTTTTGGCCGCGAAGTCCACCAGTTCCATCTTCTCATCACTGAGCGTGATCACATCCTCACCGCCGATCACCAGTTGCAGTACGGCGTCCCCCGTCACCTGTCCTGGGCTCACGGCGCGGTCCACCCCAACCAGCTCGAATAGCTTGATGTAAGCGCTCTTGTTGACGCGAGAGATGATCTTCTGGGCGTTCAGCTGCCTTGCCAGAAGAGAAGCCAGCAAGTTCTTCTCATCTAGACCGGTGACGGCAAAGACGACATCCATGTCGCCCACGTTCTCCTCTTTTAGTAGAGAGATATCCGTTCCGTCGCCGTTTAGAATCATGGTCTCCGAGAGCTTATCCGCTATCTCTCGACACCTCTTGGCGTCAATTTCGATAAGCTTCAGGTCAAAGCCCATCTCCTCCAGCCGGGAGGCAAGATAGAAACCCACCATCCCACCGCCCACAATCATCACCTTACGAGTGGAGGTCTCCTCATGAAGCATGCTGCGCAGCTCAGGCAGAACTCCGGATTCGCAGATGAGGATGACATGGTCGTTGGGCAAGATGACATCATCCCTTTGAGGAATGGAGATCTCCCCAGACCGGTTTATGCCGATGATCTTGCAGTTGTCCGGAAGTCTGATGTCGTCCAGCGGCCCAACCATTTGCGTGTCCTCGCTCACCTTGAACTCAATCAGCTCAACCTTGCCGTCGGCCAGCTGCCGGTTCATGAGCATTGAGGGGAAGTACAGGGTTCTGGCCAGCTCTTCAGCCATGACCAGTTCTGGACAGATCATGTAGCTGAGCCCGATCTGCCGGCGGTGTTCAACCGGCTGATTGATGTACTCCGGATTGCTCACTCGCGCAATGGTCTGCTTGACGCCGAGGTGGCTGGCGATGATGCAGGTGATGATATTCACCTCGTCGTTCCCGGTAACGGCGAGAATTATATCCGCGTCCCTGACCCCGGCTTCGATCAGCAAATGGGCGTTGGCGGCATTTCCTTCTATCACCCGGACATCGATCTCCTGCAGCCTGGCACATGCCGCGCCATCCCTGTCTATTACCGTGACATCGTGCTCCTCAAAAAGCTCACTGGCAACGAGAAATCCCACTTCCCCTGCCCCCGTGATCAGAATGCGCATTCAATTCGCCTCATTTCAACCACTAAACGGATTTCAGCCTAAGAGGTGGGGTAATTTTCCCGCACTGCATAAATAGGTATAGGCAAAACCTGCATGTGCTCTGAGGAACCCGAAGGTGAAGACGGAAAAGACATGTTCGCGCTAACTTACGATTTGTGGAAGGAGGTCCTGGAAGAGGTGATTGAAGCTCAGGGACCCCTATTTTCAGCCATGCAGGAAGCCGCAAATGGAATCTCGCTCAACCGGGAGCTGGTTGAGGAGCTGAAGGCTGCCGAATTCAAAGAGATCAACAACGGCCAGTGGCACTTTCTGCTAAAGATCGAGCTTTATGCAGATGACATCGGCGGATTCGGCATATCCCTGCTGGCGGCGGAGGCTCCCGAGATGTACGAGCAGATAAAGCTGGAAGCGATATCGAAACACGGCGTCTCCTTCGATGATATAATGGGCTTTGAGGCGGAACACGGACTGGATATGGACGAAGAGGTTTTCAAGATCGTCGAGGACCGGTTCGGAATAAGCACTGACTACGCCGAGAACGGACTGCTGTTCGAGCTGGTGATATTCGACAGCGAGGACATAGACAATACCTGATGATTCTTGGATTGTGTCCCAGGGGACATTCCTTCTTAGATTCGCGGCGATCCCGGTGGGTAGGGAGTAGACGGCACGACCGGGCATTCAGTAATGGATGCGGACGTCATTTTATCATTTCATCGAACTGAAGTGAGCGACTGCATTATGCGGTTCAGATTAAGCATCAGGAAAGAGGCGGTGTCCAGATCGAGGCCGAACCGTTCCATTCCCTCGACTACCGAAAGCAGGGCCAAAGACATACGATCGCCCTCAGCACCAGGCTCAGACAGAATAGCTCTTCGGGTCTCCGGATATCCCCCCTCAAGGATGGCGGAGGTGGCAGCCAAGAGCTCATCTGAAAAGACAGGAAATTGTTGCAGATAGTACCAGTTCACAAACTTGCTCGATTCATCCATCTTCGCATCCCAACCAAGAGACATTCTCTATTCGATCATAGGCTACATTCGCGTCATTTTGATATCATCCAGCCTCTTAACGCAACCGGATGTGTGATCTGGTAAGGAGGGGAAGACCCGGCTTTGATTCGGCTATATTTTCCGGTTTGGTCTTCAACGATCGAGATCTGAGCACTGCCCTTCCTTGAACCTGTATATCAAATACTTCCCGAACCTCTTTTCCTTTCCGTCCATAGACAGCAGCTCAGCCCGGTTCACACCGGCTACCGCCACATCTATTAGGGCCTTAAGATCGCCGCATTTGGTGATGATGTTAAGCAGAGCCTCGTTTAGAACTTCAGTTTCCAGGTCCTCATTCATGATCTCGCATAGCCGGGCCACCACCTGCGCATCGCCGGATTCGAGCCTCGCGCGCTCTCCTATGAAGCCCGAATCCAGATCGGCCAGGTTATGCTCGAAATAGCCGCGAATGCCCGATGAAACCTCTTCCTCGGTTCCCATCACGTAGAGCATTTTTTGGGCTTGAAAGGTAGCCAGATCGTTGATCCTGGTAAAGCAGGGCAGGATTTCTTTGGGATCGACCTGCAGAAAATCTGCCAGCGCCTGCCTCGCCCCTTCGAGCTCCATGATCCGCATCTTCTCCTGTTCGGAGCGCTCCCGGTCGTTCATCAACACCACCGTTCATAATATTTGTTCCTGACGGGGATTTGTAATTATCGATCGAGTTGGCACTAAGCTATTTCTATCTGGGCTTTTCATTTCCTGATTTATGCGCATCCGCGAATCCGAGTTCGCTTCTCAGATTGAAGAATACGATCGCGTTCTCTATCTATGCCACCGCAATGCCGATCCCGATGCAATCGGCAGTGCATTTGCATTGTGCCAGGCCTTTGGGGGAACGCTAGGCGTGGCAGATGACATAAGCCGGCTGGGCCGGTCGGTGGCAAATGCCATTGGAGCAGAGGTAGTGCTGAACCCGGACCCGGAAAAGTTCGATCTGGTGGTGATCGTCGATGCCTCCGTGCCGCTTCAGCTGGGGTCCATCAGGCCAGCGAAATATGCCCAGATCGACCATCACCAGGACCGGGATCTCTCTCTTGGGGCAGCATTCTACATTCAAAGGCCGGCAAACTCCACCGCGGAGATCGTGTGGAGCATAATCCGAAAAATCGGTGCCGCTGTCAGCAGGGAGATGGCCCTGGGCCTTCTGGCAGGCATTATCGCCGACACCGGAAGGTTCCGGCGGGGCACGATCGAATCCTTCCGGGCTGTTGCCGAGATACTGGAGACGGCAAATGTCAGCTACGAGGAAGCGCAAGCAGTTCTGTCATCGCCGACCGAGTTTTCACAGAGAATCGCCGTTCTCAAAGCTGCATCCAGGACCCACATCGAACACAATGATCCCTGGATCGTCGTCACCTCAGAGGTCAACGCCTTTGAGGGACCCTCAGCCATGGCTCTGGTGGAGATGGGCGCAGACGCGGCCTTTGTCGCCGGAAGGCATAACAATGCTACCAGAATTAGCGCTCGCGCAAGCCGGGAGGCGACCCGGGCAGGACTGAACCTGGCCGACCTTCTCAGCGAAGTTGCTGCCTCGATGGGAGGAGAAGGCGGTGGCCACAAGGGGGCTGCCGCCATGGAGGCCAGGAACGACCCGGACACCCTTCTGGCCCTGTGCCTGGAAAAGGCCCTGCAGCGCCTGAGAGAGCTATCCTAGGACTTACGAGTCCTGGCAGCTGCCTTCTTGAGAGCCTCGATTCCCGGCAGCGGATCTCCGGAGAGGTAGGTGATGCTCGCTCCACCGCCGATGCTCACATGAGAGAACCTGGGCTCCAAATCCAGCTGCTCAATGGCTGCTACCGTATGCCCTCCGCCGGCAATCGAGTACCCCGACTCGGTGGCCGCCTTCAGTATCTCTGCCGTACCCAGCTTGAACTTCTCCTGCTCGAAAATTCCTGCCGAGCCGTTGAGCACGGTCACCTTGGCATCGCGCAGCTCTTTGGAGAACTGGACGATGGTCTCAAGCCCGATATCGGAGATCGGAAGATCGACCGGCATCTTGTCTACCGCTATCTCCATTCGTTCGCCCTCCTTGTTCAAGGCCAGGTCTACCGGCAGCCTGATCTTTCCCGGATATTCCTTGAGCAGTTGAGCGGCGACGGGAATCTGGTCCAGGTACTCCTGGTCCTCTACGAACTTGGCGTTGACCTCACCGACATCCGCTCCAGCGGCCATCAGGAACACTGTGGCCACAACGCCTGAAACCAGCACCTCATCAGCTCCGCCCCGCGACAGGACGTTCTTGGTTACCTTGATGGAATCATCGGCTTTGGTGCCGCCCAGCGCAAAGACCGTCGGATGCTCATGTCCCTTAAGGCCCCGGTCGAGGGCGGTGATCTCCCGGTCCATGAGAATTCCGGCCACAGACGGAAGAACTTCGGTAAAGCCCACCACCGAGCAGTGCGAACGGTGAGAGACGGCAAAAGCATCATTTATGAACAGATCGAAGAGAGGAGCCAGCTTTCTGACCATGTGGCTCTTGGCGTGGTCCGCAGCTGGTCGGTTCATGTTCTCCTCAGAATAAAAGCGAGTATTTTCCAGCAGCAGAACCTCACCCGGCTCCAGGGCCTTTATGGCCTCGCGCGCCCGGGACCCGAAGATATCGTCCACATAGGCCACCTCTCGGCGCAGGAGCCTGGTTGCCAGGCGGGCATGAGCCTCCATGGTGGTGAAGTCCTTCTTTCCTGCCCGGCTCTGATGAGCCATCAAAACTACGCGACAGCCTTCCAGGGCCTTCAGGGTGTCCAGATGACTTTTCACCCGCTTGTCATCGAGAATGTTTCCGTTGGGGTCCATGGGGGAGTTGAAGTCCACGCGAACCAGGACCCGCTTGTTATCCAGTATGACATCATCCATCGTGAGATAGTCCTTCAACTCAGTTCCTCCCGGTGAGGTAGGAGTTGATACAGGGGCTATATAGCCGTTGCTAATTTGAGCGGATGAAAGCCCTGGTTTCCAGCATCTGCCCGCGAGAATTTAACCGCAGCTTAAAGTCTTCTGAACTCACTTCTGACTGCCTCGGACCACATGAGACAGAATCTTTGCTCTGTCACCTTATTTTTTGAGTGTTTAAACGAGTTTGAACTGAGTTGTAACGTCAAACGTCGACAAGTCCTTATACTGGACTGTAAATCTGCCCCTAATAACAGGATCACCCGAATCAGAGCAATATTCCCGGGTTTTCCATCTTCAGAGTGATACGATGTCAAGATTGAGCTTAATGCTGATACTCGCCGCAGTGCTTCTTGCAGGCGCTGCCAGCGCCGCCGAATGGGGCAAAGAGCGACCCATAACCATTCAGGTCGGCTCAGAGCAGGAACAGCCTGCTGTGAGTGACCATATTGTGGCCTGGGCCGACAACCGAAGCGGCAACTACGATATATTCATGTACGATCTGGAGGCCGGCCTGGAGAGATGGGTGTGCATCAACCCCCTATATCAGGTAAACCCCGCAGTCTCCGGCGATCGCATCGTATGGCAGGACATGCGCTCCGGCAATGCCGACGTCTACATGTACGACGCCGTCAACCGCACCGAGACGGCAGTCAGCACGGCTATTGGAAACCAGACCCTGCCGGACATCGACGGCAGTATTGTGGTCTGGGCAGACGATCGAGATGGAGAAAGCAGCATCTACCTTCGCGACCTTTCCAAAGGAGAGGAGCAGCAGATAGCCAAAGGCCCTAAGGACCGAATATCCCCCAAGGTGGCTGGAAACTACGTGGTGTGGATGGATGAGCGATCTGGTGATTTCGATGTCTATATGTACGACATCTCGGCCGGCAGCGAGACGCCCGTATCCACCGGGCCCGGCGACCAGTCATTTCCGTCCATCTTCGGCAGCACCATCGCCTGGGCGGATAAGCGCTCGGGAGAGTTCGACATCGCCTATTACAGCATTGACAGCCGTGGGCAAAAACAGCTGACCAAGCCCGGCAATCAGACCACGCCGTCTGTCTTCGGCAACTACATCGCCTACCTTAACAACGGAACCGAAATCTACCTCTACAACATGGATAGCGGCGCGGATGTCCCCATAGCCCCAGGCTCAATCAAGATGGAACCGGCCATTAGCGAAAGGGGAATTGTATGGACGGATTACAGGGCCGGTCCCCACGACCCGGACATCTACATATATGACTTCAAGGTCCTGGCTGACATTCCTGTGACCTCTGGAGCCTGCAATCACACCAACCCATCCGTATGGCAGGACCGCATTGTCTGGACGGACGACCGGACTGGAAAATTCAACGTCTATCTCTTCAACGCTACAGCTATGGCCGAGACAGCCATAACCGATGACGACTTCGACCACAGCAGCCCGGACATCAGCGGCGACCGGGTGATCTGGACCGACGAGAGCAGCGGCAACCTCAATGTCTTCCTGTATGACCTGTCCAGCAAAGAGAAGAAGAAGATCACCACTGATGCCTCCGACCACCGCTATTCTCTGATCGATGGAGATCGCATCGTTTGGGTGGACAACCGCACCAGCAGCGACCAGATCTATCTCTACGACATCGCATCCGGCAAAGAGCGGCAGATAACCACCCAGAAGTCCCTGAAGCTGTCCCCGGTCATAAGCGGTGACAGGATAGTCTGGATAGACGACCGCAACGGCAATTGGGATGTGTTCCTTTACAATCTCACAACCAAGAAGGAGACGGCCATCACCACCAACTCCGCCCGCCAGGCCCAGCCCTGGATCTGCGGGGATACAGTAGTATGGGCGGATGGCAGGAACAAGAACTGGGACATCTACTCCTATAATCTGAGCACCAAGGTGGAGCGGCCGATCGTGACCAATTCGGCCAACCAGGGCTCGCCGACGGTGTTCGGCAGATACGTGGCCTGGCTGGACGAGCGCGGGGGCGACGCCGACGTCTATCTCTACGACCTGGACAAGGGCCTGGAGATTCCCGTGAGCACTCTGCCGGGCCAGCAGACGCCCAACGACGGCAAAGGAGATCCCTACACGGTGAAGCCCCACGGCTCTTCTCGCATCCTCTCGCAGGATAAAGTGGTGTGGGTGGACAGCAGCCTAGGCTACACTCAGATCAGGGCCCGGTACACGATTGCCGATCCCATCCTGCTGCTGGCCGCCGACTATCCCAGCACCAACGGCAGCCTGATGGTTTGGAGCGACAACCGCAGAGGTAGCTGGGATATCTACGGATTTGACTTCTTCTCGCGCGTCGAAAAGCCCATCTGCCGAGAGGATGGCGATCAGCTCTATCCGCGGGCCTCAGGAAACACTGTAGTTTGGTCCGATTACAGGAACGGCGATTCCGATATCTACATGAAGGACACCGCCACGGGAATTGAGTCACCTGTTGCCACCGGCAAAGGAGATCAGGTGTGGGCATCGATCTCCGGGAAGAAGGTGGTGTGGATGGACAACTCCAGCGGAAACTGGGACGTCCAGTTCAAAGATCTGAGCACCGGAGAGACCAGGCCGCTGTACCAGGGAGCGGGCCAGCAGATGTACCCCGTGATCAGCGACGGCCTGGTGGTCTGGCAGGACAACCGCAATGGAAACTGGGACGTGTATGCCTATGACCTGTCAAGCGGGTCTGAAGAGAAGCTCACGAAAGACGGTGATCAGATGTTTCCGGATGTGTCCGGCAACACAATCGTGTGGGAAGATCACGCCAGCGGAGACATCTCTTATTATCAGTGGGACAGAAAGTGGGGAAAGACCTATCCCCGAAAGGGCATTCAGGCCGAACCGGTGATCTCGGGCAAGCACATAGCCTATGTCGATGAAGATGGCTCGATAAGAAAGCTGGATATCAGCACCTGGAAGGACGAACTGGTGTCCTCCGGGCCGGGACAGTCCAAGCCGGCCATCGACAAGAAGCTGGTTTGGCTAAACACCCTCACCTCCAAGCCCAGGTATGTCCCCGTATCCGGAGGGCAGATCAGCGTTGTATGCCAGTCTCCCGGAAACCAGAGCCACCCGGTGGTTGGCGGAGACGACGACGTTGGCTACTATGTGGCCTGGATGGACAACCGCACCACACTGTCGGACGTCTACGTCTACAGCCTCTCCCAGGAACTGGAGGTGCCGCTGGGCTCGAGCCCCTTCGAGGACATGTACCCTGAGATTGCGGGAAACATCATAGCCTGGGTGGCCAGAAATCCCTACAACACAGTGGGCCTCTACGACTATTGGTCGATCAGGACCTTCGACCTGGCCATCGATAACCGCACCGAACTGGTGTACGGACTGGCCGATCCCGCGCCCATATCCATCAGCGAAGACTACCTGACCTATCTGGATAAACCGGTGGCCAACTTCGGCTGGAGGGTTTACAAGAAGCTCCTCTACGGCTCTGAGATTCGACCGTCGATTCCTCCCAGCGGCGAAAATGTGAATGCAGGCGGAAGCATTGTGGTCTATCAGGACAAGAAGAACAGCGGCTGGGACATATGGATATGGAAAGGAAAGGAGCCCTCTGCGCTGGTCAGCGACCCCGGAGATCAGATCAATCCCGCCACCGACGGCTTCAAAGTAGTGTGGCAAGACAACCGCAACGGAAACTGGGATATCTATGCCCTGGACCTGAACAACAGCCAGAAGAATCAGGTCACCAAAGGCCAGGCTGACCAGACCGATCCCGATGTGGACCGAGGCGTGATCGTCTATCAGGACAACCGCAACGGAGACTGGGACGTTTACGCATACAACATGAACACCGGCAAGGAGACGGCGATCTGCACTGAGAAGGGCGATCAGACCCAGCCGCGGATAGCGAAGGACAAGATCGTCTGGACCGATAGCCGCAGCGGAGATGATGACATCTACATCTACGAAAACTTCGAGGGCTGATAAAAGTCGATTGCAGAGAAGGGCCAAACGGCCCTCTTTTTTTACCTTCTCAGGAGAAATTTATAACTGAAATTTTCTTTTTGCAATCTTGAGGGTTAAATTGATAGCCTGCCAGGACTCAAGCATACGCCTGTATGACTAGCATGATCAGAACGACCCTTCTGCTGGCCGGTCTGACCGGACTTCTGCTCTTGATAGGCGGAGCGGTGGGAGGAAAAGGCGGTATGTTCCTGGCACTCATATTCTCCTTTGCCATGAACTTCGGTGCCTACTGGTACAGCGACCGCATGGTCTTGAAGATGTATCACGCCCGCGAGGTCACCTCTGAACAAGCACCAGATCTCTGCAGCATGGTTCGGAGTCTGGCAGAGAGGGCCGGGCTTCCCATGCCCAGGGTTTACATCGTCGATACGCCCATGCCCAACGCCTTTGCCACCGGAAGAGACCCAAAACACGCCGCAGTGGCAGTGACCACCGGAATTATGAGAACACTCAACAAAAGCGAGCTGGAAGGAGTTCTGGCACACGAGCTGGCCCACATCAAGAACCGGGATACTCTGATCAGCACCGTGGCGGCAACAATTGCCGGGGTGATAGTCTTCCTGGCCAACATGGCCCAGTGGTCGTTAATCTTTGGAGGAAATGACGAGGATGGAGGCAATCCTCTTAGCATCCTGGCCATGGCCATCCTAGCACCGATTGCCGCCACCGTGATCCAGCTGGCCATATCGCGGGGAAGGGAATTCGGCGCAGATGCCGGTGGAGCAAAGATCTGCGGAAACCCTCTGGCCCTGGCCGGTGCCCTGACCAAGCTAGATGCAGCCTCCGGCGCTGTTAGAACAGATGTAAATCCGTCCACAGCCCATATGTTCATCGTGAATCCGCTCAAGGGGAAGACAGTCGCCTCGCTCTTCTCCACCCACCCCGCCACGGAAGAGAGGATTGCACGCCTGCGGGCTATGCAATAGCCATCGATATCGATAGTATTCCCAGCCGCAGAATGCTGCGGCCCTGAGATTATTTTTGTATGTTAATTAGAAATTTGTTTAGATAAATGCGGTTAAGAGTAAAATGGCCAGAACGACCGGCACAATATACTTGGTCACGGGAAGCACTACACTGCTGCCCGTTCCGATCTCTTTGCACAGGACGCCCTGATCCAGGGACCAAGCGAAAGTCACGGCTATTAGAGAGGCGGTCAGCATCAGGCCGAGGCCTCCCAGGGTTTCGTCCATGAGGTCTAGAATGCGAATTCCATTGATGGCCAGCACGGGAGCGCTGTAGCTCAGAGCTGAAGGAAGCCCCAGCGCCAGGACCAACAAGGTGAGGACCAGGCTGACCGACCTCCTTGAGCGCCCGGTGTGATGGGTGACTGCAGCCACGCTCACTTCCAGCATGGAAACGGCTGAAGTGAGAGCCGCGAAGAACAGCAGCGCGAAAAAGGCCACCGCAAAAGCCTGGCCGTGAGGCATCACCGAAAATGCCCTGGGCAGAGTGGAAAAAGCCAGCTCGGCTCCGGCTGAAGGTTCGAGGCCGAAGGTAAAGACCACTGGAAATATCACCAGGCCTGCCAGCAAGGCCGCCGCCAGATCGGCAAAAGTAATCACCAGAGACGAATGCAGCAGGTTCACATCCCCTTCCAGATAATCTCCATAGGTGAGGAGGATTCCGTAGCCTACCGAAAGGGAGAAGAAGGCCTGGCCAAAGGCCGCAGTCCAGATCGCAGGATCGGAGAGGACCGAGAAATCGGGAGTGAAAAGGAATACGAGACCCTGGGTAAAGCCGGAAAGAGTTGCCGAAAAGGCGGCCAGGCCCAGCAATAGCAAGAAGGAGAAAGGTATCAATAGCTTGCTGACCCGTTCAATCCCTCTTCGCACCCCCAACGAGATTATGGCCCCCATGACCGCGGCCGAGAACGCAAAATAGATTACCGGAGAGTAGGTGGAGGAAAAGCTCGAGAACTCCACATTCTGGCCGGACAAAGAGAATCCGACATAAGCCAGGGTCCAGCCGGCAATGACCAGGTAATAGGACAAAATCAAGAAGACAACGGAGCAGACAACCCAGCCCAGCGGTTTGAATCGCTTCTTGGCGCACCCAAAAGCCGTAACCACATCGGCCCGGAGGTGCCTTCCCACAGCCAGCTCCAGCATCATCAGAGGAAGTGCAAAGGCAAAGACCGCCAGCAGGTAGGGTACCAGATATGCTCCGCCGCCGTTTTGTCCAACTACCGAGGAGAAGCGCCAGATATTGCCGATCCCCACTGCGGACCCTACAGCCGCCAGTATGAATCCCGTTCTCGACGACCACCTTTCCATGCAAGTTTCCTCCTCAGGCCAGATCTGCAGTCCAAGAAATTAAGACTATCTGCCTCAAATCAAGAAGCTGGCCTGCAACTTCAATCTCTGATCAAGCGGCGCATCAGGCTTAAGGTCTTGCTGGCCATCATGCAAAAAGTCAAGAAGATAAAGAGCCTATGAGAATTGAGGATTTAACCATGGCGGATTTCATTGAGGAGGCAGCAAAGCACAAGAACATTGCCTATTTCTCTATGGAGATCGGATTGATGAACGACGTGCCCACCTACGCCGGCGGGCTGGGCATCCTGGCAGGCGACACCCTGAGGTCCGGCGCCGATCTGAATCTTCCGCTGGTGGCCGTGACCATGATCAGCAAGAAGGGGTATTTCCAGCAGGAGATCGACGACCAGGGAAGGCAAATCGAACTGCCCGATCAATGGGAAGCCTCAAGGCTCCTGAAACCTCTGCCACAGGTGGCCGAAGTAGCCCTGGAGGGAAGAGTGGTAAAGGTCAGGTCCTGGATCTACAGGCTTCGCAGCCTGACCGGTGGAGAGGTTCCGGTTCTCTTTCTGGACACCGACCTTGAAGAGAACTCACCGGAAGACCGCAGGATTACAGATCACCTTTACGGAGGAGACGAACGGTACAGGCTGAAGCAGGAGTTGGTGCTGGGAATCGGAGGGGTCCGGATGCTCCATCTCCTGGGCTTCAAGATCAGGAAATACCATCTCAATGAAGGCCACTCCAGCCTGCTGGCCCTTGAGCTGCTGCGCAGGCGCGACATGGATATCGAGGCGGTCAAAGAGATGTGCATTTTCACCACCCATACACCTGTTGAAGCCGCCCATGACAAGTTTGCCTATTCTGTGGTAGAGGACGTGATCCGGGACCTCCAGGAAGTGGAATTGCTCAGGCGGTTCGGGGGAACGGACCGCCTTAACATGACCCTGCTGGCGCTCAACCTCTCCAATTACATTAATGGAGTGGGAAAGAGACATCGCGAGGTGGGCATGGCCATGTTTCCCGGATACAAGATCCATGCCGTGACCAATGGCGTCCACTCTTACACCTGGACCTGCCCGTGTCTGAGGGCCCTCTATGATAAGTACATGCCCGGATGGGCCAATGAGCCGGAGATGCTGACCCGCGTTGGCGGGATACCGGATGAAGAAATCTGGCAGCAGCACCTGAAGGCCAAAAAAACTCTCTTCGACTACGCAAAGCGCGACTCGGGAGTGGAGATGGACCCTGAAATTTTCACCATCGGATCTGCCCGAAGGGTCACAGCTTACAAGAGACCCATGCTCATATTTTCCGATATTGAGCGACTCAGAAAGATTAACCGCCAGGGCATACTGCAGATTGTACTTGCAGGCAAAGCGCATCCCAACGACCATGCCGGAAAGCAGGCCATTGCAGAGATATTCGGCCACATCGAAAATCTAGAGGATGAGATCGGCATCGCCTTTTTGAAAAACTACAACATCAAGACGGCCGGGCTGTTGACCTCGGGAGTGGACCTGTGGCTCAATACGCCTCTGCCTCCCTACGAGGCTTCGGGGACCAGCGGAATGAAGGCCGCACATAACGGCGTCGTGAACTTCAGTGTGCTGGACGGATGGTGGATCGAGGGCTGGATCGAAGGGGTAACCGGATGGTCGATCGGTCCTGAGCCGGATGAGGACATTTCTTCAGATGAAGCCCGGGTGCAGGAGCAGGAGGATCTCTACAACAAGCTGCGATACATAATCAAGCCCATGTTCTACCAGAGAAGGGACGACTGGATCAACATGATGAACAACTCCATCGGGATGGTCGCTTACTATTTCAATAGCCACAGAATGATGCGCAGGTATGTGACCGAAGCCTATCTTTAGAGAAGATGCGAATTTCCTAGCGAGGCCTAGCACATGAGCCACCGGGATGATATGAACTGGCATGCAGAAGAGATCCAGCAGATATTTGAGGAACTGAAGACCAGCTCTCGCGGGCTCAGCTCTGGGGAGGCTGAGAGAAGACTTCAGGCTGGAGGCCCCAACGAGCTTGAAGAGGAGAAGGGAATTGATAGGTCTGAGCTCCTGATTGAGCAAGTAAAAAACCCGCTGATCGCAGTGCTCTTCCTGGCTGCTTTGATATCCTTTCTGGCTGGCAAGGTCGTTGATACGATAGTCATTGCTGCAGTGATCGGCATCAATACTGCACTCGGCTTCTACAAAGAGTACAAAGCGGAAGAGGCGATCGCAGCCCTTCGAACACATGCTTCTCCTGAGACCAGGGTGCTAAGGGATTGTCCTGCAGACGGACCCTGTCAGGAGAGCCGGATCAAATCCAGGGAACTGGTGCCGGGCGACATAATACTCCTTGAGGCAGGCTCCAGAGTTCCTGCAGATAGCAGGGTCGTGGAGGCCGCCAACCTGGAGGCGGACGAGTCAATGCTCACCGGCGAATCCGTCCCGGCCAGGAAGAAGGCCGGAACTCTGCCCGAAGACCTGGCCGTCCCGGAGATGGACAACATCCTCTTTGCTGGAACCGTGATCACTCAGGGCAGGGCCAAGGCCGTGGTGTTCGCTACAGGCATGGCCACTCAGATGGGAAATATCGCCGGCCTGATAACCAGGACCGAGAAGGCGGCCACGCCTCTGAAAAAGCGCACTCTAGATCTGAGCAAGATGCTGATGCTTCTGGCCCTGATTGCCAGCAGCGTTACCCTGGCAGCAGGACTCCGGTTGGGCTTTGATTTTATCGATCTTGCTCTGTTCACCCTGGCTATGGCGGTATCGGCCATCCCTGAGGGGCTCCCGGCAGCCATAACTGTGGCTCTGGCTGTAGGTGTCGGCCGTATGGCCGCTCGCCGTGCCATTATCCGCAAGCTGGATGCTGTGGAGGCCCTGGGATCTGTGACCGCGATCTGTACGGACAAGACCGGCACCCTGACCACCAATCAGATGACGGTGCAGAAGGTGCTGCTGGGAAGGGGGATGGTTGAGGTCTCCGGGGCCGGCTTTCAGCCGGAGGGGAGTTTTCGGATGGAAGGGACCGAACTGGAGGCCGCAAAGGACCCTGACCTCTCAATCTTCTTACACATCTCGGCCCTGTGCAACGATTCGTCTCTGAAGGCAGGAGAGGGAAGTGACGGAGAGAGATGGAAAGTTCTGGGTGACCCCACCGAAGGCGCCCTGGTTGTAGTTGCAGCAAAGTCAGGCCTGGACCGGGACCGTCTGGCACAAGACTATCCCAGGATCGATGAGATCCCCTTCGATTCCCAGAAGAAGTACATGGCTACCTTACACCGAACCCCTGAAGGCTCAGCCGAAGTCTATCTCAAAGGAGCCCCGGAAGTTGTTCTGGCCATGTGCTCAGCCATCCGGCAAAATGGAGCCAAAGATAGCCTTAGCCGGCAACAAAAAGAGGAGCTTCTGACGGCCGGTTCCGGCATGGCAGGCGAAGCCCTGAGAGTCCTGGCCATGGCCTACGGGAAGGTCGACGAATCCCGAATCGAAGATATCAAGAGAGATGGGCCGAGTGATCTCATTTTTGCCGGATTCTCAGGCATGATGGACCCGCCCCGACCGGAGGCCATGTCTTCCGTAAAGCTCTGCCAGAGGGCCGGCATCAGGGTAATGATGGCCACCGGCGACCACAAGACTACTGCTGAGGCGGTTGCCAGGGAGATCGGAATCCTTGCCGAGGGGTCAAAGGCCCTCACCGGCCCGGATCTGGACGCGCTGGACGACGCCGCCCTGGCCGGCGTCATCGATGAGGTCGCGGTCTTTGCCCGGGTCTCGCCCGAGCACAAATACCGGATCGTAGAGGCCTTGAGGCAGAAAGGGCATATTGTGGCCATGACCGGCGATGGGGTGAACGATGCTCCGGCCCTCAAGAAGGCAGAGGTGGGCGTGGCCATGGGCATCTCCGGTGCCGATGTCACCAAGGAGACGGCCGACATGATTCTCGCCGACGACAACTTCAGCAGCATCGTCAGCGCTGTGGAAGAGGGCCGGGTGATATTCGAAAATATTCGGAAGGTGGTAAAGTACCTTCTGAGCACCAATGCCGGGGAGATCCTGACCATCTTAATTGCGCTTCTGGTCCTGATGATCGATACCCTCATATTCACGCCAGTGCAGATTTTATGGGTAAACCTGGTGACCGACGGATTGCTGGTGGTGAACCTGGCCATGGAGCCCAAGGAAGAGGACGTTATGGACCAGCCGCCCAAAAAGCCCGGCGAGAACATCATTAACCTGGATATCCTGAAGAATGTGATCTTTGTAGCGGTATTTATGGCAGCGGGAACGCTGTGGGTATATACCAGGGAGATGAACAGCCTGGATTTGATGAGAGCCCAGACCCTGGGGTTTACCACTATGGCCATGTTTCAGATCTTCAATGCCCTGAACTGCCGGTCCCGCACCAAATCGGTCTTCAGCCTGGGACTGCTCACCAATAAGTATCTCATCGCAGCAATTGCCGTTTCACTGGTCCTGCAATTATCCGCAACAGTCGTGCCCTTCATGCAGACCGCTCTGGGAACCGTGGCCCTGTCAGCTACCGACTGGGCGATGATATTTGCGGTATCCAGCACCGTGTTCATAGCCGACGAGCTGAGAAAACTCGCATTGAGGATGAGAACGAACAGGCAGCGGACTTAAGGCGAAAAAAGCTCCGATGGCGGATCGACCGATCCCGTATTTTCACAGCGCTTAATCGTTCATAACGAGATCGCACTGCAGCGGGGCAAAGTTTATTTATTCCGGCCGCATTAGCAGCGCACTTAAGAACATTTGGGGCAATTCATGGAGCTTGAAAAACTAAGGCACGGTACGGAACTGCTGAAACGCGGTTTCGCGAAAATGCAGAAGGGCGGCGTTATCATGGATGTCACCACTCCCGAGCAGGCCATGATCGCCGAGGAGGCGGGAGCGGTGGCGGTCATGGCGCTTCACGCTGTCCCGGCCGATATCCGAAAGATGGGCGGAGTGGCCCGGATGGCGGACCCGGCCATAATCGAGGCCATAATCGACGCCGTGACCATCCCGGTCATGGCCAAGGCCAGAATCGGCCACTTTGTGGAAGCCCAGATACTGGAGGCCATAGGTGTAGATATGGTGGACGAGTCCGAGGTTCTGACACCTGCAGACGAGTTTCACATCGAGAAGACCAAGTTCACCATCCCCTTCGTCTGCGGCGCACGGAACCTGGGAGAGGCTTGCCGCAGGATCCGCGAAGGAGCGGCCATGATCCGCACCAAGGGCGAGGCCGGGACCGGAGATGTGAGCCAGGCGGTGTTGCACATGAGGCTGATCCTGGGCCAGATAAGGAGCCTCAAGGGCATGGATGACCTGCAGATCATGAAGGTGGCCAGAGAGATCGAAGCCGACTGCGAGCTGGTAGCCGAATGCGCCCGCCTGGAGCGTCTGCCGGTGGTGAACTTTGCCGCCGGAGGAGTGGCTACACCCGCAGATGCCGCGCTGATGATGCAGCTTGGAGCCGACGGAGTGTTCGTGGGTTCAGGGATATTCAAGTCCGAGAATCCGTCTGCCATGGCTCAGGCCATCGTTGAGGCGGTTCACCACTACGATGATCCGCGCATGCTGGCCGATTTCTCCAAGGGACTGGGTGCGGCCATGAAGGGACTGGACGCGGCCAGCATACCGGCCGCCGAAGCCCTGCAGACCAGAGGCTGGTAATTGACAAAGATTGGGGTCATAGCCTTTCAGGGCGACGTCTCCGAGCACGTTCTAGCCATGCAGAGGGCCCTGGAGGGCAAAGGTTCCGCAGTCGCCATTCGACAGGCCAGAGCCGTTTCGGACTGTGACGGCCTGGTGCTTCCAGGAGGCGAGAGCACCGCCATCTGCAGGCAGCTGGAGAGCACGGGGATGGCTCAGGAGTTGATTGATGCCGCCAGGAGGGGAGTTCCCATAATGGCCACCTGCGCCGGGCTGGTGCTGGTCTCAAGAGAGATCGAGGGAGACTGCAAAGTACGGCCGCTTGGGCTGATGGACACCGTGATCGGCAGAAACGCCTTCGGCCCGCAGAGGGAGTCGTTCGAGATGGATCTGGAGGTCGCGGGCTTTTCCAGGCCCTATCGAGCGGTCTTCATTCGAGCGCCTGCCATCGTGCGAGCGGGGCCGGAGGTAGAGGTTCTGGCAAGGCTGGGAGAGATCATTGTGGCCGCACGGCAGAAGAAGATCCTGGCCCTGGCCTTTCACCCGGAGCTTACCGAGGACCTGAGGTTTCATCACCTGTTCCTGAAGATGCTGGAGGCATGATGTTCTCTGAGAAAGACCTGGTCGAGAGAAGCGCCGAGGAGATGCAGGCGGAGATCGATTCCCTGAGCGCTGAATCTGAAGAGCTGAGAAAGAAGCACACAGAAGCCCTAAAGAGGATAACAGAGCTTCGCCGGGACTCAGTGGATCTCCGGCCGACGGATCCGCACCGGGCCGAGAAGCTGTGGCTAAAGGCAGAGAGCTTGCAGGAGGAAGCCAAAGAGATGCTTCAGCTTTCCATGGAAAAGAGGCTGCGTGCCTCCGAGATCAAGCACCGGCTGGACATCCATGCCCAGATAGAGTCCCTTGAGAACTACGACGATATTTGGAGGAAGGCCTCGCAAGCCGGTCGCCGGTAAGCCTGCCGGCGAGCCCGTTATGGAAAAAGTATCCCGGCTAATCCCGTTTCTCTTTTCAATTTCGCTCTTTTAGGTCTTCTGGCGACCGGGATCAGGTTTACTTCCCCTCATCCTGGAACTTGATCTTCTTTTGGGTCTGGAAAGATCCGGTGTACTGCTGATCGGCCTTTATCTTGCGATAGAACTTGGCGTACTGGGTCTGAATGTTCCAGGTGCCGTCGAAGGCCTGATCGGTGTTGAACGACAGGGTGTTGTTCTTGGTGTTGGCGCTGGAGACCGAGCTTGTCTGGCTCTTGTCCACGTGAGTCAGGTTGAACCTCTCGGTGACGCTGGCTCCCAGTCCTCCGTGGAAGGTGGGAGACTCCACCCGCTGCATGCCCTTGAGCTGGCCGCCGGAAAACACCAGGTCCTTCTTCTCGGTGAAGTTGACATCCGGGCTGTTCCTGTCCACGCAGCGCAGCGACTCCAGGGTTATCGATCCATTGCCCTTCATCTTCTCATCATAGTGCATGGTGGCTCCGTTGAAGGTGTCCTTGATCGAGACCTCCCCCTGGCCGCGAACTGAGGAGGACTCGATGAAGAGCATTCCCTCTTCAGAGGCAAAGTGTTCGGATTCGGACTGGCCCTTCACGGAGTTTGACTGAACTGTGCTCCAGTGGAGCATATAGGGGCCGTCATCGGCTCTCGCCAGGCCGTCCTCCAGATGTACCGACAAAACCAGATAGGTTCCGGCCTCCTTTCCGGAGATGGTGCCGCACCAGTAGCCATCCTTCAGATCGCCGGATTCGAGGGAGAGCGGGGTGCTGTGTATTAGGTCTACCCCCATCATGTCGCGTTTGGTCAGAGGAAGGTCTGAGACGCCCCACTTGACCTTCGCCGATTCGATGCCGCTGATGCTCCTCACGTGCACCGTCACCTTGACCGGCTCTCCTGCTGCTGGCTGCGAAGGCGAGGCGGAGACGTCCAGCACCCGGATGGCTCCCTGTTCCGATCCCCTCACCCCTTCGATGCTGAGCTCGTAGTTCCTGGCCGAATTGGCCGCGAGATCCTCATCCTCCTCGGACCAGAGATCTTCAGAGGCAGAACTCTGGCCTCCGTAGGCGGCCTTTTGCAGTGCTTTCTCTATGTACCGGATCAGGTTGGCTATGCCGTCCAAGACCTGGTTCTCGGACTGAACCGCCGTGTCTTTCGCGGCGGCGGTCACCTTCCTTCCGGCAGAGGATACGGCATCCTTCTGGTCGGGCATATTGACCGGGATCCTGAGATCACCTCTGCCGATGACTGTAACCTCTTCTCCTCGCCCGCGTCCGGCATCTTGGGTTGGCGGCGAAGGCGGCTTCATTCCCGGAAGCTTGAGCACGGAGATCTTCAAGCTGCAAGCTCCGCGCACCGATTTGCGTTCCTGGGTGAATCCTTCAGCCGTTATCTGGTCATCAACCTCCTGCCACACCGTCTTGGCCGCGGCAACGGTCTTCTGGCTCTTGGGGGCCAGGAAGTCGATGGTTCCCAGAGGCCCGAAGGTCTTGCTGATCACGAAGACGTCAGTCAGGGCAATGCTTCCGGTATTGGCAACTTTACAGGTGATCAGGCTGTCGTTTCCGGGAGCCAGAATCGAAGGCGAAGAGCTGGCAAATACCTTGATGGCCGTCGTCACCACCCTGACCTCCGCACTTGAAGCGTCAGAACAAACCTGTCCGCGACTGTCCTCTGCCAGCACCTCGAACTCCAGAGTGGCGTTGGATTTCGCGGCGGTACAGGTATCGATCACCTGGAACTCTCCGGGTTCCAGGCGCTCTATCGCGGCCAGCCTCGATCCGTCCCGGATCAGAACTATGCCGGTTAGCACGTCGTTTCCGGCATTGGTTATCAGGCAGCTTTGAGCTGCGGCCTCGCCCGGACAGACATCGATCTCCGCAGGCTGAACCTTCAGGTCGATCTGCGGCTGTATGGCCCGGAGAGCAACGCAACCCTGCCCGGTGACCGCCCGGCCCCTGGCAGTGTGCCCCTCTGCAGTTACGTTGATTGCACAGCTATCTTCGCAGCTGTAAAGGGCCATCATTCTGACCGACTGGCCCGGAGGAAGCTCCTTCAGCAGGCACCGGTTCCCGCTGCTGATCAGGGTCACGTTGTATAGGTCCTCCTCGCCGGTGTTCTTAAGCACCCAGGTGACCCGCGCGTCCTCGCCCGGATAGACCAGGACCTCCGCAGGCAGGGCTTCGATCTCCAGGCTGGCGTTGAGCACTTTCAGATCCAGCGTCTGGCTGGCAAAGAGCCGGCGGCTGTGAGCATCCCTGGCCAGGACGCGAACCTCGTTAAGGACGCTTCGGTCCAGCTTCCAGTCCTTTTGCAGGGTTCTGAGCTCACCCGGCTGAAGTACAGGCACCTGTCCGATCTCCCCGAAGGAGTCGGAGACGCTGATCTCATGCAGGGTGCTGTTGCCGGTGTTCTTCACGACCACGGTCAAGGGTATGGATTCGCCGCTGTGGGCCGATCCTGGAGCCCGGGCCTCCAAACTGATCTCAGGGGATACCTTCCAGACCTCGGTCGTGGCGTTATTTGTCCACAGCCGGCCGTCCGGATCCGCAGCCTGGCAGCCCGCCTCCAGCAACAGGTGATCATCGATTGCTTCTACACCCTCGAGGCGAAGCTCCTTTCCGGGCGTCAGGAATTTGGTGGAGGTTAGCCTCCCGGCGCAGAACACTTTGACCTCGGACAGCTCACAGCCACCCAGATTCGTTGCAGTACAGCAGAACCCCACCACCTCTCCGGCCAGGCCTTGCGAGCGGTTGGTGGTGATTGTGAGCCCCAGTTGCGGCTCATTTTCCGGAAGGGAGGAGACTGTTTCCGGGATCGGGAGCTCAGGGCTCACGGACTGAGTGGTGAGCAGGACCTGCCCGGCCTTTTCAGAGGCCAGGGCAGCGGCGGAGGAGAGCGGGCTCTGGTAGCGGACCTCTCCGTACACCATCTTTCCCGAAGAATCCAGGGCTGAGACGGTGATATCCGCAGCCAAATCGCTTACGGCAAGGACCCGGTTCTCATCCGGAGCTAGCTGGGATAAAATCCCCAGCACCGATCCCTGTGACGATACCTTGATCCTTGTGAGGTCTGAAAAGCCTGAATTTCGCAGGGAGATCTGGGTGGATTTGCGGTCGGATGATTTGACGGTGGCAATCAACTCCGAGTTTACTGATGCGATATGCAGGATTTCATCCTGTGGCGTAATTGAGCTTTTAGCCGGACAATTGGCGGGGACTATCTCAGGAACGGGAGCAGAATTCGAGATAGAATCTGGGATCGGGCTCGGAGCTGAGACCAGCGCAGATTGCGGCCCCGGTGCGGCCTGGAAGAATCCAGAGATTAGGAGGAGAGTAGGGACTGAAATTGCCAAAAAGAGAGCCAGGCCGATCACCGCCGGGCTGATTACGCCAACGCCTCTATCCAGAGGTAGTCTGCGCTTTAAGCTACCCCTCTTCATTCTACTCCCTTTTATCCCCTCGAATAGTCCCTTCTATCGCGGATAAAGCCTTAGATTCTCAGATCCCTTTTCAACCATTTTTATTTTTCTATCTATAAATGCATTTCGGATGTTCAGAAAAACTTGCAAGGATGCCATAATCAGGGTTTTATAGCGGACACCGCGATAAACTTTCATGGACCCGTTGCCAGCCTTTGTCATATCGATGGTCCTAATAAGCGCAATCATCCCTAAAACGGGACCTTTCCTGAGCCTGGTCGTCTCCGCCGTCGTCTTCGGAATTCTTTCCGGCATGGGCCCGGAGATGCTCGAATACATGGCCACCGGTCTTGGCCGGATATTTTCATCTCTGGCCGTAGTGGTGTTCTCAGGTGCCGCCATTGCCGAATATCTGCGCCAGAAGGGTGGCGTCGAGAGGATTGTCTGCGACCTGATGAAAGCCTCCAAGAACGGGCTCCTGGTATCGGGTGCAGCTGGCTACCTGATCGCCCTTCCGGTGATGTGCAGCATCACCGCCTTCATGATACTGGAGCCGGTGATGAGAGGCCTGGGAGAGCGGACGGAAGGATCGGGAAGAAGGCTCTTGTTCATGACCTCTGCTGCCTCCATCATCTCCTTCAATCTGGTCTACCCCTCGCCGGTGATGGTCACCCTCTCGAACACCCTGGAGGCTTCCCCGCGCGATCTCCTGGCAGCAGGCCTTCCCATCTCTTTGCTGCTATTCCTGCCGGCCTATCTCTATATGCGAACCCAGCCGGGCATCAGGGCGGCAAAATCGCCGGGACAACCTTCAGGAGACGAAGCAAGTGCCATCGTCTGGCTTCCGCTGGCCTTTCCCATGGCGCTCATACTGCTGGGGATGGTCTGGGGAGACAATGAGACCATACGGCTGATCGGAAACCCCAGCCTGGCGCTGTTGCTGGGTGCACTGCTTGGCCTGGCGCTGGCAAAAGAGAAGCTGGAAGAGATAGTACACGCCGCCACCAGACGATCTGGAGTGATTCTCCTGGATCTGTGCGGAGCCGGAGCTTTCGGCTACGTGATCGCTCAGAGCGATCTCGGGCATTCGCTCTATGCCCTGATTGGAGACCGTCTGCCCCTTTTGCTTCTGCCCTTTCTGGTCTCCGCGGTGATTCAGCTGGCGCAGGGATCGCGAGTCGTAACTGCAGTTGTGGCCTCGCAGATTCTGACCGGATATCCGGTGCAGGGTGTGACCATGGCTTTGCTGATAGCCTCTGGAGCCTTCATGTTCTCCTACCTGACCGACCCCTACTTCTGGCTGGTCAAACGATACACAGGCGCCAGCATTAGCCAGATGGTCAGGGGATACACTCTGCCCCTATGCCTGCTGGGCCTGCTTTCCTTTGCGGCGGCCGTCCTCTACTCGGAGCTGTAATTCTGCAAGGAGCTGTAATCCTTGTCGTGAGCAGAATACACCGCTAAAAGTGCCTCCGAGCAATCGCAGGAATAGTGCAGATGGCTCAGACAGCGGCAGTCCGAGCAGCCGAAGCCGGGAATGGCCGTCAGGCTGCGGCCGATCTCCTGCGCGATTGCGCACTCCAGGTTGCGATCGGTGACGGTAATAGCCGCGTCCACCCAGGCCGCAAGAGGCAGCAGATAATCGATATGCCAGCGCCGGATCATCTTGCAGCCACAGTTGATCTCCCGGTGCCTCTGTACTCGTTTGAGTCCGCCAGGCCCCCGTGCCGAGCCGGTGTAGACGTAGCATCCTGCCGAAAGATGAAGCCGCCCCAGGGCTCCCACCACCAGATCGCAATCACAGTCCAGCCTGAGCACCAGGGTGTATATTCCTCGCGTCACCGTCACCTTGTGAGCCTCTTTTGCGCTTAATTCTTGCCCCAAGGTGATACGAGATCAATATTAAAGGAAGACTTTTCTAGGAAGAGGGAGCAATATAGCATGGGGTGAAATTCAAGTGAGATTATTAATTGCGGCAGCCCTGGTGCTATTTGCATCCTCCCTGGCCATGGCTGTTCCCGAAACCTATCAGGTAGGACCCTATAGCGTATCGTTTGATGCCAACACGAATATTCCCTATCAGGCCCAGGTGCTTGAGCCTGCAGTGACCGATGGGCTCACTACCTACAACCTTGTGCTTTCTCAGGATGATCAGACCGGCGCATCCATAAGCATTGCAGCCTTCGAGAATATGACAGACTCAACCACATATATGCTCAAGAATATTGCCGGTTTGAGGATGGCGCTTTACGGCTTCAATGCAACCGCTGATGATAGGACGATTGACGGAAGAGAGGGATACCTGGTCACCGGAACTGCAACCGATGGCTCAGAGATGAAGGTATTCGAAGCCTCTTACTGGCTGGACAGCATCGATTGTGAATGCGGACCGGTATCTGTAGGCCAGACCAGCGTCGGAATCAGGTCTTCGTTCCCGCAGGACATTACAGAAAATATTCTGAACAGCCTGCGTATAGCGGAAGGTGCGACAACCGGTGCAGCACCCGCCCAGACAACGATGGACATGCCCCCATTGGGCGTGACAACCTAAAAGGGCAAATCATTTAAATTTTTTATTTTGTTTTTCGGCACTTCGCATTTAGCGTGAGCTATTTATGCGATCTGCATTTCTTTTATGATCGAAATAGAGGCGACGTTATCGACCGAAAGAGAAACTATTTATTCACGGTGTTCTATTTAGTCGCGGTTCCTTAGCAGCGGGGTTTGCCAAGCTGGCCAAAGGCGCGGGACTTAAGATCCCGTCTCGCAGGAGTTCGCGGGTTCGAATCCCGTACCCCGCATATTAGCAGCTATTTTTCGCGTGGCTCCCATGGCTGATCGAAAACGCAAAACCTGAATTGAAGCGCCAGTAACCATATCCGAGGCCATTTATTAAATTGTTATTTTATAATAGAGAAGCAATTGAATCATCGCCGGCATTTCGTCCGGGTTACCCGCTAATGACCAGCATCTTGCCCTTGGCGTCTCTTTGCACCACCACCGATTCCGCCTTCGGCTGAGAGACGATCTTCTTCAGAATGATTGTACCATCACCCAGATAGTCGACAGCCAGGCAATCGCCTTCGTTCAGGTCTAACCGGTATCTGATCCCCAGCGGAAGGGAGACGCGTCCATTGGCGTCCATTTTAGTAATCAACGTAAATCACTCCTAAAATATGCGCCACCTTCGTTATATTAAGACTTCTTTTGAGATGAGAGTCATGTGAATGTTCCTTCTGCTATCGAATTTAGATGGACTGATAGCATTTTTCGCCCTCATGATCATCACACATTCGGTTGTCTCTAGGCACAGAGGCTACATAATGGGTTACATAGTACAGAAAACGCACCTAAAATGAATATAAGATGAATTTAATGGTTATTGATACCAATAGTACGATCGCCGCTCATCACACCAGGCCGCACAAAGGGTAGGAGTGCAGCCACTCATGCGAAAAAACTGGCCGCCACGGAGGCAGAGCATCAGGTCCAAAGAGCCAAGAAAAGAGCAGCCAGGAACCCGGGGCCAATCAGGCATCACTGTTATGCCTTCTAGCAGTCTATACCCTCGCATCCCAGCCGGTCGTTTTCCGGCGTCGGATCTTCGTGGAACTTGAGCAGCTTCTCAACCTCGAACTTGCCCTCAAACCTCTCGTGCGCAGTCACGTCTTTGGACATGAACTTGTGCATCCTGGCATTGGTCTCCCAGGTGCCGTTAAACGAATTTCGAACGTTCATTCCTACAGTATGAACCGGGCTTTGCCCCAGGAGTTCTGCTATCCGATCCGCGTCGTTTACGTAGCTCGCAGGATTGGTAGAAGCAAAGAAGGTCTTCTCCTGCCGGTCCAGCTCCGTTACCGCATAGCTCTCAGTGATCTCTGCTCCGATTCCGCCCCAGAAGGACTTGGAATGAATGTACTTGAAGCCCACCAGAGGGGTCGTGCCGGAATAGGTGATGCTGCTGCCCTCGTAGAGATTCAGCAGAGAAGGCTTTCCGCTGATGTTCTGGCAAATATTCTCAGCCCGCTGCGCTTCTACCGTGCCGGTGTTAAGCTCCAGGTCGCCGTCGCCGGACATGAAGTTGTAGTACTCCAGGGCAAGCTCTCTATCCACTACCGAAACCCCTACCTCAAAGTATCCCGTTCCCGCCACTTTGAGCCGGTTGGTGAAGTCGCCGTCCTGCATGGGCTCGGTTATGGCCGGAGTGGCCCCCGACAGGCCGCTTGCCAGCAGAACTAAAAGCGCCAGTAATGCCTTTCCCTTCGTACTACTACCCCGCAGATCGCTAAATTCCATTATGAACGTTCTAGCTAAAAAAGTTATTGCAGCAGGCTGGAGAATACCACCCTGGGCATTGTCCGAAGGAAGCGACGATCACCGGTCAAAGCATGGGCGGACTGGATCTGACCGGCACTTTTCGACAAGCTACCAGAAAGGCGGTCCGAATCATTCACCATCAAAGGATCGCTTAAATGGCCCTTCGCGGTGTTGATGAATTGCCAAAAGAATTGCCTGCCCAGCGGTTCTGCCCGTCATCGCGAGCATCTCCTCGATAGTTGTCCCGCAGGAGATTGTCGAAAATGGAGTTTCCGCTCACGTGTTCCAGAATTATCCCCCACTCCAGATTTCCGCTGATCAGGTTTCCGTATATCGAATTATTGCATCCTTTCTCGATACGAATCCCCACGAAGTTGTTGACCACGAGGTTATCCGCGATGGTGTTGTTGCTGGACAGAACTCTGATGCCGGCCGCGTGAGGGTCCTCTAAAAGAAAGCCTCCCGAGTTTACGATTTTGAAGCCCCGCAAGACCACCCCGTCAGAGGTCATGGTCACGGCGCTGCCACTGGCGGTTGCATCCAGAACCGGTCTGCCCTCGCCCTCCAGCGTTATGGGCTTATCTATCTTAAGGTGCTCGAAGTAAGTTCCGTTCTTGACCAGGACCAGGTCACCTGACCGGGCAGCATAGATGGCCCCCTGGATGCTCTCTTTGGGCAAGACTATGAAAGTGGCAGCCTGGACCAGAGATGCAGACAGAACCATGATCACAGCCAGATAGATGATCTTCATGAATAATTCTCTTATGAACCGTATAAGGTAAAAGCCTTTAATCACCTCAGGTCCGGACCATAGGACCTGAACTCGAACCGCCGGGCTGATGTCTAAAGCGCGGTCCTCAGAAGCAGACCATGAGGTAACCGTTAGCTTGATCTTCTTTATTGCACGATTATTCGGCAATGGCTGGAGATCTGGCGGTAGTACTGGATGTGGCCGGCACCATGCTGAGGATGTACCGGGTTGCAAAAGATCTGTCCCGCGGATGCCTGATAAAAGGAGTTGTAACCTGGGATCTGATAATGGAGAAGAAAGGAAGGGCGCTGGTAGTTCCCCATATCGATCCGGCAGAGCTGGCCGCTCTTTCCCCGGAGACTCCGATAAAAGTCCTGTTGAACGGAAGAGAGGACAGCATAGAGGTGAGCTGCAGCAGCACGCCGGTCTCTAGAGAAGAAGCCGTGAACATCCTGCGCACTTCCAGGGCCAGGGTTGCCGATATTCAGGATGTGCACAGAGCGGTGAAGGCCCGGTGTCCTGACAACTACCAGACCACGGGCATGATAGTGGACTCCGATCTATTCGAGGTGACGTACACTATCAGCACCGGCGGGGCCCCATTTCCGGGATTGGAAGAGGCCATAGCCGGCCTGCATGATATGGGTGCAGATATTTACGTGGCCTCGGGGGACAGCATGCGAAGTCTCAGCTACCTCTTGGAGTTCGGGATAAAATACGATAAAATTTATCCAGTTGCTAATCCGCAGAAGAAACGAAATATCGTAATTGACCTCAAGAAGAGATACAAAAGCGTGGTGATGGTGGGCGACGGCCTCAATGACATTTATGCTCTGAATGCAGCAGACGTCGGAGTCCTGACCGTTCAGCAGGACACCGGCCCTTCAACCAAACTGGTAGAAGCTGCCGATCGAATCATCAGCGATATAAGAGATCTGCCGGCGTTAATCGGCGAGATAGAATGACAGCACCCGGCTGGCCGAACGAAGATTTGTGGCAATATTCGCGCATTTTATTATTTGCATGGGCTGATTCGCCCGGATTCTGTTGCCGTTCAGCTGCCATGAGCAGGGCAGCGATATTCTAAGAAAAGTATTTATACTAAGATAGTTGAGTGAAAATCGACGAGTCTTTTAAGCAACTTCGCGACAGGTAAAGGCTAGAAGACATTAGGAGTAGCTGATAGATGTTCGAGGACCTTTTAGACCTATACAGAACAAAGGCTGCAGAGAAAGAGAGAGAGTGGAAAGAAGCACAGGCCATGATCGATTTTATCTCGTCCATAGACAAGATGACCAGCGAAATCAGCTCCAAGCAGAACGATGTGGATCTCCTGGGCAGGCTGATCGATCAGGTGGACCGTCTCTCCAAAGAGGTAGCAGATCTGAAGAGCCAGCTTCGAGCCAGACAGGGCAGGCCGGCACCGGTCCAGGAGCCCGTTACCAACGAGGGCAAGGCGCTGGACAACCATGCCAGAACGCTGATCGAGATAATGGCGGAGCGGCCCAGCAGGTACACAACCAGCGAGCTGGTGGATATGCTGGGCTTAAACAAGACCACGGTCATAAGCGTGATGAAGCGGGCAGTTGAGCTGGATCCGAGGCATGTCAAGATGACCCAGGGAAAAAGACGCAAGTTGTTCCTGTCTTACGTTCCCGAGGAAGAGGGCCGCATGGCGGAATCGGATTCAACCTCTGGGGATTCTGACCGGATGAAGCTTGAACTGATGGCCATGACCTGAAATGGCCATCAACACTGTGTAAATACGCAGTCTGTTAAAGGTCGCGCACGCGGCCTTTGCCAGTCATTATCGTAGCCCAGCTTTGCGGTCGGGTTTTTTTCAGCCGACATAATTTTGCTGTTATATTTATAAAGAGCCGGTCTAGTATTATGTGCAATATCAAATCAAACGACCTATCCGGAAAGCCTCAACCATCAATCGTCCAATGCAGATGGCTGCAGAGTGCACGGATATGCCGAGCGAAAACTCGACCGTTGCATCTTCGGAGTATCCTGCAAAGACAAAAGATTCATTGCGCGCAATAGGCATCATCTCGCCAATGCCCGCAGAATCAGAGACGTCTTCCGGTCCTGTGATCTACCGGCCAATCGGCGTGGTGAGGAACGATTTCCGCGAAAAGGGTTCTCCCAAGGAGATCAGGAACTCCAGGTCTAGGCTGGTCCTGGATGAAAGATTCGTGCCCGCTCTTGAGGGCCTTGAACGCTACAGGTATTTGATAGTGATCTATCACCTGCACCGGGCACCAGGCTATCAGGAAAAGGTCCACCCCATGGGCGACAGAACCATACCCAAAAGAGGCGTGCTGGCCACCAGAAGTCCCAGCCGCCCCAATCCCATCGCCCTGACCGTGGTCGAGATAATAGAGGTCGATGAAAACCGGATAACTGTAACCGGTCTGGATGCACTGGATGAAACGCCAATCCTGGACATCAAGCCCTACGAGGAGCATTTCGACTCCCCGGAGGGCCTTCTAAGAGAGCGCGATCCCGGCTACCGGCCGCAGGATCAGGCTGCACTATGAACGGATCTCATTGACAAGAGCCGTGATCTCACCGGCAAAGAGGGCAGCTGGTGCCCTCGTCGGCGCAGGCCATCACCACAGTATTTGAGAGGCGGTTGAACAGCCGCTGATCGGCTCCCCTGTAGGCTACAGCCCCCGCAACCAGATCAAGGGGCAGCAGAAAGGCCTTTCCGAAGCTCTCAATGGCCGAGTCCTTGAAGCCTATGCGCTCCCCTTTGGGGCCTACCACTGCCAGGTTAAGAACCATCTTGCCCAGGGACTGGCCGCGGTACCCTTCCAGCAGTGTCCAGTACAGGAAGGTCAGAACCTGAAAGAGCAGCAGGCCTAAGACGCTAATTGGCACCAGCTGCCGTGAATATAAGGTCAGATGCCATACGATGCCCAGCAGCAAGATATCGATCAACCAGGCCCAGAACCTGGTGCTCCACTTGGCCAAAGCAATAGATGAGTCGTCCAGTCCAATTCCTCCCCGAAAAAGATGCCAGAGCCAGCCCCTCGGGAAAATCCATCAGGCGCCTTTTCTCCGCCGGTACAGGAAGCCCGCCGCCAGAGCTATGACTGCCACGACTGCCAGGACCGGAATTAACAGAGACTGAGCCTGAGGGCTTACGGTGACCGGGATCTTCATGCTCTCCGAGATTATGCTGTCGCCGTTCACATCTGTGTACTTGATCTCACTGTTGATGCCGTACTCCTTGGGGGTAGCATCGGAATCGACGTCTATCCTGAAGAGCACCGTCTTTTCCTCACCGGGAGCCAGATCTCCGATAAACGCCTGGTCATCGGTAGAGGAGAACGGCTTGAAGATGGAGAGCCTGGCCACGGCATCGGTCACCGGCTCGTCGCCAATGTTCTTGTAGGTGACCTCTATCTGAGCCTTCTTTTCCCCGACACGGGGCGATCCTTCGGCACCGGTCGGCTCGAAGTCTGCCTGTTTCTTGACAATTATGGAGAGAGGCACAGTTTGATTGGCCTTTTCATAATCGTAGGAGGCCCGAAAATTGACCAGAGAGGGGCTGCTGCCCTCAGTGGAGATGCCGGAGGCATCGACCCTCACGTTGTTCTGGTAGTCGTAATCCAGATTGAGATTCAAGGGATAATCCCCGGATGGAGCATGGTTGCCGATCTTCACCGTAAATTTGAGTGGCGAGGTGGTTTTTTCCCCGGATTTCAGGGCCTGTACCACCTGATCTCCAGACTTGACCTCGACCTCGGTGCTGTTGGATACCAAACTTGCGGTGATGCCGAGAGCGGTGGTCTTCTTGTACTCCTCTTGCAGCTCGGCATTCTTGAGCGCGTATTCCGTGGGGTTCTGGGGAGTTCTATCTTCTCTGAACCCCAGGATCCTGCCGAAATTGGTCAGATCCACGTAGAGGGTAACCGTGTCTCCCCTCTCAAATTCGTTGGTTCCCGCGATGCTCGCATCAAGGTCCGGGCCGCCGTACATATTATAGTAGTTGTCGCCGCCCAGCTCGTAGGGGATGTAAGTGTTCTGGGCCTGGCCAGCCATCACCAGCATTAAAAGGCCAAGGCCTAAAGCCATTCCTCTTTTCATCTAGATTCTCCTCTGGCATTAATCAGATTAATCGATCTCAAGAACTGCTGCTTGGCATTCTCCAGCGCCTCACGCCGGATCTCCATCCTCAGCATCAGGACTACGAAGACCGTGAAGGTTGTAAACAGCGCAAATATGACTGCCAGCACAGTCACCATTCCGAAGTTATTGGTGATCATGAAGGGCGAGGCGATCAGGGCTGCAAAGCCGAATATAGTCGTCAGTCCCGAGGCTATCAGCGCTGAACCGATGCGGGCAGTGGTGATCTTTAAAGCCTCGACCGGATCGCCAACGCGGGGAAGCTCCTCGTAGAAGCGTTCCATCATCATTATGGCGTACTCAGATCCCACGCCCAGGATGAGAGCGCCCAAGGTGGCGGTAAGCGGAGAGTACTTGATGCCGGTCAGGTACATTATGCCACCCATCCAGCCGATAACAACCATCATGGGCAGCACCGGCAGAAGGGCCTTTATGAGGTCCCGGTAGATCACCAGCAGGATGATGAAGATCAAGACCAGCCCCAGCAGGGTCATCTCCGTTCTGCCGGTGGTGAGCGCGCCTATGACCGTGGTCATCACCACCAGGTCTCCAGTCTGCCGGGCGGATACCCCGGGAGGCGGAGTCATCCATGCGATGTCTTTGTCCACCTCTTTGAGCAGGCGGTCGGTTCCCTCCGCACCCAGGTCCCGGATGGCTTCACCTACATTCATCTCTATTACTGCGGTGTCATAGCCATCCAGATACTTGTACTGAATGAATTCCGGAAGAGATTCAAAAATGTCCTTTATCTGGCCCCGGTCTTCGGGAATTTCGCCACCATTGGCCGCTTTGACGTAGTCGGCGATGCTGGTCGCCTCTTTGACCTGGGCCCTGGATTCTCTCAAATAGGTTTCGAATTCATCCATCCATTTGATGGTGACCGGGTCCGCTATATCGCCCTGGACCAGGATCTCTATTGCGCTATCGCTGCCAAAGATCTCGCTCATGTGCGTGAAGTCCACCAGAGGCGGAAGATCCTGAGGCACATAATTCTTGAAATCAGTATCTACAAGGACTTGTGTATCAGCATAGGTGCCGACCAGAGACAGAAGCAATGCGGCCACCAGCACGAACTGCCACCTCTGAATGCAGAAGTCGGCCGTCTTGGTAAGGATGCGCTCAACTATGGTCTCCTTGGCAGGGCTGGCAGCAGCAACCGCAGTTGATCCAGTTCGGCCGGACTTCTTGTAGGCGCGCCCTATCACCAGGTGCAGGACGCTGACGCCCACAAACAGGGCCGAGAGATAGCACATGATGAGGCCGATCAGGCACACCAGACCGAAGTCTCTTATCATGGGAACACTGGAACTGAACAGAGATACGAAACCCGCAGCGGTTATGGCCAGAGCTATCATCACCGGCGATGCCACATGGCTGACGGTGTTCACCAGAGCGCTGAGCGGGTCCGCGCCGCCCGTGTACTCCTCGTTCATGCGGTTCTGGAACTGGATGGCATAATCTATGCCGATCCCGATCAAGATGGGAAAAGCGGACATGGAGGCCATGGTCATGGGGATCTGAAGCAGTCCCATGGCCCCAAAAGTCCAGAAGACGCCCAGGAAGACGATGGGCAAAGGAAGCAGGGGCCACATGACGTGCCTGAAGACCAAGAGCAAGGCCACGATCATGAGCAGGCCCGCAATGGCCATGAGCGGGCCGTTGCTCTCGTTCATCTCCGCAATTATGGAATCGCTGAGGGCTGCGCTGCCGGTTGTGGTCAGGGTAATGCCGGGCGGAAATTCGGCCATTGCTATTGCAGAATCCAGCTCTGTCAGGATCTCTGAGCGATCGTCAGAGGTCAGATACATCGGCGTCTCCACCGCCATCATGGTATGCTTGCGATCGGGCATAATGCCCGCTACGATCTGTGGATCCAGGGAGGCAATGAGGGAATCGATTACCTCCTGGCGGTCGGGGATTTCACGAATGCCGCTCTGTCTTTGCTCTGCGTCTGCCACTATGCCGGCAATACTTTGCACATCGACCACGCCTGGGGCATCTACCATCTGATCCGAGAGGCGGAGCATGGCCTGGAGCACATCGGCGTCGGCCACATCTTCGGCCTCTATTAAAACCACGATTGACTCGGTCCCGAAACGCTCCACGAAAAGGTGATCGAATATCTGGTATAGCGTAGATTCTTTGCCGACGAAGGTCTCGGTCTCAAAACCCTTCATCTCGATCTGCTGGGCGTAGTGATAGGAAGCCAGAGAGAGAAGTACAGCCACAACTACGATTATGACCGGATTTTTGGCGATCCAGAAGCCCAATCCTTCCAGCTCTTTCACGGCTTCAACCTCTTGATATAGTAAATTCGGAATTTACCGAACGTACGGGACATAGCGAAAGCTACTTAAAACTTATGGTCTAGGAAGATTTGATGGGCCAAGAAGAATGGGGCGTGCTCAGGAAGTATATCGTTGATGCCTGCGTCAAGACCGCAAATAATAGGGGCTATTGTGACGCAGTAGGCGTTCTCCGGGGAACGCTCATGCTGAAGACGGACCCCGTTTCCCTCGATCAGCTGGTGGAGGAGACCGGCTACAGCAAGTCCACCGTAAGCTGTAACATGAGCATACTGGAGCGAGTGGGAATGGCCAGGCGGGTGGTCGTCCCGGGGGACAAGAGATACTATTATGTCCCGGTCACGGAACCTGATTCTCTGCGCCAGGCCATGCTCGCTCATATCAAGAAAGAGATTCAGATGATGATGGAAGCCCTGGATCTGACCGAACGAGAGCTGAAGGACCAGGACAGCAAGGGATCCCAGGACGTCCTGGCCCGGGTTGAGGGCATCAGGCATTTCTACAGGCAGACTGAAAGGCTCCTGGATCTCCTGGCAAATTATAATACCGATGAGATCATAGACCTTCTGGAAAAAGGAAAGCTGCAGGATTAGGGTGTCTTTTCCAGTCCCCAACGCAACCGAAAAATGGCGAACCGCCAACTTCGGCCTTCTGGATGTCACTGCCGCCTAAATAGAGCTTGAAGACGGCAGCAATGCTTAAGCTCCGGAATTAAAATATAAGGTCAATTACCTGGCTTTACGGAGATATGCCCTTGCCGGCCACGAGCAGCGACTTAAGTCTCAAAATCGAAGACCTCAAGAAACGAATGGATGTTCTGGAGAGGATAGATCCCGATTGCCTAGCCCTAGCCCTGGAAGATCTCGAAACTTGCATTCGCTCTCTGCAGGATGAGCTGGGCCGGAAGGGAAAAGAGTTCGAAGCAGAGAATGTTGACTGGAGCCGCACCTTTAGAGGACTCATGGCCCAGTCGGCAGATCGTTTTTTCCTGCAGGACCGCGACCTCCGATACGTCTGGCTCTCCCACGAGGACGCCTTTGGAATTCCCGCAAAGGATATCATAGGAAAATGGGATTTTGACATTTTTCCACAGCAGGAGGCAGAACGGCTGTGGGATATCAAGTCAGAGGTCCTGAAGACCGGTGCTGGAGTCCGGATTGAGACACACACCACCATAAACGGCCAGGAGCACTTCTTCGACGCCGAGCACCGGCCCTGGCGCGGCCGGAAGGGCGAGATTTTCGGCGTGGCCATCTATGCTCGCGACGTGACTTCGGGAAAGGCCGCTGAAACTGTGATCGGCAAGATGACAAAGGCCGTTGAGACCGCGCCAACGGCAATTCTGCTGACGAACCTGGAAGGGAATATCGAGTACGTAAATCCCAGCCTGTTGCGCATGGGCGGCTTTGAGAGCGCACCCCAGATCCTGGGCCAGTCGGTTTTCGAATTCACCAACGATGAAGGATGCTCGAAGCTGAACGAGGAGATCATACCGGCCCTCTTCTCGGATGGCCGCTGGCAAGGGGAGTTTCCGGTACTTGCCAAAGATCGGATGCTGTATATCACCGAATTGATCTGTGCGCTGGTTCGGGACGAATCGGGAGAGCCAAGCTATTTTCTGGCTAATTTTTACGACATTTCGGAACGGAAAAGGGCCGAAGATGCGCTGCTGCTGGACGAAGCCCGCTTAGAGGCTCTGCTGAAGCTTAATCAGATGGATGAGGCCACTTTGCAGGAGATTACCGACTATGCTCTTAATGCGGGAGTAAAGCTCACCAGCTCCAAACTCGGCTATCTGGCCTTTGTGGATGAGGAGGAGAAGACGCTCATTATGCACTCCTGGTCCAAAGAGGCTCTGGAGGCATGCCGTGCTCACAAGCAGATAATCTACCCGCTGGAGAAGACCGGACTGTGGGGCGAGGCGGTAAGGCAGCGCAAGGCCATCATCACTAACGACTATTCCGCCAGCCCTTACCGAAAAGGCCTTCCCGAGGGCCATCTGGATGTAAAAAGACACCTGAACGTCCCCGTCTTTGACCGGGGACGGATAGTGGCCGTAGCGGGAGTGGGCAACAAAGAGGAACCTTATAACGAATCGGATATCCGTCAGCTCAATCTGCTCATGAGCGGAATGTGGCAGATAATTCAACGCCACCGAACCGAGGAAGCGCTTAAGGAGAGTCAAAGGACCCTCTCGACCTTGATGGGCAATCTGCCGGGAATGGCCTACAGATGCCGCAACGATCAAGACAGGACCCTATTGTTCGTAAGCAACGGCTGTCTCGAACTCACCGGCTACAGACCACATGAACTGATTTTCAACCGCTCCGTTTCCTACAACAGATTAATTCACCCCGATGACCGGGAATACGTCCTGGAAGAGGTCCAAGAAGCGCTCGCGGAGAGGATACCATTTCAGCTCATGTACCGTATTCGCTCGCTGGAAGGGACCAAATGGGTCTGGGACAAAGGACAGGGAATCTTCTCTTTGCAGGGAGAACTTCTCTTTCTGGAAGGATTTGCCATAGACATAACCGATCGAAAGCTGGCCGAAGAAGCACTAAGACTTGCACATGATGAGCTGGAGAGGCGGGTGGAAGAGAGAACGGCCTGGCTTCTCCGGTCCAACGAGGCCTTGCACGAGGAGATGGCCCAGCACAAGAAAACTGAGGCCGAACTGCGGCGCGCTCAGAGAGCTGCCAATGCCGCATCCCAGGCCAAAGGCGATTTCCTGGCCAATATGAGCCACGAGATCCGCACGCCCATGAACGCCGTAATCGGCATGGCAGGACTTCTGCTGGACACCGATCTCACCACAGAGCAAAAGGATTACGTGGAGACCATAAAGAGCAGCGGGGACGCGCTGCTCGCGGTCATCAACGACATTCTGGACTTTTCCAAGATCGACCAGGGGAAGATGAAGGTTGAAAAACTGCCCTTTGAGCTGGAGGAGTGCATCGAATCTTCCATGGCCATGGTCGCAGCCAAAGCAGCACCCAAAGGCCTCAAAATGTCTTACTCAATAGACCGGCAGGTCCCGGAGGTTCTCAAGGGAGATGCCGGACGGCTTCGCCAGGTACTGATCAACCTCCTGAGCAACGCAGTCAAGTTCACAAATGAGGGCACAGTTGAAGTCCTGGTTCGTGCCGGATCCCGTGGCGAGATTCACTTCGAAGTAAGAGATACCGGCATCGGCATGAGCGAGGAAAACATGCGCAAGCTCTTTCAGCCTTTCAGTCAGCTGGACGCTTCGACCAGCAGAAGGTACGGAGGAACTGGCCTGGGCCTGGCCATCAGCAAGAGATTGGTCCAGCTGATGGGCGGCAAAATCTGGGCGGAGAGCACGACCGGAAAGGGATCCACGTTTCATTTCACCGTTAAAGCCGATTCGGACCCGGGAATTATGGAGGAGACCCGGCTTTTGGGGAAGAGGGTGCTGGTGGCAATCGACGACCAGCGTTTGGTCGAAAGTCTGGAGACCCTATTTTCCAGGTGGGGAGCAAAGGCAGTCTTTGCCAATTCTTCAGACGAGGCAGAAGCGATCATTCGCAGGGACGGATTCGATGTGGCACTGGTCGATGAAAGGCTTGATTGGGCGGAAGAGGTCGTCAGCAGGCGAGGGAGCCTGCCGGTAATCAGGCTGAGCTCGATTCGTAGAGAGGTGGGCTTCGGCCTTCAGCCTCATCCCATCAGGATATTGAGGCTTCACGCGGCCATCATCGAAGCGCTGACATCTGCCAAGGCTCCTTCCCGGGAGGGAGAGAAAGCAGGTCCCTCAGAACCCGCACTTCATGTCCTTTTGGCTGAGGACAATCCGGTAAACCAGAAGGTAGCGCTGCTAATGCTCAAGCGCCTGGGGTACCAGGCCGATCTCGCAGCCGACGGCCACGAGGTCCTTCGTGCTCTGGAGAGGCAGAATTACGATATAGTGCTGATGGACGTGCAGATGCCGGAGATAGACGGGCTGGAAGCGGCCAGAGCCATCCGCTCCAGGAAAGATATCGACCAGCCGGCGATCCTGGCCATGACCGCCTATGCCCTGGAGGGCGATCGCGAGAAATGTCTGGCCGCGGGCATGGACGGCTACATAAGAAAGCCGGTCTTGATGGATGATCTGCGAAAAGCTATGGAAGAGATGAGGAAGAAGAAGGAAAGGGAGCGCTGAGCGTTCTATTGAGCTATTGAGCGATCAACACCTCATCTAACGGCCTTCGGGGAGTGTGTTTGACGGGCGTCGAGTAGCCCAGTCCGAAGAGAAGCTGGGGAAAGCTCTGCTTCAATTTGAGGGCCAGCTCCTGGCGAAGTTCAGGAAGCCCGATGGGCTGGCTGAAGAATGAGAGCCGGACATCGTAGCTTGTGGCCCGCAAAAACAGTCGCTCCAGCATCAGTCCGCATTCCGTCCAGGCCTGCCGATCATCGCGATCTGATGCCAGCACCGCCATGGCAGAGCAGCCACGGATCAGGCCGGAGTCCCTGTGAATCACCGCTTCGCTCAGATCGAACTCCCGGAAGACGGCAGGAAAGGCCATAGCCACCCAATCCGGCACTCCGAAGGTGTAGAGGGGCATGCCGTCGAAATCCGATGTCCGGTTGGACCTGAGCCACACTCCCAGATTGTGCCGGAAATTCCTGTCCGCCAGCTGAATATGGTGAGCACGCGTGACCAGGGAGGCCATCTCCTCCTTTTCCTGATTTTTGGTCATATAGATCAGGTGAAAGCCCGGACCCAGACAGGATGACAGATCCTCCAGAATAGCCGGATCAACCGGCTTATCATCAAACTTGTGCTTGATGGTGTACCGCCTGGTTATTTGGGGAAACAGATCATCCTCCTCCTCCGGAGGGGCTTCATTTCGCTCAAACTTTGCCTCCGCCACAAGTTCGCTTTCCAGGCCCCGCGGGAAGAAGCTGATCCTGGGCTTGAAGCCGAAATGGCGTCCTGCCACCATCAGATTGGCAATGGCGCAGCCCACGCTCATGAAAAGGGTGCGATTGCTGGGGTCGACGAATGGCAGGCTCCTGCTCAGGTCGGCATAAATAGATATGGTATTTGTGCTGATTGCAAACTTCCAGGGCTGAGTGTTGGGGCCGGACGGAGCCAGGATCGCATAATGAAGCAAAAACTTTAGCCGATCCTCTGTCGATCCTTCCAGAGGATAGTCGGACTCCTTTACCTCCCATGCCTGATAATTCTTTTCGGTCATCGCCGCTCAGCTCCAGATATCTTTTAAAGTTTAGGAGCTAATTGGATATATCCTTCTCGGCCGTAGAAGACAGATTTATCCGCATAGAGCATGAATTGAGCAACGGGAAAAGTGATGGAAAGCGAAGTCTATTTGGCGCGGGTTCGGGCCAGAAGCATAGAGGAGAGCAAGACGGCGAAGATCGGGAGGCTCTTTGACGCAGCCGGACTTGACCGCCTGGTGCGGGAGCGCGATCTGACCGCAATCAAGGTGCACTTTGGAGAGCTGGGCAACGATTCTTTCGTACCTTAACTCCGGTTTTTAGGGAATAACTCCAATCCCATTTTTTCATTTATCCTTTCTAATTTTTTAGGTACTTCTGAGATAATATTACAATCATTTAATTGGATCAGGTAAACCTTGCTGAGTTCT
>JABLXE010000018.1 GCA_013178225.1 Methanotrichaceae archaeon
ATACAAATAATTTAATTAAATAAAATTTTCTAATTGCTTTTTTTGGCATTAAGTTGATTTTATGATACAGTGTAAGGAGATAAAAATTTGTCGTGATGAGAGCTATCTGGCCCATCAGCTTAATATAAATGAAATTTAATAGTTAATTTATAATTAAGCTTAATAAATCGATAACAGGAAAAATACTTGATTTAAGAAGTTAACATGCGAAATGTGGGTTCAAGATGGGGCTGATCGACGTCCAGGATCTGGAGCACATGGCAGAGGATCTGTCGGGTTCGGAGAAGGCCTCGGCGGCGAAAAAAGTGCTGGCAGCGATCGAGGGTTCGGCCTGATCTTCAGAGCGCCAGCCTAGATCTTTCATTCTGATTATGCTACTGGCAGGCTTCAGAGTTCCGTCAGGTTCTCGGTGCCTGTTTTCTTCACTTGCGGCTTCCAGATCTTGTCCGGCATCCAGGCCGGGGCGCTCTTGGGCTTATCCGCCTGAATCCTATTGCCCTCGAAGACGTGTACTTTCTTGGTGCCTCGCTCCCGGAGCTTGATGTCCGTATAGCCTCGATTGGCTGCCTTCAGGGCTGCCTGGCGGGGCGACCTCCCGGTGAATACTGCAATCTCGTTGCCGTTCTCGTCCCTCAGAGCAAAGTTCCTGGTCTCCTTCTGTTTCCCTTTCTCGACCATTTTGATGCCTCCCAACCAAAATCGATATGCTATACGAAGAATAACGCTACTGGATAATATATAAATCTTATCAAGATATAACTTAGGTTATCTCTGAATTGGCAGTGGGCGATCCAGATCTTCTGCACTTTCGCCTAGCTTTGCAGGATGGTCAAGGGATAGTCCACGATTCTGAAGATGAAAGTAGTTCCGTCCCTGCTAGGCAAAAGCGAGACGGTAACAGCAATTAACGTATTGCGGAAGGATAATTGAGGATCGTAGCTACCTGTAATATTTACCTTTTTATTTCACCCAAATACCTCAGCTTGTCATTATTGAATGATGTATTAGCGGTCATTATTTCAGGTTCGATGAACTCGTAGAGTTCCCTCCCCTTAATCACATACTTAGGTACGAGTTCTAACAGGCAAAATCCTTCTTTAAAAGTGAAGGCTGGATTTATTGGGTTTATAATGCCACTCGGCAAATCGTCCTCAGTCAACTTAACATTGAATGCGAAAACTTCTCTGGTTCCCCACGATTCTCTTGAGAGATTATTTGCTTCTCCCACCACGATTGCCAGTTCTGGTACAACTACACTATTGAGCTTAAATGTGTATTCTATTCCACCAATTTCTGAGCTGTTGTATTCTCCAATCCTTTCCGGGATAGTAGCATCTATTTTATATAAATTATATTTAGAAACCACCGCCAATGCTTCAAATAGGCTCATTTCCCTCGGAATTCTCAGAGATCTAGCGAATTCTATAGTTGAATTCATATCCGGGCTTTGGGGAGTGACATTTTCTGATTCGGAGTTTACCAGGAGCAATGACGACGCTCCTAAATTTCTCGCATTTCTAAAACTCCCGTTAAATTCAGAGTTCAGCTCGTAAATAGAATCCGCAGCGCTTGCTATGCTTATTAAGGCTATAGCGATTGTTACCATGCCAACCAAGCTTCTAATCATCTGCATCCTCTCATTATTGGATTATTCAAACGAAGGACTGGTTGGTGCTTCTATCGATTATTTGTTTCATATTTCTTTCAGCAATATCTGCGCATCCGCATGCATGCTGGATATCTTCCTGGTGATCTGATGATTGGGACCGTACTCCTGCTCCGCCAGCCCCTTGATCCGCCAGATCTCGGATAGCAGCCTCCCGATCTCCTTCTTGATGTATTTGCGATTTTGGTCAGTCATATTCTCGCCTGCCTGTTGCGGCTCTCGATATCCGCATATAGCCTCTCCCGATATTCGTCCGCCAGCTCAGAAATTTGGTCCGCAATGGGTATCACCAGCTCGTGCTCTTCCTCCAGCCTGCCGATGCCCTCCTCGATATAGGTGATCCAGATCTTCTGCTCCACTGCCCCTGGCTTGCGATACTGCGCCTCTATCTCCTGGAAGACGGCATCCAAGTCCAGGACGGCTGAGAACAACGCAGCACAATCTCGAGCATCTCCGGGCCGGTTGGCGATCAGCTTCATGACGAAGACATCTTCCAGAGCAGCGTCCCTGACCGCCAGCATTCCAAAAGGCCTGGTTCGAGCAGCCCTCTGCCATATAGCCTCGGAGAGCCCGAAGTCATAGGAGATCCGGCCAGCGAAGATGTCCAGGTTTCGCCCTCCCTTCACTGCCAGCCGGTTGACGCCCAACCGAGCATGTCTCTTCTGGGGCCCGATGATCTGAAAGCCCAAGCTCCCGGCGGCCTCAAGAAGCCTGGATCGATCTGACTCATCCCTGCAGACCACATCGATATCTTTGGTGGCGTCTTTTAGCCCCAGCTCCAGCATAACTGCTCCGCCTATGAGCAGCGCCTCTACCTTCTGATCCAGAACCTGGCCGAGCTGCTCGAACAGCTCGTTTACCTCCTCACGCCTGGATATGAGATCAGATCTCGATTTCATACAGATCCGCCCGGTCCTCGATGTCCTCCAAAGAGGGATAGTCCTTGATCTTCTCGCCCTGCAGCACCGCTTTTATGTCCGCCATCATGGGATGATCGACATCCTGCAATTTATCCTTGTTCTTCAGGTAGAACAGTATACAGAATAGCTTTTGCTGGAATTCGCCTGCTGAGTCCAGGGAGTGGACGAACACCTCCTGGATGGACAGCTCCCTCTTGGGCAGGGTATAGTAGTTGTCCCGCAGGCCCAGCTCGATCCCGTAATCCTCGTAGGCGGAGAAGGCAGTGGGTGTCGCATCCTGTTCCCGGATGCTCTTGAAGAGCACGCTGTCCCTGTAGTTCTTGATGAGCAGGGCCTCGCGGGGGACCATGGACAGAGCCATGGTTTCAAGAAGAGATGACACAAAGCCGGTGATCTCCGGCCAGAGGCGGCTGTTGACCGAGTAGAGGTAGGTTCTCCCCTTACGGGAGCGCTTCACTGCACCCAGCCGGAGAAAATCTTTGAGATAGCGGTAGATGGTCTTTTTCGGTATGCCCGTCTCTTTCTCCAGATCTTCGGCGCTCTTTTGTGCGCTCTCGATCCGGGAGAGCACATCCACCTTCCTGTCAGCGAGCAGGAGCGGGAGAGGCGAGGCCCGGTGGGCGAAGTAGAGCTTCTTGAACCATTCGGCAGCAGGGGTCCCGGCCAGGGCTATCTCTTTGCCCTCCCGCTCCAGCAACCCTTTGTCTGCCAGGCTGGTAATCACCCTGGAAAGAGTCTCAGGGCGGAGGTTCAAGGCCCGGGATAGGTCTCCTGGGTGCTGAGCGTGCTCAGATCCGGCAACGAGGACCAGAACCTCAATCTCGCTCTCGCTGAAGTGCATTGAATCTCATTAATTGTCAATCAATTATATAAGATTGATGTTTCATGAGAATATAGCTCTAATCTTCTTATGTGTAAAATTCACCTGGATGTAGAGGATTACATATAAGATAGCATGAGCTGAAAGGCCGGGGTATTAGAAGATGATGTCAAGAAAAGCGTGCAGCAGGCGTCATCCTCATTATCTTATATGTAATAGCAAGCTTGATCTGCCAGGAATTACATATAAGACAGCATGGATTCCGATGGCCTCAAACGTAGGCTGGATGCGCTCCGGGAAGAGAGGGCCAGGATCGATGCCGAGATTGAGCAGCTCGAAGCCCAGCTGGAGGCTCAGGAGCGGGCCAAGAGGAGGGGTGCCGAGGTTCTGGAGGTCGAGCCTGCCAGGGGCGGCGGCTCTTATGTGCTGCAGAAGGTGAAGTGCGGGAAGCCCACCTGCCGCTGCGCCAGGCCGGGCGGGCAGCTGCACGGGCCATACTGGTATTATTACTATCGGAAGGATGGGAAGAATAGGAGCAGGTATGTGGGGAAAAGCAGGCCGACGGGGATGTGAGGGCGGGGCGGTGTTTTGTGCCACATCATAAAGAGAGACTGATCATTGGCACATAAGATATTCTGGCGAACGTTGGGCTCCAGAGTCGTATGCCATAGAGAACAAGCGATCAGTTTCGGCGCCCACTTCAAGCAGAGTAGATAATCCCTATGGGATCTCACGCACACAATTCAGCGAGGTACCTCTTTTATTATATCGTAAGATATCGATTCCAGGTCATAAAACAGCATTCTTTTTGTTATTCCAAGATCCGATAAATCTTTTCTAAGTTTTTCCTTGGATTTTTCAGGTATTGTAAATCTAGATAAATCTGTTCTGTTATGTAATATATGCTCAATTGAATTTCCATCTGGTTTCGGATGGATCGTAAAAACACTCAATTGCGATGCTTGTCTTTGAAAGGTTTTTTGTGGCATAAAAGCTATAGGATACTTGGGGAATTCAAAATCCTGGCCATACGATTCTTTCCAGTCATTTTTTACTTTTTCTTGGTACATTGACTCTTCTCTTACCATTGGCTGTTCTGCTAGATATTGGACCAGCAAATTCTCACTAAGTGCTATATCATCATGAAGATATTCGTTTTTATGATGCTTGTTTAGAGAAGCCGGATCCATTGCCCACAATTCTGCGCAATCTTTTTCCTTCCGAGCTGTATTTTTTTTCGATCGCTCTGGCACCTTCATTGTCGAAGTAGGGGTGGGAATACTATTGACTGAAAACCATAAGGCAATAAGAATGCTCTCTGTCCAATCTAGCAGCCTTGTTGGCAGGCCAAAGTGTTGGGCTAAGACGAGCCAAGATAAAAAGTCTCTCGAATCAGGGACGCTTCCCGCAATTATTGGAGCATGTATTTTAAACTTTTGTATAAAATAAAACTCATAATGGGGTGGATAATCATTCCTGAATACTTTAGGATTTAGATTGTTATAGGCTTGATCATGACCTCTAAACCAGCCATGCGAAAAAGAGGCACCAATTTTTAGAGCATCGTTTATCGAATTAATTTCGCTAGGTAGCTTCATATTAATCACATACTAATGATTAATGCTTGATAGCATTATTGTCTTTGATATCATCTCTCCATTCGCCGGGCAGTGAGTTGAACACTTTCAGATCGACCTTGGCGCCTGTTATCTCGTATCGGACTCGTCATCTCCATCAAAGGCTAAGGTTTTGGTTTTAGCGTTCCATCCTTAATCAATTGGTCGATAGTTAGTCTTACAACCCGAAGCGGATAACCGATCATCCTTGCGATTTCTGCTGCGCTTTTGCCCTCTTCCCACATGCAGCTCAAAGTGTTCATAGCACGCGAGTCATCTGTTAGCATTCTACCAGCGGGTCGATTTGGTGGATTTATCATGGTTGAATTCCTCTGTTCCTTTTATATTTACCTCCAATTCATAACCATTTTTCTCATAAAGACTTATATTGTCCCTGATCGATTCCCTAATTGGCTAGGAGGGAGAGATCAACGGTATCGCTCACGGTCTACGATGGAGCCCACGGCATCGGGGGAAACAAGATCTACCTTGAGGAGGGCGGAAAGGGAGTCTTTCTGGACTTCGGCAAGAACTTCGGCAAATACGGAGCATTCTACGAGGAGTTCTTAAAGAGCCGGGACACCCGCGGCATCCACGACCTCATGTACCTGGACCTGCTGCCCAAGTTGAATATCTATCGCTCGGACCTGATTCCAGCCGACCTGTCCATCAGCCAGTACCCCACCCTGAACGTGGCCGCAGTTCTCCTCACCCATGCCCACCTCGACCACTGCGGGAACATCGGCATGCTCAGAAAGGATATTCCGGTGGTGGCCTCTCCGGAGAGCATCGTTATCATGAAAGGCATGCAGGATGCTGGCATATCATCTCTGGAGTCGGACACCGCCTATTTCTCTCCCCGCCAGCCCTCAGACGAGCTGGGCCTCTATCTTTCATCAGCAAAAATGAACTACCAGGGCCGGGACTTCTGCTGCATTGGAGAGCCTTGCGAAGCTCTGACCAACTTCCTATCCTGCAAGCCCGGCCAGAACGGCAAGAATGCCAAGAAGCTGGATCCAGGGAAATGCTGCTGCTTCGAGGACGCCGCCTTAGAGGTTCCCTTCGAAATCTCTGCCCATCCCGTGGACCACTCCATCTTTGGAGCGGTGGCCTACATCCTGCGGGGCGATACCACCGTGGCCTACACCGGCGACTTTCGGCTGCACGGCAAAAAGGAACAGTCTACCCGAGAGTTCATCCGGCAGGCCAAAGAGGCCTCGGTGCTGATCACTGAAGGCACACGGGCCGGTCCCTCCGAGGGTGAGAGGACCTCCGAGCAGTCGGTGGAGGAGGCCTGCCAGGAGGCAGTGGAGGAATCAAAGGGCCTGGTGATCGCCGACTTCTCGCCCCGCAACTTCGAGCGGCTGGAGTCCTTCCAGGAGATAGCCAGGAAGACCGGACGGGAGCTGGTGGCCATGGCCAAGGACCTCTACATGCTGCACAGCCTGAGCTGCATCGGTGGATCCTACAGCACCGAAGGGCTGCGGATCTATCAGGAGATTGGAGATAAATCGAGGCGGAAATGGGAGCAGGAGGTGGTTCAGGCCGAGTACGGAGACCGCTATGTGGATCACGCCTCTATCAGAAAGAGCCCGGAGAACTACATCCTCTGCTTCTCCTTTTTCGATATGAAGCACCTGCTGGACATCAAGCCGCAGGGCGGGACTTACATCTACTCGGCCTGCGAGGCCTTCAACGAGGAGATGGAAATCGATTTCCACAGGCTGTGGCAGTGGCTGCAGCGCTTCGGCATCGGATCATGCGGATTTTCGGTGGATGAGAAAGAGGAGCTGAGCTTCGATGGGCGCTACCATGCCTCCGGACACGCATCGGGCGAGGATATCGCCTGGGCTATTGAGCAGATCGATCCAGACTGGATTGTGCCGGTTCATACTGAGGCGGGGGCGTGGTTTGAGGAGAGATTCGAGAACGTGGTGAGAATAGAAGAGGGTAAGCAGTATATGTTTTGAACGAATTCTTGCAGTAACAGCAGAGGCTTTGCTTAATGACAACCGAAAAAATCACACTTTCACAACTTGAATCTTTCTTGTTCAAGTCTGCGGACATCCTCCGTGGCAAGATGGACGCCTCCGAGTTCAAGGAATTCATCTTTGGGATGCTATTCATCAAGCGGCTATCCGATGAATTCGACCTCAAGCGCGAACAACTCCGTAATGTGGATTATGCCCATCTGAAAGATCAGCCGGAATTAATTGCAGAGCTTCTGGAGGATAAAAACTCCTACGGCGAGACCTTTTTTGTTCCTGTTAGAGCCCGCTGGAATGAGTCTTGGACAGATGAGAATGGAGAGCTCGTCCCGGCGCTTAAGGATCTCAAGTATGATATCGGCAACATGCTGAACAAGGCAATAGCTGCGATTGAGGATAACAACGATGCTCTAGCCGGTGTCCTGAAGAATAACATCAACTTCAATGCAGTCAAAGGCAAGACCAAGATCCCAGACCAGAAGTGGAAGGAACTACTCGACCACTTTAACCAGCCTCGTTTTGTATTGGTCAATGGTAACTTCGAGTTTCCAGATCTGCTCGGCGCAGCATACGAGTACCTTATCAAGTACTTTGCCGACAGCGCCGGGAAGAAAGGCGGCGAATTCTACACACCTGCGGAAGTTGTGCGCCTTCTGGTTCAGATCACCAAGCCTGAGGCTGGCAATGAGATCTACGACCCGACTGTCGGCTCAGGCGGTTTCTTGATTCAGTCCTATCAGTACGTCGAGGAGCAGGGGCAAAATTCCAATGACCTGGCACTTTTTGGCCAGGACTCCAACGGCACTGTTTGGTCCATCTGCATTATGAACATGATTCTCCACAACATAACCCGCTTTACCATTGAGAACGGCGACACGCTGGAGGATCCGATGCTCCTTAAAAACGGCCAGGTGCGTCAGTTCGACCTGGTTCTCGCCAATCCGCCGTTCTCTCAAAATTACAGCCGGGCTAACATGAAATTCCCAAATCGATTCCGGGAATGGTGTCATGAAACCGGAAAGAAGGCTGATCTGATGTTTGTCCAGCACATGCTGGCAAGCCTCAAGCCAGACGGCCATATGGCTACCATCATGCCACATGGCGTTTTATTCCGAGGGGGCAAAGAGAAGCTGATCCGTGAACTATTGATCAACGACAATATGATCGAGGCTATCATCGGCCTCCCACCCGGACTTTTCTATGGCACAGGCATCCCTGCCTGTGTTCTGGTCTGCAATAAAAACAAGTCTGACAAGCTTCAAAACAAAATACTGTTTATCAATGCCGATAGAGAGTACGCCGAGGGCAAGGCCCAGAACAAGCTCCGCCCTGAGGACATTGAAAAGATAGACTTCGTCTTCACTCACAAAAGAGAGATCCCCAAATACAGCCGCCTGGTTGACAAGGCGGAGATCGTGGAGAAGCACGACTATAACCTCAACATCCGCCGTTATGTGGACAACACCCCAGATCCCGAGCCTGAGGACGTGCAGGCCCATCTGATAGGCGGCATCCCCGAGACGGAGGTTGAGGCCCGTGCCTCCGACTTCGCTCGATTTGGCATTGATCGGGACACTCTATTTGCTCCCCTGAAGGAAGAGAGACGGGCAGGCTATCTGGCCTTTTGCGATAGCTTCGACAGCAGGTCGGCAATCAAGACTACAATGGAGAGCAATCTTGCGCTGCAGAAGACCTTTGCAGATCACTTTGATGCTCTTGAAGAGTGGTGGACTGCAGCCAGGGACGACTTTGCACAGCTTCAATACGCCAGGAATGGAGGCAAGAAGATCCCGGAGGTGCGCTCGAAGCTGATGGCCGGCCTGAAGCACCAGATGGTCCCATTAGGTGTACTGGACGAGTTCAAGAGCGCCGGCGTTTTTGTCAACTGGTGGCAGCAGATACGCTATGATCTTAAGACCATAGTCTCAATGGGCTGGCATCATAGCTTGATCCCTGATGAGTACCTTATCGAGGAGTTCTTCAAGGCGGAGGCAAGCGTTATTGAGACCCTGGAGGCCAGCATAAGCGAAGCCCAGAGTGAGCTGGCTGAGGCAGTGGAAACGGCCCAGGATGTTACCTCCTATGAGCCGGAAGAGGAGGAGAAAGTCACCGCCGCGACCATGAAGAAGGCCCTCAAAGAGCTAATTGAGGGGCTCAAGGAGAGCAAGAGCGATCTGGCCAGGAAGGAGATGAAGCAACTCAGGGATCAAGAGGAGATCATCAAGTCCATCGAGAAGCGAATCAAAGAGGCCAAGGCCAAGCAAAAGGAGAAGAGCGAAAAGCTGGAGCATAAGTTGAAGCTCAAACGCCTTGGTGGAGAGTCTTTCAAAGCCGAGAGCCAGGCAATGATCAAACAGGCCGATTCCCAGCTCTCTGGGCTTGATCCTGGAAACAAGGCGGACAAGAAGAAGATCAAGGCGATCAATAAGGACAAAGAGATACTGGCGGCGCGCATCTCCCAAACCGATGCCCTATTGGCCGAGATCGGAGGACAGCTTTCGGAGGAAGAGGCACGCAGGATCATTCTGAAGAAGATCTATGACATCGGTCGCGCTGAGCTGGAACGCTATCTGAATGCTGAGAAACGCGGCTTGATTCATGGAGTCGAGAATCTGTGGAACAAATATGCTGTCAGCAGCCAAGAACTGGAGGCTGAGAGAGAAAGATCTCTCAAGACGCTGGACAGGTTCATGCGAGAAATGGGGTATGTATAATGAGTTCTTCAGGCCAAACTCGATTACTGGGCTCGGTTGTGACACTTGATAAAGGGAAGCCTCCGATCCAGCATCCCTATTTAGGCCCAGACGCTGAATTATATTTAACGCCTGAATACCTCCGAGGAAATGCAGGAGGCGAACTAGCAAAGCCAAGCGCTAATGCAGTTAGGGTATCAGATGGGGAGACTATTATCTTATGGGACGGTTCCAACGCTGGTGAAATATTCAGGGCACGAAATGGAGTTCTCGCTTCGACAATGAGCAGAGCACATCACATCGATTCATTTGATAAAGATTATTTTTTCTATGCGCTCAAGAAATGGGAAAATTACCTCAAAGGTCAGACATCAGGTTCCGGCATACCACATGTTGACAAGGAAGTTCTTTATAAAATTAAGCTCTTCGAACCTTTCAAACCTGAACAAATTAAGATCGCCAAAATTCTCTCGACCGCGGACCGGGCCATCGAGCAGACGGAGGCATTGATCGCCAAGCAGCAGCGCATTAAGACTGGCTTGATGCAGGATCTTCTCACCCGCGGCATCGATGATCAAGGCAATCTCCGTTCTGAAGAGACTCATGAGTTCAAGGACTCACCTCTGGGACGGATTCCTGTCGGATGGGATATCCTTATTATTAAAGATTGCTTAGCGAGTGTAGATCCTGCGATGAGGAGCGGGCCCTTCGGAAGTGCGCTTCGAAAAGATGAACTTGCTGTATCAGGGATTCCTCTACTGGGAATTGATAATATATTCCCTGAAGATTTCCGAAGAAACTATACAAGATTTGTTCCCCCTCGGAAAGCTCGTCAATTAGCACGCTATCTTGTTCGTCCACGAGATATCATGATCACTATCATGGGGACAGTTGGTCGCTGCTGTGTAGTACCGGATGATATTGGTGAAGCATTATCTTCAAAACATGTTTGGACAATCTCTCTCGATCCGCTCAAATATTCTGCTGCGCTAGCCTGTTATCAGGTAAACTATTCCCCCTGGGTATTAAGCCATTTTGCCCAAGATGAGCAAGGTGGTATCATGGGTGCGATCAAATCTGAGACAATTCGGACCACTAGATTGCCTGTTCCCCCTCGGAATGAACAACGAGTGATTGAAGAATATCTTGCCTGCATGAATGCAGATCATACTGCACTTAAAGTCCATCTGGCCAAGCTACGCTCCCTCAAGACTGCCCTCATGCAAGATCTGCTCACCGGCAAGCGCCGAGTGACTGCCTTGCTTGCCAAACCGGAGGAGGCCAGCACATGAAAATGGACAAAACCCCTGCTCATATAAAGCTCGACGAACGCAACCACGTCGAGAAGCCTCTCCTTGATCAGCTTTGCGGCCTCGGCTGGGAGATCATCGACCTCACCGATAAGAAACAACAACCCTCTGATAGCCACCGCCAGAGCTTCACCGAGGTGGTGATGTACTCGGTGTTACGGGACCAGCTCAAGGTCATCAATCCCTGGATGGCAGAGGATCAGGTGGAAGAGGTCATCAAGCAGCTCACTGCCAGCTTTCCGAGCACCGGGCTGCTGGAGAATAACCTGCACCTTTTTCAAATGTTACTGGAGAACACCAGCGTCAGCGAGAACCGCCAGACAAGAGAGAAGAGCCCCACCGTCCGCTTTGTAGACTTCAAGCAGAAGAACAACAACAGCTTCATCGCCGTCTGCCAGCTAAAAGTCCGCATCCTTGGCACAGAACACCACATCCTCCCGGACATTGTGCTTTTCTTGAACGGGCTGCCGGTGGTGGTAATCGAGTGCAAATCGCCCAAGGTCAAGGACCCAATCCCTGAAGCCATCGATCAAATGATGCGCTACAGCGAACAGCGCGGCGAGAAGGGCGAGGGCAACGCGCCTCTCTTCTACTACAACCAGTTTGTGGTGGCCACCTGCCGCCAGGAGGCTAAATTCGGCACCATTACCACCCACAGCGAGAAATACTTCTATCGTTGGTCCGATCCCTATCCTCGCACCGTGGACGACTTGGAGCACGGTGCAGGCAGCCCAAACGATCAGCAGCGCCTTGTGGCAGGAATGCTCGATCAGGATAACCTGCTCGACCTGATCCGCACCTTCACCCTCTTCTCAAACAACGACAAAGGCCAGATGATCAAGATCGTGGGCCGCTACCAGCAGTTTCGAGCGGTCAAGTTGGCATTGAAGCGTCTCCTGGAAGGAAAGAATCCGAGGGAGCGTGGCGGTATCGTCTGGCATACTCAGGGCTCGGGCAAATCTCTGACCATGATGTTCATGGTCAGAGAGATGTATCGCCATGCAGAGCTCTCCAGATGGAAGATAGTCTTTGTCACCGACCGCACCCAGCTTGAAAAGCAGCTTTCCGAGACCAGCCAGAACATAGGTTTCACTGTGCAGGTGGCAAAAAGCATCAAGAGGCTCAAAGAGCTGCTCCGGGACGACAGCTCCAACCTGGTCATGGCCATGATCCACAAGTTCCGTGAGGCCGAACTTAAAGAGATCTTCCCAGAACTCAATCCTAGCCCCTTCATCTTGATCATGACCGACGAAGCCCATCGATCACAGTATAAGATGCTGGGTGCAAACCTAGATAAGGGCCTTCCCAATGCGACCAAGATTGGCTACACCGGAACACCAATCGATAAAACTGAACAGGTCTTCGGTGACTACATAGATAAATACACCATGCGAGAGTCTATCGATGACGGCGTTACTCTGCAGATAGTCTATGAGGGCAGAACCCACAACGCAGAAGTTGCAGATCCAATTGGGATGGATACCGCCTTTGCTGATGTTTTCAGCGATTATAATCTGACTGAGAGGCTTCAGATCCTTGGCTACGGCTCGCGGGACGCCTATTTGGAGGCGGATAAAACAATCAAGGCTAAAGCCAAGGACATGATCGCCCACTACTTGACTCATGTCTATCCGAACGGCTTCAAGGCCCAGGTCGTCGCTACCTCGCGGGAGGCTGCAGTCCGATATAAGAAGAACATTGATGAGGCCCTGGCTTTAGCAATTGCTGATCTGGAGAAGAACAATCCCAGGAGGCTGGATCTGAATCAGCTTAAGGCCATGAAGACTGATGTCATCATCTCCGGCAGCAATGATGACCTTCCGCACATGAAGCCTTATACGGATGAATCCCGGCATGAATCGAGCATCAAGAGCTTCAAGATGGCCTTCGGAAGCGAAGATGAAGGCGTCAGAGGAGATATGGGCATATTGATAGTCAACAATATGCTGCTCACTGGATTCGATGCACCGGTTGAACAGGTGATGTACCTGGACAAGGTCATCGTTGCCCACAATCTCCTGCAGGCCATCGCCCGCGTCAATCGTGTGGCGGACGAATCCAAGGACAAGGGCTTTGTGGTTGACTATGTCGGCATTGGCCACCATCTCAAGAGGGCCATCGATGCTTATGATGAGAGAGAACAGAAAAAGATTATTGATTCTTTAAGCTGTCCCGATAAGGAGCTGCAAGATCTTGCAAAAAGCTACTCTGAGATCATGGACCTGTTGAAAAAACACGGCCTAACCGACCTTTCGGATCACGACGCATTCTTTGATGTTTTCTATGATGAAGATCTTCGCTTTGAATTCATCAGGTTGTTCCGGGAGCTAACCAAATCCCTGAACCTGGTTTTTCCTTCACGCCATGCTCTGGAGTATATCGGAGACTACAAGAAGCTTACAGAGATAAATGTGCTGGCATCCAAGCATTTCCGGGATGACCGCCTCAGCATGAAGGGCATTCCACCGAAATTAAGAGCGATCGCTGACGAATATCTTGAATCTCGTGGAATAGAGCAAAAAGTGCCACCGATTTCAATTATGGATGAGGATTTTCAGATGGGAGTGGCCAAGCACAACCGGACCAAGACCAAGACGGCAGAGGTTGAGCATGCCATCCGGCATTATCTCGATGTTGAACTGGATGATGATCCAGACCTTCAAGCTTCATTCTCCCAGGCTCTTGAAGAAATCTTTAGGAAATTTAGGGATAACTGGGACGAGATCTATCAAGAGCTGGAGAACCTTCGTGTTAGGATCATAAACGCTAGCAAAGAGCCGACCTACGGCCTCAATAGGAAGAAACATATGCCGTTTTTCCGCAGCATGAGACGTGAGGTTTTTGGTGAAAGCAAATTGGACGAGGAGGCAATTGCATTGCTCGTCTCATTAACCCAGAAGCTATTCAATGTTATAGACCTAGAGCTTCGCCTGACCGGCTTTTGGGAGAGTCTCCCAGCGCGCAATAAGCTGAAGGCAGAGATTCAGAAGGTTCTGCTCGATCAGGAGTTCCAGTCCCTTCCGATCCTCATAAGAAACCGCAACCAGATTATAAGCCGAGTTATGGAGATTGCACAGAAAAACAACGACATCATCCTCTATGCAGAGGAGTAGTGAACATGGATTTATCCTATACCGTTAGGCGATCAGAAAAAAGGAAGAAGCTCACAATAACAGTAGAAAGAGACCGCACTATCGTCGTTCATGCTCCCTCTCATGCATCTGATGAAGCCATCGAGCGAATTGTGGAGTCCAAGAAGTTGTGGATCTTCGAGAAATCGAATCACAAGCAGAAGTATCGGGAGCTACCTCATCCACCTGGTAAAGAACTAGTGAGCGGTGAATCGGCTTTGTACCTAGGTCGCCAATATCGAATTGAGATCGTTAGGGACGATTCGAAGGAGATCAAGTTTGCCCATGGATTTATGATTCCGGCATCGCATGTGAATCAACGGAAGGATGCAATGCGAGACTGGTATATTGCACGGGCACGAGAGAAAATCCTTCCGCGTGTCGAGCATCATGCCCGCAACCTGGGTGTCGAGTTCAAGCAGGCCAAGATCGTAGATAGCCGTTATCGTTGGGGTTCGTGTACCTTGAAGGATAACGTCAATTTTAATTGGCGGCTGATTAAGGCACCTATGTTCGTAATCGATTATGTGATTGTACATGAGCTGGCTCATCTTATCGAAGCAAATCACACTGCCGATTTCTGGAACATTGTGAAAACTCAAACACCTACTATGGATAATGCACGTCTTTGGCTCAAAGAGAATGGACAAATCCTTGAGGAGGATATCTGACTTGAATCATTCCTCAGGCAGTGGCCAGTTCGATATCTTGGACTACTCTCTGCAGATGTCAATGAGGAAGCCGTTTTCCATCCGCATCTTCTGCCCGGATGGTAATCCCGGTGGCCTGCGCATAATCTCCAAATCCAATTGGAACGGCTGCGGCATAGTTTGCCCGCGATCTATCCTGCCAGCAGTGAAGAGCCGTAAAGAGTTCTCGCAGCCCGGAGTCTATGTCCTTGTTGGCCCCAAGGAAGAAGATGTGCGTGATAAAATATATGTCGGTGAAGGCGACCCGGTAGGTCATAGGTTAGAGCGGCATTATGCAGAAAGAGATTTCTGGACCTGGGCGGTCTTCTTCGTGTCCACCGACAACAGCCTGAACAAGGCCCATGTTCAGCATCTAGAGGCCAGACTGTTGGAGATGGCCTGGCAGGCCAGGAGGGCCACTCTAGATAACGCAAACATTCCCCAGAGGCCTGCTTTATCCGAAGCCGAGACCGCCGATGCAGAGAGCTTCCTGGCGGATATTCTCAGCATCTTTCCTCTGTTAGGCCTAACAGTTTTCGAGAACATCGTCACCGAAAAGAGCAATTCGAGGCATGAATTAAAGATTGAGGCGAAGGGGATCATTGCACGAGGCTATGAAACGGCAGAGGGATTCGTCGTTATCAAAGGATCGACCGCGGTTTGTTCCGAGGTCCCCTCCATTCACCATTACCTATCTGACCTGAGAAGAGACCTCCAATCCCAGGGCGTGATGGTTCCCCAAGGAGACCACTTGGAGTTCACTCAGGAGTATCTCTTCAATTCTCCATCTACGGCAGCAGGAGTTGTCCAGGGCAGGTCGGCCAACGGGCGCATAGACTGGAAGGACAAGCATAGCCGGACCTTGAAGAAAATCCAGGAAGAGAAAATGGGGATTCAGACCGGCAACTGACGCTTCAAATTACATCCTCTTCTCTTGCCAGTCTCTCCGCCATCCCCCACTCCTCGCTCAGATCCAGCCCGATATCCATCCCCGGCTCGATCCTCTTGAAGCCGGCGTACATGATGCACACCAGCTCCAGCGCGGAAAAAGTCCTCCCCGGCAGCGAGCGCAGAACGTGCGTCTCCTGAGGGTCGTTGATGTCCAGCCCCTGCCTTCCCAGCATGCCGATCTCGAAGGTGATCTCCCGGACCTGATCCATCGACCGGCCGCGGAACAGCTTCATGGCATCCAGCAGATAGAAGACCGCATCCAGCCTGGGCCCCCTGGCCTTCAGCTTGCGGGCGGCGATATCTCGCAGGCCGTCCCTGGCCAGACGCTGCAGGCCCTCGGGAGCCCGCATATCCAGCACCTCCTGGAAGTGCCTCTGAGCCTGTTCGGCATCGCCCAGCTTCAGGCAGGCATAGGCCAGCCCGTACACGGTCTGTGGGTCCTTGGGGTCGATCTGGTAGGACCTGCGCAGGTAGTACAGAGCCCACAGGCTGTCGCCCTCCTTGCCTATGATAGCTCCCAGGTTCTTGAGGGCCACCGGGTCCTCGGGATCGGCGGCCAGAGCCTGCACCGTGTGCTCCCTGGCCCGCTGGAGGTCGCCCTGGCGCTGGTAGGCGGCGCCCAGTGCTGTGTGGGCCTGCTTATGTCCGGGAGCGATCTGGAGGCAGCGCTGCAGAAGCTGCATGCCCTGATCGATATGGCCCATATCGATGTAGCAGAGGCCCAGGTTGTAGAGCAGGTCGGAATTCTCGGGATCCTGGCGGAGCAGCTCCTCCAGGTAGATGCGGGCCTGGTCGAGCTGGCCGGAGGCGATGAGCTGCAGGCGCGGGAGAGGTTGTCGTTATCGGTCATTTGGGCATCAGTCCAGATGCAAATAGGCAGCTATTATTAAAATGGTTTTCACGGAAGCTGGTCATGAATCATTATAGGTTGTAATTTGTGCTGCTTCGGAGTAGACTACCAGCTATCTTCCAACCGCTAAATTATTGAATATTCGAATAAAGTCAATTTTCGGTCTAGAAAATGTTGGATATGGTTTAAAATGGCTTCAACCTTCACCTGGCTGGACTATTCCGAGAAAGAACGCCAAGAGATGCTAGATATCCTGAGCACTTTCAAGGATCATGAAACTCGAGATGAGCTTGGAATTGGAGTCATTAGAGATGCATTCTCGGATATGTTTTTTCCTGGGACGAGCGTTATCCAGACCCGCGCCAGGTATTTCCTGTTTGTGCCATGGATATACAGGAGCCTGGAGGAGAAGAAGGTCCTCTCCTCGAAGATAGAAAAAAGAGCAAGGGATGAAGAGGTGCGGCTGATCTATGCCCTTTTGGAGTCGATTGACACCAATGGTGTAATAGGCAAAGAAGCGAAAAAAAACCTCAAGCGGCTTCCGAGCAATATCTATTGGCGGGGTCTTGAAGCCTGGGGTATCAGGCTCTGTCCTTACACCGTCTCTGACTATCACCGTTCTCTAGATGCTTTTTACAGACATCTCAAGGATATCTCCCATAGCTATGAAGAAGAGATCGATGGCTGCGAAAGATATCATAACTGGCATCCCGGGCTTCCTCAAGCACCTTCCGACTTCCCGGCCAGAGCCTCTTTTGACTTGACATATGAAGAAGCCTGCTATCTGAAAGAGAGAGTATTGGCCAGACAGCCAAATACAATGCTTGCACACCTCTTGGACTCGGACATGCCAATAAAATCAGTGGCCTTTCTATGGGATCATCCCATTTGCCCAGACCTTCCCCAGCCAATCCAAGAGAAAATTTTGCATGCCAGAAACTTCTCAGATGCCATTAATGGCGCTTCCCTCCTTTATAATCTCATGCTTGCCGAAAAAATGGATGTATTAACCGGCCAAGTGCAGGAAAGCCTGACGAGCTACTATGAAGAAGAATTTAGAGAATGGGCAGACTATCTTCAGTTCCGCAGTGATGACATGAATCATTGGGATTATAGAAGGCGGTTCTGGGAGATATTATACAACGAGGGTGCAAGAGTAACAGGCCTAACGTGGCGATTTGTAAATCAATGGCTACAGATGGCCTTGTCTCCGGGAGGGGCCAAACGAATCGCAAAGGATGACTTTGCCAGGAAGCTGATCCACGATAGGGAGAGCCTCTTGAAACACAACCTCTCAAAGCTTGACAATCCTGATGCTCTGGCCAGATGGAACGGGCAAGCTGGCACCGGAAGGCTCAGGTATAGATGGAGGCCCGCGGAGACTATCATTTCAGATATATTATTGGGGCTTCGGAGGTCCTGATGCTAGATCCCTACGATCGGAGACACCTTCTTGAGGTCCTCAGACCTCCAGATAGCTATAGCCTCGATTTCGCTATTGGCACGACATTCTCTCTCGATCTTTTGGCTCTAATGACAGCGCCGCTTGGCTTTACGCTCTTCGAGGCCGAGTGCGATCATGGATCGCCCGATCCACTAGCGCTCATAGAGTCAATTCGAAGATATGCAGGGAGGATCAGCATCTTCTGCCAGGAAGGCAGAATTCATATCCCCAAAGAGTATGGTCAGCCGCTCTATACATATTTGGAAGATTCTGTTTTCCAGGTACATCCACCCCTCGAAGGATCAGTCTTTCATCCCAAGGTTTGGGTTCTACGATACATTTCTGAGGACGAACCTGTCGTCTACCGTTTTCTATGTCTGAGCAGAAATCTCACTTACGACAGGTCATGGGATACGGCTTTGGTTCTTGATGGAATCCTGGAAAACAGAGTTAGGGCTTTTGCCTCGAATCATCCCTTAGGGGATTTTCTGGCTTCTCTTCCAGGAATGGTAGAAACGGGTGTGCCAGAGGAGCTGCAGAAAAGGATTGACTTGACGCAACATGAGGTTCGAAGGGTATCCTTTAATCTTCCCCAAGGCTTTGATGAAATGATATTTTATCCTCTTGGTATCGGCGACCGGCGATCCAATCCGTTCTCAGATAGAATCGATAAAATCCTGGTAGTATCCCCCTTTTTATCAGAGGGACGACTCGATTTTTTTGCATCTTTGGGAAAAGGATCTGCGCTGATATCCAGATTCGATAGCCTTCAGAAGATTAAAGCCGATAGTCTAAGGCAATTCTCGGATATATATTGCCTCAAAGAAGAATTCGTTGTGCAGGAGGATACTTCTGGATTTATCGATCCCAGCCAAGGACAAATGGATGCCGAGGGAGATCGTATAACTGCATTGGACGATAACCTCGAAGGGCTGCATGCAAAACTCTATGTTGCTGATGCAGGCAGCCAGGGCCGAATATGGACAGGGTCAGCTAATGCCACGGATGCCGCCTTCCAGGTAAATGTAGAATTCCTTGTGGAACTGCGAGGAAGAAAAAAGTTCTGTGGCATAGATGCGATACTAAATGGCGGCAAAGAGGCGGAAAATGGAACGCAAGCCAGTTTAAGAACTCTTCTTGATCCATACACGATTACCGATATTGCTCCAGTGGATGAGATGGAGTCTTTGAAGCATCTGGCAGACAAGATCAGAAATGTGTTGATAAAAGCAAATCTTACTGCAAATTTATCCAGGGATGACGATGATCATTTCAGTATTTCCATAGAGGGGAAACTGCCAATCCTTCCTGAAGAAGCTACTGTAACAATCAGGCCAATCACTCTGCAAAAATCAAGATCTGTATATCTCTCATCAATTCCCGGCGCTTCAACAGAATTCAGGCACCTGCAGGATAAGGAGATCTCAGCTTTCTTCGCCTTTGAATCAACTATAATTTTAGAGAACAAACGGCTGGCAGATGGATTTGTCCTAAAGCTGCCCCTCAAAGGGGCACCTGAAGATAGAAATGAGCGCATACTTCGGGCTATGCTGAAGGACAAAAGCCAGGTGCTTAGGCTTATGCTGCTTCTTCTCTCTCTTGATGGACGGTCCAACCCGGAGAGCACGATAGGAATTATGACAGGGCAGGCCAATGGCGGGAAATGGACTTCCCCAGGTATGGTTCCTCTCTTCGAGTGCATGATCCGAGCATTAGCACGGGATAAACGAAGACTCGACGACTTAAACCACCTTATTCAGGATCTTAAGAGTCATCCTGATACGAAAGATCTGCTCCCCGATGGAATAGATGAGATATGGGAGCCCATCTGGGAGGCCAGGAAGATAATCGGAGAGACAGGCCCATGAAAAAGCATGATTGCATCGATAAGGCCAAGAATGCAAAGAACCTCCAAAAGCCCAATTGCAATGCGATTCTGGGAAACTTGAAGGACTTTCAAAAGGATACCGTGGATTATGTCTTCCGCCGACTCTACACCGATAAAGATTGCACAAGACGGTTCCTTGTTGCAGATGAGGTAGGCCTTGGAAAAACCCTTGTGGCCCGAGGAGTTATAGCTAAGACGATAGAGCACCTCTGGGAGACCGTTCCCAGGATCGACATCATCTATATTTGCTCAAATTCTAATATTGCCCGGCAGAATATAACAAGACTGGATGTCTTACAGGATGGTAATGCTCCTTGTTTTAGCCGCATTTCCCTCCTGCCTACGGTAATCAATAATCTCAAGGAAAGAAAAGTCAATTTTGTCTCTCTGACCCCTGGTACCTCCTTTGATGTATCGTCTGGGACTGGAATAGCCAATGAGCGGGCTCTCTTATACTGGATGTTGAAAGAGGAATGGGATCTCGAAGGAGAGGGACCGAAGAAGGTCTTTTGCGGCAGCATGAAGCTCATGAACTTCAAGCGGCTCATCAAAGAATATCCTAAGAGACATAAGGTAGATACGCATCTAAAAGCATGTTTTCTCAGTCTATTGCAGGATGGGACAGATGCAGCCCTAGGAACTTCCGGCATCAAACTGCGAAATAAGGTTCAAGAGCTTTCTAGAGACTTCTCGGAAACACGCTTGAGCGCTTCGAGAAAGAAGGACATCGAGAAAGAGAGCAATAGATGCGTGGCCGAGCTGCGCAGACTTCTCGTCAGATCATGTCTAAAAGCCCTTGAGCCAGACCTGATTATTTTGGACGAATTCCAGAGGTTCAAACACCTCATGTACGGCGATGAAGGCGACGATGAATCAACGATTTCGGCCAGGGAACTGGCGCAAGAGCTTTTTGATTATGCTGATGAGAACTCCAAAGCCAGAGTGCTGCTGCTATCTGCAACGCCTTATAAGATGTATACAATGGCAGACGAGGCCGGAGTAGATGATCATTATAAGGACTTTCTGAGAACTCTGAAGTTTCTTATGCCCGATCCTGAGGCAGTTGAGAATTGTGAAAGCATCCTTCGGGATTATAGGAAAGAGCTGTTCAGGATTGGAAGCGGGGATGTATCTAATCTAGTTCGTATGAAGGAGTCGCTTGAAACTCAGCTTAGAAGGGTCATGGTAAGGACTGAAAGGCTTGCGGCCTCGGAGGACAGAAACGGGATGCTCAAAGAGGTTTCCGGTGGCATGGCGAAGCTCCATTCAGTTGATCTTTTAGCTTATTGCGGCCTGCAGAATATGGCTGAATACCTGGAAAGCCGCGATTCTCTCGAGTACTGGAAATCTTCGCCCTATCCTCTGAACTTCATGGAAAAGTACGAACTAAAGAGCGCCTTTGATGAGGCCTGTTCGCATAACAATCGAAAAGTCTACAACTTTCTATCAGATGCAGACGGATTGCTGCTTCCTTGGGAAGACATCGAAGCCTATAAGGCAATAGATCCCATGAATGCAAGGCTACGCAGCCTTCTTTTGGGCACAGTTGGTGCTAATGCTTGGAAACTGCTCTGGCTTCCACCATCTCTGCCTTATTATGAGCTGGGATGGCCTTTTGCAGATCCTGCCCTCAAGAACTTCACCAAAAGGTTGGTATTCTCTTCCTGGAGGATGGTACCGAGGATGGTTGCTAGCCTGACGAGCTATGAGGCGGAGTGGAATATAATAAAGCATTTCGATTCCAATATTCAAAACAAGCCTGAGTCGATGAAGAAGATCGGGCGTCTACTTAGGCTTGGAAGAAGTAATAGAGATGGAAGAATAACAGGATTACCCATCTTAGGCATCATATATCCGAGTATAACCCTCGCCAAGGAATGCGATCCCATTAGGCTGGCTTCTCAGCAACTGCTGGTTTCTCAGCAACTGCCATCGATAGAAGATGCGATCCAGAAAGCCCGAATGCGAATAGATGACCTCCTGGACCCTATTTTAGAGTCTTCTCCAAAATCTGGAAACGAGGATGAAGACTGGTACTGGGCTGCTCCCATCTTGCTGGACCTGCATTATAACCAAGGAGGCATTGAAAGGCTTTTCCGCAACAGAAAATTGGCTGATATTTTGGGCGGCGAAGACGAATCCGAGGAGGGTGAAGATGATGACGATGATAGTTCGACCCTCTGGAATGAGGCAATTAAAAGAGTCAATGACCTGATCGAAGGTAAGATCCGGCTTGAAAAACCTCCGAAGGACCTCTCACTAATCCTGGCAAAGCTGGCGTTAGCCGGTCCTGGAATAACATGTTTAAGGGCCTTATCTAGGGTTACAGGAGGTTTGTCAGGGAGCGGCACTTGGCATCTTTTTGATGATCTAAGCATAAGTTCCATTCGAATGGCTCGACCTTTTATTCATCTTTTTAGTCTGCGCACTTCCATTGCCCTATTGCGTGGCCTATATGCATTGGATGATCGAGGTACTCAGGCCTATTGGCGGCAAGTATTGGACTATTGCCTAGATGGCGGTCTTCAAGCAGTCTTGGATGAATACGTTCACTTTCTGAAGGAATCGGAGGGACTTTTTGGTCGAGAAAGGGTGGTCGTGGCCGGCAGATTATCGGAGGTTGCAGCTGAGGCCATGAGCCTGAGAACTGCAAGCATAGATGTTGATAAGATACAACTCAATGAGAGTTCAAAGTCCGTTTCAAGATCTATCAAGAAGATGAGGACTAATTTTGCGGTAATGCTCTCCGATAAGAAAAGCGTTGAAGGTCAGTCGGTGAATAGGATCTCCCAGGTTAGACAGGCTTTCAATTCCCCGTTCTGGCCTTTTGTTTTGGCAACAACGTCAATAGGACAGGAAGGGCTGGATTTTCATGCATATTGCCATGCAATCGTCCATTGGAATCTGCCGTCGAATCCTGTGGACCTTGAGCAGCGTGAAGGAAGGATACACAGGTTCAAGGGCCATGCTATAAGGAAGAATTTGGCGGTCAAGTACGGGCTCACTGGGGTCGGACCTAACGATACTGATCCATGGGAGGCGCTTTTCCGGGCAGGAAAACGGGACAGAAAAAGTGGTGGGGATCTCGTCCCCTTCTGGATATATCCTGAGGGTGATGCCAAAATAGAGAGGCACGTCCCTGCGCTGCCCTTGAGTCGTGATAGAGAAAAGATGAATGAGCTGCAAAAGTCTCTGGTAGTCTACAGGATGGTCTTTGGGCAATCCAGGCAGGAAGATCTTGCTGTTTTCTTGATGAACCGACTAAACGATGATGACATAGAAAAGCTGAGGATTGACCTAAGTCCACCAACGAATCAATAGGATCTAATTGATTTCAAAGATTCGAGCCTCGTTTTCTAAATTGAGCAAGGTTTATCAGCACGACCAACTCAGGACTCAAGCATTAATTCCCATCTCCTCGATCGTCCCAGCGTAGCCGTTTAGGATCGCCTCGCACTCTTCGATCAGCTCCCGGCCGGTCTTGTATAGCTCCCTTGCCTCCTCGGGCGGCAGCTTTTCTGAATCGAGCCTCGAAATTATGGCTTGAATCCGGCCAATATTATCAAAATACCGCTTGTCATTCATAAAGAAACCCCACCCATCAGGAATACCAGAATAACGAGCACCAACAGCAACATTAGAGCTATAATAATCACCTTATACTTCAGCAGATCGGATTTGCTGCTCTCAACGCTCTCTAGAACCTGTTTTATCTGCTCATCTTTCTTGCCAAGCTCAGATTCTTTCTCTTCTATCTCCTCAAGAACCTGCTTTATCTCCTCATCCTTCTTTCCAAGTTTGGACTCTTTTTCTTCAATCTCCAGGCTCATGAGGTAGGAGTTATAGGACCGGTCCAGGTTTTTCCTCAAAGATCTCAGGCCAAATCTTAGGTTCTGGCAGTCTTTGCGTTCCAGATCTAAAACAAGAGAATAAGAGCGCCCCAAGCGCAATCCCAGGTCGTTCAGCCCATCTCTCAGCTCCTGCACATCAGGAATAGCCGCTTTGGCTGCAGCAGTGGGTGTGGAGGCCCTGAAGTCCGCTGCCAGATCCGCCAGGCAGTTGTCCCGCTCATGGCCGATGCCGGTTATTACAGGCTTGGAGCTCGAGGCTATGGCCCGGACCAGACTCTCATCGTTGAAGGCCATGAAATCCTCAGAAGGACCGCCACCCCTGGCCAGGATGATGGCATCCACATCGCTGACCTTGTTAAGGTGGTTCAGGGCTCGGATTATGCTGCCAGGAGCCCTTTCTCCCTGAATGGTGGCATAGGCCATAACCAGGTCCATGCTGGGACAGCGGGAATTGACCACGGTCAGAATATCCGTGATGGCCGCGCTATCCTTTGAGGTGATGATGCCCACTTTCCTGGGCAGTCGAGGCAGCGGCTTCTTCCGTTCCGGGTCGAACAGCCCTTCGCCCTCCAGCTTCTCCCGGAGGCGCTTCAGCCTCAGGGATGATAGGCCATCCCCTATTGGTATGATTTTATTGACGTTCAGCTGATACTGGCTCCTGGGCTCGTAGCCGGTCAGAGATCCCATAGCCACTATTTGCAGTCCGTCGCCCAGATTGTTGCAGCCGGCCTCCTGGAGACGCCTGAAATAAGCACATGCAATGACGCAATTCTCATCCCTGAGATTGAAGTAGATATGGCCTGATGCGGCCCGGGAAAAGTTCGAGATCTCACCTTTCAAGAGAAGGCCATTGAAGTGGGAATTGGCCGCCAAAGCATCCTTTATGTGCCGGGATAGCTCAGTCACCGTGTAAATGGCAGTAGGATCGATATCGGCAAGACTGAGATTCTCTGGAGCAATCCCGGTTTCAGGTGACATCCGATCCCTCGAGGATTATGGGTCTGGCAATCAGTCAGTCTTGCTCATTATAAAGGCTTTGATTTGATGCTCAAGGCGCCTTGTACATTATTCTAGGCTTCTCAGATCATGGGTTTTTAAAGTTTCACTGAAAATATAAATAAAAGATAGGTGGATAAAAATTTAAATGTCTCTCTTCTATACCACTTGGCATACTTAGGAACGGATAGAGATAAAAAAGTGGCCTCCATATTTATTAGCCTCTTTATAGGCTTCTTTTGCTTCATCCCGCCTGCCCAGATTATCAAGAACTTTCCCTTTGAGAGACCAAGCATCTAAATTTTTGGGGTCTACCTCAATAGCTTTGTTGAAGCAGTTGAGGGCTTCCTCATGTCTGCCTAGTGATTCTAAAACTTTTCCTTCTTGTAAGACCCAGTCTACGTTTCGTGGATTAAGCTCAATAGATCTGTTGTAAGCTTGAAGGGCTTCATAATGCCTGCCCAACTTTTCAAGTGTATTAGCTTTGCCGTACCAGGCATCTGCATCTTGGGGATTTTTTGTAAGGGCCCTATTATAATCTTGAATTGTTAACTCAATAACTTGATTGAAGCATGTGGTGGCTTCTTCATCCCTGCCTAGTTTTTCGAGAGCGTTACCTTTGCCTGTCCAGGCATCCGAATTTAGCGGATTAGTTTCAAGAGCTTTGTCATAAGCTTGAATGGCTTCATCATATGCATGAATGCCTTCATCGCGTCTATTCAATTCATCAAGAGCTTTTCCTTCGCCATACCAGGCATCTGCGTTTAGAGGATTAATTTCAAGAGCCTTTTCATATGCTTGAATAGCTTCATAGTGCCTACCTAGTTCGCTGAGAGCATTGCCCTTTTTACACCAAATTATTGTATTTTGCGGATTAATCTCAATGGATTTGCCATAAGCATAAAGGGCATCATGGTATTTGCCTTGATTATGCAGAACCGTGCCCTTCTCAAGCCATTCATCTGCAGCTGTATTTATTCTGCTTTGATTATCTATGCTGATATCATTTGAATCTAGAGCCAAATTTGTTTCGCTTTGCTTATTTACTAATGTATTTTTTATTACTAAAATATGCCATCTAATCGAAGTACTTAGATCCCCTGGATCCACTTTGACCAAAACAAGATTAGTCTCTGTGCTCAAGGATCGTGATTTTAATTCCAGCTGATACGAACCGTTATCTATCACCTGAGTATTAACTTCCTTTTGGGGTGCAATGCACTGATGGGTTATCCAGTGAAGCCTATCTTCATTAGGTGCTGTTCTATAAATGGTGAGGTCCCAAGGATAGATAGAATCAGATTGCACATTGATATAGAATGTGTCCCCATTTGACAACTCACCGAGGTTTTTTGTGTATTGGATAGCAGGCTCAGTGGTGCCATCAAAAATTGTTACATTTTTGAGCATATCGCCTGGATCTTGTTCGGCGGGCGTAGTTCCATTGTAATTCAGGTCAGATACAGCCTGTCCAAGCGCTAATATACATACCGCTGCAAATACTACTATAACAGGAAATATTATTCCTCTAATAATAGGAGGATTCCTATTTACCCGATTCTTACAGGTTCTTCTTCGAGATTAGCCAAAATTTTGTTCCAAATGGCATCCGCGGTCTTCAAATTACTCTCTTTTTCGCTAATTCTTCGATAGCCTCCGCTAAGTCTAAATGATTCTGGCATTTTTCAAAGTGCATAGCTGATAAAGGTTAAAAGCAAAAGCTGTAACCATCATTTTCACACTGACTCTTTGAACTGTAGTGACCAATACTCTTCCCGCCCCAAAGACCCTTTTGATCACAGCATGAGGTCGTTCGCCTGGCGATCTTAAAGCGCTGATCAACCGATTTCGCTCTTTATCGAGTACGCTGAGAGGCATTTCAGTCGTCCTGCGCTTCATCGTAAAATCCTCGCCTTTTGCCTCTACACCGAAATAGCCTCTATCTCTAAGCACAATCTCACCCTCTACAGAGAGATCGATCTGACTATCATGCAGCGACGCAGTTGTGGTCTCGATTTCACGTATCAAGCAGTAATCGATATCGGTTTTTGGTGCAGCTTATAGCCAAAATGAGATTCTGCTCCCTTTTTGGCCCATGTTCCATCTCGGCTGCGTCGAGTCTTTGCATCCTCACCCCGTAGTTTCTTAGATGAACCTGGGTCTGCTTCTATGAACGTGGCATCCTGAATCGTTCCACGCTTAACTTTCAGACCCATAGTGTCCAGCTGTCTTTGTAGCTCTGCCCAAACCAATTTGTCTTTCTCAGTCTTGGCCATACGTTCTGTGAATAGCCAAATAGTCCTGGAATCGGGGAACGGATCGGGAAAGTCAAGAAACGCCATAAACGATATGCGGTCAGCCATTTGCCTTTCAACTTCCAGATCGCTCAAGCCGTACCACTGCTGAAGTATCAGAATCTTGAACATCAGAATGACGTCGCAGTTGGGTCGGCCTCCACGCTCGCTTTTATTATCATACATCTCTTCGAGAATACAGCGAATTGGGGACCAGTCTATCAAATCCGATGTCTGAGATAGACGGGATTGGCCTCGCTTGGCGCTAAGTCCTCGTAGTGTCCAGGTAGTAAAAGAATCCATATATATGAATAGTAATGTTAGTATATAAACATTTCTATGCTGCTAGGTAGGGTGGTTTATAGGAGTCCTCATAGATCTCCCTCCACTTTCATGCAATTAACATACCTATCCAAAAGCTTTGTGATGAGGTTTTCTTTGCACCGAAGGTTACTCGTTCTAGTCATCCTTCAGTAGATGGCAAAAATGCTGAGCGAGGCATACCCAAGCTGGTGCGAAAATATGCCAGAACGATCCTTTTCTTCCGCCGCACCTTAATATGCTTTAGACCCTAGCATCCTCCCCTCTTCCGTCCCTTTTGCAGCCACATGACTTCAACAGTGGGGAAATGGATCGCTAACTCATGAAAACAGGGGGCATAAACTCTCCGCACAAATGACGCTACTGCTCTCGAACCCCAGCCAGATGCTAAGTTCGATCCTACGGTCATTGGGCAAGCCAGCAGGTGGTGAGAAAATATCCAATCATCCTTCGAAAAAGGATACATCTCTCTTGCGTAGTGATCCTCAAGGAATTGTCCGGCGCTAAGCTGACCGACAATATATCCCCTTTTTTAATCTGGTTGTTCTATGCCAAGCGTGGTTACAGCTAGCGGGCAGCTGCCAAGATGCCCGTTTGCATAGCCCTCTGACTGGATCCATTTTGTTGGATTTTAGTGCATTTCACAGGCACCTCTGAATCCAGGCTCTAAGAATCTCCACCCTACTTCCCCATCTGCCCCCTCGCCATCCTCATAGCCTCGTGCAGCTTGGCCTCCAGCAGCCTCTTTGGCGGCAGCTCCAGCAGATACTCGGCCACCCTGATCTCGCCCCGATCCAGCTGCAGCAGCTCGATCTGCTCCCGGTTCTTCTCGCCGCACAGGATCAGCCCGATGGGCGGCTCCTCTCCCGGCCGGCGCTCGTATCTATCCAGCCAGCGCAGATACAGCTCCATCTGGCCTTTGTAGGCGGCGTCGAAACTACCCAGCTTCAGCTCAATGGCCACCAGGCGGCGCAGGCTGCGGTGGTAGAAGAGCAGGTCCAGATAGAAGTCCCGGTCTCCGATGGCCATGCGCTTCTGGCGGGCGATGAAGGAAAAGTCGGTGCCCAGCTCCAGCAGGAACCTCTCCAGCTCCCGGAGTATGGCCGCCTCCAGGTCCCGCTCGCTGTAGGTGTCAGCAAGCCCCAGGAAGTCCAGCAGATAAGGGTCCCGGAAGACCAGATCGGGCGTCATGCGGTCCTCCTCCTGCAGGGCCTCCAGCTCAGCTCTGGCCAGCTCCTCCGGCTTGCGGGAGATGGCTGTCCTCTCGTAGAGCATGCCCTGGATCTTCTGGCGCAGGGTCCGCACGCTCCAGCGCTCCACCCTGGCCATCTCGGCGTAGAACTGACGCTGCAGAGGGTCCTTGAGGTAGATGATCTCGATGAAATGGGACCAGGACAATTGTCCAGACAGTGTCTGGACTATCTTGGCATCATCGAAGACCTCGGCAAAACGGATCATGTGAAACACATTGCTGCGGCGGAAGCCCTTCCCGTATTCGACGATCAGGCTGTCGCTTACCTGTTCGACCATCCTGGCTCCATACTCAGCCCGACCCTCTCCGGCCAATGTCTCGCTGATGCGTTTTCCTATCTGCCAGTAGAGCAGCACCAGCTCGGAGTTCACCGATTGGGCGACGCGGGACCTGGCCTGCTCTATGAGGGGCCTGATGCTTCCCACCAGCTCCTCTGAGGCCAGGGATATCTCATCCACTCTCCCGCCCGCAGAGGGCAGCTCTTCTCTCACTTGAAGGCCCTTCTTCATGGCGTCATCGTCTCCCAGGATAGCCTCTCCTCATATCTCGCCCTTCCGCCACAGGTCCCAGGCGATCTCCTGCCAGCGGTTGAATGGCCCGGCCTTACGAACCTTCTTCACGGCCGCATCGATGTCCTTTACCTCCAGGATCTGCAGCCACTCCCGGAGCGTTCCAGGAACTCTCCAGTAGCCTTCCGGCGGAATTTTCTCCTCCGGAATGGGGCGGCACCACATGGGCGTGGAAATGCCGGCGTTCTGCTCAAGCCACCACTGCCGATAATTTCGGTACGCCTCCCTGAGAGCCTCGCTCTCCAGCCGGATTTTCTCCTCCTGCTCCCGCCTCCTCTCCCTTTCCAGGATCTCTGCGGCCTTCAGGGCATCTTTGATGTTGACCTCCTCCAGCTCGTAGCCGCAGTGAGGGCAACTGGTGCGCCGGAAGAGATTATCATAGGTCCTGTTGGCCAGGGCTCTGCATCTGGGGCATGTGACCTGCATTTTGCATCAACTACTGGCTATAGGCTTATAAATCATAGACCTTTGCCGTTTATGATTTCGGGAATTAAAGAGGCAAACCAAACCTTGTTAAGGCCCATTCGAGGGCATCCGTCTTCTCTGATTTGTTCCATATCACAAGGTTCCCAATTAGTAGGTATAAATGCACCCGAATTGACTCCTATTAATTCCCTCTTGAAAGATGCTGTTTTGTCGTGGACAAGTCGAGCTCGTCCATTAACATCACGAATAACATCACTCGGCTTAAGTAAAACGGGACTTCCGCTTGTGCCATCGTGTAAGAACGAATCTATTAAGAAATATGGCTTTCCATCGAATGGAAGAGGATATACGGATGCAATGATGGCACTACGTACTATTGGGGTTTTATGCTTAGTATCACGGATTCCTAGAGGAAAACCGACAACAAGAAGGTCGTCTCCTATCGAAATATACCTTCTTGGGCTTAGGAGATCTTTCTTGCTAAATGCCTCTACATGAAATTCCGAATCTATTTCATCTTTATCAACGGGCAATGCCACTACATCAATACCCTTACCATCTCTTGGATACTCAAGCCACAATCTCATATCTCCTTCATAAAGACTTATAGTATATTTTTTACTTCGAGAAAGATCTTCCTGGTCTGTATGTAAATTCAGTTCTAGGCTATCTGGGAAAAAATCCTCTTCTTCGTCAACAACGACATGGCGGTTGGTAACAAAGAACAATTTATTTAAATCTTCATAAAAAAATCCAGAAGCGGAGTCTTCCAACGTCGCATCATGTTTTCTAAATTTAATTAATGATACTGCAAAAACTTCACGATCAAGTATTTTCATAATATCCAACTCCGCTATTCCGAACACATCGTATGTGAACTATATTTACTTCTTTTCATCTAGGTTTTTATTCGCTCGGCCCTCCAATCATTCTCCCTCATATCATATGAGCTTCCAGACTATCGATCTTCTGCTGAACCAGGTCCACTACAAGTTAGCTTGTAGCGGACGCCGGACATCTGTATGATATAATCAATTCCATTCGTGTTAAGTTTCAGGATTTAATTCATATAATTTATAGTATATATATATCGCCAAATAACATTTTGGCTCGTTTCCAAATCTATCCCAAAAGAATAACCACCAAAATCCTTTTCAATTTGGATGCCGATGTTGAATCCGTAGGAGGATTACATAGTTGGTGAAACTTGAGAGCAATGTAGAGGATATTATCCAAAAATTTGAGCAAATAAAACGCAATGTAGAAGAGAACTCGGGCGAACATGTTATCCCATTTAATAATCTATTTACATCGGAATTCATGAATAATTATACGGATTTTGATTCGATAGATAATTTGATTCGATCAAGCTGTTTCCCAATAAGATCTTCCGAAGATATAGAAAACCTACCTAGTGATGAATGGAATAGGTATATTCAGAAACACACACGATTTTCAAGTTGGGATGAAATGGTTCAAACTGCTGCAAAGGAATACTTCGCCAAGAAAATAGGTCTCCTTTAGAGGACCTTCGAAACATAGTCGCAGTCTTGGCGCTGTCCAACATTAAGCTGCCGCTATCTTTGATTCAATATCAATGCAGACCTCCATCCTAAGGCAAACCGCATCGTTCACACCAAAGCAAACTGCAGGGCATGCAAAGCTCAGCCGCATAAAATTGGAACAGAAAATCTGACCTATTTCTATTCTGGATTCGGATGCCCCGTTATCCCATTCTAAGCAAGCTATTGTGTATTACGCTTTAGTTGAGCTTTAGCCATTTCATGCTCTAAATATCTCCGCACTCTCCGGATCCAGCCCGCTCCACCTCACCTTATATCCGAGCAAAGCAAGCGCCTGGCTGGAGGCACTTACGCCATATCTCCTGAAGATCTCCAGGGCCTCAGCATGCCTCTTAACCCCCACCAGCTCCTCCCGCACAGCCTCAAGCACCTGCCTGCTGACGAGCTGATCGCCCAAGAGAGCATAGCCAAAATCCTTCCGGCCTTTGATCACTTCCCTGAGCGCCTCCAGACCCACCCCATATTCCCTGGCCAGCTCCTCCAGTTCGATAACCCCCGCACCGTTCTCAAACGAGATCTTCATGCCCTTCAGCCGCTCGATCTCCTCGGCCTGCTGCTGGCCCTCGTATCTCCGCAGGATCTTGATGATCTCCAGGTGTGGGATCTTTCGGTCATAGAAAAGCAGGTTCTCTGCCTGCGCCTGGAACTCCGAGCCGGTGCAGGCCAGGCTCCTGTTCACCAGCAGGATCAGCCTCTCCGTTCCCTGCAGGCTGTTCAGCTTCTGGATCTTGTGCTTGAGGTACTCAGGCGTCCAGAAGCCGACGATCTCGACATATACCCTGATGCCGTTTCGCTCCAGGGAGAAGTCCGGGATAAAGGCATACTGGCCAGCCTCCAGCACGGCAGGCTCTCTCCTGACCGTCCAGCCCGGAAAGCCGAGCTGATAGAACTCCTTCTCGATGGCACTATCGAACTCAGGGTCCGCCATGCCGGAGGCCATGCTGAAAAGCGACCCTTTGGTATGATCCAGGGCGAAGTCGTAGATCCTCTTTCCCTGGAAGGTCTTCCGGGATATGCTGGCTCGCAAGCTCCACCGGGAGGAGGCCATCAGGACCGGCAGCAGCTTGGCGAAGGCCGAGCCGTATTTCTCGGTCAGTTTGAACAGGGAGAGTGGTCCCTCCAGGGAGATCCTGTCTCCCTGTATGGAATAGATCAGCCCCAGCTGCTTGATCCTCCTGAACAGAGGCTGGTAGTTGTCCTCTGCCCCAATCTCCATCCCTGTGGCCCGGAAGAGCAGAGTCTGGACCAGAGAGAGATTGTACTGCCGGAGAAGGTCCTCGGGAGCCATGGTCTGGAAGGACTTTATCACCAGGTTGTCCTCGCTGTCCGCCCAGAGGGCGTTCTCCAGGACCTCAGGCTCAATCGACAGCCTCCTGGCAGCCTGAGCCAGGACCTTCTTCCGCTCACCCTCGCCGGTCACAAAGCCCCTGGACTGCTCGAAGGCCGCCCTTCTGGCAGCCACAGGATCGATTGCCGAATCCGCTTCTATGGCGCACCGCCTCTCCAGGATCTGGGCCAGACCCCGGATCAGACGGTAGTTGATCTCCTCAAGGCCCTCCAGCTCGCCAGTAAGATCGCCATAGGTCTTGCCCACATGCTTCTGGTAAAGATCGACCAGCGAGCCGGCAAGCTCCAGGTTCGGCCGGCTGAGCTGAGCATAAATGGGCTCTATTCTTCCCTGAGATATCTTGGTGATAAGCAGATCGCCGGTGAGCATTTTCTTAACCCTGCTGCTTCAATGGCCGCTTTCGTCTCCGTGCTGTGCCGACCTCGCTGGTCTCGGCAGAGACGATCTCGTACAGCACCGCCTCTTTTCCGTCTTTCTTGCGCAGGATGCGGCCCAGCCGCTGGATAAAAGCCCTCTCGCTCCCGGTGCCACTCAGGATAATCCCTACATCCGCATCCGGGACATCAATCCCCTCGTCCAGGACCTTGGAGGTGACCACCGCCCGGTACAGGCCCGATCTAAAGCGGTCCAGGGTCTCGCTCCGCTCCTTGCCCGAGGTTCGGTAGGTTATGGCGGGGATCAGGAACTGCCTGGAGATCCGGTGGACCAGCTTGTTGTGCTCGGTGAAGATGAATATCCTGCTCTCCGGATGCCGTTTCAGGATCTCGGACAGATTTGCCATCTTCGATACGCTGTTGTAGGCCACATCTCGAGCCCTGTTCCGGGAGAGAAGTGCCTTCCTGGCCGCAGGGTCCCGGCCGCTCCTCATGACCAGCTTCTGGAAGTCTGCCGGGCTGCGGATGGTCAGGTTGATCCGGGCCAGGTAGTCAGAGAAGATCCTCTGGTTTCGCTCATATTCCTCCTGCTCCGCTTCGGTCAGCGCAACAGCGATCTTCTCCAGCCGGAAGGGGGAGAGGTGCTTGCCAGTAAGCTCTCGCACCCGTTTCTCGAAGACCTTCCCGCCCACCAGCCGGTTCAGCTCGGCATGCAGCCCGTCCTCCCGCTCGAAGGTGGCGGTCAGGCCCATGCGGTAAGGAGTGGCGAACATCTCGGCTATGTTCCTGTAGCCGGCCGCAGGCAGATGGTGGACCTCATCGAAGATTATCAGGCCGAACCGGTTCCCCAGCTTATCGGCGTGAATGTACGCCGAATCGTAGGTGGAGACGGTCAGGGCCTTCAGGTCCCATTCGCCGCCGCCCAATACCCCGATCTCGGTCTTGAACTCGCTCTTCAGCTTGGTGCGCCACTGATCTACCAGATCGAGGGTGGGGGCGATTACAATTGTTGGGGTGTTGAGGAGAGAGATGGCCTTGATCCCCACCAGCGTCTTGCCGCTCCCGGTAGGGAGCACGATCACGCCCCGCTGGCCGTTGGCGGTCCAGGCATCCAGGGCCTGGCTCTGGTAGTCCCTCAGCGTCACGCTGCTCAGAAGCTCGGGGCAGGGCAGGAGATCCATGACCTCGTCCTGGTAGTCGAAGCCGGATGATTTTAGGAAGGCGATGATGTCGCTATAATGTAGAGCCAGGGCCCGGTAGGCTCGGGAGCGCTCGTCCCAGGTGGAGTTCGGGACTCGGATGTTTCCCTGGATGCAGATGGTTCCTTTGTCGAAGGTGAGTTTCATGATCGGAATTTAGGCGTTACGTTGCGGTTTTGCGAGCTGTAAGGTCGATTGAAGTGGAGTTATATATCGTTGGCCGTTTCAGTGCTTAAATACCTTCTAACACGATTATTACACACAGGGCGGTTATCCGATACTCTCGAGAGTGCAACATCTTTTTCATGTGATAGGTGCTTGTCGCCCCTAGAATACCTCAAAAGAATATAGAATATAGCAACCACCCCCGTAATTATGCTCATTTTTTGCAGTTTCAATGAAGCCACTTCTTTTCGGATATGGATAGGCAGATTACAGCTCTACAGCCTCAATAAAATTCGAGGAGGTGAAAGACATGAATGAACCGAATCTTGTAATCCTAAACTTTTTTTTGGATGCAATATATATCGCATGGATTATATTGAGTCCTTCTTAAGCATTCAATGGTTCCTATTTTTCTCATTCGTCCGGCTACAGGCTTTCTATTTCGATGCGTCTCTATTCTCTGAAAAAGCGCTTAGACTCACACTACGTTTAAAAATGAAGAATTGGCTCCAGGCATACATAGAGCTGGCTTTAGCCTTCATATCCTAGCTCCTTAGCCTTATTGAAAGCAACATCGGCTTCAGTGGCTCTCCCAAGAGCTTCGAGAGCAACACCTTTATTATACCATGCACTTGCAAGGTCAGGTGACAACCTAAGGGCTTCATCACAGGCCTTGATGGCATCTTCATAATTACCTAGGTGATTGAGAGCATCCCCTTTTCCACTCCAGGGCCATGAAAATTTTGGGGATAACCTGATAGCTTCATCGTAACACTTAATGGCTTCATCATATTTGCCTAAGTATTTCAGAACCCAGCCTTTGCGTTCCCAAAAATCAGCTTTATTGGGATATCGCCTAATACCCTCATCAAAGACATCGATTGCCTCCTCGTATTCGCCCTGGCCAAAGAGACTAATGCCTTGCTTTCTCACTAAAAGCCAATCATCTAAGCCGTTATTCATTGGTGCGTCTGTAGATTGGGTTTCCATTACTTTAACTTCAAAAGGATTAAAACCAATATGATTATTATTGCTATTAGAATTCTTTTCATCGTTCCAATTACCGGCATTGTCAGCAACATGTATGCCGTACCAATACCTGCCTGCATTCAATGGAACATCCGTAAACGAACCAGATATTGGCCCATCTCCACCAGATACTGCATTTCTATTGATCTCCTGCCAATCACTCTGCCCATCCTTTCGCCACAACTCAACTCTGCTTATACCAGAGCCTCCTGTATCCGAAACGGTATATTCAATCGTGAAGAGCATCCCACAGGTCAAACTTTGAGGTGATACCTGGAAGGCTTGGACCATAGGATGGATGCCATCTAGCATTGGCGTTGTAGTCTTCGCAGATTCGGGAGTTATCGGTTGGAGGTTAAGATTTAGATTTAGATTTAGATCTTGTTGAGAACCTATTGAAGTTTCCGTTGGCGCAGATACCTGAAAATACAACGGACTTGAGATATCACTCCAGGTCCCGGAACAATAATGAGCTTTCATATTCCAGCGATATCTTGTGTCCTCTCGAAGAGGAATAGGCAATTCAAAAGATTCTCCGGTTATGTAGCCACAAGGAACATCATTGTCACTATTAAATACTAGGTTTCCCGTTCCATATGGATGCCTGCTAATATATAAGGCGTAAGAGTCAGCATTAGGAATAGCATCCCAAAGAAAAGTAGGCGAAATGGAATTAATGCTTTGGCTCGGTTCGGAAATTGAACCGGGGGATATGAGAACTGGTTTGTTTACGGGCATAATGCTATAGAAGATAAAATGATCTGTTTCCGATTCTTTCACAGTATACCAGTAGTTGTTGTCCCATGAACTAGGCTTGCTAATGCTTTTATCATGGTAGTAAACCACAGGATTCCCGGAAGAACCATAATGTTGTTGGAAGCTTCCACTTGCCAACAAATAGCAATGGGTCCATATTTCCTTTTCTTCATAACTCATTTTCTCAGGATCGGCAGACTTAGCCCAGTTATTATTGTTTGAATCTCCAATACAAGAAAATGCTCCGCCCTGCGAAACCACCTGATACATGGTTTTCAAATTGCCGTTGTCGAATCCCAAATTGTTGATACGTCCCACTATAACGGACGCGACAAGTTCACGTTCTTCATCGCTACAAGATGGCCCTGCCTCTGAGAAAATAACGCGTGCAACAAAGTTGCACTCTGTACTTCCTTGCTGTTCACCATATGAAAGAGCAGGTGCGACCTGTATTATGCCAAGCAAAATTAAAATTATCCAACTTATCTTCAATTGTATCCCTCTTCGCTGAGATTGATAACCAATAACTGTTCTTATAAGTGTTATGATTCGCTACATTAACTAATCAGGCGATCAGTAAAAAAAGATCAAAAACAGTGCATCTTTGCTCATTTTGAGAGGATCATATCGATCAAATCTACATAAGCTGTTCTTTCTTGTGAGACTCTCACAATTAGGCGTCGTACGCCACTTACGTCAATATCGACATTTATCGGAAGATCCCCTGGAACCATATCAACATCAAGAAGATCTCTATCGTCGCCAATAAAACTAACTTTAACCTTGCCGATATCATTATAGGTATTATCATCCAGACCTAAGAGACCAACCAAACGTGAATACTCTCCATTTAGGTTAAAATAGGCATCGTACTCGCCACCAGAGGCGTGATTATCGTATAATTGTATCCCTTTGTTGTACTCTACATTCCCTATTTTCATGGAGGCTTTCGAATCGTATTCCACTTCATAGAAAGATGCACGATAAGCACCGAGATCCGAAAGATATACTGATTTTTCCTCTGAAATATCTATCGATGCGTTTTTTATAGATGTAGCATTAATTATATTTTCGTCCTGAGACATTGCCGCTCCTGAGCTGATAATGAGCACCAAGATTAAAGACAAATGCCATCTAATCATCCTTTATCCACCTAACGCTATATTATTGAAGTGTAGATGGTCATGAAATATATATTCTTTTAGGTAGTCAGTCCATGAGATCGCATTTCATGGCAAATCATGTACACCTTAACCCCATCTTCTCCTCCCCCTTACGCTTCGCCAATAAGCAGCTGATCCACAGTGCACTCTTCCGGTGGTTTATCGATCCGCCTTCTGAGGAACACGGGTGCCCTGAGATGTCCCCTCTTTGATACTTCCATAGCCTCGACTTCCACCACCAGCTCGGGTTTCAACCATTGCACATCTTTCCGATCAGGAGGATTGAAGAATGGAGTACCTTCTGACATCTTGAACTCGAGGGATATCTCTTCCAGCTCCTGCTGCGAGAATCCCGATCCGACCCGTCCCATGTACACCAGTTTCCCCGAGTCATAGGCACCCACCAGCAAGCTTCCAAAGAAAGGTCCTCTCTGCCCCTGGCCGAGCATGTATCCGCCCACCACCAGATCCAGGGTCAGATGCTTCTTGATCTTGACCCAATCCCGGCTTCTGACCCCCGGCTGATACGTCGAAGCCAGCCTCTTGGCCATTATGCCCTCCAGGCCTTTCTTAAGGGCGGCTTTGAAGTAAGCCTCTCCTTCGGCCGGAAGGTAGTCTATTCTTGTGATGAAATCGTTATCCTGAAGCTCATTTTCCAATATAGATTTGCGCTCAATCAGAGGCAGATTCATCAGGCTCTCCGAGCCCCTATAAAGGATATCGAAGACTATGTAGCTGGCAGGAAGAGCCTTGGAGAGATAATCGATCCGAACGGCCTTTACTTGCTGCTCACGCACTGCCAGAGAGGAGAAATCCGGTATGCCTTTGGAAAAGACGGCCAGCTCTCCGTCCAGGACGCAGCCTCCCGCGGCCGTCTGCAGGGCACGGGTTATCTCCGGATAACGATGAGTGATGAGCCTCAGCCTGCGGTTCTGAAGCTCCACGGTGTCATTGGAGATGTGAGCGATGCATCTCGTGCCGTCTATCTTGGGCTCGAATATCCATTCGTTGCTGGAGAAGACCTTGCCCTGTACGGCCAGCATGGGCTTAATTGGATCCATAATCATTTCAGCGATTCGGCGGTCGCCCTCAGCTCATCCATCAGGTTCTTGGCCTCAGGTCTGGCAGCCTTCTTCTCCAGCTGAACGACCTCTCCCTTGATCTTGGATTGGACCATTGATTCGATGGTTTCCCGGAAGGAATCCTTGAACACTGTGATATCGAGGTCTTTGGTGAGCTTCTTCACGATCTCCAGGCCCAGAGATATCTCGTTCTCGGAGGGTTCAGGAAGGTCTTTCAGTATTGCGGCCTTGCCGGGGTCCAGAACTTCGTCGCTGTATCTCATCAGTGTGGCCACGATGGCCTCCTGATAGTAATGGACCAGGACAATGTGTTCCTTGGACCTCATGGTCATCAGCCCTATTGCCGCTTTACCGGTTTTCTCCATGAGCTTTCTCAGTAGGGAATAAGCTCTCTCCGACCTGTCGGGAACCAGGAGCAGCGTGTTTTCGAAGTAATGGGGATCAGCCTGGAAGAAGTCCACGAACTCCTTCAGATCGATGATATCGCTTGATTCAGGTTTGGCCGCTTCGATCTCTTCGTCGGTGAAGATCACGTACTTTTTGTGGCCGAGGGCATAGCCGTGGACGATCTCTTTAGTCTGGACCTCCTCTCCTTCCTCGCAATACTTCTTGTAGTGGATGGGAGTGCCACAGGTCTGGTGGATCATCTTGAAGCTGACTCTTTTGTCCCTGGTAATGGGGATGGCCTTTACCGGGACGTTCACCAGTCCCATGCTCAGGCTGCCCGACCAGATAGCTTTAGGCAAGATAAGCTCTTCTTCTTGAGGCTCCTCTTTCACTTTCTCTTTCTCGGAGAGCTTCTGTTTCTGGGACTTTTTCATAATTTATAATTGGTAGTCCAAAATACAAAAGATTTATCAGCAGATCCGAGATGAGGTGTCCAGATCCGGGTTTGTATAGGATCCTTTCCAACACCGACTTCACCTTCGCCCTGCCCTTTACTCGCCCTCATATCCCATGAGCTACCTGATTCTCGACCATGGACTTCGAGCTACTTCCCACCATTACCCTCCGGCCCAGGTCCTTCAACGCCCTGGTGGCCCCCAGTGATCTGTTCATAGGAGCCCTGAACCGCAGCCTGAACCTGCAGCGCTTCCGGGTGCTGTACGTCACCGGCAACTACTCCGGCATCCTCACCCGCCTGGACCGCAGGTTCAGCGAGCTGGAGATCCGCCGTGGCTTCACCGCCTTCCAGCTCATGACCATCCTGGAGGAGGCCCGCCACTCGCTGATCCTGGTGGAGCATGACCCCATGCTGTACGAGGACGCGGTAGAGATGACCGAGTACGTCTCCGGGGCGCTCCAGCAGGCTGCCCAGGAGGCAGCGGTGCTGCTGTTCGCATCCGGTGTGGACCCCTATTTCGAGGAGCTGGTGCAGAACGCCGATAGGGTATGGTACTTCGACGAGGGGCCGCGAGCCGAGGCCCGGATTGTGGCCAGGACCCATCCCAGGACGCAGGAGAGCCAGACCACCCTGGAGGCCTTCACATGAGATGGCTGCTCCGGCGGGAGGGCAGGGCTGCGACGGCCGAGCCGCTCAGGTCAATCGATCCCCGGCGGGCTGAGCTGCAGGCGGCCAAGGAGATCCTGGCTGAGATCTTCCGGGTGCGGGCGGTCGAGGTGGAGGAGATGATCCGCTCTAGGATTGTTGAGGAGAGGGTTCTGCCCGAGGGTGGGATGTGGCCGGAGAGGTTTTGGGTAGGGGAGTAACCATGGGAAGGAGCTTCGAGAGCGTTAGGATGGGCACAAAAGAGGTCTCGGAAAGATGGCTGAAGGCCTCCAGGGCGCTGAAGAAGGAGGATCAGGTTTACGGGCAGATGGTGGCGGAGATGGCCAAGAAGCATTCCAGCGAGGCCTTCTATGCGCTGGACGATCCGCTGGAGGCCGCGGTGTTCTCGGTGCTGGTGGAGATGATCAAGAAGGGCAAGATCTAACGTGGACCTGCAATTTGTACATACGAGTTTATACAAGTTGTGGTGATGCCTTAAGACGATGCCTATAGCGTTTGGGCTAACTACTTGTCCAGATACACTATGGAATGATTTTTCGACAACTGCCCAGTCCCGATTTTTCGATATCTGTAAACCAGAAAAGAAGCGGTATAATCCATCGCGTAGAATAGGGGCTAACACATCAAGCTTGTTATTAATAAAAATGACATTTTAAAATAAGATTTCAGGTCCGATCCCCAGCCAGAAAATTTGGCAACTTCGATCTCATATAAGCCTATCGCCTGTGTTTTGGGCTAACCTTGAGATAGATGCCCGTGGTAGCCAGAGATGTATGTCCAAGCTGATCCTGGAGATCTCCCACTGGCACGCCACTATCAAGGCTCCAGACGGCGAAGCTGTGCCTGAGCAGGTGAGGGTGCACTCGGTGACGGTTCTTGCCTGCTTTATCCTGGCGTTTGACCTCCTGCAGGCCGGCTCTGGTGGCAATGCCATCGAGAATATTCTGGACCTGTCGAGCGGAGATATGCCCTTCACGATAGCTCGGGAATAGCCAGCCCTTAGAACGCCCTGTTAGTTGCCTCTGAATGGCCTCGGCAACGCTGGGAAGTAAAACCACTGTGCGAGGCTTATCGAACTTGGCATTAACGGCCTGGATGTGCAGGTAGCCTTTACTGAAATCTGTATCCTCAGCTTTGATCTGGGTCATTTCACCCACACGGAGGCCAGCTCCGGCCAGCAGAAGGAGGATGCATCGTTCTCTATCATCCTTTGCAGCCTTTAGCAGAGCGTTGAACTCTTTTGGGGTGAGGAATTTCTCGGGCTCCATGTCATCAAGACGACTCCGATCCTACTTCAAATTTCTGATTATCATCGTAATCAGAAATTCAATCTTAGCTGAAGCCAAATCCTTGCTCGCCTTTACCTTCAGACTTTTTCTCGGCCTTTTCTATTTTTGATTCTGCCTCTAATGATTCGAGTCTTTCTTCTATTAATTTCTCTGTTGCTAAAACATCTGACATCCCATTCTCTAATTCCACTACCAACACTTCGTTTTCTTCAATAAATTCAACAGATTCTGCCTGGAAAAGAGTTTTAAGAAATTTTTGTAAATCGGAAATCAACTCTTTTAGACTCTCTTTAAATGTCTTATAATTTAATATAATTGTGCCCGCACTGATAATAATTGAGGTAACCAATGCCATATCAACATAAAGACTTCCTTTATAGAATTTCACAGATTGCACTGTAGTATTTGCACCCAAGACTCGATTAACTCTATATTTGAATACGTCTTCAACTATCTGCTTTACGTCTTCAGTTGGCGGTAGCTTTTCTCCATTGATTTTAAACCTGAAAACATGTATAAGTTGATCCATCCTTTAACCTCATACTAAATCAGGGACTCCCAATAAATAACTTTCCATATATTTTGCATCAAGTTTGGACCTATTCCGTAATACGGGATATGGAGTCAGACGAATTTCTGATTATGCACCAAATCAGAAATTGCGATCAATATCGGGAAGTCACTCACCTCTATATAGGCCCGCAGTTAGCAAGGTAGTATATAAGCAAGCCCACAGAAACAGCATTTGGTGCACCAAGATTTTACAGCCGATTTTGTGAGCCATAGTTGCCTTGGGCATTCTGGAGCAGATATATATCACTAAAAGAATGAAAATTGGCATCCCGATCTTCATGAGCTATAAACCATTTCGAATATTATTTCGCAGCTGCAGTCCCGAAATCTGGCGCGTAGAATAGGGGCCTTTGTAGGGCAGAAAGGTATTTATAATAATATCCATACTCAAAGACGACTCTGGGAATGCAACTGTTGTCTTGCAGGTTGCACGTACTTTTAGATGAATTAGCTAGTTGACCAATCTATCCTTATAAGTCACCACGTAACAAAGAGAGTATTTTAATAAGTATCTTAAATTCCTATAACTATATACGTTAGAATAAATAAAACATACATTTCTAATAATACAAAGAGGTGAACAATGTTAGCGCTAAGTGAAGACGATATGGTAAAGCTAAGGGATCTTAATGAGACGCTTAACGAACTGCTTGCACGTACGAGCGCAGGCACATCCTCAACACAGGGGATTGGTGTCTCCAGGGTAGATCTAAAGGCACGGCAAGCAGGCTGCAGTCAGTGTGAGATGGGCTGCACGGGATGCATGGGCTGCTCCAATACTTCAAAGGTTTCTGTCGCTGTCGTTCAGACCGAATAGTTATAACTTGATAGAAAATGTCTAATATTTTTCAGAGATCAATGAGACTATGAATCAAGTTCCTCTAATGGTGCAGCTTCACATTACCAATGCCTGCAATCTAAAATGTAGATATTGCTATGAGATTCATAAAGGTAACAACTACATGCCATTAGAAGTGGCAAAAGAGGCAATATCGAAGTATATGTCGTTCGATGATGGTTCAGAAAAAGTAATTATTGATTTAATTGGTGGTGAGCCCCTCATTGCTTTTGATATGATCAAGGATCTAATGCAGTTTGCCTCTGAAGAGGCTAAAAATTGGAAGAAGGATTGCGTCTTCTTCGCCACAACTAATGGTACACTCCTCGACGAAGAGAAAAAAAAATGGTTGTTTGAGCATAAGGATAAAATAGTGCTTGGTCTGAGCTTGGATGGGACAAAGACCGCTCACGATTATAATCGCTCTGGCTCCTATGATATGGTAGCTAAGCACTTTTCTTTCTTTAGGGATACTTGGCCATCTCAATGGGTCAAAATGACTATTGGACCCGGTTCTATCGATCAAGTATATGAAGGCATTTTGAATATATATAATAACGGTTTTAGGTGTGCCGCAAACGTGGTTATGGAGGATGTCTGGGGTAATTCAAAAGAAGAATACCTAAGGGTTTTTGAAAGTCAATTGGAACGCTTAGTTGAGTATTTTTCGAACCACAGAGAACTAGAGCCACCTATATTGATCTGTCTCCCAATAGAGTCATTAGTTATAATGGAAGACAAGAATAAACCCTGGTGTGGCTCAGGAATCTCAATGGTAGCGATTGATATGGAAGGGATAGAATATCCATGTCACCGATTCATCTCGACATCGAATACACGTAAGTATGATCCTAGCTTAATCGCAAAATCTCCACGGAAGATATCTGCATGCGATAATTGCCCTTTTTTATTGGTTTGTCAGAGTTGTAATGCCAATAATTGGGAGACCAATAGCCATCCTAATTCTAGAACGAGTTTCCACTGTGAGTTTACTAAGCTTCAGATCCTTGCCACGGTCAGGCTTAAGTTTAACTATATATTACAAGAACTATCTCAGATGCCATCATCCCTTGAAGATTCAGAAAGGCTAAAGGATATATTGGTTACTACACAGGCAATCTCATACGTATACTCCCACAGAGATTCCTTAACTTGATGCTATTGACAGTAATTTCTGATTATGCCTTATTATAATGGAAAATTTTTAGGATGACATCTGTATTGGTTAAATGGGGAAGGGTGCGTGGGTCTCATCCCCCGCACCACCCATGGTTCAGCATGTCTCCCCGTCATCTCGCGCCTCGTCGCGCGCCGCCAGGCGCTGCCCCGTGAGGGATGAGGGGGGTGGGTGCGGGGGGGGGAGAAGGGGGGCAGAGGCCAGGACTACCTCTCAGAATTTTATTGCCAATTATCGTGATATTCCCGCCCAGGAGACCGCCCATGTTCCCCAGCACCTTCGACGTGGTTCCCAAGCGCAAACGGATTATCATGTTCAAGGTGGGTAAGGTCTGGATCTTCAAGCACTTCTTCGAGGACAAGGAGATCTTCCGCCAGCTGGCCGACCACTATGATAAGGACATCTACCGCTTTTCATTCAAGACCTTTGCCGAGAGAAATCAGGCCATCAAGCTGCTGGAGAGGCGCGGCTTAGATGTGGACCTGGTGGAGGACCTGAAGGGCTACGTCGTCAAGCTGGACCGGCGCAGCAAATATGCCTCCATCCTGAAGAACTCCGTGGCCCACATCGAGACTCCCGAGCTGCGAATCTTCCTCATGAAGGACCTGGCCGCGGTGGAGGAGGCGGTGAGGATGGGGGCGAAGGTGGTTGAGGTGGATGTGAAGTTCTAGAATACCTGCCCGGCATCGGCAGGCGTCTCCTCCACCCACAGCCTCTCCGGCCAGAGCTCCTGATCCGTTTGTTGCACGCCTTCCTCACAGCGCTCCCGGATCATCCCCTCCACCTCCTGGAGATCGATCTGGAAGATCTCCGCCAGGATCTCCTTGGCGGTCTGAAGCTCCAGAACCCTAGGATCAACCGGCATAAACCGCGGCCCACATAGCTCCGCCCTCCTGCTGAAAGGCCAGCTGAACTGCCCGAGAACTCCTGCCATAGAAACCCTATAGTACGTGTAAGAATAAGTACTTTTGCCGGAAAAAGATTTGTTGATATCATTTTTACACTAAACAAAGTATGTATAAGATACAAAGAAATCGCTAATAATCCCCGGATAGAGACGAGTAAGAATAGGGTGCCAGGCCTTCCACGAATTAAATCTAATAATCGACAGCAAAATTGCCATCCATTCGGGCATAGGAATTCAGCTACCCAAGACATAATCTCCACTTTAACCGCCTTGTGTTTCTGATAAATCGCATGCCAGTATAATGGAAGAATAAAGATTCTGCACTTAAGACTGAACAATCTAAAGTGATCACTCTTAAGTCTAAAGGATATAAGAGATCAGTTAGTAGTTAAGGCTATTAACTCTTAAGTCATCAATTATCAGCATGGAGATACTATCTGTAGCGAACCAGAAGGGTGGCTGCGGGAAAACGACCACCGCCGTCAACCTCTCCGCCTATCTCGCTCAGAAAGGTAAGCGCACACTTTTGATAGACTTGGATCCCCAGGGAGCTGCCACTACCAGCCTGGGCGTGAAGAAGAGGACACTGGAGAGGACTATCTATAACGTCATGGTCGACGACCTGGGATTGGCCGATGTTGTCGTGCCTGATGTGGCCCCCAGCCTTGACATCGCCCCAGCCAACATGAACCTCTCGGCCGCAGAGCAGGGGTTGGTCAATCAGCCGGGAAGAGAGACCATCATCAAGATGAAGCTGAAGGCGCTCAACGGCTACGATTATGTCCTGATCGATACCCCACCGAGTTTAGGAATACTCACTTTGAACTCCCTCGTAGCTTGCAATACCCTGATCATCCCGGTGCAGACCGAGTACTTCGCCATGGAGGGCATGAGCCAGCTCTTGAAGATCATCAAGATGGTGGAGGAGAGGCTGCTTGGCAGCAGCATAAAACGCCGCTATCTTCTGACCATGTACGACGCCCGGACCAATCTGAGCAAGGAAGTGGCCGAACAGGTGAGGGAGCATTTCCAAGACCAGGTTTTCAAGACCGTTATACCCAGGAGCGTCAAACTGGCTGAGGCCCCCAGCCATGGCAAGCCCATCTCTCTGCACGAGCCCGACTCTCCCGGAGCCAAGGCCTACGAGCAGCTGGCAGCGGAGGTAATGGGACAATGACCAAGAAGGCCCTTGGGAAAACAGCCGATGACCTGTTCTCAGAGGAGTCCGATAACTGGGGCGACCTGAACGGCTTAAGCTCCCAATTAATAGTTAAGACTCAAGCCTCTGAGGTGATAACTCCTAAGTCTGAGGTTATGACTGAAGAGTCCAGAGTCTTAAGTGAAGAAGGCAGAGAGATGGACTCGGAAGTTAAGACTCAAGCCTCTGAGGTGATAACTCCTAAGTCTGAGGTTATGACTGAAGAGTCCAGAGTCTTAAGTGAAGAGGACAGAGAGATAGACTCTGGAGTTAAGACTCAAGCTTCTGAAGTGATAACTCCTAAGTCGGAGGTTAAGACTGAAGAGTTTAGAGTCTTAAGTGAAGAGGACAGAGAGATAGACTCTGGAGTTAAGACTCAAGCTTCTGAAGTGATAACTCCTAAGTCGGAGGTTAAGACTGAAGAGTTTAAGTCTTAAGTGAAGAGGACAGAGAGATAGACTCTGGAGTTAAGACTCAAGCTTCTGAAGTGATAACTCCTAAGTCGGAGGTTAAGACTGAAGAGTTTAGAGTCTTAAGTGAAGAGGACAGAGAGATGAACTCTGGAGTTAAGACTGAATCCTCTGAAATGATAACTCCAAAGTCGGAGGTTAAGACTGAAGAGTCCAGAGTCTTAAGTGAAGAGGACAGAGAGATGAACTCTGGAGTTAAGACTGACACCTCTGAAATGATAACTCCAAAGTCTGAGGTTAAGACTGAAGAGTCCAGAGTCTTAAGTGAAGAGGACAGAGAGATGAACTCTGGAGTTAAGACTGACACCTCCGAAGTGATAACTCCAAAGTCAGAAGTTAAGACTGAAGAGTTTAGAGTCTTAAATGAAGAGGGCAGAGAGATGGACTCTGGAGTTAAGACTGAAGCTTCTGAAGTGATAACTCCAAAGTCAGAGGTTAAGACTGAAGAGTCCAGAGTCTTAAGTGAAAAGAATGATATCAAACCGAGCACCATAAGCGCCGGAAACTCCAAACTCAATGCAGAATCCAAAAAGGGAAGATCAGCCAGACCTAAGGCCAGAAGCAGAAAAGAGCAACTAAAAATCTCAGACATCGACATGGACCTGATGGAATCTATCGCAGAGGAGGCCAGAACCAAGGCCAGAATAGGCACATATTCTACCATCTCTCTGGCCGTCCTGAAGTACATGAAAAAGACCGTGCCAGAGTACTCCATAAGCGACGACGCCAGGCTGCTGCTTGAAGACGGAGTTAATTCAAAATACCCCAAGCTCACCGAGAATCTATCTCTGGAAAAAGGGGTGCTACGATCTCAAGCGAGGGACCTGGACGGCAGAGATTACGACAAAGAGATGATCGAACGAGTCGCTGCAGAGGCAAGAGACAACCCTAAGATCACGGTGTGGTCTCCGTATGCCTATGCGATCTTCAAATATCTGCGCAAGACCGTGCCCGAATTCTCCATCAGCATGGAGGCCAGAGTGCTGCTGGAAGAGGCTGTGGCCCGAAAGTACCCGAACCTGTTTGAAGAGATAAATACCGCATTGAAGTCCGTCTGAAGAGCATCTTCAGATCGATCCTTTCTATTTTCCTAAGGCTTACCTTATGAGTCATAAGTCTATAGTCTTGAGTCTTAACTTATGATGGAATCAAAACAACCCATATCAGAAAGAGCACCTGCTTTCAAAAGCAGTCGAGAGCTGCCTGCAAGTAGATTAACTCTAACTCATGACGAGCATCGAAACGAACTTGTCAGAAAGATTAATGAAGTATATCGCCATTATAATAAAGATAGATCATCATGCCTGGAAAAACCGAGGAGCCCTCTTACACGGTCTTGAAGAAGCTGGAGGACGGCGTGGAGATCCGGGAGTATGGCGCTCAGATCCGGGCCAGGTCTCCCATGCGCCAGGAGAACAGAGCCTTTGGCGTCCTGGCTGAGTACATTTTCGGCGAGAACGACCGGCACGAAAAGATAGGCATGACCGCCCCTGTGGTCACTTCTCAGGACGAAATGGCCTTCATTATGCCCGGAAGGTACAGCCTGGCAAATCTGCCCATGCCCATGAACACCCAGATAAGGATTGATCGAGAGCCGCCAGAGAAGATCGCCGTTTTAAGGTTCTCCGGGTTCACCAGCTCCAGCAAGAACGAGAAGAAGATCAACAAACTGCTTGAAGTCCTGAAAAGCCACGGCATAAAGACTGAAGGGAAGCCCTTCTTAATGCGCTATAACCCTACCTGGACCTTGCCCTTCCTGCGGAGGAACGAAGTGGCCGTGAAAGTCAAGCTTTAGCCCTTCATTACCCGCTCTTTTCTATGACATCAAATTCTGGGTAGTGGGTGCGGGCCACTGAAAGAAATCGCAAGAATCGATATCCAAAGGTCAATCTTGCAAGAATTCCCTTAAGGTCCAATGCTAGCGATATTCAGTAACTCGCCCACACGACCCAATATTTCATATTTCAAATTCTATAATCGATATCATGGAAAATAATAGCATTTTTGGCGGCGCACCTGCAGGATGTGGGCTGACCATATTTGGACTATGAAGGATCAGATGACTTGGAGAGCACCGATTCTATAGTTCGCATACATGACCGATTACTGCCTTATACGCGAAATATAGACCAATACAGCAAAGACGCACGATAGTCAGATCGATCTATCTGAGGTGGGAGAGGTTGTACTTAGAGATAGAGGTTATTTTAGTGTGAGTGCAAAAGGCATTGATTTTACCATGAAGCGCAGAACCACCGATATGCCTCTCAGTGAACTCGATAAAGAGCGAAATCGATTGATCAGCGCTTTAAGATCACCAGGCGAAAGACCTCATGCTGTGATTAAAAGAGTCTTTGGGGCTGGGGGAGTGCTGGTTACCACAGTTAAAAGATTTGGTGTCAAAATGATGGTTACAGCGTTCGCTTTTAACCTCTATCAGCACAGCACTCTTAAAAACGCCAGAATCATTTAGACTTAGCGGAAGCTATCGAAGAATGACTGAAAAAGAGGGTAATTTAAGGAAATTGGACGCCATCAGCGCGAAACTTGAGCCAACTTCTAAGAATAACTTCTCAAACATAGGTAAATAGGAATCCTCCTGCAAGTGCGTAAGTCCTAAAATTTTAAATATTAGTACTACTGTCTCTAACAGAGTGCGAACTAACGTAAACGAATTAAAAATTCGGAGAATGAATATGTCTGAAATTGGTGAAAAGGCGTTCTTTAGAGTGAAACTTGAATCGCAGAAATTTAAAAATTATGTCTCTTTAGCAGCCGACAGGACATTAGTAGCCGATCGGGCCTCATCAGAAGGCGCCGAAATATTTCGTATCATACAAACCCTAGAAGAAGATAGGTATGCAATTCTGCCCGAGACTAGTAATTTCAAATTTGTCTCAATGGGGCATAGCGATAACATGCTCAAGGCAAACAAAGACTGGATATTGAAGCATGAGGTTTTCATGCTTCAAGTGCTTGATAATGACGCATATGCCTTGAAATCGCTAGAAAATAATAAATACGTTAGCGTTAGAGATGACAATATACTCAGAGCTTCTGGTGATAAACCTGATAAGTGGGAAAAATTTCATTTTGTACATGTTTAGCTCCTCTATATGGCTCGATTGGAACATGCTCAATAGCAGGTAAGATTATCCAGCCGTTGGGATCATGTATGCCAACCTGGGCATAGTAAAATTATTAGAGTCAAACAGCGCACCCCGCAGCAAGCTGCGGGGCATGCAAGGCGCTGTTTTAGTCGAAATCTCGCATTGATTACTGATCATATTTGGGGACTATGAAGGATCAGATGACTTGGAGAGCACCGATTCTATAGTTCGCATACACGACCAAATTCTGATTGTTAGGCATATCACAGACCAGCTTTCACATTCGCCCTCCTCCCCTCGCCCCTTTATGCCCGCCCTGCCAGGATATCTCCTGGGGGAGCTGGCAGTAATGCTGGGGAGGGTTTTGCAGTGTGGATCTTCGACTCCTATTACAAGGGCTGCGTGGAGCTGTGGGGCCGGGAAAGAGGCCTGGCCAGAGCCAGCATCCCCTATCCGCCCTCGTTTTACATGCACCTCAAAGACCCTCCTGCCCACCGGGAGATGATCGAGGCCCTGGAGAGCCGCTACCGGGCCGAGGAAAGCAGCTTCCGCACCATCTTCGGAGTCTTCGAGGGCCACCGCGTCTATGCCGGCCGCCAGGTGGCCGAGAAGATCGAGAGACAGACCCGTTTTGAGGTGGAGCTGTACAACGTGGACATCCGCCAGGATCAGCGCTACATGGCCGAGCATGACCTATTCCCCTGCGGGGATAGAGACGAATCCCGCTTCAGCCCCGATTTCGAGGTTCCGCTGAGTACCATGGAGCTGCAGGTACAGGGCGATCCCTACCAGACACAGGAGATCACTTGCATCGATGCCGGCAGACGCCATCTGCACGGCCCGGAGAGGCAGGTACTGGACGACCTGCTGGAGCTGGTCAGGTCCCACGACCCGGATATGGTCCTGATGCCCTTCGCCGATACCTGGATCCCCCTGATAGTCCGCAAAGCGAAGAGGTACGGCCTGGAGCCGACCATCAGCCGCGGCGGGCGCTTCAAGCAGATGAGTTCGAAATCCTACTGGAGCTACGGGCAGGTAAAGCACAAGGACGGAGCCTTGATTCCGGAAGGCAGGGTGCTGATCGACACCGCCAAGAGCTTCGTCTATGCCGAGAGCGGACTGAAAGGGGTGCTGCTGGCCGCTCGACTGACCGGCCTCTCGCCCAACCTCACCTCACGCTTCACGCCCGGTACTCTGATCTCCAGCTACGAGGTTTTCGAGGCATTGCGGCGAGGCATCGCTGTGCCCTTCAGGAAGAGGGATGTGGAGGCGGTGAGGAACATCTGCGAGCTGAGGGCCTGCGACAAGGGAGGGATGATCTTCCAGCCCGAGCCGGGAGTGTACGAGCGGGTTCACCAGATCGACTTCACCTCGCTCTACCCCTCCATCATAGTGAAGTACAACCTCTCTCCGGAAACCATCGAGCACCCGGAGCTGAAGGGCTTCCTCAGCACCGTTATCTCCTCGCTGCTCAGCCTGCGGATCGAGACCAAGCGGCGGAAGAAAATCGACCCGGAGTACAAAGGCCTGGACTCAGTGCTTAAGTGGATGCTGGTGACCTGCTTCGGCTACACCGGCTATCGCAATGCCAAGTTCGGGCAGATCCAGGTTCACGAGAGGATTACCGAGATCTCCCGAGAGCTGCTGATGCAGATCAAACAGCTGGCCGAGGAGATGAAGTACGAGGTGCTGCACGGAATTGTGGACTGCCTGTGGGTGATAGGCGAGCCCATCTCCGCCTTCAAGGAGGCGGTGGAGCGGGAGACCAGCATCCTGACCGAGGTGGACTCCTACGATTGGATCGCCTTCCTGCCCATGGCTGACGGCGCCGGGGCCTACAACCGCTACTTCGGCCGGCTGGACACCGGCAAGATGAAAATCAGGGGAGTGGCGGCCCGCAGGGGAGATACGCCCGAATACGTTCGCCGCATGCAGCAGGAGCTGTTCGACTGTCTGGCCTCTGCCAGGACCAGGGAGGGACTGGGCCGGATAGAGCCTGCAGCTCGGGAGATCTACCGCAGGTATCTGCAGGGGCTGGAGGATGCGGACGTGCGGGAACTGACCATCCGCAGGAGGGTTAGCAGGCTAAACTACTCCCGCCGATGTGCCGAGGCCTCGGCGGTGAAGGCTCACTTGAAGCGCGGGATTGCTCTGGCTCCGGGAATGGAGATTGGCTACGTGGTGCGAGATGCCGGCAACTGGGAGGTGGAGACGGAGAGGGAGGCCTCCGGATTCGATGCTGGGTATTACGGGAAGCTGCTGGAGAAGGCGTGGGAAGAAGCGGGGTATGTGTTCGAATAGATCTTGGAGATAGCCTGGCTTGTCTGGATAGATCAAGATAAGATAGCAAAGTGCATCAAACTTTAGGATTTAAGTAGGCATAAGTTTATTAGATCTGTCGCTATTCGTTCTCGCAATGCCAGCCCCACCATCCCAAGCAGAAATACACAACAAGACACTTTCCGATGATGTTGAGCTGATGCAGGAAGCTGTTGCAGAATTACAAAAGAATTTCTCCATTCTTACTGACAAAGACCAGGCCTGGAAGGATCTGATCAGGCTGACCCAGGATCAAGATAAGAGCGTGAGATGGAGAGCAGCTGAGGCTATCGGTTCGGCTTTCCAGCACCTGACTGACAAAGACCAGGCATGGAAGGATCTGATCAGGCTGACCCAGGATCAAGATAAGAACGTGAGATGGAGATCCGTTCGGGCTATCGGTTCGGCTTTCCAGCACCTGACTGACAAAGACCAGGCCTGGAAGGATCTGCATAGGCTGACCCAGGATCAAGATGAGAACGTGAGATGGGGAGCAGCTG
>JABLXE010000019.1 GCA_013178225.1 Methanotrichaceae archaeon
AGATAAGAACGTGAGATGGGGAGCAGCTGAGGCTATCGGTTCGGCTTTCCAGCACCTGACTGACAAAGACCAGGCCTGGAAGGATCTGCATAGGCTGACCCAGGATCAAGATAAGAACGTGAGATGGAGATCCGTTTGGGCTATCGGTTCGGCTTTCCAGCACCTGACTGACAAAGACCAGGCCTGGAAGGATCTGCATAGGCTGACCCAGGATCAAGATAGGAACGTGAGATCTTTGTCCAATTTCGGCCTTGGTCGTGCTTCAATCCTCAAAGCAACAGAATCTATAGACATAAACGATTTCAGGTCCAGACTGGATGAAGCTATCGGGTTCTTCGAAAGATCCTCAAATGATGCAACATATTATCGCCCTGGCGCATTCTGCCTGCCATTTTACCGCTCGCTTCATAGTATCCTATTTACAGAGGCATCTAGGGATGCTGAAATCCAAAAATATCTGGCCGAGGCAAAAAATGCTGCATCCAATTCAAGGAGCCGAAGAGCCCTCTTGGAAGCAGTTGAGAATCTCGCTCAGGCCCTCCAGGAAGTGAGGTCCTACACTCTCGACGATATAGTTTCATGCAAGCGAGATCTCAAGGCCTATACCCGATACTGTTTCAAGGCTGCAGAGTGCCTGAAGGATGTAAGAGAAGATGCTCCTTTCGCCTCCAAAATAGTGGACGCCGTAATGGTCGATAAGAGCTTGCCGATCCTGGACAGAAGGATCAAAGCCCTATTCCAAGAAGTCGAAGAAGCAACTGGAAGGCTCTGCAAAAACTCCAAAGGAACGGAGCTTGAGGAGTTCGGCAGGTCTGCTTATGAGAGCACCAAGGGCCTAAACGAGGTAAAATCCCCCATAGCTGCTGAACGGCATTTAGAGGACCTAGTTCCCCTTCTCAAGGCTAATTGTAACAGGCTTCCAAAAGATGCCCAGGATTATCTGAGATCTCTGATCGAGTCCATGGATTCTGCCCCATTGGAGCAGCGATTCGGAATCCTGAAGGAGGTACTGTGGGCCACCCTGGTCCAGGGTGGAAATGACGACGACCGGGCCAAAGAGCGGAAAGAGCTTTTGGGCCTCATCAGGAATCTTGATCACAGCATCTTGACCCTGAAAATGAGTGCCGGACTTGCTCGAAAGGATCTCTTTGACCTTAAGACGCAGATCGATAGCTTCCAGAAAAGAGCGGAAGCCGAAGGCCTCAACGAGGACGATCTGAACTCAATTCTGGAAGAAAAAGACCGTGCCATGATAAAGAGCCTGGAGAAGACCAGAGACGAACTGCTCCGGGAGGTTAAGTCTTCCGCACAACGCCAGGCCAGCAGAGAAGATGCCAATGCCAAGATGATTTTAGAAAGGCTTGAAAAACAGGAGCGTATGAAGGCCAAAGACTACCTGGGAATTCAAAGCGATATCTCTTCGATCGCTGGATTGGCTCTTGGAGTCGGCGCAGTACTTCTTTGAGATGAACCATTACCCGAGCTGCCCAGCTGGCCTGATCAAATCCCTAAAAGCCTTGATGTGCTCCAGAGCCTTTATTCCCTTCTCGGTGGTCTTATATGTGACTATCTGAGCGTCCAATATTTCGAGAAGGCCAGCCATTATCAGCATATCCAAATGAGGCATCACAGTATTAAAATTGAGATTGGCTTGATATACTATCCTGGTTTTGCTAGCTGGCTCCCTGCAGATCTCCAAGATTTGCTCTGCAATCTCCTCCCTACTTCTTTTCATAATCTTATGTCAGTAGCTAAAGTCATATAAAGCAATTTTCTATTGTTTTTCGTTCCCATTGGCAACGATCTGGCGAGAGAATCTATGGAGCAGATTGAATAAAATTCAAATGCTATTATAATAGAGCACAAACCGAGCAGTCAATAAACCGTATACTAGAGCTGACAAAAGGCCAATTTTGACCTTTCTTAAAGCTTCAATCTCAACGCACTATTTTGATCATCAATGTCCTAATTTCAACATCCACCTCCTTACCCCAAATTGAACATTATTTGTGTCATCCAGGGCAGACCGTTGCCAACTGTTACGATACACATCCTCTTTTCTGATTTCGCTATCACTAAGTTCATCAGCTTTGGCCGTTAGCCTTATGGTCCTACGGCCATCGTTCGGTGTATGACCGCAGTTCATGGCGGGACAGATCTTCTCAGCTCTTCTCAATGCCCTGATGGCATCCCTACGGCTGGGCGGTTTCCCTTCTTTGCCTGCCAGGAAGTCTCTGGCCTGGCTGGAGTTGAAGGCGATCTCCTTCTTTCCTCCGGCGATGATCTTTAGGTGATCTACGATGGCCATGGCTCTCAGTTGGATCTTTGTGACTGCCTGTCTGATCCGGCCTTCTTCTGCAGAAGATGCAGGAGGATTGGCCTTGAGGGCATCCTGGATTATCTTGATCTTTTGTTTGATGTAGGCATTGAGGAGCATGAGCTTGCCCATGGGCGATTTCTCGGCTTTGATGCCACTGGTTGCTCTGGTGTTCATTTCGGCCAGCTTGCGGCCGCGTAGTATTCCTGACTCCTTGAGGACGTTGGTCAAGTTGTTGTAAATCTGAGTCAAATCGACAAAGAAGGCCTGCAGCTCAGAGACTGGAATCTCGATGACTTCTTCAGCTTGGCCAGGCCCCATCATAAAACCGCCTCCGCGAGGGTGCGTCCTTCAACCTCGGGAAGGGCATACAAAATAGTGTGTTCATGCGGCGGCACGGCATCCGTGATTGGCCCTATATCCGGCACAGATGCAAAGCTATTTATTCCAGCTAAGGCTATTCCTAACATAGACGTTTACTCCTGTGGTGGAGCTTTCCAGTCCAGGTGTTGCGAGCACCTGGGCCGGACCCAGTTTTTTGCTTCTTTAACTGACCGTGATGGATTTTAGATAATTATGATTCATGAAATGGGCTTTGACCTTATTCTCGAAGGTCGCGACTTTGTAATTTAATACTTGAAGTCGCGAGAATAAGCGCTTCCATAATTTGGAATAAAGCGAGTCCGATGCAAAACTATTTATGTTAGCTAAGGCTATTTTATGCATAGTTGACGTTCCTTCTACGGCTTTTCTGGTCCAGGGGTACCAGCCCTGGACTAGACAGTATTTTATTTCCCCTCTTTGTAGTATGATCTTAGTTCATGGGCTATAGCCGAAGCTTGGGGGTCAGATGATAAATCAAGTTGAAGACGCCGAACTCTCTCTCAGCTTGGTAAGCGCATACTCTAAGGCATGAGTTCGAGTTGCAAAACGACTCTTGTCAATCTCCTCGTCCATCCAAGTTACGAGATCTTCCTTGATGGAAGCTGTAACTTTGATCTTTGCTACACCCATGAAGATAACAGCGTATTATGTCGTATTTAAGTCTATTTCTAAATTAATTATAAGGTTCTGGATATAAAATATTATTATTATTAAAGTTTGAGGGCCGATCTATATCTCGAAACAGGCCACTAAGTTTCGATTTTATACCCGGCTCGTTTTTTAATCAAAAAATTTTATTGTAAACCTGCCTGTAATAAAGAGAACTTGAGTTATTGAGTTAGCAATAAGATGCGCGAACTAGGCCATCCAGCACAGCCATCATCAACCAAATCTGCTGTCTTTGCAGGATTTCGGGAGCCCTCTCCTCTTTAAAATTTTCTCAGATGGCGGTCCAGGCGGCTCAAGGTGGAAGGCGCCGTCGTCCCCATTTGGGAGAATGCAGCCGGTCTTCTATTCAGCTGTTGCTCGATGCCGGATAGCCATCTCTGAGTATCCTGTCTCTGTTGAGCTTCTCTCTCCAGCCTTCTCAAGGCATCCATGGTATCGAACGCTGGCACCCTGGTCTCAGGAGTATAGGTCTGCCTCAGATGGTCATCCAGAATGCGGAGCGTGGAAGGCGGAGTTCCAGCAGCGCCTGTTAGGGGCCGCCTGTTCAATTGATCAGAAGTACGCTGCAGCCATCTCTGGGTATTCTGCCTCTCTTGAGCCTCTCGCTCCATCCTCTTCAGAGTGTCCATGCTGTCAAATGTCGGCATCCTGGTGGGCGGATCGGGAGTCCTCATAAGTTGCTGATTCAGGAGGCGGAGCTGAGAAGGAGGCGCTGCCTGAGGTGGCGAAAATATCCTGGTTAGGTGCTGATCTAAAATGCGAAGCTGTGAAGGCTGAGAAAAGGCATTCCCCCTCTTCGGCTGGTTAGCATTGAAGGCATAGGGTGGGCGGAGGCTCTTGGGAATCCCTATCTTGGTAGGCACGTTTATGGTCTGTCCTGGCCGTAGAGAATTGACGTTGATATCGGGGTTGAGCTTCTTCACGTCTTCCGTGAATCGCTTTCTGTCGTTGTAGCCGTAATCCTCGGCTAAATACCACACTCTGTCTCCGGGACGGATTTGGTGAGCAGTGTAATGAGTGGCATCAGTCTCTACTTTGGGTATGCGCCGGTAAGGCACGAATACCTGTTCAGGCTCGAAGAAATCCTTCGAAATCATTTGCTCGACGAAATCCTGTTTTCGGCGGTACTGGACCTGGTCCCGGCCTGAGATATTGCAGTCGCATCCGGCGCATCCTGCTGCCCTCCCTGGCTTGAAATCATCCATTGCGTATTGCATCATATAGCGAGCGCCAATGGTGGGTCTCTGTGGTGTACTTAGCCAGCTTTCGTTGATCCAGGTGTAGGTTTCATCCGTCCTATCCATTGAGCCATCTTCCAGCAGGCCGGTTATAGTGTAAATAGCAGGATTCTTGTAGCTCATCTTCTCTCGCCAGCGGTCTTCCGCCTTTCCGCTGCCGCAAGAGAGGATGGCCAGGGAACGGAGGTTGGGGCCTGATGGGGGAAGGTCCTGCGGCTTCAGGATATACGAGCTATGCCGGTAATCGGCCGACGCCGCCCAGGGATATCCTGTATTGGGATCTCCATGCGAGTACCAGAATATCCCTACGGTCCGGTCTTCCTTCCAAATCTTCAGGAAATCTTCCTTGGAGCAGTTCTGCTTCTCAATCAACTCAAAAGACCTTTCCGAAAACGGTTTTTTAAATCCCAGTATATATCCCGGAGCCTCGGCTTTGAAGACGCTCTTCAGATTCTCGAAATAGGTTCGGGAGAGATCCTGCTCCGGGCCGGTGAGGTAGCCGCTTATAAAGTAGATGTACTTGGGGCTCGCTTTTTCGCTCACACCCCCGCCCTCCTCGATTCGTCTTTCGACTCTTCAGAGGCAAAGCTGAGCTGCGAGTTGACAATAATATCGTCCAGCAGAGCCAGGTTGAGGTCGATCTCGTCGGCTATCTCGGTCAGCTCCTGCAGGGTGATTCCGGCCTCCTGGCAGAACCTAATAACTTCAGGCTCGGCAAGCTCTATGGGCATGTTGGTGGTATTCTGCAGCCAGTGGGCCAGAGCCAGCTTGGCCTGATCGGATGGTATTTGGTCGAAGGAGAACTGCTCGATTAGATGGTTCAGCATCTGCTGGCCATATTGGCGCAGGCAGTGCTGGACTTTGCCATTGTGCTTCTCGGCAAGGACCTGGGCGGCTTGGGCGATGGTCAGAGCTGCTTCTCGGGACTGATCCGGAGTCATGCCCATTCTCTCCAGCAGGGTGTGCATCAGAATTATATCCGGATGCTGCTGGGCTTTTCCCTTCTCAGCCATCGCTCCGGCCAGGGAGCTTACCTCCAGCAGGTTGAGATCGGCCAGCATCTGCGTCATGCCCCTTGCTCTATCCGCCTGGATCTGAGGCTGGCCTATTCGGAATAGCAGACAGAAGACCAGCTCATGCCAGCGTGCAGTCTCCACCGGCCACTGGTATACATTGAGCGACGGGGCCAAAGCCCTTCCATATTCTACGAGTAGTTTCCTTACTGCATCCTTTCTATCCTGGTTTTGGGCTTGCGTTTCTTCTGTCATATGCTCTTCCTCCGAATAGTCCAACTGAGCAGTTCACGGTTTAATGGATCCCGGATTCAATTCGAATACCCTTTCTGCGGTATGAGGCGTGAATTCGTCATACTCAAAGACAGCGTGAGCCAGCACGTATCTGATGGAGGCTGGGATCATGGTTACATAGGTTAAGACCTGCTCTACGCCTGGTTCGACGAAGAAATAGTTGTAGCCCTTCGGTATGACACTTACGTCATTGAGGACCTTCTTGGGGAAGGAGAGTCTTGGTTCATAGCCTTCCCAATAACAAAGGGCCTTTCCGCTCTCGATGCCTCTGACCCGGAGGACTATATTCGTGAATTTGTGCTGCACATCTCCACGATTATGGATATCGAGCAGAAACTCAGTCAGGTAATAGCCTTCCTCCGGCCCGTAAACATTGCAGTCGATATGAAATTCAATATGGGGAACATTCTTTCTCTCTCGTTCCCTGATGAGGTCCTCGCGCTCGAGCTGCTCTCTATGAGCTTGCCGATTTAAGAGCAGGGTGGCTATGGAAACTGTTGCAGTCGCTAAAATTCCGGCAAGGGCAATCCAGTTGCTCGCTTCCATAGCTCTCCAACTCTCCTTAGATTAAGTATATTTCATCACGATTAATTAAACTTGTTTATATCAGGAGTCATGAATCTCCTGGCCAAAAACCGCTTACATCTCCCTCTATGATACAATCCTTCGCCTATAAATCGATAGCTTTAAAACCTGTATCTCCTCTCCCTTCTCTCAAATATGAGGAGGGATATAATATTAAAAATTTAAGCATCTTTCTGATGCTAGCCTTGCTGCTGCCTGTTGCCCTGGCCGCCCCTGATGAGGCCAGCGGCGTAGTAACTCGGGTCATCGATGGTGATACCTTCGAAGTCCAGGGCTTCGGCACCGTCAGGCTGGCGGACATCGACTGCCCGGAGTTGGGGACGGCAGATGGGTCTAAGGCTCATGCCTATGCTACATCGTGGCTGCAGAGCAATCTGGTATATCTGGATGTGGACGACAGGACCGGCCAAGACAAGTACGGCCGCTGGGTCTGCGTGGCCTACCTGGCCAAGCCGGACGGCTCCATCAATTTATCCCGGAACTTCAACCGCATGCTGGTGGATGTGGGCCAGGCCTGCTTGTGGGACTTCTCCAATAACGAGTTCGATCCAGCCAGTTGGTGGGGCGGCCAGATCCCCGGTTCGGCCTGCGTGAAGGTCAATTCGGGATCGACCACTACTTCTGCAGCCCTATTCACGACGCCTTATTCTTCCGGCTCTGGCTCTTCTTCAGCCGGCGGGAAGTTCGTGGGCTCGGTGAAGAGCAACAAGTATCATTATCCCAGCTGCGAGTGGGGCCAGAAGATCAGTCCATCTAACGAGATCTGGTTTTCATCCTCGGCCGACGCCCGGGCGCATGGATATGTGCCGTGCAAGGTGTGCTGTCCGCCGTAGATCCTTTTTTGGAGTATGCAGGTCAGAAGCGAGAACAATATAAAGCTCCCGAACCCTTCCCGCCTGAAAGTGAGTGCTCAAGTATGCTCTTCAAACCCGAACACGTAGAAGAGCACATCATGGAGCTGGCGGAGGCGGCAGTGGAGCGGCTATCTCAGAGGGAGGTTGTGGAGATGCCTGTTCCTCCGGTGCTGAAAAGTACAGTTAGGGGAAGAATGAGGCAAAGAGAGAGGAAGTAGAAATTGAGACGTCCTCTCTCGATGGTGTTTGTTCTTACTGGTTTCTGAGCGGCCAGTTCCCAAACTTTGTTCTTGACCAGTCCACATCTCTTCCCCATCCCGTGAAACTATCGTCCGAAGTCCAGGGTGCATCTGCAGCAGAGCTATCGCTCGTTCCATGCAAGGACTCACACGTGCCTAAGGGAGATCCAGTCCTCTTTGGTCCTTCGACTGTTCCATCTTCAAGAATCCTGAACCTATCTTCTTCAACCACTCTATCCAAAAGCACCTCTTTGTGATTTATGTCGTAAAATACAAGCTCGATAATGGCATCGTAACTACCGGTAGGAACCTCATCCAACCGCTTCTGAAGGGCACTGCCTGCTGTAAACCATTCTGTGCCATAGACCAATTTGCTCTTTACAGCCGGAGAAAGCGGGCTTCCTCCATGAGGCTGCACACAGAATTTTACGGTAAACTTCGGATCGGTTCCGCAGTCAATATTCCTCACTTGGACATCAGCCGTTATGGTCTGGGGTAGGGTGTAGTCTCCTTTACTGATGCAATAAGCTGTAATCTTCCCCTCACATTTCGGCGTGCCTTCGCTCACGCAATTGCAGCCATCGTAGTCTACACATTTCTTGGGTGGCGAGTATTGATTGCAATCCCTTATAACCTCGGTATATGTTGTGCAATCTGCTCTCTGGTAATCCAGCACGATCTTGTTATCCTGACAACGACAGCTGCCAATGGGACCTTCAATGCATTTTTGACCATTGCCATTTGATCCATCTGAGCCATCGGAATGGTCCGAATCGGGGCATGCCATCAGAGTGGGATAATGGCCTTTGCTTCTAAACTGCCATAAAGCATCATTCATCCAGGTTCCAGGGAACTCATAACACCTACCTACCACACAATCATGGAGCGTTGCGTATTCATCGGCTCGCACCATAATTCGGGAGCCTGGCATTATTACAGATGCCGGATTCGCCCTCAGGACATCGATTAATACGTAATTGTTGTTGCTGGTGGGGCCTGCCATATTTACGCGGACCACTCTTCCCACTACAATCACATCAACGCCATCTGTATTTGGTTCTGGGGAATCATCCGGCCCTGGACTGGGACCGCAGTCCCCACGATAAAAAGCCCATTCCTCGCAAACTGTTCCATCAGGCAGAATACAGTAGCCTATTTCACCTTCAGGAGTCTGTCTGATCTCTAGTCGGCCGCCCTGTCTCTCGCAATAAACGGATGCGGGATTGGCGAGGCCGATGAGCTGCTCTGATTTGTCCTGGTATGTGTTCCTGAACTGCTCAAACGGTGGCTGCTGCTGGTAATTATTTATTTCAGGTAAGGTTTCTACGTATGATTCGTATTGGGATATCTGACTCTCCAGATTCTCCGGAATGAGGCCTTCAAATCCTTCCATGGGATTGAAGCCTGAAGCAGTTCCGACAGTCAGAACAAGGAGAATGGCCAACAACGGTACGGCAACATATTCAAAAGGTGAGCCGTTATCAGGTTTTATTCCTGAAATAATTTTGTTTATTTTTTCCTTATACAATAATAACCCCTCCTAAGACGTAGCTAAAGACATGTAATTGTATGCATCAATCTATTTCATTTTTTGGATAATCTGCTAATAACATGCTATACTGATTATAATTCAATATCGAATTATGCTATCTAGGCGAGATCTTTCATTATAAAATAAAAATGAACTCCGCCAACTTATGGATTTGAACATCTCGCATTTGATTCACCACGTCTTGCACCTCCATTAATTATCATTAACTATATTATCAAATACTGCCAGACTACGCTAAATAACCAATGTCTTCCTCGGAGGTAGAACATTCATGGCCACCAGAAAAACCACAGCTGGCAAACAGCCAAAGCCGCCCCAAAAAGTAAGATCCGCTGAGCCCGCCCGTCAGGAGAAGAAGAAAGAGAAATCCTCTCAGCGCAAGCTGGTGGTCATCCGATGCAAGGGAAGAAGAGTGGCCGCAGCTCCTGTATTCAATAAAAGCGAGCTGCAAAAGACCGGAACCACTCTGGAAGAGTACCAGGTATCCTCTTCTAAGGAGCTGAATGAGGCCTTCGGACGCCTGGAGGATGGAGATATCCTGGTCCTGAATGCCCACTCCAATCAGAATCTATTTGCATACCAAGACGGGGGAAAAGAAAAGCGGGTAAACTGGGGAGACCTCTGGAAGCATGTGGGAAGAAAGACCCCACCGAGGCTGGCTGGGACAATACTGGCCGGTTGCACAGTGCCTAAGGATACGCTGGACAGAAAGAAGCTCAGAGACATTAGAAAGGTCCTCAATAGCACCATATTTGCGGCTCCGTATGCCAGTGCAAAATACGAGGTCTCCCCCTGCGGAGATATAGACAATGAGATCGCCAGGGATATGGGAATGGCCATCGCCAAGTTCTATGCCGGGCGGATCAACAAGGCGGACCTGACAGAGAATCTCTTCGGGAAGCAAGAGCGGTTTGGGGTAGTGTACGGCTGCAACGGGTACAATCATCCGCTGGGATGCGGCTGCGGGTTTGGAGCACCGCACCTTAATATGCCTGGGTCGAAATGATGCTCGTATTTCATGCCCTAAATATGAGTTCTCAACGTCTCCCACTTAGCCATTTTCCATTCAGTGCCTGATCACATTCACTCCCCCCATCAAGTACGAACAGCTGGCCTCCTCCAGCAGGCTTCCGCCCGCCCTGGCCGCATAGATGAACCGCCACTTTCGGGCAACATCAAAACCGCCCTGGGTGAGCGTGGCCAGCAAGTTGCTCCGCCCCGAATCGCTGTAGATCCGCAGCTCTGCTGTGTCCAGGCTTGCCTGCCGCAGCAGCTTGCAATAATAGACAGTGCCCATTGCGATCTCGAAGTTGGGCCCTTCGCCACCATTGAGCCGGTCCAGCTGGATATAGCAATGCTGCATCTCCCCATCCAGGAAGTCCGTCCGCAGCTGCACCGCCAGATCATCATCGACCAGAGACTTTGATTGCCGATCTCTGCGGTTGCTGAAGCACAGCGTACCGTGCTTGAGAATCCTCGTCTCGGCCAGGGGCTCATAGCTGGCATCGATCAGCTTCACATAGAAATCGACCTCCAGTTCGTGAAAGGCGTCGAAGCCATAGCATCGGTATGCATACACATCGACATACTGGGGAACGTTTTCTACTTCCACCCTATCGGGATAGAGGTCCAGCGACCCGGTTCCCCAGTTGATGGCCGCATACTTGCTCAGGTCCTCGGCCCCAGGCTCCAATGGAGTCTGACTGGCACATAGAGGCACCCGCACCCGCAAGACATTGCCGTGCTCTCCGATCTCCATGTTATCGTGAGGGGCGAAATAGAAATACTGGGGATCTGCGGCTACACCCTGGTAACCCTGGGTGTCCATGATGCCGTCGCAGTTGCAGGTGTCCTTCACCGTCCAGGCCTGTGGATCGGTGAAAGGCTTCTCGGTATTGTAAGAGAGGATATCCCTTTTCAGCGGCCCGAAGAGCACGTTCTTCTCGAAGAAGAAACAGGAGGAGTGCGGCATGGGATACGGAGTCAGGTTTCGCAGGTCGAAGATCTCCCAGGCGGAAGGGTCGTTGAAGGCTCTGGCCTTGTGGTATCTGACCACGAACAGCTCGAAGGGATTGAAGCTCTTCTCCGAGGGAGGGAAGTAGATGAACTGCAGGTCTCCCGCCGGTGTGGCGAAGTTCTTGCAGTTGCTGTGAAGAGCAGTGAGATCGAAGACCTCCCAGGCTGCTGCATCTTTGAAGGGCCGGGTACGGTTGTAACGTAGTACTCGACCGTGCCGGCTCTCGCTGTAGGGCGAGAAATAGATGTAGTCGCCTTCCACAAGGCCACCCCACCAGCCTTTGTAGCTGCTGCTCACCCCCTGTTGAGCATCGAAAGCCGCCCAGCTGGCTGGATCCTTGAAAGCTCCCTTCGTATCGTAACGCAGAAAGACCGAGTGGTAGGCGGTTGAGTTGTTTGTCCGGTAGGGCATGAAATATGTAAACCTGCCATCGAAGACCGCTCCCCGATATCCCCGGCATGTCAGTCCATCTGTGGCCGAGGCGTCATAAGCTGCCCAGCTGGCCAGCTCTTTGAAGGGCTGGTAGGTATCATAGCGCAGCACGTTGCCATGTGCGTAAGGAGATATGCGCATCTCGCCCGGAGCAAAGTACAGGAACCGGCCGTCGAAGGCCAGCCCCCAGTACTTCATGGTTCTCAGCCCGTCGATGTTCCCGACATCAACGGAGTTCCAGGCTGATATATCCTTGAAGGGCTTGGCGACGTTGTAGCGCAGCGCGATCCCGTGATCCTCGGCCTGATCCCAGGGGCAGTAGTAGATATACTGGCCGTCGAAGAGCAGGTCTGAATAGCCGCAGCAGAAGAGCATTGGATGCTCATCCTGCTCCAGCTCCAGCACATCGAAGGCAGAAAGCCTGCCAAAGCAATTTGCAGTCATGTCCTTCAGGTGATGGTGTAGTCCAGGGTTAGCTCCCGGCCCGTGGTATCGCCATCATCCCAGTTCTCGGGATCGTCCACAACCTGGCACTTTACCTGGTTACTTCCAACGTCACAATAAATCGTCCTCCATTCCCAGGAGTTCTGCTGCTTCCAGCCGCTCATGTCCCGCCAGACGTTGGCCGTTCCCGGCCCCTTCAGCCAGAAGCGGTAGTAGATATTGGCGGTCTTGTTGGCGGTAGCAAGAAAGGTGATGGTGGTCTCCTTCAGCTGGGGGGATTCAGGGGTCGGAACCAGCGAAGAGAGGCTGGCTCGTGAGACAGAGATGGTGGCTGTGGCCTGGGCATCGTAGCTCTCCACTCCGGAGTGTTTTCCGTCCCTCACCCAGCAGCGGATGTCGATTGAGTCATAGTCCAGGACCTGCAGATTGTACTCTGTCCAGTTCCTGGGCTGCCACTCGGTGAGCGCCTCCCACAGGTTGGCGCCGCTCCTCTTGACGAAGAACTTGTGGAGGACGAGGTCTCCCTCGGCATCTGACGCATGGGCGATCAGGTGCACCTTTTGATCCACGAAATAGGGAGAGCTCTCCTCCAGGGAGACACTGCTGATGGCAGGAACGGTATTGGGAGAGATGGTATAGCTGAGGGTGGCGTGTTCATCAAAACCTCCCGCGCTGGCGTGCTTGGTGTCCCTCACCTGCACTTCAACGGTGTTCTCGCCCACATCAGCCAGGGCAGGCACCCAGGACCAGGAGTTCCGGCCTGACCAGTCCCGGACTACCTTGGGCTTTCCATCTGTTGCCGGCCCGGTGAGGATGAAACGATACAGCAGGGGATCGTTCTCCGGATCGGAGGCCACGCAGATGAACTCCAGAGCGGTGCCGATTCCACGCGGGCTGGCCAGGCTGGGGTAGAGGCCGGTGATGACAGGCAGCTGATTGGAGCCTCCTCCGCCTCCTGAGGGCACAGTCAGGGTGAAATCTGCCGAAGCTTCGGCGTCGGCAGCCGCCCGGTTCCTGCCGCCCCTGATTTGGACCTTCACGGTGGAGTCGCCTATATCCTGCTCTGAGGTCTGCCAGGAAAAGGAGTTCTTTGCAGACCATCCGGTCATATCCCGCCAGGCGTCTCCGGTTCCAGGACCATTCACCAGAAAGCGGTACTGCAGCCCCTCGGCAGGCGAAGCGGAGGCAATCCAGACCACCTTGCTGCCAGCCTCTTGCGGAGATTCAGCGCTGGGAGAGAGGCTGAGTGTATAGTTGGCTTTGATGTGCCCGTGAACCTCAAGACAGCAGCGGTAGGCCACGATGGCCTTGTCGAACTTCACCTCTCCGGAAATCTTGGAGACGGCCACAGCTGTCTCTCCCTGGCCGAAGCCATCCTGTAAAAGCTCCTTGATGGCCTGCACGATCTCCGAGCAGTACTCAGCCCCGTGGTCTGGCCCATTTTTGCTTCGGATGTCCACGATGAAGACCGGATCGGAGGAGATCCGCCCTCCCTCCCAGTCCTTGACCTCACAGGATATGAGGCTCTTGTGCTCGGTATTCCTGAGATCCGGGCCGGACTGCTCCAGTGCCCGGAACTTGTAGATCCTGCCGTCCACCATTCCGGATACGCCGGTATCAGCGGACAGAGCATCGGCCAGCGCCTGTAAATGAGGATGGCTCATCTCTTCTCTCCAACCTGAGTGTTATGCAGCTTCTCCAAAGCAGCTTTCAGAAACTCAGGCAATGGCACGCCGAGACGGCCCATGTTCTCCAGAGCGCTCAAGGACTCGTTGGCGATGAAGAACATAATCACAGCCGTCCGCAAGTACGGCTCTTCCAGGCCGGTGGAGACGTCAACGATATTGGCCACCGCCACCATCAAAAAGATGCAGACCTTTTTGATGATGCCCTTCATGCCGATCTCGGAGTTCAGACTCTTCTCGACATAGGCTGCCATCACCCCGGTGATGTAGTCGATGACCACCAGGGCGATTAACGCCTGCAGAACCGCATCCCATCCCCCAAACAAGTAAATCCCCACCGTTCCTGCTCCAGCCAGGCCCAAACGGCCCAGCTCGGGCAGCTTCTCAATTATCAATCCTTCCGCCATATCCCACACCCCTGTAGAACATCGGCTCCCGGCTCAGCGCCTGGCTGCTGTAGCCAGGTGAGGGTGGAGCCTCTTCGTAAACCTCTTCTCCGATCTCACTTCTCAGCTGCACTGCCAGCTTGAGGTAGTTCTCCGACTTCTTGGCAGGCGAATTGTTCAGATCCCCCACGTACTCCACCGCATCTCTGGCGAACCGGGCCGCCAGAGCCTCACAGGCCTCGATGGATGCCAATAGGATGTTTCCGGAGTGCTTTTCCAGGAAGTACTGCACCTCCTGGTCGGATAGCAGGGGATCGTCCTGCCTCACGTCCCCGATCTTGAGACGGAGGGCATCTCTCGGCGACCCGGCTGGGTCATCGGTATAGGTCCAGGTCATGAACCTCCAAAAATGGAAAAGATCTCAGGCGATCACGCTTGCAGCGTAAACGCCCAAGTCGGCAGCCACCTGCTTGCAGTCAAAGGCTATCTCGCCCTCAATTCTGTCGGACTCCACATTCTCCATGCGGAACTTCTTGATGCGTGCTCCGAACTTGTCGGCCCCTGAGTAGCCCTTCCAGCTGAATATGTACCCAGCCGACGGGTTCATAAGAGAGGGCTTGTCAGGTGCATAGCAGAGCAGGATTTTCTTGCTGACAATCCTCTGGAAGGTTCCTGCTTTGCCTTTGGCGGCAGTATTCACCACGCCACGTGGCACCAGGAACTTTTGCACACCGAAGAGCTCGGCCAGCAGCTTTTCGGTGACCACGCCCTTCTGGGTGTACTTGATGGTGTCCTTAATTTCCTGACTCACTTTCAGGGTAGCCAGGACGTCAGGGGCGCAAACCAGGATGGTGGGCTCATAGCCCGTGACACTGGCTATCTGTTCCTTCCAGTCCTCGACGTTTTTTAGGATGGTTGCAGTCGAGTTATCCCATTGCTTGAACTCCCCAGCTCCCGGCGTTCCGGAGACGCCGGTCAGGTTGGACCCCCAAACATTGGTCATGTAGGTGCTGGCCCAGATTCTCTCCCTCTTAAGGAGCATCTTCTGGGAGACGAAGAGCGTGCCGTCCCGGTCGGCATCAATGGGCTTGTCCTGGTTTGCCCTGGTATCATCGTCGATGTCCTTGTGGAAGGCATACTTTCGACAGAAGAAGTTGGGAGTTGTGTCTATCTCATAGCTGCCGCCCGCGCTTTCGGTTCCGGGTGCCCTCTCCTGGGCCTCGTCCCTCATCCAATCTTCTTTGGAGTACACAGGATAACGGTCGCTCTTATTTTCCACAGCAACTACTGGGAAGGCGTCGGCGGCCACGAAAGCAGTCTGCTTCTGGATATAGACAGTTTGGATGTTCCCAAGCAGTCGGTTTACGTGAACGTCACCAGCGGTAGGTTGAGGCATTTTTCATTCACCTCCATTTACATCAAAACGACTAGCAACACGCCTTCGCCCTCCGCAAAGGCGGTGACATTCGAGGCCTCAATGCTGATGGTATCGTCAGCATCAAAGACGTTGTTCCCGGTGATGGCGGTCGCATTTACCACCGTTCCCAGGGTTCCGCAGTTGGCACTGGTGAGAGCCAGCACTCCGCCCGATACATCGGCCGAGTTGATCTCCAGGTTGAGCGTTGCCGCCTTGTCTGCTGTGGTTACCGGATCGGTAACAGCAAGCGAGGCCTTCACGATTCTCCCCGGAAATCCCGGCGTGAAGCTGGTCAGCAGATCGCCGTTGGCAACTTTGGACAGCTTAACCGGAATGGAGAGAATGCTCTTCTGAATGGCTCCGGAAGTGGCCCGAGATAACACATAAACGCTGCAGATATCTCCGGCCGATCCGGATTCAGCAGCTACAGCCACCACAGCATCGTTGCCAGTTGCCGGAACCAGCCTGCCATCGGCATCAGGTGTCAGGTTCTGGCCTGGAGTCACAATGGCTCCAAGAACGGCCATGCTCTTTCCCAGTCCGCAAACTGCTCCCACCTGGCCGAGGCCAGGCTTGTCCTGCAAAATGCCCAGGGCATTTTCCCCGGCTCCGGAAAGAACGGCATGACCAGAGGCATTGAGCTTCACGCAATGGAACTGCCTGGCCGAGAGGTCGGCGCCAGCAATTACGCTGGTATTATAGACGATCTCCTCGACGGCCATCACTTTCCACTCCTCTTTTTAAAAGCAGCTTCCCGTTCTTCCTCATAGCGAGAATAGAGCTCTGGATCATCCTCCAGAACCTTGCAGATCGCTTCTTCCTGGGTAAGACTGGCATCCTTTGCCACCAGGCTCTTAGCCCTGGCATAGACCTCCGCTTCAGCACTGGTCTCGCCGGCACCGGACTTGCCGATCTCCCGGAAGAGATCCGACTTCTCCAGGGCAGCATCGGCAGCCTTGAGAACCTTGTAGATCTCCCCAAACTCGCCGGGATGGCTCTCGCCCAACGCCTTCAGAACCAGCCCGAACTTTTGCGGGTCGATGGGCAGATGGGGGAGTGCCTCTGCCTTGGCCACGTACTCTTTGAGGATCTTCTCCTCCTTCAGCTCCTTGGCCACCTTCTCGGCCGCCTCAGCCTTGGCCTCGGTGGCAGCGTTCTTTTCCAGAAGCTCCTTCACAATGGCCTGAGTGGCTGGATCCATCTTGGCAATGGCCTCTTTGGATAGTTCGCCCGCAGCATCTTCCTCGGCCTTCTCTTTCCCGCCTTTGCCTTCATTTTCGGGCTCGGGCAGCCCGCAGGCCTTGGCCAGAATCTGCAGGCTCTCTTCGGGCAGCTCGTCTTTGTAGGCCTTGAGCAGCTTTGCTGCAGCCTCCATGACCCCGGCCGCCTCGCCCTCCAGGTTGGCCTCTTTCAGGATCCTGGAAACCTCGCCCTCATCGGTCTCCAGGATAGCCTTGATAATATCATCCTTCAACTGTCTGTCCTCCTTCACCAAGAAGTACTTCTTCCGGTTCGCCCCACGCGGAACGAACGAGATGAAGTCCACTTTCACCTCACGCAAATCGAATTCTCGGGACACGCAAACCGCGCCCTCCGATGCTGAAAGACCGATATTCTCCGGACTTCACCTTAGCCCAGATACGGTCTGCAAAGACCTTCACGCCCATGACCCACGAACAGGCTTTGATCGCTTCACCAAGAAGGATCGTAGCCTCTCGCTGAATCCATGATTCGACTGGTACAGCATCGACCGCCCTCCAATCATGCCGCTCATCGAACTTCCTGGAGTTCAGCATATAGTTGTGGGCCATCTCTTCGATGGTCTCTGCAGTCATTATGTCACCTTGAGCATCGACGGTGTCAGGCTCGGCGATCACGCTGTAAACCAAGCGCCTCTCCACATCGGCCTTGAAAATCGGACAGCGGATCTCCTCCTTTCCGACGAATCCCCTTTTACATCCGCAATTATTTAACCCCTGTGCAGTCAGCGCTTTACCTAGCAGCTGAGCCTTCCTAAAGACTTCACCAGAGTCTCCATGCTTCAGAACAGCATGCGGATGGGGCATGGCCAGATCGGCCAGCTCCCCCAGAGCCTCTCCGGCCTGCTTTCCGAGAGCCACCACCGTTTGGGGGCTGAGGTTCTGCAACTGCATCATCAGCCACGGTCTCCAGGCTGTCACTTCCTCAGCTTTTGGCGCTCTCTTCAACACTCGGGGAACCAGATAGAGGAAAGCTGTCTCGTCTTCCTGCAGGCCAGCGGGCTCCAGGTACGCTTTGCGGAAGAACCTCCGGCCCTCACCGGCCAGGGGCACTCCTCGGGCCGCCTCAATCTCGTTTGGCGAGCTGGCGATGAAGACGACCTTGTTATTCTGCTGGCCGATCACCGGGATGGAGAGGCGTGGCAGTGTCTCCTTTCTGACAGAGGAGGCTTTCAGGGTTGCCCAATCCTCTGAGCTGCCCTTCTGTCTGGGTTTCAAGAGGTCCTTCACCATCAGTCCCTCGGAGCCTGAGCGGGATAAAGCCCAGCGGCTCACTATCTCCAGCTCTTTTCTGGAAGAGAACTCCCTTTGCGGAGTTAGCCGGATCAAGGGACTATCGATATCGTGAACCGCAGCCTTCAGGATCTCCCGGCGCTCGCCAAGCGGCCTCAAGCTCAGGTCCTGGTCCAGGAAGAGGCAGTCTGAGGCCACGAAGAGGGCGGGAAACCCTGGCTCGCCAGTAGGCAGAGCTGCCAGGTGATCTTTGGACAGGACTCTTCCCTCGGCAACGGCCAAAGCGACTCCATCCAGAATCAGCGCCTCGAATGGTGCCTTCCTGATGGCCTCGGCCAGCTCTGGATGTTGCCTGGCCAGGTCCTCGTCTCCTTCGAATCTGATCCTGGCATCATCTGAATACTTGGAAAGCGAGCACCTGCAGCCATCGAACAGCGGCTCTGCAGCCAGCCTGGCCTCCTCCTTCTTACACCACTGCCAAAGCTCCTCGATGCTCTGCATATCCCGGCCAGGGGTCTGGGGCGGTGCTTCTGGCAGGTTCATGCTTCCGCCTCCTCGGCATCATCCAGCTCGGGCTTCGCTCCCTGCCTCTGGTCCTGCTCGGAGAAGGCTGGTCTCTCTTCGGTCCTGGCAGGCTCATGCTTGGTGTCACGGATAGGCAGATCGGCCAGGCCCCGTAGATGATTCTCCAGCCGCTCGTCTGGGAATAGCTTAATGCCAGCCTTGGTGAGCTTCTGGATGTACTCGCCCAGGACTTCCAGGTTGGGCAGCTCCACCTTGCCGTGAGCAATGTAGGATAGCTCCTCTAAATCCCACCAGGGATTGAGTTCGAAGAGGGTGGGCACCGCCTGGCTGTTTATGGTCTCAGCAATATTGTCCAGCACCGATGTCAAGGCCTGGTAGAACATCCTGGCCTTGGTCTCTGAAAGTGCATAGGATCCTTGCTTCTGCTGGCCAAGCAGCAGGAAGTCGGCCATGATGGTCAGAGCAATTCTGGTGTCATATCTGCTGATTATCCGGCTGGTATCGAACTGACGAACACCGGGCGAGGAAGTGAGCTTGAACTCGTACAGCCTGTTGCCATGATCGTCAAACACTGAAGGCAGCAGCAGCCCTTCCGCCTCATCCCGCCTGACATTGGTGATCAGGTCGAAATACTCTTGGTAAGCCTCTTCGGCTTCGGGAGTTTCTCGCTTCATGATCTCCAGCGGGAGGTAAAGCGTCGGATATCCGACCATGTCCCTCTCCAGGCCCATTCCTTCAATGTCCTCGATGTTGGTCTTCATGTACCAGGAGCGGTAGGAGTTCCTCAGGATCGACCGTCCTTCTGGATTGCCTTTGGCCGAAGTAGTGACGAAGTGCAGCGCTTTGTCCAGAGGGATCCTCCTCTCCTGATAGTCTGGGGCCGGTGTCTGGCTCAGGCCCAGGAGCTGGTCGGTCTCCTCATCGTAGATCCACTGGTTGAACGACTCTTGGGCACGAGGAGCCCATTTCAGCCAGCCGATTCTGCCATCATTATACTGGCTCCTGTATTTGGGAGACTTCTGTTTCGGCCCCCGGCGGAACTTGAAAATGGTCTCCAGATAGGCCCAGCCGAATGGCAGCATAGATAAGATTTCATCAACGGTCGAGGGCCAGGGGGAGGCCATGTCGTACAAACACGATTCTAAGAACTTGGCCGCCTCCAGGTCCTCGGGCTCGTTTCCTGCCGGAACCGCAAACCAGGGTGCAGATTTGCATATCTCCCGAAAGGCGAACAGCATTCCGCCGATGATGGCGTCGCTGTCGGCCATCTTCTTGTAGATCAACGCTCCTTTAGAGCCCTGCAGTTCGGCCAGCCATTCCTCGTAGATGTAGCCTCCGAAACGGGTTAGACCAGTTCGGCCCAGTTCGATCAGATGACGATTTTTCTTGCTCATTCTACCTCTTCCATTTGCTCCTACCTTTGGACACGCCAGGTGCGACAACCGGCGCAGCTGCCTGGAAATTGTTCAGCAATTCGACACAACCGCAAACGGCATCCACGATGTCATCGTGTTTTCCGCCCGGAAAATTCACGAACTCTGAGATCAGGGTCTCAGCCCAGCTCGAGCCCCGGGCGTAGTACAGCTTACCGTTGGCCCCACGGGAGGAAACCAGCAATGAGCGACTCATTTTGTCCGTGCTAACCGGGACAGGAAAGAAGGCGATCTTCTTCAGCCGGTCATTTCGGATCAATTCCTGGAAGGACGAGAGTTGAAAGCCGTTAGTCTCGCAACCAGCCAGGCGTACATTTTGCTCCAGAAGCTCATCCACAATGTAGCCATAAGCATCGGGCCATTCCCACCGGCCACGCAGGATGTTGAGAATGAAAATGTTCTGCTTCCCATCGATACCGACAGTGGCCACCACCGTAAAGTCGGCGCGGGTTTTGGTGCTGGTTGCTAGGTCGATGAAGCTCCCTATTTTTAGGCGGCTACGTTCTATGATCTCAATTTTCGATGTGCTGCCGGCTTCGACATCCATCCATAGCCTCAGGTACTTTTAAGTCAAAACGAATTAAATTAAAATTAATCAAATTAATTCATAAACCAGGCATGAAATCTGCAGCTCAGGCGAGGACCTCGACAGGCCGGAAGTACTCACGCCTGAACAGGGCGCCAGCCTTGAGGATTGGGGATTGTTGATATTCTGCTTCCCAATCATAGGGGCTTATGTCCGATTTGATAGAGAGCAGAAGCTGCAGAGGATATTTCTCGGGCCAAAGGGCCTCCCCAGGTTGACGGCCAAGGGCATCGTTTTCCAGGGCAATTGCTGGCAGACGGTATTCGAACCAGGGAAGGGCATATTCGTCGGTAGCGTCTACCTTCCTGGCCAGAAGCCGACCGGGGAGATCATCGATGTGCCACCTTGTGGCCATGGCGATCACTACGCCATAAGGGGCCCAGGGTAGAGGGTTGAGCCTCGTCCTGGCAGTACCACTCCACCATTCCCAGGTCTTCTCTCGGTAGGTTGGAGACTCGGCTTGCTCTCGGTTCTTCACAGCATCATCTATAATGAGAGCGTGAGCCGGCTTGCCCGTGATTGCTCCCGAGACGCCCGTAGAGTTCATGCCCCCTCCATCGGTTGTCTCCCAATGGTTGGCTGCAGCTGAATCGTCGGAGATTCTAACTCGGAGATGATCCGGGTTAGCTTGTATGGTATTCCTGACCTTCCTACCCCACGAGGCAGCATAATCAGCCTCATAGGATGCCAGGATGATGGACAACCAGGGGAACAGATCTAGCAGCCAGACGGGAAACCAGTGCGAGACAAGCTCCGACTTCCCATGCTGTGGCGGCATCGAAATTATGAGGCGAGGGTACTTACCGGCTATCGCCAGGGCCAGGATCAAAGAGAGACTTTCCAGGTGGCGGTATAATCTCCACCGCCCTTGGCTGAGGTGCTCCGCCATGTTCCCGGGCGTACTCCTCCAGGCGTTTTGCAAGATCTGCTGCTGCCCGTAAGGCATCGGAGTCTCCGGTGGTGATGATCTGCTCAATGAACCTGTACTCCTCGTGGGTGCTGGTCTCTTTAACGTCGAGTGTTTGCTTTGGCTTGCCAAGTCCTCGATCGAGGATCTCCTTGGAGTAGGCAAGGATGAGATCCGGCCGGGAACTAGGAAGGTTCTTGAAAGTTCTGATGAGCTTGTCTGCAGCTTGTGGCGCAAACTGCTCCAGTTTCGCCTTGGCCTGGCGAGCTGGCCGGTCGTATTGAGATCCCACTGAATTTCCCGGCAAAAATTTTCCCTGAGAATCCCGCTGGCCCGCTGGCTCGGGTTTGCCTCGCGTTCCCGACTGCTTGTGGTTGCAAGCTGTTTTGCCACCTGGACATGGCCCATCCTGTGGCCAAATCGGCCCATCGGGTAAACCCTTATCAAGATACCTCATCAGCGAGGCTTTGGGCAATCCGACCTCCTGGGCCGCCTTGGTCTCGCTCAAGCCTTCGCCAATGAGTACAGTGGCACGTTGACACTTGCTGCGGATTTCCGAGTAATCCTTGATCTTCCGGAACATGGGCCAGAAGGCCTCCCTACTGGCCTAGAGATGCACTAACACGTCTCCCGGTATTGGTCCATGCCCCATATCCGTGAACCAGATCACAGGATCAACGGTTTTTCCTTGCTCAGTTGACCAGTCTACGAACTCCTTTCTCGTCAGCCACTGGTTTGTAGTATTCTTGTACTGCCTCTCCTGGCCCGCAAGCTTTCGGGTTCCGCAGGGGATAACACGGTGGCCCAGTTCTTGAGGCAGGCACTCGCAGGCCTGCTCTCCGCTTCCTTCTCCTCCGCAGCATCCAAATCCTTTAGACATCTTCACCTCACCAGTTTTTCCTCAAGCCCTCCACAGGAGGGAGCTGTTGATCTCGAAAATACCTGTATGATAGATGGAGCCCAGCTCCAACGGTCTGCCCTTCACGCCCTCGATCAGGAACCTCTCCCGCACTCCTCCGCTTCCCTCGGCGCTGTACCTCGAATAGACTTCTTCGGAAGAGGCCTTGATATTGGCCGTGGCATTGAGCCCCTGCAGTTCGGATAGCTGCAGGAAATGCTGGCCGCTGGATACGGCATAGCTTCCTGGCCCTTCCAGGATGAAGCCGGAGAAGAGCGATGAGCTGTTGGGCTCGCTGCTCAGTATTCGTCCATAGATTATGCTGCTCTGTTCTCCCAGGTTTCCTCCTTGGGCTCTGTCGAAGAGCGGTCCCGAGTCGGTAAAGCTCTGGAACTCTCCATGGCCCAGGAAGTCCTCCTTCAGCTCCACGGTGCCCTCAGCCGTGATGCAATCCAGGAGTAAAGCAGCAAACGCCAGCAGCAAAAGGCTGCCAGCTGCCTCAAAAAATCTTCTGTCTATACGATCACCTCACCAATGTAGGACGCCTGAAAAAGCATCCAGGTCCGGGCAGTGGCAAAAGGATTGAGTGAGTGTTTTGAAGGGAGAGAAAAGGGTGTAAGGGAACCTTTCGCCTCTGCAATCCGTTGGAAGCTTCAGAGTCTCTGCTGATGTGTGGAAATCGATTCCTCTAATTGAACTCATGAGAACACCTCTAAGTCAAGGAGATTCCGGCCTGCTAGAATTCTAGTCAATCGTGCAGGTGCAGGCCGAATGTCTGACAAACGCATATTTTCAGTCCTGGGAAAACGGTAGATCGCCTCCGGTAACGTTCAACTATTGCAGTCTCGAAACGGCTAATTTTTGTGCCTTAACCTATTGACTCTTAGGTCAAAAAGGCTGATTATAATAATGCTTGTATTTCTTCTCTTAACTGAGTTGAGGCCATGCTGAGAGAAAAGGCTCTGTAGCCTGATCTCTTGCGGGTCTTCTGGAAATTATCGAACCTGGCCTGTAGATCCGAGGAGATTTCCAGGGGGAGGCCGTAGCGTGACCTATAATTCTCCCTGTTCTGGATATAATCGGCCAGCCAGCGGTCGTAGTGGCATCCAGGAACCCAGGTGGTACGCAGCCTGGGGCCTTTGGGATTCTTTCTGTACGATCGTCCATCGCTTCTCAGGATACCGCAATCGTTCAGCTTGGCAGCCAGGCCTTGGGTTGGAAATCCCAGTTCTTCGTAGTCTGCGCCCTCAAAAGTGAGCATGGCCAGCCGGTCGGGATCGGCACCGGCCTTTACCATGCGGTCAATTACTTTGCCAGAACCTCCTCTCATCGTCTCGTCCCAAATAATCATGCGGCTTGCTCAACATCGACATCCATGAATGATTCTTGCCCTCTTGGCTGCCTTTAGCCTCCTGTACTTCTCTATCTTCTCGCTCTCTTTTCTGGGTTCTTCGCCTTGAATCGTCCCACAGCAAGGGCAAAGGGGCTCATCTCGCTTGTTGAAGACGAATATTTCCCGGCACTGTGGACACTGGCGAGGGAGGAAGTGCACGACTCCTTCGATTTCCGTCCTGTCAAACTTCCAGACCCTGCCCGCTTTGCCTCCATGGTGCTCTTTGGCGAGCCTGGTTCCTGGCTTCTTCAGGGGATCTGAAAGCTTCAAAGAACCGGCCTCCCTATGAACCTCGATAAAGGCCTCCAAGAAGAGTCTGCCTGCAAGCGATTGGCCCAGGCATTGTCTTTCTTTTCTACTTCAGAACTATAAAAGGCATGTGCTATCAAGCTCTGGCCTCCAGGTCCTCCAGAGCAATGCAGGTTCTGCCTCCCTCCAGAGCTGAGAGCTGCTGGCTGATCTTTCCGGTATCTGGCCAGGGTTCCGTGCTCAAATCCAGGGTCAAGCAAACTCGTCCCATCATGATGAAAGCGGAATGAAGCCTGTCCTCAATCTTAAAGGGCTTCAAGCCGTCCCCTCCCAGTTGGGCCGATGATCTTCATTATTTTGGATGCTTGGACCATGCAGGCCAATTTGAATAAGAGGCCTATACTCAGCTAACTTAGCCAATTATTTCACCTCACCATTTACTCAAATAGATCGGTGGGCGGAAAGACGCTATTTGCATATAGATTCATTAATAATTGCCTAATTTGTGGAATCAGGAAAATTTGCTTACTTTAGGCAATTGGTCACGATGCAGCCTGAACTAAAGCCTTAATACTCCGCAGCTGATCCGAATTCTCGGTATTCTCTGACCCTTTGCATAACAAACTCATGCATCTTCTGCCAAGGCCCTCAACCTTTGGCAGCATCCACCTCACCAAAATAAGGATTGAGTAGATCTAATATAAATCTTATCTTTTTGTCGCGATAATCAAATTAAGCAAGCGTCCTTCATTCGTGGCCAATGCTAATTGATTGTTTTAGTTGATATTGATTTTTGACTAATTACGAAGAATCACTTTCGCGATCAAGTCAAAAAGAATAAATACAGTATCCGTGTTACGAAATAAAAGTACTGAGGAGGGAATGAGATGTCTTTTGCCTAGCGAGGAAGCTCTAGAATCATGCGCCTGCAGCAGAATGTTTGAGGGCGTCCTGCTGCAGGTGGTGGTATGGCCAAACACTGGTGAGGTGAAGGCCGTCAAAACCGCCCGTATAGTGAAGGAGGACTTAAGCCTCAGGAGGGCAGTCATGACCAGGTATACGTTAGCCTATGTGCAAGATTTAAGTTTTTCTATGCCTGTATACAGTTGCTATGCTATCATGTTACACGATTTAATTATCATTTTAAAAATAACTTGCCAGATAAGTTTTATGCAGAGCGCTCTTTCGAGCACTCTGCCTGCTGAAACTTGGGAGGTTACAGCAGCCGATGCGCCGCCGTTGCCGCTGGGAGAGCGGCAACAAAATGGGGGCGAATCGCTACGATAAAAGTAGCCGCTGGAACTATAAACTCTTTTCGAAGTGCTGACGAGCTGGCGTCCACCGAGCCCTCCAGACTGAAGAGAACCATTCGGGAGCAGGAGGGGCAAATAGATTCTTACCGCAATTTTATAGAACGCCAGGCTGATCGTATCCAGGAGCTGGAGCAGGCCCTTGATTTGAAAAATGGAGAGGAGGTAAGGTCTCATGCCTTCAGCGGCCTGGAACTGGAACTCAAGCTGGAGCAGTATGCAAGCGCCTTCATCGATCTTTATGAGTCTGAGGAAGATCTGATTTCTGAGGCCTTGAGCTACATCCAGCAGTTGCCTGCTACTCCCCAGGCCAGGGAACTGGCTGGCAGGTTGATGGTGAAGCCGGGCCAGCTGAGGAATGCCAGGATCAGAAAGCAGATCGATCCATTTAGAGCCTATGAGGAGCTTCGGCCCCTCTCGGCAGAGGCCCTGCGATTCATCTGGCAGCATCCCAAGGCGGCTGAGCCGCTGAAAGTGGAGGTCTTCCGGGCTCAGATCCTGCTCGAATCTCTGCACAATGGCGTCAAGAGCCTGGACACCCAGGAAGTTATCAAGTCCCTGACCATGATCGAGAGCCGCAAGATCGATCGCAAGCAAGCGCTGCGGGCTATGAGGCGGGCGGCGGCACTGGATCCGAGAGCCAGATTCGAGCAGAGGGCCAGACGCAAGGCGGTTCTGTATCTCACTAAGGAGACCGGTGCATAATGACAGACTGTCACGGAGGATATGATTGTGACAAGTTGTCACTTTCGGGCCGAAGCTCCTTGGGTGGAGCATTAAAGATTACTCGTTTCCCAGGGGGGATGAGCAGGATCGTCGACTAACCCGGAAAGATAAATTAAAGCTGCTGTATCATAATGACAGTTTGTCACGGTTAGCTTTGCATGTATATTTTGCGGGACAGATGCGTGTTTTAGTGACGGAGGCTGTAGCTGATGGGTGTCGTGACAGGCTGTCACTAACGGGGGCTCAGGATCTATTACCGGAAATGCCTTCGGCATTTGCGCCCTCCGGGCTGGGATCTTGAAGGCAATAAATGCTCAGGGCCATCTGTAGGATACTGCCCTATTCCAGCCTGAGCATTTCCTTTCCTCGTCACCTCCCCGGCAGGTCCCAGGCCCGCTATAGCCATCCGTCTGGGCAGATCAAGGCCGCGGCCCTTTGGGCTGCCCTTCGGCGCGGCCATGATCAGCCCATCCGGCGAAACCGATTTCGGCGGGCACTGGGAATGTCTGCCGGGGCGAAGGACTCATTGCACGGAAATGCTCGACGGCTGGAGAAGATAGGGGCGCATTTAGGGGCCCTGGGGGCACACAGATCCCGATCCAAGGCGGCCGAGGTGATTCAGGCTGCATCTTCCTGGGCGGCCTTAGGCCCGATATATCTCATATTTTATAAAAATAAGACGAACTCGCAGATAAACCCACGCAAAAAAGCAAAAGGCTTGAGGCCTTAAGCCTCTCGCCTTTTCCTCCGGAGACTACCAGCCAGGGCGGAGTCCTGCGATCTAGGCTGACAAAAATGGAAGGGGCCTTAAGCGGTGGCTGTTGCTGCTGCACTGGCGGCTCCCTCCCTCACAGGCATCTGGCCGGTTAAAATGTACTCGACGGCAGCACGGGCCTGCTTGCTGGCCTGCAGCACCCAGCGCGGGTTATCTTTCAGGGGCTTCAGCCAGGACTGGATATAGGCGGACGAATTCTCCACGGTCTCGGGGCTGTCCAGGGCGCATATCTGGCAGAGGAAGGCGGCGCCCATTTCTGCGGTCAGCTCCTCGCGGCTCCTGGTATCGACTGCCAAAATATAATCTACGATCTCAGAGCGGGCCAGCCTGGCAGGGCCTCCGGTCCAGTGGGTCAATTCATGAAAAGCCGTCGAATAGTATTCAGCGGAGTTCTCGAACTGCTGCAGGCCTGGCAGGTAGATGGTATCATCGAAGGGCGAATAATGGGGCTGGCTGGAGTGGTAGCCTATCTTTGGATTCCTGCGCCTCAATACCTCCTCGGCCTCGGGGATGGTGGAGTTCATCCTCTCAACGGGCACCTTTTCGGGCAGGTTCTGGGTCTGCTCCCAGTTGAAGACCGTGTAATATTTCAAGAACGGTATTAGGCGGACGATGACCTTTCCATCTGCCGTTTTTTCTTCCTTGGCAAAGCGGTCCACATAAACAATTGGTGAGCCCTTCTCTCTTGCCTTGACGTGTCCTCCCAGTTTCTGACATTGGCGGAAGGTGAGCCAGTAGGGGCTCTCATAGCCATCTTGCAGCATCAGGGCGTTGATTCCCTGATACTCTTTCAGGGTCACATAGCTGGTAGGTCCATTGCGGGAACTGGACCAGGTGCGGCGCCAGGGGATCACGCCTTTCTGGAGCTGGCTTAGGATCCGGTTGGTTACTACCTGAAAAACGTCTTTCACGGCAGTCCCCTCCCCAGCTGCTTTTGATCCGGGCAGTCATACTGCAGCCTTCCGAGGACCTCGAAGCCCAGGACCTCGGCGACCATCTCCAGGGCAGGAAGGGGAAGCTTGCAGGCCTCCCCAATAATATCCTCTGGGCTCATGGCTAACACCCAAGGGCATTGCAGAGCCTGGTTTCCTCTTGCTCCAGGTCTTTGTACTCACGGGTCTCCCACTGGTCGGCGTCGCCCAGCGTCTTGAGACGTTGCTGGAGCCTTTCCAGCCTGCTGGAGGCTCTGCAGAATTGCCTGAATCCTAGGGGTGATCTGCAGCGGCCGTTCATGTGGGGGGCGTAAGGATTCTGCAGGTATTCTTCATAATCTCTCAGCCTGCAGGGGCTTGCCAGCGCAGGAAGGAGGCCCAGCCTGGCCCTCCTCTCCCTGATCTTTTGGCCCAGTCCGTTCATTGGGCAGCCCTCCTGCTGGGCTCGGTCTTCCTCTGGGTCTTTATCTGCTCGATTCGCCTGGCGTTCTCGCTGGCGATCTCCGGAAAGGCCAGGGTGTGGTGGCGGCACTTGCCGATGCCGTAGCGAACATTCGACCAGTACCAGCCCTGGCAGGGGCAGAAGGACGCCGTCACGCGGTAATAGAACTGCTCGGTGCTGCTCAAAACCAGGGCCAGGGGCTCGAACTTCTCGGGCTCGGGCATACGGATCATATCCGGCTTGGCGATGGTGGCCCGGCCGGTCATGATCTCAACAAGAGCCTGCGCAAAGCGGATCTCGAATTTTCCTTCAGTCTCTTGAGGCTGGGGCATCTTCCGGGCCTTTTCGTTCAGCCTGCAGGCCTCTCCCATGGCCTGGGCTGCGGTCTGGTCTGCTGCGGCTTTGATGCTCTCCGCTTCGGCTCTCATCTGTTCGACCATCCATGAGGGCTTTCTCCCAAAAGCCTCTGGATGGCTATCAATAGCGCTTTCCATTCTCGTAACCTCCCAAGTTACTAAAGTAATATAGGCGGTCTTTCTACTTATAGTTAAAGACAGCGGGGAGAAAGTAATCTAATTAAGGATGATTGAATTAAATTTGGGCTCAATATAGGATATATTAAACTTAATATATGCCATTAGTGGGAATTTGTTTGGCCTTTGGACCAGGGGGTGCAGGGCACCGTCTTAATGCTTGCGCAGCATTTTCGGTTTAGATCCCGAGCCCCCGCCAGCCCTCCGCAGATCCAGCGAAAAGACCAGGGCGAGAAAATGAGGCTGCGACAGACAGGACAGCGCAGCATTTTCGTACATGAGTCCGTCGCCCCGCAGGCATTGCCCAAGCGCCCGCAAGAACAGGGTTCGACGGCTGGCCTGATCATGGCTAGCGCCGCCGCAGCGGGAAGCCCGAAGGGCCGCGGCCTTGATCTGGCCAGACGCCGGCAACTGGCGGGCGTTGGGCCCCTGCGGGGCAGAAAGGTTCGAAAATGCCTGGCCTGGGGTCAAGGCCGACCCGTCAAACGCTGCAAACGCCCTGCAGTTTTACGCGGTTCTCCATCCCTTTCCCGCCCCTGATTACAACAGCACTAGCCTCCCGCCGCCTGTTATCTGGCCTTTCAGAGAGTTCTGCCCCTCCTTTTGAGCAAATCTATATCCTTTCTCTCGTCGATATCATGGATGAATGACCATCCTGGTAGGCTGCAGCGGTTGGTCCTATGATGACTGGGTGGGCCGGTTCTACCCCATGGAGCTGGCCCGGAAGAAAGGCGAGTGGTTCTCCTACTACGCACAGTTCTTCAAAACGGTAGAAATCAACAGCACCTTCTACCGGCCGCCGGGCGACAGGCAGGTCCAATCCTGGATAGAGAAGGCCCGGCAGAGGGAAGGGTTCGAGTACTCGGTCAAGGTGCCGCAGCTGGTCACCCACAAGTCGCTGGTGGAGGGCGATGCGGAGAAGGCCATCTTTTGGGCCACTTCCTTTGAGAAGACCTGCGTGGATCCTCTGGCTGAGGCCGGCCTGATGGGCGGTGTCCTGCTGCAGCTCTCTCCCTACTTCAAGAACGAGGACTCCTCCCTGCAGGACCTTGAGCGCGTGCTGGATTCGGTCTCTGTCGATAAGCACAACTATGCAGTGGAGTTCAGGCACCGGAGCTGGCTGGATGAAAGCCGAAAGGGGATAGACCCTTCTGTGCTCGATGCTCTGGAAGAGAGGAATGTGGCTAACGTCCTGATCGATGGCCCTGGCCCGCACGTGGGTACCAGACAGACTGCCGATCATGCCTATTTGCGTTTTCACGGCAGGAACTATGATATCTGGTACAGAGGAGAGAAGGAGGACGACCACCGGCTGGATAGGTATGATTACCTATACAAGAAAGAGCAGCTGGATCCTTGGGTACCTCGGATCAAGGAGATTGAACTGGCGGTAGAAAAGGTGAGGGCCTTCTTCAACAACCACGCCCGGGCCAAGTCTGTCAGGAACGCCTTCCTTTTGATGGACCTGCTGGCCATCGAGCACAAGTCCAAGGAGGTCCAGCTGCAGGACCAGTTAACTCTGGGGGAGTTCTGAAGGTCTTGGTACGGGTGCTGCCTGAAAATTTAATATAAATCTTCAGTATATATCAATTATGGGTCGAATAAGGATCCTTTTAGGTTTTTAAATACTGATATAGATAATTCTCTATAAAATAAATACCTATCGAACGTAGAGCTAGGATTGGTGCTAAAAAACGCAGGAAGACTTGCTCTTAATTTGGAGCTTTTTATAATCAAAAAATTAATATAAATAAATATCCCCAGACAAATAAAATAAATGTGATTGAAAACACAAATTCTCCAATTTAGGGCTAAGCAATGAAGGCGTTATTGATATATCTTTAGATAATTTTATGGACCGAATATTTTATTTTAAGAAACAAGCACATGGTTACTGTAAAAGTAAAAATTAACAATTTTATTTTTATATGTAAGTTTAAATAGTATGTAAGGTCAGTAATACTGTTCAGGAAAAAGAATATATAGCCAAAAAAATATCAGCGGCATGCTGAAGGAAGTGAAAAGAGTTGACTCGAACTAAACATATATTATTAGTATTTATATTTATAATAATTTTTCCTATTGCAGCAAATGAGGTACATGGTTGTGTCTCTCTGAGTAGTTCCTTCAAAAACCTTTCATTTAAGAAAAGAAACTTTAATATTTCTGAAAGAAATGGTTGATTTTTTTTAATTTTATGGATTAAGATCGTTACAGGATTTTTAAAGAGATGTAGGGGAATAAGGAGGGATAAGAGCAGATGAAAAATATTCGCAGAAGTAGCAGCAAGAGCGTTGGTTTAAGGCAACGCCTTTTGGAATCTAAATCATCAGTTGATTTGGATAATGATTTAATAAATAAAAAAACCAGCGGAAGAAAGATGGGAACAAAGATTATTATTGGATTGCCTATAATAATGATTTGTCTTATATCGTGTGCTTTCTCTCAAATAATAAGCATAGATCCTGCTTTGCCGGAGCGGGCTTCAAACAATGGAATGGGTATAGTTTCAATTGAATGGAATTACCCATATGACAAGTACACCGTCAAAGATTATGATTTGGTTATTTATTTTTTAGGAGCTGATGGCAAGAGCAAGAAAGAGTTCTTCTCAAAGCCGTATAATGTAGGTGATGAGGATAAGGGACAGCACAGTCCTCTGATTGGCAAATACGTGTGGAATGTGCCAAAAGATCAAACAGAAGGATATTATCAGGCAGAATTGCGGATTAACACGGAAGAGACAGGGGAAGTCTCTGGTGGAGCATATTGGCCTTTTGGAGTAGCTAGAATTACAGGATCTCTTCACATCTTCAAATTTGAAGACTTTAATGGCGATGGCACGTTGGATACAGGTGAAAAGGGATTATCAGGTTGGGAATTCAAGATCACAACTCCTGAAAATCAGGACTATTCCAGGATTACAGCATCAGATGGCTGGATTAGGTTGGATAAGCTCCCAGTCGGTGAGTACAGGATAACGGAGATTGTGCAGCCAGGATATAAAGCTACAACTCAGAATCCGCAACAGGTCACTGTTTCAAAGGATACGGTGTCAGCAGTAGAGTTCGGAAATAAACCCCTTCCCACAACTCTGCAGATTGTGAAGTTCCATGATTTTGATAGAGACGGCAGCCAAGACGAAAATGAGCCTCCACTTTCTGGATGGGAGTTCTCTGTACAGGGTCCCAGCTCTTTCACAGAAACTACTGATTCCATGGGGGTGATCGTAAAAGAAGTGATTCCAGGTTCGTACACCGTACGTGAAAAGCCTAAATCCACTGAAGAGTGGTCGGCAACGACTCCTATTGAGCAAACTGTTACGCTTAAAAAAGGTGAGACTAGGGAACTCAAATTCGGCAATTGGGGGATTCCACCTGCGAAATTAACGGTAATAAATTTCGAAGATTTAAATGGCAATGGTGTCTACGACCCCGAAGAGAAGGGCTTACCTAACTGGGATTTCAGCATTGAGGGAAAGGAATCTTTTAAGGATAGAACTGGACCAGACGGCTCAATAACTCACGTGGTGAAATCGGGGACATATACTGCCAAGGAGACTCTCAATCCCGGCTGGATCAGCACCACTAGAGCAGAACAGAGTGCGATCCTTGCTTCCGGCGAGGAGAAAACACTATACTTTGGCAATAGAGGACCTCAGTTGATCTACAAGTTCGAGGACTCAAATGCCAATAAAGCCTTGGATCCTGGAGAGCGTGGACTTGCTGGTTGGACCTTTGATATCAAAGGACCGGTAACCACTATCAGGACTACCGATTTCAACGGTCAGATCAATATCAACGATCTGCCTGCAGGAAAATACGTGGTAACTGAGAGGCAGACAGATCCCTCTTACTATAGCACTACTTCTGCAAGTCTTAATGTTACAGTGCCAGGGCCCAGTGTTTATTTTGGTAACGACAGGTATCGTACCTTGAAAGTCTTCAAGTTCAACGATATAAATAGAAACGAAGTATATGATCAGAATGAATCCGGTCTCGCTAACTTCGAATTCCAGGTAAGCGGAGTAGCAGATCCGAATCTGACTGATTCCAAGGGAGTGACTACCTTCAAGGTAAAGGCAAACCGGAAGTATATTGTCAGTGAATCCCTTAGAGTTGGATGGTTGAACTCGACACCTTTGGTGGTCGAGGTCTTGATCGATCCAGGCAAGGATGTAACCGAGGTATTATTTGGAGACTATCGTTATCCAGATTTAATAATTGAGCCTACAAAGACCGTGATCGCCGTGCATGCTTTCAATGATTCTAATCATAACGGCGAGTTGGATGCGAGTGAGTCAGGGCTGCCGAATAGAGAGATCAGGATATCGGATATAAATGATACATCCAGCACTTACGAATCAATAGTAACGGATAAAAATGGGGATGCAGAATTTATATGTCCTTCAGCCGGAACCTACTGGGTTGAGCAGGTGCTTCCAAGTGACTGGTGCAGCAATGGTGATATAGCCAAAGACGTCATGGTCCAGGAAGGTGGTCGTGCTAATGAGAATTTCGGAAGTTATCCGTGCATTTTCGATAATTGTTCTTATAGGTATAAGCCTCCATGGCGTGCTATAACCTTAAGCTTAGAGGACGAGAATCTTGTAGTCAAGAAGACGGTTAATCCCTATGTTCTCTCTATGGCTGATCACGACATGGTTAAAGGGACGCTGATTAACTATACCATCACTGTCTGCGCCAAGCCTAAGATTGGGCCTACAGATCTCGTACTGGCCATCGACACATCAGGTAGCGTAATTGAAGACAACAAGGCTGCCCTCACTGATATTAGCAGGGGAATATCTGGATTTGTCGAATCCATGAAGAAATCTCAAAATGCCAATCTAAGAATTGGATTGGTTAGCTGGGACAGAGATATTGACGAGATCGTAAAACCGACACTGAACTATGATGATGTTGCCAATGCCTCGACCAGGCTCAGTGCGAACTTCCAGGAGCTGACCATGTACCATGTTGGCATGAACGGAAGCTTGGCTGCTTTTGATGCTGCTCCCAGAGAGGACGCAAGGAAAGTAATCGTTTTCGTGACTGATGCTAGAAATGAATACGAACCATTCCTGGGCATGCCAGATCCTGCTAAATACACAGTTTATGTTCTCCTAATGGGTCCCCCACAGGTTGGCGAGACTTACGAGATGCTGATAGATTCAGCAAATAGGAATAATGGCAGGCTGATAAAGGTGAACAGCTCGAGTGAGATCGCTTCTGCGCTGAGGTCTCTCACTCAGACCAGCTTGGTAGCCACAGGTTCGGTTAACGATATCAAAGTCGTGGACACCTTACCCAGTTACCTGCGACCGATGAACAATGGCACCAAACCAGGAATCATCATCAAGAATTCAGATGGAGTTGAGTGGAAGACCACCTCTTTAGCTTGGTCGATACCTTCATTGCAGTATGGTGATTGCTGGAGCACAACGTTTTCGACAGTTTTCTGCTGGAAGCTACAGGCTAATGTGTTCACTCCGGACGATAGCACGAAGGCCACATCTCAGGTGGATTATGCCGATCCGGATAAGGCGGGGAGAAGGGTAGTGCGTCTGCCAGAGGGCACAATCTGGATCCTGTCTGCTAAGGAAACGGAAAAGGAGGAGCCATCCGCTCCTGGTATTGGAGCGCTTGCAGGCTTGGTGGGATTGATAGGTGCTGCTTGCATATTGAGAAGGAGGTCAGGAGAGCGTTAGCTCTCCTGTAATTTTAGCCATAAGAATGAACTAGGGCGACTATTTATGTCTAACTTTATGCAAGAAATAGACTCAATTTATAATATATTAGTTGTTACTTCACTGGTTTTGGGTATTATAGTCTCTTTGATTGCGATTATCCGCTTTGGAGGAGACAGTAATAAGAATACTGGTTGGGTATATTTAATCTCATTATTTGGTGCGATGATCATAGCGTTTTTTTCATTATTGGTCCTCCAAGATAGTATATTTGACTTTGATTCGTATAAATATTATGCAATTATTTCTTTATTTATCTTCTCTCCAATTTTTGCATATAATATCTATGCGAAAACTTGCCAATACCATTCGGTTCTCAAATATGGACTTCTAACAATTTTGTTTATTTTTGCAGTTATTTCCATAGTTCATATTTACATAAATCTTTTTATTTAACTGCGTTATATATAAATTTGGCACAAGGTGTTAAAGTATCATGCTATAAGTCGACTCAAATCGCTACCTTTCGGCCGGGTTATGTAATAGGCCTTGGGTGTGAGCATGACCGATAGAAATTCGTGTAGCATTAGCAGCTAAAAGTCCAATGTCTCTTTTCCACTACAAAAGAGACATCCATATATAGCACCTCTGCGAAATTAGCTCTCGGATGGACTCCATTAAGTACCTAGATACTATGGGAATAGAATCCCTCTTTTCCGTGGCCTCGGGGAGAGACCGTCTTATCCTCCTTTGCCTCTACGATCTGGGCTGCAGGGTGGGGGAGCTGGTGACCACCCGCGTCTCAGACATCGATTTTCATAATGGCTTCATCCGGATCCAGAGCAGCCGAACCAAGACCCGCCATTTCCGGGCCGCCAGGGTGAGCCAGGCCACGCTGCAGGCCATCCGGGAGAACCTGCAGCTGGGCCAGGTCTGGCTCTTTCCCGGCCGGTGCGACGGGCATCTGAGCACCAAGACCGTGCTCCGGACCATTGACCGCCTGGCTGAAGAGGCCGGGATCCAGGAGGTCTCTTCCAGGAAGAAGCTCTCCCGCCGGAAGGTAACACCTCACATACTCCGGCACAGCCATGTGGTAAACGCGCTGATGGCTGGAGTCCCAGTACCCATGATTCAGAAACAGGTGGGGCACAAGAGGCTCTCCACGACCGAGATCTACGCCACCGTCGCCCCGGCGCTGGTGAAGGAGGCGTATGATGGAAGGGGATTCGGGCCGAGGTGAAGATGAGGCGATTTCGGAGCCTATTTCTTATATGTAACAGCAAAGTCGGTGTGCATTCAATTACATATAAGAAAATGCAGAGAATGCAGGCGTTGAATTCAATAGTTGCATCTTCCGGCTAATTGTTAGTCGATTTGCATTGTATTGATCTAAAGTTCTGACTAATCTTTCAGTGTTGTTTTATTAGTATAAACATTTAATAATATTATGGGTGGTATTATGCCTAAACCAAAGAAGCCTAAGAAGGATAAGTACAGCTGGATTTTGTCACCTAGCGGAGTCAAATGCTTCAAAGATAAGAAGGGAGGACAAGATATACTCAAATTATGGGAAGCGGAATATCAAACAGCATGGCACGATAGTACCTTAGCACGGGCCACAAAAGAGATCAATGCCATTCTGAGAAAAATTGACGAAAGCAACGAAAATCCAAAACGTAGACTCAGTTTCATCGAGTTCCGCAACCGTCTGTTTTTGGTGTGGTCTGAGTACGATGTTGTGGGACCTGAAGACGACGACGATGAGATTGCAAGAGCATTAGGCCTTCCTGCATTGGAAGAGATAGAGGGAGATGAAGAAGGTCAATGATATGGCTGCGCTTGACAAGGAAAAGAGGCGAAAACCAAAGCCAAAGCCACCAAAGTATACCTGGATTCTGAGCCCGCAAGGCATGCTTTGCTATAGCGATCCTCTTGGTGGACAAACGATTGGGCGCTTATGGGAAGCGGAATATCAAACAGCGTGGCACGATAGTACCTTAGCACGGGCTACCAAGGAGATCAATTCCATTCTGAGAAAAATTGACGAAAGCAACGAAAATCCAAAACGTAGACTCAGTTTCGTCGAGTTTCGTAACCGACTTCTCTTGGTGTGGGCTGAATATGATGTTGTTGGACCTGAAGACGACGACGATGAGATCGCAAGAGCATTAGGCCTTTCTGCATTGGAAGAGATGGAGGGCGATGAGTGATCCTGCCATCGCCAATGATGACGCTAGTGATATCGAAATGCATGGACAAATGTAACAAATGCTTAGGATACATCAAGTGGAATAGAGGCATCTACTTTTTTCCGCTCTCTTAGTCCTCGTTGCCGTGGCTTCAGCATGTATCCCTTATCCCTTTTGCAGTCTTCGTTTGCCCTAATTTCTCGCCGCCAGCTTGGCAATGGTGGCCTTGCGCCGCTCCCACTTGTGCGCCTGTTTCTGCAGATCTTCTTGCTCTATGGCCTGTCGCCCTGCTCTCCCCAGCAGGCCCTCTCTATTCTTCCTCGGACGGCCCATAATACTCCCCTATCCCGCACAGAATATTCTTCGGATTATGTCCGAATTTGTTTCTAAAAGCTAAAATGCCGTTAAGCTAACACTTTATGATATGACAGCTATTCTATATATAACAATTGCTCTCTTATTGGATGCACGCAACAGCTTTCGAGATGAAAGAGCTCAAGACTCAGGCAATTGGGCTGAGGAGCTGCGGGCCTGGCCAGCTATCAAGCCCCATCACTCCGATCTTTTGCCTCCTCCTCACTAGAGCTGGCTTTCCGGGCAATTGGGTTTGCCAGGAGGAGATATTAAGGCTTGCCATAAGCATCAGCGCTGATATAACAAGCTTAGGAGGATGGCTCAGCCTGATCCGAGTATTGGATTAGAAGGAGGGAGGCAAAAGTCTCGGGTGTAGGAGGGGGAACGAAAATCGATCTCGACTCTTGCCAATGAATCATCGTCGATTGCCGAACATATATAGTTTGCGCCATTGAAGCATAAAGCAATCATGTCCAAAGAAGCTCTGATAAAAGCAAATCGAGTTGCAGGCAGGTCAACGCCGATCCACAGCGCCCCCATCTGAGGAGCCCTTCACGCGGTGGTGAAGGCCTGACCCTGCCCGGAATCTCGACACAACAGCCGCGCCAGAAAGGCAGCACAGCACTGGAATTTCACACAGCGCCCCTCTCACAAGGACCCGACATCTTCTCGATGTAAGGTCTGCACTTTGCCTCTTAGCCGACAGCTTGTGCCGCGTCCCGCCCAAACTGCTTTGCGAGGACGTATTCCGGATCCAGGGCTGAGCAGCGACATGCTACGCCCGTAACAGCGTGCATTTATCTGGTCGCTTGATACTCATCCTCCCCGGTGGCTTTCCGGATGCCATGCTTTCGAGCGGCACAGCACCTCTTAAGGCTTCTTGGAGACGAAAATCAAGCGGGTCCACGAAGGATCTGCCTGACCGAACTCCTCATCCTTTTCGAGCTTGGCCGGTGAGCCTGCCCTCGCCTCTACAGCGCAGAACGCGGCAAACCATCTATATAATCATTATAGATACAAATAGTTTGCGGTTGATCGATAGGACGAGAAGGATTTTCCGGATAGAATTCAAAGCAAGGGATTTGATCGCCACGCATTTTGTTGAAATTTTAACAGATGTGTATAGCTGGAAGTGTCTATTAATAATATGAAGGATTTCAGGCTTCTGAGGATAAAATGAGATTCAGAGTAGTTAGTGCAAGAAATGAAATTCCGGATTTAAACTCGAATGAGAAGGCTATTCACCTGGCTTTCAGAGCTTCGAATGTGGATTTCCTGAACCTGATGCAGAGATGTCCCCGATTGAGAGTGGTTCAGACTCCTCCTTCTTACAAGAAAACCATGTCCGATGCCATCAAGGTGTTTCTGGACATGCAGGGCATAGAGCTATTGGAAGGCGACGTGTGGGGTCACAGAAAGGACCTGGACGAGTACTACACCGTGGACGATGCTACAGTTGAGGAGATCCACACCCTGGCCGATAGCGGCGCAAGCCTGGATGAGGTCGCAAACCAGTCCATGCGAAGTCCCGGATGGCTCCGGACCTGGTAAAGTACATCGCCAGAACCAAAGTAAGCGCTTGAAATTGATCACCCCCCAGAGCCAGCAGCTGAGCTGGCTCGTCCCCCCCTTTCCTGCATCACTTTTTGGTTTCGCTGCCATCTGCGAAGAATTTAATAAGTTAGCCTGCTATTATTAGCGCAAACTTTTACTGCACCCATGACCCAGGGAGGGGTCCCGGTCCTGAGTCGGGCCGGGTGGAGATGGGGAAATTTGGCGAGGAAAGCTAAGAAGAACGACGCCGTTATGACCGGCATCCTGGTCACCAGGTTCAACCCACATTTCGCACTTTGCGCCGGAGGATTTAGTATTTTTTCAGCTATCGATTTCGTAACATA
>JABLXE010000002.1 GCA_013178225.1 Methanotrichaceae archaeon
GACTTACCTTGCTTCGCATTAAGCCCCCTCAACATCCAGGTAGTAAAAGAATCCATAGTATAGAATAGTATTGTTAGTATATATAATTTTTCATAACAAGGTCACGGGTGGGTTTATAGGAATTCTCTTCCGTCAGATTTATATTAGTGCATAAGTTTGGATAAGCTAATCGACTTGAGGATTGGAGGGCTAAAGATGATTCCTACAAGGATGGCTATAGCGATCTTCATACTGATTCTGGCATTCATCGCTCCAGCCCTTTCTGGCGGATATCATATCAAGCAAGATAGTGCGACACATTTTAATAAAATTGGCGATAAATCTATTACCTCGCAGTATTCCTACCGGGATTTCATATCTGGAGTTGACCCCGTTTCGGAAACCGTTATCCACTTTGATTCTCAAATCGGCGATTGCACTCCGGCTATAACTACCTTTGAGTCGGGCATAGAGGCGGATAATGCCTATTATGCCCGCCTGTCTTCAGAAGTGTCGCAGGAGCTCTCTCTAGTCGGGCAATCCACTGGTGTTAGTTCCGTGAACGTTGATTCTTATGTTATCATGCCCAAAAAATTCGATCTTATTCAGTCCCTATGGGTGCAAATGGTTGAGGACGAAGAACCCCAGGCCGAATTAAGATATGTGTTTACGTATGATAACGCCGTTTACGAATTTTCCAGCATGCTAGATGCAGATGATCAAGGCACGATGAGCCTGTTCTTGCAGCCATACTGTCCTCAATTTGAGGGTCTGGACCTGGACTATGTTAATACTTTTCGAGACTCCAAATCATGGGGCGGGGTAAACTATGATGGCAGCCTGACGATGAAAGCCATAAAAACTGATAATGAGGCGTAAATGAGCGGCAAGGTCAAATCTCAACGGCCAAATAGAATAACCGGATTGGCCATCTGTTGTCTTTCAATTGTATATTTTTCTGCAATTATTGGATCTGCATCAGTAGCCCTTTATGGAAGTTTTTATAATAGCGAGGGAGCATTGAGCCTGTCGGAAGTTGGAGAGAATGTGGATTTGTCAGGAAACATCATCTTGCTTCCATCTTCTGGTTTTTCCGAATACCCTTTTTCTCTCTATTCGAAGGGAAGCGGTCATCCGATAGGCGGCTCGACTGCAACGCGGTTCTCGTTTGAGCTGTCCGCTGAGGGTAACGAAAAAACCGTCTTCGCGGAGTCGATTGTCCGAGAGGACCCTTCGATTCGCTCTGTCGTTTCAACTGAGTGGGGCCATGAGCTGGTTCTAGGGGAGGTAGACACCGGAAAATACAGGCTGAATCAGTTTACAAATATCGTCTCACATCCAGGATATCTGACCTTTCCTACCTCCGGTTTGATGGACACCGTTTCCGCAGGGATGACCTTCGAAGCCTTCAAGGATGGCGGAATGCAGCTCCTGGAAAAGCAGCGTGTTCCAAATCAAGATTATGGTGAATATCCAATTGTGTTGGGAGTGATGAAGGGTGCCTATGATAATGTCTACATGGAAAATAAGCTGGATATGTCAGCTGAATGGTAAATGCCGGAGACAACCTTCACCATTTATTTTACTGGTGTATAACATAGCATTACAAGCCTTTGGTTATCCAGAACTTGGGGAAAGAAGAGCCTGCCCTGTCAAGGATCCCAGATCTCGCTTCAAGGGGATGGCTCAGATACGTGGTTTTTCGATCTTTGCAAATTTGTGGGATAAAAAGCGCAATTAAAGATGCAATTCTCGTTTATTTCAGTGGAGGGGGCGTCCCAAATCCAGGAAGATATCCCGTGGGCGTCGGTGCAGCAAGGCAAATACTCATCGCTCTCCTGTGTTAGCGGTCCCGGCAAGAATGATCTGCCCCTGGTGATTTTTAGCTTCATTTCGACATGACCTTTATAATCTTGGGATAGGTGCAGCTCAGAATCCTCTGCTGGCCATTTATTCTCTTTGGATAGAGGCTTCTCCTTTGAGAATTCGATGTGCGACAGGCTGCCTATAGATTTATGCTCTAATAGGTAAATAGATGACTCATTTGAGCGATATTCTTCGAGTACTCCGCTCGGTGTCACTTTGGCTTCGACCTTGGTTCTATTGTTGAAGTAGCTATACAAACTTTCTTTAGTGAGCATCCATGAATCGGTGTAAGTAGAAATGATTTCTTCGTTATTGTTATATCTTTCTAGGTTCTTAATTCCTCTTCCACGATAGGTAATCTTTTTGTAATTCGAAAAAAACGAGGGCCAAAATTCATCAATCATGATTTTCGCTGTGCCATTGCTTGATAGCCTTGAATATTCCGTCTCCGGGTTTTCTATTTCTCTCATGGAATCTTGCAGTGCATAGGTAATGTAGACCGGCCCCTCTATACAAATCAATTTTGAGGTCTGGTTGATAGTAGTAGTTCCACCAGAAACCGCGGATGATCTTTCCAGATATTTCATCCCAGAGTTTCCTTCTATGCGGTTGTATCTAGAGAAGTTTCCCGAACCGGCAATATTCTCAACTAAGTTCAGGCTCAAATTTTGAGTGTAGCGATCAATTATCCATGAGGTTCCGCCTGCCGAGGCTCCAATACTGTATCCGATTTTTCCATCGGATACAACAATGGACAGAGCAAGTATCAATAGAACTGCTATCGATATGCATCTTCTCTGCCACCTCATAGCTTCTCTTTTCAGCTCCTTACATGTTCTCCTGATTTTAGATCAGAAGATAGTTATATATTAGTTTCGGTTGTTTTATTAATTTATTCTTCCAGGTTCTAATATTTCCTCCTTAAGTCAAGAACCAAACAAAAAATATTTTAATTAAGTTTAATTAACACGGCTAATCAAATAAATGTCTGTTCACCAATAATTTCTCTAATCTATCCGTTAAGGTAAACTCAACACTTAATAAAAAATAACTACCAAAAAAAATTTATAGCTTTAAGTGAACTTAAGATTCGTCGTCAATTTAAAAAATTTGATGGCTATTTGGAGGAAGACTATGAAAATATTATTGCCCCTGATGGCGTTAGCCATCGCACTAGTGGGAAGCGCTGCCGCACAGGGATATGCTCCAGTGTACTGGTCTGATTGGGCGGAATTCTCTTACGACAACCTGTATTATGACTACACACCGGCATATGCAAGCGCTTGGACCGCCTCTTATGCCGAATCTGAAAATTATAATGGATATATATCCGATCCCTGGACCTTCACCTATACATCTGCTGTGATCGATCCGAACTCGGTGGCTGCCAACGTCCAGGCTGATCCTCTTGCTGCCATAGGTGCTACTGCTCAGTCCATTTCTGCCTTTGGAGATAAGGACAGCGAGTGGGCCGGCACCAGTGTGATGTTCCCCACCCTGCAGCTGAATCCAGCCTTTGACAACGTTGCCGCAGCACAGACCTCTGGATTCGTTACCTCCAGCGGTCTGTATCAGGCCTGGTCTGTCCTGCCCATGGAGACCTATACATTTACCGATTCGGATTATTCCGGGTCCTGTTCCTGGGCAGTCGGCACCGCGATCGCCGACAGTGGATGGTACTGGTAAACCATGATTTGTGTCAGCTCAGGCCTTCCTGTAGCTGATATTCATCCTTTTTAGGCAGCTTTCTGCTGGTTGGTATATTATATTTGCAAATCTTTCTCTATGAAAGTCTGCATTCCAGCGTTTTATTTTATGTTTCCCGGTTGTATATTCTCTCCTGAATTGAGCACGGCAAATTGATCCGCCTAAAATTATTCAAGCCGTCTTAAAATTTGTCAGATTTATCTCTAGGGTAATACTCAGCACATAATAAAAAATAACAACCAAAAAAAATTTATAGTTATAGGTAGGCATATGATCTACCCTCAATTAAAAAATTTTGAGGGTTTCTTTGGAGGAAGACTATGAAAATACTATTGCCCCTGATGGCGTTAGCCATCGCATTAGTGGGAAGCGCTGCTGCACAGGGATATGCTCCAGTATCCTGGTCTTATTGGGCGGAGTTCTCCTACGACAACCTGTATTATGACTACACACCGGCATATGCAAGCGCTTGGACTGCTGCTTGGTCCGAGGCTGATAATGATAATGAGTATATTTCCGATCCCTGGACCTTCACCTATACATCTACTGCGATCGATCCGAACTCGGTGGCTGCCAACGTCCAGGCTGATCCTCTCGCTGCCATAGGTGCTACCGCTCAATCCATTTCTGCCTTCGGAGATAAGGACAGCGAGTGGGCCGGCACCAGTGTGATGTTCCCCGCCCTGCAGCTGAATCCAGCCTTTGACAACGTCGCCGCAGCACAGACCTCCGGATTCGTTACCTCCAGCGGTCTGTATAAGGCCTGGTCTGTCCTGCCCATGGAGACCTATACATTTACCGATTCGGATTATTCCGAGTCCTGTTCCTGGGCAGTCGGCACTGCGATCGCCGATAGTGAATGGTACTGGTAAACCAAAATTTGTGTCAGCTCAGGGTATCCTGCAGCTGATACTCATTTAATTCTCGGGCATGAAAGGCTATTTGCCTGATAGTGCGTCTTTTAAAACTATTTCTTTTGCACATTGTCCAATTCAGCGCACATGCTAAACAAGTTACGAATAATTTGCGCATTGTCATCGCTTGTGGCTGGCGAATGCCATGCATGTGATACGAACTCCCGGGCCCTCACACAAATTCAGGATCGCATTCAAATCTTCTGCGAATCGTATTCTTAATAAAAGCTAACTTACCAAAAATAATTTATATGACATGCTGCAAGAAGGATATTTAGTAGCTAAAAAATAAAGAATGTTTGTGAGGTCTAATAATGAAACTGCAACTTGCCTTCCTGGCACTTAGCATAGCGTGCATTGGTTGTGCGTCTTCTCAAGGCAGCACACCTGTAGATTGGGATGAATGGGCATTTTTCTCCTGGGAACAGCTGAGGATAATGACTCCTGTCTACGCAAGCGCATGGACCTATGCGTCCGCTGATGCCGTAAATGATAATTGCTACATCACCGATCCCTGGACTTTTACCTACACATCTACTATTATTGATGACGTCTCTGAAGTGAAAAGCTCTCGGGAAGGTCCTGACGCCGTAATCGGTGCCTCGACACAGTCAATTTCAGCTTTTGGAGATAAGGATAGTGGATGGCTCAGCAGTGAGGTCATGTTCACTCCCGTCCCCTTGAATCCCGCTTTCGACAACGTTGCGGTGGCGCAGACAACCGGCTATCTGGAGGCCACCGGTGTTTGTCAAGCCTGGGCCGTTTTGCCCATGCAGTCCATGACCTGGGTAAACTCAGCTGAGTCCCATTCGGAGTCCTGGGCGGTCGGAGCCGCTAGATCTGATTTCGAGGACGACGGGTGCCATGGATGCTGCGGTTCATGCAATTACTGCGATTGCTGAATCGGCTCTTATTTCGATTCCCAGAGAGGCCTGGCTCATAAGAGCGGATCCTCTTTCCCCTCTTTTTCTCGTTTCCAACGATTTAGGTGGTCTGGATGCAAATGGAGATTTAAGTGAGATGCCCCCCAGCAAATCCGATCATCCTTTCGCAACTTTGAGCGCCGAGAAATGCCGGTCCTGAAAAATCTTAAATAATTCCGCTTCTCATTTTTCCTGATGAAAATAGCCTTCATACAGCCTAAAAGCGACACTCCATACACGGTTTGCCCGGAGGCTCCTCTAGGTCTCGCATATCTCGCATCATCTTTGCTGAATTACAATAATGATTTAGACATTGAAATAATAGACGGCCTGATTCTCAGCGAAGATGATTACCGGAAAAGGATCATGAATCTGCATGCCGACGTGGTGGGGGTCACCTCAACCATGCCTCAGCTAAACGAAGCCATGAGGATTCCATCGCTGGCTGAAAATTCCGAAAGCCTGTTCGTAATCGGCGGTCCTGGGACCTCAAATCTTCCCAGCAGCCGCCTCTACCAGTCCGGGTATTCCATCATCTGCCATGGTGAAGGAGAGAGGACCATCGTCGAGCTGATGCAGGCGCAAGAGGGGAAAAAAGGTCTGTCGGAGGTCGATAGTATATCGTTTCTTGAGGGGGAAAAAGAGACCGTTACTCCTCCCAGAAGGCCGGTAGAAGATCTGGACCGCCTCCCCTTTCCAGCCAGAGATCTGCTGGACATGCAAAAATATATCGGAACCTGGAAGGAGAAGCTCGGCGTGGGCTTGACCCAGATGGTCTCTTCCAGGGGGTGTCCGTTTACCTGCAGATTCTGCGACAACAGCACCTTTGGCCGAAGAGTGCGCTTCATGTCCGCCGCTCGGGTGGTCGAGGAGATGCGGCTGCTGTACGATGAATACAGGGCAGAGATGGTTTTCTTCGAGGAGGACCTCTTCACCTTCAACAAGCGACGGGTGCTGGAGCTGTGTGACTCAATCGAGAGAGAGCTGCCCGGGAGGTCCTGGGGTGCGACCACCAGGGTGGACACGGTTGATCAGGAGATGCTGACCCGGATGAAGCAGGCCGGGTGCACCGACATCACCATCGGCCTTGAGAGCGGGAGCCAGCGGATCATAGACTTGCTGGGAAAGGGCTTTTCCGTCGAGCAGGGCAGGCGGGTCATGCAGTGGGCCGACAGCCTGGGGATAAGCGTGGGCATCTTTCTGATGATCGGCATTCCCGGAGAGACTCAGGAAGATATCGAGGCTACCAAGAAGCTGATCGAGGAAGGGCGTCCCAAGATGATCGATATCTCATATCTCGCACCTTTGCCTGGAACCGTGATCTACGAATCCACCAAGCACCTGATACGGGAGGATGTAGACTTCTGCAACTTCAACGATCTGGTGGAGAGCGTTTATCGAAAAGATGTCTTCGATGCCGACCTGCGGGAACGGATGCAGGAGATCATCGATTTCTTTATGGACCACTTTCAGGGAGGCGACCGCCCCAGGCTGTGCATGTACGACGTGCGGTCTTAACGCTTTGAAAGCCAGGTGGTGGCGAAGTATGAATATCGACAGCATGGCACCGGTAATTGCAGCGAGCGCAATCGAGATCGCCTCGGACCCTGAAACCGTCTGGGGGGTGATGGCTGAGATCGATCGCTGGCCTGACTGGAACCCGGATGTGAAGTGGGCCGCGCTTGAGGGGCCGCTGGCAGAGGGATCGCGGTTCCGCTGGAAAGCGGGGCCTGGGACCATCAGGTCAACGATTCGGCAGGTGGAGCCCCTTCGAACCCTGGCCTGGACCGGAAGCACCATGGGCATCGAGGCGGTTCATGTGTGGCATCTGGAGGAGAGCGGCGGAAGAACTGTGGTCCGGACTGAGGAGTCCTGGAATGGGATACTCGCCCGCATCTTCCGGGGATGGATGCAGAAGACGCTGCAGAAGTCGATTGATTCGGGCCTCGGGTACCTGAAGGCGGAGGTCGAGAGGAGAATGGATGCCTGAGTTCATGGCCGTTTCTCTCATTGTGCGGGCGCAAGCTCATTTGACATTGTCTACTATTTCTCCCTGGTCGGCAGTATCATTTCCTTCCACCCATTTGTAGCGGTACTGGATGCGATACCAGTCCTGATACAGATAGCACTCTACCAGTATGGCATAATCGCGGTCCAGGTCGTTTGGGCCGTAGGGATAGGGGCCGTAAACGGGCGATGTCTGTTCAAGAGCGCGATCAGCAGAGCCCAGGTGAACCTGCGGGCCGTCGATCACACTTTCCATATTTTTGATGTCCGAATCACTGACCGGATAGCCGGCGTAGATCATCATATCGCTGCCCACAGCCATGCAATCGTTGTTCTCTGTCTGCTCTTCCCTTATGGTTAGATTATATTGTTCTCCCGTTTTCATCGAGAGCGGCATTTCGCTCCAGGAAAAGGTCGTGGCCACGGTCTGGCTGCAGTCCATGCTGGCCCACTGCCAGGAGCTTCTGCCGGCGATTGAGGCCTCGGAGGTCTCTTCCCAGGTAGTTGATACGTCCTCCCTGCCGCCGTAGTCTCGGCTGACCTGGTCGAGAATCCAGTATCCTTCTGCGGCAGATGCGCTTTCTAGCGGCAGCGAGAATGCGATCACCAGCAAAATCATGGCAGTGAAATCAAATCGGAACATAGAATGAGGAATGCCTCTGGGCTATGATAAGGATTTTGAATATCGGCGTGGGCTCGCGTAGCCTCATGAGGAAAAAGCATGGGGGGTGCTAGATCATCATTTCTCAATTCGTCTCTATCGATCTGAATAATATTAATAGGCAGACAAGAGAATTAGTTTCTATGAGACTGGTGATCATTTACCCTGGCGAGGATGGGTATTGGGTAGCGGAGGTTCCCAGTCTTCCAGGCTGCATCAGCCAGGGGGAAACAAAAGAAGAGGCAATCGCCAACATCCGGGCGGCTATTGAGGCGTATATAAATGCGTTGAAGGAAGATTGCATACCTGTTCCAGAAGATCACTTAGAGGCAATACTGGCGGTAGTATGAGTAAGTTGCCTGTAGTCTCAGGACATGGATGCATCAAAGCGCTTGAGAAGGCTGGATTCTATTTTAAAAGACAGGAAAGCAGCCACCTAGTTCTGAGACGCGATAATCCTTTTGCGCAGGTGGTCATTCCAAACCATAAAAAGCCTGGATCGAGGCACGCTTAGGGCGACAATAAGACAAACAGGATTACGCGTGGATGAATTCGTAGAATTGTTATGACCAGGCGCTTCCTACGTTTTCAACTTAGGAATGGATCAGATAGACATTGTATCGTCTTTAGGCGGCGTCGCCTCGCATGCCCCGCCTGCTTGTGTAGCGGGGTGCGCCGCCGCAACGTTGACTGTGCCATTATCTATACCACTCCCTTGCACAGCTCCCCGCTCTCCAGATCCTCCCGGAAGAAGTCCTTTGGCGTCCTCTTGCCCAGCGCCATGTCCAGTTTGCGCTTGGCGTAGAAGGGCGCTAGCCTCCGGATCTCGTTTGCAAACCACCGGGGATAGATCCGCTTCACCTTGTTGTACCGCATCCACTCCAGATCGTAGTAGCGGGCGTTCATCTCCCAGGTGATGTACTGCACCTCCTCAGCGCTCAAGTATTTGGTCCGGCAGTTGGCGTGCAGCCCGTCGTACTTGGTGAAGTCGTCGTTTACCACCATTCCCATCTCCTGCAGCTCGGTCCGGTTCTGGGTCTTGGGGTAGGGGGTGTTGATGTAGAAGATGGGGAAGTCCACCTTCAGCTTGCGCGCTAGATGGAAGTTGGCCCACAGGTCCTCAGCATCGTCCTCGGGATTGCCGCCTATGAGCCCGGTGGAGACGATGATGTTGTTGTCATGCAGGTACTCTACTGCCCTCTCGGCCTCGTCCGACATATTTCCCTTGCCCAGGAACTGCAGGTTGCGCTTGTTCACGCTCTCCACCCCCAGGAAGCAGCCGTCAAAGCCCGCCTTGCCCATCCTGTCCACCAGCCGCTTGCTGGAGGCGATCCCTGAGGACGAGGCCTGAGTCTTGTAGCGCAGGTGGGTGAGCCCGGCATCGATGATGGCCTGGCAGAGCCGCTCTAGGCGCTTCACGTCCAGGGTGATGTTGTCGTCGGGAAAGAATATCGATCCTGCGCCGTGCTCCTCAGCATCGTGAATGTCCTCGATTACCCGCTCGATTGAGAAGCGGCGGAAGCGGCGGCCGTACATGAGGTTAATCGAGCAGAACTTGCAGCCCTGGGTGCATCCGCGGCTGGTCTCAACCGAATCTATAGGCACATCGAAGCTGACAAAGCCCCGGGTGAGCAGCCGGACCTCGCGAAGCGGCATCTTGATCTCTTCGACCTTCAGAAGCGGCCTTTGCGGGTTGTGCACCATTGTCTCGCCTCTATGGTAGGACAGTCCCAAAACGTCCTTCGGCTCCATGCCTTGCACCTTGGCCTGCATCAGCTCCCGGAAGGTGGCCTCACCCTCACCCCTGATGATGTAGTCAATCAGCTTCGCGTCATCTGACCTGCCGATCTCCTCATAGGCCAACGTGGGGTGATAGCCGCCAAAAAGTGTCTCGGCCCCCGCCTGTTTGGCTATTCTGGCCAGCTCCATCGCCTCCTGGTACTGAAAGCTCATGGCGGTGAGACCCACCAGGTCGTAGTCGTTGACTATCCGGCGGAGGTAATCGCGGTGGTCCTTCAGGCCGTGCAGGTCGGCCACGTGAACCGTGCACAGGTCTGCGGCATGGGCGGCCAGGGATACCAGGCCCAGGTTGGGAATCCGGGCTATGCGGTCGAAGTCCTTCTGCACAATTGGGGAGGATAGCAGCAGTACTTTCATGGTTCCGGCTCAGTATTCGTTTTTCAGCTCACCTTGAGCAACCTGGGTCCAGCGTTCCAGTCGAACTTGTTGGCCCGAGTTATGTAGGCAGCGACTTCTCTTACTCCGGACAGCCCGCCGTAGCGGTAGGCGTTGGCCCACACCCGTACTGATGTCCTCAGAGGCGTGGCCCAGGAATAGGTCTGTTTGAAGGACCAGTCCAGAATCTTCGGGAACTCCGCTGGAGGGATACGCGGGTGGTTCCAGACCATGTGCTTGCCGTCGTAGTTATGATAATCGTGATCCCAGATGCCGTACTTCTCCTCCAGCTCCTTCCACAAGGGCGTCTGCGGCAAGGGAGTGATCACGCAGATCTGGGTGATGTCCAGCTTGAGTGCCGCAAGCTTGGGAATGTCCACCTTCAGACTCTCTACAGTATCGTCCTCAAAGCCGATCATGTAATAGCCGACCGTACCCAGCCCGTGCTTCTGCAGCAGCCGGACCGTTTCCAGGATGTCCTCGGTGCCCTCCTTCTTCTTGATGTCGTCGAGCCGCTCCTGGTGCAGATTCTCAATGCCGATCGCCGCTCCACCGAAGCCAGCCACCTTGCGGCCGTTTATCTTGCGCATCTCCGCCCAATCTTCGATCTTCCTTCTCAGATAATCGGCGCGCGCCATGCATCCCCACACCATCTGGTACTTGTCCAGTAGCTCCACCACCTGGTCGGCGTGCCGGCGGTTGCAGCCAAAGTTCTCGTCCTCGATCAGCACCACATTGATGCCGTTCTCCTTGTAGTAGGCCAACACTCGATCGATGCTCTTTAACGGAATGATGTTGGGCTTGTTGCAGAACACCGGGGTCTGGCAGAACTTGCAGCCCACCGGGCATCCACGCGTCGTGAACAGCACGCCGTAAATATTGAGCTTGATTCCCCAGGGGGAGTTCAGATACTCGATTAGCGGCGGGTGAATTATGTCCTTTATTTGTCGGTTGAAGTATGGTGCCAGCTGATGCTCGGCATAGCCCACGAAGACCTTGTCAAATTTGTCCTGGACAGCGGTCGTCAGCGCTCCGTAGTTCCCGGCCCAGACCTCACCAGCGCCAGCGGCGCGCGCGGCCTCGACCATCTCCACCGCCTCGTGAGTCTCTGAGAGGTAAAAGGAGAGGCCGACTACGTCCCATCCCTCTTCCAGCTTCTTCCGGTACGCATCCCAGGTGGGAAACTCCAGGATCTCCAGCTCGGGGATGTTCTGCTTCAAGAAGCGCAGGCCGAAGGACTGAATTCTGGGCCAGTAGAATCGAAACCACGACCTGGTATTGGACCCAATGTAATCATATGGTTCGGGGCTATTTTTATAAACCGTGGTAAACAGTACCCTAGGGGGCATAGTAGCCATCTCCAGATCCAAAGAAGATTAAACTTACGATTATGGTCCCTGGATTATAATATTATTGGGCTGTGTTGCCGGGCTGCGACATCTCAGACGCCGGGTCCTTCCTCGGACCTCTTCAGCAGATTCTGGTAGGAATCTTCTGCCAGCGATTTTATGTCCAGGCCCATCTCCCTTCCGACCAGCAGCACCACTGCCTCCAGATCCACCAGCTTCTTGAGGTCGTCCTGCCTTTCGTTGGCCAAAGCTATCACCTCTTTTCTGCTCATGCCGGTCTGTGCGGTAATGTATCTGATGCCCTTTTCAAGTATGCTTTCCTCAGAGGAGGGCTTGAACCCCAGGGGGATTTCTACCTCTTTCTCCTCAAAGGTCGCAGAGACTGTTTCGCCATCTATCTTCACCATTCCTGCAGCCTCGGCTTCCCTGAGAAGTGCTCTTACCTTTTCCGGAGGGCCCCACTTCAGGTCCAGAGATAGGGCGAATATGAAATCGCTGATCTTGAGGCTCCTTTTGCCGCGCTTTTTAAAAGGTGTTGCAACCAAATAGGCCTTTTCGCGGTCCAACAGATCACCGGAGAATGGTCGGATCCTGCTTGTAATTAACCGTTGCCGTTGAATTGGCAAGAGGGCGTACTGGCCAGGGCACTGAAAGGTCGAAGAGACGGGCCGAATTAGGACCTCTCCATCCTGGACTTATGGGGCTCTTCAAATTAAATCGGTTAAAAAGAGTGGGACCTACCAAACGTAGATCCAGACCACGTTGCTCCATCCGGACTGGGTTCCCCACATGGCCAGCTGGTGCCATCCGCGGGCGTCGCCTATGAACCTGCCGTGAATGTAGCCAGGATAGCGGTAGCCCCAGTTCTGCCAGTACTGCTGGCCGTTAGGATACTTCTCCCAGGCCCAGATGGTCTGCGCCTGATCGTTGTTGGTCACCAGGCTGGTGCTCCCGTAGTAGTACACCGCTGCAGGGTCCATGGTCCAGGCTCCGTTATAGTAGACCAATAGCTGTAAGCCTGTTACCATGGCGTAGGCCATCACCTGGCCGCTGCCTGTAGCCTGCAGGCCGCGGCTGGATTCCATATTGCCGCTGGCCATCACTTCCTGCTGAGTAAGTGTCTCTCCCTGGCCAAAGCTCAGGGCTCCGGTGCTGGATGCGGACGGGGTGGAGGTTGGTTGATAGCTCTGCGGTCCACTGGTAGGATGGCTGCTACTGGTCCCACCCTGATTGGAATAGGCACTCTGCCCGGAATCGGGTCCGGGATAACCAGGCCCCAGGTAGTCTGTTCCTGGATACCCGGGCGGGTAGTTCTGTCCCGAATAGGGAGAATACGGTCCATCTGGAAGTGGTTGGGCGAAGGCATTAGCTGCAAACAAAAATGATACAGCCAAAAAAACCACAAACGTTGCCGACTTGATTTGCATCTTTCTCACCTGGCAGGTTGAATTTTATGCAATATCTCCTCTCCAACATTTATAAATATTCCGAAGAATTAAAATATTGATTAATTTAAAAATTAAGTGATATGTAATCATATCACGTGTGTCGCGATGATCTGGTTAAATCTTCTTGGGAACTTCTGCCAATTTAGGAGCCATTAGGTTAAGCCTTTATACTTAAAAACAATAAGGACTTGCAGAGCTCTTTCCGATGTGATACCGGCATGAAGTTGATCAAGGCAATTCTGCTGCTCGCCGTGCTTGTTTCCACTGCAAGCGCGCAACTGGTTGTGGATAAGGAACGGATTGACATAGAGCTGCATCCTGGTGATGTTGAAACCAGGACTCTGACCTTTATCAATACCGGCAACGAACCGCTTTACGACATAACAATCACTCCCATTGGAGGGTCCGCCAAGGAGATCCTCTATATCCCTGAGAATCAGATCGATAAGATCAACACGGCTAACGGGGAGAAGGATAGCAATAAAGAGGAACTGCCGATAATTTGTTTGGTCCCTCCCGAGATGAAGCCCGGCGAGTATTTCGGCTATATTTACGTTTATGATGGCGGACTTCCCAATATACCTCTGGCCGTGCAGATAGATGTGCTGGTGAAGGAGCCTGAGAGCTACGACGTGAGCATGTTCGTAGACGATGCTCGATATGCGACGACTTATGCCAAGGCCGACGAGCCTGCAGTTTTTGATCTGGTGGTAAAAAACATGGGTCGGTTCAGAGATGTAATCTCCATCAATTCTCGAGGGGAGCCGCCGTCCTGGACCGTCAGCCTGGTCGATGAGCAGGATGAGTACGCTCTTCCCCATGATGTGACCCTGGCAGCAGGTGCCAGTCACAATTTCAAGCTGGTGGCGGAAACCTCCGAGCCCGGGGAGAAGGCAGAGTTTTCGCTGACTGCCACCTCTCTCGGCAACCAGACCAAGAACGCTTCCATAAAGGCAGAAGCGGATTTCGGCATGGCGGTCAGAGGCTACAACGTTAAGATCGACGTGCCGGAGAGAATTACGACCAACCGGACATATCAGGGACGGTTCAGCATCTATCTGGATGTCGATGAAAAGGTGATGGTAGCATTGATTGCTCCTTCCGAGCTCATGACCATACCGCTGGCTCAGGTGTTAGACGTCTCTCCCGGAAAACCGGGCACGTTCAACTTCACAATGCTGGCCTCACAGCCCGGGCTCTATCCTCTGATCTTCAGCCTGAGGGATTCCAACGGGGTTCCGATGCCCGAGGAAGTGATCACAGTCGACGTTGCACCTCCTGAAGGCGTTGTGATTCTCACCGGAGATGATTTCCTCTCCAAGACCGTGGCCTCATTGTGCCGTCCGGAAAACCGGAGCGTTCCTGTGGTCCCGGTCGTGGACGGCAGGCTCACCCCAAAGGAGCGCGAGCAGATCCAGTCGTATTCCAGGGTGGTGATCCTGGGCAATGAATCACAGGTATCATCGCAGGCTGAAAACTCGCTGCAGGGAATTGATATTCAGAGGATCGCGGGCAACAATAGCTGCGAGCTTACCTGGCGCTTCACGGCCGAGATGTGGCAGAACGGCACCGAAAGGGTGGTAATATCGGGCCCTGGCGATGCAGACCTCTTCAGAGCTTACCAGCAGGCCAGAATACATGATCTGCCATTGATAGTATGCGACTTGACGTTAAACGATTCCATCAAATCCGTGATCAAAGAGCTTATGGCTCGGCCCACCAGGCTCACAAGAGCGACTGTAGTGGGCGATATCGGCAATGAAACGATGAAGTTCTTAACTGACATGAAAATAGCAGTAGACGAGGTGGGTCCTTGAGGCTGCTCATTCTTTTTCTGGCGATGCTGCTTCTCTTTTCCACGGCAGATGCATCTTTGGAACGGGGAGTAAAAGGTGAAGTAGAAGACGTAATACTGGTCGACGCAGCTGATTGGCATAGCTCAATTGCGGCCACTCCACTGGCCGTCTGGTCCGAGGACAATCTGACCGTATCAAAGCCGCTCCTGATTCTTCCAAAGGACGTCAATGCCGGGCTTCGCATGGGCTGGGTCGAGCAGGCAGATATCAAGAGGTACGGCATCTCTCCCGTCCTTCATACCTTAAAACAGGCGAACGTATCGGCGGTTGTAATTCATGGCCAGGGCGATCTGGTCAAGTCTATGGTCGAGGCGGCTCACAAAGAGGGCCTGAAGGCCTACGTGACTGTAACTTTGGAGCCTCCGCAAACGCAGGAATCGGATTCCGGCGATCTGCAATCCCTGATCCTGGAAGGAAGCGGCGATGCTGCTTCAGCGCTGCAGAACACCTTCCTGCGCGAGATCGGCCTGGATCAGCTTGCCCTAGACGAGGATGAGATAGACCTGCAATGGCTGCAGGTAGCGAATCCCACGACGACCGGTAATGCTTCCTTGTTCTGCCCCGTCAATCCGGAGGTTCGAGAAGATCTTTACCGGCAGATCGAGGTCCTGATTGATGAATACGAGGTCGACGGAGTCGTCCTCTACGATTTCGGCTTCGAGGACGAGAACTTCTGCTTCTGTGACGTGTGCAAGGAGCAGTTCTACAGGGACACCGGGCTGGACATGACCAAGATCTATGCCAGCAGCTACAACCAGGAGCGTTGGAGGACGTGGCGTCAGGAAAAGGTCCTTGAAATCGTGAAAGAGGCCGGAAACATCACCTCCAATTTGGGGCCTGTGGAGCTGGGGGTAGCTATCGGCGATCCCTTTGACCGCAGCCGGGGATACAACTATGCAGACCTCTCCGGGGCCTCTGATTTCGTATTCATCTCTCCGATCTCTGCTTCCGATGCAAAGGTCGCAGTGGGAATGACCGATAAGCCGGTTTACGTTAGGCTCTCCGACGATTACGTGCAGTATATCCTCTCCATCCAGAATGTGGAAGGTGCAGTCAAGTCCATTGAAGACCTGATCGCTGCTGGAGTCGGCGGATTTGCCTTCGAGTACGATGTGGTTTATACGCCTCTGTGGTCCGAGCTGGAGCCGCCCTCCAAGGCAGCGCGCTGGCTGCTGGAGCAGCTTGGTGGAACCACTCTTGGAATCGGCAACGTTTCGTGGGATTGCGATCGCTGGATCAAGGACAACAACAGCTTCGAGACGGCAGAGACCATAAGCCGTCGCTGGAAGAGTTCTCCCGGAGCCGTGCTGGTCGGCGAAAACTACAGTGCCGCCCTCACTATGGCTCCGCTGGCCTCTTATCTCAACTGGCCCATACTCTTCACCGGAAAGACGCTGCCCAATGAGACCTCCAGCGCTTTGCTGCGCCTGAATGTGAGCCAGGTGATTGCAGCAGGCCAGCTATCAAATGAGGTCGTAACTTCTCTTCAAGAAAAGAATTTGACGGTAATCGATGGCAGTGATAAGCTTCTCCTGCAGGAGATGGCTGATCGGGGAGAGAGTCCGGAAATGGTCGTCCTGACCAATTCCCGGGACTTGTCGCTGCTCTCGCCAGTTGCCAAGACTGAGGTTGAGCGTGGCTTGTTCGGCGACCTGATGGTTCGTGTCGAAGCAGGCCCAAGCGAGATACCGGCTGAGGAGCCGGGGGAGATCGTCCGGCTCAACATCACCTTGACCAATACCTTAACCGATAAAAACTCCGATGCGATTCAGGACATACTGCTGCTGGATGTCTTCCCCCGTGGCAGGTTTGTCTCCTGGCCCCGTCCAACTCTGGGAACGGTCAACGTCACGGATCCCTATGGTGGCCAGCCGTCGGATGCGCTAAACTCTCTAGTCAATGGGTCTTTGCTGCGGTGGAAAGTAGACAAGCTTGGTCCCAGCGAATCCGCCAGCCTGGTGATGGAGGTGGAGCTGCTCTATCCCCTGGACATAGGCTGGAAGCAACCGCTGGATGGCGGAGTTACAGTGGCCTATCGGGGCTTGAGCTACAATCAAACCCTGGCCAAGGAGGACGATTGGCCTGTGATCAACATCACCTACCCGGCAGAGATGCTGTCGGGGATCGCGAATATCTCCTGGAATGTGGACCGGCAGGCCAGCTTCACAACCCTCAACCTCTATACTCCAGACGGCTTGAACGGGAGTCTGCTGATGAAGAACACGACCCCTGGCAAGCTCTATTCTGCCAAGGTGTCCATGCTGACCCCCGGCAAATGGAAGTTCAACATAGAGGCGGGCGACGGCTACTCCCACAGAACCGAGAACTACACCATTGTGGTGGAGTCCGGCCTGGAGGCTGTGAACATCACCGCGTTTCCACATACCAAGGTTCCGAGGCTGTCACTGGTGTCAGCACCAGCAGCATCCGCCCGCAAGGCTCTGCTGATAGATGTTGCCAAAAATCCACAGGAGGTCGATTCCCCGGTCGAAGAAGAGTCTTTGAGCCGGAGGGTTGAAGACCTGAAGATTTATCCCGAATACCTCTTGGTGGTGGCCGATCCCGGCTCGCTGCCGTTCATCCCCACCGGATTAAAGCAAGAGGACATGCTTAACGGTTTCTTCATCGAGTACGAGCTTTACCGGGATTATCAGTTGCAGATGGACGACGACAATTACACAGAGGTCGCTCAGGGGAGGCTTATGGGCCTCAGCGTATATGACGCCTCGCAGCTGCTGGCCAGAACGCTGGCCTACGACCGTCTCACTGGCAGCTGGAAGGATAACGCACTGGTCATATCCTCTCCGCCCTTATCCTACCCGCAGAGCCCGACCGCTTCCAGCATCAGCGGCTACCTGAAAGATGCCGGCCTAAACGTCAAAGAGCTGCGCAATGAAGTGGCCAGCTACCAGCAGGTCACTTCGCAGATGAATAACGGCCAGAACATCGTCCACTTCGACCATCACGGCGCGGAGTTCGCCTGGCAGCTATCGGACTGGTCGATGACGGATATCATCCTGGACGACAGTGCAGTCAAGGAGCTGACGCTCTCTCCACAGACCACTACCGCTCAGGCGTGTCTTACCTCCAACCTGAGAGGATACACCCTGAACGTCAGCGGCACCAAGATGTACATCCCCCTGAGGCTGGAGGACTCCATAGCTCTATCCTTCATCAGGGCTGGTGCGGTCAATTACGTGGGCTCCAATGCCTTCTCCTGGATCTTCATATCCGAAGATTACTTCAAGAGATTCTATCAGGCCCTGGTCTTTGAGAATGCGACCATTGGAGAGTCGCTGGCCAAATCGGACAACCTCTTCCGCATGAAGGTTGAGGGTGCAGGCAACGTGAAAGACATCTCGATCTATGACGACTTTCTTCCAATCTGGGACGTCTCGATTTCGGAGATGCTCAACCAAACCGCAGGCATGAATGTGATACTGGGCGATCCGAGCTTCCGCCCGGCTCTGCCGGGAACTCCTTCTCTCCCGTATGAGATAACGACTCAGGCCCTCAATGAGACCGCTGGAAATGTGAGCGCCCTGCTGGTATCAGTCATTCCAGAGAATGAGACCGCTACTGACTGGATCTACTGGATAGATACCGAGTCCAGCGACGGTCTTCTTAAGCTAAACGCACCACCGGCAATCATCGCCGAGGTCGGTCTGCCCAAGGATGCGGATGAGATTGTGGTCAAGGAGAACGGGCTAGTGGTCTGGCACAGCGAAGACGTAATGGGCGAGGAGAAGATAGTTTCGTGGCCCATTGTTCGGCCCCGTCTGGGTGAAGAGAGAAGCTTCCAGGTAGAGTACTTGGTGATACCGGGAGAGGTTCAGGTATTGAACGTGACTGCCGGATGGAACGCGTTATCGATATATGTTTTGCCCAAGGACCCCTCGACTTCAAAGTACCTCAAGAACAAGCCCTATCGGAGCCTCTTCACCGTCTCCGGCGGAGACTGGGAGATGGCATTGAAGGATTCCGGGGCGGCCAATGTGACCACTTTTTCACCGGGAGCGGGCTATCTATTAGATAGTGCAGAGAACTTCACCATCGAGCTGGATGGAAAGCCTGCTGAACTGCCCTACCGCTTGAAGCTCAATCAGGGGTGGAATCTCATCGGGGTTCCCTTCAATCACTCAATGGCCGCCGACAATCTGACGGTAAATGCCGAGCATAAGAGGTATTCGTATCAGGATGCGGTGAATCGAGGAATTATCTCAGCCTTCATCTGGAGCTATGATGGAAATGACTGGACCCGTCTTGGGTCAAATAGCAGCCTTGAGCCGGGAATCGCCTACATGATCGAGGCCATGGACGAGTGCAGGCTGGAGTTCCGGGAATAGAAGAGCTGAGGCTTCGTCCTTTCCCCATCTGGCAGAAAGTTGGCCGGAAAAAAGATCGAGATGGCGGTGCTGGCATTGGTCCCGCATCCGCTATCGCCTCTATTTCTATTTTTGGGTAGTGATTCTCTAACGGGTTTGAGTTTTATGAAATGGATGGGTCAGTAGCTTTTTGCATACACCAGACATGATCGATAACCCTGCTTGTTTTGCAGGAGAATTGAACCCCGGTCCTCCCGTTCTCAACTTCCTATAAACGGGCACCAGAAGGGCATTCGATTTAGAGGATTGGTGGCCCAGGGTTTTCTGAGAAGCTGAGGGCAAAGTAGCACCCTGGGCCGCTGTAGAGGAAGTCCCTACTATGATATAAGAAACCCCTCATGATATTTAACTTTATCTATATTCTAATTATGTCTCCAGTTTCCTTATATCGACAATGAATTATGTATTTTAATCTAATACTTGAGCAATGATAGGTAATATTCTCAATCGTAGCCCGGGAAGTATTCCGTTCGTATCTGACTTGTTGGAACTTTCAGCTCCTTTAGCAGTGCTAACATCGAATCGACCATTTTTCTGGGGCCGCAGGTATATATAATCCGTTCATTGTAATCCGGAATGTACTTCTGTATCAGCTCAGCATCGATCCTTCCTCGTAATCCTGTCCACGAAGGCTCCGGCCTGGTGGCTGTATTCACAATTTTAATATTGGCGTTTTGTCTTTGCATCGTTTTAAATTCTTCATTGAATGCAATATCTTCCTCGCTCCGGTTGGAATTGAGCAGGATTATGTCGGTATCCAGCCCCTTATCAAATGAATACTTAATCATGCTGCGCAGAGGAGCAATTCCAACCCCTCCTGAAATCATTCCAACTTTTTTGTGTTCTCCCGCCAAAGTAAATTTTCCGAAAGGCCCATTAAGCAATACCGTGTCACCTTCTGCGAGAGCATTCAGGGCATTTGAGAAGGGGTGGCCGGTTAATCGCTTGGTGATTTCGAGAAAATCTTCTGTCGGGCTGCTGGAGATTGAGAAATGCTTCGTCATTTCGGATTCTTCATCCTTCAGAGTGATAAAAATGAACTGTCCTGGCAGATAGCTAAAATCGTTGGATCTGGTGAACCTGATGGACTTCATATGAGGTGTCCTTTGGATCAGCTCTACTACCTCAGCTTCAAACTTCATATTCTGCCTCCGAGTCGTTCTTAACATATCAATTTACTAAGCCTGCCCGGCAAGTGGAATGGCCCATCACTTGCATGGCCTCTCCATTTCTTCATCGTTTGGCCGGACCAGGATTAGCAGACATCTACTATCTGAATGATCTGCATGTATGTGATGCCATTTTCCATTATTTATGATTGTAATATTGATAACAGTTATAGGTATTGGTTTTGGGTTTTGGCAGGTATCGAAAAATGTTAGCTCAAAAACTCTTGGGTCCTGCGTCCGCTTCCTCTGCCAGACGGTCTATAGTTATGAATACGCAATACTGATGTTGTAAAAAGATTTAATGTGGAAAGGCCTCTTTTCCATCTATTGCTGATTGGATACTATCTTGACATCATTGGTGGCGGTAGCAAAGTTGAATGCTCTTGCAGTTCTATCGCCTATTTTGATATCCTCCGCATTCATCTGCAGGCAGCAATCCTGGCATGGACACTCAGCGTTAAGTGACTGGCAGCATGCACAATCTCCAGTATCCTGATTGTTCTTGATCTCTAAGTCGTTGGCGGCATTTGCCGGAACCCCTTTGGACCTCATGCTCCAGGGCCATGCGGCTGCAAATGCATCATCATCCCCTATCTCGACGGACTTGTAACTAACATCAACCCAGCTTGGGAACTGGAAAAGATTTCCATCGGCCTCGAATATGCCGTCCCTTAAGACATCCACCCCTTCGGTGCCTGTATATTGTGCCATGGCTGGAATAATCGATATGGCTGCCAGCAATGCCATTAATAATACCCTCTTCATAGTCTCACCCTTTTCATCCTTTGATTTCTGAAACTGTTCTCATTATCTTATTTATAATTTTTGGTAAGACATAATATGATCTTCTGAGGGTTGCTCCGATGCAACGCTTCGCTGCACCCTGAGCAGCCGTTTCAATAGCAATTTTGCAGGGCCGGACTCAAACAATTAAATTCGCAGACTATGAATAAAAATAGAAAAGTGTCTGGACCGGCTATTTCTCGATCTGCTCGAGATCTTCCCGGAGGTCCTGAGTAAGGTCGACGCCTATGAAGTCTCCACTGCTCGGCAATGCCATATTGAAAGCCGAAGTTACATCAAGCCAAATATCAGAATTATTTAATGTAAGTTCGAGAATATGCCCGCCGGCCTTTCTATCATCCGTGATCAGGTGGAGGTGGTATCCTGGCACATTGAGCCCCTCGGCATAATCCGGGGTATAAAATCCGACAATTGTTCCTGTTACGTTCTCGAATTCGAAGACCGATTGATTTGCGGCGGCATCTTTCAAGAGGGGATAGGGCTTCTGCTGCTTGGGAATGCTTCTGGTCTTGACGTATGGGAATTTCCCATCAATACGTATGGCGTAGAAGAGATTCTGGGACGGGATTTGCGCGTCCAAGACGCGGCACAGCTCGGTAAAGTTCCTGGCTGATACACTGATGACGAGATCCTTATCGAAGTAGGTGACCGTAGAGAAGGGTGTGGTCATAGAGTCGCTTACGGGATAGGCGACGCCATCAGATTTTACCTGATAATAATCTCCATCCAGGGCGACCATCTCCCCGTCTATTCCCTCAAAGCAGCCGATTCCGAAATCGCCTTGGGGCTCAAGCTCTCCAAAATTCATCACTCCATCGTAGACGCCTTGCATCAGGGCATCGATAGTTGATACCTGGAAGAGCACATCTCGATCAACACTTCCATCCATATCTTGATCGATTCCATAAACTCCCGGAACGCCGAATGATAGGGCTAATAGCAAGATGCCAAATGAGCCTATCCATGACCTGCGATATTTGCCGCCTCCATTAGATCGCATTGTGAAACCTCTTGGAATACATGATTTGGAATTTAGGATATAGGATAAATTAATCCTTCCTGTTTCTCATGTCCGAAAAGTCCGAAAAAAAATCCAAGCCGATCCAAAGCCCGAGAGGTGTAGATCTTTCGAGTGTTCATGGGGGTTCGTGTCCCTCGAACTGAATCTGAAGCCCGGGCGAGGACGATGGCGCGCGATTTCTTCAGGACCTGGGCGACTATATCGAGCAAGTTCTCCCGGTGAGTTCCGGCTGCCCGTAATTGCGGCCAATGCCCAATCATAAGAAATATATATCTAAAGTGTATAGTATGGTAGTGGCAAGGGGCATTTGTATCGTTGTAAGCCTGGATCCCTTTTTGCCCCTTTCCCTATACACGAAGCATCAGGGCACAAATATTCCACGCGCACAAAAACATATAAAGAGTCAAATGGCGGGCACGCCAGCGGTTGCCAGCAGCGACCCATGCCAGTTGATCCAGGAGCTTTCTCCTCCCCTTGATCCCTGCAAGCGACTGTTACCCGCAGTAGGTCTGCTCCCTTCCGGGCCTGAACCGTTGCCTACAATTATGGTACACCAGCCTTCCCTCAGGAAGGCCAATGGACCGGTGCAATCCCTACAGGACGGAGAATCATAGTCCGCGGCTGGACTGAGCACAGAGCGCCTAAAGTCTTCCGTCAGCTTCGCCCCCCGCTTATCGACGATTTCGGGTTACAGGTGACGCCGAACCACCCGGACTGCCCGCCACTTTTAACATCGAGTTCGATAGCAATAAAGCTAACGGAAAAAATGAGGAAATTTCATGGAAGAAGATCTGGCAAGCAACATGGGCTTCATCTCCGGAAACCGGCAGAGGGAGCGGGTTGTGCAGGTGCTGGGCTCTAAAGGGTCTCTCCCCGCAGAGAAGGTGGCCAAGTTCGAGCGCATACCGCTTCCCGCGGTGAAGAAGATCCTGGAGGAGATGGGGGACCGGGGAATCGTGGCCGAGAACGACGGCAGCTGGGGCCTGACCAAGGCCGGGCAGGATCTGGAAAAGGAGCTGAAGAAGCGGTCTTGAGGGCGGCCGGGGCCCTGGCGCCCGGATGGTGATCCCTGATCAACCGACCACTGGACCCACGGACCACTACCCACGGACCATTGGATCCAGGGACCATTGAACTGAAATAATGTTGAAGTTGAAACCGAAAACCAGCCATCGAAGCTGATGCCATGGGATTGGTGCCAGCCATACGGGGCTAAAGAAGCATCCGCAGCTTCTCCGACCGCCCGGCAGAAGATGGGCCCCTAAACGCCGTCCTGGAGGCGGGACGCCTCGCGCCCTCGGCCAGGAACATGCAGGACTGGAGGTTCATTGTGGTGAGGGACCCCGCCCTTGGCCGCAGCCTGTCCGAGGTCGCGCGCGGCCCAGTCCAGCGTGGGCCGGGCACCGGTGGGTGGTCATCGCGGGCTGCGGCACCCCGCTGCCTGGCCCCGGAAAGAGCCTGTCCGGGATCGTCTCCTACGACGGCTGGTGAAGTTCCCGGAGCCGGATGAATGCCGGGCGAATTATAGACGGGATAAGGATAGATATGGGTAGAGGAAGGGCCAGATGGCCCTGGCCCCTGGCGCTTTCTCTTTTAGAATTGAAGGCCGCAACTATTTGAGGATCAACGCAGGAGGTACTCCAGCTTCTCGACGCACCTCCAGGTCAGAATCAGCTGCGCCACGCCGATTGCGTTTACGTGGCTCTGGCTGCGATCGCTGATGGCTGCATAAGTGCCCAGGGTCCGGCCCAGCTTTTTCTCCAGGTCGTCGATCATGCTCTGATGAATCTCGCCGTCGATGGTCATGACCCCCACCTTCTTGCCGTAATAGTCGTCTCGCTGGAACCCTATGGAGAACTCGTGCTCTGAGGTGGCCAAAATCTTGCTCAGATCTATGGTCAGGTCCACCTCCGGCACCGGATGCTCCATCATCTGCTGTATCAGGCGCACCGAATACCAGTCCGGCCGGGGGCCGGTCAGCGGCGGAGCAAACCGGGACTCCTGGATCTTGACCACCACTTCGGCATAGATCTTCTGGATATCGATGTACAGCTTGTAGTCCGGCTCGCGCTGCAAAATCTCGGCCATCACCTGCTGCGGATCGTATCCTCTGTCTCCCACATCCCGCCGAACCTTCCACAGGCGCTTCACCTGCCGGGATGGATCGATGAAGATCTTGAAGTCGATCAGGCTCCTGAGCCTGTCGGTGTAAAAAGGATGCAGCCCCTCCATGATGATTACCGGAGCCGGACCAAAAGGAACCGTGCCGGCGATCTCCCCGCAGCTGTGGTCGTAAACCGGCTTGTCGATCTCCTCACCTCGTTTGAGGGCCTGCAGGTGCTCAGCCAGCAGATCCAGATAGTTGGCTCCCGGATTCAAAGGAGTGATCCCCAGCTCTTTGCGGGCTTTCCGGTCCAGGCTGTGGTAGTCGTCCAGCGAAAAGGAGGCCACCATATCCTCGCCCAAGATCCGCTTAATGCCTACGGAGAGCGTGGTCTTTCCCGAGCCGCTATCCCCGGCCACTCCAAAGACGAAAACCCGTCCGGAATCCTTTATCCTTTGCATGAGGGACTTCATTTGTGACTGATCTCCTACAGCCCACATATTCGCCCCTCTGTAGATTAAGTGCTTGTGGCCGCCATCCCGGCAATCGCGACTTACTTGAAGTTCTGCTTTTCCAGAACCAGATCTTCAAACTCGCCGGGAGCGTCTAAGGACTCCAGCTCCCGCTTTTCAATTAGGGCCGTCCCTTCGATCCGCTCCACTTTGCACTCTCCATCTACAATTACCGCAGAATGAGTTTTAACCACCGCAGAGAGGCTGCTCATCAGCCGCGCCTTCTTGAGCATCCCCTGTGAGTACTTGGAGACGCCGGTTAGAACCACCATGTCCTCATCGCGGGTAACGGCGTTGAAGGGTGCTTGGGCCGTAGGAAAGACGTCCAGGCCGATCTTCAGCAGAAGCTGCAGGACGCTGTCCTTTACCTCCTCCGGAGCCTCTGCAAACGGCCGGCTGTTGAAGGGATCAATCGGCAGGATAAGTTCTCGCTCGAAGATCTCTTCCAGCCGCAAAGCCACATCCACCGAGGTGTCCATATCTTCCGTCTCGTATTTGGAGATGGTCCGGCGGGATACCCCCAGTTCGGAGGCCAGAGCGCCCAGCGATATTCCTCTTTCCAGCCGCATCGCTCTCATTCGGATGCCGTCAATTCTCACGTACAGGCCGCCGTGAGCGGCATAAACCAGCGGCAGCTCTTCGTGCAGCAGCAGATCGGCGAGGGTGGACAGGCTCAAGGTAGGAATTCCATAGCGGAAGTAAACTGCCCCTTGCTCCAAGAACAGGTCACGGGTCTTCTCTCCGATAAGCAGGGGCGATCCTGAAAGATAGCCTGCCAGGCGGCGGACCTCTACCGCTGTTCTTTCGTTGAATCCGTCAATGTTGGAGAGGACCTTGATCAGCAGCAGCAGATCATCTCTTCTGGCGGCAAGGTCGAAGCTCCTGGGACGGAGGTAGCAGCGGGCAGAGATGGTGAACCCGGCCTGGCTGAGAACCTCTTCCACTCGCTCGGCAAGAAGTTCCTTATCCATCATTATATATCTCCGTTTGACCGCTATTTAAGGCTGACCATGATCATAGGAATAGACGATACCGATTCTGAACGAGGGCTCTGCACCACCTATCTGGCCGCGGTGCTGATGGAGAGGCTGCAGCCGCTGGGAAAACTCCAGGACCTTCCGCGGCTGGTGCGCCTCAACCCCTGCGCTCCCTTCAAGACCCGCGGAAATGCAGCCATTGCCCTGGAGCTTGACACCTCCCGGCCGCAGGAGGTCAGGGAAGTGGCCTTGAGGACAGTGACTGAGCTGTCAGACCTGTCCGGGAAGAACACCAATCCCGGTCTGGTGGCCGTAGATTGCGTCTCGGACGATATGAGGCGTTTTTACCGCCGGGCGGTGACCGAGATCTTGGAGATCGAAGAGGCCCGGGAGCTGCTGGATTCGGAAGGTGCCTGGCACCGGAGCTTCAAGAAGGGCCGCGGCCTGATCGGTGCCCTGGCGGCCGTGGGGGCAGAGCTTCCGGACTTCACCTATGAGCTGATCGCCTATAGAGAGCGCTCGCGTTGGGGAAGCCCTCGCGAGATCGAGGCGAAGAGCGTGTGGGAGGCCGACCGCCTCACCTATCCCCTCACCTGGGACACAGTCGATCATGCCAACCAGAGGGTGGTCTTTGCTCCCCATTCCGCGGATCCCATTCTCTTCGGCATCAGAGGCGATGATCCGTCAGCTCTGGAGCAGGCATTCTCCTGCATAGTCTCCGAGCCCTGGGAGAGAAGGGTTCTCTACCGCACCAATCAGGGGACGGATGCCCACATTCTGGCTGCAGATATCGGCCAGGCAAAGAACTTTCAGAGCTATCGCTTGCATGGTAAGGTATCAGAAGCCCCTCATGCAATCGCCGGCGGACATGTCTTCTTTTCCCTGCAAAACGAAAGCGCCTCCATCACCTGTGCTGCCTTTGAGCCCACCAAAAACTTCCGCACTATAATAAAAAAGCTTCATCCAGGCGACGAGCTGGAGGTCTGCGGAGCAGTGCGGGACGGGACGATGAACCTGGAGAAGATCAACGTTCTGGACCTGGCTGACAGAGACATGCCAATCTCTCCCGTCTGTCCGCAATGCGGAAGGCGCATGGAATCCGCTGGAAAAGGCCAGGGCTATAGATGCCGGCGCTGCAAGACCAGGGCCGATGCTCGAACGCGTGTGATCTTGCCAAGGGATCTGGAAACCGGCTTTTATGAGGTGCCTCCCTCGGCCCGCAGACATCTGGCTAGGCCACTGGTTCGCGAAAGCCGCCAGAACGCGCACCCCAGCAGATGATGGGCGCTTGTGTCACATAAGCTGCATCTGGGGTCTGCTCCGGGCGCGGCTTTCCCGGTCTGAAGGCTGCTTCATAAATACTACAGAAAATTTCATAAATTATAGCTTTTATAATAGATTTGGTGATACCCACTCCTCAGCCTGACCGGCCTGCCCCTAATACCGCCATGGTCCTCCTGCATTACTAAGTTCTGAGACGCGGGGGCTGAGGGAGCGAGGCATCAACCATCGGCAGAACGGTGAATTTGAATGAACCATCCCGAGCGCGCATTCTCCTTTGCGGAGATTGAAAGGAGAGAAGACCTGCTTGATGCCATGTTCAACCACAGATGGCCTCTCTGTTACAGCTTTTATCACGATAAGCTGCTCTACTTAAACGATGGCGAAAGCGAGGACCTGCCCGAATACGCTGTCGTGTCCGTCGATAAAACGGAAGGGCGCTTCGGCGTTCACGGTCGCGAGATTGGAAGGATCAACCCCTCACGCCTGCAAAAGGCAGATGCGATGAAACTCGTCCAGGAGATGAAAACCGGGAGCTGCGCAGGTGAAAGTTCTGTCCGGCTGGTAGCGGAGCCGAAATGGCACCATCGCTGCAGGCTCTGCGATCTGGATGAAGAATAACAAGCTCTGTTGGGCGGCCGCGAAAGGAATCTCGGAATTTTTTTCTGATCTTTTCTGAGCCCCGGCCTCTGGCCGCAGGTACTCTATGTGTGCATTTCTAGCTGTTTACCGGAAATTATAATCGGTAGGAATTATAATTCCGGTGCGAAGATTTCAGCACACTGTCAATAGCAGCAGCTGAACGGTTGTCCTGCCCAACCTTGAGTCTCTTCTTTCCGGAAGCTGTATCCACAACTGTCCGAAAAAGAAAGAACTATACTTTAAATTACCTGTAATCGATTTAAAACTCCGGTTCAGAAGCGTCTCAAGCTCTTAGCCCCTGCCACCTTCTTCTTTTTTAGCAGGTAGACCGCTATCATGGCTGCCGATATGACGCCCAGCATTACCAATCCTTTCTTGATTCCCATGAATATTCACTTCAAATTTATTCGATAGCTGAACGTATAAAAATATTTGGTTGATGAAATTCCTCTTCTCTAGATGACGATATCAAATACTCAGGAAGGCCTGTCTGGCCTTTCCTCGCGGCTCAGACTCGAAGTTTCCCTTAGGGCAATTGTTAAATCATAATGTCTAAATATGATGACCTCTATAAATTTTCTGAATTGAAGGCGTCTCTGTGATGCAATTCTGATCGTTCGGTGATTAATTGTTATGGTAATTGTTTCAGAATTAGAAGTGATCAGGCTGCAAGGCATAAAGAAATTATAGTGAATCGCAGAAGCTGCATTTCATCCAGACGTCCTCATACGGCAGGAAAACGATTGTAGAAAATCGGTTTTCGGTTAAGAGGTGAAATCTCTATGGCTTATCTTGATCAGATCAGTCGATCCTTCGGCCCAACGGGGCCCAATATCGTCTGGGCTTTAATCGTCCTGGTTATCGGATGGATTTTAGCCCTGATAATATCATCGTTTGTAGGCAGAGCCTTGAAACGCACCGGCTGGGATGAAAGAATTGCCCGCCGGGTTTACGGAGGTGAAAAAGCCAAGACCGTTGAGGCGGGCAGCTGGATCTCCAGAATTGTGTACTATCTGATACTGCTGTTCACTCTGGTGGCCTTCTTCGAGGTCCTGGGCCTGACGATAGTCGTTGAGCCTCTCAATCAGCTATTGACAGAGATCATGGCTTACCTTCCTCGCATTCTCGCCGCGGCTGTGCTGGTGCTGATTGCCTGGTTTATCGCCTATGCGCTGAAGCGAATAGTCCTGGTGGCACTCAAGGCCGCCAGGGTGGATGAGCGCAGCGGCGAAGAATCTGGGACGGAGATGAAGAAGGTTCCCGTCAGCCAGACTGTGGCCGAAGCCGTCTACTGGCTGGTGTGGCTTTTATTCTTGCCCCTAATCCTGGATGCCCTGAACCTGGGTGGACTGCTGGCTCCCGTGCAGCTGTTGATCTCCGAGATCCTCGGATTTCTGCCCAACCTGCTGGCAGCTGCGATCATAGTGGTGGTCGGCTGGTTCCTGGCTCGCGTTCTGCAAAGGGTCGTCACCAATCTATTGCTGGCCCTGGGAAGCGAGAGGTTTGCTGAACGGCTCGGACTGGCCAAAACCCTGGGCACGCAGGGGTTGTCCGGGTTAATCGGACTGATAGTCTTTATCCTGATACTTATCCCTGTTCTGCTCGCAGCTCTGCAGGCACTGTCCTTGGAGGCGATCACACAGCCTGTCTCCGGCATGCTATCGCAGATTCTGAGCGCCCTTCCTGCTCTATTCGGAGCGGCCCTGATTCTGGCGGTGGCCTACATCATCGGCAAGGTCGTCGCCGAGCTGATCACCAACCTGCTGACCTCTCTGGGTTTCAACTCAATACTGGTCCATCTTGGCATCGGAACCGAGCCCCAGGAGGGTCAGAGGACGCCATCGGCAGTTGTGGGCTACCTGGTGCTGGTGGGCATAATGCTCTTTGCAATCATCGAAGCCGCTCAGATCTTGAACTTCGCCCTGGTGGCCGATATCGTGACCATGTTCACGGTCTTTGCCGGGCATGTGGTGCTGGGCCTGATCATATTTGGAATCGGGATCTATCTGGCGAATCTGGCCTTTCGATCGGTCCTTGCCAGCGGCATATCGCAGGCCAGGTTGCTGGCCCGGGCTTCTCAGGCTGCCATACTGGTATTTGCCGCTGCGGTGGGCCTTCGCCAGATGGGGCTGGCCAACGAGATAATCAACCTGGCCTTCGGGCTGCTGCTGGGCGCTATCGCCGTGGCTGTCGCTCTGGCCTTTGGACTGGGTGGACGAGAGATTGCCGGTCGAGAGCTTGAAAAATGGGTCGAGTCCATGAAATCCGAAAAGCGTTGAGCTCTTAATTGGGTCCGGGCCTCGCACGATGTTCTGAGCGCCCGCCCCAAAATTTATTCATCCGTACTTTGCCCGTGTTTCTCCGGGGGTTTGATTCTCATCGATTCAGAGCCGATAAAAATCAATCCCTTTGTCTAGGAGCGGAAGCTCCTTCTTGGGGACGTCTTTCTCTATGGGTTGCATCAGCTTCTCTTTATATTCCTGGGAAAACAGCTCTTCGAAGTTCAATGCTTCAACACAGCCCGATTCTCCTTGATCCCACCTATGAACCAATTCCGAGACCAGGCAAGCTGCCATGCGATCTATGGGAACGAGCATCTTGTCGTTGATGACCAGGACATCGCCGGGAGTCTCTCCGTTCTTGAGCCGAACATTTATGGGTGGTGATTGCCCGACGACGGGCCCTGCATCTACTTCTTCCGTGACCCTGTGAACTGTGACCTTGGAAAACTCAGCCTTCCGGGCTATCAGATCTTCATAAGGCCTGGGCCCCGCCCCATGATGAGAGACCAGATCAGCAGGATGAAAGTTGTATATGCCGAAAGCCGGATAGTCGATCACCGGCCGGTCCAAGATCTGTCCGAAAACGCATACCAGTACTGCCTGCGGATCCCATTGAGCCAGGAGTTCTCGAAAGGATTCCGTCTTCACCTGGCCGGTGAAACAGGGAATGCCAGAGGACAGTGCTGCTTCCACCATCACCTTCTCAAGCTCTACTCTTTTCTCTTGGCCATAGAACCGCCATATCCTCTTCTCTGCCGATATCCTGGCCTTGAGATTGGCGGGATCGTCGGTGACCAGTCCCACGATATTGAGCTTTCCCGGATTTTTTTCCTCCAGCTCTTTCAGAGTCTCCAAAAGGAGATAACCGAGGAGGAAGCTGGCGAAGACCAATATCCTAAAGCCCTCCTTTGCCTTCCCGGAGCTTTCGTCCGGGGCCGGCAGTATCAATTCGCCCCAGCTTGAATCCTTGAGGGACATCAACTTCCGGTCAGGGTCATCGTGAAGAAGCTCCCGATTGATCGCCTTCTCATCATCCAGATCCGTCATTTCAATCACCGCCTGTTCCCTCAACGTATATCAGATTGTTGAGCAAGAATTCTAACAAAATTCGTTTCACTAATCTTCGAGCACCCATTCTGAACGACCCATTCTGGACGCGGAACTCCATCAGGAACCTCCGGCAAAAATCGCACACTGCTCATCGGCTAGGTCGATCCCGTATCTGAATGGATAATCACTGGCAGTTTTCTGTCTGATTTAATCCGCACTTAATCGGTCTCAAAAGCAAAAAATAATTGAAAAGAGAAATATTAATTCTCGGGAAAGCTCTCCAGCTCCTCAAGGGCCTTTTCCACGCCTTTGACTCCCATCTCGAAGAACATTTCCCCCTTGTCAAGCGAGGCCCGGCTGGGGTCGCCCATGATGCCGTTTCCCATCAGGTGCCTAACGTCCCTCATGACCAGGAATCTGGGCCTGATTGGAAAATGGCGCTCCGGCCTTCCTTTGACCAGGTCGGCTCTGATCTTCATCATCAGGGAGGTCTCGATCTCCCCGGCATGGCCGTCACCGGGTGCCTCGACTGCCGCCGGGTCGATCAGGTCGAAGAGCGAGACCAGGCTCACCCGAAAGTCCTTCTCCTCTGCAGCCATCTGGCAGGCCTCCTCCAGCGCTGCCATATGCTGTCCCCCGGCATGGCCGGTGAGAATTAGGACCTTTTCAAAACCGCTCTCGTGAAAGGATAGCAGGATATCGCGTATGTAAGACCTCAGGCCGTCGTGGCTGACGGTGATCGTCCCGGGAAAGCGTCTGGTGCTGCGGCAAACCCCGTAGTGAACGGGCGGAGCCAGGAATATGTCCCGGCGCCGCGCCACTTCGTTTGCTACCTCTATGGCCTGTATGGTATCTGTATAGATCGGGAGATGTGGTCCATGCTCCTCGGTAGCCCCTATGGGCAGGATCACGGTTCTGGTGTCCTTCAATCCCTCCTGAATCTCGGGCCAGCTCATCTCTGCCAGGAGCTTCATACCTGTATTACCCCGCCCTGCAGAACGTACTCCTCAGGAACCCTGATTTCGTATCCCGAATTGTCTACTGCCAGCTGATAGGGCCCCATGGGTGCAGTATCGAAGTTAGTGCCTTCTGCTATCGGCCCCTCGGTGGAGTAGGGGACGACCAGGGTGAACTCGCCGCTGGCATCGGTCACATTGGACTGCCGGTAGACGAAGGTCCGGTCCTGATTGGTCTTGACCGGCAGCACTATCACCACCTCGGTTCCAGGCGCGGCGTTTCCTTTTATGACCGCTCCCGGCACGTGCTCAAAGGTCTTGACGAACTTCTGGCCGTCGTAGGTCACAGTGGACTCAGACTCATGTACCAGCCGGTAGTGCTGCAAAGCCTCCAGGGGCACTGATGTGGCGATGGAGGTTGGCTTTACGCTGGCAACGACCTCCGATAGGTAGCCACTGTTCCGGCTCTCGTTGACATAGTCCAGAAGCTCGTTGTAGTCGGACGAGATCTTGGGTGCCTCGATTATGACCGGAAGGGTCATTCCGTTCTGCTCGACCAGCTGGTAAGCTATGGCGTAGGCATCGGTCACGGGCACTTCACTTCCGTCGAAGAAGAACAGCCTGGCGGTCATGGTCTGGAAGAACGGGTCCCTGTAGACCTGTACCGGCACCAGCTGGTCACCCTGGATCTGGTAGAATATGCCGTAGTACTTGGTTATGGGTATCACACTCCAGGCGGTCATGGCGTAAAACTTGCCGGTGGCCATATCCCAATCGATCATCACGTACTTGGTATTATTATACAGAGATCTATCGCTGTCTATGGCGGCCAGGACGTCCTCCGCTTCTTGCTCAGTCTGGGACAGGAAGAACGGAGAGGACCCCGGCGTTCCCGCCGATGCATTGCCTATTCCCTGCTGGAAGGGATTGGCATTGGGCATGCGGTGGCCGATGGTCTCAATGAGATGGCCGAAGTCCCACCAGGACATGATGCCATAGGCCTCATCCGGGTAATCGAATCTCCCGTTAGCCGGCCGCTCGTAGATCTTGTAAAGCTCCAATCCCGGCGAAGGAGTGTTGTTCTCCAGCCAGGCGGTTGAGGTCAGCCAGTCCGAATCCGGACCGCTGACGTAGTTGCCCAGGATCACGCTGGTGGAAAGGCCGGGGTAAATCAGGATCAAGAATATCAATACTGCTGCGGCCAGGACCTTGAGGTTGGAGAGCAGGAATTTGCCCGGCTCTTTGGCGTTCTGCAGGCCTGACTCCATATCCCCAAATCCGGCCTTCTGCAGCACCCAGTAGGCCAGAAGCCCGCATAAAATGGCCACGTTTACCCCGTAGTAATAGGCAAACCGGTTCTGTGCTACGGTTAAAAGCAGCATGATCACCGACCAGATCACGACCAGCAGGTCAGAGGCCTCCATTTTTCTGGCGTAACGGTAAAGCAGCAGCGCCAGTCCTATTATCGACAGGAAGAATGGAGACAGTATTACCATTATTCCAGGGAAGTTGGACTGGACGCTGGAAAGGGTGAACTCTCCCTGGTAAAAGAGCAGCGGTGAGGCTTCACCGACCGTGGCCGCCCCTCCGCTTTTGGGCTGGAATATGTTCAGCCCGGCAAAGAGCGGATTGAAGAATTGAGGAAGCGCCACCGCCAGGATAATCAGACCTGCCACGACTACCGCGGCCAGTGCTCCTGGATAGTAATAGCTTGAAAGTCCCTTCTCCCTGATCGTTTTGGAGAGGATAACCATGAACAAGGCTGCCACTACGCCCAGCAGCAGGATGGTGGGGTGGAAGAAGGAGTAGAAGTAGTTGCTGAAGCCGTTGTAGGATTTAACGAAGGGCAGCACCAGAAGCATGGCCACAAAGAAGGCTATGGAGCTTGATATGCCCAGGTACTCCACGCTCCTGCCCTTAAGGTGGTCAACCACGCTCTGAATCAGGACGAAGGCCAGAATTATGCCCTCGAAGAGGAAGCCTGAGGACCAGGCATCGATGTACAGGCCCAGAAAGATTCCGGCTAAAGCGGAGTAGGCGAGGGGAATCTTGTAGTCGGACCAGCTTTTCTGCAGTGCTGCAAAGGTCATGGTTCTGCCGGTGCGCAAAGCCAGCAGCATGAACAAGATGAAAACGGTGCTTAAGAGAATCTCCGCTGCATGGTGGTCAGTGAAGCCCAGGGTGGTCCGGCTGAAGAGCTGTCCTGGAATTACCGCCACAATCAGCGCGGATATGAGGCCGCAGCTCTTGCCTCCCAGTTCTCTTCCGATGAAATAGACGGGGAAGACCAGAAGCGCTCCCAGGACCGCTGGAAGCAGGGCCCCTACCACCTCGACGGTGTGCATGCTTGGGCTTCCCAGACCGGCGATGTAAGATGGGATGGTGATGGCCCAGCTAACGAAAGGTCCGAAGTGAGTCGGAGTGCCATTGGGAAAGTAAGTCATGGGATCGAACCACAGGCGCTGGAGGTTGAGGACCGTTCCCTTGGCAAGCATCATGTGATACCAGGCGTCGGTTTCGCTGCTGAAGATCACGCGGTCGCCGACGAAGACCCGGTTCCACGGTATAATGGCTCTCAGGTAGAAGGAGAAGAGCGCTGCCAGCACCACTCCCGCATACCAGTAAATATCACTGTTCTCTATCCAGGCACTGGAGCCTGTACTGCTAGCCGCTTGTTGAGGTGTGGCTGGTGAAGCTGCCGCCTTGGCTGGCTGAGGAGGCTTTTCACCGGCCTTATTGTCATTATCCCTCTTATTCGCAGATCTCTTAGACATCTGACGAGGAAAGTGAAGTTCTATCCTCTTAAACGTTTTGAACCCAGCTGATTGGCATCAACTCAGGTCCGACTTCCGGCTGCTCAGAGCCACGGCCATTCCTCTTCCTGCCAGGATGCCGGTGGCAGCAGCGGTCACAATGCCGCGGGACAGACCTGCTCCGTCTCCCGCCGCATAAAGTCCGGGGATGTTGGTTTGAAGGTCTTTTCCAACCAGTATCTCCCGCGCGTAAAATTTGATCTCAGGGGCGTAAAGCAGCGTGGCATCGGCATTTACTCCCGGTATGATCTGGTTTAAGATCTCCAGCCCTTCGATTACGTCCATCAGCACTCTATGGGGAAGGGCCATGGATATGTCTCCCGGCGTCACATCCTGCAGGGTATTTCGAACCGGATTTCTGGCGATCCTCTCCCTGGTCGATCTTCTGCCGCGGTGAAGGTCGCCCAGCCTCTGCAGCACCGGCTTTCTTCCTCCAATGGTTGTGACCAGCTTGGCGATGGACATGCCGTAGGCGGTGGTGTTCTCTACCGGCTCGGTGAGTTCCAGGCGGACCAGGAATGCGAAGTTGGTGTTCTCCGTCTTTTGGGTCAGAAGCGAATGGCCGTTGGTGGCGATGAAGTCCGGGTACTCTTCTTTGACCACGAATCCGCCAGGGTTGGTGCAGAAGGTGCGCACGAAATCGTCGTAGCGACGGGTGATGATGTGGAATTTCGGGTCCCTGTTGATGCGGGTTACCGGATCGGCGATCACCGAGGGAACTTCCACCCGGACGCCCACGTCCAGAGGTCCGAAGCGTGCCCTTATGCCGTAGCGGTCGATCAGCTGGCTAATCCACGAAGCTCCCACTCTTCCAGGGGATAAAAGCGTCACGTCCGCCCCAACGACCCGTCCGTCAGAAAGCCTCGCACCAACGCAGCGTGATCCTTCCATCGCCAGGTCTTCTGCCCGGGCCCCCAGCAGAAAATTCACGCCCTTCCCTTTCAGGTCCCTCTTGAAGGCCTCGATGATCTCTGGCGTCAGGTCCGACCCCATGTGCCGCTGCTTAATGGCGATGAAACGCGCTCCGGCTGCCGCAGCCCGGCGTCGCAGGCATTCGGCGTCCTCAGGGCTGGCTTCAATCGTCTCCGTCGGCGCGCCGTATCGCAAGAAGGCGGCATCTACCTCCTCTACCAGCTTCCAGGCATCCGGCCCTGCCAGCGCCTCCAGATCTCCGCCTATCCCGGGATGCAGGTTCAGAAGTCCGTCGGAGTAGGTTCCGGCTCCGCCCACGCCGCACATAATGTGGCAGGGCTCGCAGTGCAGGCAGTGGCCCTTTTTCTTCATGGGACAGATTCTCTCCCCGATGTCCTGGCCCTGGTCGATCACTACGATTTGGGCCTGGGATCTGCACAGCTCGAGGGCGGCGAATAGGCCTGCCGGTCCTGAACCGATGATTGCCGCTCGCACCATACAATTATTATTTTGCAACTAATGCTATTTATCTGACATGGGGGGCGTACAGGGTCAAAGCATAAAAACCATCAATGCATCATTTAACTCTGATTTCTATGGAGAAAGTAACCGACGTCAAAGGCCTGGGCGGGATGCTGAACGGCTTTCGGGACCTGGTAAAGGACGACCAAAAGATCGTATTCGTGGGCTCTCCGGGATTTTGCACTCCCTTTGCCCTGTTCCTGGGCTATCCGGTTCGCGAGAAAGAGCTGGCCTTCGTGCCCGGGCTCAAGAAGGACCAGGCACGAAAGATAGTCTCAACCGATTTCGGCCTGGAGCTGGGCGATCCCACCAGCCCTGATGCAGATGTGCTGGTGGTCCTGGGAGGCATGGCCATGCCCAAGATCGGAGTCACCATCCAGGAGATGAATGAATTCCTGGCCCAGATGCGCTATAAGAAGCTGATCGGAGTCTGTTTCATGGGCATCTTCGAGAAATCGGGCTGGTGCCAGGCCCTGGACTACGATTACGTCATGAACGTGATCGTTGACGGAGATATATCCAAATAAGCAGATGATCAACGGGCCATCTCTTTTTTTCAGCTCTTCAATCAGTTTTTGCTGAGTTTCACAAATCACTGGGCTCACAAGGGACTTAGGTTCTCATTCATGCTAGTAGGGAAACTCAAATGCGAGATTTTTCGATAAAAGGGGAGTTAAGGAATGGTGGGCCCGACGCGATTTGAACGCGTGACCTCACGGTTATCAGCCGTGCGCTCAACCTGGCTAAGCTACGGGCCCGGCCCGCACTCTGGATTGATGATCCCATTTATAACATTTTCCCTTCCCCTTGGCAGGGGCGGATCGCGAATCGCCGTGGTGGTCGTAGGCCTCATGAATCTTCGCTCCTTTCCGGCTGGCGCGATGGCCCATTTTTCGATAGCCTTAAATCTCATCAGCAATGAGCCTCCTGGTGGTTATTTCTATGGATGCTCCCGAAAAAGAAAGCAAAGAAGATCTGGAGGGCCTCTACGACCTGGCCGTTCCCCTCAGCATGCCCGTCTCGGTAATCCGCGAGATGGTGGAGAACTTCGACTTGGACCTGGTGAAGCGCAAGGGCAAGATGGACATGACTGGCGAGACCATGGAGCGGGAGATTCTGGTCTTCCGGGGTGATCTGGAGACCATTATGGCCGCCCGGGAATACATGTTCAAGGCCCTGGACCGAAAGATAGAGGAGTGGGACAGAAAGGATAGAACTGAGAAGTACCGGAAGTATTACGAAGATCAGGTCCAGGAGAGGATGAAAGAGCAAAAGGAGAAGCCCAAGGACGAATCCGAACCCTGGAAACGGGCGCAAGAACTGGTTTAATATCTTTCGCCATGCCATCCTAAAATCTCTCTTTTAGGCCTCTCAGCGGGAGCGGTCCCTGAACCCTTTAGTCGGCCATCACCCATTTGTTTCTTCCCTCCCACAGCTTGAGAGAGACCACCTTGATGGGTTTGTCCGTCAACTCCTTTTCCAGGCGGGCGCGTATCAAGAGGGCTATCTTCTCTGCAGTGGGGTTGGGGATAATCTGGTTCAGGCATCCATGGTCAAGATCGGACAGGGCGGCTTTCAGTAGCTCTTTTAACCTGTAGAAGTCCAGCACCATGCCGTCCTCGCTCACCTGGCCTTCGATCACCACTTCAACCTTGTAGGTATGTCCATGAAGGTTGGCGCACTTGCCCTGATAGCCGGGCAGGAAATGCGCGGCGTCGAACTCATCGATTAACCCCAACTTCAATCTGAGATCCTCCCTCGTCGTCTGTCGATCTCGTCCAGCTGGTCCAGCATTTTTCGCAGAGCCGTTCTGACTGCATCGGAGAAGGTGACGAACTTGCACCCGTCACCGACGTGAGCGTTCACATCATCGATGATGTGTTGTGGTATCTCCACCGTTACTTTGGGCATGTATTCCTCCAGCATGGCGGAGGGAATACTGCTTATAAAAGGGTTGTGCTGTAGATTCAATCAACAGCATCGGCCACGATCTCGGCCGGCGCTCCGGCCAGGGCCACCAGGGCCCGGGCCTCCATGAAATGCAGCTTTGCCGGCACCACCATGATGTGCAGAGGGCTGCCGAAGTTCCAATCCTTTAGCCGGGGCAGCAGATCGGCCCTGACACAAGCATCGATCGAGCCGGCCCGGGCTATGCCCACCGCGATCTGCCGATCGAGAATATCCTCTCCTGCACATTGTGCCATCTCGAGTAACAGCTCAGATCCTTCGTTCACGGTCATGTATCTCTGGTTCTGAATGTCCAGAAAGAGCATGGTGTGCAGGTTTCGCTCCATGTTCTGCTTCAAGACCAGGTAGGGGGTCTCTGGAATTATTCGCTTGCCGCGAGCGGTGTAGGGAAAGGGGATGGTGGTGGACCTTCCAAAGCGATAGTTCTGAAGGCCGGTCAGTCCTGAGACGGCGGTGACTATGGAGGCGGAGTGAATCACCCGGGTCTGAATCCCAATCTCGCATGCCCTCAGCCGGAGGTCCAGGTGGGTGGTGGAGACCATGGGATCGCCTCCCACCAGAAAGGCCACGTCCTTGGAGCGGGCCTCCTCCAGCCAGGCGGGGTCAACCTCCACCTCTTCCCGGTGCAGAACGCGTATCTTCCGGCCGTAGAACTCCTCCAGCTTGGCCTGATCTGCTCCCATCAGCCGCGAGGTGTAGAACTCGGCACAGATCACGTCTGCGTCTTTTATCGCCTGCAGTCCCTTGACGGAGACGTCTCGCTCGTCGTAGAGGCCCAGGCCGATGAATATCAGCATACCATGACCGCACTACTTTCTCCGGCTTTAAGTCTGCTCCTTTCGGCAGGTCTATATTCCCTGCCGGAGAAAGTTATGATCATGATCGGCAGGCAGACACAGGTCGTGGATTGCCGGGAGAGCATGGGCCTGGCCAAGGGCGGTGGCCTCGCGCAGAGGGGAACGCTGTCCGAAGCGGCACAGCCGGACGTAATCGCCATCGCCATGTCTCCGGGAAGAAGGCACATCACCAAGCCCGTATGTGAGATCACCTATGGCCTGCGAAGGGAAGGTATACAGACCAGCGTCCTGGTTCTCGAGGCCGGAAGCGGCCTTCCGGAGAGCTTTCCCCAGGCCTCTCGCGGCTACGGCCCCACCTTCGGACTCTCCGAGAAGGAGGTCGAGCAGATAGCCCGCCACAAGCTGGCGGTCATTCATCTGGGAAACGTTCGCTCGCATGTGGTCCACAAGACAAAGGAGGTGCTGGCGCAAGTCGACATACCGGCGGTAGTGGTGTGCCAGTGTCCGGTGGACTTCGAGGACTTCGCGAAGGAGGGCGTCAAGACCAGGCTGGTGCAGCCGGCTCGCAAGAACCTCCAGACCAAAGGCGAGGTCGTCGATATCGTGACCGGTGTTACCCGGGGGGCCACCTGCACCAGGGTATCGCTCAACACTCTGGCCAAGACCCTGAACAAGCATCTGGCGGAGATCAGGGCTCGCGAGGCCAAAGAGGCGGAAGACCAGGCCCGTTCCAAGAAGAAAAAGAGATGACCCCTGTACCCATCAATTACGGCATCAGAAGGATAACCACATGAAGTTCATTGTGCTGGTCGGCGACGGAATGGCTGATGAGCCGCTGCCCTCTCTTGGAGGAAGGACTCCCCTTCAGGCGGCAGAGACTCCGGACATGGACCGGATTGCCGCAGAGGGCAGATCCGGCCTGGCCCGGACGGTTCCGGCGGGAATGCCGCCGGGAAGCGACGTGGCCAATCTGTCTGTCGCGGGATACGAGCCCTCCAGGTACTACAGCGGCAGAGCGCCACTGGAAGCGGCTGCCATGGGCGTCTCTCTCGGCAAGGGCGACATCGCTTTTCGCTGCAATTTTGTGACCGTGAAGGACGGACGGATGGATGATTACAGCGCGGGGCACATAAGCAGCGAGGAGGGGCGCGAACTCGTTTCAGCCTTAAAGCCGCTGGTGCCGGGAGAGAGGCTTTATGCCGGCGTCAGCTACCGCAACCTGCTGGTGCTGGACGCCGGAGGCGAGGCGGTCTGCACTCCGCCTCACGACATCCTGGACCAGCCGATCGCCGGATATCTGCCTCAGGGAGAGGGTAGCGAACTGCTGATCGCTCTGATGGAGGCCTCGCGGACGGTGCTGTCTGAGCATCCCGTAAACGCCAGACGGATCGCAGAAGGAAAACGCCCGGCCAATATGATCTGGCTGTGGGGGCAGGGACCGGCTCCGTCCATGCCCACGCTGCTGGAGAAGTCGGGACTTCGCGGGGCGATGATCTCGGCTGTTGATCTTCTCAAGGGAATCGGGGTTTATGCCGGGATGGAGGTGATCGATGTTCCGGGAGCTACCGGGACCATCGATACCAACTATGAGGGGAAAGTGGAGGCTGCTCTCTCGGCTCTTGAGCGCGTGGATCTGGTCTATCTGCACGTCGAGGCTCCGGACGAGGCTGCTCACGAGGGCGATCTCGAGCTGAAGATTCGGGCCATCGAAGCCTTTGACCGGCGGGTGGTGGGACCCCTTTTGCAGAAGCTTCAAGAATCAAAAAGATATGAGTGGCGGATATTGCTGCTGCCTGACCACCCGACACCCATCTCCATAAGAACGCACACCGATCGGCCGGTGCCGTTTTCCATAATGGGTGCGGGCGTTGCGCCAGATGAAGTCAGGACTTTCGACGAGGAGGCTGCAGCGAGGGGAGGATTCGGGCTGCTGGATGCAAGCAAATTGATCGAGCTTGTCTCGAATTAGGCTATTTTGCATCCCCCGGGCTCAATCGAAAGCCCCTTTTCATCTTTTCTAGATTTATTGTTCCAGGTTCATCTGCTTTAAAATGAGGTCTACCCTCTCCGCAGGGAGTCCGCCTTTGGCCTGGATCTCGCACAAGAGCCGCAGTATCTCGTCATGTTTCATTTTTAAATGGGCATCTTTCAATAAACCACCTCCTGTATTTTATCATCCAAGAAACCTAATTAATTTTGCCAGAACATTCATCCCTTAGTTCCAGTAATAGGTTCGGCATCTATATATATTCGACGGTAGACGTAATCTCCAGCAAATAAAATTCGACGCCTTGCCCGGTGGACGGGGACGTCGGGAGAGATGAAATGCAAGAACTCGATGAGAGAACGGCTTTGATGGAATGCCAACCGCCGGCAAGCAGCACAAAAATGCCCTGGGGGCGCATAGTTTTATCCCATCAGCTGATGGGCGCGGCTCCGGCAAGCTACGATTACTACCAGGACTGCAAAGACCATAATGCCCGCTTAAAAAAGCTGAGCGGCAAGGTTGAGATCTCGCTTTATACCTGTGTCTGGCTGACTGGATAGCTCCGGACTTTTTGCAGAGCGGCCGGCCTTTGCCCTGGCCATCTTCCACAATTTTCTTTCTGGGATCGTCCTTTCGATTCGATTCGCAAAATGTTCGATGTCCTGGAAAGGGCGGGACTTTTGGGGCTTTTTCAGTCTACTCCGGTTTTCCTGTCTCCACTTTCCCTGCAGCGTCCGCGAAAAACCATCTTCGGAGCACCATCTTCTATATAGTCAAAATGTAATAACAAATACCGGCGGTGAATGGAGCATTAGACCTCTCATTTACGGAAATGGCCGGATGCTGATCTGTGAGGACGAGCGCGGGATCATCCGCGATATTTACTTTCCATTTGTGGGGTTGGAGAACCACTGTAACCTGATACGCGCTGGAATCTACGATCTGGATTCAGGCGAGTTCAGCTGGCTGGACGGCTGGCGGATTGAACAGAGCTACAAATCAAGGTTCCCGGAGTCGTTCTTCGATGATCTGGATGAGCATTCAGGAACGCCGGAATCAGGCGAGGCCTACAGCGGCTCGCGAACCTGTTCCAACATCGGCGAAACCGCGTTTCGTGAAGCCCGGCTGGGCCTGAAGGTCGTGGTGAGGGAAGCCATCCATCCCTCGCTGAACTATCTCCTGAGAGTATTTGAGGTAGAGAACCAGTCCGTCCACCCTCGCAACTTGCGGCTCTTTTCCACGCACAACTACAGCATTCTGGAGAACAAGATTGGGGAGACGGCGGTCGTAGATGGCGACGTCCTCATCCACTACAAGAGGGACCGCTACTTTCTGCACGGAAGCTCCCCCGCATTTGACCAGTTCGCGGTGGGAGTTGCAGAGTGGAAAGGCCTGGAGGGAACCTGGAGGGATCTGGAGGAGGACGGACGGCTGAGCGGAAACGTGGTCAGCCACGGGTCCATAGACTCAACTCTGGCCTGGACCGTTGAAGGGCTCAAGCCCGGCCATTTCGCCCGGATATTTTTCTGGATGGCGGTTGGAAAGAGCTACCGAAGTGTGATCCGGCACCACCGCAACATCGCGGGAGCCTACCCCTCCCGGCTCTTTCGCCAGAGCTTCAACTTCTGGAACTCTTTCATCGTGAGGATGGCCACTCTTCCAGAATGTCGACATCTGAAAGAGCTTCCTTCGAGTGTCCGGGATATTTTTTACAGAAGCCTGCTGGCCACTGTCGCCCACATGGATGTCGGCGGATCAGCGATTGCCTCCTGCGACTCCGATATAAAACAGTTCGGAGCCGACCTGTACACTTATTGCTGGCCCAGGGATGCGGCCTGGGCCTGTCTGGCCCTGGACAAGGCACGCTACCACCACCTGAGCGCCCAGGCCTTCGAGTTCCTCTCCCGGGCGGTGACCGGCAAGGGATGCCTGCTGCACAAATACACCCCCGCCGGCGATTTCGGCAGCACCTGGCATCCATTTCCCATGATCCAGATCGACGAGACCGCTCTCCCCCTCTATGCTCTCTATCATAACTGGCTGGTCTCTAAAGATGTCTGGATCGCGGGCCGCTACTTCTCCTCACTGGTACTTCCGGCGGGAAACTACCTGGTTCGATCAATTGACGAGGCCTCCGGCCTGCCCGTCTCCAGCTTTGACCTGTGGGAGGAGCGAAAGGGTGTGCACCTCTACAGCGCCTGCACGGTCTATGCGGGTCTCATGGGTGCCTCGGAGCTGGCGCGGGTTCTGGGCGACTACGATCGGCGCGAGCTGTGGGAACGGGCCGCTCAAACGGTCAGGAAGGCTGTATCCGGGCTGTACAACGATCAGCTGGGCCGCTTTCAGCGATCGCTATCCGATCCGGCTCTGGACGCATCACTATTTGCGGTTTGGTACTTCGGAGTCCTGCCTGCAGACGATCCGAGAGTCAGAGACACCATGTCTGCAGTGGAACGGGAGCTGACCCGCCCCTCCGGGGGTTTATGCCGCTACTCGCAGGACTGTTACCAGGGGCTGATGAATGCCTGGATCATATGCACCCTCTGGCTGGCGCAGTGGCACATCTCGCTCGGTCGCCTGGACCGGGCACTGGCCCTCATCAGCTGGTGTGCCGGGCATGCTCATCCGACCGGGCTTTTGCCCGAGCAGGTCGCCGATGACGGCAGCTTCCGCTCAGTCCTTCCGCTGATGTGGTCTCATGCCGCCTTCGTGCTGGCAGTCCTCGAGTACCTTCAGGCCCTGGAGCGGCAGCAGCAGGCTTAATCTCTCATCTTCCCACTTCGAAACCCTCATAAGCAGTCCGTTCAAAGGTTCGGACATGGCCAATGCTGCTTCGCATGACTATCTGATCTTCGGCACCGGAGCCATGGGGTCTGTTCTGGCCGGGTTCCTGCAGGATACGGGCTGCCGGGTGACCATGATCGGCAGGGGAAATCACTTTTCGGCTCTGCTGGCCGGGGGATTGAGGGTCACAGGCATCTGGGGAGATCGATTCATCCCTGCCGAGAGGGTGAGGGGATTCGCAGATCCCCGGAAGGCAAAAGGGCGATTTCCGGTAATACTGCTGTGCGTCAAGTCCAAAGACACGGCTGCTGCGGCTCTGGATGCCTCCCGGCTCTTAGCGGAGGACGGCATCATGGTCTCCATCCAAAACGGCCTCGACAACTGGGATATCATCTCCTCGATCGTCGGCCCCTCACGAACCGTGGGCGCACGGGTGATCTTCGGAGCAGAGATATCCGAGCCGGGAACGGCAAGGGTGACCGTTAATGCCGACGATGTCCTGCTAGGCGAGCCCTTTTCGGCCGTCAACCGCGGGCTGCTGGCATCTCTGGAGGATGATCTGAGGCGGTCGGGAATTCCCGTGAGATCCGTGTCCTCGGCCGAGATCTGGTCGGCCATCTGGGGAAAGGTCCTCTACAACAGCTCATTGAACCCTCTGGGTGCGCTCCTGGAGGTGCCCTACGGCAAGCTGGGCGAGAACCGGGAGACGAGAGACGTAATCCGCCATATCATCGAGGAGATCTTTTTGGTGATGTCGGCCAGGGGCGTGAAAGTGCCTTACGCTGATGCTGATGACTACTATCATCATCTTCTAAAGTGCCAGCTTCCTCCGACCTACGACCACCGCGCCAGCATGCTGCAGGATATACTGCTTGGACGGAGGACCGAGATCGATGCCCTCAACGGAGCCATATCTCGCTACGGGAGGGAGCTGGGAATAGCCACTCCCTATAACGACCTCTTGACTGCGCTAATCAAGTTCAAGGAGAAGCCGGAGAACAGAACAATATCAAGAACGGCTGCGACCTCAGAGGCTGGAAAAATTGAGAAAGCTTTTTCATCAGCCTAATGCCTAAGATAGTACTGGAGCCAAACTATGGATACCGTGGCTGAGATAATCAAGACCATCACCGCTGAGATGCAGAAATCCCTGTCTGCAAAGACGGTGGTGGGAGACCCTGTGACCATTGAGGGAAAGACCATTGTGCCTCTGGTGAGCCTGGGAATGGGCTTTGGGGCAGGAGCCGGCTCGGGAAAGGACGCTCCAGGAGGCGGGGGCGGCGGAGGCGGCATGGGAATCAAGCCTGTAGCCGTGATTGTGATCGATGATCGCGGGGCCAGAGTGGAGACGCTCAAGCAACCCAAGCCCACGCTGGTGGAGCAGCTGGCGGAAGTGGTGCCCAGGATCGCGGAGAGCATGCCCACCAAGAAGGAGCGACAGGTGGAGGTAGAGGAGACGGGATGACCGGAGCGAGCCAAGAGCCCGGATGGGACCCGGCCTGCTACGAGCGGAGCTCCTCAGCTCAATACGGCTGGGCTATGGACCTCATATCCGGGCTGAGGCTCGAAGGTTGCGAGAGGGTGCTGGACATAGGGTGCGGCGACGGCAAGGTCACGGCCCGGCTGGCGAGCCTGGTGCCGGACGGAGAGGCCGTGGGAATAGATCTCTCCCGGGACATGATTGCCCACGCCCGGGAGAGGCACTCTCGCGAAAACCATTCCAATCTTCTCTTTGAGGTACGGGATGCCCTGCAGCTGGACTACCAGGAGGAGTTCGATCTCGTCGTCTCCTTTGCCTGTCTGCACTGGATCAGGGACCATTCAACCGTCCTGAAGGGGATCCTGCGCGCTCTGAAGCCCGGGGGCCTGCTACTATGTCAGTGCGGGGGACGGGGAAACGCCGAAGAGATTCTGGCCGCAACCGACGATCTGACCCGCAGCGATGAATGGTCCTGCTACTTTCAGGGATTTTCTTCTCCCTACAACTTCTACGGCCCGGAGGAGTACCGCACCTGGCTGTCTGAAGCCGGCCTCGAGGCGAGACAGGTTGGGCTGATCCCGAAGGATATGGTCCATCCCGGCCGTGAGGGGCTGATCGGATTTCTCTCTGCCACCTGGCTTCCTTACACCGATAGGCTGCCGCCGAACTTGCGGTCTGAATTCATCGGGGAGGTGGCCGGAAGGTATCTGGAGCTTCATCCGCTGGACTCCAACGGCCGCTCTCATGTGAAGATGGTGCGCCTGCAGGTCGAAGCGGGACGCCCAGGCTAGAGGTCAGAGCAGCCCCAGAGTTCCGGGATCGGCGCGATTCTGTACCCAGTTCCTGCCGTCTCAACCATAGCATTTCTGAGATCCTTGTTCTGCTTTTAAATCTTCCAGCTTTGCCTTATTGCGTAAAGCGGCAGCTTTATATCTCTAACTATCTACAAATATATATGGTGTATTAAAAATGATGCGTCTATGGCAAGCCATTCTCTTGGTTGGTGTTGCATTTCTATCCATCTCATCTACAATTTCAGCTGAAGGGGCAGATAATGCTCTTGCGGGCATGAATCTATCTATTAGCGGGGCCTCGTACCTGGACCTGAACGCCAACGGCTTCAGAGATGAGGGCGAGCCGGGACTATCGGGGCGTACCGTGAGGCTATCCTGCGGTTCGGTGACTGCAAACCTCACCACCGATGAGTCGGGAAACTTCGTTTTCGGCAACCTCTCGCCTGATAGCTACCGCCTGTCACAGGACCCGGTCTCGGGATGGAATCAGACCAGCCCCGGTGCGGGCTATCACCTAGTAACCCTGACCGATAGGTCCGCTGGCGGCCTGGACTTCGGAAGCATTTCGTCGAAACGGCTGCAAAACATCACCCTGTCCCCCCCAGACCGCGAATACCCCATCATGCGGCCTACGCCCGAGCAGGTCACCTCCTGGATCGAAGAATACCGGTCTGCGCCAACGGCTTACCTGAGCCCCGCGATTGAGGCTCAGCTGGCCGTGTCCCCGGGAATCGAGTACAGCCTCCTGTCTCAAATAGACTACGTGCCCTCGGAGCGAAACCAGGGGTCTTGCGGCAACTGCTGGGCCTGGACCGGAACCGGAGCCATGGAGATTGCACACTCCCGGCAGGACAACATCCGCGAGCGGCTCTCCATCCAGTACTTAAACTCCAATTTTGCGGGCGGAAGCGGCAGCGGATGGGCCTGCTGCGGAGGCTGGCTCTCAGATGTGGCCTCGTTCTACCAGGATACCGGAATGGCAGTGCCGTGGTCCAACGCCAACGCCCAGTGGCAGGATGCAGGCCGGTCATGTGCGCAGGGGTCCACTACCGTTCCTGCTAGCACCATATCCATCAATCCCAACTATCAGGTGACCTCCATAGTCTCCGAAACCATACCCACTTATGGCGTCGGCCGGGAAAAGGCAATTTCAAACATCAAGAACGTCCTTGCCCAGGGAAGAGGGGTGTTCTTCGGCTTCTTCCTTCCCACCGATTCGGCATGGCGCGATTTATTCAACTTCTGGGACTATCAGTCTGAGGATTCCATATGGCAGCCCGATGGCGCGTGTGGAATGCAGTACAACTACAATCAGGGCGGCGGGCACGCCGTGCTGTGTGTGGGCTACGACGATACCGATCCCAACAACCGATACTGGATCATGCTCAACAGCTGGGGCTCCTCCAGCCGGCGTCCCAACGGGCTTTTTCGAGTGAGCATGGACATGAACTACGACTGCAGCTACCGGGGATTAGGCGATGCGTTTTACTGGATGGCACTGAATATGGAATACGCTGATGTCGAGAACAATCCGCCGGATACTCCCAACATGCCTGACGGTCCTGCGGAGGGCCTGGCCAATCATCAGATCAGCTTCACCACGTCTGCCACAGACCCCGACGGCGACCGGATAAGGTACGTCTTCGACTGGGGAGACGGCACTTCATCCGCCACCGACTACGAGAGCTCCGGAATATGCGTCAGTGCGGTCCATTCCTGGTGCGAGGGAGACGATTACGAGGTGCGGGTCCGGGCAGAGGATGAGGATGGCGCTCAATCGGACCAGTCTCTTCCCGCCTCAATCAGCATAACCAGCTCGACCACACCGCCTGATAAACCACAAATGCCATCCGGTCCCGCGTCGGGATTCGCCGGAAGCCTTTACAGCTACTCGGCATCGGCCACAGACCCCGACGGGGATTTAGTGAAATACATCTTCGACTGGGGCGATAAATCCTCCTCCGAGACTGAACTCGTCTCCTCCGGGACTAGCGCCTCGGCCTCTCATACCTGGAGCACTCCAGGGGACTACAAGGTCAGCGCTAAGGCGGTGGACAGCCAGGGATACGAATCGGAGTGGTCAGACCAGCTTTCGGTACAGATCAGCCAGAACGATGCGCCGGGCGTGCCCTCCGAGCCCTCCGGACCTGAAAGCGGCGACGCCGGGGTGTCGTATACCTATTCCACCAAGGCCTCCGATCCAAACGGCGATCAGGTCAAATACACCTTCGACTGGGGCGATGAATCGACAACCGAGACTGAGCTTGTGCCTTCAGACACTGGGGCTGAAGCGTCTCACGCCTGGGCATCAGGAGGCATCTACCTGGTGACGGCCACGGCCACGGACGATAAAGGCCTCTCCTCCGTTCCCTCTTCGGCCTTGAGCGTGAGCATGGCTGCCCCCAACAGGGCGCCGGAAACGCCTGCCGTTCCGAGCGGAAAGACCTCGATTTATACCGGGAGCCCGAGCAGTTATTCGACTTCTGCCTCTGATCCTGATGGCGATTCCCTGATCTACACCTTTGACTGGGGCGACGGGAGCACAGGAGAGGCCGATCTTGTGCCCTCCGGAAAGACGCAGAGCCTCTCTCACATCTGGACTGCCGCAGGCACCTATTATCTCCGGGCGAAGGCCACAGACGATGCCGGCTCAGATTCCGACTGGTCCGGAGCTCTTTCAGTCAGGGTGAGCCTCAACAACCTGCCCCTCACCCCTGCTGCGCCAAGCGGGTCCATATCGGGCTTTTCCGGAACTTCCTACAGCTATTCAGCGGTGACCACTGATTCCGATCGTGACCGGCTCACCTACACCTTTGACTGGGGCGACGGCACGACCACAGAGACGGCCCAGGTCAGATCCGGCCTGCGAACCAGCGCCAGTCATGCCTGGGATACTACAGGAAGCTATGAGGTGACCGTCCGGGCCACGGACAGCAAAGGGGGTACTTCCGGCACCTCAAGTCCGCTAATAGTTGCCATCACCTCCAACTCGCCACCTCTATCTCCGGCCCTGCCATCCGGCCCGGATAGCGGAAGGACGCGGGTGTACTACAGCTATTCTGCTTCCACAACCGATCCCGATGATGATCAGCTTAAATTCACTTTCGATTGGGGGGATGGCACGACTTCACAGAGCAGCCTGATCTCATCGGGATCAGCAGCCAGCTTGTCTCACCGCTGGAGCAGGACCGGGACTTTTTCAGTTAGAGCGATGGCCACCGACAGCAAGGGGGCCTCTTCGGAGTGGTCGCCTTCGCTCACGGTGACCATATCCTACACCCTGAACAGCCCGCCTGAGCAGCCTCTTCCGCCCCGCGGTGCCGATAAAGGATTCCAGCGAAGAAGCTACTACTATTCAGCAACCGCCTCCGACCCGGACGGCGATTCGGTGAAATACGTCTTCGACTGGGGCGACGGGACACAGACCGAGTCCTGGGCGGTTAGGACCGGCACCACGGCCAGCGCCCGCCACCTATGGAATAAGGCAGGCACCTATCAGGTCCGGGTAGAGGCCGTGGACCTCAAGGGGGCCTCTTCCGGCTGGTCTGATGCCAGAACCGTGCAGATCTCGTAAAAAAAATACCTAGCGACAGGAGCAGGTTGATCCTGACATCTGCTCCAGAAGGGCTTCCGTCTCCTGCCTCACAATGGATGGGTCCCGAGGCAGGCGGGCGACGCCGGAATCGATTGCTGCCCTGGCCACGGCCTCCGCTACGGCCGGAACTGTCCGCCGGTCCAGCGGCGAGGGAATGATGCGCTCTTCGCTGGCCGGGTCCACCAGGCCGGCGATGGCCCTGGCTGCTGCCATCTTCATCTCTTCGTTGATGTCGCTGGCCCTCACGTCCAGAGCGCCCCGGAAGATTCCCGGAAAGCCCAGCACGTTGTTGACCTGGTTGGGAAAGTCCGATCGGCCGGTGGCAACCACTCTGGCTCCAGCGGCTTTGGCCAGGTCGGGCATGATCTCCGGCACGGGGTTGGCCATGGCCATCACAATTGCGTCTTCGGCCATGCTTTTCACCATCTCCGGGCTGACGATGCCGGCAACGGACAGGCCGATGAACACGTCTGCGCCCCTGATGGCATCGGAGAGCGATCCCTTGACGTGTCGCGGATTGGTAATGCTTGCGATCTCCCGCTTGGATGAATTGAGGTCGCTCCTCTCCTCCTGGATAACTCCGCGGCTGTCACATAGGACGACATCTCTGGCCCCAAAGCTTTGCAGGAACTTGGTGACGGCGATTCCAGCTGCTCCGGCACCGCTGACTGCCACCCTGATCTCGGTGAAGTCCTTTCCCACCACCTTCAGGGCGTTGATCAGCGCGGCCAGGGCAACCACTGCCGTCCCGTGCTGGTCGTCGTGAAACACCGGGATCTTGAGCCTTTTCTTCAGCTGCTCCTCGATCTCGAAACAGCGGGGGGCGCTTATGTCTTCTAAGTTAACTCCGCCGAAGACGGGCTCGATCCGGGCCACGGTGTCTGCGATCACGCCTGGATCTTTGGAGGTGACGGCTATGGGAAAGGCGTCGATCCCGGCGAAGTTCTTGAAGAGAATGGCCTTTCCTTCCATCACCGGGATGGAGGCCTCAGGGCCGATGTCTCCCAGGCCCAGGACCGCGGTGCCGTCAGTTACCACTGCCACCAGGTTGCCTTTGGAGGTGTACTGGTAAAGGTCGTCGGGATTCTTCTCAATCTCGCGACAGGGCTCGGCCACTCCGGGAGTGTAGGCCAGGCTCAGGTCGGTCTGTGTGCAGCATGGGACCTTGCTGTGAATGGCGATCTTGCCTTTGGCAACTCTATGAAATTGAAGGGCTTCTTCTCGCAGCGACATTTCTTCACCTGAATTTTGCTTAGATCGGACCCTCAAGGGAGCAACAGATATAAAGCATGGCTTCTAGTTAGAAGGGCTGGGCCGGGGTGGCAGAGCGGACAAATTCTCTCGCTAGGGGCCGTAAACAGCCAACTGCGCGAGGAGTTCAAACGCGGCAGGCTCGAGACCTGTTGTCCCTTCCAGGGACGCTTGGGTTCAAAATGGTAGGCCGCCAGAGACCTTCCAGGAAAATCCCAACCCCGGCGCTATTTATCTCCCATAAGCTTGATATGGTCGCAGATAACTGAATCGAGTTGATACTAATGGCCAGATTTCCTGAAGCTGAAAAGAGAACCCTGAACATCAAGATCTGCATGAATTGCAATGCCCGAAATCCATTGCGAGCAACCAGATGCCGCAAATGTCACTACCGCGGCCTGAGAATGAAGTCCAAGGAGAGCAAGTCCGCATAGAGCATGATGCATGCCAACGGATGGGTCGAAAGGCAGCTCCTGGCGGCAGTAGAGAAGTTCGGAACGGCTCACCTCACCCTGATAGACCCCGATTCTCAGAGCCCGGCTAAGGCCGGGGAGATAGCTGAGGCTGCAGATCAGGGCCAGACGGATGCCATCATGGTCGGGGGATCGGTTGGTGCGTCAGGCACGGTGCTTCACCAGACCGTAGCCGAGATCAAGAATAAGACCGATCTTCCGGTCATACTTTTCCCGGCCGGCGTAGCCGGGCTTTGCGACAATGCCGATGCCGTTTTCTTCATGAGCCTTCTCAACTCTCGCACTTCCTCCTATCTAATCGATAACCAGGCTCTGGGCGCACCGCTGGTGAGAGCCTTCGGCCTTGAGCCCCTTCCCATGGCCTACATAATCGTAGAGCCCGGAGGCACTGTGGGCTGGGTGGGAGATGCGCGCATGATTCCGCGAAAAAAGCCGGAGCTTGCTGCAGCCTATGCCCTGGCCGGAAAGTTTCTGGGCATGAGGCTGGTCTATCTGGAAGCCGGGTCGGGGGCCGATTCACCGGTTCCGGCTAAAATGATCGCCATCGTCAAGAAAGCGCTGGGCGATGCGCTGCTGGTTGTTGGCGGCGGCATCAGGAGTGCGGAGGCTGCGGCCGATGCTGCCAAGGCGGGCGCAGATCTGATCGTCACCGGAACGGCGGTAGAGAGATGCGAGGACGTGAGCAGGTTCGTCTCGGATGTGACGGCTGCAGTTCACAGGCCTCGGCCATTCCCATGATCCGGAAAATTCGGGCTTTTCTGGATGAACAGAAGCTTGACGGCCTTCTGTTCATCGGCGACAGCATTTGCGACTCGGATATGTACTATCTCAGCCGCTTTTTGAGCGGGGATCGCTTCACTCTGTTGGCCGCTGATAGCATCCATCTGCTGGTCTCCAGCATGGAGCTGGGGCGGGCCCGTAAGGAGAGCTGTTCTGGCCAGGTGGTCAGCACCTCAGACTACCACATCATGGACAAGCTCAAGGCTTCCGGCAAGCCCGACGAAGCCTACCTGGAGGTGCTCTGCGAGTTCCTGGACGACCGCGGGGTCAGGCGTCTGGGCGTTCCCTACCGTTTCCCGGCCGGGATATTCCGGCGGCTCTACGGCAGATATCAGATGACGGTGGTGGACAGCCCGGTATCGCTCTGCCGGGCGGTGAAGACCCCCCAGGAGATCGAGGCCATCAAAACGGTGCAGAAGGCCTGCGAAAGAGCGATGGATCGGGCGGTGAAGATAATTGCCCGGTCCGAGCCCCGCGGCGACCATCTCTTCTTTGAGGGGGAGCCTCTGACTTCAGAGGGACTGCGGGCCGCCATTGAGATCTCGCTCCTGGAGAGGGGCTGTGATGCAGTTGACACAATCGTTGCCGGTGGACTGGAGGCCGCCGATCCTCACGCCCGGGGAAGGGGGCCCCTTCCGGCCAACGCTCCCATCGTGCTGGACATATTCCCGCGAGGGCGGGACAGCCGGTACTTTGCCGACATGACCCGGACCGTGCTGAGGGGAGAGGCCTCCATCGAGGTGCAGGAGATCTACGACGCGGTCCTCGCAGCTCAAAACACGGGCCTGTCAGCTGTCCGGGCTGGAGTATCCGGAAAAGAGGTGCATCTGCGGGTATGCCGGGAATTTGCCGATCGCGGCTATCCGGAGAGGGACCTTCAGGGATTTACTCACTCCACAGGACACGGCGTGGGATTAAACGTTCATGAGCGACCTTCTCTGTCTGAGGCAGGCGAAGTTTTGCAGGAGAACAACGTGGTCACCGTGGAGCCGGGCCTCTATTACCCCAAGATCGGCGGAGTGCGGCTGGAAGATCTGGTGGTGGTGACGGACCGCGGCTGCCTCAACCTGACGAAATATCCGCGGCAACTTGTGGTTTAGGTGGAAACAATGGATTCTCTAATTCTGGAAAATTACCGCAAAGCAGGAACGATTTTGGCCTCGGTGCTGGCCGAGATGGCCCCAAAGATCGAAGTGGGTGCCTCTCTGCTGGAAGTGGCGGAGGCCGCTGAGGAGGCCATACGTGCCAGAGGCGGAGAGCCTGCCTTTCCCTGTAACATCTCGCTGGATCGCGCCGCTGCCCACTACACCCCCGGCCCGGAAGATCCGAGCATCTTCGGAGAGAACATGGTCAAGCTGGACATCGGAGTGCACGTGGACGGCTACATCGCCGATGCCGCCGTAACCGTGGACTTAAGCGGCCATCCGGAGATGGTGGAAGCCAGTCGAGAGGCCCTGGATGCCGCTATCGAGCTGGTGCGCCCCGGGACAAACACCTCTGATTTGGGTGCCGCTATCGAGCGGGCCATTACCGGCTACGGATTCCGGCCGGTTTACAACTTGACCGGCCACGGGCTGGAGAGATACCAGGCCCACGCTGAGCCTTCCATACCCAATCGCGCCATGGAAAAGGGCGTAGTGCTGAAGGCGGGAGACGTATTTGCAATTGAGCCCTTCGCCACCAACGGTCAGGGCCGCATCTCCGAGGCCCCAATAACCGAGATCTTCGGCTTTTCCGGCCGCCGGCCGGTGAGAAATCCTGCGGCCAGAGCGCTTTTAAAAGAGGTCTCCGAACTCTACAAAACTCTGCCCTTCGCGCGCCGCTGGCTGAAAGGGGAGCGAGTGGACTTTGCCCTCAACCAGCTGCTGAGAAGCGGGGCCATTCACAGGTATCCTGTGCTCTGGGAGGGCGAGGGAATGCTTGTATCCCAGGCTGAACACACCGTAATTGTGACAGAAGACGGATGCGAAGTGACCACCAGGCCGAGAGATCAGGCCTGAGTGCCGCTTCAGATCTCCTCTTCGCTGCCGTCGTCGGTTCCGTCGTCTTCCTTGTAGCTGTCGTCTCCCATTTGAGCCGCGGAGATCGCATCGATACCATCCAGCAGTTCGGCCGTCATGCTGTACGGAAGCTCTCCAAGATCGGGCAGGCTCTCGCCGGCTACGACCCGTGCGCCCACCTGGGAGAGCAGATTGAAGGTCTCGTCCAGGTTCTCCTCTTTTTCCACTTCCACGGCTCTGCCTACCAGCTCTGAGAGCGGCGTCTCGCGGTCAAAGTCTCCTGCTATGTACCGCTGGCTGGAGACGAACACTGCTGCCAGAGAGGTCTTGAGAGATTCGATCATCAGGTCGGCATCTTCTCCCAGGGACTCATGATCCTGGAACACTACGTCTCTGATCTTGCTTAGCTCATCAAGCGCTTCTTCAGGGCCGATCACCCCTCGCTCGCATCTAGCGATGACCTTCAGGCAAGCCAGGACCACATCATCCATAATATAGACGAAGACTGCCCCTGCGTTCTTCTCCTCCGACTCGGTGAGCTTAAAGTTGCTCTCCTTGACTTTGGTCATCCAGTTCAGCCATCGCTTCTGAGTATAGAACTCTTCTTTCATGTTTAACTCTCACCGGTATGTGTCCACCAGGGCGACCCTCTCTAGAACCAGATCGGGAATGCGGCCCTCGCCCACAGCCGCTATCTCGTCATCAGTTATGTGAAAGGCTTCTCTTACCAGAACCGGATCAAAGGAGACATCGAGGCCGTCAGGCTCAATTGCGGCCACCAGCTCGTTCACATCAGGAAACGGGGTCGTGCTCGAATCGATCTCTTTTCCGCCGACCATCACCAGAGCGATCCTCCGCGTGGTCGGTGAGACGCCCATTGCCAGCGCTCTTCCGATCTGTCGCTCTCCTGATGCATAGCGCAGAATCTCAAGCCCCTGGTTCTTGGCTATGTTCCTTCCCTCGCCAAAGGCTGCTAAAGCCTTTTTGGCAGCAAAGATGAGGTGTTCACGGCTTACCACGAAATCGGCGTCTATGGCCTGAATTGCACAGCCATGTTTGGCCTCCAGCTCGCGGAGGTACAATAGCATTCGATCTCTGCTGCCGATGACGGGCTTTCCGAAGAGCATACGAATCTCTTTCACCAATCAGAATCTGATAACGGTGTTTAAAATCTTGCGGTCTCGAGGATGGGATCACCTTTCCATCTGCCTGCAAGACGGAAAATCACAGCTCAACGGTCTCGCCTGCTTCCATCACCAGCACTTCGGTGTCGCAGAGGGTCTCGACCAGCGCCTGGAAGTCAGCCGGGTCCTGGACAATCGGTTCCCGGGTGTCATAGTGCATGGGTATCGCGATTTCGGGTCGAAGCCAGCTGACGGCTATGGCTGCCTCCCTGGGACCCATGGTGTACCGGCCGCCGATAGGCAGTAGCGCTAGCTGGGGGCGGTAAAGATCTCCAATCAGCTTCATGTCCGAGAACAGTCCGGTATCTCCGGCGTGATATACCCGAAATCCGTCATCGATTACGTAGCCTGCAGCATGGTCGGCAAGCCGGCCCGAAATCGGGTCTTTGGTGGCCGAGGAGTGCTGGGCATAGGTCATATGAAAATTGCATTTGCCTATGGCATAGCTTCCGCCGATATTCAAGCTCTCGGCCCTTGCTCCCTGACGGTCCAGGTAGTCGGCCACCTCCGGCGTGCTCAGGACCAGACAGCCTGTGCGCCTGGCGATCTCTGCCCCATATGACAGGTGGTTGGAGTGACCGTGGGTTATGGCGATTACATCGGGATAAAGTTCGAGATCTCGGGCTGCATATGTTTCTTTGCCGAGGTACGGATCGATGAGAACGCTCAGCGATTCAACCAGCTCAAAGCAGGAGTGGGCCAGCCAGGTGATCTTCATGTGCTACCTCCAGCACGAATTTATCAGAATCTAATATTAGAATCTGATGGAAAATTAGAATCTGATGGAAACCTGAGCAAAGCTATGCCCCGCATCCTGCATAGCTACTAAAATCTAAGAGGGGGGCAGCCTGCTATCTGCCCTTATTTCTCTATAATCACACCAGGCCAGCACGCTGGAGCCTAAGCAGATCGGCTGTATCCAGCTTCTCGCCCTGCCTGAAGTGGGTAAGGATTTCTTCTGCCTCGCGCTTGGCAACCTCTTTGGCGCGATCCTCTTTAGCGTCCCGGTTCTTCTTCTTGAGGCCGACGATGACCTTCTCGAAGTCGCGGATCTCCCGCTGAGTCCTGATGAACTCCTTGTGCTGTTCATCAGCCGCCTCCTGGGCTTTTACGAACTCCTTGTGAGCGGCGTCTGCCTCAGCGCGGGTCTGATCGGCTTCCTTGAAGGTGGCGATCATCTTATCGTGATAATCCTGCGCCAGCTCCGCAAATTTGGTGACCTGCTCGTGATGCTCAGAAGCCTGGTCCCTCATGGCCTGGGCCTCTTCCAGGAGCTTCTTCAGCTCATCGTTCTTCTCTAGCTGCTCTTTTCGGCTCTTGAACTCTGCATGCAGAGAAGCGATCTTGTCCACAAGCTGTTTCTCTTTGTCGGGGCTGAGCACCTCGGTCTGCTGCCGGAATTCAAGGTGATCTATCTCCCTTCGCAGGTCTTTGATGGACCTCTCGCCGGTCAAATTGTACTTCTTGCGGATCTCGTCGATCTTGGCGTAGAATTCGTTGGTCTTCTCGTTATACTCATCCCGCAGCTTCTTGGCCTCGGCCACGTTCTTATTGTTCTCGTCCCGAAGCTTCTTGAGCTCCTGGGCCTGCTCTATGAGCTCTTTGGTGGCCTTGTTAAGCTCATTTCTCTTGGCGGCCCACTTACTGGCCTCAGCGTTCAGTTGGCTGCGGTGGTCCTTGAATGACAGGGACTCGCTCCTCAATTTTGCTCTCTTCTCTTCCAGTTCTGCCAGCATCCCCCGTTTTTCCTCCTGTTCCAGCAATCCTTGCTGGGTTTGGTCCCTTTAGAGACCTCTTCGCAGTTGAGCGAAGAAATCCTCGAAGGCACTGTACATATTGGGGCTACCATGCAAGTCGGCCCGTCGGTCATCCGATTGTGGCTTTTATAACAGATATCCATGCATAAGGGTATTACCCCTCGGTAAGATATGGCAATTGTTACGAAAAGACGACAATTTCATAAGACCGGCAGAGACTGGCATGCTGAGACATATCCAGATTCCCTTAGTGTATTAACCTTTTGGTTATAGATTTGCGTTTGATAAATTTATTTATTATGTTTTAGGGGCAGCGGCTCGACAAAGTTGCATGTATTCCATTATAATAAATCTATGTCTATGATATTTCGAACGGGCTTCGGTAGCGAGAATATATCTCCGGCTCAGTACTCATGGCCGGGTGCCGGTGAAAGAGGCTTCTTGCTAGGCAGCCAAAACCACTGGCAGATGAATGCCGGATTCATGATCTTTCACCTTTACCTGGTGCTTCCGGACGAGCTGCAGCTATCACATTCTTGCCCCCTCAGGTCGATCGCGATCAACAGATTAAAATAGGTGAGTTGCATTAAAGAAGACAGGATCATCAAAGATAATATTCGTTATTAGCTTTAGATGGAGGGATTGATCTGAAGAAGGTTATGCTTGCAGCGTTGGTTCTAGTTGCTTTTATGGGCTTATCAGGCTTATCCGGAGCAGCTACTTATGAAAAAGTAGAGACCAACACCACTTTCAACTTCGAGCAGAGCGTGCAGGGCAACGGCTTTTTCATGACTTACATGTATGCCAAGGCCGGAAACCTTGCCATGAAGAACTACGCTCACGGCAGCGGATCCATAGACAACGAGATGATTCTGGTCACCCAAGAACTCAACAGGACCACTCATCCCTATGACGCAGACTGGAACGACTTCGACCAGAACTGCATACAGTTCAAGGAGGACGTCTCCATGGTCTACGCTCCCATGAGAATTGCAGTCGGAACCGGCTACTATGCCGCCAACCCCGTGGACTACAGCTCGCTTCTCAAGGAGAAGACCTGGGTGAAGAACTACCGAGCCGCGACCTCCATGCACCATGAGGTGGAGTACGCTCACGCCCTGGATAAGGAACTGGAGCTTGTAGCCAAGGACAAGTTCAATTACACCTACGACCCGGTATGGGAAGGCATAGGCTACACTCAGATGAAGATCGTGGAAGATGTGACCGACGGCAAGGCCCACATTGGCGTCCTGCAGGGCGACTTCAGCAATTCGCAGGACAATACCGGAAGTGACCTGATGGACTGGAAGCCCTCTCACACTGCCTGGAAGAATCCGGCAATTGAGATCGACGAGGACTACTGGGGAACTTACCACATAGAGAAGAACATGACTCTCGAGGTGCCCTACAAGAAGATCATCAAGGGCGAGGACTGGTTGCCCTGCTGCTTCGGCGGCTGGAATGATATGCGGTACTACGACCAGAAGGGCTTCGGAGCCAGCACCAAGGGCGTCTTCGACTGCACCTGCTACAAGGTGCCCGTCACGGCCCAGTTTCCGAGAGTTTACGTCTAAACTGGGGAAGTAATTTCCCCATTATTTTATATTTTTATTATATTCAATCGCTGCTTTTATGAACTTCTCTCACACATAGAAAACCCGCATGGACTTCGATTCCTGGGAACCTCTGTATGTGCAGATTCTGGAGGACTTCGGCTTCTCTCGCCAGAGGGATGAAGAGGCTGCAAGGCTTCTGTCCGGGCTTATGGCGAAAAGGGAGGACCATCTCTTCAAGGCTCAAATCCTGGTTGAGGGCCGCGCGGTCGTGGTCTGCGGAAATGCGCCCACTCTTTCCCGGGATTTAGATGATCTGGGGAAAGGCCGTAAGATCTTCATAGCCGCAGATGGAGCGACCGCGGTCCTGCTTTCAAGGGGGGTCGTCCCGGAGATCGTTGTAACCGATCTGGACGGCCCCTTTCCGGCCATCCTGGAAGCGAGCAGGAGGGGCTCGATAATCGTGGTTCATGCACATGGCGACAACCTGGACCAGGTCCGGAGCTGCGTTCCCCAGCTCGGCCAGGTTATCGGGTCCGTCCAGTGCCGTCCGTTTGATCTGGTTTATAATTTCGGCGGCTTCACCGATGGCGATAGGTGCGTATTCCTGGCCCGGCATCTGGGTGCAGGGAGAATCGATCTGACAGGCTTTGACTTCGGAGACGAGAGCGTCACTCCGCGAAAGAGAAAGAAGCTGATGTGGGCTAAGAGGCTGATCGATATCGCATTAGCTTGAATCTTCAATCAGGTTGGCGATCCGCTCCAGGGCCCGGTTCTCCACCTGCTCTGCCGGCCTGCTGGCATCCAGCAGCACGAAGCGGTCGGGCTCCAGTTCTTTCAGGCGGCGGAAGTTCTGATCCACCTCTTTCAAAAAATCCAGCCTCTCGAACCTCTCTTTTCCCGGGCGGGCCTCAAGCCGCTCCAGAGCCAGTTCCGGCGGCAGAATGAAGAGCAGGGTTAGGTCCGGTTTCACGTTCCAGGGTTCTGAGACCTCCCGAATCCACATCAGCGGGTCGGGAACGATCTCTTTCAGCGTCACTCCCTGGTAGGCGGCTGTGGAGTCCGAATAACGGTCTGAGATTACGATTTCCCCTCTGGCCATTGAGGGCGCGACTCTTTCTGCCAGATGCCGGGCGTGATCGGCCAGGAATAAAAATAGCTCCTCCATTTTCATTGCGCGAGCAGCGTCGCCTTCTCCATAGCCTTGGGTCAGGTGGGCGCGGAGGATTCGGCCCTCGTCGCTCTCGGTAGGCTCGGCAGTAAAGATGAAGCTCTTTTCCGGCAGGCACCGCGGCAGCTCTCTCCGGAGTGCTGCGGCCACGCTGCTCTTTCCCGAGCCATCTATTCCTTCCAGGGTCACCAGAAGTCCTGTCACCGAAAGGCTGTATCTTTCTAAAATGAAGATTAAGCTGTCGCTTCGTCAGGAAGAATTGAAAGCTGTCGCCCGATACTAACTCCGAGACGTCATCCTCTGGTATTTCCGCAGTCGGCTCGGTAACCCTCGCAGCGGGCGTCTGTACCGCATTTGGGTTGTCTTATGGTCATCGGCAGACTGTAGTCAATATCCTACCACAAGGACCTATCAACACGGCTTGTAGTCCTTTTCTTGCACCGGCATTCACCGCAGAACAACTTCTATGCTTGTGCCAGCCCTCAAAAAAGGACGTCTTATATTTGAGCCCATGCTTTAAAAACTTTTCGTGCATGACATATTAGTTTTTAAAATGCTGTCAAGAAATTTACCTTAGTAAGCTTTAAGTCAAAGTTCTACATTATCAATGCTGAGGTGCTTGATTTGACCGACAAGATCTATGTCGTTGGGCACAAGAGCCCGGATACCGATTCTGTGACCTCTGCTATAACCTATGCCAACCTGAAGAACGCCCTCGGCATGAAGGAGGCCGTTCCCGCTGCGGCTGGCGACCTGAACAACGAGACCCGGTTCCTGCTGGATTACTTCAAGGTTCCGTATCCAGAGAAGCTGACCGATGCAACCGACAAGAAAGTGATTCTGGTCGACCACAACGAGATGGCCCAGGCAGTTGACAAGCTCAGCATGGAGAACATCGTTGAGGTCGTGGACCACCACAAGATCGGAGGTCTCGCTACCGGAAAGCCCATCTTCTTCCTAAATGAGCCGGTGGGAGCCACAGGCGGAATTATCGCGAACCTCTATGAGCAGAACAACGTCGCCATAAGCCGGGAGATGGCCGGGCTCATGATGTCTGCCATTCTCTCCGATACCGTGCTCTTCAAGTCCCCCACCTGCACCCCGCGTGACAAGGCCGCGGTCGAGAAGCTGGCCAAGATCGCAGGTGTAGATCCCATGAAGTTCGGCATGGATCTTCTCAAGGCCAAGAGCGACATCTCCGCCAAGTCGGCCAAGGACATACTCCTGGGCGACTTCAAGAAGTTCGACTTCTCCGGCACCAAGGCGGGAGTAGGCCAGATAGAGGTCATGGACCTGGCTGACCTTGAGCCCAAGAGGGCTGCAATCCTGGATGAGATGAACAAGATGAAAGAGGCCGAGAAGCTGGACATGATCGTGCTGATGCTGACCGACGTCATGAAAGAGTCCAGCGACCTGTTGTTCGTGGGCAACGACAAGGCGGCATCAGGATTTGAGAAGGCCTTTGGCGGAAAGCTGGCCAACAACTCCATCTACAAGGAGAAGTGCCTGTCCCGAAAGAAGCAGGTTATCCCTCCGCTGGAATCCGCTTTCAAGAGCTGAGTTGAACAATTAGCGAATCGAAGGGGTTTTAATTTGCACCCCTCTCATCTTATTTTAGTTAGGCAAGCCTTTTTTGCACCCTGTCACGCCCGGCATGAGTTTATCGGTTAGAGTAAGGCCATAGTGAATAAGCCCCTCCCGGAAGAGGCGTTGATATTTCATTATAGCTGGCCTCTGAATTCGCACCGTCTTCTGCATAAGCCAAACATATGCCTGCTTCTATAGCCTTTATAGTCGAAGCATTCCAGCGATAAAGGCGCGCATCGTAGTACAGGCTCAACAGCGCACCTTCTTTTGTGCCTGGCTGGGCAACCGCATTCAGGAAGTATTCGACATCCTTTCTGTTCGCTCCGGGACGCGATGCAAACTCTTCGATCTCAATAGCCGACAACGTATGCACTAAGGCACCTCCTGTGGATAGTCTCGCTCAGAAATGGGTAGATCGATCACCGAAAATAACCTGAGTCCCATGAGGGCAGACTATAGTCCTAATCAGGGATTAAAGTATAAATTTTTTTGGATGATCGAGAGTTGAGGGCTTGGATGCTACCAGTATCGCTTTTGTGAAAACGTTTTGTGCGCTTTCCGCATAACGGTCTTGGAGACTCTCAGAGAAATCATGATATTGGCAGGCCTGTGTCTCAAATCTCTAAGCCGTTCTTGCTTATGGAATGATAATGGCTGCAAAATATTTTTACTCACTTAAAACCATATTTGCTGTGAATATATGCCCAAACCCGGACTCGAACCGGGGACATTCAGATCTTCAGTCTGACGCTCTCCCAACTGAGCTACTTGGGCGCTGGTGGGCTCGACGCGATTCGAACGCATGACCTCCGCCATGTCAAGGCGACGTCATAACCGACTAGACCACGAGCCCGCAGGCACCTTTCTTGTCTCCTACTCCCTGATAAAGGCTTCGGTCTGGCCCGAAAAAAGTGTCCGGCCAGACTCGATCAATCCCGGTTAATACGTTACTTCCCGGTGGTACTCATCCAGGGCCTTGATGGTGATCATGTCCTTCCCGGCCCGGATGATGGCATCGGCCGCCGCCTGGGCAGCCTGGACGGTCGTGATGTAGGGCACGTGGTAGTCCACGGCGCTCCTCCTGATCTGGTTTCCGTCCTTCACCGACTGCTTGGTGGTAGGGGTGTTGATGATCAGCTTGACCTCGCCCCGCCTCATGTAGTCGAGCACATTAGGACTGCCGTTGTAGATCTTCTTGACCTGCTCTACAGGTATTCCCGACTTCCTGAGGTACTCGGCCGTCCCGTCGGTGGCGATGATCTTCAGCCCCAGGTCAGACAGCTTCTTGGCTGCTGCAGCCGTTGCGGCCTTGTCGTCGTCCCTCACCGAGATGAAGACCAATCCTTCCAGCGGCAGGCAGTTGTCTGCAGACAGCTCGGCCTTGAAGAAGGCCAGGCCGGGATTGTAGTCGATGCCCATGACCTCTCCGGTCGAGCGCATCTCCGGGCCCAGCATGACGTCGGCTCCAGGCAGCTTGTCGAAGGGCAGCAGAACCTCTTTCACCGACACGTAGGGCGTCTTGGGCTCTTCAGTTGTTCCCTGCTCCTTCAGGGTCTTTCCGACCATGACGTTGGCCGCGATCTTGGCCAGCGGGAGGCCCACCGCCTTGGAGACGAAGGGTATGGTCCGGCTGGATCTGGGATTGGCCTCCAGTATGTAGACCGTGCCGTCCTTGTAGGCCATCTGCAGGTTCACGATGCCGACCACGCCCAGAGCCAGGGCGATCCTGCGCACGTAATCCCGCACCACTTCCAGAACGGTGGCCGGCAGGTTCTGGGGCGGGATCATGCAGGCGCTGTCTCCGGAGTGAATCCCGGCCTCCTCGATGTGCTCCATGATGGCCCCAATCAGGACGTCGGTCCCGTCGCAGACCGCATCCACGTCGATCTCCACCGCGTTTTGCAGGAAATCGTCGATTAGCACCGGGTGCTCACGCGAGACCCTGACCGCCTCACGCATGTAGGTCTCCAGCCCCGACTCGTCGTAGACGATCTCCATGGCCCGTCCGCCCAGGACGTAGGAAGGCCGGACCAGCACCGGATAGCCGATGCGAGATGCCACTTTTCGGGCCTCCTGGGGAGAGAAAGCGATTCCTGCGTCGGGCTGAGGAATGTGAAGGTCTCTCATGAGCTTGTTGAAGCGGTCGCGGTCCTCGGCCATATCGATGCTGTCCGGGCTGGTGCCGAGGATGCGGGTGGATAGGCCCCTTCTGGCGATCTCCTTTTCCAGCGGCACCGCCAGGTTCACCGCGGTCTGGCCTCCGAACTGTATCATGACCCCGTAAGGCCTCTCCTTCTCGATGATGTTCATCACGTCTTCCAGGGTCACCGGCTCAAAGAACAGCTTGTCAGAGGTGTCGTAGTCGGTTGAGACCGTCTCAGGGTTGTTGTTGATGATGTGGGCCTCAATTCCCTGCTCCCGCAGAGCCATTACGGCGTGTACCGTGCTGTAGTCGAACTCGATTCCCTGGCCGATCCGGATCGGGCCCGAGCCCAAGATCAGCACCTTCTTTCTGTCCGTCGGCTTCAGCTCGCACTCGGTATCATAAGATGAGTAATAGTAGGGAGTGGCGGCTGCAAACTCGGCCGCACAGGTGTCGACCATCTTGTAGGTGGGGATGATTCCCAGGGACAGCCGGTAATCGGTCACATCCTCCCGGCTCTTTCCGGTGAGCATGGCTATGCGTTCATCGGTGAAGCCCATGCGCTTGGCCCTGCGGAGAGTATCCGGGTCAAGTTCCCTCTTGACCAGATCCTCCATCTCTATGATGTTCCGGATGCGATAGATGAAGTAGGGCTCAATCATGGTCAGACGCGAGATCTCTTCTGCCGCCATTCCCCTGCGCAGTGCCTGGTAAATGGCGAAGAGCCGCTCGTCGGTGGGCTTCTTCAGCAGTCCGACCACATCCTGGTCCGACCAGGTGGTGTACTTGCCGGCATAGCCGAAGTCCATATCGATATCCAGCGAGCGCACTGCCTTCATCAGGGCTTCCTCGTAGCTCCGGCCAATCGACATCACCTCGCCGGTGGACTTCATGGCCGTGGTAAGAGTCTTGTCGGCCTTCACGAACTTATCGAAGGGCCAGCGCGGGATCTTGATCACCACGTAGTCCACGGTGGGCTCGAAGGAAGCTGGAGTCTCTTTGGTCACGTCGTTTCGGATCTCGTCCAGAGTCATTCCAATGGCGATCTTGGCCGTGACCCGGGCGATGGGATAGCCGGTGGCCTTGGAAGCCAGGGCGGAGGAACGGGAAACCCGGGGGTTGACCTCGATTACCCGGTACTCGCCGTTCTTCACCGCAAACTGAATGTTGCAGCCGCCTTCGATTCCCAGAGTCCTGATGATGTTGATGGCAGCGCTTCTCAGCATCTGAATCTCGCGGTCGGAGAGGGTCTGAATGGGCGTGGCAACGATTGACTCGCCGGTGTGAATGCCCATGGCGTCCATATTCTCCATGTTGCAGATGGTGATGCAGGTGTCCTGAGAGTCCCTCATCACCTCGTACTCCACCTCAGTCCAGCCCTCCACGCTCTGCTCCAGCAGAACCTGGCTGATCCTGGAACGCTTGAGCCCCAGCTCGCAGATGCTGATCAGCTCCTCGCGGGTGTGAGCCATTCCCCCGCCAGAGCCGCCCAGGGTGTAAGCCGGCCTGACAACCAGAGGAAGGCCCAGCTCTTCCATTGCAATCAGCGCTTCATCCATGTTGTTCACGGCCGCGCTGAGGGGAACGGGCTCACCCACCCGCTGCATGGCCTTCTTGAAAAGATCCCTGTCCTCGGCCTCCTGAATGGAGTGAACCGATGTTCCCAGGACCTCCACCTTGAACTTGTCGAGCACTCCCATCTCGGCCAGCTCTGAGGTGATGTTCAAGCCGGTCTGGCCGCCTATTCCGGCGATGATTCCATCAGGCCTTTCCTTCTCGATGATCTTGGCCACGATATCAGGCACCAGCGGCTCGATATAGACCTTGTCCGCGGTGTCGGGATCGGTCATGATGGTGGCCGGGTTGGAGTTGACCAGCACCACTTCGACCCCCTCTTCTTTCAGAGATTTGCAGGCCTGCGATCCGGAAAAATCGAACTCTGCCGCCTGTCCGATCTGAATGGGGCCTGATCCGATCAATAGAACTTTCTTGATTTCAGGGCGTTTGGGCATCTCTTCTCACCTCCCACCTGCTGTGACTTTTCGCTTCAGGCTGCGCTTCATGGAGCTGAAGAAGGGGTCTTCGGTGCACAGGGGTCCGGGATGAGCCTCAGGGTGATACTGTACCGCCGAGATCTTCAGTCGATCGCTCTTTATTCCCTCCACCGTTCCGTCGTTGGCATTGAGCTGGGTGATCTCCAGGCCCGTTCCCTCCACGGAGCCGGGAACCACTGCGAAGTTGTGGTTCTGAGAGGTGATGTAAACTATGCCTTTGGCGAGGTCTTTCACCGGCTGGTTTCCCCCGTGATGGCCGAACTTGAGCTTGAAGGTCTCCCCTCCCAGGGCCAGAGAGATGATCTGATGGCCGAGGCAGATGCCGAAGATCGGAACCTGTCCGGCGAAGTGCTTTACGGCCTCGATGGCCTTGTAAGCCCTCTCCGGGTCGCCCGGTCCGTTGGAGAGGAAGAGCGCGTCAGGCTCTGTGGCTTCGATATCGGATATGGTCGAATGGGCGGAGAGAACCTGAATGTCGAAGTCCCTGGCCTCGAGGCTTCTGAGGATATTTCTCTTGATCCCCAGGTCGATCATGGCAACTCTTGGTCCCTTTCCCGGAATGCGATATGGGCCCTTGCAGGTCACGTCCCCCAGGAGGTCTTGGGCAGAGATATCGGGCTGGGAGCGCGCCATCTGAACCACATCCAGGCCGGAGACCTCCTCAGGTTCTCCGACCGCCAGGGTAGCCCGCATGCATCCTTGTGTCCTGACTTTAAGGGTCAGCATCCTGGTGTCCACACCGCAGATGCCGGGCCGTCCTTCGTCCTTCAAATACCGATCAATCGTTCTCCCGGAACGGAAGTGGGTCGGAAGGTCCCACACCTCCCGGCAGACCATGGCCTTGGGCCACATCTGATCGGACTGAAAATCGTCTCCAGAAACGCCGTAATTGCCCTGCAGGGGGTAGGTGAACATCAGCATCTGGCCGTGGTACGAGGGATCGGTTAAAGCCTCCTCGTATCCGGACATGATGGTGGTGAAGACCAGCTCCCCCGAGACCACGCCGGGCGCACCAAAACCGGTACCTATAACCTTGGTCCCGTCTTCTAACCCTAAGACCCCAATCATAGTATCGCCACCACAAGTAGCGAGGTCATCTAAATACATTTCGATGAGCTGAGGCGGCCCTGGCAGTGGCCAAAAAGACCGGAATGCAGAAAGCCGGGAGCCTGGGTGCCAGATCACCATCTATTTTAATCTTGAGTTCGAATTTTTCCTTTCATGGAAGTTTCTATGGAGATCGTCAGGAGCCCGGATTTTAAGCAGATCTACGCAATTGGAGCCATAGGCGGCCACAGCCCTTACGACTTTCGCATCGCCTTCTACAACGACTCGCCCAGGTCGGTGGTGGAAGGCGGAAAGCAGGCCACCGTCATGGAGCGAAAGATGGAGACCGAGATCATCCTCTCGCCCCTGGCGGCCAAGGAGCTGGCCCAATGGCTGAGCGGCCATATCAAGGACTATGAGAAGATCTTCGGCGAGATCAAGAAGCCGGGCGCAGCTCCCTCTCAGCAGTCTGGAGCCGCACCCCAGGGGAGCGAATCCTCTCACATCCAGGGCTACATGTGAGGGGCCTTGGGAGGTGACAGGTGGCATGAACAGCAAAGAGAAGGTCCTGATCCACAAGGGCATGGATCTGGTCAAACGCATGCAGTACGAGAATGCCCTTGAAGTATTCGACCGGCTCCTGGAGCTGAATCCCGAGATAGCCGAGGCCTGGAACAACCGCGGCGTGGCTCTGTTCGGAATGGGGCGGGTTGACGACGCCCTTGAATCCTATGACCGGGCCCTGGCACTCGACCCATCCAACCTGGAGGCCCTCAGGAACCGGGGATTCGTCCTGAGAAGCGCCGGCCGCCTGGAGGAGGCCCTGCAATGCTACGGGATGGTGCTTTCGCTTGGCGGCGACGCCTTCGATCACGAGTCGGCGGCTGCAGTGCTGGCTGGATTGGGCCAGCTGGAAGAAGCGCGGGACGAATTGATGAGGGCGATTGAAATTGCCCGCGTGGACCGCTTCGAGAATGAGCTGGCGGTTCTGCAAGACCTCATCGAGCAGAAGGCAGGCGCTTCTCCCCAAGGAAAAGAATAATATTAATATAACGACTATTTGATCACGAGGCGGTCTGGTTGAAGGGTTTTATCATGATCAACGTCGAGCCGGGCACGGAAAAGGCGGTGCACGATGCTCTGGAGAAGATCAAGGGCGTACGCGAGGTGGTTCCCGTTTACGGCGAGCGGGACTTCATCGCCATAGCGGACGTGGAAGGCATCTCAGACCTCAACCGGGCGGTGCTGGACATCCGAGAGATCAACGGGGTCACTTACACTCAGACCATCCTGGGCATGGAGCTCAAGTTCTAAGGAGCAGGGATCTGAAATCTCCAGAGACATTGGGTCTTTAGCTCCGCTTTACCTGGCCGTGTTCGTGGCCGTTTTGGGCTTCTCCCTAGTTGCTCCCATCTTCCCCCTCTACGTCCTGGACCTGGGCGGGTCCTACACGCTGCTGGGATTTGTGGTATCGGTCTATGGAGCAGTTCAGCTGATAACCCAGATACCGCTGGGTAAGCTGTCTGACCGGAGAGGTAGAAAGAGGCTCATGATCGCCGGCCTCCTGGTTTTTGCGGTAATGCCGCTCCTGTACCTGTATGCGACCAACGCCTACCAGCTGATACCCATTCGCATCCTGGGCGGAATCGGAGCTTCGGCGGTCTGGCCGCTGGCCATGGCCATGATAATCGACCAGGCGAAGCAGAGGGGAGCGGCGATGGGCTGGTACAATGCCACCTTCTATTCGGCCCTGGCGTTTGGTCCCCTCATCGGCGGAGGCCTCTACGACCTCTTCGGCCTCGGTGCGCCCTTTTATTTCTGGGCCCTTTTGGGAGGGGTGTCGGTGGTGATCGCTCAGATCAAAGTCTCCGAATCCCCTCAAAGACCGATGACCGCAATTGCCGCTCATAAGAGCAGGGATCCCCTGGTGATGCGAGGCTACACCCTGACCTTTCTGGCCTGCTGTGGAGCGGTGCTGTGGGCGGGAATTGTTGGCGGCTTCAACTTCACCATGCTCCCGAGCTATGCCTCCCGCCTGGGATTCTCCACCACGGAGGTGGGTGTCTTGTACCTGGTTTACGGAGGAACGACTGCTCTTTCCAACATCTACTTCGGGCGGCAGGCCGACCGGGGAAGAAGAAAGCTCTTGATCTTTTCCGGCTGCCTGACCGGAGCTGCGGCCTTCGTGCTGCTGGTGGAAGCCTCGAGTCTTCTGCAGGTGATCTTGCTCTTGGCCGCCCTCGGAATCGGCCTGGGAGTCAGCAATCCCGCAGCAGCAGCGTTGATTGCCGATTCAACTTGTGAGTCCCGCCGGGGCGAGATCTTCGGCATATTCAATACCTCTCGCATGGCCGGTGTGGTCATCGGACCTCTGATCGCCGGTATATTCGCCGATATTTATGGAATCGATGGGTCCCTGGCTGCTTTCATCGTCATCGGGGCCGTGATAACCCTTTTTACCCTGGGGATCAGGGATGTTTCCAGCACACCGAAAGCGATATGAGGGCCGGAAAAGATACAATTGAGGAGTCATGTCCAGGCTCTCCCCGCTAATGGAGCAGTACTACCGGCTCAAGAAGGAATATCCGGATGCGTTACTGCTCTTCAGGGTGGGCGATTTCTACGAGACCTTTGCCGAGGATGCAGTCGTCGTCTCCCGCGATTTGAACATAACTCTCACCTCCCGCCAGAAGGACGACGAGGGATGCCGCATTCCTCTGGCTGGGGTTCCCTATCACGCCCTGGATGTCTACCTGTCCCGGCTGGTGAAGGCGGGCCACAAGGTGGCCATCTGCGAGCAGGTGGAAGACCCCAAGACCGCCAAGGGCCTGGTCAAGAGGGAGATCACCCGGGTGGTCACTCCGGGCACAGTGATTGAGCCTTCGATGCTGGAGGAGTCCAGCAACAACTACCTGGCCGCGGTGGTGGAGGAAGAGACGTTTGCAGGTCTGGCCCTGGTGGACGTCTCTACCGGCGAGTTCCTGGCGGCAGAGATTCCCTCGGAGAGGCTGGCGGCAGAGATGGCCAGGTTCAGGCCGGCGGAGTGCCTGGCAGCATCGCCTCGAGCTTACGATCAGGTTCGGGTGCAGCTTCTGGAGGAGAGCTGCTTTTCTCTGGAAAACGCCTCTGCCTCGCTGGAGGAGCGCTTCGGTCCGGAGTGGACCTCTTGGCTGAAAGACAAAGAGCTTGCCATCAGGGCCTGCGGAGCGGTGCTCGCCTACCTTCACCGGTCTCATTTCGATGCCCTCGGCCATCTGAACGAGATTCGGCTGTACTCGACTGCAGATTTCATGGTTCTGGACGAGATCACCTTACGAAACCTGGAGATATTGAGAAACATCCGCGACCGTTCTCGCCGGGGCACGCTGCTGGATTACCTGGGGCAGACCCGAACCCCCATGGGCGCTCGCACCCTCGCCAAATGGATCCAGATGCCGCTTTTACAGGAGGATCTGATTTTAGAGAGACTGGATTCGGTGGAGGAGCTTTTAGGCGATCCTCTCCTGCGGGAGAGCCTGGGCCAGGAGCTGAGGGAGACCTCGGATCTGGAGAGGCTGGTGGGAAGAATCTCCTGCGGCTCGGCGGCTCCCAAGGACCTGATACTTCTCAAGAACTCGCTGCAGCGGCTTCCCTCAATTGTCAAGGTCATGGAAGGCACAAATTCCGACCTCCTGAAGCGCCTGAGGGTGCGGCTGGCTCCTCAGGAAGAACTGGTGGCGCTAATTGATCGGGCTATAGTGGATGATCCTCCCTCCAACCTCCGGGACGGCGGGGTCATCAGGGACGGATTCGATCAGGATCTGGACCAGGTCAGGACCGTTCTGCGAGACGGGCGGGGCTGGATTTCGCAGCTGGAGACCTCTGAGCGCAAAAGGACGAAAATCAAGTCGCTGAAGGTCGGATACAACAACGTCTTCGGCTACTATCTGGAGGTATCGCGTCCCAATCTATCCCTGGTTCCCGAGAACTACGTCCGCAAGCAGACTCTGGCCAGCGCCGAGAGGTTCATCACTCCGGAGTTAAAGGAGATGGAGACCCGGGTTCTCTCGGCGCAGGAGAGGTCCACGACTCTTGAGGCGGAGATCTTCAACCGCCTGCGGCTGATGATCGGCTCGCACTGCCGGAAGATCCAGTCGCTGGCCTCCGCGCTGGGCGAGCTGGACGTGATCTGCGCCTTTTCCCTGGCCGCCAGAGAGAACAACCTGGTCCGGCCCGAGTTCAACGACCAGGGCTCCATAGCTCTGCGGGCCGCCCGACATCCGGTGCTCGACCGGGCCATGCGCGGAAGCTTCGTTCCCAATGACGTTTACCTGAACCGCGATGACAGCAGGCTGGTGATCCTCACCGGGCCCAATATGGCCGGGAAGTCCACCTTCATGCGCCAGATTGCCCTGGCGGTAATAATGGCCCAGAGCGGCAGCTTCGTGGCGGCAAGCCATGCCACCATCTCTCTGGTGGACCGGATCTTTACCCGGGTGGGGGCCTACGACGACCTCTCCGCCGGACAGAGCACCTTCATGGTGGAGATGACCGAGGTGGCCAACATCCTGACCCAGGCCGGACGGGACAGCCTGGTCCTCCTGGACGAGGTGGGACGCGGGACCTCCACCTTTGACGGGCTGAGCCTGGCCTGGGCCATCTCCGAGCACCTGCACAACGTCATCCGGGCCAAAGCGGTCTTTGCAACCCACTACCACCAGCTGACCCAGCTGGAGGACCTCCTTCCTGGCGTCAAGAACTACAGCATCGCTGCCCGGGAGGAGAAGGGGTCCATAGTCTTCCTGCGGACGGTTGTGCCCGGAGCCACCGACAAGAGCTACGGAGTGCAGGTGGCCCGGCTGGCCGGAGTTCCCTCAGCCGTCACCAGACGGGCAGAGCAGATACTAAAGGAGATCGAGAGCGAGGTGTCTATCGAGCCCCTGGCCGGAAAAAAGAGTGCCAGGAAATCGCGCTACACGCAGCTCATCTTCTTTGACAGCCCGGAGGAGCGGGTCTTGAGGGCTCCGGAAAAAGATCCCCTGCTGGATGAGATAGCCGGCCTGGACCTGGATGACCTGACGCCCCGGCAGGCCCTGGATAAGCTGGCTAAGCTTCAGGAAATAGTCAGAGGTCGATATGCCCAAGATTAAGCTCCTGGACCCGGATACCGTTTCCCAGATCGCTGCCGGAGAGGTGATCGAGCGGCCGGGCTCAGTGGTAAAAGAGCTGGTGGAGAACTCGCTGGACGCCGGCGCAGGCCGGATAGTGATCGAAGTCTCTGAGGGCGGAAAGAGGCTGATCAGGGTCACCGACGATGGATGCGGAATGGAGGCCGACGATCTGCAGGTCGCGTTCCTGCGGCACGCCACCTCCAAGATAGCGAATGCAGACGACCTGTACAGAGTGAGCACCCTGGGATTTCGGGGCGAGGCGCTGGCCAGCATCGCCAGCGTGGCCAGGACGGTCGAGGTCACGACCAAGACCAGATCGGCACTCAGCGGGACCTACATGAGGCTGCAAAACGGGCTTTGTGAAGAGATCAAAGAGGCAGGATCACCCCGGGGAACGACCATCATCGTTCGCGATCTGTTCTACAACCTGCCCGCCCGGAGAAAGCACCTTCGAAGCGCCGATGCCGAGCTGGCCGCAATTGTCGACCTGGTAACCGAGATGGCGATCATCAATTCCGGGGTATCTTTCGAGCTTTTCAGCGGCAGAAGGACCCTCTTCAAGTCCTCGAAGTCCGCCAGCTGGGATGACTGTCTGATTCAGGTCTTAGGGCTGCAGGCGGCAAGGTCCATGCGTTCTTTTCAGGCCGAGGGGCCGCAATGGACGCTAAAAGGGCTGGCTTCCGACCCTGTGAACACCAGGAGCAGCGCAGACCGGATCTTCATTCACGTGAACTCCCGTGCGGTCTATTCCAGAGCACTGATTTCCGCCCTGAGGGAGGCCTATCGCAACCTGATACCGACTGGCAAAAGTCCCGTGGCCGTGGTGTCTTTGCAGATCGCCCCCGAGCTGGTGGACGTAAACGTGCACCCGGCCAAGAGAGAGATCCGGCTCCTTTCCGAAGAGGAGATATCAGGCCAGCTGTTCTCGGCCGTATCCCGGGCTCTTCAGGCCGGGGCGGCCAGCAGACCTGCGGCCTCTGCTCCCAGGGCGGAGCTTCCCGACCGCCCGGAGTTGAAGGTGGCCGGAATAAGCGAGCAGAGCACACTTCCGCTCGATCTTTCCGGCCAGGGGGTGGAGGTGGCCTTGCCGGAGAAGCCTCAGCTTCGTGTTTTAGGCCAGATACTTCAGCTCTACATCGTGGCCGAGGGAGAAGACGGCCTGGTCCTGATCGACCAGCACGCTGCTGCGGAGCGGATTCGATTCGAGCGCCTGCAGGAGAGGTACGAACGGAAGAACATCTCCCAGGAGCTGGCCAAACCCCTGACCCTTGAGCTGGCCCCCAACGAACGGCTGCTCTTGGAGTCCTGGCAGGATGTTCTGGGCGATATGGGCTTTGCAATCGAGCCCTTCGGCGGGTGCACCTACCAGGTACGCGCGGTTCCGGCTCTCGGCTCCCGGCTGGAGAAGGCGGAAGCGGTACACGACATCCTGAGAGACCTCTTCACTTCAGGAAAAGTCAGTCCTGCCTCTTCAAACCGTGATGAGATCTTGAAGCTTTTAGCCTGCAGGGGCTCCATAAAATCGGGCAAAGATCTCTCGATCTCCGAGATGCTCAGGCTCTTAGAGGGGCTTTTTTCCTGCAAGAACCCCCTCACCTGTCCTCACGGGCGGCCGGTGATGGTTGTGCTGCGGCCATCCGAGCTGGAGAGGCTGTTTTCCCGCAGATGACCTTTTTATGTAGCGATGGCTACATCCCTGGTCATGGATCTGGAAGGATTTGCCAAGAGGGGTCTTAGGAAGGGCGACCCCCAGATTAAGGACAAGCTTGTGACGCTCATAAGGGAGGTCAAGTCCATCCCTGAGCCTCAGGCCGAGGCCCTGGCGCAGGCGGTAATCGAGGAATCCCTGGCCACCCTGAATCCGCGCGGCGAGGTCTTCGATCTGGAGCCGGTGGGGGTCACAATGGGCGACTTCGGCGTGGGCTCTCGCGGTTCCGGCGACTTCTACACCCACACCAAGATCGCAGAGGTGATCGGAAGGACCGGGGCGGTGTTGGACTCCGCAGAGCTTGACGATTCAGGCGTGGTCAGGGCGGGCGGTCAGTACGTGGTGGTGACGGTTGACGGAATGCACTCCCGCCTGAGCGACTACCCCTTCCTGGCCGGATTTCACGTGACCAGAGCGGCCCTGCGGGACGTGTACGTCATGGGCGCAAAGCCGGTTGCACTTCTATCCGATATTCACCTGGCCGACGACGGCGACGTCTCCCGGCTCTTCGATCACATCTCCGGAATCGCGACCGTATCCGAGCTGATCGGCGTTCCGCTGGTCACCGGAAGCACCCTGAGGATCGGAGGAGACATGGTCATTGGGGACCGGCTGACCGGCTGCGTGGGCGCAGTGGGCGTCTCCGAGAGGCTTACCCCGAGAAAGGACGCGAGGGCCGGAGACGTGATCATGATGACGGAGGGCGCAGGCGGCGGGACCATCTGCGCGGCGGCTCTCTACTACGGCCTGCACGAGGTGGTGGACGAGACCTTGAACATCAAGTTCCTCCAGGCCAGCGAAGCGCTTCTGGACGCTGATCTAGAGATTCACGCCATGACCGACGTAACCAACGGCGGCATTCGCGGGGATGCCAAGGAGATCGCCCACACCGCCGGAGTGAAGCTGGTCTTCTGGGAGGACCGGATGAGAAATCTCGTGAACCGCAGGGTGCTGAATATGCTGAACTCCCTGCAGATCGATTATCTGGGTGTCTCCATCGATGCTCTGCTGATAATCGCCCCGGCCGAGGAGGCATCTGAGATCGCCCGCACCATAAGGAAGACCGGCGTGGCCATTGACGAGATCGGGCAGGTAGAAAAAGGAGGCGGTGCTGATCTGCACATCGATGATCGCGTGACCGATTTCGCACCTCTGTTCAGGGAATCCGCTTACACCCCGATCAAAAAGGCCGTGGGAACGGAGGCTCGAAGGGATGTGCCCGCCATGCAGAAGCTGGTGGACCAGGCAGCTCTCCGCGCTGTGGAGAAGAAGAGACGCTTCGTCGAGCGAATTAGAAGACAATAATCTTAATTTTTACATAGTGATTAATTATATTGGGCCAAAAACATGTAGTAATAGTAGCTAAAATTTATATAACAGAAATAAACTATTTATAGCATAACGTACTTGATCTGATCTCAAGGGAAATATTGAGGGAGTAGATAGCAATGAAGGAATCTTTTGTATTGAGATTCGACGACAAAGACCTTGAGGTCGTAGAGACGCTTAAGAGCCTGGGGGTTCCGAGGAAGGTCTCCAATATGCTGGCGTATCTGGCCAGCGGAGTGGAGGCTACCTCCAGAGACATCGAGCGGGGTTCGGATTTGAGACAGCCTGAGGTCAGCATCGCCCTTCGAACCTTGCGCAAGCATAAATGGATCGAGGAGAAGGTCACAAAGAGCGATGGGACCGGCCGGCCCATGAAGGTATACCGCCTACAGACTCCTATTGAGGAGATACTGGAATATTACGAGCGAGAGAAACTGGAGGAAGCAAACCGGGCCATGCAATCCATTCAAAAGCTAAAGGAGTTGCTCACCGAAGCTGATTCCAGCTAAGACGACAATTTTTGCGCTTTCTATTTTTTATTAATTCTAATCTGACTGAGGCTTCTCCTAGCGATTTTGATTTTGGCATCCGTAGAGCCAGGGTCGACTGCAGCAGACTGTTTAAAAAAAATTTTCACGATGGGGATTTATAGATGTAATGTGCAATATATAAACTGTGGTCTATCTAAGGAGCCAGATTATAGCCTCCCGTCATGAAATGTCAAGTGATGCATCAGTAACGATGATTGAGTACACGTGGAATAGTAGTGGCGGAATGCCGGTTCAGATGGTCGCAAACAGTTATACTTCATATACATCACTCGGGTCGTGATCTGTTGGCAGCAGTGCAGGAGACAATTTACAGGGCATATCTTAACAAGCTGGTAGGAGATGAGGGTCTCTTGATTGTGGAGAACATTCCCTCAGAAGAGATAACGGATGAGCGTCTGGCAGAAATTACCGGGATCAGCCTGAATACCGTCCGCCGAACACTCTATCTCCTATACGAGCACAGGCTGGCCGTATACCGGCGAAAACGCGATCCCGATTCGGGATGGCTCACTTATCTGTGGCAGCTTTGTCCCGAGAACTTTGACAAAGCTCTGGAGTCCGAGGCTCGCAGGCTGTTGCGCAAGCTGGAGGACAGGCTTTGCTACGAAAAGAACAACATATTTTATGCATGTACCGAGGGATGCGCCAGGTTCGTCTTCGATGATGCAAGCGACGCCAACTTCATCTGTCCATATTGCCAGAACAGCCTCGAATACATGGAAAACGCGAAAGTTGTGGAGACCATCGAGAGACAGATTGATGAGCTGAGACGCTGTCTATAAGTTTTCCAAACTTTTATTCAACACTGCCGTCCACCACCACCTGGCCATATCCGCCAGGTCGCGGCTGAACATCCCCGATAACCTGTATTCTCCGCCTCTGTTGGTTATCAGCCCTGCACCCAGAAGCTTGTTTCTCATAGCGTAAAAGGCAGAGCGGCTCACCTTCATCTCCTCTAGAAGCTCCTTCCATTCCCTAGTTTTCAAAGGATCGCCACTTCGCTGTCTCTCCTCAACCAAAGACAGGAATGCTCGTCCCCTCTGAGCGGTCGTCTCGTCCTGAAAGAGCCGAAGCATCAGTTCTTGATAGGGATCGCGCGACCGGCTTATGGCATGTTCAGATTTCGACCGGATCTTTATAGTGGTGGCGGTTCTCGGTGCACTCTTAACGGTGGTCATAGCGTATTCAGCAGAGCCGATTCTGCGACATCTGCGTATTCGCTTCGCAGCACATAGGTTTTTGGAGCGCGATAGGATTTTTTGGCGACATGAAGTATCCCCAACCGTGAGCAAATGTATCCGATCATCGAAGCCAGCACTTTTACGGAAATGTTGAACCTTTGGCTGACAATTGCGTGCAGGGATGCAACTGTAAACTCGCCTCCCTCAACGATGTACTGTATAATGAACCGCCTCAGCCCGTCTGTATCCATGTCGAGGAATCGGACCAAGCGGCTCAGTATCTCAGACCGCTGTTGCCTCATCTGACACCCCTCTCGCAGGACCCCCTCGATATTTGCATTTTGTTTACTAACTTGTGCAATATATACTTTTCTATATAACTCTGTGCAAACCCCGATCTAGGATCTATGAATCCGAACCGCCATTGGTATAAGCCTACTGGCACATAAGCTCAGGAATAAAGATCTTGCGGTATGAGTTGGATTCAATGTCTGAAGAGCGGGAAGAAAGTGCTGCAGTGAAGGGCGACGTGTTCGAAAAAGGGCCCGATGAAGCCTTGAGATGCCTGAGGCAGGCCGCAAGCGAACCGCCGGAAGATGCAGCACGCTGGCTTGATCTGGGCATAGCTCTGCGAAAGATGGGCAGATACGAAGAGGCGATCGAGGCCCTGGATCGGGCGATCGGCCTTGACAGGGGTTCTGCGGCCTCCTGGAGAAACCGGGCTGTGGCCTTGAACAATCTGGGCCGGTTTGCGGAAGCTCTGAGTTCATCTCAAAAATCGATAGCTATTGATGCCAATAACGCCCGGACCTGGATCGTTAAAGGTTTTTCCCTGCACAATTTGGGAAGATATGAGGAGGCTGTGGTCTCTTACGCGCGGGCAATCGAGCTGAACCCGGCTGGAGCTGACGGCAGAAGGGCCTGGAATAACCGCGGGGCAGCACTGGATAATCTGGGAAGGCACGAAGAGGCCATCGAGAGCTACGACCAGGCTATCGTGATCGATCCGTTTGATTACTATGCCTGGAACAACAAAGGCGTGGCTCTGGTCGCTCTGAAACGGCATGATGAGGGGCTGAAGTGTTTTCAGAAGGCTCTGGCAGTTGAGCCGCTCTATGCCACCGCCTGGAAGAACCTCGGCATGGCCTACAGAGCGCTAAATCGCGAAACAGAGGCGTCAGAATCTTTTCAGAGGGCGCGGGAGCTGGGGCTGGATTGAAGTTGGGTCTTTCGACCTTTGAGAAAAGGCTCAACCGGAAAATGGTATTGCAGGAAGCCCGGGTGGTAACTCAAACGACTTCCTGCAGATGGTGCCCACAGCATTAGGGCGGTTATCCTGTTGTACTGCCGAAGCGTATTAATCTTGTTGAGATTACTTGTGGACGATTCATATCTGTTAATATTTTGTATGTCAATATAGACGATCTCTTTTGGGGTTGGCCCGTCTCGACTTTTAGATTATCTTATTAAAATATTTATAGTATGGGCGCTGATATTGATATCGCCTCGCTTGGAAACGGAGGGACGGAAAGAGAGATGGCGCATCACGTCGGGTGGAAGGGCCACGGTTTGATCCTGGAAAAAGACGGCTTTCACGATCAGGAGGGCAGACGCGTCTGTTTCAGAGGCGTCAATATCGCCGGAAATGCCAAGGTCCCTCCATTCCTTCCCTTTCGAGAACCGCACTGGTGGGACCGGCTTTCCGCCTGGGGGTTCAACATGGTCCGTTTAACCCTGTTCTGGGAGGCGATCGAGCCGGAGCCGGGCCTTTACGACCAAAGCTACCTGGATTACCTAGCAGAACTGGTGAGCCAGGCCTCGCAGAGAAATATTTACCTGCTGATGGATATGCACCAGGACCTGTACAGCCGCTGGCTGTGCGGAGATGGTGCCCCTTCCTGGACCTTTCCGCCGGGGGTGAATCCCAACCGAAACGACAGCTTTAGCGGACAGTTCTGGGGCGCGGCCTATGTTCTCTCCCGCGATGTGCGTGCCTGCTTCTCCCATTTTTTCAGATCGGAGCTGCTGCGGGAGCATTATTGCCGGGCATGGGCGAAGATAGCCTCTCTGGTGAAAGACAATCCCTTCATACTCGGATACGATATCATGAACGAGCCCAGCGGGGGCGACATTTCCAACCTTCGCGGTGAGTTCGAAAACCAATTTCTAAAGACCCTGTACCAGGAGGCCTTGACGGCCATAAGAGCCGTCCACCCGGAGGCAGTGGGCTTTGTCGAGCCTCACGTCCTGGACATGTTCACCTCCCGGCTGACCGGCTTTGACCTGGATGGCCTGGTTTACGCCCCGCATCTCTACGATCCGATCTCCGTCTCCTTCCGCTTCTCGCCACTCTCCGAAGAGATCTCATTTCGAGCCTTATTGCACCTCCACCGGCAAAAGGCCAGAGGCCTCGATCTGCCTCTTTTCATCGGCGAGTTCGGGGCTCCCTGGGGAATGCAGCCCGGATATGCGCGCAGCACTGCAGTAAACGATCTTCTGGAGGTCCTGGAGGGCCAGTTCGTGGACAGCGCCTACTGGGACTTCAGCGTAAAGGATGTCAGGATCTGGAACGACGAGGATTTCTCATTGATCGACGAAGAAGGCCGGCCAAGAGGCCTGGAAGTGAACGCCCGGCCCTACATATCAAGGCTGCATGGCATTCCGCTCTTCCAGCACTTCGACTGCACCGACAGGAACTTTGTGGCCGTATTCAAGAGCCCACCAGGGCTGCCGCCCACGGTGATTAAGATACCCGAAGAGGTTCAGTATCCCAGGGGCTTTCGCTTCCGGATATCTGATGGCCGGGCGGAGTATTGCCAGGAGAAGCAGGAGTTGTGTTACTATCCGGCCTATGATGGGAGCCATCAAGTGAGGCTGTCCCCGCTATTTGAGGCCGTCCGGTGATCTTCGCGCCTGGCCGGACCTTTCAGCTGCAAACTCGCGGGCCAGCTCTTTGGCCAGGCCGTCCCGGTTCTCCCTGGTCACGGTGATCACTTTGAAGCTCTCCCGGATCTTCCTGGCCAGGGGATGGGAGGACCACTCATGAAGCACCACCAGCATGGGCTTGTCGGAGGCGATCGCCTTCTCAACCGCCTTTACAAAGCGCTTCGAAGACAGCTCCATGGGACCCACTTCGTCCACTATTATGAGGTCGCAGACCAGGGCATTCTCAATTGCCTGAGCGCCCACTTCGTCCAGGTCTTCCGGATGCACGCGGTATTTTCCCAGCTGGGGCCCCCGTCCGGCCTCATCGGCCAGGATGCCTGTGGCCCCGGTGGAAAGGTCCAGAAGCTCGAATCCCACCCTCCGCTCCTTGAAACGCCTGTCCCTGGCCAGAACGCCGCCAACCTTCAGGCTTGTCGTCTCCCTCACCTTATCCACCAGGGTGGATTTGCCTACTCCTGGTGATCCCGTTACCGCAATTCTTTTTGCCATACAGCTCTCTCATCCTCTCAGTATAGACGGCCAGGCTCTCCACATCTTTTATCTCTTTCTTGACCAGCTTCCTGAGCCTGCCCCTGATCTCCAGATCGGCCACGGCAGGGGTGTGGCGCAGGAATTTCTCCAGAAGCCTTGCCATCTCTTCCCCTTTCTGGTCCCAGTCGGTCAGCACAATGACCTCCCGGTAGCTTTCACCTGCGTCCTCAGCCAGATCCAGGGCCGGCCTTCTGGAGGCCAGGATCACCGGTCCTGAGGCTCCGAGCCTCCGGAGCGCCATCTCATCTCGCCTTCCCTCCACAATGATGACTGCGCCCCGGCTGGAGGCCTCCAGGATCGACGAGATCAGCTCCTCAAGAGCCTCCAGGTCATAGGTCTTCTTCTGGCGGGAGGGGTTTGTGTTCTTCATGGTTCGTTTCCGGAACGAAGGGCTTCCAAAGCCTCCTCCGTGTTTATTCCTCTGACCAGCAGCACCTTTAACGCGGATTTGTGGCCGCTCAATACCTCAACCTGGGTTGCCGGTAGGGAGAACAGCCTGGCCACCTCCCGTGTCAGCTGCCTGTTGGCCTTTCCGCGGCTCGGCTCTTCGGTGAGCCTGGCTTCTAAAGCCCGCCTCCAGGGGTTGAATCCGGAGGGCACCTCCAATTCTGAGGATCCCGGAGCCACCTCGAACCTTATGGTCAGGCCCAGAGGGTGAGGCGAGAGGGCGTCTCGAAGGTTCATGAGCCCAACTGTTATCGGCCATAGCTTAAATATTGTCTTGGCCTGCCGGAAACTCTCCAAATTTGGCTTCTGGCGTCAACATCTGGATAAATAAATTTTTTAAGAACTGCTTTATTGTTCTAAGGAGATGCATTTTGCTGCAAAAAGTTAAAATAGCGTAAGCACGGAAGGTAGTGAGGTTCTAATGCAGATAAGTCAAGTCGTCGTCCTGGACGTTATGTCCCAGGTGGCAAGCACCATCCTTCCCGACTTGGAACAGCTCGGCCTAGAGATAGGCAGCTCATTTTCTTCCAATGGTTCAGAAAGTCTTCTCCTGTGCGACGCCGGTTTCGTGAACGGCCACGAGGGGGAAGCTGCAGTCCGTCATGCTCTGGAGAGCGGTTGCTGTATCCTCATGGAGGCCGCGCGCGCTCCTGCCATCGCAGAGGAGATCCGACTGACAGGAGGCCTGTGCAGACAAACCAGGAACGACCTGGCTGCTCTTGCTCTTTATTGCTGTCTGGAAAAGGATGCCCGCCTGCTGGCAGCTTTGCAGGGAGAAATTCCACGCTATGTGGTGAACGCGTTTGAGAAGGTTCAAGACCTGCGCTACGGCGAGAACTGGCACCAGAGGGCTGCCCTTTACAGGAAAAAGGACGGTATGGGCCTTGCGGGGGCTCAGAAGCTCAACGGGCGGGAGATGTCCTACAACAACTACGTCGACGCGGAGACCGTTCTGGAGATGTTAATAGATCTCTCTGGCTATGACGGAGTGAGAGTCGATGAGCCTTTATCGGTGATCGTCAAGCATGCCAATCCCTGCGGAGTGGCCTATGGAAAGAGCCTACCTGAAGCCTACCGGCTGTCCTTTGCCACCGATCCGAAATCGGCCTTTGGCGGAGTCATAGGCTTCAACCGTCCCGTGGATCTGCCGACTGCCCGGGCAATTGGCGACAGCTTTGTTGAAGTACTGCTCGCACCGGGGTTTGAGCCTGAGGCCCTAAAGGTCCTGACCGAGAAGAAGCCCAATCGCCGGATTCTGGACATCGGAGATCTGCTGGAGCGAAAAGAGGAATTATATCAGGGACTTTACCAGAAGAACATCTTTGGGGGCATGATGTTGCAGGATTTCGATACTGGTGACATCAAAGAATGGAAGGTGGTGACCAGGCGGGCTCCCACCGACGCCGAGACCCGGGCCCTCAGGTTTGCCTGGAAGGTGGCCAAGTACGTGAAATCCAATTCTCTGGTGTACGCAACCGAGATGCAGACCATAGGCATAGGGTCCGGACAGGTCAGCCGGGTGGACGCGGCTCGATTCGGCGCGGAGAAGGCGGAAGAACACGGCCTCTCCACCAAGGGCACAGCTGCTGCTACGGATTCATTCTTCCCCTTCAGAGACGGCCTGGACGCTGCCCATTCCGCAGGGGCGACTGCGGTTGTGCACCCCGGCGGATCGATAAGGGATAACGAGGTGATCGACGCTGCCAACGAACATGGCATGGCCATGGTCTTCACCGGCATGCGGCATTTCAGGCATTGATCTGTTCTTTGCAATCGGTATCGTCCTGGCGATTGCCATGCCTGGCTTTGCTGCCGAACCCATTTATTCGAGCCAGGACATTCAGGCGACTATCGCCTCAGCCAGCGCTGGGGACACCATAGTTGTGGGACCGGGGGAGTACGGTCCCTTTGAGGTGGACAAGGCCCTTACCATAATTGGCCAGGGAAACCCGGTCGTCAAGTCAGCCATCCAGAGGCCTGGTATCACCATAGAAGCTGATGACGTCTCCGTTTCCGGATTTTTGATAAGTGGCATCGCCAAAGACACCCAGTCGAAGTACGACTACTACATGAATAATCCCTCAAAGGCCTACGGGCAGAACTTGAACCTCCCCAATGCCGCGATCATTATTGAGGCCAACGGAGTCCTTTTAAAGGACCTCCAGGTCTTCGGCGCAGAGGTAGGAGTCCTGGCGGAAAACGCCCGGGAGATCGGCGTTGAGAACAGCAGCTTCGTGAGCTGCGGACGGGGATTGAGGCTCACCTACTGTAGCGCCAGCAGCGTCGCCAACTGCAGCTTCAGCAACTGTGATGCCGCGGGAATAGATATCTCCTCTTGCCGGGAGATGGCCTTTTCCAACAACGTCATCGTCAATACCACCAATGCCGGGCTGATGCTGAAGGAGTCAGAGGATTGCGGCGTGTCCAACAATTCACTATCCTGGAATCGAGAGGGACTGTTCCTCTGGAACTCATCCCGCAACGAAATCCGGGATAACAGCGCAGACCACAACTACTACGCCATAATTTTATCCGGATCGCACAACAACTCCGTTCTGGGGAACAGGGTTTTCGAGAACAGCCGCAATGAGATCATTAGCGGCTTCGGAATCGGGATCAGTTTGCAGGAGAACAGCACTTACAACGTGATCGCCGAGAATACGGCTAAAGAGAACTTCAACGGCCTGGAAATGACCAGAGGATGCCGGCTTAACACGGTTTTCGCCAATGCCATCTCGGAGAATAAACACGGCATCAGGCTGGACAAAAACTACAACAACCTGGTTTTCGGCAACAACTTCGTTCGGAACACGATCTCTGCCTATGACAATTCCAGCAACAACTACTGGAATACGACTTTTGGCAACTATTACAGCGATTACCGGGGAAAGGATGATAATGGAGACGGAATCGGAGATTCGCCCTATTCAATTCCCATGGGTGACCACGATGAGTCCGACCTCCGCCCTCTGATGAAACCCTATCAGGCAGAAGACCTGAACCTTACACAGCTTCGATCTGAGGTTCAGAAATATGCCTCTTTTATCCCCCTGGACACCAGGCCCATGAAGGTGGAGGGCGGAACCGTAGTCATCTCCTCGCCGCGCCCCACTTCGCCACCGACCTGGTCAAGTTCCCCGCCCCTGATCCAGACCATCTGAAGGGCGGGAACTGGACATTTGCGGTTGCAGGGATTGGGTAAGATTGGGCCAAAAAAGAATGTCTTCCGGAACGGTCTCAGGTTCCGATCTTCACCGGTTCGACGATAGATCGAAGGGTGGCGATGGCCGAGAGCGCCGCCAGGTAGCTGGTGCGCGGGTTCTTGGGCGAGGGCACGTTCTCCACTTTGGTGGTGATCCGTCCGAAATCGCCCTCTATTTCGATCTCGTGCTTGTTCACCCGGATCTCGGGATCGGCAATGATTCTCACCTTGACCTCGCCTTCTCTGGCTGCCAGGCAGATCGTGGCCGCCACGTTCACATTGGCGGGAAAGGCCCGGACCGCATCCGCCGCAGATCCCTCAAAGATCACCGTAGCCGATCTCAGGGCGGACAGGTCGATCTTCCTCTCCAGAATGTATGGTGCGCCTTCAAGCCCGGCGGGATTTTTGGTGGTGGTGAGGGTCACCTTCCTGATCTGTCCGATGCTGGCGGATTTGAGGCCGTCCAGTCCTGAGATGGCCCCGGATGGCAGGTAGACCCGCGCCCCGTGCTCTTCCGCGGTCTTCTTGACCTCGCGGTAAAGATCGGGATTTGCCAGGGCCCCGACGCTCATGATCATCAGGATCTTGCCTCTTTCCAGAGCCGCGCGGGCCACTGCCGGCACGGCCTGCTGCGAGGCTGCTTCCACCACCACGTCTGAGAGGTTCACCAGCTCGGTCAAGCCGGTCAGAAGCGGCTTTCCATTCAAGCTTCCAATCAGTTCCTCTGCCTGGGAGCGGTTTCGATCGCAGACTGCCACCAGATCTGCAGCTATCTCTCCTCTGTCTATTGACCGGGCAATCTCGGACCCGATGGCGCCACATCCCACCAGCCCTATCTTGAGATGCATCGGTGGCTATAAATCAATCAGACATCAAAACCTTTGCGGTATGCTGAGTTCTGAGCTGGAGAGATTCGTGGCCGAGGATCTGGGGGAGTGGGACGACTCGAGCACCATCGCCCCTGAGCTGGAGGCCTGGGCATCCATCACCGCCAAAGAGGACTGCGTGATCTCTGGCCTCTCAGAGGCGGTGGAGATCTTCGCCTATTTCGGCATTCATTGCGAGCAGCTGTTCGAGGACGGGGAGTTCGTGGTCGCCGGCTCGCAGGTGCTGTCTGTTCGCGGATCGGCCAGAGCCATTCTTCAGGCTGAGAGGCTGGCCCTGAACTTCCTGGCACGAATGAGCGGCATATCCACGCTCACCCGTGAATGCGTGCTGAGGGCGAAAAGCGTAAGCGATAAGGTGCGGGTGGCGGGCACCCGTAAGACCACACCGGGATTTAGGCTCTACGAGAAGAAGGCGGTGTTCCTGGGCGGTGGCGATACCCACCGTTTCAACCTCTCCGATGCGGTGCTCATAAAAGACAACCACATCAAGCTCCTGGGGCTCGCGGAGTGCATAACCCAGGCTCGCTCTCGGGCAAGCTTCACCAAGAAGATCGAGGTAGAGATTGAAAACCTCTCCGACCTGGTTTTGGCCGCCGATCTGGGGGCCGATATAATCATGTTCGACAACATGGCTCCCCCGGAGATCGAGAAGGGTGTGCGGATGCTGCAGCAGAGGGGATTGCGAGATCGCGTCCTCCTGGAGGCCTCCGGTGGAATTTTGCCCTCCAATATCGAAAAATATGCCGAGAGCGGAGTGGACGTGATATCTTTAGGCGCTCTGACCAGGGACGCCAGGTGGATCGATCTCAGCCTGGAGATAGAGCAAGGCTAAGATGGAAGGCAATTTTTATATGGTTTCTCGATATATGGTGGACCAGAATGCGTTGGATATACCTGGCAATCCTTATTCTGCTGGTGATCGGGGTCCATGCCAAGGACTCGGATGACAGCGACGAGATCACTTTCAGCGATTTTACGCTTAATGTCGGAGATCATATCGATATCGGTAACTATCGTGCCGAGCTGATAGAGATTCAGTCGATCGCTGATGGCATAGTGGTGATGAGAGTATTCGAGCCGGCGGGGGGTCTGGATGAGCAGAGGGCACTCCTGCTGAACAGCGCGAACAACTTCAACGGCGGGGCGGAAAAGGGCGGAGTCACCCTTACCCTTATGGACATATTGGACGATGAATCCGCCAAAGTGAGATTGGAGTACAAAGATGGCCTGGGAACTCCCAGGAAACGCAGCTCTGAAAGGCCGCGCACCTCCGCCGACGTCCCTAACCTGGCAATCGACAAGACCTTTGATCGAACGGAGATTCCCGTAGGCAGCGATGTAAGAGTAACTATAAGCATCAAGAACCTGGGTTCCGGAGCGGCATCACAGGTGTCGGTCCAGGATCTACCCCCTCTGGCCGAGTTCTCGTACATAGCCGGCTACCCGCCCAAGATGAAATCCGATCTGGAGCCCGGCGAGTCGGACTCAGCCATCTACGTCATGACGGCAGTAAAAGAAGGTCTGGTTTCTGTGCCGGCAATTGAAGTGAAATATCAAGATTCCAGGAAAAACGTCAAATCCAACAGTTCATCCCCCTTCAGCGTTACGGTCGAACCCAAGCCCAAGCCGAACCTGCAGCTCTACCTCGACCCTTCAGGCTCGATCTCCGAAGGCGGTGAAGGCAGTCTAAACGTGACCCTCAGCAACTTAGGCCAGGCCTCTGCCACCAGGATCGAGGTTCGGGGAAGCATCAAACCGTCGGAAGGCCTGGAGGCGGTGGGGCTCGAAAAGAGCTTCTTTGAGATACCTCCCGGTGAAGAGCAGAGCTATGCTGCGACTCTCAAGGGCAATCGGCCCGGCAACTACACCATCTCGCTTCAAGCCAGCTTCCTGGATGGCAGCACCTCGCTCTCCAGCGAGGGCATAGCGGATGTATCGGTGAAAGAACGAGAATACAAATATCTGTACTACCTACTGATCGTACCGGTTCTGGCAATTGCCGTGTTGATGTTCAGAAGATACCGAGAGTATAAATATTGAGGGTGTGAATATTATCCTGATCGAAAGACTAATCACGAAATCAAAGCTCAATTGGATATGATATCATGCTCAACGTCCTCATTCTTGGCGTGGGTCAGTGTGGCAACCGCATACTGGATTCCATAAACCGAGAGGCTTTTGGAGGCGGTACCGCTTCCCGACTTTCCAAGTATTACCTGCGCCCCAAGTTTCCCAGCCGGGTGGAGACCATAGCCGTCAACACGGCTGTAAACGACCTGAAAGAGCTTCGCTTCACCACCGCCAAAGACCGTTTGCATGTCCCGAACCTGCACGGGGTGGGCGCCAACAGAAACGTGGGCAAGCAGGCCTTCATGGATAACCGCGAAATGATCATGGGGGAGATCGAAAAGAGGGGCGACTTCGATCTCGCCTTTGTGATCACTTCCACCTCCGGTGGCACCGGCTCTTCGTTCACGCCGCTGCTCATAAACGAGCTGAAAAGGCAGTATCGCAATATAACCGTGATCACAGTGGCCGTTCTGCCCTTCCGGGAGGAGGGCTCCATCTATCTGCAGAATGCTGCCTTCAGCATGAGGGAGCTGATGGATGTGGATGCCGAAGGCTTGCTGCTGGTGGATAACCAGTATATGAAGCGGTTTTCCGGAGACATCGCCTCGGCCTACGACAAGATCAACAGCATGGTGGCATCGCGCCTTCTGTTCCTGATTGAGTCTCTGGACAGCGAGATGCTCTCCGTGACCGATCTCGGCGATTTCAAGACGGTGATGAACGGCGGACTTCGCATCGGAACCATGGGGTTCTACCAGGCCGATCGCAAGAACGTCTCGGTAAAAGATGCCATAGAGAACAGCCTGAAGCCCGGGAACCTGCTTTATCCGGCCAATGTGCTGGACGATGCCGCGAGGGCCATGGTAATTGTGCAGGGCTCACGCGAGCACCTGAACGTGGATGAGATCACCAAGGAGGTGGAGAAGCTCTCGTCCTGCGCGGGCCACGTCTTCAAGGGGATCGTGGTGAAGAAGGGTCCACCTAAGGTGCTATCCATATTCACTCTGGCCAGTGCGCCCGAACTGGAATCTATCTATGCTCAGGCTGCACGGGCCATGCAGGACGAGAAAGAAAAGAGACAAAGAGCGCGAAAGCAGCTGGACGACGCCTTCGCCCACATCGAAGATCTGGAAGAGATCTATTAACGGGAAAATTTAGAGGGCAAATCTTCGATACATCATGGCATAAAGCGGGGCCTGGCAGAGCGTTCTTCCAACTGCCGCCAGCTCTGAAGGCGATAGCATGTAGGCTCTGGCGGGAGGTACCGGCTTTGCCTCTCGTGCGTAAACATTTCCGCCTTTCATGCGGGCACAGGTGAAGCTTCCGGCATTCTTTTCTACAAAGATCTCTCCTCCGCGCATCTCGGCTCCGGTGAAGTCCTGGCAGCTTCCTCTGATTACCACTCTTCCGCCCCGCATCAGCACCCCGGTGTTCTGGCCTGCTCTACCCGAAACATCGATCGAACCGGAGCTGAGCAGGATTCCTGTGCTCATGCCGGCCTCGCCCTGAATGCAAATGGTTTTATCGATATCGTTTCTGGCTCCCACAGTGTCCCGCAGTACCCCGTCGCAGATGACCAGGCCTGAACCGTCGGAGACGTTGGGAGATGCTACCTTCAGGCCTTTTAGGAGCACTTCGGTGATGGAGACAAACTTTCTAAAGCCGCTGCGGTCGCTCTCGACCTCGATCACGTTTCCCAGAGGCGGCTGTACTTTTCCCGAGACGTATATCTCCCCACGCAGCATGCTGATGCCCATGCGACTTCCCGCGTCCCCGTCGACCGCTATCGCTCCGGTCCCTTCCAGCGGTCCTCCAGTTCCTCCCAGCCTTTTCAGAGACACGCCCATGCTCGAGCCCAGGCGGGAGCCCGCATCGCCTTTGATATGCACGGTCTCCCCGTTCTTCAGCGCGTCAACTACCCGGCGGTAGGAGGTCCCGGCGACCTTGCCGTCGGGGTTCAGCCTCGATCCTTGGTGCTGCCAGTAAAAATCGAAGGTGAAATCGCCAAGGCAGCTCTCGCCATTGCCCGGGATCTCGATTGAGGGAATCACTTGATCGGCCCTGCAATGCGCTTGGATATATTTACTCCGACCAGGGCGATCAGCACTGCGACCACGGCGGAGACTGCAAGGTACTGGATGGACTGCACCATGCCTATGCCGAAGTTGAGTTCGCTGTTGCTGGCCAGGATGAAGCCGCTCGCCGACCAGATCACGAGGCCTGTCGCTATCAGGAAGAAGAGATAGGAATAGGTGCGCGCGTCCCTCTGCCCCTCCAGGTACATGTCCATGATTTTCCCCAGGTTCACGCAGATGGCGGCGGCCACGTACCACCAGATGCTCTTGTTGATGTAGATCATGATCAGGGTAAAATAGCCGTGCCACATGGGGTCATGCCAGTACTGCCAGAAGGCTGCAGCTCCCTGAATTGTGGCTATGATCACCAGCATGGCGGCCATGATGTAGGTGATGAAGGTGATCTTGCCGGCATAAAGAGAGGTTCTAAGAGTCTGCTTGGCCTCTTCCATGGTGTCGTCGAGCCCGAGGCCCCGGAAGAGGAGATAGAGGCCCACTGCACCGGTAATTGCAATCCAGGCTCCTTCCGGAAAGCGCAGGATGGAAAACAGGGAGAACATCAGCAGCGCCAGGGCCGGCGGAATGAAGACTGTATGGCTGATCTTCGGATCGGTGAATATCTGTTTTAACAGGTAGTAGGTGCTCTCCAGGTTAGGGCTCTGCTTTACCAGCACCCTTCGAACTCCATTCACCTTGATCCGGGACTGAATTATGGGAAGGATGGCCTCATCCTCGGCCCCGTCAGACACCACTATTACCCCCTCTGGCTCCAGCTTCTCTATGAGCGTCTCCAGCTGAGCCGAGAGGCGGCTGTCGGAGGACAGTCCCACCTTGATGTCTCCGGCAATGGAGGCGATCTCCACCTGCTGGCCTGAGGTTTCCAGCTCGTCGAAGACCTTCACCCCGCCGAAGATGGTGTTGATGTCGGAGTCCTCCGGATCGACCATGGCCAGCCTGAGGGCGGCATCTATATTGGCCGCCCGTCCAACGACCGGGCTCTCTACGTTGGCCTTCCTGCCCAGGTCGTTGTCACGATCGATGCAGAGAACAAGGGTGCTCATTTGGATTCCCTATTTGGGAAGGAATATACTTAAAGGATTCTGTGGTTTTTCTGCGGTTTTTGGAGGAAGGTTGGTGACACAATCCAAATGCTTGGAGCCGCTTCGTCCTGTAAGCAGTGCGTTGGCTGCCATAAGATATTTATTTAAAACAGATATATTGGTCCTCATGAGATATTCAATTCTGGCAGTTCTGGTTCTGCTGCTATGCTTGCCAGTTGCCAATGCCTCTTTTGGCTATCCGACCGTGGAAAAATATGTGGATATTTACAACGACAAGGTGAGCGGGGCTCCCGACATACTCAAAAACTTATTGGGGAACGAGAAGATCGATATCAGCGTCACCATGAGCAACGGCAGCGTCCTGAGGGTGGGGCTTGAGACCGACAACGGGGCCATAAGTCAGGTGATCAAAGGCGAGGTGGAGAATCCCACCATCGTTGTGGTCACCACTGAGTCCGCCATATCTGCGGTCACCGGGTCGTCCGATCCCATCAGCGCCTTCCAAAAGCAGATGGACATGGGCCAGGTCAGGATCGAGGGAGAAAACCTGGTCACGCGCATGAAGCTTAATGCGGTCCTGTCCAGCACCAGTGTGCTCAAGTTCTTTGCGAACATATTCTTCGGTTAGCGGGCCATATCGATATTCTCTTTTATAATTTTTAGGGCACAGTAATCCCCACACATGGTGCATACCCGGCGGTCCGAAGGAGCACGCTCATCTCTGATCCGCATTGCCGTGTCCGGGTCCATAGCCAGCTGAAACTGCCGGTCCCACTGCATATCTCTGCGGGCTCTCCCCATCTCCAGATCCTGTTCTCGTGCACCCAGCTTGATCATATCTCCGATATGTGCGGCGATTCGAGAGGTCATTACTCCCTGCTGGACATCTTCGACATTGGGCAAAGCCAGATGCTCGGCCGGCGTCACGTAACAGATGAAGTCCGCTCCATAGGCGCTGGAGAGGCTGGCTCCAATGGCCGCAACTATGTGATCGTATCCGGGTGCCATGTCGGTCACCAGCGGGCCCAGCATGTAGAAGGGGCGCTCGTTGGTCACGCGTTTCATTACCTTGACGTTGGCCTCTATCTCGTCTATGGGGATATGCCCCGGCCCCTCAACAATAGTCTGCACGCCTGCAGCCTGGGCGCGATCGGCCAGCTCGGCATTAATTATCAGCTCTTGCATCTGGGCTCGGTCGGTGGAGTCGTGAACGGCACCGGCACGAAGTCCGTTTCCCATGCTCAGCGTGACCTCATGCTCTTTCAGGATCTCCAGCAGATAATCGAACCGGCTGTATAGCGGATTCTCCTTCTGGTTGTGGATCATCCAGCCGATCATGAAGGCTCCGCCGCGGCTGCAAACTCCTCCAAAGCGCCCTCCCTGGCCGCGAAGCCGCTGAACACAGATGCTATTGATGCCGGTGTGAATGGCCATAAAGTTGGTGCCCAGCTTGGCCTGCTCTTCAGTTGCCCGGAAGAGGTCGTCCTCAGTCATGTCCACACCAGCTCCGTGCTTCCTTATGGCCTCAATAAAGGCCTGGTAGAGGGGGACTGAGCCCACGCTGAGATCGGTAGCCGCAATTACCTGCCTGCGGATCTCATTGAAGTCGCCGCCGGTGGAAAGCTCCATCAGGGTGTCTGCTCCAGCCTCTTTGGCCGCCTTAGCCTTGGCTACCTCCATTTCGATGTCAACGATATCGCTGCTGGTGCCTATTGAGGCGTTGACCTTTGTCCGCAGGCCTTTGCCTATTCCCACCGGCCTGGTTTGCCGGTAAGGGCTCAGCGGAATGACGATCCGCCCGCTGGCTATCCCGCGGCAAATGAACTCGGAACTCTTCCCCTCATCTCCCGCGACGATCTTCATCTCCTCGGTAATTCTTCCGGCTATTGCGTCTTCCATGATTCCCATCTGCTTCACCTGATACTTCGCAAGTCAGGGTGTTATTTAAAGATGGCTAAAAAACACAGCTTAATTATTAGCAAGCAAAATTTATCTCCTCTGGAGCATCCTCTCAAATCCCATCACAAAGTTGAAATCTTTTTGGATGTGATACAGTTAAGGATAGACTGGGTGGATAAGAGAGTGTACGACCTGATTGTTGTTGGGGCAGGTCCGGCAGGATCATCAGCCGCCAGAATGGCGGCAAAATGCGGCCTGGATGTTCTGGTAATCGAAAAAGAGAAGTTTCCCCGCTACAAGCCCTGCGGGGGCGCATTGTCGGAGCGGGCGGTTTCTGCTCTTGACTTCTCCCTGCCGGAGAACTTGTGCGAGAGGACCATTACCGGCACTCGAATACATTTCAAAGACCTCGCTCTGGAAAAGCACAAGAACTATCCTTTAACCACACTGGTCACCCGCAGCAGATTCGATTCGTTCCTGCTGGAGAGGGCAGAGGAGGCCGGAGCCGGAGTGTTGATGGACTGCAGAGTTGAAGACTTCCGGGAGAAGGCGGATCATGTGGAGGTGAGATGCAAAGATGACTCTTACCAGTCTCGATTCCTGGCCCTTTGTGGCGGTTGCCAGAGCAGCCTCAAGGATCGGGTCAGCGGGCAGGAGAGTGGCCGCAAGTCCGGCATCTGCCTGGTGACGGAGATCGAGGCCTCCGAGGACGAGATGAAAAGGCGGCTGCATGAAACGCTGGACATCTACTTCGGAGTGGCCGAAGGCGGCTACGGCTGGATCTTCCCTCATCGCGGCTACTATTCGGTGGGAATCGGAGGGCTTTCTTCCCGCCTGAAGCACCCCCGAACAGCCATGAAAAATTTTCTGAGAGACAACGGCTTTTTGGGCTGCTATCAACTTCACGGACACACTATCCCCTTAGGGCGCTTTAAACCCCGGCTGGCCAGTGAAAGAGTGCTTGTAGCCGGTGATTCTGCCGGTTTTGTGGACGGCTTCACGGGAGAGGGGATATTCTACGCCATACGGTCCGGCCAGATTGCAGCAGAGAGCGTCGCCGAGAATCTGCAGGTCGGTGGCAAGAGGCTGTCTGAAGCCTACCGATCCAGGTGCAAGGTCGAATTTGGAGATGACCTGAGGTACGCCTTCATGCTCTCAAGATTGCTGCACAGCCGCCCGGACATCTTCTTCCGCATCCTCGCCAGCCAGGAAGAGGTGCTGGAGAGGTATATAGACATAGCAACTCCCCGCACCAATTATCGCGAGTTCATGCGCTGGCTGCTTCCCCGTCTGCCGGTTCGCATTCTCAGAGCGCTGTAGCGCTCCCAGGATCGCGCTGTGCCAGGTGAATAAATCCGGAAAATATCCTGAAAAAAAGGGGAAATTATGGGAACTTCTCTCCGGTTCTCACTTTCCCTGACATCTCCACCGGGCTTACGAATATTCTGCCGTCGCCGGGCCTCCCGGTCCGGCCGGCATCGCAGATGGCCCTCATAGCGGAGTCCACGTCCTCGTCCCGGATGAAGAGCTCCAGCTTGAGCTTGGGCAAAAGGTCCACATCCAGGGTTCCGCCCCGGTACTGGAGCTTGATTCCCTTCTGCTCGCCTCGACCCAGGACCTCGCAGATTGTCAATGCTACAAACCCTTTCTCTTCAAGGGCCTTCTTTACCTGTTCCAGCCTCTCAGGGCGAATTATCGCTTCGATCTTTTTCATGGCCAGCCACCTCAGGCGTATGCCTTCTCGCCATGTTGAGCGATATCGAGTCCCACGTATTCTTCGTCTTCGGTCACACGCAGGCCCATGAGCGAACTCACGATCTTTGCCAGGACATAAGTCAACACGAAGGCATAGACTACTGCTACCACTGCTGCTATGATCTGGGCCACGAACTGATCTACGTTTCCGTACAACAGGCCGGAGTAGCCGTTGACGGCCGGGTTTGCGAAGATTCCGGTGGCAATAGCGCCCCAAAGTCCGCCCATGCCGTGAACCGCCCAGGCATCGCAGCTCTCGTCCAGCCCTTTGTTCACGCGGAAGAGAAGCATGCTGTAGCACAGGATACCCGCGACGGCGCCGATGACTATGGCGGATGCATTGTCCACGAAGCCCGCGGCCGGGGTGATCGCCACCAGGCCGGCGATGGCCCCGGAGACCATGCCCAGAGCGCTGGGCTTTCCTTTCAGCCAGCTGGCGAAGAGCCAGGTCAGGGCACCGGCGGCGGCTGAAGTGTTGGTGACCAGGAAGGCCGAAGCGGCAAGACCATTAGCGGCAAGCGCGCTTCCGCCGTTGAAGCCGAACCATCCGAACCACAGCAGGCCTGCTCCGATCATGGCCATGGGAATGTTATGGGGCTCCATTACGTAAGAGCCGTAGCCGATCCTCTTGCCTATGACCAGGGCAATGGCCAGGGCAGAGAAGCCCGAGCTGATGTGCACCACCGTTCCGCCGGCAAAGTCAAGTGCTCCCAGGCCGGCAAGCCAGCCTCCGCCCCAAATCCAGTGAGCCAGAGGGTCGTAGATCAGGGTGGTCCAGAGCAGACCCAGCACTATGAAAGAGCTGATCTTCACCCTCTCGGCCACAGCAGAAGTTAGAATGGCCAGCGTTACCGCTGCAAATGTCAGCTGGAAGGCCACGTACAGGAAGTGAGGTATGTTTCCCGCCAGCGGAGCGGGATCCACTCCTACGCCCTGCAACCCGGCGAACTCGAAACCGCCTATGAAGCCGGAGATGTCCGTTCCGAAGGACAGGCTGTATCCCAGCAGCACCCACTGGATGGAGGCCAGGGCAAAAGCCAAGAAAGAGAGGCCTATCATCGATACTACGGTCTTGGAGCGCACCAGACCGCCATAAAATAATCCTACACCTGGCGTCATAAGCATAACCAGTGCTGTTGATGCCAGGATCCATGCTGTGTCACCACTGTTTAATACCAACTGCCTCACCCGTTGAAAGATATGCAAAGCTAACTTAATTAATTTTTTCAGGCAAATTTCTGCACCTTCTGCCGGAAGATGTAACCTAAAGCTTCACATAATCCCCTCTGGGCGGATATTTAAAAGGATATTTGATAATTCATCGTAATGTCTATGAAAAATTCATATTAATTCTGAGCCAGACAGGACCTAACAAAATGAGATCGGCAACTGGCAATTTAAATCGCGCTTTTGAGAAAATATCGCAAGACAGCATGAAATGCATGCTGTCTCAAATGGGACTCTTAAACCGCTCCGCTTCCCCGCTCTCGGGTCCGGACGCGCACCACTTCCTCCACCGGATACACGAAGATCTTCCCGTCTCCTGCTTCGCCGGTCTGGGCGGCCTGGCAGATCAGGTCGATTACCGCTTCTACATCCTGGTCCTGGACCACCAGCTCCAGCTTGGCCTTGGGCATGAACTCCACCCGGTAGTCTCCAGCACGCCACTGCAGGGCGATTCCCTTCTGTCTGCCCCTGCCCTTCACCTCCGTGGCTGTCATGCCGGAATAGCCGCTCTTGTCCAGAGCAGTTCGCACCAGATGGAGCTTCTCGGGCCTGATGATGGCTTCAATCTTTTTCATGTCAAAACCTCACACATAGGCACCCTCGCCGTGCTGGCTGATGTCCAGTCCTACGGCCTCCTCCTCGTCTCTCACCCTCAGGCCCATAGTAGAATCTATGACCTTGGCCAGACCAAAGGTGACGGCGAAGGAATAAACCCAGGTCACGACCACGGCCAGAGCCTGCATGGCCAGCTGATTGGGATTTCCGGCCAGAAGCCCGGCCGCACCGATGCTGGCGAAGATGCCGACGGATAAAACGCCCCAGGTGCTGCCGATTCCGTGGCAGGCCAGCACATCCAAGGAGTCGTCCACCTTCTTTCCTCCCCGAATCAGGATGATTGCGTAGTATCCGGCGATTGCGGCCACTATGCCTATTGGAATTGCAGCCAGCGGGGTCACAAATCCGGCGGCGGGAGTTATAGCTGCCAGGCCCGCGACAGCGCCGGTCACAATTCCCAGGGCGGATGGAGCGCGGTGTCTCCAGGACAGCAGCATCCAGGTAGTGGCCGCGGCAGCAGCCGAGGTGTTGGTGGTGACAAAGGCGTTTGCAGCCACGCCGTTGGCTGCCAGTGCCGATCCGGCATTAAAGCCGAACCACCCGAACCACAGAAGGGCAGCACCCATCACCGTGGTGGGTATGTTGTGGGGCTCCATGGGATCGGTTCCAAAGCCCTTGCGGGCCCCGATGACCATGGCCACGGCCAGCGCCGAGACTCCCGCGGTGATGTGAACCACGATTCCGCCCGCGAAGTCCAGGACCCCCAGGCCCGCCATCCATCCGCCTCCCCACACCCAGTGAGCCACCGGATCGTAGACCAGGGTTGCCCAGGCCAGGGAGAATACCAGGAAGGAGCTGAACTTGATGCGCTCGACATAGCTTCCCGTGATCAGTGAAACGGTGATGATGGCGAACATGGCCTGAAAGATCATGAAGGTCAGGGCGGGTATGGTCATGCCCGAGATGGGTTCCATCCCCACTCCCATCAGGCCCAGGTGTTCCAGGCCGCCGATCACGCCACCGATGTCTTTTCCAAAGGCCAGAGTGTACCCGAATAGGATCCACTGCAGGCTGATGATCCCCATGATGGCAAAACTGAGAATGATTGTCGATATGGCGTTCTTCTTTCGCACCATGCCGCCGTAAAACAGGCCAACGCCGGGAATCATCAGCAGGACCAGAGCGGCGCTGATCATCACCCAGGCATTGTCCGCACCGCTGATCTCCTGGGCCGAGGCAGGGCCCGCAAGCATCGCCAGAGCTAACAATGATAATCCGCAAATTGACCGCAAGTTACCACCTGAAATTCACAATATGGCTTATCGGATAAGCATATTTGGGAAAATGTATGCGGATTTCACAAAGCATGTGAAAAGATCATAATGGTCCTGGTGCCCGATTTTCTCGGGCGACGGTTCATAAGAATCTTTACCAAACAAATAAATTGGAAATATTTAGAGGACCAATAGCGTATCCATCACCCTCACGTTTGAGAATTGACTGCATTAATTCTTTCTTTATGAAAAGGAGATTACCAATTCATAACCAGTATGACAATTTTTTAACAAAGTTCTTATAGCATCGCTGGAAGGGATCTGTTCCATCAACCATTGAGGAATGTGATGAAATTTATGAGGTGTGCAGCCGATGGAGCAGCGGTCCTGATATTGCTGCTGCTCCTGACAACCACCGCGTTGGCTGGAGACCCGAGCGGTGCTGATACTTACACAGATGATGTATCTGGTGTGGCGACAGCCACTAACTTTGCCTGGACACTCATGGCTGCGTTCCTGGTCTTCTTTATGCAGGCCGGATTCGCTTTCCTGGGTGCAGGGGCTCTGCGGGTGAAGAATACTGTGAACTATTTCACCAAGAGCTACATGGACTTCTCCATAGGCGCTCTGGCCTTCTGGGCGGTTGGCTTTGCCCTCATGTTCGGAGGCTCACAGCTCTTCTCCGGCCTGGAAAGCGGAAACAGCTTCATAGGCTGGAGCGGTTGGTTCTTGGCCGGTGATGCCTATGACGTATCGACCATAATGTTCTGGATGTTCCAGGTGGTCTTCGCCGCAACAGCCGCCACAATCGTGGCCGGCGCCTGTGCGGAGAGGATGAAGCTTCAGACCTACCTGATCTACAGCGGCATTGTGACTGCCGTGATCTACGCCATCTACGGGCACTGGGTCTGGGGCGGCGGATGGCTGTCCACCCTTCCCTACGGCGTCGGAGTGAGAGACTTCGCCGGCTCAGGCGTGGTCCACGCTGTAGGAGGCTTTGTGTCACTTGCCGCAATAATGCTGCTAGGTCCCAGGATCGGCAAGTTCGGGAAAGACGGCAAACCCAACGCCATTCCCGGTCACGATGTGGGCTATATAGTGCTGGGCACGTTTGTGCTCTTCTTCGGGTGGTTCGGGTTCAATGCCGGATCAACGCTCGCAGCGACTGATCTCAGGATTTCGGTGGTGGCCGTCAACACCTTCCTGGCAGGGTCTGCGGGTGCGGTCCTGGTGTGCTACTGGACCTTCCTGAAAACCAAGAAGGTAGATATAGCGCTCACCTGCAACGGCGCTTTAGCCGGGCTGGTGGGAATTACCGCACCCTGTGCCTATGTGCCGACCTGGGCTGCTGTGGTGATCGGACTCGTAGCAGGCCTGATCGTGATGTACGGCATCAAGTTCAACGAATGGGTCCTGAAAGTGGACGACCCCGTTGGTGCGGTGGCGGTACACGGATACAACGGCCTGTGGGGCCTACTGGCGGTGGGCATATTTGCCGATGGGACCTACGGAGATGTTCAAGGACTGATCGTCGGCAGCAGTGGACAGTTCATTGCCCAGGCTATAGATGTGGTCACGGTAGTGATTTGGGCCTTCGGAACGGGATTCATACTGTTCTCGATCCTCAAACGTACCATCGGAATCAGAGTCTCAAGGGAAGAAGAGATCGAAGGACTGGACATATGCGAGCACGGATACTCCGCTTACCCGGAGTTCATCACGCCGGGGCCCGGAGAAGGACTGAGGGCGGGGCAGACATCCAATTCTCGCTGATCGTGAAATGAACGGGTGAAAGCCATGAAGATGATACAGGCCATAATCAGGCCCAGCAAAATCGAAGACGTAAAGACCGCTCTGGACAGCGCAGGATATGCCAGCATCACTTCGATTGAGGTGAAGGGCAGAGGGCGGCAGAAGGGCATAACACAAACCTGGCGCGGTGAAGAGTACAAGGTGGACATGCTTCCCAAGGTGAAGGTGGAGGTGGTCGTGGCCTCGGACAAAGCTGACGAGGTGGCGGAGATCATCAGGAAGAGCGCCTACACCGGGAGCATCGGCGATGGCAAGATCTTCATCCTGCCGGTGGAAAAGGCGATACGGATAAGGACTGGCGAGTCGGACGGAAAGGCGCTGTAGAATATAGCGCCTTTATGCCTCCTCTTTTTTGATTATTCTGATTATTATCAGCGCTCCGATCAGGTTGATGGCCAGGATCAATATGATGCCTATGATCTTCCTGTATTCCGGATTCAGAGTTGCGGCATCTTCGAGGCTCTGGGCCAGCTCCAGGGCAAGATCGCCGTTGATGCGCACAGCGCGTTCCTGGCCCCCGCATCTGACCGAATACAGCCCGCGGGAAAGCCCTCTGAAGGTCACCTCGCGGTCGGCCCGTGCGCTGGCCAGGAGCTGGCCGTCCCGGTACAGCTCCACCGGCTCGTGCGCTCCCAAAATCTGCAGATCGTAGCTCTCCTTGATTGGCAGCGCCCGGCCCTCAGAGGAGAGGTCTCCGGGGATCTCCAGCAGATCCAGCACCGTCGGTGCCAGGTCCGTCTGAAACCAGATTCCGCCCAGGTTCAGGTCGTCCACGCCTGGACCGAATGCGGCCAGGGGGACCCTCAGGCTCTGCAGCTGCGAGGCGTACTTCTCTGAAGCATGGCCGCCTTTGGCGGTCTGGGTGGGAAAGGCCATGCCGTGGTCGGCGGTCACCAGCAGGACCACGCCCTTCTCCAGACAGGCCTCCCGCAGGCTGCCCAGCCCCTGGTCCAGGCTGCGGATGCACTGCAGATAGCCGTCAGGGCCCAGGTTGTGGCCGCTGCTGTCCACCGACCCCACGTTTACCAGCAGCAAGAATTTTCGGTTCCCCACATTCCGCACCAGATCGGCGGCGGCATCCAGTCCCCAGCAGCCGTAAGCGGCGTAGGCGGAGGCTCCGTCGCCGGTCACATAGGTCGGCATGAGGTCGCGCCATCTTTCCATCAGCCGCAGCAGATCTTGGGGAGACTCTTCCCGGAAGGCCAGGGAGGGCTCGGCGTGAAGTGAGTTGTCGTCGAAATAGAGGGCCAGATCCTGCTCTCTGACCATCTCCAGAAAGTCGCCCCTCTGCAGCACCGCCAGGCATAGAAGGCCGCTTTCCCTCGCCGCGTCGAAGATGGTAGGCCCCAGCAGTTCGGGCTCGGCCTCTGGCGATCCGGTGACCAGGACGCTGTGGCTCTTGGAGGTCTCCGGAACCGGAACCCGCAGGTCCAGGACCCGTGTTCCGTTGCCGGTCAGGTTGAATAGAACCGCCCTTTCGAGAGCAGTTCCGTCCAGAGCATAGGGATTGTACTCAGGGTAAACGTAAGATGCACCCATGCCGTCGATTACTACTACCACCAGGCCCAGGGGCGTGGCTGTCGGTCCGACTTCGACTTCAGCAGCATTACAGCTGCCGATTATGAGCAAAAAAATGAGGAGCTTCAGGATCATTTAGAAGTCGGTCATGATCCTGTACTGGTCTATCTCGGTCTGCTTTAGTCCGGACAGGAACTGCTCGGCCATGTCACGTATATCGCGAGAGCGGGTAATCGCACGGCCCACCACCAGCACGTCTGCGCCGGCGGAAAGAGCCTGGCCTACCGTATCCACCCTGATTCCGCCGGCCACGGCCACCAGCAGCCTGCGGTCCTTGGCCAGAGCCTTCATCTCGGGAATGTTCTGCCAGGCGTGAGCTGAGGCCTCCATGTCTATGGCCCGGTGAAGCTCCACCACATCAGGAAGAACCGATAGTCCCTTCAGCACCTCCAGGGGGTTGGGGACGTTTAGCATGTCGATTATGGCGTAGATGCCGGTCTTCCTGGCCTCGTTAATCGCGAGTTCGATGGTCTTCTTGGGTGCCAGGCCCGAGACCACCACGGCATCGGCGGTGGCGTCTGCGGCCAGACGGACCTCCAGGTTGCCGGTGTCCAGAGTCTTGAGATCCAGGATCACAAAGGCTCCCGGTCGGGCGGCGCGAATCTCCTTGACCACGTTTACGCCCAGCATCTTGACCAGCGGGGTTCCCACTTCAATTAACAGGTGGTCGCTGTCAGGAAGAGCTGCCAGCACGCGTCTGACCTCGCCCAGATCCACCAGGTCGAAGGCCACCTGCAGATAGGGCGGGTCCCACAGCCTGGTGACCCGGTAGCCCATCACCGGGTGGGTGGATCTGTCCTTCTCGTAGAGGACTTTGTCGATGTCCGGGAATCCGGCCATGGCCCGCTCCAGCGCCAGCTTGGTGGCACCGTAGTTGTAGCGGAATATGGCATCGTAATCCTTGGCCTGGGGATGAATGAAGACCGATACCACGATCACCAGGTCTTCCACCTGGTCCTTGGGAATTACGCCTTCGGCCACAGCATCAGCTACTGCCTTGGATACCGCCGTCTGGGCCGGCCCAAAGATCTGGGCCGCCTGCTCCATGTTCTTGACGGTTACCTTGGGAACGATGAGCGTGGAAGGTTTGGGCGGCAGATTTGGCCGGATCACTCCCAGCAGGGGTGTGTGTCCTGCCGAGAGCTGTACGAGCCCGCTCGCGAAGGCCGAGCCCACCGGCCCGTTCTTATCTCCAATAAGCAGATCTATGTGAGCTATTTCGGGCTCTTTTCCGATAAGAGCCTCTCCTACTAAAAACAAAGGTTCACCTCGTAACTTCGAGAGGCGTTATCTCTTTATTAATCCTTTTGCCACGGCCTCAGATGATCTGCCAGTATATGAGCGGAGCAAGCAATAGCAGTGTCAGGCCGGTAATCAGACGGATCTTGGCCCGGTGGTCTTTTCGGAAGGCGTCCACCTGCTCGGGGCTCATTCCCAGGGCCATGAAGGCACCCAGGATAATTATGGGCAGGATGATCCCCAGGTTGTAGAACAGCAGATAGACCGATCCAGCCAGATAGCTCTGGGTGGAGATCAGATCCAGGATGGCCAGGTAGACCGCTCCCACACACGGTGCCTTGACCAGTGAGAACAGAGCACCGAGGAGGAAGTAGGAGCTGAGCCGCCCACCAGAGAGGCCCGCCTCTACGTATTTCATGGACCAGTCGGTCCTGAAAAGCGACTCTTTCCCAACTGATAGCCTGCGTGCGTCCTCGATGTGCAGAAGGCCGATTACCACCAGAAAAGCCGTCAGGACATATCTAAATCCCGCGGCCACCATCTCCCCCTGCAAGAGGCGCTGCATGCCCAGGCCAAAGAGGAAGTACATGGTGAATATCCCCAGCGAGAAGAAGACCACCATCATCACCAGATCCCTTCTGCGACCGGCGCTGGAGAGCACGGCGGCCGCCAGGAATACCAGAATTCCCAGCAGGCAGGGGTTGAATCCGGCTACCAGCCCGGCCCCCAGAACTGCCGAGACCGTATAAAGGGATACCTGGCTCAGGTCCAGGCCTGCGTCCACGCCGAAGATGCCGCCGCTCAGGTTCAGGCTCTGATTGGAGCGATTATCATTTGGAGTTATATTGTTAATATTATTCGTAATATTAGCATTACCGATATTTTGACTGGCATTCCAGCTATCCTGGGGGCGGCTCTGTTTGGACAGAGCCTCTTTTATCAGCCTTTCCAGCTTTTCAAGGTCGCCGTCATAGCTCTTGTATCCGATGACCTGGCTGCCTATGATCACCGAGGGGACTTCCTTTGCACCTAGCTTCTTGATGATGGCGTGCCCATCGTCGGAGAAGTAGTCGGTGGAAACGATGGTCAAATTTTCCTCCGGGGCCATCTTTTCCAGCACCCTCTCTGCAGCAGCGCACTTCTGGCATCCCGGCGATTCTATCAGAATTACATCTGTGGAGGCCGCCATGCCGCACAGGAGCGTCAATACGGAGACCACAGCTAAGATGTACAAGCCCCTTCTCAGGTCACCGGCGGAACGCATCAGTACCTACCTGCCTGAGGATATATAAAAAGGAGACATCAAGGGAAAAATAAGATGGTAAAAGGCTCTAGGCCTTTCATCTCATTCGGGAGTAATATACTGCAATGATGCCCCTTCCTCCGAGGACTCCTGGGAGGCAAATCCGATGGATGCATCGCCATCTGCTACCAGAACTATGGAGTAAGGACATCCGTCAACGCAAAGCTCCACTGCCTTCTCGATCAGCGAAGTTATGTCGATTGCGTATTCGCCTTCTTCAGCAATCTCCACCGACGCGGAGATGTCGCTTATATATTCAGGCTTGTCCTCCCATCCAACTCCGGGAAGCGTGGCCTCATGAGCCAGGTAGGCTGTAACCTCTCCCGGAATTTCCACATCGCTCGCATAGATTGTTAAGGTGGCAGATTCTATCGAATCAGGTGAAAAGACCCCCACCGCTCCGAAGTTGTTGATGAAGCTCAGGTACACTTCATTTTCCGGCACTCCGCTAACTGATGTAGCCCAGAGTACCTCTTCTTCGTCAAAGCTCTGGCTGGCGTCCGTCTGATCCATATAAGTGTCCACATCCAGTTCGGCCTGGAATTTCCCGGCAGAGGCCGAGGATACCAAGACCGCGATCAGCCCCAAAATTATCATCCAAGATCTCAAAGCAAATCCTCCAAAAGACAGGATACTGGATAAATAAAAAGGCTTACGTTCATATACGACCTACATAACCCAGATGAGGCCTATACGAGTCTTACGGGCTTATATCTTTGTTAAGTATTTGGAGAGTTCCGCGATCTGAGGCCTGATTTAGCTCTACGTTAATTTTATTAACCCAACAGACTGCTTTGGAGCAGGGGTGAAGTGTTTGAGAACGACGGCCTACTGTTTGCTGGGCACGATCCTGCTGCTCTCAGCCGCAGCCTGTGGAGCCACCACCAAGGTCAGCGGAGACCTGCAGGCAGCCATCGATGCTGCCTCTCCCGGCGATACCCTGCTGGTATCAGCGGGTGTGTATGATAAGATTACCATAGAGAAGAGCCTGAACCTGGTGGGCGAAGGGGCCGTGATTTTAGCCGGCCAAAGAGACGCCGGCGTTGACGTACGGGCGGATCGAGTCAACATCTCCGGGTTTATGGTCAGAAACGGCTTTTACGGGATAAAGCTCAACAGCGTGCAGGGCTGCCGCATCTCCAATAATACCGTATTAGATTGCGTCCAGCCGGGAATAGCCCTGCTGTTCTCGGACAACAACACCATCGTGGGCAATAACGCCAGCTTCAACGGCCTGGGCGGAGAGGGCTGGTACGGCATTTACCTCTCCAACTCCAACCACAATCAGATCAGGAACAACGTGGCCTGCAACAATGGCGCCTACGGCATAGACCTCTTTCCTTCCTGCAGCAACAACACCATTGCCGGAAACGTTCTCAAGCGGAACATGTACGGCCTTTACATGTTCACCGACTGCGCCGATAATTTGATCGAAGGAAACGTCATGTCGGAGAACACCAACTCCGGCCTGGACATGCGCTTCAACTGTCACCATAACGCCGTTCTCAACAATACCATTGAGAACAACGTTGTCGCAGGTGTGACGCTCATTAGTTCCAGCCGAAATCTAATCAAAGGGAACTTGATCGATGCCAACGGAAGGTACGGCCTGCAGATCCAGAGCGGCTCGGATGACAATCTGATCACCAACAACACCATATCTCAAAGTCAAACCGGTTTGTTCATGGACTCAACCGGCAATCGCATCTATAGCAATACAATTGCCGAAAATGTGGTCCAGGCTGAGGACCGGGATTCCAACATCTGGAACGCCTCCTATCCGATAGGGGGCAATCTGTGGAGCGATTATATCGGAACAGATGAAATGAGCGGCGTGAATCAGGACTTCCCAGGCGGGGACGGATTTGGGGATTCTTCTTACCAGATCAACGAAAGGGCCGAGGATCGGTACCCCGTGATGGGCGGACAGGTACAGCAGATCGCCCTGGTGCAAAAGAGCCTCTCGCCGCTAAAGGCAAGAATTGGCGACAATATCAACATCCAGGCGGCTCTTTCGTCCAAGTACGATCTCTCCCAGGTGGTTGTGCGAGCCTTCCCTGAGGGAGGATCGGAATCCTGCGGATATGCCCGGTTATCGCCATCCGGTAATGCTTATGCGGGAAAATTGTCCACCGGGCTCATGGACCAAGGAAACTACGAGATCGTCCTGATTGCTCGCGACACAAGAGGATACGAGCTAGTGGAGAACCTGGGCCTGATAGAAGTCTCGTCCAGGTAGGATCTTGAGGCCTGGACATCAGCTCAAATAGAAGAGAATAGAGATGAAACTCATGAGTAATCTAACATCAAAGATGATGTTCATCCTGGGATCAGGCGTCGTGCTAATCGCTCTGATCGCTTTGGCTCATGGCGGCCCGGAATGTGAGTCTCTGGGCGGAGATTGTGCAACTGATGGCGGCTGGGATCCCATGGCCAAGCTGGATGAGATCGGCACGGGAAATTACGATAAGGCTGCATCCAGCATCGGCACCAACTGGCCGCAAAAGTCCAGAGAGGTTCGCTGGAACCAGCCGGTATCTGCCTTTGAGAATGAAACTGCAAACGAGACCGAGGCTGCCACCGTTCAGAATGTGGTGACACCGTCCGCGTCCAAAACGGAGGAGCAGAAGGAGCCACTATCCAGGAGCAGTCAGTTCCAGGAGTGGCTGGTGCCCTTTGATGCCATCACCGACCAGGATCTGCTTCTGGACATCAGCGAGAACGCCAGTGAGCATATACCCGGTTCGGTGTACCTGCCTTATCCGGAGTTCATGCTAGATGGAAACCTGAAGTCGGTGGAAGAGGTCGTCTTGATATTGGGTGATGCGGGCGTATCCGAGAACGACTCGGTCTTGATCTACGGCGAGTGCCTGCCCTGTGGCGGCGGTCCCTCGGCTGCCACCTACGTCTACTGGATGATGAAGTCGCTGGGCCATGAAAATGTCAGAGTTCTGGATGGGACGGTAGAGGACTGGAAAGAGGCAGGGAATGCTGCCACTTCAGAGAGCATGGTTCTTCCGGGTACCGTTTACACGCCGCATATTACAATGCAGTACATCGGCAGCTACGAGTTCATAAAAGAGGGCAATCCCCAGATCATCGATGCCAGATCCATGCAGGATTTCGGCATCAACTCCATCCCGGGGGCCATCAACATCCCTTACGAGAGCGTGCTGGACGAAAAGAAGCTGAAAGACGAGGCCACTTTGAGGAGGATCTTTGCGGTGATCAGCAAAGACCGTCCGGTGGTGGTGTACACCAATACCGGCATCAAGGCCTCGGTGGAGTGGTTCGTCCTGGAGCTATTGGGCTACGATGCAAAGCTTTATTCCTGGCAAGATTGGCTTTATAATCAGCAGCCGGAAGGGAACTTGAGCGGCTGAGGTTGATGTATGAACGGACTTGGAGTTTATAGATGGATCTTGGCGCTGCTTTTGATCGCCTGCACGTTATTGGGCTCGGCCAGTGCAGGATGTTCCGCCTGCGGCGGCGGAAGCGGGGGCCGTGATATGGCCGCCTGGCAGGAGAGCATCAATAGCTGGGCGGGAGAGGAGATAATTGCCACCTCCTCGCCTGCTCCGGCGGAGACCGCTGCTCCTCGCGAGGGGAGCTTTGCCGAGGCCCTGGTTCCGGCCTCTTCTGTCGTAAGCTCGGACAAAGTGCTGGACGTGAGAGCTGAAGGCTCCGGCCATATCGGTGGGACGGTTGCTCTTCCCTACACCAGCCTCCTGAACGACCAGAGCATGCCGAAATCTGTTGACGAGACGGCGGAGGCCCTCGGCGCTGCAGGCATCAGTCAAAACGATGCGGTAATTCTGGTGGGAAGCGATCCTTCGGAGGTGGCTTACGTCTACTGGGCCCTGAAATACCTGGGACACCAGAACGTCCAGATACTTGATGCAGTGGCCGCGAACTGGAAGCCGGGGCAGAGGGAATCGCAGACTCTCCTGTCCACGACCTACACGCCCAGCCCGAACCAGCAGCTCTTGTCCGCATCAGATGACCTGAAAGATGGCAGCGCTCAGATTATCGATGCCAGATCCATGCAGGATTTCGGCATGGGCTCTGTCCAGGGTGCGGTAAACGTTCCCGCAGAAGCCGTAACCAAAGATGGCCTGATCAAGGACCAGGCCGCTCTCGAAAAGGTCTTTGGCTTCTTGAACCGTCAAAAGCCGGTCATAGTCTATGCAAAGTCCGCCCAACAGGGTTCTCCGGCGTGGCTTGCGCTCACATTGTTGGGCTACGATGCCAGGCTCTATCCTGAGCAGAGCTGATTTGGCGGACGGGAAAATAAGGGATCAAAGGGACACAAAGGAAGGACTGAAGCGATGAACGTGCGCAGATTTGGGCTGCTGGTGCTGCTGGTGACATTTGTTCTGGCCTGGGATGCCTCAGCCGTTTGTTCCACCTGCGGCAACAGCCTGGAACAGCAACAGGCAGCGGTAGAAGCAGGCTGGGCCACCTTCTTGGGAACGGCTCTCGGTGCCCAGACGATCAACCAGATTGCAGATGGTTCGCAGACGGGGCCGGTCCCGGCTAATAATTCGGAACCTGAAAATGCCTCGCAAACAGAGGCTGCAATCCCGGTGGACCAGAGGAGCGGCAGCCTTGCCCGGGTTCTGGTGCCGCTGTCGGCCGTCGGGAACCAGGATGTAATACTGGACATAAGTCCCTCGGCAACAGAGTACATACAAGGCGCTGTGGCCATCAACTATGAGACTTTGCTCGATGAGAACAAGCGCCTCCGGCCGGCATCGGAGCTGGCCAGGCTATTTGGAGATGCCGGCATATCGGAAAACGACTCGGTACTGATCTACGGCGAGTGCCAGCCCTGCGGCGGCGGTCCCTCGGCTGCCACCTACGTCTACTGGGCTATGAAGTACCTGGGACACCAGAGGGTGCAGGTTCTGGATGGCGGAATAGACGACTGGGTGGCTGCCCGCATGCCTACCGAGGCTGAACCTGCAACGCTTCCTCCCGTGGCTTACAGGCCCACCATACGGCCGGAGCTTATGGCCAGCTATGAGTACGTCGTGAACGGCCAGGCCCAGATAGTGGATGCGAGAACCGCACCGGAATTCGAGGCAGGTTCCGTCCCCGGAGCCATCAACATCCCCTACGAGAACGTACTGGACGAAAAAAAGATCAAGGACCAGTCCGGGCTGGAGCAGACCTTTGCCGCATTGACCGAGGACCGCCCGGTAGTGGTCTACACCAACACCGGCGTCAAGGCCTCTATGGTCTGGTTCGCGCTCAGCCTGATGGGCTATGATGCCAGGCTCTTCACCTGGCAGGACTGGCTGGAAAACCAGCCCACTCTTGGAATCCGGCTTCAGAACGTCTCCGCTCTCCCCAATCCTGCTCAAACCGGAAGTGTAGTCACGATCACGGCAGTCTTTGCCGAGAAGTCAGCAAAACCTCTTGCCGAGCCTTTGGAGGATGCGGTCCTTTCCGCGGAAAATGTCTCTGAAAACTATACCAATAACACCATCCTCACCATAAAGGGATGCGCCACCTGCGGCTTTGGATCGCCCCAGGGCTTTGCTGACATCAGCTCGGATTCGGGAATTGTGCAGATAGGCTCCACCACGAGGACCGTAAAGGCCAATGCCTCCGATAACGGTTTCAGCTGCAGCGGCCGGATCACCACTCAATCGGGGACGCAGGTGGCCAAGGTCATCATGAAGCGCGTCTCAGGCGATGAGTTTTCTGGAATCTGGAACGCGAACGTAGCCTCAGGAAACTACAGCCTCACCCTGGAGGCGACAGGAAACGGGATTACAGAGACTTTTGCCAATGTGCTGCAGATCGAGATAGTGCCGCCGGCCAGCAAATATAAGAACCTTGGAAAATATAATTAGAAGGCAAGTGTGAAAGCCAAGCCCTTGCTATATTTTATCCTTCTGGCCTGTCTTCTCAGCTCTGCGGCCGCCACTTCACCGGGTCTCCCGGAGAACAAGGCCACCCGGTGGTTCCAGCAGGAGTACGAGAGCTATCTTGCACCCGGCAAGTCCGATCAAACGCCGCCGGCGATTTATGGAGTATCGGTCTCGCCAACGGTCTTGAAGTGCGGCGATCCCAGGTCTGAGATCAACGCCTATATTCACGACCAGGCCGGCATCGAGATGGTTTATGCCGATATCGGCAGCCGCATGAATCTGATGCTGGATCTGGACCTGGATCACAGGTACACCGGCTATTGCGGGTCGAACCTTCATGCGGGAACTTACAAGGTCACTATCGTGGCCATAGACAAATCCGGAAATGCAGCTCGAGATGAGACTGCCAGGCTCACCATCGTCGATCCCGGTGACCTGAACGGCAACCGCATTGAAGACAGCCTGGAGAAGCAGAAGGATGAGAATCTGAAAGTGATTGTTCTGCATGACGGCAATCTGAGCGGCCTTCCGGCGGCAGAGAAGCTGGAGGTCTTGCCGGCCAGCTCCGTGACCCTTCCCGGGGACCGGCTGGAAGAGATCTCCAAAATAAAAGGGGTCAAGGGCATATACCAGGATCAGAAGCTGAAAGTGATGGCCGGTCCTGGCTCTGGCGTCTCCCGCGTTGGCGCTGATGCGGTCAGAGAGTCGGGCCTTGATGGCAAAGGAGTGACCGTTGCGCTGATTGACACCGGAGCCGACGCAAATCACCAGTCGTTGAAGGACAAGATTGTGGCCTTCAAGGACTTCGTGAACGACCAGACGGAAGCCTACGACGACAACGGCCATGGCACCCATTGCGCCAGCCTGATCGCCGGAGGTGATGGAGTCGGCATAGCTCCGGGAGCAAAGCTGGCCGTGGTCAAGGTCATGGACCGGGAAGGAGCATGCTATCTATCCGATGCCCTCAAGGCGCTGGACTGGTGTCTGGAGAACAAGGATCGCTATGGAATCGAGGTTGTCTCCTTCAGTGTCGGCGGAGATGGCCCATCAGACGGCACATCCCTGCTTGACGAGGCCTGTGACCGCATGGTTGACGAGGGGCTGGTGATGTGCGTTGCCGCCGGGAATTCAGGGCCTGACGAGGGATCGATAGTCATTCCCGGCGATGCCGACCAGGTGATCACAGTCGGGGCCATCGATCAAGATGATGTCGTCTTCGAGCTGTCCTCAAGGGGGTCGTCCTCGTCCGAGGACATCAAGCCGGACCTGGTAACCCTGGGTGTGGACGTGGTATCGGCTCTGGCTGGATCAAAGGACGGCTACAGCTCCATGAGCGGCACCTCCATGGCTGTTCCTCGGGTCTCGGGAGCAGCGGCGCTGCTGCTGCAGGCAGACCCGGATCTTGCGCCCTCTGACGTCAAGAGGATCCTCCTCAAGACCGCCGATGACCTCGGCGCTGAAGGTCCTGACTACGTTTACGGCTACGGCGCTCTGAACCTGTCCCGGGCTTTATCGAGCACGACTCACAGGACTGCGGAGTTGAGGGCCCCGGAGCTTGAGTCTGTAGAGCTTTCTCGCGACGAGGGCCAGGTGGGGGACGCGGTCATGATCGAGGCTCGCGCGGCGGGCGATATCAAGGCCATAAGCTCGCTGGTAAAGGGCCCGGACAGAGGGCTGGAGATACCGATGGATGACTTCGATATGAACGGCATTTACACAGCCCGCTGGGAGACCAGCTTCTGGACTCCGGGCAGTTACGATATCAATGTCGAGATGCAGGGGAAATTTGGAGAGAAAGCATCTCTGGCAGTCCCTTTTTACCTGAATCCCAGGATGTGAAGCTGATATGCCTTTAGAGCCCTGGCAGGAGATCTCCCGCATAGGACTAAAACTGGTAAATGGCGGCCTGACCAACTCTCGCTTCGGAAACATCAGCCTTCGCGAGGGAGGGAAGATCTACATTACCTGCACCGGTTCCATGCTGGATGAGATCGCCTCAGATCAGGTGGTGGAGGTCGATTTGGAGGGCAGCTGCCCCTCGGCCAGCAGCGAGACCTGTGTGCATCAGGCTATCTATCGATGCGGTGACTGCCGGGCCGTGATTCACACTCACTCACCCTATTCAGTGACGCTGTCGCTGGTCGAGGAAGATCGGATCGTGCCCATAGATAGCGAGGGCATCGCGTTCCTTGGAGCCGTACCGGTAGTGAAAGGCAGGTTCGGCAGCCAGGAGCTGGCCGATAGCGTCTCTCGGGCTTTGAGATTTCACAAGGCCTGCGTCGCGCGAGGACACGGCGCTTTTGTCACAGGCGAAAGCCTGTTGGAGGCCTATACCACCGCCTGCATGGTCGAGCACAGCTCTCAGGTGGGTTATCTGGTGAAGGTATTTCAGCGAAACGTGCCGTGAGGTGCCGGTAGATGTTTTTAGCAACGGGCTGGTCATTAGATTGATTTTGGAGGAGTTTAGGCGCGTGGGAACGGGCCGGGTGATTGGATAAACCCCTTGTTGCCGCCTTTGCTTCTCGCTCAAGGCGTTCTCTTGTTATTGGTCTCTGGATCCTGCCAGCTCGGCCCGACAATGGGCAGTGGGGGAAAGATTTATATCTTAAATCTTCATCTTTTTAATTGAGCGGGTAATTCTAATTTTCATAATCCACACTGAACCCCCACTCTCCTACCCGCTCACATTCTAATGACTTCCTCTCTGCCTCGGGTAGTTTCATCCATAGATCCATAATCCTGTAGATAACTTGTCAAAAAGTCTATTAATCCAGCAGTTGATTTAAAAGCATGAACTCCTCCTTCCAGATAGGCAAAGTTATGGGGATACCGTTGCGTCTCCATATCACCTTTCTGGCCATCATACCCTGGATCGCGCTGATATTCGGGTCGGTCTCCATGCCGGACCCGTTTTTCGGAAAGACTTATGGATTTGGGGCAGTTGAGCCGCCGCTGGTCAGATGGGCTTATTCATTTGCTTTTGCCATTCTGCTGTTTGTGTGCGTGGCCCTGCATGAGCTGGGCCATTCTTATGTCGCCAGGGTAAACGGCATCAGCATCAGGAGCATCACCCTCTATCTTTTCGGCGGAGTGGCGGCAATGGAGGAGATTCCCCGCGAGCCCCGTCTGGAACTGAAGATGGCCTTTGCCGGTCCCGGCGTGAGCGGGGTTCTGGGAATTCTATGTATGCTTTTGTACAGCCAGTCGGCGGCATTTCTCGGAGAGGAGCACCCATTCTCCACCCTTCTCCTGACCCTGGGGGTCATGAACCTGATACTGATGGGCTTCAATCTGCTTCCGGCCTTTCCCATGGACGGGGGTCGTCTCCTGAGGGCATATTTTGCAACCAGGATGCCCTACGTCACCGCCACCAGAAGAGCGGCCAGCCTGGGCAAGATGTTCGCGATATTCATGGGCATTCTGGGGCTTTTCTCCTTCAACTTCCTGCTGCTGCTCATTGCCTTCTTCGTCTACATCGGGGCCTCTGAGGAGGAGAAGGCCACTGCCATTGATATCAGCCTGGAAGGAATTCATGTTCGGAACATCATGTCCTCACAGGTCCAGACTGTCGGCCCGAATATGAGCTTGAGGGCGTTAATGGACCTCATGTTCAGGGAAAAGCACCGGGGCTATCCGGTGATGGATAGCGGTGCGCTGCAGGGAATTGTGACCATCAGCGACGTGCAGAGAGTTCCCGATTCCCAAAGGGATTTAACGACCGTAGGAGAGGTCATGTCCAGAAAGCTATTTGTAATTGGGCCCGAGGAAGAGGCATCAGCGGCCATGAAGATGATGCAAGAAAAGGGCATCCGAAGACTTCCGGTGATGGAGGAAGATAAAATGGTGGGAATAGTGTCCAGGGAGGACCTGGTAAGAGCCATAGAGCTCTGGTCCGAGAGGCAATTTTCTGAGAGGTCGTAGATTTGGAAGATAACGGAGCAACAGCAGCGTCTTCGCAGAGACCGGATGTCGCAAATGAAAGCAGCAATCACATTTCTGCAAGCGGAGTTCATGAGGTAATAATAGTTGGAACGGCTCACGTCTCGGAGAAGAGCGTCCAAGAGGTTACAGCAGCCATAGAGGAGGCAAAGCCCGATATTGTGGCGGTGGAGCTATGTCCTGCCCGGTACCGCGCGCTGACCGGACAGGAAGAGGAGCAGGAGATCAAGATCAGCGAACTCCTAAGTGGCGGTAAGCTCTACATTTTCATGGTGCAGTGGTTCCTGGCTTACATCCAGAAGAAGATCGGCTCGGAGATGGGGGTGAAGCCTGGAGCTGAGATGCTGGCGGCAATTGAGGCCGCGCAGAAGAGCGGCGCGCGAGTGGCGCTTGTTGACCGAGATGTGAGCATCACCATTCAGCGTTTCTGGTCGGCCATGGGTATCGTTGATAAGATCCGGCTCATCTCATCGCTGATTCCCGCGGCCCTGGGATGGGGCGAAGAGGAGATCGATATCGATAGCATAACCCAGGATGACATCGTCTCTCAGATGATCGCCGAGTTCCGCAAGATATCGCCCTCGGCTGCAGCAGTGCTGGTGGACGAGAGGGACGCCTACATCGCTCAAAACCTGGTTCAGCTCTCCCACGAGGGCCGGGTCCTGGCGGTGGTGGGCGCGGGCCACAAGGGCGGAATCAAGAACTACCTGGCCCACCCGGAAACCATTCCGGCAATTGAGCCTCTGCAGGTCAAGTCGGCTCGCAAGTTCACCTTTGCCAAGGCCTTTGGAATTGCAGTAACTCTGCTGATCGTGGCCACCTTCGGACTGGTGCTGCTGAAGGGGGCCTCCAGCCAGAACATACTTCTGGCCATGGGCATCTGGTTCCTGGTCACGGGAGGCTTGAGCGGCCTGGGAGTGGTCATCGCCAGGGGCCATCCGCTCTCGGCTCTGACCGCGTTCCTGGTGGCCTGGATGACCACTCTTAACCCGCTGGTGGCAGCAGGCTGGTTTGCCGGCATGGTCGAGGCCTGGAAGCTGAAGCCCACGGTATCCGACCTGAAGACGCTGGCCCAGGCCGAGAGCTTTGATGAGATGATGAAGAACAGGCTCTTCAAGGTGATACTGGTGGCTGCTCTGGCAAACGTGGGCGCTATGGCCGGGACGTTCCTGGGAATCTACCTAATCTGGCAGAGGCTGGGCCTGATCAACCCGGCGGAGCTGTTGCAGGGCATAATCTAGGGTCCAGCAGCTGGACCGGGTCCTGGGAAAGCACAACCTGCAATCACTGCCCCCTGAATATATTTTGGCCCATCTCATCTGGGCTGCGGCAACCAGATACTCTCATGAAAGAATATCAAAAAGAATTATCTCTCAGAGACTATCTTGATTCCGGCGTCCTTTATTTTATTTTTTCGAGCCACATTGAGGAGCATGGGTGTTAAGCTCTCCACCATGGCCGAGGCCTGCAGAGGCCCGCCTTTAAGAGGTCGCAGGCTTTTTATCTCCCCCGCCAGTCCGGCCACGGTGTCCAGGGCCTCGGCATCGTCACCGCACATGATCACGTCTGCCTTCAGCTCTTTATCTCTTTCCTGTAAAGCGGCCGCACAGATGGTGTGAAAAGCAGATACGATCTTCACTTCCTCGGGAAGCAGAGACCGTGCCTGCATGGCGGAGCTTCCTGCCTCCGGGGGCACGAACTGGAAGAACTTGCCGCTGTAGACCATGGGAACCACGGGAGAGATCACCAGCTGGTGCGAATAGGAATTCTTCAGGTCCGAGGTAACGGAGATCAGATGCTCGTGGGGAACGCACAGCACCACCACATCTGCAGCTTCTACCGCCCGGGCGTTATCCGTTCCCCGTATCTTTCCGTCATTCACCATTTCGGCCACCTGAGACGCGCTTTCAACTGCTTTATCAGCCTTGCGGGAGCCGATGATGATCTCGTGCGATCCTGCCCAGCGCAGGGCAAATCCCATGCCTATGTCGCCGGTGCCACCAACCAGAGCTATCTTCATGTCCTGGGGTTTGTACTGCCTCTTATTTTACATTTTTGTGCCCAGGAACAGGTGAGACAGCACGGCAGAGAGGATCACATAAAGCAATATTCCCAGGCCCAGGCTTTTGAAGATGCCCAGCCGCTCCATGCCCAGCATGACCGTGGCCACATAGCAGAGCCAGGGAGGCGTAAATATCAGAAGTCCTTGAGCGTATTCCAATACCGTCTCCTTTCCGCCCTCGACGTAGATGAGCACAAAGCTGAGGACGGTCAGCAGCGGAAGGGTGGCGATGAAGGCCGATACCGTGCCCCGTCCCTGGCTGGCATAGTAGGCGGTAATTGCGGTCACGGCTCCGCCCAGGATGAAGTAAAATACCAGCCGCAGCTCGGAGTCGGCCCAGTAATCCAGGTAGGGAAGAAAGTGCATATTTAAACCATACTATTTTTAGAAGGGATGGCACGAGATGCGAAAGGGAGTAGCAATGAAGGGGGTAATAAACGTCACCTCGTGCCGCATTTGTCTGCAGAGGTTTACTTTGCAGCTATCACTATTACGTCCTTTCTCCTTTATTAAGTTTTAGGTGGCAAATGGACAAAAATTTTTATAAATTCTGGCCGCCACCGGCCCCGATCATGGCAGCCTCCACTTCCCGGAGCGGGGCATCCGTCTTTATGCCTACTCCGCAAAAGTGAGTGCGAGAGGCCCTCCATCCTCTGCTGCGCAGATCATCCAAGAGGACCTCTATTTTTCCCGGGGTGAGGTTCAGCCTCTCGCAGATACTATGATGATCGTAGTACATGGGCGCATCTATCTCGCGCGCGCAGGAATCGAGCAGCTTTTCGGCTGGCCTGTTGCCTTGCAGCTGTTCCAGAGCCGGGCCGATGACCTCCTGCTCCTGAATTTTCCCGAGCCACAGGGGACCGGCCAGCGTGGTGGCCTCGTTGCAGGCTCTGCACCTGCCCTCCGGGCGGGGCTCTGCCAGCAAGTGGAAGGACCCGCATCTGAAGCAGTGTTCCAGATATCCCATCTCCTGCAGGCACCGATCGGCCAAAGCTGCGCCCTTGCATACTCGCAGATAGGTTCTCAGGTAGTGCTGTGTGGCATGGGTCAGCAGGGGCTGCATGGCTTTGTCCACGCGGGCCAGCTCCCGGGCCGCCAGCCCCAGCAGCACGCGGGCTCCCATCTCCCGGTGGTAGTCGGTGTTGAGCGGCCGGGCCATGTACTTTCTGATGCCGCTACTGAGGTGGGCTCCACAGAGCGGAGCCGTGTCTGTCGCGGTTATGAATAGATACGAGCGAGCTGAAGACGCGGCGGCTGAGAGGAAGGGGGAAGGAGAGCCAAAAGGGTCCAGATCCACGGCCTCAAAGTGCCTGCTGTGCATCAGCACATTGGCATCGCAGTTGCAGACCTCAAGTCCTTCCAGCTCATTTCTGGCCGCGTTGCGGGCTATCAGCTCGCAGGCCCTGGGGCTGATGTCGTTGAGGACCACCTTCTTGATCCCTCCTTCTTTGGCCATTCGCAGCCCGCGAATGCCGCTGGCGGAGAGGGCATCCAGATAGTCGCTGACCCCGAGGGAGCGGGCCATGGCCACGCCGATATCCCGGTTGAGCTTCATCCTCGGATTGTAGAAGGCGCCGTCACCCTCGAAGGTGATCGTGCCTTCCAAGAGCAGATTCATCGAGAAAGGACCTGAGGCCGACCAGGATATAATTCTTGGGGCTCCCTTGACGCTCTGATCCCAGCTTCTGCAATGCCGGGACCGGCGCTCTTGCGGGGATTAGCTATAAGCATAATAGTATCATTAATAATTAATTGATATGGATGTGATCGGCGGCGATGTTCCGGCAGGTTTGGAGGTCGTGCGGACCACCAGCAGCGGGCTTGGCCTGGTTCTCCGGCCGGCCAGGAGTGATGACCTGCCGCGGCTAAAGGAGTTCTTCGGCTCGCTATCGGATCAGAGCATGTATCAGCGTTTTTCCTCCGCGCGCAGGGAGGTGCCGGAACAGAGGTTGCAGCAGTTCCTGTCCGTCGACTGCAGCCGAAACATGCTGATCCTGGCTGAAATTAAGGGAAAAGAAGAGGTAGTGGGGCTTGGACAGTACAGCCTGAACCCTGAGACCCATCTGGCGGAAGTGGCGCTGGTGGTGAGAGACGACTATCAGAGCCGGGGGGTGGGGCGTGAGATCCACCGCCGTTTAACAGAGATTGCCAGGGGAAAGGGCGTCCTTGGTTTCACAGCCGAAGTCCTCCAAAGCAACTACAAGGCGCTTTCTCTCCTGCAGGAGATGGGATTTGAATCCGTCAGCCGGGACGACGAGAGCTGTGAGATGCGGCAGATCTTTGAAGAAGAGGTGGCACGCCGGACAGAGCTGCCTCAGAATACTCCGTGAAGATCTCTGTGCAGCTTCTTGAGGCCGTCCAGAGTCTCGCGCAGCTCGGCCGAGATTCTCTTGCGGGTTTCGTTGCCCGCCTTCATCTCGATATCCGGCAGGGTGAAAGGCTCGCCGCCTGCCAGGTTGATGAAGAACTCCACCCAGTAGGGCGGAAGGTATTCTGGCAGCGGTTCGTCCCTCATGAGCTGCAGCACGCTTGCCCAGGCTACAGGCACCACCTGAAGGTTGTACCCGCCCCCGCCAAGGGCCAGCATCCTTCCGGCAGCATATTTTCGGCTCAGCTCCACTATCCTTCCGACCATCTTGGTATAGCCGTTCAGCGTCAGATTGAGGCTGGTCAGGGGGTCGGAGTAGTGAGCATCCACGCCCACCTGGGCCACTACCACATCCGGCCTGTACCACTCAAACAGGGGTGGCACAACCTCCTCGAAGGCCAGCAGGTATTCCTCGTCTCCGGAATACATGGGCATGGGGACGTTCACGGAATAGCCCAGTCCGAGGCCGGAGCCCACCTCGTCGGTGAAGCCTGTTCCCGGAAAGAGGTATTTTCCAGACTCGTGCAGAGAAATGGTAAGGACGTCGGGGTCCTCATAGAAGATCTGTTGCACCCCATCTCCATGATGGCCGTCTATGTCGATATAGAGGATGCTCTTCCACCTCTCCTTGAGCACGCATATGGCCAGTGCCGGGTCATCGAAGATGCAAAACCCTGCTGCCTGGGTGGGCATGGCATGGTGGAGCCCTCCTCCCAGGTTAAAGGCGCTGCAGTCCTCGGCCACCATGCGTCGGGCTGCGTCTATGCTTGCTCCGGCTAAAAGACGCGAGGCGTCGAAGACGCCGGGAAAGACGGGCGTGTCCTGGCTTCCCAGCCCAAAGGCTGGATCGGGCTCCTCGGCTCGCACCGCCTCGATGTATTCCAGGGTGTGGACCAGGTGCAGATCTTCTTCTGTTGCCGGGCAGGGCTCAACCAGACGTGTCTTGCGATCGTCGAAGACGCCCATCTCCTCCATGAGCTTGCAGGCCATCATCATGCGTGCCGGCTTCATGGGGTGCTCAGGCCCGAAATCGTAAGCCTGGAACCGATCAGTGTAGTAAAGATAAATCATTTATAGCCTTTCTCAACCAGGCCGTCGCTCCAGTAATTGTCGCAATTCTTGCAGTAATAGATGCTTTCAATCACTATCTTCTTCCACTTATCGGCATCCAGAGCCCGCCTCAACTCCTTGGGTTCGCACTCCTGGCCGCATTTAGGACAGAAGGGAACGAAGCTCTCCAGGACTGCCAGGTCTTGATCTACCATCATTATTCCTCTAAATTCAGAGGTGCCGAGCATGGCAAAAAAGGTGTCGGTGACGGGCCATTGGCGACGAACTGTTGGGGAAAAATCCGTTCGAAGGCAGCTGGACTGGCGGTGAACTATCATCAGATGGGCGGTACGCCGGCTGCCAGAGAGAACAGGAGAAATCCCAGGATGGCTCCGGAGTTCAGAAAGGGCAATCCCGCCTGAGGCCTGTCACGGGAGGTCTGCAGGAGCGCCAGGAAGCCGGCGCAAGTTCCCAGCATGGCGCCGATGGCCGGCAGGTTGATGCCGAGAATGCTGGGGGCCTGCAGGTAGGCATTGGCGGAGATCACCAGGATGGTGGGAATTATGGCGTCTCCCAGTCCCAGGAAATAGGCCCCTCTTCTGGCCGTTTTCTCCTCAGAGAATGCGATCTGATCCTTTCGGAAGCTGTATCCCTTGGATCTGGGAACCACAAAGAGCAGCGGAGCTTTAGCGCCTATCACACCCTCTGCCAGCGAGACCATATGGCGGGTCTTGTAGACCGATATGGCGTCGTAGACGGCCAGAACCACCAGCAAGATCAGCACCGGAAGGGTGGTCATGGAGATCCCGAAAAGCGCACTGATGCCGGCACAAACCAGTATGCCGAAGATATCTATCACGTACCACTCCGGGTAGTAGCGCAGCAGCAGCATGACGGCCAGCGTCGGAACCAGGGCCAAAACGGGTGAGACGAAGGCCAGGAAGACGTAGTAAACGGAAGCTGCAACCGAGATTATGATGAAGCCCGAGACCATCCATCCCTTCTTGAATTTCAGAGCCAGGAGCAGCAATGCGGTGAAGATCAGGATCAATACCACATAGACGAACGGATTGGCGGTCGATTGCGGGTCCTCAAAGACCCTGGCATCGCCTGCCTGCATGGATGGAAGAAGGGCCAGGGCCAGCAGCTGCACAGCTATTATGAACAGCAGCATGGCATACATCGGCCCCTGGCTCTCGGAATTTTGCGGCATAATTGATTATTATTAGAATTATACGAAATTATAATAATTATTTACTTCTCAATATTCGATCCTCTTCCAGCAGTTCAAGATAGGATTTTCTGATCGACTCACCCAGCTCAAGCTGCTCCAGAATCTCGATCACTCTGGCTTGCTGATCTTCCCAATTCTCGTCTCCGATCATCTCTATTTCCAGAAAAGATCCCAGCCCTTCGACCTCATCAAGAGCCATCGTCGCTGCTCCAAGCTTATACTTCGACCTGCATTTGCGGACTACGGCAGACCGGGAAAATCCAAGAGCGGCCAGGATCTCTTCCATCATGGCCGGATCGTCTACCTCGACCGTCATCTCCTGGCGTGATTTGGTCTTCTGGTCCAGTTTGGGACCCTTGTAGGTCAGCCGGGCTCCCCCTTCCTTGATGCGGATGCGAAGGGCCTCGTCGCTCTCCAGGAAGGAATGAAGGGGGGAATTGAAATAAATGTCGCAGTGGTTCTCCACCTTGATCGGGACCGCGCCCAGAGACAGGATTTTCTGCAGGGTATCGGGCCGGGCCCTGGCCTTGACCTCGACCTCGATCATCTCTTCACGAGAACGGTTGCCCCGTCCACCTCAATTATGTCCACGGCCGCTCCTGCAGACAGGGTCTGCATAGCGATCTCGACTGCATCGGGCGGAAGCGGGATCTGCTCTCCGGAGATCTCCACCTGAATGGACCCCGTCTCTTTCTGCCGGAAGACCTCGGATGCGTCCATGGCCTCCAGGGCCTTCATGATCGCCCCGCTCTTTCCTTTGAACTTGGGGCCCAGGACCTTCATCTGCGGCTTGACCGCTGTTGGCCGCATCTCGATCTCCGGGCGGCCCGAATGGCTCTCCACCGATGCGTTTGCCACTCCGGCCAGGTCTACGGTCTCCAGGTTCAGGTATGAGTACACGGCTATTCCGGAGAGGGGAGCGTTTAATGGCAGGCCTTTTTCCGATTTGTAGCGCCTGACCGCGGCGGCGATGTCCTTGATGGCCCTTCCGGCAGAATCGGCGGTCGTTCCGGAGGCCTCCGGCCAGGGCTGAAGGTGAACGCTCTTTCCGGCCAGTGTGCTGTAAATCTCCTCGGAGATGAAGGGCATGAAGGGAGACATCAGCCTGGAAAGCGTCTCCAGAGCCACAAAGAGCGTGTTCTGGGCCGCCCTTTTCTCCTCACAGTCCGGCCCGTACAGCCTGGCCTTTACCAGCTCGATGTAGTTGTCGGCCAGGACGTCCCAGGCCCAGACCCTGATCTGGCGGAAGGCCTCGTCGAACTGGTACCGCTCCATGGCCCAGGTCACGTTTTCGATCAGCCGGTTCAGCTCTCCTTCCAGCCACCGGTCAACCTGGCCGGGCTGGGCGTCGGTCCTGGCCATGAAGGGAGATGCAAACCGGTAAATCGACCACAATTTTTGCTGGAAGCGGCTGGCGGCAGTGATCTCCTTCCACTGGAACATGATGTCGTTTCCGGGGCTGCCTCCGAGAGCTGCCCACTGGCGCAGCGAATCGGCCCCGTTGGTGTCGAAGACCTCCTCCGGACGGATGAAGTTGTTCAGAGACTTGGACATCTTGTGGCCGTCTTCACCCAGAGCCATGCCGTTGACCAGGATTGCGTCCCAGGGCCTGGCTCCCACCAGGGCCCGGCTTCTCAATATGGTGTAGAAGGCCCAGGTGCGTATGATGTCGTGTCCCTGCGGTCGGAGCTGAGTCGGATATCGTGCGTCCTTCCGGTCGGGCCAGCCGCTGACGACCAGCGCGGAGATCGAGCTGTCCATCCAGGTGTCCAGGACGTCCTCCTCGGGAACGAAATTGTCGCTGCCGCATTTGCACTTGACGGGCGGCTTTTTCCTGGTGGGGTCCAGCGGCAGCCATTCTTCTTCAGCCACCATTACTTCGTCGCAGTCCTGGCAGTACCATACCGGTATGGGGGTGGCAAATATCCTCTGCCGCGAGATGCACCAGTCCCATTCCACCGAGTCGGCCCAGTTCCTGAGCCTGGTCTTCATGTGCGGCGGAATCCATTCGATCTCGTCCGCCGTCTTCTTGATGTCCTCGGAATCGATCTTCACGAACCACTGCCTCTCGGAGAGAATCTCGATGGGGGTCTTGCACCTCCAGCAGAGTCCTACGTTCTGGTCCAATGGTTCCTGCTTGAAGATAATGCCCTTCTCAAGCATGTCGTGGATGATGGCCTTCTTGGTCTCGTCCACGGTGAGGCCCGAATAGGGTCCGGCGATCTCGGTCATGCGGCCGCTTCGGTCTATGGCCTGGCGGAGCGGCAGGCCGTGCTCCATCCACCAGCGAACGTCCTGCTTGTCTCCGAAGGTGCAGATCATCACAATTCCGGTTCCGAAGGCCGGGTCAACAGCCGGATCGGAGAAGACCGGGACCTCGTACTCGAATAGAGGGACGGTGACCTTGGAGCCGATGTATTTCCGGTAGCGCTCGTCCCCGGGATTGACGGCTACCGCGACGCAGGCCGGCAGGAGCTCCGGACGGCTGGTGGCAATCTCCACCTGACCGTCCCCGGCGGCAAAGCGCATGTAGTTGAGGGTAGTGGTGCGAGAGTCATACTCCACCTCGGCAAAAGCGATGGCTGTCCCGCAGCGTGGGCACCAGTTGACGGGGTGATCCTCGCGGTAAATCAGGCCCTTTTTGTGCATCTGAACGAAGGAGCGCTGGGTCTTGACGTAGTACTCCGGGTTCATGGTGACGTACTCGTTGGACCAGTCGATGGACAGGCCCAAACGGTCCATGGACAGGTGAAAGCGATCTATGGCCTGGTGGGTCAGATCCTCGCACATCCGCCGGAACTCCTCTCGCGGAACCTCGTTCTTGGTGATGTGGTGGATCTCCTCCACCTTGACCTCTGTCGGCAGGCCGTGGCAGTCCCAGCCCTGGGGAAACATCACGTTGTAGCCCCTCATGCGCTTGTAGCGGGCCACGAAGTCCATGTAGCACCAGTTGAGGGCGTTGCCAATGTGGAAGTTCCCGGTGGGATAGGGCGGCGGCGTGTCTATGATGTACTGAGGCCGATTCGATTCCCAGTCGAAGTAATAGGCCGACTTGTCCCAGCTGCGGACCCACTTCTCCTCTACCTGCTTGAAGTCGTATTCCTTTGCTACCTCGCTCATCGGTAAGCTCCTGCCCAATGGCTGGGAAAGGGAGATGAACACAATGTTAATAGGATTATCGGTGGATAAAACGCCCGCAATGAATTTAGTTGTTTACCACGCTGCTCAGTGCGATCCCAAGAAGTGCACAGGCAAGAAGCTGGCCCGCTTCGGCCTGGTTCGGCTGACCACCCATATGAACGACCTGCGGCGCTGTCTGGTGTTAAGCCCCGTTTCTCCGAAGGCCCTGTCTCCGGCTGACCGGGACGTAGCATGTCTGGCCGCCCTGGACTGCAGCTGGGAGCGGGCCGAGGAAGTCTTCTCCCGGCTGAGCCTCAAATCCAGGGCCCTCCCGTTTCTGCTGGCCGCCAATCCGGTGAACTTCGGGAAGCCTTTTATGCTCTCGACCGTGGAGGCCCTGGCCGCTGCCCTGTACATCATGGGAGACCGGGAAAGGGCAGAGACGATCCTATCCAAGTTCTCCTGGGGCCAGGTCTTCCTGCAGCTGAACCGCGAGCCGCTCTCGGAATATGCCGCAGCTCGTGACTCTGCGGAAGTGGTGAAAATTCAGGACGCGTATCTATCGGAACAAATATAAGTTGTCGGCCCGCATTTATTGCAGGTGATAATATGGCAGGCATAATTCCCTACGATGAGGTAAGACGGCTGCAGAAGAGGATGAACCGGCTAATGGAAGACCTGGGGCTCTCCGACTTCGAGTCCAAATCCGTCGATGAAATGCAGAAGCTTCAGAAGAGGATGAACGAGCTGATGGAAGAGGCGGAAAAGACGCCGCTGGACCGGTCCGTCATGATGCCCCTTGCAGACATGAAGGAGACCGACGAGAGCTTGATCGTGACCATGGACCTTCCGGGAATCGAGAAGGAAGACGTGGATATCAGCATCGCCGAGGACGAGCTGCGGGTGGTGGCCGAGAGGAAGACGGAGGCCGAGGTCTTGGAGAAGGACTTTCACAAGCGCGAGCGTACCTACAGGAAGTTCGAACGCATATTGAAGCTGCCCGTGGCCGTAAAAGTGGATGAGGCCAGTGCCAGCCTAAAGGAAGGGGTCCTGGAGATCACGCTGCCCAAAGAAGTGGTCACCGCCAAGACCCGCATCACCATCGACTAATCATCAAGTGGATTCGTTCTGGAGCAAGAGGTGGTTGAGCTTGTCCCTCTTGGTCTCCAGATACCGGCGGTTAACGCTGTTCGGCGGTATCTCCAGCGGCACCCGCTCCACGATCTGCAGCCCGTAACCCTCCAGGCCGATGATCTTGCGGGGGTTGTTGGTGAGCAGCCGGATCCTGGCCAGGCCCAGGTCGGCCAGGATCTGGGCCCCGATTCCGTAGTCCCGGAGGTCGGCCGGATAGCCCAGCTTCCGGTTGGCCTCTACGGTGTCCGAGCCGTTTTCCTGCAGCTTGTAGGCCCGGAGCTTATTGGCGAGACCGATGCCCCGGCCTTCCTGCCGCATGTATAGCAGAACACCGTTGCCGTTCTGGCTGATCATCTTTAAAGCCCGGGAGAGCTGCTCTCCGCAGTCACAGCGTCTGGAGCGGAATACGTCTCCGGTCAGGCACTCGGAATGCACCCTCACCAGCGCGTCCTCTGCAGTCGGGTCGCCTGCCACCAGGGCCACGTGACACTGGCCGTCCAGAATCGATTCATATCCTACAGCCCGGAAATCGCCGTATTCGGTAGGCATGGACACGTCGGAGATCTTGCGAATGAGTTTTTCCAGCTTCAGCCGGTGCCTTATGAGATCTTCTATGGTCACCATCTTGAGGCCATGTTCAGCAGCGAACTTCTCGAGCTGCGGCAGCCGGGCCATGGTGCCGTCTTCGTCCATGACCTCACAGATCACTCCTGCCGGGTAAAGTCCGGCCAGCCGGCACAGGTCCACGCAGGCTTCGGTATGGCCGGTTCTCCTCAAGACGCCCCCCCTTTTGGCTCGCAGGGGAAATAGATGGCCCGGAGTCATCAAATCATGCCGCGTTGTCTCAGGTTCGATCAGGGCTTTGACGGTTGCCGCACGGTCAAAGGCCGATATCCCGGTCGTGGTATTTCTCCGGGCATCCACAGATACGGTAAAAGCCGTGCCCATCGATTCGGTATTGTTGGTGGTCATCAGCGGCAGATCCAGTTCATCGAGCCGGTCTGCAGTCATGGGCATGCAGATCAGACCGCGGCCGTATTTCGCCAGGAAGTTTATGGACTCCGGCGTGACGTTTTCCGCGGCCATCATAAGATCGCCTTCGTTCTCGCGGTTCTCGTCGTCAAGTATTATAATGAACCGGCCCTTCCGGACGTCTTCAATGGCCTCCTCTAAGCTGCAAAACGGCATGAACGATTTTATCGGCCTGTTTGCAGATAAAGATATAGGTCTAGCGCCATACTCCAGCAATCCGCGAACCGCATTTGGGGCATAGGCCGTCGGACACCGAATTTCTCATGACCCTGAATCCCAGGCGCTCAATCAGGATCTCTCCACAGGACGGACACCTGGTGTTCTCATCCTCTCCGGGGATGTTTCCGGCATAGATATACTTCAAACCTGCCTGACGGCCGATTTCCACCCCTTTTCTCAGTTGCCCGGCACTTGTTGGGGGCGCGTCTCTGAGCTTGTAGGTAGGATAAAAAGCCGTCACATGCCAGGGTATGTTCGGGCTCACCTCTGCCAGGAAGGCAGCAATTTCTCGGAGAATCTCTTCAGAGTCATTGTAGCCGGGAATAATCAGGGTTGTGACCTCCACCCAAACCCCGCGATCCCAGAAGAACTTGATGTTTTGCTTTACAGGTTCGAGCTTTGCTCCGCAGACTTTGCGGTAGAATTGGTCATCGCCTTTGAGGTCGATATTTATGGCATCAAGGACCGGAATTATCGATTCTGCGGCTTCCTGGCCCATGTATCCATTGCTTACGAAGACGTTCTTGAGTCCGTCCTCTTTCGCCAGAGCAGCTACGTCATGGGCGTATTCGAAGAAGATGGTGGGTTCGGTATAGGTGTAGGAGATGGACTGGCAGCGGTCTGCGATGGCCTCGGCTACCACCTCTTTGGGAGGGACGAAGCCTCCTGGAACCTGTCCCGTTTCTCTGGGAAGCTGCGAAATGTCGGCATTCTGGCAGTGAAGGCAGCGGAAGTTGCAGCCGGCGGTGGCGATAGAATAGGAGAGGCTTCCCGGCAGAAAGTGAAATAGCGGTTTCTTCTCGATCGGGTCTACGTTGGCTGCGATCAAATTTCCATACACCAATGTCATCAGGGTTCCGTCTCGGCTTTCCCTCACACCGCACAACCCTCGTTTGCCGGGTCTGATGCGGCACATCTGATTGCACAGCGTACACTGTACGTCGCCATCGAGCTTATGCCAGAACTGGGCCTCACGAATGCTCTGGTTTGGGATAATATCACTCTCCATCCTAATATTATTATGCAATTATGACTTATAACGCTTTTTAGTCCTGCGTTATGTGCCGGCAATATCGCCGCAATCGAATAAGACATCATTAAAAATATAAATATTATTATTAAATATAAAAATTTTGGGGGTGCAATATCCGACCTAGCTTCTTCTGCCAAAGGTCATATATGCCACGGCCATTATGCCTGCCAGGGCCAGGACAATTTCGAATCCTGGAGCAGGTGTAGCGGCTTGCTGTGGGGGAACGGTCTCCTCTGCATGCCCTTCAGCTGGCTTCTCGATGCTGGCTTTGACCTCTTCTGCACCTGTCTTTAGGTCTTCCATGACGCTCTGCACTTCAGACATTGCCGGGGGCATCAGAACGGTATCGATTGCATGGATGACACCGTTACTGGCCATAACATCAGGCTGGATGACCTTCGCGCCGTCTATCATTACGCTTCCGTCGGTGATGTTTACAGTGAGGTCCTGTCCTTCTACGGTCTGAAGCTTCATTCCGTTAGCCAGATCTGATGAAACGACCTCTCCAGGCACAACATGGTAGGTAAGCACCGAAATTAGTGCAGCTCTATTGCCGATCAGAGCATCCAGTTGTTCCTTGGGGATCTTGGCAAAGGCTTCGTCCGTTGGGGCAAATACGGTGAATGGCCCCACACCGCTCAGCGTGTCGGCAAGGCCTGCAGCCTCAACTGCCTCAACCAGCGTGACGAAGTTCCCTGCAGCAATTGCTGTCTCGACGATATTCATCTGTGTCTCATTGGTTGAAGCTGCTGATGCGGCAGTCTCTGAGGCCAGGGCAGAAGAGGCCAGCAGCAAAAATATTGCCGCAATAGAGATTATTCCGATTTTCATTACAATCCTCCATGCTCCAATTTTGCTTAGAGTATGTACGGGAAGACAAATAAAACTATTGCTTACAGAAAAGGGCTATTTCTGCTTAAACATTGTTTGCTTAAATCACTTCAGGATTTAGATATATTAAATAACTTCAGAAATTTCAAAAATAAAGATGAGGAGAATCCTCAACCTCTTCTTCCAATAACCATGAATGCGACAGCCATCAGGCCAACAACGGCAAAGACGCCCTCAAATCCGGGTGCAGGTGTAGCAGCCTGTTCAGGGGCAGCGGTCTCCTCTGCGTGCCCTTCAGCAGGAGCGGACATTGCTGGGGCCTCTTCTTTTGCAGCCTCTTCGCTGTGGGCCGCATCAGAGGCGCTTTCGGAAGGCTCTTCAGCCATTTCCTCAATATCTTCAGATACATTTGCGGTCTCTTCGGTGGCATGCTCCGATGCAATCGTGCCTGCAGTCAGCAGCATGAGTGCAAGAAGCAAAATCGATGCAATCTTCCTCAAATAAGGTCCCTCCTTTGGTTTATGTGCATTTCTCTTGGCAGTTTTTGCGAATCTGTCCGATCATTTGCGATGGTAATTCGCAAAATACATCCTGGCCAGGAGTGTTACAGGGCACTTGATACACTATCGATAATAGCTTTTTGGTTAAGAAGCCAGACCGCTAGGCCCGATAGGATGTTGAGATTGAGCTATAGAATGTCGCTGAGATCGTGCTCAAAGATTGCGGGAAAAAGAGATAAGCTCTGGAGAGCGGTGCTGTTGCCCTCCAGGATGTTTTTACTTACTGTCTCCTTCCGATGACCAGATAGGCGACTGCCATCAGGCCAGCGATTGCGAAGATGCCCTCGAATCCAGGCTGCTCGGCGGGAGCAGCTTCTTCAGCGGGAGCCTCTTCTTCGGCGGGGGCAGCTTCTTCAGCAGGAGCTACCTCTTCAGCGGGAGCCTCTTCGACAGGGGCAGCCTCTTCAGCGGGGGCGACTTCCTCAGCGGGAGCAGCCTCAACGGGAGCGGCTACCTCAACGGGGGCGACCTCAGCGGCAGCGCCCTCGATGGTTGCGGTCTTGTAGATGTAGAACCTGAGCGGATTGTCAGCGTCGATTGTGTCCTGATCGGCGGTCTTGATACCGATGCCAGGCATCAGGGCGGTGTCCTTGTTCTTGCTCAGAGTGATGGAGTTGTCCTTGTTGTCCATGATGATGGTGTCAGCAGAGACGCTGGAGATCCTCATCTTTTCGTACTCGGTGTCGACCTCGACGTCGGATGCGGTATCAGATACCTGGAATATTCCGTCAACGGTGGCCAGGTTCTGGTCTGCGCCTCGGAAGGCATTCTTGAAGTGGACAGCAACTATGACGATGTCCTTGGTGTCTCCGATGGTCTTCTTGTAGTGGTAGGTCTTGTCGGCCATGGTCGCGGCGTCCTTGGACGGGGAAATGACCTTCTCGCTAACTACCTGACCATCCTTGCTCAGAGCCAGGAAGACTTTGTTTCCGTCGATATCTATGGACTGGATGGCCAGCTCGTAGCCCTCCTCAAGCTTGAGGGGTGTGCCAGAAGTGACGGTCATCTCAGTATCGTCATCCATGAGCACCTTCAGGAGCTGCTCATCTACCAGCAGGTTCGTGTCTTCAGAGGCATCGTAGAGCCTGGGTGTAATGTCGTTGTACTCCTGATCGCTGTAGCCAGCGAAGTAGTTCTCGCCCTGGAAGCCTATGGAGTTGTAGTAGCCCCAATCCTCGAACTCGAAGTCGTTCAGCTGAGTTGAGGTAGTGTACTTGACGCCATTGGGCTCTTCCAGCTTGTTGCCGGTGATGGCCATCTCGATCTGTTCGTTGCCGAGATTGTCATCGATGTCGTAGTAGAATCCAGCGAAGGTCTCAGGAGTCCAGGCTACTGTAGCGCCGTCGACGACGCCCTGTACAGCGCCTCTTAGCTCATATGTGCCGGGCTCGGTGTACTCCTTGTAGATGTAGAACCTGAGCGGGTCCTCAGCGGTGATGGTGTCCTGATCGGCGGTCTTGATGGCGATGTCGGGCATCAAGGCGGTGTCCTTGTTCTTGCTCAGGGTGATGGAATTGTCCTTGTTGTCCATGGTGATGGAGTCGGCAGAGACGCTGGAGATCCTCATCTTTTCGTACTCGGTGTCGACCTCGACATCAGATGCGGTATCGGATACCTGGAATATTCCATCAACGGTGGCCAGGTTCGTGTCAGCGCCACGGAAGGCGTTCTTGAAGTGAGCGCCGATGATGACGATATCCTGGGTGTCTCCGATGTCCATCTTGTAGTAGTAGGTCTTGTCAGCCATGGTCGCTCCGTCCTTGGACGGGGAAATGACCTTGCTGTCAACAACAGAGCCGTCCTTGGACAGCTCGAGGTAGACCTTGTTTCCGTCGATGTCTATGGACTTGATGGCCAGCTCGTAGCCCTCTTTAAGCTTGAGGGGTGTGCCGGAGGTGACGGTCATCTCAGTGTCGTCATCCATGAGCACCTTCAGGAGCTGCTCATCTACCAGCAGGTTGGTGTCGGTAGATTCCACATAGAGCTGTGGGGCGATCTCCACACCGTTAACGGTGGGCTCCTGATCGCTATAGCCAGCGAAGTAATTCTCACCCATGAAGCCTATGGAGTTGTACCAGCCCCAATCCTCGAACTCGAAGTCGTTCAGCTGAGTTGAGCTGGTGTACTTGACGCCATTGGGCTCTTCCAGCTTGTTGTCGGTGATGGCCATCTCGATCTGTTCGTTGCCGAGATTGTCATCGATGTCATAGTAGAATCCAGCGAAGTTCTGGGGGTTCCAGCTTACGGTAGTGCCGTCAACGACGGTCTGGACCTCACCTCTCACTTGCACTGAATCGACTGCGCCGACCACCATCGCTGTTGCCAACAACAGCATCATCGATGTAAGCGTAATTGCAGCCAATTTCTTCATCTTTTAACCTCCTAATTTCCCTTTCGGAATACTTTTTGCAGCATACAGTCTGATTATTCTTAAAACTATTGCTTGGGGTAAAGTCCTCGATCGCCATGCTATTTCATTATGGTGCCCCTATCTAGCACGGCCACCACTGCCTGGCGGTTCTCAGACATGTATATAGCTACATCACCCTCCTAATCCCCTAGGGGATTATAGGGTAGTGATAGAGTATTTCCCTATTATATCTTTTTTGGTCCTTATTCGCAGCCTAAGACCGTGTTCGTTCAGCATCAGAGGTCGTCCTGGCCGAGAATTTTTTTGCAATTGAGAAAGAAACGGATTCTGCTATTACTGGGAAAACCGCTCACATTAGGCCGATCTTGCTGCATGGTGGCCTTTTGATCTGCCCGCTGCAGGCCTAAATAGCCAAGACCTGGGTCCAATCCCAGGCTCGCCAGAAAACGATTTGAAGCAATCGCTCTCCATAAAGAAATCATGGCCTGCGTTCGAATAATGCGGCTACCAATTATGCAGGGATCTATGACCATCTAATGATTATTTAATCGAAAATCGAGAGTCCAGACTCCTTGATGTTAGATCGCCTGATGGCTGAGCACAATCTCAGGAAATAGCTTTTATTTAGTATGTTGTGATATTCAAGTCATCATGACCAAAACAGGCGTCATCTACCATCCCATGTACCTAAAGCACGAAACAGGATTTCATCCTGAGAAGAAAGAGAGGCTAACGGCCATTCTGGAGGCCATAAATAACTCCGGCCTGGCCGTCGATTTTATTTCGCCTGAGCCGGCGACGGTCGAGCAGGTGGCGACGGTTCACGGACGAAGGTATATCGATCAGGTAAAGGTCGTCTGCGAGCATGGCGGAGGACATCTGGATGTGGACACCGTCCTGTCCAAGGACTCTTATGATGTCGCTCTGCTGGCTGCCGGTGGCACCATCGCTGCCGTTGATGCCGTCATGGACGGCTACGACAACGCTTTTGCACTGGTTCGGCCTCCCGGCCACCATGCCATGCCCAACCGGGGAATGGGATTTTGCATCTTCAACAACGTGGCCATTGCCGCCAAACATGCGCAGGCACGGGGCCTCGGGAAAGTGCTGATCGTGGACTGGGACGTGCATCACGGCAACGGCACCAACGCCATGTTCTATTCCGATAGATCGGTTATGTACTTCTCTACTCACCAGTTTCCACACTACCCGGGAACGGGCCGCATGACCGATGTGGGCGAAGAAGGAGCGGAGGGCACGAAGTTCAACGTCCCGCTCCCCTCCGGCACCGGAGATGAGGGCTACGCCATGGTATACAGAGAGCTGCTCTACCCGGCGGCCCGCGAGTTCGACCCGGACATAATATTAGTGTCAGCAGGACAGGACCCCCATAACAAGGACCCACTGGGAGGAATGAGCCTTAATGCAGATGGTTTTGCCTTCATGGCCGCCGTGGTGCAAAAGATAGCTTTGGAGTGCTGCGAGGGAAGGGTGGCCGCCACGCTGGAGGGCGGCTACAATCTGGAGGCCCAAGCCGGGGCGGTGGTGGCCGTGCTCAGGTCCTGGCAGGGGGGCGCACTGCAGATCAAGGGCGTGGATCTGAAAGTGGCGGATCGAATAAAGGAAGTGAAACGGGTCCAGAAACCTTATTGGAAATGCTTCAGCGACAGCTCAACACATCCGGAGCCGGGCCTTTAGATAGCGGGTGAGGAAGAGCCGCAGTTCGTGGCCCGGGAGGGCTGCCAGCTCTGTCCCCGCATATATTTTGTATCCCGATCTTACCGCTGGAGCGAGGTGTTTTCCCAACGAAAGCCGGGGAAGCTCCTCTGCCAGAAGGTCGCTGGCTCTCGTCCACTTGCGAGAAAGCTCAACTACCGCCCGTCCATCCTCGATGTAGGGCCCTGATATCGGATCCGGATGGGCCGCCAGGAACCTTGCCATATGGGCCTCTTCCCAGACTGGAGGGCCCCAACGCTTGCTGACACTGGAAAGCTCCCAGGATTCCAGCTCAAAGAGCATCAGAGCACGCCTGCCAATGGCATCCACATCGCTACGCAGAAGTGAAAAGCCGTTTCGCTCCAAGAGCGCCTTTGCTGCCCCCTCCGCCTTTCGCAGCTGGGGAAAGAGAACGTCTTCCACCACCTCCGGTGCTTCGAACTCCACCAGCACGATCTGGCTTCCCCTCTCATCGATGGCCTGCAGCAGCTCCCGGTCCGAGAGCAGATCAGGGTTCTTCGGAAAGAAATACTCCAGATGAGGATTCTTCAGGAAACAGCGGGCTGCGGCTACGAATTGAAACATCTTATCCAAAGTCAGAGCTGCGGCCACATTTCGTCCCGGATCAACAGGATCGATCACTATTAGCGGCTCCCGGACGGGGACTTTTCCCCTGCCTTCCAGATCAATGGTCTCTGCCGGCTTCCAGCTGCAGGCAGCCTCCAGAGTGCCCGGGAAGGAGCGGTAGCGTAGGATCAATAGCTCAGTAAGGTAGCCGGAAAAGCCTCCCACCTTCAGCTCCGACCCATAAACGCCTACCCCTTTCATGAACTGCTTGAGCAGGAGGACTTCGTCTTCCAGGCCGGAGATCCGGGCGGCTATATATTTAGTGTGAAAGGGGGTCCGGTCCACGGCTGATTTGAGGCAGGAAGCGTCTGGCAGCTGGTAGCAGGGGACCAGGTCCACATCAAATCCATCTATCCTGGCATGGACATAAGGGTGCTCAGCATATTTCTCTTCATAGTCCTTGCCCACCCGGCGGGCAATCTTCATGGCCTTTTCCAGATCTCCGCTCTCCGGCACAGCCAGGAAGATATCCAGGTCGTAGTCTCCTGCCAGCCAGGTGTTGCGGGCGGCCGAGCCTACCAGTATGCCCTTCACTTCCTGGTTGCTATCTTTTGCCAAGAGGTCGATCTTGGAGATGATGGATGCGGCCGCCTCTTTCAGCGCATCCCGGTCCGCTGGCGACGGCTTGACCCGTTTTTGTACCTCACTTAAAATCTCGCAGAGGGTACTCTTCAAGATTGTCGTAGATCGGCCCTCCTCGAGTGAGGGTGCTCTTCTTCAGGAAAAATCTGTTCACCGTGAACCGGCCCAGATCCAGGTCTGCGAACTGCTCAATCTTCGGAGCCAGCTGCCTGCTGATCGTCCCGTCCGGGCGGCCCACCCTGCCGATGGTCACGTGAGGAGAAAAGCCCCTCTCCTCGCGTTTAAATCCCAGCGGCCCCAGCGCCTCTTCGACCTTCTGGTAGAGTCCCTGAAAGTCTCCCTCCAGCCCCAGCCAGACCACGCGGATAGACCTTCCGGGAAAAGCGCCCATACCTTTGACCCCTGCCTGAAAGGATGAAGCCTCAATCTCCCTCAGGGCCTGGGCGATCTTCTGCACCCGGCTCTCGGGAACCTCGCCCAGGAACTTGAGGGTCACATGAACCAGCTCCGGCCGCACCAGCCGCAGCCCGGGAAGGGCGAGTTCCCTCTGAACCCGCCCGATATCCTCGCGCATGGACTCTGGCAGGTCTACGGCCACGAAGCACCGGATATCGCTCATCGCAGCACACTGCCACGGCTGGCTGAGGTGACCGATCTCCGGTAGCGGTCCAGAATGCCGCTCTTGATCCGGGACTCCGGGGGCCGCCAGGATCTCTTCCGCCGCTCCAGCACCTCGGCCTTCACCAGCAGGTTGAGCTTCCTTTCAGGAATATCGATCTCGATTATGTCACCGTTCTCAATCAGGGCGATGGGTCCTCCAGCCGCTGCTTCGGGCGAGACGTGTCCGATGCAGGGCCCGCGCGTTCCTCCGGAGAACCGGCCGTCGGTGATGAGGGCGACCGACTCGCTCAGTCCTGCCCCGGCGATGGCCGACGTGGGCGCGAGAGTCTCCCTCATGCCCGGCCCGCCCTTCGGCCCTTCGTATCTTATCACCACTACGTCGCCTGCCTTCACTTCTCCGCTGAGGATTCCAGCCATGGACTCCTCCTCCGAGTCGTAAACCACAGCCGGGCCAGTGTGCTTGAGCATGGACTTGGACACTGCAATCTGTTTTACCACCGATCCGTCAGGTGCCAGGCTTCCGCGCAAGATCGCAATCCCTCCTTCGGGATGTACCGGAGACTCCAGAGTGGCGATTACACGTGCGTAAGTCTCAGGGTTGAGGGGTTTGAAATGGTCGAGGTTCTCCCCTAGCGTGCCGCCGCTGACCGTCAGGACATCCAGGTTGAGCAGGGACTTGAGGCGGCTCATAACTCCTTGTATTCCACCAGCGTGATCCAGGTCTAGCATGTGATACGGACCGCCGGGCCGGAGGTTCACCAGGTGAGGCGTCTCCCGGCTGAGCTGGTCGAAGCGGTCCAGGTTCAGGTCGATTCCGAACTCAGCGGCGACGGCCGGTATGTGCAGGACGGTGTTGGTGGAGCCGCCAATGGCCATATCCACGCGAATGGCGTTATCAATGGCCTCTTTGGTAACGATCTGGCGGGCGGATGTGCCAGACTCTACCAGCTCCATGATCTTCATTCCCGTATGCTTGGCAATTCTCACCTTGCGGGCATCAACGGCGTGAGCAGTGGCGCATCCCGGCAGGCTGAGTCCCATGGCCTCGGTAAGGCAGGCCATGGTGTTGGCAGTGAACAGCCCGGCACATGACCCGGCCCCTGGACAGGCCATATCTTCCAGGACCGAGAGGGTCTCGCCTCCGGCCTGCCAGCCCTCAAAGACGTTTATCAGGTCCAGATTCTTGTCGCAGCCGTAGCCAGGCATCATCGGGCCGCCGGTCACAACGATTGTCGGAAGGTCAAGCCTTCCCGCGGCCATGAGATGCCCGGGAACGATCTTGTCGCAGGAGGGGATCATGACCAGGCCGTCCAGCTGATGGGCCTCGGCCATGATCTCGATTGAGTCCTCGATCAGCTCGCGACTGGGCAGGGAATATCTCATGCCGGCGTGGCCCATAGCGATCCCGTCACAGACGCCTATAGTATGAAACTCGAAGGGAACGCCACCTGCAGATCGAATGCCGGCCTTGACCGCCTGGGCGAGCTTGTCCAGGTGAATGTGTCCGGGGATGAACTCGTTCCAGGAATTGACGACGCCTATGAAGGGGCGCGCGATCTCTTCATCGGTCAGCCCTGTGGCCTTTAAGAGCGCCCTGTGAGGCGCGCGCTCCTTGCCCGTTTTAGTTATGCTGCTCCTCATCTGACAACCTCGAATGAGGCTAGGGTTCTTGCACTTAAGTAGTTGCTGTCCTACACGTTAAATATCAGCAGATCGTTTCCCCGTCCGGTGGTCCAATGGATGCCTATCACCTATTCCTGACACTATTGGTAATATACATCGCAGCACTGGCCGCGGTCGGCCTGGTATCTTCACGCCGCCAGAAGTCCGTCACCGATTTCTGGCTGGCCGGAAGAGAGCTTTCCGCAATCACGGTAGGATTTTCGGCCGCATCCTCCTGGATTACGGCCAGCGCTCTGCTGCTGGCCACCGGGCTGTTTCTATTGATCGGCATAGGATCTATCTGGTTGTGGGTCTTTCCCAATATCGCAGCCCTGATCATCCTGGCCGGCATCGCGGGCAGGATCAAGAACATCCCTGCTCTCACCCAGCCGGAGCTCATGGAGATCCGCTACGATCCCATCATCCGGGCGCCGGTGGCCGTGGCCGTCGCGATGATGATGGTGCTCTTCTCCGTAGTTGATTTCATAGGATTCAAGCTGGTCCTGGGAACTTTCTTCGGAGTCCCCGCTCTGAATGCAATTCTCATCATGGCCGTATCTGTGGCGCTTTACGTCAGCATCGGTGGCTTTCGGGCTGTGGTCAGGACCGACATCATTCAGTATCTGCTTCTCGCAGGCCTTGCGGTCTTCGTCACCTCCCTGGTCCTCACGCGCTCTGCGGGGGAAGGATTTACGCTCATGGAGGCCGCGGCTCTGCGCGGCTCTGAATGGTGGGATCCGCTGGTAATGGGAGGCCTCCTGGGAGTACTGGTTTTTCAGATGGCGCTCCTTCCAGGCTGGGTCGCGGAACAGGACCCCTGGCAGAAGGTCTGGGCGGCGCGCGACGAGCGTTCTGCAAAACGAGGCCTCATCCTGGGTGGCCTGCTGTTGGCGGCGGTTTATACCTGCTGTCTTCTGACCGCCCTTGGACTGAGCGTCATTTATCCGCCGCCTGCTGGTGAGGTTGAGGCTGAGATGCTGTACTTGCGCGTGATCAGCGAGAGCGTCTCGCCGCTGGTCCTGGCAGTTATCACCATAGGCTTTGCGGCTGCATCCATGTCCTGTGCGGACACCTTCGCCACCTCTGGCGCTTCCTGTATCTCGCGCGATCTGGTGCAGAGGCATCTGCTGCCCACCGCCACCATGAAGCAGATGATGATTGTCAACCGGATTCTGGTCGTGCTAATGATCGCGATCGCGGCCTTCATCGCCCTGAACGTGGAGAGCATCATGGATGCGGTGATCATAGCCACTGTTATCGGCACCACTTCCTACTTCTTCCCGATAATCGGCGGGCTCTACTGGAAGAGGGCCACTAAGTGGGGCGCGCTGGCCGCTCTGATCGTTGGAGGCGGAACGCAGATCCTGCTCATCGCTTACGAGCAGTTCTGGCTCAAGCAGTCCCTGGATACGATCTCGCCTTACCTGACCGAGCACGGGGTTCTGGTGGGCCTCACATTGAGCGCATTGTTCTTTGTGGGCGTGTCGCTGGCCACGCCGCGAACCGACAACCTTCGGCTGGCTCCGTTCTTTCCCGATATCGCGGCAAAGATCTTTTCCGGAGAGGTCCCGATCGTGAACAGGAACAGTTCGCGATATCACGCCATACTCAAGAGGATCGAAGGAAAGGTCACCGGAGAGCGGGCTCATCTCGACCTCACGATCGATCTGCGGCCGGTTCGCGCCGATGGGGCTTCTATGCCCGAGCATCTGCCCTGGGACCAGTTCGTCGAGAAGATCAAGGGCCTGCACAATCTGTGGTACACGCCCACCGGAAGCCACATCGTCTACCGGCTTTCGCAGGCGGATATGCTGGCCTGCGTCAAGATGGTGCGCGGGGACGAAAGGCAGATCTGGCTCTCGGCCGAGCCCCGGCGGGAGCAGATGGAGCGCCAAAAAGACGAGCTGTACCTGGCCTTTGAAGAGATCGAAGGAGCGCTTCTGGATTTCGGGATGACGGCCCGCCTATGAGTGACAAGATCCAGGTGGCGGTGGTGGGCGCTGGGCCGGCCGGCTCCACGGCCGCGGAGGTGGCGGCACGATTGGGCGCAGAAGTGATGCTGATCGATGCAAAGGCCGAGATAGGCACGCCGGTGCAGTGCGGCGGCTTTCTTCCCGAGGCGCATGAGCTGAGGGCGCTCTTGCCTAAGGCAATGCTGCCTGCTGCATTGGCCGACGTTCCCGCGCGGTACGTTTTGCACAGAACAAAGATTCAGCGCCTCTATTCTCCTTCCGGCAGCTGCAAGGAGTTTGCCGTAGACGGCCGGGTGATCGATCGCAGGGCCTTTGACCGGCATCTGGCTCATTTGGCGGCGCGTGCAGGGGCCAGAATCTGCCCCGCCACGCGAGCCCGGGCCGGGCTGGAATCAATCGAGCTTTCCGGGCATCTCAGGGGAGCGATCCGGCCGGAGGTGATAATCGCCGCAGACGGGCCTCATTCGGGATTTTCCCGCCTGATGGGTAACTCCGTTGGAGAGCGGGGGATCTGCCTGGAATACGAGATGGTCGATGTGGATATCGATTCTTCCGCGGCGGAGATGTATTTCGGCACCAGATATGCTCCCGGTGGCTATGCCTGGATCATTCCTCTGGGTCCGGACTCCGCCAATGTTGGAATAGGCGTGAGGGCTTCGTACCTGGGGCGGGAAAAGCTTCCTCAGATCCTGGACCGCTTCATTTGGGACCATCCCATTGCGGGCGAGAAGTTGAAGCGAGGTGAGGTCCTGGCGGTGATGCGCGGGACTGTCCCGGCAGGCGGCATGCCCGAGTCGATTCGTCAGGGAAACGTGCTTTTAGCAGGCGACTCTGCCGGGCAGGTCCTGGCCACCAGCGGGGGCGGCATCCCGCTGGCGATGGTTGCTGGAAGAGTTGCCGGAGAGACCGCGGCCGGGTTCCTGCAGGGCCGGGCATCTCTTGAAGAATATGAATTGAACATTGAACGCGAGTTTGGAGAAGAGCTGGGCCGCTCTGTGCATATTCGAAAGCTGGTCGACCTGGCCATGAAAAGCGACCGGATGATGGATGCCATATTCGCGGCCCTTCTGCCCGAGCACATGAAGATGATAATGCGGGCGCAGCTTCCCGACGCTTTATGCCGAGTCCGTGACCTGATGCAGGGGTCACGGCTGCGCTAACTTAGGGCCTGATAAAAATAGGGTCTGTTTGATGCGCGCCTAAGGCCTGCGGCATCCCTTACTTTTTCTTCTTCTCTTCCTTGGGTGCGCCGCCCAAGAGCTCTTCCAGAGGCTTGGATCCGGCTTCGACAACTTTAACGTTGATCTGTCCTACATCTGCCGAAACCTCGCGACCGTGAATGCTCTTGCGCTTCCTCCTGCCCTCTGCAGTGGGGTTATAGCCTGTGCCACCCGAAACAAGAATCGTTCTGCGTCTGGTTCCCGGAAGATCTGCACGCATGGGGAAGCCTTCGCGATCGCTCCCACCGGTGATTTGAACTGAGTATCCAGGAAGTCCCAGCACGTCCCCGTCTACTTTATCGCCTATGCGCCTTCCCAGGAATTTGGAAGCTCCCGGGTCCTTAAGCTCGGCCTGATATGCTTTTCCGCTACTGGGATCTGAGATGACCACTCTAAAATCCATCTTCTTTCCTCATTTATATGAACGCGATTCCTTTCTCTACAGAACATCGCCCTATAAAACCTTATCCTGGTTGCAGCTCATCCATGACGCTGTAGTCCATGAGGGCGGATATGGGCAGGTTCTTGACCCTGATTCCCTGCTCTTCTGCGGCTACTGCTGCATTTATGCCTGCGTAGAACGCGAGGGCGATCTTTCCTGAGCTTACCGGACAGCCCAGGAGCGGCTCGCCGGGCCCGCTAATCCCAATCAAGCCACCTAGCTCAGCCTCGCGTGCAAGTTTTAGGAGTTCGATTGCCCGGTCTCCGGCGGCCGTCGGTATCTCTCTCACGTTGGCCAGAACTCTTCCCCGGCCGGTTATTACGGCATCGAAGGCGCGGGTCATTCTTCGCGCCATAAATACTTTCATGGGATCCAGAGAGGAGCCGCTGTAGGCGATCAGATCGGTGAACTCCTGAGGAGCACGGTCGCGGATTTCAACTATCCCCGCATAGCTGGTGTTCACAGGAATGCCCCTTTTCATGAGCATGCCATCGATGGTGATGCTGCATATGGTGACTATTCCCAGGCATCCGTTCGGGATCTGAAAGGATGAAATCTCAGAACCCTCGTCAAAGATACGCACCCTCTTGCTAACGGTATAGCCCGCGTCAAAGACCGAAGATAGTATCCGCGAGACTTTTTCGAAGTCTGCTTTGTGAATGATGCTGGCATTGACCACTACTTCGCCGGCGCGGCGCTCGAGGTCGAGGCCGGTCCTATACATGTATTCCTCTATCCTGGTGTTCACAAATCCGATCCTGTCGTCCACCAGGGCATCGCTCAGCTCCCGCATCCCCAGCGTTGTCAGAACCCGCCCGCTGTAGCCCTCCTTTCGGGTGAAGCCCAGCTCGTCCAGGATCTTGAGGTTATATCGCACTGCCCGCTCGCCAAGCTCGTATCCGCGATTGCACAGGCAGTCAGATATGGCCCGGGCTCCTACCGGCTTGTCGGACTCCTCGATCACTCGCAAGATCTCAACCAGCCTGCGCTGACTTGTGTGGGTCTTGGTGAGAAGCTTCATCTCCTTTCCCCCTCCGAAAAAGGCCATATATATCTTATGCGGATACCATGCCCCTTGGGATTTTCATCCCTGGAAGGTCACAGTCCCGTGGGGTAGTGGTCAATCCTGAAGGCCTTTGGAGCCTGCGACGGTGGTTCGAATCCGCCCGGGACTATTCGTCCTCTTCCCAGAGGAAATGTACATATATACGATCAGGCGTTATGCAGAGGGCGCGGAGGATGGAAGATGCCTCCGCCGGTCCATCATCGAGGTGATGCGGGGGCCCTTGCGAATGGTTTCGCAGATTTGATGAAAAGACCCCAATAAAATGCTCCGGTAGTGTAGTCCGGTCAATCATTCCGGCCTTTCGAGCCGAAGACCCGGGTTCAAATCCCGGCCGGAGCATCAAAATCCTTAAGCAGTTTTCGCGATTTAATCCAGAGTTCACCGCTGCTATGGGGATGAAATTAGATCCTAATGCATTCAAAATAATATTCTGCAGTCATGCTAACGCTATTTTAGGGCTTGTGCAACCATCGGTTGATCAAGGATATTTTGGGAAACTCGGGGGCTCAGATCCCTCTGCTTGAAGCGCGATCACGGCTCATACTCCTTATCCTTTAAAGGATTGTGGCGCTCCGAAATATCCGTTTTTGCCCAGGATTGCTCGATAAATTTATATTCCAGCAAGCTTTAGCTTCACGTTGTGCCTGAGCAAAAAACTCAAATATCAGCCGATAATCATGAGATCAGGTACCTCACACTGATGAGGGACAAATCGGCAATTCATCCGGTCGCTATGCCTGTCTGGCAGCGGCGTCCGTTGATTTTGCGATCCTCAGAGTGTGGAGCTACATGGGATCGAAAAGGCGCAGATTTATGCGGCTCACGATCCCGGAACTGAGGGTAATAATTAGGAGGTGGGAACGAAATGCGAAAGGAAATAGCTGTTTTGGTTATCATCGCCATGGCCCTGATAGGCATGGCCGGCGCAGCCAACTACATGTATGAGAAGGCGTCGGTTAAGGGCGTTGGATACAAGAACGTAGAGATGATCATTTCGACCCAGTACGGCTTCTCTGGAGCCAAGCTGGTGGAGAAGGAGTCCGGATCCGGTAACGTGATCACCGAGAGGACCGAGCTCGAGGCCGAGAGGCAGGTCAACCACGAAATGACCGACTGCCTCTATAACGGAACATGCGACTGGCCGACTGGCACCTGCTGCATGGACTACATCAACTTCACCAAGGAAGCTGAGTTCGAGTACATGCCCGTCTCTTACCAGACCGGCACCTACGACCAGAAGTGGGTTGAGAAGCTGTGCGTGCAGAACTACAAGATCGGCGCCGTGTTGACCGAGATGTACACTCACGCTGAGCACCTGCAGAAGACCACCGAGGTCAAGACCAGGCTCTACGCAGATGATGATTGCTACGCCGCTTGCTGTACCGGTGTTCTCGAAGCCAACCTGAACAGCAACGTGATCGGTGTCGCTCACATCGGCTGGCTCTCCAGGGATCCCCTGGCCGAGAAGAACCTGAAGGGACGCCACGCTGAGTACGGCAGATCCGTCGAGGACCTGACCGGTGTCTTCTCCATCGAGAAGTTCATCCAGCTGTGGGGCAACTCCACCTGTGGCGCTATCAGCGTTGACTGGCTGCCCTGTATTTAAATTGAGCAAATAGTAGATATAAACCGGTAAAGCTCCAGGCTCATGTCTGGGGCTGATATCTATCTTTTTTCGCGAGTTTAAAAAATTTAAAGCTGGCATTCCGCCAAACGCATAACCGGGTCATTTTCGTTTAAAAATAACTCTTGTATTAATATTATGGTAATTATGTAAAAAAATGGCACCGGGAAGTCAAATACATCCAAAAAGCTTATAAACTGTGGATGTGCATAGCTAAAACTCATATGCGTTCACAAAAGAGCACCAACCGGCATTATGCATACTCGATAGATTTATATGTCATTAATCCAATGGAGATGGATGTGCCTGAGAGACATGCTCAAATATCTGATGCAAACCACATCATCAGGCGCCTCACACCGGAGAGGGTGGCATACGATCTTTTCGGCTGTCGCAGTCAAGCGCGGCCGAGCCTAGCAGTTTCATCTTTTCTGGTGGAACGCGCCCAGGCCTTCAGCCTGGGATGCAGCTATCCGGCCGGGGTGATGTACTAAGGATCATAAATGCCGCATAAAGTGGCTTTTCAGATCCTAGAGTATGAGGAGGTGGGAACGAAATGAGAAAGGAACTGACTGTTTTGGTAATTATTGCCATGGCCCTGATAGGCATGGCCGGCGCAGCCAACTACATGTACGAGAAGGCGTCGGTCAAGGGCGTTGGATACAAGAACGTAGAGATGATCATTTCGACCCAGTACGGCTTCTCTGGAGCCAAGCTGGTGGAGAAGGAGTCCGGATCCGGTAACGTGATCACCGAGAGGACCGAGCTCGAGGCCGAGAGGCAGGTCAACCACGAAATGACCGACTGCCTCTATAACGGAACATGCGACTGGCCGACTGGCACCTGCTGCATGGACTACATCAACTTCACCAAGGAAGCTGAGTTCGAGTACATGCCCGTCTCTTACCAGACCGGCACCTACGACCAGAAGTGGGTTGAGAAGCTGTGCGTGCAGAACTACAAGATCGGCGCCGTGTTGACCGAGATGTACACTCACGCTGAGCACCTGCAGAAGACCACCGAGGTCAAGACCAGGCTCTACGCAGATGATGATTGCTACGCCGCTTGCTGTACCGGTGTTCTCGAAGCCAACCTGAACAGCAACGTGATCGGTGTCGCTCACATCGGCTGGCTCTCCAGGGATCCCCTGGCCGAGAAGAACCTGAAGGGACGCCACGCTGAGTACGGCAGATCCGTCGAGGACCTGACCGGTGTCTTCTCCATCGAGAAGTTCATCCAGCTGTGGGGCAACTCCACCTGTGGCGCTATCAGCGTTGACTGGCTGCCCTGTATTTAAATAAAGAACTTGAAAGGCTCGGAGTTTTTCCGAAGCCTTTTATCCACCTTTTTGGTGGGAAGGGATAATTTCACAATTGTAGTAGCATGAAAATAGGGGGTGAATAGAACTATGAAGGGAGTAGCACTAGCAGCGATATTGTTAGTTGCTTTTATGCTCGGATGCTGCGGAATCGTTGTGGCGAATCCACCGATTGTGCCGCCCGTGCAATATGAACAGTTCTGCGAAGCACAGAAGATATCCGGAACCGGAGTAATCGATGTCAGCACATCGATCGTTGACAAGAAGATTGCGCTTGAGTATTACAACGTAATGTCAGGTGACGGTGATATCGAGCTGGATCAGGAGAATGCATACTCGCAGAATGCAGACAAGCTCAAGAGGAACGTAACCGGTGTAAATGGCAGTGACAAGGTCGGCTTGAATCTGTTCGAGAGCACCAAGCTCACTTATTCCGGAGCGACGCCCTTGGTTGGCGGAAAATACCTGCATTCCAAGGAGTTCTACGGCGGCATCGGAGCAGAGATCCAGGAGATGTTCGCGGTAAATGAGATGGAGAAGGAGCAGACCTCGTTCTTCACATCAACCACGCCGTTCGAGCAGATCTACGGCATTGCGCCCGAGGATCTCGGAAAGGCCCTGAATTGTGCCGGCCGGAACACCGATATGGTTGACGGGCTTATGAGGACCAGCGAGGGAGTCTATATTCCGACACACGTGATCGGGCTGGACACCAAGAACTCCTTCAACGGAACCTGGGGAACCGACGCGACCTGGCACAAGATATTCTACAAGGACATCAAGGCCCACGAGATGTTCACTGGAAAATTCGAGGCAGAGAAGCTCTTGAAGTTCCACGAATATCCCGTACCCGAGAAAGAGCGGCAACCGTGTGAAGGCATAGACTGCTAGGGACCACAAAGTCCCCAGCAACCTATTTTCTTTTTTTTATATGGGGGGTTGAATCGTGAAAGAAGCAATATTTGTGTTAATTCTGCTGGTATCCTGTGCCACAGCCACGGTGGAAGATCCGGGAGGCGGATCGAGCACAACTGCCTCCAGCGTGTGGAGCGCACAATCAATTCCCGCTCTGCCAAGTGCTTCTGCCATCACCTGTCCTTCAGCATCAGGATTTCTCAAAGTGGATATTGGGCTGTCCGGACCCAGCTCCGAGGCAGACAAAGAATACGTAACTCAAGGAAAGACGCTGGAGTTCATCGTCACCGTTAAGAACCTAGGGCAGTCGGATGCGGATGTGGAGCTGGGGGTCTCTACGGACAACTTCTCGCCGGCATGGCTGAGCTGGACCTCCGAGAGCATGACCATTCCGGCAGGTTCCACCCGTACCTGTACCTTACAAGTAAATCCCGATATCGACGCGTCTCCTGGAGAGTACAATTTCAACGTGGACGCATCCGCTAAATGCTATCGATCGGGGTCCGCTGGGGCATCCTTCGTGGTTCAGGATTTCGACTATGCGTCAGAGACCGTTGTGAGCGGAACCGGCCAGTTCCAGATCAACAAGAATGTGCGTTCCATGAACTCCGGCATCAAGTCCACCAAAGATGTGTTCTTCAGTGGAAGCGTTGATGCCCTGGTGAAAAACGAGTACCTGGTCGATCAATCCAGGGGGAGAAATCCCAACTTCGAAGAGCAGGACGCAGTCGACAATTACCAGGCATTGAGTGCGGGAGATGCCCTGACCGGAACTGAGGAGTTCAGAAGTTCTCGGGTCTTTGGAGGAGTCGGGGCCAAATTCCTGGAGAGCTACAACGTTCAGCAGGTGGAGTTCAAGAACCAGAATCTAAATCTGCATCAGACCGGCTCCCTGAGCAAGTCTGCCGAGTTCAACACGGCGAACAACTTCACTGGCTACTACCTGATAGACGCCAAGCAGACGATTCCCGGACAGAAGAACTTGAAAGAGCGCGAGGAGTACCTAGGGTCCTTTGAGGTAAACCGCAGGATTCTCTTCCGAGATACACCTGAACCTCAGACCTTCTGTTTTGATGGCGATTGCAGCAAGAAGGCCGCTTTACCCAAGACTCTATTTACCAGCCCGTGTGTGAGCAGCTCCTGCAGCAACTTCGTGAATAACCTGAACGCCTTCTCCAGTTCGGTCTAAACTCTTTTTAATTTTTTTTGTTTTCATCTGCAATTTTAAAAAGATTTAGACCTCTCTTGCATATAAATAGCCTCCAAAACCTTGAAATAGCATCCACCCAACCAGGTACCTCGGGTGTTAGGGTTTAAAGGAGAGAAGGTTCAGCCTGGTCCTCTAGCGGTCAAGTCGAGGAATGTCTCGAACTGCGATCGATCGCTTGAAGGAATTCGCCCTGAAACGGCGTGTCAGGCTACAAGGAGGTAGTGTGGATTGAATCGAAATTTGATCGTCCTTGGAATTCTCGTGGTTCTACTGGTGGGTGTAGCCGGTGCTGCCAATTACATGTACGAGAAGTCCTCGGTCAAAGGAGTCGGCTACAGGAACCTGGAGATGGTGGTCTCCACCCAGTACGGCTATTCCGGAGCTAAGCTCGTGGAAAAGCAGTCCGGTTCCGGTAACGTGATATCGTCGAGGATCGAACTCGAGGCCGAGAGGCAGCTATCGCACGATATGAGCGGATGTCTCTATCCGGATTGCTCAGCGGCCTACCCGACCGGTGGGTACTGCATGGACTACATCAACTTCACGTCCGAACAAGAGCTGGAGTACATGCCCGTATCGTATCAGACCGGCACCTACGACCAGAAGTGGGTTGACAAGCTGTGCGTGCAGAACTACAGGATCGGCGCTGTGCTGACCGAGATGTACACTCATGCCGAGCACCTGCAGAAGACCACCGAGGTCAAGACCAGGTTATACGGTACTGAAACTGAAACCCCATGCTGTACAGGTGTGCTGGAGGCCAACCTGAACGCCAATGTGATCGGTGTCGCTCACATCGGCTGGCTGTCCAGGGACCCGGTTGGGGAATCCAATTTGAAGGGCCGGCACGCTGAGTACGGCAGGTCTATCGAGGACCTGACTGGAGTCTTCTCCATTGAGAAGTTCATCCAGCTGTGGGGCAATTCCACCTGCGGCTCAGTGAGCGTTGACTGGCTGCCGTGCCTCTAAATAAAAAGGTCTAATCCATCATAGATCAAGCGCCAATGCTTGATCTACTCTTTTTATCGAAAGCGTCAAGCCGCGAGCGGCCAGTGCTGCTGATCTGATCTTCTGTTGCTAAAATCATATCTCTCTCTAAAAATTAGACCGGAACCTAGAAGTACCTTGATCGTACAATTATAATGATTGATGAGGTGAAAGGTCGTGCAGGCCAAGATCTTGAGGAAGGGAGAGGGCATAACGGGAAGATACAGGAACATGGAGCTGGGCCAGAGCAAGAAGTTCTTCCGGGTATGGATAGACGATCAGGAGATCTACCTTCCCAAGTCGGTGGGAGACTCGCTCCTGAAGAGCCATCAGAAGGGAAACGATGTATTCACCATTCTACGCACTGAGGACGTCTACGAGATCAAGCCGGTTATGGAGGCGAGATAGCCAGAGAAGAATCCTCTCGCTATCTATCCCGTCACCTGGTCTGCCATTTTTTGCGCAATCTTTAAAATCGGATTTAGCCGCCCCAATTAGCTGAAAGCTCCGAAGAAAGGGCGAAAGGGCCTGACACTGATCTCGGCATTGATCCGGCATCGACCTGTCAGGAGGTTCATCCGGGCATTCATCTCAGCAATGGACCAAGGCCGGCGGTCAACTGATCTTGCAGCCTGCCCTGCCCGCGCAAGGTCCTAATCTCTTCCGTTCCCGCGATTGCTTTCGGTTTTTAGAGGGCTCGTCCCGCAGATCGCGCCTTTTCCAGGAGGTCTTTTCTCTCCAACACGGCGTTTGGCGCACCGCCACTTGCCATGCGAACGATCTCGGTGACCTCGAATCCCAGGAACTTGAGTATTTCGGCAAACTCATTGGCAGCTCTCTCAAACATTGGAAGATCGGGATTCCCCTGGCTGGTGACGATTACAGCCTTCTTTCCGGGCGGCAGACGGGACTTGAATCCCGTATCGATCAGCGAGTACATCCTGTCCATCATGAGGTCAAACTGCCCGGTGAAGCGGTGGAAGTATATCGGCGATCCAAATACGACCGCATCGGCCTCTGCGATATCTTTCAGCAGATTTGTGACGTCATCTTCCAGCCGGCAGCTCTCATGGCTCTTGCAGTAGCCGCAGGCCTGGCAGCCCTGGTACTTCATCTCGTTGAGATAGTACTTCTTGGTCTGATAGCCTGCCTCTTTTGCCCCGTCCAGTACGGCTTGAACCAGAGTATCTACATTGCCGTTCTTTCTCGGACTTCCCACGATTCCTATTGCTTTCATGGCTGTTCACGCCTTTAATGGACATGATGCAGTTGGTCTCATTTGAGGATTTCGAGCGGCACAAGCGAAGCCCTAGGACCCTTAAGTTTCCGGCAGAAAGAACCCTTAAGGTTAGAATTGAGTGCAGTTGAACGCAAGAAAGCGCCGAGGGTGGGATTCGAACCCACGAGTCCCGAGGGGACACAGGTTTAGCAAACCTGCGCCTTACCAGGCTAGGCTACCTCGACATCAGCTCATAGGGCTTGATTTTTCGATATTTAAACTCTGCGGCAAAAAGATCTCTGTCATCACTCGACACATTGTAGCAGATCCTTGCTGGTGACGATTCCCACCAGCATTCCGTTTTCCATCACCGGAAGCCTTCTGATCTTGTGCTTAATCATCAGCCCTGCAGCCTCTTTGGTGGAGGCATTGAGGCCGATGGTGATCAGCGGTGCTGGCGTCATTATATCGACAACGCTCAGGCGGGAGGGGTCTTTGCCCTCGGCAAACACCCGGGAGAAGATCTGGCTCATTGTCAGTATGCCCTTACACTCCTTGAGCAGGCCGTCTGTGGCCACCAGCACGCAGCCCTTTTTTCCCCGCGCCATCAGCCTTATGGCCTCAAGCACCGTGGTTTCAGGCGGCACTGTAGCTATGGGATAGCTCATCACGTCCCTGACCTTCATGAGTACTACTAGCAGACTTCTTGACGTATTACACTTTGGATCTTTTCTCCCAAAAAAAGGGTGCTCATAGGGGGTTAATTGGGCGTGCAAATTGGGTGGTGAAGAGGCGGCGCAAAATAGCGAAGGTCCTGGGAGATGGAGATCCCGGCCCCTTCGCGGATTCGCGGGCGCCATGTCAAATTAGAGCTGTCCCCACTGGATCTCCAGGGCTACCGCCGGCTGCTCCAGCCCAAAGCTCCTCAGGACCAGAGGATGAAGCTCCCCAAAGCAGCCCTTCTTCTGCCCGTTCTCAAGTATGTCCGCGCCCCTTCCCGGCAGGAAGGCTCCGTCTTCTGAGGGCACGATCTTTATCTCCTCCTGCCAGCCCATCTCCTGCAAGACTACGTCTGCCAGCGACCTGATCAGAGAGAAGCCGGCCGCGCTGTGAATGGAGGCCGCAGCCAGGTTCATGTGCGTTCTTCCCTTCTGCACCACATCTCCCACCGAGAAGATCCTCTGCGGAAGCGGGTGATGCTGGTTGAGGGAGAATATCTCCAGAAGGCTTGAGAGAAGCGAGGTTCGGAGGATGGTGTGAAGCTCGCTTATGGGGTGCAGAACCCTCGTTGACGCCTCGGGCTTTCGCCTCATGTTGTGGAAATGAGCCGTCTCGTTGGTGAGGGTGAAGGGCATGGTCTCCAGGTATCCGAGCCCTGCCATCAGCTCGCGAATCTCGGCCTTTTTGACCTCGGAGGGATGGGACTTTCCGACCGTCACCGTCTTCGGAAGCTCTTCTTGCAGGTTTTCGTATCCGTATCCCTTGGCGGCATCCTCGAAGATGTCCCAGGAATGCATGATGTCCGCCCGGAAGGCCGGAACCAGGACCTCGACCCGGTCCCCGCCGGCCGGCCGGGCACCAAATCGCATCCGCTCCAGGCATTGCGCTAGGCCCTCAGCATCCAGATCAAAGCCGATCAGGTCGTTGGCCTCTTTTGCAGCGATGGTCCAGCGAGCAGGCTCCAGGTTGGGTGTGGCCAGGTCGCCCTCGCTTCTCTTCACCAGCACCGACTCGATCCGGCCGCCGCGCTCGGCAAGTGACGTGACCACGATGTTCAGGGCCTTGAAGACCGCTGGGTCCGTTCCCGTGACATCGATGAACAGGTCGCTGGAATCCTCCTCGACGCGGGTCAGCTCACCGTTGATGATCGGCGGAAAAGACAGCACCCGGTCCTGGGAATCTACGATTAGCGGATACCGGTCGCAGCCCTGCAGGATATGGCCGTAATCCTTTCCCTTGGGGTGCTTTTTCAGCATCTCGGCCATGGTCATCTCCTCGGAAAAGTCCAGGGGGACGAACGAGCAGCCGGGGTCCGCTCCGAAGTAGCGGAACGGAGGCGTCACCCGCGATATGTCGTGAACGCCTATCGCCACCTTCCGCCGGTTCCGGCCCAGTCCCCAGTGCAGGTCCTCCTGCAGTCCCATCAGCGACTCGATGGACTCGCTGGAGAACTCTAGCCCCCGCACCACCGCACAGCCGATCAGCGGCCGCACAGCCTTCACCGACTCATCAACCTGCAGGACGATCGGGCCCTGCTCGACGGTGTACTGCGGCAACCCCGGCTTGATGTCCAGAAAGCCCCGCAGCGCTCTGGCCACTCCCTCCGGGCTGTAGAGATCCGGCCGGTCGGGGAAGAACTCCACGTCCACGTGGTCCTCCTCCGCCCTCTTTCCGATGTCGGCACCCATCATGGCCAGGCGGCTCATGATCGTGTCCCGGGAGGCTCCTACCATCTCCTCCATATCCTGGTAATAAAGTCTGACAACAGGCATGTAACTCACATCCTCAAGGAGACCGGCGTCTCTCTCAGCCACTGGATGTCCGACTGATACAGGTCTCTTAAGTCCTTTAGCCCCAGCTTCAGCATGGCCACGCGGGAGACTCCCAGACCCCAGGCCAGCACCGGGTGCTCTATTCCGAAGGGGGCGGTGACCTCCTTACGGAATACGCCCGCTCCTCCAAGCTCCACCCAGCCCAGGCCGTCTATGAATACCTCTGGCTCGACCGAGGGCTCGGTGTAGGGGAAGTAGCCGGGGCGGAAGCGCACCTCCTCAAAGCCCATCTTGGCGTAGAACTCCCGGAGCACCCCCAGCAGATGGCGGAAGGTGACATCTTTGTCCATGATGATCCCCTCCAGCTGCTCGAACTCCGGAGTGTGCGTCGCATCTATCGCCTCCCGCCGGTAGACCCGGTCAATGCCGAAGGCCTTCACCGGCGGCTCGGGATGATCGGCCAGATACTTGATGGTCACCGAGGTGGTGTGAGTCCTCAGGACCTCCTGTCTTGCCACCTCCGGGCTCCAGATGCCTCCCCAGCCGGTGGAGCCGACATCTCCGCCGCACTCGTGCATCTCTTTTACCCGGCTGTATTCCGGGATCTCGGCCTGGCTTTCCAGGTAGAAGGTGTCCTGCATCTCCCGGGCCGGGTGATCCTGGGGCTGGAAGAGGGCATCGAAGTTCCAGAAGCTGGACTGGACGATCTGGCCCTTGATCTCCGTGAAGCCCATCTCCAGCATGATCTGGCGCATGTGGTCGATCAGCCGCTGGTAGGGATGCCTCTTGCCGGGGTAGATGCGGTCGGCGGGAAGAGTCACGTCATAAGACCTGACCTGATACAGCTTGCCTTCAAAGCGGACTTGAGCCCCATCCCATTCTCCCCATTTGATCATGGCTGAACTGGGCGAGGATATGGTCTCGGCAGCGGTCCCTGCAATCTGCGATGAGGCGGCTCTTCCTTCGGACGTGACCTGGTATCTCCAGGACTTGGCCGCATTTGATGTGATCAGGCTGCGGCCCCTGAGCTGGGCCAGAGCGTCGCGGTTGAGGTCAGCTGCGCTGGCAGAGCCCTTCAAAAGAATTTCCAGCAGCTCCTCGTCGGGTCCACGCTCAGCCGGGCCGCTGGGCTTGAGCACGCCTTTCTCAATGCTGGCCCAGCCTTTCTTTTTGAGCCAGCCCAGGGCGATCTTGGCTCCGGGATCTTTGAGATCGGACATGGAAAGTCCCTCTCCGATGGACTGCAGGAGCTTTCTCTCGGGAAGGCCCTCCTGTGCATACTTTCTTCCCTCTTCAGTCAGCGAAACTGTCTCCTCCACTGACTTGGCAACCTCCACCAGGCCCTGCTCGCCTAAAGCGTCGGCTGAGGCTCTCACCGCCTCGATCTTCATGCTCAGACTGTCGGCGATGGACTGTGGGTCTGTTTGCCCATCAGATATCGCTTTTAACACCCTTGAATCGTTTTCTGAAAGCATAATATCATCCTCGGGAGCAATTTTGGGGCTAATTCCTGGCAGTCTCCAGAATTTAGCTGCCCTGACGCTCATTTTATTAAAACAGACAAAAGAGAACCTGACACATATGGCCGAAAGTGCTAAAAACCAGCTTCTTGGGAAGGAGACGCCTGCTCTTTTTGCTGGTAACTATAACGCCGGCAGGAATCTCAATCACGGTCCTCTCCCTTGGACTGATGGCATATAAATTTATCGAAAAAGGAAGCGCATGAGGGCGCAAGTTAAGATCCGGGAGGACTCTGCTGAAGGGTGCCTTTCCCTGCCCTGGCAAAGGCCTCCATGGCTTCCTGTCCCCGTCCCAGGGCGTTTAAGGCCTGGGCCTTGTGGTCCCAGAACTGTTTGTTGGACGGTTCGATCTCTGTGGCCCTCTCAAAGCATTGCAGTGCCTGCTCCTGATCGCCCTGGCTTGCATAGACCAGTCCAAGCTCGTCCCAGGCGGAGGCGTAATCCGGCTTGATCTCGGTGGCAGCGTTGAAGGACTCAATTGCCTCCTCGCCTCTCCCCAGAGCTGCCAGGTCCCGGCCCTGGTGGTACCAGGCGGAGGCCAGAGATGAATCCAGCATCGTTGCCCGCTCCAGCGACTCAAGCGATGCCTCGTAGTCTCCCATGCTCTCCTGCACCAGCCCCCGGTTGTACCAGATGCCAGCGTCCTGAGGATCGATCTTCAGAGCGCGATCAAAGCTTGACAGAGCATCTTCATAATCCTTCAAGCCTCCGGCCAGGATCAGGGCACGGTCGTTCCAGACCTGAGCCCGGCTGTCGTCCAGGCTCAAGGCCTGATCGTAGCTCTCCACAGCGTCTCTATATCTCTTGAGCTTGACCTCGATCTCGGCCTTGAACAGCCATCCGTGCACATCGGTTGCGTTCATATCGAGATACTCCTCGATATCCTGCAGAGCCAGGGAATAGGAACCGTTTAAATAATCGCTTGCTGCCTGTCTTGCCCAGTAGGTTTCGTCCTGGCTGCAGGCGTTCATTGCGCCAGCTCCGATCATGGCCAGGATAACGAGCGCCATGTACTTCATGCTTCCTAATATAATGGGTGAAGTGGATATACTTTGCGGTGGATCTTTTTAGGGATATATGCCGCTAATTGCCGCGAATTTGCCTGGAGAGTGACGGGTTCGAGGATCACGATCCGAAGATCAAAAGAATATAGAAAATGAATGTTTTGAGGGAGTTTTTTTTGTCTTCCCTCTGGTGGCCTAAAGCTCTAGCTTCTCTGCCTCTTCCGGCGTGAAATCCTTGTGAACGATTGCGCACAGCTTCTTCACCAGAAGCGTGGGGTTGTCTGCCTGGAAGATGTTTCGGCCGATGGCCACACCTGCTGCTCCCACGTTCACCGCATCGTAGACCATCTGCAAGAGGTCCAGCTCTGTGTCCATCTTGGGCCCGCCGGCAATCACCACCGGAACGTTGCAGCCCTGGACCACTTCGCGGAAGGTGTCTGGCGAACCGGTGTAATTGGTCTTGACGATGTCGGCTCCAAGCTCGGACCCCACCCGGGCGGCCAGCTTGACGTACTCCACGCCGTGCTCGGACTTGACCTTGGTCCCCCGGGGATACATCATGGCTACCAGGGGCACTCCCCACAGATCACAGGTCCTGGCAACCCGCCCCAGGTCGTGAAGCATCTCCGCCTCATCCTCCGCACCCACGTTGACGTGAATGCTGACCGCATCGGCCCCGATTCTGATGGCATCTTCCACTCTGGTGACCAGGACTTTGTGGTTTGGGTCCGGACCAAGAGATGTGGATGCGGAGAGGTGTATGATCAGACCCACATCCCTTCCGTAGCCCCGGTGCCCGTGCAGAGGAAGTCCCATGTGCCCCAAGACGGCATTGGCTCCTCCCTCTGCAACTTTGTCCACTGTGGCCGGCAGATCTATCACGCCCGGTATGGGGCCGACAGTGATCCCGTGGTCCATGGGAACTATTACCGCTCTGCGTGTTCTGCGATCCAGGATGCGCTCCAGCCGGATCGCCTTTCCGATCTTGCTCATGGGCGAAAGCATGAAAAAAGATGGAATTAAAGGTGATGGTCGTTCCATCTGTCGCCAAATCATCTGACCGTGGGTGGTTGCCCCCCAAATGATCTCGAAAGGCTTAAAAGCCGCTGCACCGAAACCACTGGGTGTAAGTGATTAACTTACAAGAGTTAACTGGGGGACAGATTGTATGTTATTTAACGCAAAATACACCTCGGTCATCCTCTTTCTACTCCTGTTGGTAATAGCACCGGCAAACGGAATCCGGCTATCTATCTCTTCGGGAAATGATGGCTCTGATGCCGTTTCCCTGGGCAAGGATCTGAAATTGGACGATTCGACCTCATTTTCGGGAAATACACTTCTGGCTGAAGGTGCCGTTCTGGACACCTGGTCGGCCAGCGGCAATAGCCGCAATGCCATTGACAGCAGGCTTTCCTCGGGCGACAATGCCGTGGACATCTCGCTTATCAGCACCGGTCCTATGAGCACTTCGTCATCCGGCATAGCCTCTGCAGGTGTTGTGGCCTCCGGCCTGAACAGCCAAGCAGACGGCGATTCGGCACAGCTGCAGTTGTGCACCGAGTCCGCTGGCAACAACCAGTATGTAACGGCGGGATATGAGGGCGGAGATATTCACGGTGATGCTCTCAACGCTCGCGTCAATATGGCTGCCGCAGGCAGCTCGTCGATCTCCGGAGACCTCCAGGTCATGGGGGTAAACGGTCTTGAGGGCGGCTTATATGGCAATATGGCCATGGTGCTGGACGGCCTGTATGCCAAGCCGGACGGAGATCTGGGGACCTTCGGAGTGGCCGCGATGAACGTAAATAAGGGACGCGGAAGCGATGTCTCTTCTGCCACCGTCAATCCGGGAACGTACAACAACTACAACGATCCCAATGCCTACGTGCTCGCGGGATGGAAGTGGGACAAGGATCCGAAGATCCAGTTCTACGTGCGCTCTGACAGTTACCTCAAGGGCGAGAAGCTGACCGCAACTCAGGTGGCCAGCGTCGTATCCTCTGCTGCTGAAGCCTGGGACGGAGCGACCTCACAGGAGCTTTTCAACGACAAAGTCCTGGTCTCCTCTGCCAGAGCCGCGGACAAGCTGGACGGCTACAACGTCCACGCCTTCAAGTACATCTCCTCCGGAGCCCTGGCCTATTCCCGTACCTACTATTTCACCAGCAAATACGTGGACGGCTATCACCAGGCTGCGGAGTCCGATGTGGTCTACAACACCAAGTACAGCTGGACAACCGACATCTCGAACTCCAAGCTGTATCCTGTAACCAACACCTTCAACCTGCAGACTGTTGCCGAGCATGAGCTTGGACATACCTGTGGTCTTGGCGACACTTACCTCGACTCGATTTACAAGTACGATCTGGCTCAGATCATGGGCTACTACAACGACGCCAACGACCTGGACAACAACAAAGGTGTGGATCTGGGTGCAGGTGACATAGCAGGAATTCAAAAACTCTACGGAGAATAGGGAGATCCCTGATTCAAGGATCTTCCTTCATCCCTCTTTTTTATTCAGATTTAGGTTGCTCCGTCGCTGCCCTTACGGGCTTGCGGTCAAGATACAGAAGCGTGCCCAGGGCATAGATGTAGGGCGTCGAGAGCAGGCTTAAGAACGGCCCGATGGCCGGTATCACTGCCAGCGCCAGGCCGATAGCCATAGAGATCACGATTATCACCACCGAGTCTTCCGGGTTGGCCCTGAAGAAGCGGTAGCTGGTAAAAAGAGATTCGATGACTCCCTTTCCGTCTATCATCACCGCCTGGGCTACGAAGTACAGGATCGCGGTCAGGATCAATCCCGGTACGACCAGCAGCAAGTAGCCTAAGGCGATCAGGATACCCGAAAGGATGGAGGCGGCGACGAGAGTCACGATTTTGCTTTTCGCGTTCTGCCATCCGGAGCTTAAAGTGACTTCTTGTCCCCTCCAGGCATCTTGAATCATCACGATTGTCACTCCCTGGGCGATCATGAACAGCACCACCAATACGATCAGAAACAGCATCATCCAGCCCATAATCGACGTGGCTGTCAGGAGCGAAACCTCCCCGAAGGCGGCCCATCCGGCAAAACCGGCCAGCAGCAAGGTCATGCCGGCGATGGCCCATAATATGGGAAATAGAGACGGGACCACGATCACCGGATGGGTCTTGTATATCTCCCAGGATCTGGAGAAGATCTCGCCCACGGTCATCTTCTGCTCAGGCTCTTGCTTTCCGGGAATGGCCCTGGCAGAATCGGGCCCTGATCCTGGAAGGTCAGATGAGTTGGTCATGACATGTTACACCCTTAATATTTTACTCAATTTGTTCTATTATTTTTTCGTTTATATTTAAAATTTAGCGTCAGAAGGCGGCTCAATGAACGGCTTTATCTCCGACCGCCTACTTTAATAATAAAAAAGTTCACCATCCTTCAGGGGAAACGGATGAACAATATGCAGGTCATATGGGGATTGATGTTGCTGGCCTTCCTCTCGTCAACAGCTGCAGGGCAGCAAACGGGAATGGAGGGAGGAACTCTAACGGTGTTTGGAGAGGGAAGGGTGATGGTACCAGCAGATTCGGTGAGCATCGCGGTGAGCGCGAAGAGCAGCAACGCCGACCTAGCCCTGGCGGAGGCCGAAGCCCAGAATGCACTCAATCTGACCATCGAAGCTCTGCTGGCAGCCGGAGTGCCAAGAGATCAGATCATTTCCAGCCAGTCCAGCGGCAGATCCACATTTCAATCCCAGAGCAGGGTATGCAGAACGGTGAACAACACCACTATTTGCGAGAACACCAGCTACGATACAACCACATTTCAGAAAGCGGCGCTGGTACGTCTTCAGACCGTAGATGAAGGCCGGATCAACGAGGTCCTGAGGGCTGCCAGATCCCAGGGAGCGGAGGCCTCGATAATGGGATACGGACTCTCAGATGCGGCATACGCTTCTGCGGCAGCAGACGCCCGAAAGAAGGCCGTACAGAACGCTCGTGCAAGTGCGGAAAGCACGGCTGATGCAGCTATAGCCAGGTTGGGCAATTTGCTGGAAATATCCGATTACGCCTACCCGGATGTGAGTTCGACAGCCGCATTCGGCTATGAATCTCCCCAGTCCGGTGTGGTCGATGTGACTGTGATCGTAATGGTAACCTACGAGCTCATTGCTTTATGAGCCCGCGGTTCCTAATTTTCTAGGGGCTCGATGAAGCCAAAGTCTTTAAACCAGTTCGGTTAATTGTATCATGGGGATTTTATGAAAAGCGCTCAAATCGTTCTTCTCAGCCTGGCGGTCCTGATTGCTTCAACGCTTCCAGCAGGGGCCGCAGGCGACGAGAATGCGTCAAAGATCATCGTCAATGGAGAAGGCAAGGTCATCGTCGTTCCCGATATGGCCGTGGTGGTCTTGGGTGTAGAGACCAGAAACGCCAGCGCCGAGAAGGCCGCACGGGAGAACGCCGAGCTGATGAACGAGACCATCAGCGCTCTATTGACGGCAGGAATTGCGGAAAAGGACATTCAGACCAGCCAGTTCAGCTTGACCACCAACCGGGATCAGAGCCCCTATTCCACATCCGAGGGAAAAGAGCCTCTGCCCTTGGAGTTCATCGCCACCAATCGCGTCTCGGTTCGCCTGAACGATACCCAGGGGATCGGGATGGTTCTGGATGCGGCCGTCTCTGCAGGCTCCAATAGCATTCAGAGCATCAACTTCGACCTGCAGGATTCTCAACCTCAGGAAGACCTGGCCCTGTCGCGAGCTGTGGACGACGCACAGCGAAAGGCTCAGATCGTGGCCGATGCCGCCGGTGTCCAGCTGGGAAGGATCCTGGAGATCTCGGAGGGCTACGGGTACACCTCATCGCGGAACGAAGTGGCCTTCGCGTACGCTGCAGCGCCAACCACCCCCATTTCGCCCGGCGAGCTGGAGATCACGGCTAGCGTGACCGCTACCTACGAAATAAGCTGAAAATCGCCTCTCTTCTCCGCCCCTGCCCCGCCGTTGTGCGGTGGCAGGCATTTTTTCCAGTTAGCCGGCAGCTATTAAATGCCTGCCTGTCCAACCTTTCGAAGGCTATGGACATCACGGATCGGTTCAAAGGCTGCCTGCTCGGTCTGGCGGCAGGAGACGCCCTGGGAATGCCGGTGGAGGGATTTACTGCCGCAGAGATCGCCTCCAGGTTCGGGCTGGTAAAAGAGATGATGGGTGCACCTGATGGCCATTTTCACACCGGCCTGTCAGCCGGACAGTATACGGATGACACTGAAGAGACCCTGATCCTGGCCGAGTCCATGATAGAGGCCTGTGGCTTTTCAGGCGATCGATTCGCTGACCGGCTTATGGACTGGGGGAGCCTCTGGACGCTGGATAAGAGCCTGGACCGGGGAGTGGGCTTTACCACCAAGTCGGCGATTGAGAACCTGCTGGCCGGAATTTCCTGGAAGGAGTCCGGCCTTCCGGTTCCTACCTGCGGCTCAGCCATGCGTGCAGCCCCCATAGGCCTGTTCTATCACCGGGACCTGAACCTGGTGGCCAGGTACGCCGAGCTTTCGTCAATTCCCACCCATACGGCCCCTGCGGCGCGCGCCGGGTCAATTGCCATCGCCGCTGGCGTGGCCCTGGGACTGATGGGTTTCTCCAAAAAGATGATCCTGGAAAATGCGGCCGCTCTCTCTTCTCGCGTCGACCCGGCCTTTTCCCGTAAGCTGCTGGGCGTCGGATCGATGCTGGATACGGACCCCTCTGCAGCGCTGTCCCTGATCGGGACGTCACCGGAGGTATCCGAATCAGTCCCGGCTGCCTTCTACTGCTACCTCCGGTTTGAGCCTGCTGATGCTCTGGTGACTGCCGCCTCTTCGGGAGGGGACACCGACTCCGTAGCCTCCATGGCCGGGGCCCTCCTGGGAGCCTGTCACGGCACTTCCTGGATCCCTGAAGGGTGGCTGGACCTCTTGGAGGATCGCAGCAGAATCGAACAGCTGGCAGCGGACCTGGCCGATCTGAGCCTGGCGGTATAGCCCCCAAAGGCCCGCGGCGAATTTATATCATCAGCTCTCTCTCTGGCGGCATATGATAGATATAGGAATAGTCGGTGGATCAGGTTACACCGGCGGGGAGCTGTTGCGCCTCCTCGCGAACCATCCTGAAGCAAAAGTCGTTGCCGTTACCTCCAGAAAACTGGCCGGAAAGCCGGTCTCTTCAGTCCATCCTCATTTGCAGTCGGTTTGCGACCTGAACTTCGAGGCCCCATCCGCCAGGGAGATCGCAGAGCGCTGTGATGTAGTGTTCACCGCCGTCCCCCACGGAACGGCCATGGACTGGGTGCCCGAGCTGCTGGATGCCGGCGCCAAGGTGATCGATCTCAGCTCCGATTACCGCCTGCCGGTGGAGGTCTTCGAGGCGACCTACAAGACCCGGCACCGCGCTCCCCGCGATTCCGTATTCGGAATGACTGAGCTTCACCCCGAGGTGGCTTCCGCTAAGCTGGTCGGAAACCCCGGCTGCTACCCCACCGGCGCCACCCTGGCCGTGGCTCCCCTGGCGAGTGCCGGGCTGGTCGAGAGGGTGGTCTACGACTCCAAGTCAGGAATATCGGGCGCTGGCGTCGAGCCGACTGAGACCAGCCACTATCCCAACATGGCCGAGAACGTAATTCCCTACAAGCTCACCACTCACCGCCACGTCCCCGAGATCAAACAGGAGCTGGGCCGGCTCTCGCCGGGAGTCAAGGTCTGCTTCACCCCGCACGTGTTTCCGGGAATTCGGGGAATTCTCACCACTGCCCATGTGTTCGTCCGGGAAGAGGCTGTAGACACCATCCAGGACCGGGACGCGGTGATGCGGATATACCGGGAGTTCTACAAGAAGGCCCATTTCGTGCGCATGCCGGCAGCGGTCCCCAAGCTTAGTTCGGTTCGCGGCTCCAACTTCTGTGACATAAGCTTCGAGGCGGAGAAGGGAAGCGACAGGCTGGTGGTAATATCGGCTATTGACAACCTGGTCAAGGGAGCTTCAGGCCAGGCCATCCAGAACATGAACCTCATGGCCGGCCTGGATGAGAGAACCGGCCTGTGGTTCCCGGGAATGGCTCCCTGAAGGAGATGAAAAATGAAAGTCAGAGAGGTCATGAATAGTTCGCCTATAACCTGTCAGGCGGACGACACGGTTGCCGATGCCGCTCGCATCCTGAGAGAGAACAAGATCAGCGGCGTGCCGGTACTGGACGGAGAAAAGCTGGTGGGCGTGGTCTCGGAGTCGGACCTTCTAAAGCTGCTCTCTCAGGAGGAGGATGGTGGCAGCCTGTGGCTTCCCAGCCCCTTCGAGGTCTTTGAGGTTCCTTTCCGGGATCTGATCCGCTGGGAGCGGCTTCACGCCAGCATGCCGGACATCTCCCAAAAGAAGGTCTCCGAGGTGATGAGCCGCGAGATTTTCCAGATGGGTCCGGACGATTCCGTTGAGGTGGCCGCAGCAATCATGACCCGGCACCATATCAACCGTCTGCCGGTGGTAGAGGACGGAAGGCTGGTGGGAATTATCACCCGCGGAGACATAATAACCGGATTGGGGGAAAAGAGTGCAGAGAATTGATGGCGGCATCTGTGCGGTTCCCGGCGTGAAGGCCGCAGGAGCAAGGGAAGGCAAGTACGGCGTAGCGGTGATCATCGCCCGCGGCCAGGCTGCAGGGATGTACACCACCAACCGGGTAAAGGCCGCTCCGCTGGAGGTGACGGCCAGGCATCTAGAAGGAGGACTGCTGGAGGGAATTGTCGCCAACAGCGGATGCGCCAACGCCTACACCGGAGCCCGGGGCGAAGAGGACGCTCAGGCTATGGCCGGCCTGCTGGCCGGATTCCTGGGCTCCGGGCCTGAGCGGATTGCTGTAGCCTCGACCGGAGTCATAGGGCGGTACCTGGACATGGCGCTCATTAAGCGGCTGTTCGATGAAGCTACATCCCGGCTGCGCAGCGACCCGGAGGCCAGCAGCGAGGCTGCACGGGCCATCATGACCACGGACACCAGGGTGAAAGAGATAGCCGTAGAGCACCGGGGTGTTCGGGTAGGGGGAATCGTCAAGGGCTCGGGAATGATTGAGCCTCACCTGGCCACCATGTTCGGGTTCATCTTCACTGATGCCGATTTTGAGGCCCCGGTTCTAAATGAGTGCCTGAAGGATGCCGTCCGGGACAGCTTCAATATGCTCACCGTTGACGGGGACACCAGCACCAACGACATTGTCCTCCTGACCGCCACCGGAGCCCGGAAGTGCGAGCTTTCCGATTTTTCGCAGGCCCTGCGATACGTGTGCACCGAGCTTGCCAGGATGATGGCCCGCGACGGGGAAGGTGCCAGCAAGTACTTCGAGACGGTCATCCGCGGCGCTAGGACCGAGGAAGACGCCCGCCTGGCGGCACGATCTGTGGCCAGGAGCAGCCTGGTCAAGACCGCAGTCTACGGAGCCGATCCCAACTGGGGCCGGATCATTGCTGCAGTGGGATACTCGGGCGCAGACGTGGACCCGAAGAAGATCACCCTGGCTCTGGAGGGCAGCGGCCGCAAAGCCACGCTGGTCGAGCGCGGGAAGATCGTTGACGGCGTGCTGGAAGAGGCCCAACGAATCATGAAAGAGGAGAGCATCACAATCGATGTCGACCTGGGGCTGGGAACGGGAGCTGCCAGGGCCTTTGGTTGCGATCTCACTCACGGATACGTAGATATAAACGCCAACTATACCACCTGATATGCTGCTACGCGACAGCCGCCTGGGCGAGATCTCCAGAGACGTTCTGGATTACATATCATCGAGGACCGCTGACCACAGGATCTTTTCTGCCGATCTGCTGGTGGACCGGGCCCATCTGGTCATGCTCCGGGAGCAGAACCTGATCTCGTTGCAGGTCTTCGAAAGCATCATTCAGGCCATCGACCGGATTCAGGAATCGGAGCTGGGAGACGGTGAGGACGTGCACGAGGCCATAGAAGCCCAGGTTCTCTCGCTGGTGGGCCCTGAAGGAGGTCGCATGCACACCGGCCGCTCCCGCAATGATGAGGTGGCGACCTGCATCAGGATCGCCCTCCGCGAGGAGATGCTGGCCTTAATGAACGAGCTTCTCTCTCTCTTCGAGACCTGTATCACGCTTGCCGAAAGCCATACTGAAACCCTGATTCCGGGCTTTACCCACACCCAGCATGCGCAGCCGACAACTCTGGCTCATCACCTTCTGGCCCACGCCGACGCCTTTCTGCGAGATTTTTCCCGGCTGGAAGACGCCTATTCGCGGGTAAATCTGAGCCCTCTGGGGGCAGCAGCCTTTGCCTCCACCGGCTTTGCCATCGATCGAGAGACGACCTGCAGACTGCTGGGCTTTGACGGCCTGGTGGAAAACAGCATGGATGCCGTGTCCAGCAGGGACTTTCTGCTGGAGGTGCTCTCCGATCTCGCCATCCTCATGACCGGACTCTCCCGTCTGGCCGAGGAGCTGATATTGTGGTCGACCCAGGAGTTCGGCTACCTGGAGCTGGACAGCCTCTATGCCTCCACCAGCTCGATTATGCCCCAGAAGAAGAATCCGGACACCGCCGAGCTGGCCAGGGCCAAGGCCGGGTCGGTCGTGGGCGCACTGGTCTCAGCTCTGGCCATCTGCAAGGCGCTTCCCATGAGCTACAATCGCGATCTGCAGGAGGTGACCCCGCACCTGTGGAGGGGTCTGGACTGGACCCGCAGCACGGTGCGAATACTGGACGGCTGTCTCTTATCCGCCAAATTCAATGTCGATGCCCTTGAAGCCAGTGCAGGAGCGGGATTTTCCACCGCCACCGAGCTTGCCGATTCGCTGGTGAGAATCACTGGCATGCCCTTTAGGACAGCTCACCGCATTGTGGGAAAGATAGCCGCCGCCGGCAGCCATCCCACCATGCAGGAGCTGGATTCGGTCTCCTGGGAGATAGCAGAGATCCGGCCTAGCGAGAAAGGCTTTACTTTTGGCGATTTAGAGACGGCCCTTGACCCCAGGTCAAACGTGAACCGCAGGGCTGCGGTCGGGGGGCCTGCCGCTGCAGAAACCACGAGAATGCTCGCAGCCAGGAGGGTCAGGCTGGCCGGGGCCAGGCAGAGTCTGGAAATAAAGCGCTCCTGTGTAGAAAAGGCTCAGGAGGAGCTGCTCAACTACCACAAAAAATAAATCATAAGACCGGACTAATATTATCATCAGCGAGGCTGCCGTCTCCGCCTCTGGATCAAGTTTTGTGGGGTTGAAATATGTTCTGGTTCATGCTGAAAATACTGACTCTGCTGATCATGGTTCCGCTCAAGTTCGTGAAGACGCTTGTCAGATTCGGCGTCTTTCTGGTAGTGCCCATACTGGCCATGAAAGCCGTCAAGCTGATGCTGCGCAGATGAGCGGATTTCTATTATCGAGCTGCTCAGCCGTCTTATTTCGAATGAACGGCTATGAACTCCCGGGCAAGCTTAGCAGCCATTAGCGCGGTCTCCCCTCTGTCGTAGGCCGGCGCGACTTCGGTTATGTCCAGGGCCACTATTCTTTTGCCCAGCCGTTCCAGAATGCGCCTGTACACCCAGGGGGTCATGCCGAACGGCTCCGGGTTTCCAACCGCCGGGGCGTAGGTTGGGTCCAGGAAGTCCATGTCCAGGCTCAGGTAGATCCGCTCGCACTTCAGTTCTTCTGAAACCAGATCCAGCACGTAGTCTATGCCCTTGTTCCTGACCACTTCGGCCGTGAAGTAGCTCAGATCCATCTCCCGGGCGTAAGCGAACTCCTCCCGGGAGCCGCTGCGAATGCCGATGCTCGAATAGCCGCACAGATGGGGAACCTCCAGAATCCTGCGGCTGGTGCAGGCATGGCTGAACCTGGTAAATCCGTACTCCTCCCGTAAGTCCAGGTGTGCGTCCAGGACCAGGACGCTCAGCGGGCCTGATTTTGCCTGGTGCTCCACCAGGGGCGGTGTGATGGAATGCTCTCCGCCAAGTGCGATCAGCAACTGGTCATCGCCTACGGCCGACAATCCCTCTCTGATGCTCTCCCTGGCGTACAGCGGGTCTGAGCCCAGCTCCATGTTGCCTAGATCGCATATCCTGAGGTCGGAGAGGTCCACATCATAATAACAGTCGTAGCTCTCGAAGTTGTAGGACGCCAGACGTATGGCGTCAGGCCCATCCCGCGAGCCTGACCTAAAAGAAGTGGTTGAATCGAAGGGAAGCCCCAGCACCACGAAGTCTGCTTCCTCGATCTCTGAGCAAGCATCCGCAAAGCCGGACTTCTGAAACATCCTAACGAAGGTCCAGCTTGGTCCGGCCCATGACCGACAGATAAGGAACTTCCTTGCCCTCTTCCAGTTTCGGCTTCTGGTCTTCGGTGATGGGGACATCGATTGTCGCGTAGCTGTCCATGTCCATTAGCTGAACAGACGTCTCGCCGATGGACAGCACCTGGCCGGTCTTTCTCTCGACCGTCGGCACATAAACCTTGGCTGTAACCGGAGATACCGTGGACCTCTTCTGGTTATCAAAGATGCCGATGGCATCCACCCTGGCCTTGGCGGAGCCGTGCTTCCCCGGCTTGGAATGAGATATGCCCTTGATTATGCAGGGTTCATCATCGATAATTACGTACCTTCCTTCTTTCAACTCTCTTACTTCAACCTGCTCTTTCATCTCATCAACTCCTAGCGACGATTGCAACTTTACTATTTAAAGGATACCTCTCATGCGCTCCAAGGCCTCTATTATTTTCTCTCTGGAGACTGCATAAGAGATGCGTATGAAGTCTCTTCCTGAAGGACCGAACGCCGAGCCGGGAACGACGATTACTCCGGCCTCTGCCAGCCGGGCTGCCGCCCGCTCTCCGTCGCCGACTCTGGGAAAGACGTAGAAAGCCCCTTTGGGCTCGGAGAACTCGACATCCATCTCCCGCAGTCCGTTCAAGAGAAGATCTCTGCGGGTCCTGAACTCGTCCCTCATGGCCCTAACACAGTCCTGGGGACCGGTAATTGCCGCCAGCGCGGCCCTCTGGGAGATGGAGCAGGCGCAGGCCTGGGCGTACTGCTGCACTTTTATGAACTGATCTTCCACGGCCTCGCCCTTGACTGCCAGATAGCCCACCCTCCAGCCGGTCATGGCGTAGGTCTTGGAGACGGCGTTCACCGTAATTACATGATCTGAGAACCTGGCCGGGCTCACATGCTTTCCCTCATAGATGAAGTGCTCGTAGACCTCGTCCGAGATCAGCATGATGCCGTGGTCCTCAGCCAGCTGGGCCATCTCGCGCAGCTCCCTCTCGCTCTGGACAGCTCCGGTGGGATTGCCGGGTGAGTTCACCACGATTGCCCGGGTGTGGGGCGTTATCCGCTCAGAGATGGCTTCTGCGGTCAGGTTCAGATCCTCATTGAGCGGGACTCTTACCGGCCGGCCTCCGAACAGCTTGATCAACTGCGGATAGGAGAGAAAGCTGGGATCGCCGATCAGAATTTCTTCGCCTTTATTGATAATTCCGGCAAAGACCAGGAAGAGGGCCTGGCTGGCACCGCTGGTGACCAGGATCTCCTGCGGGGCGTACTCAACCCCGTTTTCGGTCAGAAACTTCCTGGCTAAGGCTTCCCTCAGCTCGGGCATTCCGCAGTTGGGGGTATAGGTCGTGAATCCCTCTTCGATAGCCTCTACTGCTGCGTTTTTAATGTGATCGGGGGTGTCGAAATCCGGCTGCCCTATTCCCATGTTGATGACGTCGGACATGGTCCCGTCAAACGATCTTCTGATCCCCGAGTGCTGCAAATCCTGAATGTGCTGGGAGTATCTCATGTCTCCTCCTTCATGCCGGCGGTTCCCCGGCCAGGTCTTCTTTGTAAGTGATATTCAAACGGCTGAAGCAGTTGAGCCGGTTCAGCTCTTCGGCGACGATGTTCATCAGGACCCGGCCTCCGCTCCAGTAAAGGGTGATCTTTACGTCCTCGCGCTCCGTATCCATGCAGACCGACTCTATGAAGCGGTCCAGAGCACGAGGATTGGAGAACGGCACCACGAATATGGCCCGGTACTTGTCGTCTCTTCGAGCATAGGTGGTGAGAATATAGCCGTTGTTCTCAAACTCGCTGATCTCCTCGAAGTTGCAGACGACCTCCTTCTCATGTTCGGTCTTGGAGTCCACCTTGGATATTATTATTAGTATTTTGGCCAGAAGAGACTTGTCTATATTCCTTCCAAACCAGACGTTTATAGTGCCCTGGGTGAGAAGCAGAGAGACCGTGGGCCCGCTAATCTCTACGGACACGGGCTCGGCGGGACGCGAGCCTGGTTGGAAGGGCATAGCCTCTAAGTCATGAAGATAGAAATATAACCGTTTCGAAGAGACGTAAATTTGGATGGTGTTTTGATTGGACGAGGTGCTGGAGACTCTGGCAAAGCGGTTTCGAGAAGAGCCTTATGCCAGGTTGCTGGGAATGGAGCTGGTAAAGCTGCAGGCGGGCCGCGCCGCGGTGAGGCTTGAGATCGGAGAGGGCATGAACAACCTATTCGGCACGGCTCATGGAGGTGCCCTCTTCTCCGCAATCGACGGGGTCTTTGAGCTGGCCGCCAATTCATACGGAACTGTGGCGGTGGCCCTGAGCATGAACGTGAACTTCCTGGCACCGGCACCAAGCGGCATGACCGTCACTGCCGAGGCCCGGGAGGTGAGCAGGTCAAACCGGATCTCCACCTATCAGATTGAGCTTCGGAGCGAAGAGGGGTGGCTGATCGCCAGCTGCCAGGCCATGGCTTACCGCAAGAGGGATAAGCTGCCCTTCCTGTGAGCCCAGAATTTATATGCAATCGTCATAAAGCGGTGTAGTGATGAGACTCAGGTCGTGTGTTAAGAGATACAAGAAAGACACTCACCGGGCCCTCTCTCCGGAAGAGACCCTCTCCCGGGTGGAGTCGCTGCTTCCTGCTGCGGGGATTACTCGCGTTGCCGACATCACCAACCTGGACCGGATCGGCATCCCGGTATTCTCCTCCATCCGGCCCATGGCTGCTCGCGGCGCCATCTCGGTCTACAACGGCAAGGGGGCAACGGCTACCGAGGCGCGGGTCTCGGCCATAATGGAGGGGCTGGAACGCTATTCCTCAGAGGTGCTGGACCGCGAGCTTCGCATCAGCCGCTACCGGGATCTGCAGGAGAAAGAGAACGCCCTTTCGCCCACCGAGCTGATACTGCCGCCCCAGGCTGAGGTCGAGGCTGAGATTCCATGGGTGGCGGGCTGGGATTTGATGGCCGACGAGGAGATCTGGGTTCCTGCGAGTGCCGTGTTTCATCCTTTGCCGCACGAGTACCGGTCGCTCTTCCGGACCAACACCAGCGGTCTGGCCTCCGGAAATGAGCTGGAGGAAGCCATATTTCACGGCCTGGCCGAGGTGATAGAGCGGGATGCCTGGGCGCTGGTCGAGGCCGCGCGCAACACCGGCCCGCTGATCGAGGGGCTGGGAGACGGACTGGCCGGCGATCTCCTGCAGAAGTTTCAGCAGGCAGAGGTGGATGTCTATCTGCGGGACATCACCAGCGACATCGGCGTTCCGACCTGCGCGGCGGTCTCAGACGACGTCAAGCTGAAAGACCCGACGCTCCTGACGACCGGCATGGGAACGCACACCAGCGCCGGAGTGGCGGTGCTTCGGGCCCTCACCGAAGTGGCCCAGAGCCGTCTCACCCAGATCCACGGGGCACGCGAGGACGCGACCTCGGCCGATTTCCGGAAACAGATCGGCTATGAGAGGACCAAGCGGCTAAACAAGCACTGGTTTGAGACTTCGTCCAGCGAGGAGTTCAGCCACCTGAAATCGAATGACAGCGACGATTTCCTGGAGGACGTGAGGTTCATGCTGACGCAGCTTGAGAGAGCGGGCCTGGAGAAGGCGATCGTAGTCAACCTCACCCGGGAGGAGATCGGCGTGCCGGTGGTAAGGGTGATCGTGCCCGGCCTGGAGATGGCGGGGGTAGATCCGGAGAGAGTAGGCAAGCGGTGCAGGGATGTCAGGCATCGTCGTGTTCCTCGGCCCAAGCCTTCCTGAAGCCCGGGCCCGAAAGATTCTGGCAGCCGACTTCAGGCCTCCGGCCAAGCGCGGCGACATTTGCCGGGCGGCGCGGGAGGGTGCAAAGGTAATATGTCTCATCGACGGGGTATTCTTTCAGGACTGCTCCGTGGCCCACAAGGAGGTGCTCTACGCCCTGAAGGGAGGTGCGAAGGTGATCGGTGCCTCCAGCATGGGCGCGCTGCGGGCAGCTGAGCTGGATGTCTACGGCATGGAAGGGGTAGGTGATATCTACCGGGCCTACCGGAGCGGCGATCTGGTCTCTGACGATGAGGTTGCGCTGATATTTGACCCGCTCACCTTTGAGCCGCTCTCGGAGCCGATGGTGAACATCCGTCACAACCTGGCCCTGGCCGAGGCTGAGGGCGTAATTGACCGGCCGGTCAGGGATATTCTGCTGGAGGCTGCAGCATCCATGTATTTTCCCCAGAGGACCTATGAGCGGATGGCCAAGGCCTGTGAGGGCCGGGTTCCGGACGAGACCTTGCAGAGCCTCCTGAGGTTCATTCGAGAAAAGCGAAGAGATCTGAAGATGGAAGACGCGGAAAAAGCGCTGGAGCGGGCAAAGGTGCTGGCAAATGTTGGTTAGATTAAAGGCCTTTGCCGGATTCAGGCATATCCTGGGAAAAGAGAGGGCTGCTGAGCTGGCGGAAGGGTCAAGGGTCAGCGATCTGCTGCAGAGGCTGTGTGAGGAGCATCCGGAACTGCGGCCCTTGCTGTACGATGGTTCAACGCTCAAGCCCGAGGTGAACATCCTGGTGAAGGGCGTAAACATCGAAGGCCTGCAGGGTCCGGACACGGTGCTGGCAGAGGGAGATGAGGTGGCCGTATTTCCTGCGGCCATAGGCGGATAGCTAAAATACAGTTTAATGGAAGTTGCTCTATTTAGATTGCTTATTGAATAGCTTCAAATAATAGCATCAAAAAGGGCTTGCCAATCTGCGAACAACTGTTGGATTGTCATGTTGGAGGAGATACTAGCACTTAAACGGGAGCGCAACGCTGCCATCCTGGCCCATAACTACCAGGTTCCCGAAGTTCAGGATGCCGCCGATCTGGTTGGCGACTCCCTGGAGCTTTCGCGGGCAGCGGCACGCCTGGATGCGGATGTCATTATATTTTGCGGCGTGGACTTCATGGCCGAGACGGCGGCCATTCTGTCGCCCGATAAGCGGGTGGTGCTGCCGGCAAAGGGGGCCTTCTGTCCCATGGCCCACCTGGTGAATGCAGAGCAGCTGCGAGAGATGAAGGCGCAACATCCGGACGCTGCAGTGGTGGCCTATGTCAACTCCTCTGCAGATGTGAAGGCCGAAAGCGACATATGCTGCACCTCGGCCAACGGGGTTCAGGTGGTCAAATCGCTCTCTGAGGACGAGGTCATTTTCGTTCCCGATCGCAACCTGGGAGCTTACGTGCAGCGCTTCACCGACAAGAAGGTCCTGACCGCAAACGGCTACTGTTACGTGCACGATCGCTTAACCCCTCTGGAGGTGGAGGCGGCACGGAGATCTCACCCGCAGGCCGAGGTTCTGGTGCACCCCGAATGCCGGCCGGAGGTGATCGACGTTGCCGATTTTGTGTACAGCACCTCCGGCATGAGCCGCCATGCCCAGAAAAGCGAGGCCCAGGAGTTCATCATCGGCACTGAGGTGGGAATGCTCTACCGGCTGAAGAAGGACAATCCAGACAAGGAGTTCTATCCCCTGAGCGAAGCGGCGATTTGCGACAACATGAAGAAGACCAGCCTTGATCTGGTTCTAATAGCCCTGCAGACTCTGGAGCCCCAGGTGGTCGTGCCGGAAAATATAGCGGCACGAGCAAGAAAAGCCATCGAGAGGATGCTGGCCATCTAATCTAAAAGCATCATTTTTTTCGAATTTCGTTTTAGCTCTCTCGCTGCCTCAGGCCAGCCGGGCAATGCTCTCCAGGGTCTGCAGCAGCAGGTCGATCTCCTCCTCGGTGTTGTAGAGGTAGACGGAGGCCCGGACGGTGCCGTGATCAAGGCCCAGGTGTCTCATGAGCGGCATGCAGCAGTGATGGCCGGAGCGAACCGCTATGCTCTTTGCCTGGTCCAGCATCAGCGCCACCTCGTGCGGCAAAAGTCCCCGGATGTTGAACGAGACCACGCCGCTTCTATCCCTGAGGTCAGCGGGTCCGTAAATCTCCAGGCCTTCGATCTCCTGCAGCCCCATAAGCAGCCTTTGGGTGAGCATCATCTCGTGATTGTGCACCTCGGCCAGGCCGACCTTTTGCAGGTAGTCGGCTGCAGCACCAAGTCCTATTCCGCCGCCCACGTCCGGCGTTCCGGCCTCGAACCCCTCGTAGCCCTTCTTTATCGAGAAACTCTCCTCGAAGACCTGGTCCACCATGCCTCCGCCGGAGAGAAGCGGCTGGACTGGGGACTCATCTTTCATCCACAGCACTCCCGTGCCGGTTGGCCCCAGCATCTTGTGGCCGGAAAAGCACAGGAAGTCGCACCCCAGAATATCGACCTTCAGCGGCAGATGAGGAGCTGACTGAGCCGCATCCAGGAGGTACATTGCTCCGTTTTCCCGGCACAGGTCGGAGATCTCCCGCACCGGAAGCACTGTTCCCAGGACGTTGGAGACGTGAGTTGTCGCTACAAGGCGGACGTCGTCGTTTATGGCCCGCTCAAATTCGGCGGTATCGATTCTTCCCTCACGGTCGGGCTTGATTATCTCGAGCTCCACTCCCTGAGATTTCAGCTTCATCCAGGGCAGGAGGTTGGAGTGATGCTCCAGAAGCGTGGTCACCACCCGGTCGCCCCGTTTCCAGCTCAGCCCCTGGGCGACCAGGTTGATGGATTCGGTGGCGTTGCGGGTAAAGACCGTGGTCCCTCCAGAAGCGGCCACGAACTCCGCCAGCTTGTTATGGGCCAGGCGGTAGCGCTGGTCGGCCAGCTGAGCCTGGCGGTAAACCCCCCGGCCCACGTTGGCCCGAAAATGGCGGTAGTAGTCCTCCACGGATTTAAGAACCGGCTCGGGGGTGAGGCTGGTGGCAGCGCTGTCCAGGTAAATGACATCGCTCAAGACGGCGAAGTCTTCTCTTAGCCGCGAGACGTTCATAAGGCCTCGTTCATGCTCCCGCTTCGATAGCCATCCAGGTCCAGGACCACGTACCGGAAGCCCAGGCCCTTGAGCCTATAGACAATCATCTCCCGCAAAGCCAGAACTCCGGACATGTCCCCGGCGCAGGTCTCAATCCTTGCCATGTCGCCATGCGACCTCACCCTCATCGGGCCTGTACCAAGACCCAGTCCGCGCAGAAATTCCTCGGCCTCCTCGATTCGAGCAAGCTTCTGCTGGCTGATTTCCTCTCCGTAGGGAATCCGGGAAGCGAGGCAGGCTGATGGAGGCCGGTTCCAGAAGGGCAGGCCCATTTCTCTGGATATGGCCCGGATGTCCTCCTTGGTCATCTCTGCCTCCATCAGGGGATGCCAGATGCTCTCTTCCTCGCAGGCTTTCAATCCCGGCCGGAAGTCCTGCAGGTCTGACAGGTTGGCCCCGTCGGCCACCCAGGCTATGTTCTCGTTGGAGGCGACCTCCTTTAGGCGGCGGCAGAACTCCTTCTTGCAGTGATAGCAGCGATCGGGAGGATTTTCGAAGACCTGCGGGCGTTTCAGCAGAGAGGCTTTAACCGTCAGGCATCTGAGGCCTAAAGACCTGGCCAGCTCTTGGGCGTATTGCAGTTCGCTACGGGGAAGCCCCTCATGGTCCAGGATCAGGCATAAGGCGGAATCTCCCAGAACATCGCCGGCCACCTTGGCCAGGAAGCTGCTGTCCAGGCCGCCGGAATAGGCCACTAGGAGCGAGCCCTTCTCGGCAATGGCCTTCTTGAGTTTTTCCAATTTTAAAATCTGGTCTTCTATCATAGAACCAAAAAATCAATAGATGAATCCGGATCTTACCGGCTGGCCAGGGTCTTCCTGAAAGGCTTCTCGCCTCAGGGGACCTTGTGGGAGGGGGTCACCTGGCACTTGGCGGATACGCATCCGGTGTCGTCCTCTCTTACGCTCTTGCAGATATCGCAGATGCGGTCGGTGAGGTTTTCCACCCGGCCTTGAATCAGGTCTTCGGCGAGCCTCTCAATAGACTTCTTGTGCTCTTCGGCAAACTGGATGTTGTATCCTCTCTTCTTGGAAACGTACTGAGACACTGCGGGGGGTGTGATTCCCAGAAGCTGAGAAACCTCTTTTTGGGACAGACCCCTTTTCACCAGCTCGTCCGCTATAGCTGCCCTGATGCTTGGAAGAACATCCCAGACTATTGCTTCACACGGCGATTTCATTTCATTCCTACCTTTTCTCCGCAGCAATCCAGATGCCTTTATCACGATTGTTATAGAGGCTTCGCGCTTATAATCTTGCAGGGAGCATATTAATGTTGCTCTCACGAACAGGTGGACCCGGCCGGGACAGAATTCTCTGAGAAGAGGCGGTTGTCTTTTTAGAAGGATTGGGACCCTAATACATAGATCATTAGCAACCAAGGCTGTCTAACAGATGAACCGGATTGGACGTGGAGGGCGGCAAAGATCCTTAAACCTTCCGGGACAATAACTGGGATGAGGAATGAATTTGACGAAAAGATCCGAGAGGCGAAGAAGCGACCCTGAGGCGGTCAGAAGGAGGCTGGAAAACAGCTTGCCCTGGAGCCTGTCGCGCTGGATTTCAAACCTCACTCGCGGGAAACGGGCCTGCAAGAGGCGGTGAACGGATAATCTGGTGATAGCAGTGAAGAACCTCAACCAGAAGGACATCGAGATTCTGAAGAAGCTGGCACCTCAGTTGCGCGAGCCGGAGGCCTCCGGCGGCCTGCTGGCCACCATGTCCGGCTATTACATAACCGATAGGGAGGACTTCCGGGCCCGGCTGGAAAGCCTGCCCGATGAGGACCTGAAGTATCTGGCAGAGAGGGCCATGGACGGCTCGGAGTGCCTGCTGTGTATTGCTCCCCGGTGTGCAGAGACCTTTTTGGATGCCGTGGACAGAAGGCTTTCGCCGGAGACCGCGGGTCGTCTGCGGGAGATATTCGAGAGCATTACGGGATACGAAGAATGATTTAAGTCAAAGTGATTTCGAATTACGCCCACTTTTTAAGTGGCCTTCGCCGCAATTTGACTTTGTTAATCTTGGCCAAAGTGCCCACATTTGGAAGCTATTTCAAATGAATAAAAATATAATATCGTGGTGCTTAATACGATACGCCCAAGCAATCCAAAGCCATAATTGATCGAATCCATATACGTAACTTCTTGATACAAGGATAGTCTCTCCTAAGGATGTTGCGTTGAGGCTTATATTTGTTTCAAAGGTTGGCTTTTAAGCAACATATTCATGTTTCTTGTATTAATAATAAATATGAAATGTTTAAGGGAAAAACTTATATCTGCTTAGGCCATTTCATTACGGTCCTATAATATATGTGAAAAATTGGTTTCACATTGGACAAAATAATTGGAGTCTGGTCTATTCTTACTAGGCCAGACTACTAAAGGAGAACATAATGAGAACAGCTAAACACCCTCAATGGGATTTAAATCCTACGGTCAAGAGTATGACTAACATAGACAAGCAAACAATTACTGCGACAGCAGGCGAATTATTGAAGCTGATTTCAGGCAGCGGAGATATGGAACTAAAGCTCATAGGCAATCTCTCCTCAAGTGGATCGGATTGCTTAGAGGTTCTTGATTACTCCGGAGAATTATTAAATCTTGATGATGCCATTCGCTATTTGGATAATTCAGAAATCATCGAGCTAAAGGAGTGGAAGTACCTCACGCAAGATTATATATTTCTCGTGTATGGTCTTCCGGCCGATTGATCGAGACGATAGAAAATGGCGCGCGAATGCGCTCAAATTTTTTCTAATCAGACTCAGCAGTCAATTGCATCTTTCTATAATATTTAGCCTTGAGCGCTATATTATAGAAGCAACTGCTAATTAGAAGATGGATAACTAGCTCGCCAGTGCCCCCATCCCAAAAAGTTTTTCACATTAGAGCCAGCTATTAAAATATTCAAGGAGGTTTTTCCTGATGCAAGAACTCATGCCCGGAATTCGCTTTCAGATCGGGAATGGGCCGCTGGCAATCATCGCCGACGAGCTATGCGAGCGAAAGGAGGGAACTGACCGCAGTCAATGCGAGATTTACCTGTCCGGATTTCAGATCGCCACCCTGGACGAAAAGGGAGACGCAATCGCCGGAAATACGCTGTCCTTCCAGGATGAGAGCGCCCCCAGGATTGCCCGCCTGCTGGCACTGGTAATGTGGGATATCGCCAAGGGAACCATCGGCCTTCCGGTCGAGCTTGACGAGTACTCGATCACTGTCGATGCAATGGAGGAAAAGGCCATCCGCATATCTCGAAACAGCGAAGTGGTAATCGTTCCGCTTGAGAATGTGACGGAGCTTGGCGGAAAGCTCGCAGTGGTGGTGGGCTCAACGCCCTATCGAAAGGCATAGAATAGCCGGTTTTCAATCGAACCGGAGGTTTGGAGTGCCAGAGCCCTGACGGGTTGAGCGGATGAAGAGAGGTCAGTCGATTGAAGGATTCTGTGAGGCGGCGTGCAACGGAAGGGTCTTTAGACGGTTGTCGCCTGCACCTCCTTCAGAGGCGTGCCTTCGATTCCATTGCCGCCCAGATCCGAATACAGGTCGGATACGGCCCGCAGGGCTTTGAATCCTTTTTCGGTTATCATGTAATCTCCTCTTTCGTGTCTTTGCAGGATCATCCCGCCGTCGAGAAGCTTTTGCAGGTGGAAGAGGAGATTTCCGCCTCGCAGGCCGGTGAGGGCGGAAAGGGCCGAAAAGGTTCTGGTCTCGGTTGAAAGCGCCTTTAGCATCTGCAGTCGTTGCTTGTTGCTCAGAGGCTCCAGGATCTGGGTCACCGCCAGGTCTTCGGGCAGGTCTTTAATCGATCCCCTTGTTGTATCACCATCTCGATACACCCGCAGAGAGCGCATGAGGTCGATCTGCCTGTCGAAGAGGCGCGCCGCCTCGGAAAAGCAGTTCTTGCATTGGGGATAGGGTGCCTTCTCTCTCATCTGCTTCATCCTTGTCCTGGCAGCTTCAACGGCTTCCTCCGATATCCTTCCCTCTCTGATCTGGCCCAGGTTGCCCTTCAAAAGGTCGGAGAAAAGCGACTTGCAGGCGGCCTTCATGTGACAATCCTTCACCATCCGGCTCTCAAGGCCGCTATCGATCTCTTCCGTCGCGTAGCCCAGTACCACACCTGAGAAATCGCTCCGGCAGTCGTTGAGGATCGACGTCAAGTGCTGCTGGTTCGACCTCTCCATGAACCTCTTCATATCCGCGTGCATATCGTCCAGCTTCGACTTGATGGCTTCAACTTCGCCTTGAAGATCCGATTCCATAACAGCTTCAAGAGCCGCTAAATGCTAAAAAGGTTTCCATCCAGTACTTAGGGGTTAGTGTAGTATAGAGAACTGTAGCTTGTATATTTTCATGACGCTTAAGTATATATTGTTAACCGGAGATAATAGATTGGTGAATACCAAAATGAGCGTAAAAGACGAGATACATGCCCAGATTGTTGGAGCGCTGAAGAATGCCAAGTTCCCCCTAAACACCCCTGGAGATCTCCTGGCAGCCATGCCCCAGGGAGCCGACACCAAGTGCAAGGCTGGAGGAATTGAGCTGACCGCCGGAGATGCCGGGCGCGTCCTGAAGGCCAGCGACTTTCCCTTCAAGAGCGCCGAGCAGGTCGCCGACGTGATCGTGGAGAGAGCGGGGCTTTAAAGCGCTGTCTCAATCTTTATTTATCTGCAGTAAATATAAATGGGCGGGGATCCTCGGGATAGAGCCGCTGTAAGAGATCCACCCTGAATCTGTGGGTAGGCCGGAAGGCGGAGATCTTCTTTGATGCCAATCCCGATTTCCGGCTCAACCCGAGCTTTTTTATGCGTTTTCGATTTTGTGACCTCGTTTTCTTGATCTTCACCGTGAGATTTTTGTGCGTTGGCCAAACGCAAAAAGCGAGGGGCATTGATACACTGAATTCTCCTTTTCTCACCTCACGATCCGAACTGGCTGATTCTCACGCAGGTTTGGTTGCTGACCAGGCAGACGCTAGCATTGTGCTCGGGGTCGAAGACCACTTCTCCACAGGCTATGGCGAAGTTGCACACCTTGCAGGTGCAGTTGTTGCAGTCGATACAACCGTGGCTTCTCTCAATTATATAGCTGCGGCTCTGACCGGCATTGAGAGTTATGCCGGGCCACTGTATAACCCCCAGCAGGGAGTCATTGATGGTAATGTTCTCGACTCGTTGCAGTCCGGTGCTGTTTACCTCAATGGTTATATTATACTCCAGCATCTCGCCTGCCTTTGCATCGCTTTCGTTTACCGTTTTGCTGAGTTCCATATATGGTTGGTTGCAGCTGAAGACCGAGAGCTGGCGATAGCTCTCCACCAGTGCAGACTGCCTCCTTATCAAATCTTCCAGGCTGGCCAGGAATTTTTTCCAGGCTGTGATTTCAGATTCCTGCAGATCCTGCTGGCTGTAAACCCAATGTGTGAACCTGGTCAATAACGTCTTCTCATAGCCGATACGGGACTCGAAGTGCTCTAGGAACAGGTCACGATCCTCTTCATCCAGCTGGCAGAACCCGCGTTTGAGCAGATCTTCGTTGCTTGCAAGAATTGCAGCCTGCCGCCGCAGAAGGTCCTCAAAGCTGTCGGTGAGCAGAACCTTCTCGGTCTGGTTCAGATCCCGCCAGTTGCAAACCACCACATCATCAAAGCCTTCTAAAGCCTCCTGCTGGCGGGTGGCCAGATCGTCGAAGCTGGCCAGAAACTCCTCACTTTCCTCATCATTCAGAGTGCTATTCTTGAGAAGACTCTCGAAGCTGGATATGAGGTCTGTCTGTCCCCGCAGCAGGTCCTCCAGGCTTTTCAGGTGGAAGAACGCAATTGTCAGAGCCCGGGCCCGTGCGCTATCGTTAGTATAAATGCATCCGGTATCGCATATTCCTTCAACAGTTACCTCGTTTGTATGTTCGAAGCCGCAGATGTCCGTTGCTTCGGCGGTCACTTGCGCGGACCAGGTTCCCTCTCCTGGGGGTACAACCTGGCTGCTCCAGTTGATGGTGGTCCATCCGGGATGCGGCTGGTCGTGAGTGATAGTGCCGTTGCTAGAGGCGACATCTGTGAAGCCATCTCCCAGCACATCGACTACGCTTACATTCTGTGCCGATTCATCGCCGCTATTGTCCATGTAGATATTCCAGCTGACACTTCCCAAATACTGCACTTCAGGCTCCTTTCGCACGCTCAGAACCGCTCTCCTGGGAGTAACCGAAATGCTGGTTGATTCCGAATAGATGCTGCCGCAGGAATCCTCAAAGTAAACCGTCACGGTATTGTCGCTGGTATGGGCTTCATCGCAGCAATTGGGGCAGTTTATGACCTGGAAGGTTATTGTGATCTGTTCACCGCTGTAGATCTTGTCTACGCTGCTCGCGTTCCAGATCAGAGTCCTGTTTATGGAGCTGTAGTCCTCAGGCTCGGGATTGAAAGTGCGCCCCGGTTGGGTGCTGGTAATGACAGCAGAGTTCTTCTCATAGACGAAGCCCTGTGGAATCACCTCCGTGATATTGGCCATGGTTGCATTAGCGCCGTCATTTCGGATGCGAATAGTTATCGTGCCCCCGCAGGTGTTGAGGTTGGCCAGTACCGTCGCATCAATAGACGGACCCACATCCGGGCGGGTTACCAGATAAGACCTGGAGGTGGCGCTCTGTGGGCAGCAAGCCCAGCTCACGGTGGCATTGTTATGCTGTACCGGTTTGCACTCGGCAACTGTTGCGTTCAGCTTTACCGTCTTCTTCGACCCTACTGCCATATCCCCCAGATTCCAGACCAGCGGATCGAGAGCTGTACCGGTCCCACTGCTGTTTGCGGGAAAATCGGAGTGCCAGAACACATTTTCAGGAAGTACATCGTAAAGCGTTACATTTTTGGCAATATAGTCTCCAACGCTGTTTATGCTGATGGTCCACAAAACGATTTCTCCTACATCAGCGTAGATTGTGGACGGCGTCTTGGAAATGGTTAATCTGGGCTGGAACTTAGATACCGGAACGGTCTTGACCAGCTGCGGGCCGAACCAGCCGCAGGGCTCGGTATAGTTAATGGTAACCGCGGCTACACCGCCAGCAAAATCGCATGGCCCGGTTACACTGGCATTGAACTTTATGAGGATCTTTGTGCCTGGTTTCAGCCCTTCTGACTGATTGAACCTCCAGATGAGCGGATTTCCACCGTAGTCGGAGCTCGTCAGCGTTGCACCGCTTACAATGGGTGTATCGTTGAGCTTAATCCCTGCTGGAAGAAGCTCTCGGACAGTCATGTTATACGCGCTAACCAGCCCCCCATTTCTGATCTCAATCAAAAATGGTGCGTTAGAGCCGCAATCGTCTATTCGTCCTGCTTCATGCTTGGCCGCGAAAATCTGGGAGGATACCAGCTCCACGCGTGAAGAGTCGCTTACATTCTGGCAAACTGCTCCTCCGCAGCCGATGGTGGAATAAACCTCGTTGTCCCGGTTCTCGCAGCCGCATAAGGTAGCATTTAGCTCAATTAGCATCTGCTGCTTGGGACTTAGATTTCCGAGCCCCCATATCACTCGGTCCGGGCCGCAAGGGTCCGAGCTGCTGACATCAATGGTGTAAATTCCCGGAACTGATGGGCAGTTTCGCAGACATGTTACGTTAGAGTCAGAGTAGTTCAGGTCGCTGTCCAGGCGGTCCACCACGGTCACATTGTAGGCCGTTCCAGAGCCGGTGTTGGCGACATAGATCTTCCAGCTAGCATTTCTGTCCAGAGCGTAGATTACTTCTGGATTCTTTTGGATGGTTATATTTCCAAAAGCAAGCAGGGAAGGAGCAGCTGTGGCTGTTCTGACCACTTGTTCTCCGCAGTTGTCGCTGTAATTCAACCGGGCTGTCGCATCTATGTTTGTGGGACAGCGTTTTTCGACAGGGAAGGTAATGGTTCCCCCGCGAGTCACATTCTGGCCCAGGAACCAGCTGAGGTTATTTCCTGATCGGGTGGGCTCAAAGCCGGTCATAGTCCCGGACTCATTGACGAGGTCCAGGAATTGTGACGGTCCGATGTATCGATAGTTGCTGTCGTTGTAGAGCAAAGACATATTGTGGGCTATCCAGCGGGGATCGTCGTTAGGGCTGTTCTTATCTATATTCAGCGTGAGATGGAAGGATTTGCATGGAGCCATGATTGAATCAATGCCGCTAATGCTCAACGAATAGTCGGCCCGATTTACTGTCACCTCCCCCCCTTCCTGAAAACAGCCTACCCCGGCGCAGTCGGAATCATAGCCAGCCACACATAGCTGAGACCAATCTATGAAGGACCCCGCTTCAGGCTGGCTTAGGTTGTAAGTTACGTTAAGCACATCTCCGTCTTGCAGAGGTCCGCAGGCCGTCTCCAGAAATCCCAGGTTTTTGGAAACTCCCAGCGTAATTGAGGATTGATTGAGGCAAGTGCCGTTGATCACAAAAGTGGCGTTGCCGGTGGGGGAGCCTCCCGGAAAGATCTGGCCGTTGCCACCAGCTTCGATGAAGCTGATATCTGACCAGCTTATTCCGGTGGTATTGTTAAAAATATACGTTGTAGTATAATTTATTTCCCGGCAATTTTCCTGCGGCAAGGGCAGGGCTATTTTATCCGAACTCTTGAGCACGGTATGATTGAAGCACTCCACTACAATAGGCAGGGTGGCGCTGGAGTTGAGCGGGCAGCCGCAGCAATCCTGGGTGGCGTTAACCTCAAACAGGTTGTTCACCACCAGGCCGCAGTTGCAGACCGATGAGTTAGTGGTAGCCTTCAGGAGAACTGTTTTAGACCAGGCTGATGTGTCGTTAAGATCCTGATCGGTCCAGGTAATGCTGTGGTTGGCATGGTCTATGCTGCCTCCATTCGGGTCCACCACCTCAAAGCTTTGGGGGTAGATGTCCGTTATGGTATTCTCGGGCAGAGAATGCAGATCGCAGTTGCCGGAGTCGTAGGCCACGACAAGATCGTATGATCCTGTTTGTCCCAGGTATAGGCTCTGATCGCCGCTCTTGCTGGCCGATATGGCGGGCACGGTGTTTGGGTCCATGGAATAGGATACCTGTGATAGGGGAGGATACCATTTGTTTCCGCAGTCATCGTAGTAAGTAAGCTGAACGCTAAAGGTTCCCTGATCGTTGACGGCTTCGCAGTCTCCGGTAAGCATCCCGAAATCAAAGCTGAACTCCTTTTCTTCTCCGCCGGGTATGGTGTCGCCTGGAGGAACATCGCCCAGGTAGAAGGAATTGTTGTTGGGACAGAAGATCGCGCCTACTACATTGCTGATATGGTAGCGCGTATTAAGGTCGGAAAGATGCATGCAGATCCATGTAGCGTTGCCCAGGCCGACGTTGGTCAAGGTCACCGTAACTGTAGTATTATTGCAGTAAGGAACTTCAATAGGTGAGGGATCAAAGACGTAATTCACATCCGGATCTTTGGGCACGAACTTGACGCTGCTCCTGGCATAGGTCTCTTGACAGATCTCTGTACATCCCCAGCTTGCATTCACCTCATTGATCAGGTTTTTGCAGCCTATCACCCTGAAGACCGCAGTCTCTGACTCAGTCTCGCCAGGATCAATCTTGGAATAGGACCAGTTGAGAGAGCCTGACGTTATGGATATAAGCTGCAGGCCCAGGGAGGGAGAATCATTGACTGTTACGTTACAGGCTGGACCGGTTCCCTGATTTTCTACATTTATGGTCCAGGAAACTACGTCCCACTTTCCTGCCTCCACGACATTCGGCTCCTTGGTCACTTTGAGCAGACCCTGGTTTACAAGAATCGAGGCAGACTGGTAATTCAGCGGCTCCTCATTGGAGACGATTTCAGCCACCAGTCGGTTTCCGGAGGGAGTTCCGCATCCAGCGGTGAGGTTGAACTCGATCTTCAAGTTTTCATCGTCGTCAAGTATCCAGTTGGAGTTGGTCCAGTTGAGGAATGAGCCTGCTGCGACCGGCTCTTGCGAATAGCTTCCGAGTGGGGAAGTGACCTCGGAGCTTTGCAGGTCATAACTAAAGCCTTCAGGCATGGTCAGGTTCACGGATATATTGCTGGCTGAGGATCCGCTATTGTTAATATAGAGTGCATATCGTTCCGAACCACAAATATCCGACTCTGCTGGCACAAGAGAGCTGATCTGCAATGAGGCCGATGCCGCCGGCATGAATATCAGGGAAAATGTCAAAACCATTAAAAGGCAAATTGCTGAATTTGCTGCCGCAAACCTTCGCTTAACTAATTCATTAATCCTATTCTGATTTTGGCGATGACCGTCCTTGGAAACCGCTGAGTTCTTCGCGAATATTCGCCGAATAGACTGGATAGTGCCCAGAGCGCATAGTTTTCTAGACCTTCGGTTGCAGATGTCCCTCATGGCTACTCCCTTCAAATATTTAATCCCTGATGAAATAAATGCATGTAACTATAAATAGTTTTTTACTGTTATGTATTTTAGTGGGTCGAGCAATAAGATGGGCAAAAAAGGGGAAAATAGATGGACGATGGCCTATTCGGCCATCCTCCAATGTTGGCTGCAATAATCTTATTTCTTGATACAGTTGGGGCATGAGGCTGTGCTCACACTATCCTGCACAGCAGTCTCTGCCGCAACTTCCGGATCGGCGCTCTGCTCTGCGGTTACCTCGGCTACAACCTCCTCAGGCACCTCAATTCCCGGATAAATGTCTTCCAGACCTATATCTCCATCCTCTATTACTGCGCACTGCTGATCGCTGACCACGCAGACTGTGAAGTTGCCGTTTGGAGTTACTACTTCTCCACAGGCGGTGGCGAAGTTGCATACCCTGCACGTGCAATTGTCACAATCGGCACACGATAGGGTCTGAATTATTTCATAGGGAGTACTGGAAGTTCCTGCTGGCAGGTAATCAATTTCTCCGATGTCGCCCAGTATCGAGTCAGTGATGGTGATATCTTGCACATCGTTTGTGCCGGCGGTGACTGTGAAGCTGTAGGTCACATCGTTACCCTCTTGGCCGGTTATCTCCTTGGTGAGCTCAAGATAGGTGGTGTCGCATCGGATCTTCATCAGCATTTCAAAGCTATCCAAGAGGTTTGCCTGCCTTCGGATGAGGTCTTCGAAGCTTGCTAAGAACTCCATCCAGGTCTCGTATTCGGCTCCTTCATCATCGGTCTCTATCATTTGCTGGAAGTGCAGCCAGTCTTCGAACTTCTCGTAAAGAATTACCTCGTATTTCAGCCGGGCTTCAAAGCGATCCAAGAGTTCTTTCTTCTGATCCTGGTCTTGGAGTGTGCAGAAGGACCTCTTCAAGAGATCTTCATTGCTTTCCAGGATTATAGCTTCTCTTCGAATCAGATCCTCATAGCTGCGAGTCAGATTTATTCTCTGCTGAGTATCGAGGTCCGTCCAGTTGAAGCTCACCACGTCTTCGAAACTGTACAGGCCGCGCTGCTGTCTGTCTGCCAGATCATCAAAGCTGTCCAGGAACTGGTAGCTCATGCTATCGTTTAGAGTGGTATTCTTCAGCAGATTCTCGAAGCTGCCGATCAGCACGGTCTGGCTTCTCAGCAGATCTTCATAGCTGGCCATGGAGTCGTATTCGGCCGCACAGACAAGCCCTCCCATTCCGCTTGTCAGGATCATGAGGGCGACAAAGGCGGCACCTTTGAACGAATTCCGGTATCTCAAAGCTCTTCCTCCAAATATTTACTCTGTGATCTAACTAATCATATTCTATATATATAAATTTTGTCTTTAATCCTGGGCAACTGCTTGAGAAAATAAACTGCAAGACGGTCGAAATCGTTTATGCCTCATATTGGATTTGAAAAGAGATAGTGGATTAACAATCGGAATTTTATAAATATGCATGCGGCTGACTTTGGCTATTGCGGTTCCTGGAATTAACATGCCGGATGGGTGTTGACCCGGGTCTGAGGAGCGGCAGTTGGGACCTGAAATTATTCTTCCTCTCTTGGTATGGCCTAAATTTGGGAAAAACATAACAATGTTATGGCTAAAAAAGATTGCAATATTGCTACTTCCTGGGATATTCGAGCCTTGACGAAATTGAATTGCCTGGTATCGCGAGGTCTTGGGCCGTCTCTTCAGGAAAAAACAATGCCACTCATCGGTTAAATTATGGAAGATTTTTGGGTTGAATAAAATACATATTGTCCCCATGAAACATTTAAATCTAAGAAAGTTATTGAAGATATTCGGTAAATAGAATAGGAGCCTGAGAGATGATGGGCCTGAAACTGATGCTGAGATGGGAATTATGTGCGGCTATCATATTGATAGTATTGCCTCTTTCAGCCTTATGTAATGAAGAACCATGCTGTAATATCGGTGCCCGTGACTTCATGAATCTTTCATGGACTCCTGCCGCAACAGCTCAAAATGAATCCTTTGATATATTCGCGCTGGGTGAAGAGATAGACCGGCAATGTATGCAGCTTGAGAATAAAGACATCTGCGATGTAACCGATCCTAATTCGTTGCCACGCTGCATCAGGTTCCTGGACGACTATGAAACGCAGCTCCGGGATCAAGCATTGCTGTTCGATAGCTTTGAAGAGCTGATATTTGAACAATGGCCCAGCCTGAGCGAAGAAGAGCGCATCGAATTGACTGCCAGCCTGGAGGATCTGCTGAGAAGGCAAAGCAATTTGCTTTTCCGCTTCCAGCTCTACATGAAGAGGCTGTGGTGCCTCCTTGATGCCAAGGATAAGAAAAAATTCATAAATAGTTACGAGGACCTTTTAAAAAGACAGTCGGGTTTGCTTTTAGGATTTGAAGACCTGCTGCATTGGCAACAGCAGATAAGAGATTCTAAAATGTTCGATTTCCTGAGCAGCTTTGAAGATCTCATCCGCAGGCAGGCCATATTGCTGGATACGTTCAGCGATTTCTTAAGCGTCAACTGTCATGCTTTAAAGATCAGCAAAACCATTCAGCCATCCTGTGCCTGCGTCCGCCCCGGCCAGCAAGTTACTTACTATTATACTATCTCTAATACCGAGAATTATACTGTGAAATGCATCAAAATCATAGATGACCGCCTGGGCTTGATAGCGGAGGGCATAACCCTTGGTCCTTATGAGAGCCGATCGTTCTCCAAGCAGATAGTAATCGACGAGCCGGTGGGGACTGTCATCTGCAACCAGGCCAGAGTCTACGGAATAGATCCAGAAGGATTTGCTATCTCTGCCCAAAGCAAGCGGATATGCATACGGGTAATGAGCGCCGCCGCAAATATCGATTCGATCACTACTGGACGGCAGAGGTCGCTAGCCTTTTCTACAGATCCAGCATCGGCCAGCAATTCTATAGAGATTAAGAAAAACCAAAAAAGAAATTGTTTGTCGAATCTTGATTCTGCAAGCCGGGAGATGATTAAAATCGCGGATCAGTCTGCAGCAGCATTCAATAACGCTAAAGCCTCAAACAGCATTAAGATGATGTCTGACCATAATTAAGTGGTGAGGCTATAAGCGATGAGTCTCATGTAATCGTTGGCCGCAAGCTCTAGTCCACGAGGGGCAATGCAGTCTATTACGCCTTCACTTCCTTGTATTTTCCTAAAGTCAGACCTTGCGATTCCACAAGATAAAACATCTCAAATTCACTTATAGGCACTCATTTTAAATCGTTCGCGGATAACACTTCCATAGATGCTAACCGACGCAGAGCTCGAGCGCTACTCCCGCCAGATCATGCTCTTCGGCCGATCTGGCCAGGAGCGGCTCCGGGAGACGACGGCCTTCATAGCCGGAGCAGGCGGTTTGGGCTCAGTTGTGGCCATTTATATGGCGGCAGCGGGCTTCGGCTGCATTCGCATTGCGGACTGCGACACGGTGGATGTAAGCAACCTGAACCGCCAGGTGCTGCACCGGACGATTGACGTCGGCCGGGATAAGACGGAATCGGCCCTTCAAACCCTGAAAGACCTCAATCCCACAATCGACATCCAGCCGGTGCAGGAGAGGCTTGACGAGCACAGCATCGAGGGCTTGCTGCGGGATTCCGACCTGATCATGGACGCCATGGACAACTTCGAGACCCGCTATCTCCTCAACCGGGCCGCGCTCCGTCACAACATCCCCCTCTTTCACGGTGCCATCAGCGGCTTTCACGGCCAGGCCACCACAGTTCTGCCGGGAAGATCGGCCTGTCTGCGCTGTCTTTTTCCCCGCGCTTTACCGCCCTCGACCTTTCCGGCTCTGGGCCCCACCTGCGGGGTGATCGGCTCGATTCAGGTCAATGAAGCCCTGAAGTTCGTGCTGGGCAAGGGAGAGCTACTGACCAACCGCCTGCTGCTGTGGGACGGTCTCGCCTCCAGCATGGACGAGCTGGCTTGCGAACGCAGACCGGCCTGCGAACATTGTCGCGATTATTAATAGTATTCGAGCATACCTGGTGATGAATCAATCCTAGAGATGATCATATGACTGAAGAGAAGGGCAAGGCGCTGCTGGTGATGGGCTGTCCGGAGGTTCCCGTGCAGACGGGAATCGTCATTTACCTGGCGGATAAGCTGCAGAAGGCCGGCTATCAGGTGACGGTGGCCGGAACCAATGCCGCGCAAAAGCTCATTCGGGTCTCGGACCCGGAAGAACACTACATCAAGGACCTGGCTGATCTGGATAGCTGCATCGCCGACCTGGCGGAGAAGAGGCGCGATTTCGACCTGTGCTTTGTGTTCATGCACAACGATTCCGGCATGACCTACGGGGCCACCTTCAGCGTTTTATCCAGGGCCCGGCTCTATGCCCTGGTCTTCGGCAAAAATGCGGAAGCTCTGGCCGAGACCATCGAGTATCCGGCAGAGAAGATCGTGGCCAAGGCGGTGCACAATCCCATGCCGCTCAAGAACAAGATCGACCGGGTGATCCTATGAGCTGTATTGAGCAGCTGAAATACAAGCTGATCTTGGAGCGGACCTCCTTCAAAGAGGCCCGCGAGTATGTGGAGAAAAATGCGGACGAGGTGTACTACGTCGATCCCGGCTACAAGATCTTCAAGGAATACTATATCATCGGCGTGCCGCCGGTGGCTCTGGGTGTCAAGGGCCGCGAGCTGCTCTTTCCTTACGTTAAGCCCTGCCACGGCACCTTCCTGATGGCTGTGGAGTCAGAAGAGGAGATCGAGAGGCTGCGCAAGAGCAAGAAGTCCCGGCCTTCCGAGAAAAAGAAGACCTCCCCGTCCCCAGATGCCGCTCCGGCCAGCTTTCAGGATATGTGGAAGAGATGATGCTTCGATGAAGATCAAGGTCCGGGCCTTTGCCAGCTTCCGGGAGATGCTGGGGTCAGAACTGGAGCTGGATCTCCCGGATGAGTCCTCGGTCCAAGAACTTTTGGATGCCCTGGCCTCTCTTAACCCTCGTTTCTGCTCCGAGGCCTTTGACCGCTCAGGGCTTCTCAAGGACTATGTCCTGTTGATGAAAAACCGGAAGCGTCTGGACCGGGACAGCATGAATCAGGCGCTGGAAGATGGAGACGAGGTCGCCGTCTTTCCGCCCGTGTCCGGGGGCTGAGACATTGATTGAGATCACCGAAGACGACTTTTGCCCGCAAGAGATAATCGAGCGGGCCAAGAGCACCGCGGCAGGTGCAGTGGTTACGTTTCTTGGGACCGTCAGGGATGACGGCCTCCGGGAGATGGTGGTGGAGGCCTATCCTGAGGCGGCTTTGGCCGAGCTGGACAAAATATGCAACGAGGCTGCCGATCGCTTCGGACTGACTTCCGTTTACATCATTCACCGCCTGGGCCGCCTGGCAGTGGGCGACAACATAGTGCTGATCGTGGTCTCGGCCGCTCACCGCAGGGAAGCTTTCGGGGGGTGCAGTTTCATCCTGGAGGAGCTGAAAAGCCGGGTGCCGATCTGGAAGAAGGAGATCTTCGATGGGGGAGAACGGTGGGTGGGCACATGAGCCGGTTGGTTTTAGTGCTGTGCACTGCGCCTCCGGGCGGCTCCGAGAATATTGCGAAAGCGGTGGTAGAAGAGCGGCTGGCGGCTTGCGTGAACGTCTGTCCGGTCAGATCCTATTACACCTGGCAGGAGACGCTTTGCAGGGATGCCGAGGAGCTGATGATCATCAAGACCGAAGAGCGCATGGTCGAGCAGCTCAGCAGGCGAATAAAGGAACTGCACAGCTATGAGCTGCCGGAGATCGTGATTCTGCCCGTTGTCGGAGGTGATCCCGGCTATCTGCAGTGGCTGAGCCGGTCAGTAGGTTAATGATATATCTTCACAAATCCTCTATAAAATATGGCCCGAGAGCTGAGCGACAGAGACCGGCAGATCTTGATGAAGCTGGTGCCGGAGCTGGAAGAGCTGATCTCCAAGGGTATCGAGCTGGAATACCGCAATATTCTCCCTCCGGTTGCCAACCATCACTCCCGAGATGAGAACGACTTCGAACGTCGTCTTTCCGCCCTGTCGGACGAAGATATGAGGTACCTGGCCGATCTGGTGCTGGAAGGAACGGAGAGCACCGGCTGTCTTTACCCTGAGTTCGCAGAGGTGTTCTTTGCGCTGGCAGCAACGCGCCTCTCATCCGATGTTGCCGATAGGCTGCGCGAGGCCTACGAATCGGGCCTGGGGTGCGAAGTATAAGGATCGCCCCCGTCCGGACTCTTCGCTCCTGGATCTTCCGGCAGATATCAGACCTGGGTTATTGCCAGAGGCATCAAATGACCGTTACACGCATTCCGGGATGCAAACGCTCCCCAGAGCTCTGCATCGATGACGGCGGGAAAAATCGCCTTCCTGTCGTCTTCGTCCATTCTCTGGGAGGAACGTTCTCTCAGTGGTCGGCGCAGCTGGCGGAGCTGAGAAAAAGCAGACGGGCCCTGGCCCTGGATCTGCGCGGGCACGGCTGCTCAGGGATCCCCGAGGACGGAGATTTCTCAATTACCTCCCTCTCCGAAGATGTAGGCTCTGCAGTCGATCATCTGAATATTGACCGCTACATATTGGTGGGGCACAGCCTGGGCGGGAGCGTGGCCCTGGCGAACGCCGGCTCTCATCCCAATCGAGTGGCCGGGCTGCTGCTGGTCGATCCCTCCGGAGATGCCCGGCAGGTTCCAAAAGAGCAGATGAGACCATTTCTGGCCGCTCTGGAGTCTGATTCCTATCGTCCGGTATTGGAGGAGTATTACCGCGGAATTCTGGAGAATTCGCAGCCTGCCGTGAGACAGAAGGTCCTGGCCGACCTTTTTGCCACGCCTCCTCAGGCAGTGATCGCAGCCTTCAGGGCGCTCACGCTGTTTGATCCGCTTCCGCCGCTGCAGAGCTTTTCCGGACCGAAGCTGTCGGTGCTGACCCCCTACAACGATGCGCCCTTCAGCCTTCATAAGATATATCCGGAGCTTCCTTTCGTCCTGGTGACCGGCACCAGCCACTGGCTGCACATGGACCGTCCCCAGGAGTTCAACCGCATACTTGACGATTTCCTGAAGGATGTCGAGCGGAGCCAAGGCTCGAAGGTCGAAGGGCCGATCAGGTGAAGGAGCATGGACGAGAATCCCGAAAGCTGCATATTCTGCCAGATCGTGGCCGGTCGGGCCGGCGCTCACATAGTGCAGGAGGACCAGCATTCTCTGGCCATATTGGACATTCAGCCCCTGGCACAAGGGCACTGTCTGGTTATACCAAAAAGGCATGTACCCTGGTGGCACGACCTATCCGAGGAAGAGACGGATAGCCTGTTTCGGGTGGCGAGGAAGACTGCAGGAATGATCATGAAGGCTTTCTCCCCGGACTTCGTGTGCATGTATGCCCGCGGAAGGAGGGTCCCTCACACTCACATCTTTTTGGTCCCGACCACCAAGGGCGATCCCCTGGACAGATACTTCAATGCCCTGGAGGGCTTTCAGGAGGCAGCTCTGCCGCTGATGGCGCTGCGGGACGGGGTTGTGATGAAAGAGACGGAAAAGAAGCTTCGGGAGACGAAATGACCTCATTCGGCTTCATCGGCACCGGGCACCTGGGCAGCATGCTGGTGAGAAAGTTCGTACAGATGGAAGCCGTGGACTCTGGGGACATTCTGGCCAGCAACCGGACGCCGGAGAAGGCTGACCGGTTGGCTCAGGTGACAAACATCCGCATCTCGACGAACCGGACGGTGGCGGAGCTTTCCGACGTCATTTTCATCTGCGTCCGGCCGCTGGAGGTCGCAGATGTCCTAAAAGAGCTGGAATTTTTGCTCACACCTGAAAAGCTGCTGATCTCGGTTGCGGGCGACGTCTCTTTGAAGGCGCTGCGAGAGCTGTGCAGTTCCCGCGTGGTTCGCGCCTTTCCCAGCATGACCTCGGAGCGGCTCAAGGGCGTGACCTTGCTGGCCTTCGGGGACAATGCAACCGCGGCTGACCGGCACCTGACCTCGCAGCTCTTTCGGACCATAGGCGAGGTCGCTCACGTTGAGGAGACGGACTTCGAGGTGCTGGCCGATCTCACCAGCTGTGCTCCCGGATACTTCGCGGCCCTCCTGCGCGAGTTCGTCCTGGCTGCGAAGTGCCGAGGAATCGAGGAAGAACTGGCAGAGCGGCTGGTCAAGGAGACCTTTCTGGGAACAGCCCTTCTGCTGGAGGACGAGAGCTTTCAGGGCTTGATCACGAGTGTCGCCACCAAGGGCGGAATTACCGAGGCAGGAGTGAAGGTGATCCGGGAGGATGCTCCGGCGATGTTCGACCGGCTTTTCCTGGCCACGCAGGCCAGGCACGATCAGGTAAAAAAGCGCACCGTACTCGCAGAAAGATGAGCGCAAAAATACCGTTGAAAATATATCATAATTAATTGATATCCTGAAAACTTTTTTATTTCCTGACGACCCAATATCTAGCAAGGAGGAAGGTCAATTAGCATTAAGCATTTTCTTATTTTATACGCAGTGATGGCGTTATGCCTGCCTGCCCTCGCCCAAATCCCGGAAAACGGCGGCAGTTCATCATCCACTGCTGCAGACGGCTGGCAGTCCCGGTTGAAGGCCATCGACTCTGCCGGCGCTCTCGGCCAATCCGAGGCTGTAGCCGTATTAATAGATGCCTTGAAGGACAGGAACAGCAGCATCCGGGCCAGGGCCGTTGAAGCTCTCGGCCGCTACAACAACACTCGGTCCAGGGACGCGCTGATACAGTCGCTGGGCGATGGCAGTCCTCGGGTATCCGATCAGGCCAAGCTATCTCTCGTGAAGATCGGCTCATCCGTCGTTCTTCCCCTGATCGCGGCCCTCAGACACGATAACACAACCCTTCGAGCCAATGCCGCTCAGGTTCTGGGAAGGCTGCATGACGCCAGGGCAGTAGGACCTCTGAGGCAGCTTCAGATGGAGAGCAACAACAGCGAGGTCCAGACCAAGACCGCCTACGCCCTGAGAAAGCTGGACTGGAAGCGCGAGGGAACGTCCTAGGTTCAAGTTGACGAGGTTTTCTGAGGTTTTAACATGAAGTTCTTATTGCTTCCTTTGCTCATCGCCTTTGCCCTGATGAGCTCTCCGGCAAACGCGGAGAACCACGAATGCACGACTTTCATAGTGACTCCTGGGGCAAGCCAGGACGGAACCATGTACGTAGGCCACACCAATGACGGGTTTGGACCTTGCGTTACCGGCCACAATGTAACCCAGGACGATTTCTTGCTGGTCTATGTTCCCCCGGCAGACCATCCGCCAGGGTCCAGGCGGGTCGTTCACTTCGATCCCAACTCGGGGTCGGATGAGCCAACCAAGAACGCCTCAGGCTCAGCTGAGGTCGCATATATCGATGAGGTCAATCACACCTACGGCTATTTGACTGCGACTTACGGAATAATCAATGAGCATCAGCTCATGAGCGGCGAATGCACCGACTATGCCAAGATTGAGCCCAACTGGGACAGCGACGATCGCATCTTTTACAGCTCTGAACTATCCAATATAGCCATGGAGCGGTGCACCAATGCCAGCGAGGCCGTCCGGCTGGTGGGCAGCTTGATCGACACCTACGGGTACTACGGGACCGGTGAGACGCTTCTGTTCGCCGATCCGGAGGAGGCCTGGGTAATCGAGATGTGCGGCGGAACGCCGGACAACCGCAGCGGACTCTGGGTCGCCCAGAGGGTTCCCGATGGAGAGGTCTTTGTGGCATCAAATACCTTCAGGATCCGGGACGTTATGCCCGGCCGTCCGGACATGATCTTCTCCGAGAACCTCTTCGAGGTGGCCGAGGCCAGGGGATGGTGGAGTCCGGAAAACGGCACCCTGGACTGGCTGAAGACCGTCTCCACCGGTGAGTACTCGCACCCCTACTATTCGCTGTCCCGCCTGTGGAGCGTCTACAACCGCATTGCCCCCTCTTTGAACCTGAGCCCGTACGTCAATGATACCTGGACCCGGGAATACCCGTTCTCGGTGAAGCCCGACCGGAAGCTGAACACCAGCGACACGCTGCACATCTTCCGCGACCATTATGAGGGAACGGTCTTCGACCTGACCCGGGGAATGGCGGCCGGGCCTTATGGCAATCCCTACCGGAACGACGGTCCCTTCGATGCCCATCAGGCCTTTGAGCCCGGAGAGATCAAGCCCGGGGCCTGGCCGCGGCCGGTATCGCCCATATTCTGCGGCTACAGCTACGTGACCCAGGGCAGGAGCTGGCTACCCGATCCCGTCGGAGGCGTCTGCTGGTTTGGATTTTCCCAGCCGTACGAGACCTGTTACCTGCCGGTATATGCCGGGGTGCAGTCCGTGCCGGAGCAGTTCTATAGCGGCAGCAGATCGGTCTTTTCTCGGGAATGCGCCTGGTGGGCGTTCAACTTCCCCGCCAACTGGGCCACCCTGCGCTACAGCGATATGATCAAGGACATCCAGTCCGAACAGGCCCGTATCGAGGGACGGGAGCTTTCCGACCAGCCGGCTATAGATTCCCAGGCAGAGCAGGTTCTCAGCGCAAAGGGCCCTGACGAATGCAGCGAGTTCCTGACCGATTACTGCACGAATAACGCCCTTTCGGTCCTCGACGACTGGTGGAGCCTTGCCGATCACTTGGTCGTGAAGTACTGCAACGGCCTGATCAACGACTTCGAGAACAACACCACCATTCGTGCCGGCTATCCCGGCTGGTGGCTAAACGACACCGGATACCAGTACGGTCCCAGGATTTATCAGTACGACCAGCTTCAGGATCTCTCAGGCGTGGTGTATGTGAACGAAACCGTCTACACCGAGCCGGGAAACGAGCTGAACTATATCAACGAAACCCAGAGGATCTGAAAAGGAGATTTGGGCCCGGCAGCGCTATTCGCGGCCGGGCTTTGCTTTTTAATGGACTTGCTGGGGGCTTGACGCTCGTTTGGACTGCTTTGTCTCCTTCGTTTAGCCGTTTAGCGGAACGCTTAAATAGTATTCATAGCACTAACATAAGGTTAGTAATGCTTGGTGCAATAGTTGGCTGTCAATAACTTAGGAGAGAACCGCGAAAGATTACCGTGAACGGGTGATGAATCAAGGTTGCGAACAAAGGTCTTTAAAAGATCAAAAAATTAATTAAGCTTACGCGATAAATGAATAATTATCTTGGAGATATTTCATGGCAGAAGAACTTACATTAAAAGTCATTGAGGCCCGTCCTACCGACGTAGGAAGGGGCATTGCCAGGGTGGACCCGGCAGTATTTCGAGAGAAGGGGTGGCAGGCAGGAGACGTGCTCAGCATCAAGGGGAAGAAGAAGACCGCTGCGCTGCTCTGGCCAGGCTATCCCGATGACACGGGAACCGGAGCCCTACGCCTGGATGGAAACATCCGCAGAAATGCCGGAGTGAGCATCGATGATAAGGTTCCGGTCAAGGTGGTCTCGGCTTCCCCTGCTGAGACCGTGGTCTTTTCCCCGACCGTCCCCCTGAGGATTACCGGCGGCGAGGAGTACCTGAAGAGGTACATGGAGGGCCGGGTGATTACCCGCGGCGACATAATCGAGATCTCAGTCATGGGCAGAAAGATCGAGCTCATGGCCACGCGGGTGGCCCCGGCCAGAGAAGCGGCCGTAATTGGTGACCGTACCCGCATTGAGATCTCCGAGAAGCCGGCCAAGGAAGAGAAGGCCGGGCCGCGCGTCACCTATGAGGATATAGGCGGCCTCTCAAACGAGATCAAGAAAGTGCGAGAGATGATTGAGCTTCCCATGAAGCATCCGGAGCTCTTCGAGCGGCTGGGGGTGGAAGCCCCCAAGGGCGTTCTGCTCTACGGTCCTCCCGGAACCGGCAAGACCCTGCTGGCCAAGGCTCTGGCATCAGAGACCAACGCCCATTTCGAGACCCTGAGCGGTCCCGAGATCATGTCCAAGTACTACGGCGAGTCTGAGGAGAAGCTCCGGCAGCTGTTCAAGACCGCCGAGGAGCAGGCTCCGTCAATCGTGCTGATCGACGAGATCGATTCCATCGCCCCCAAGCGCGAGGAGGTCACCGGCGAAGTAGAGAGACGCGTGGTGGCCCAGCTGCTGGCGCTGATGGACGGCATGGAGGCACGCGGCAAAGTGGTGGTGATTGGAGCCACCAACCGTCCCGACTCCCTGGACCCGGCGCTGCGGCGTCCCGGAAGGTTCGACCGCGAGATAGAGATCGGTGTACCCAACCGGAACTCCCGTCTGGAGGTCCTGCAGATCCACACTCGCGGAATGCCGCTCTCCAAGGACGTGGACCAGGAGAAGCTGGCCGATGTCACCCACGGCTTCGTGGGAGCCGACCTGGCTGCTTTAGCCCGCGAGGCGGGCATGCGCGCTCTGCGACGTGTGCTTCCCGAGCTGGACCTGGAGGTTGAGTCCATACCGGCGGAGATCCTCAACAAGATCGAGGTCAACAACGACGACTTCCTGGATGCGCTTAGGGAGATGGAGCCCTCGGCCATGCGTGAGGTCATGGTGGAGTCGCCCAACATTCATTGGGACGAGATTGGCGGACTGTCTGAGGTCAAGCAGCAGCTGGTAGAGTCAGTGGAGTGGCCGCTCACCTATTCCAAGCTCTTTGCCCACATGGATGCCAATCCCCCCAAGGGCATTCTGCTCTACGGTCCTCCCGGAACCGGCAAGACCATGCTGGCCAAGGCGGTGGCCACCGAGAGCCAGGCCAACTTCATAAGCGTCAAGGGCCCTGAATTCCTGAGCAAGTGGGTGGGCGAGTCCGAGAAGACCGTCCGCGAGACCTTCAGAAAGGCCCGCCAGGCTGCTCCGTCTGTAGTATTCCTGGACGAGATAGACTCAATTGCCCCCGCCAGAAGTTCGGGAAGCTCCGACTCGCACGTGACCGAGAGGGTGATCTCCCAGATCCTGACCGAGCTGGACGGACTTGAGTCCCTCAACAACGTGATAGTGATTGCCGCTACCAACCGCCCGGACATAATCGATCCGGCGCTTCTGCGTCCCGGGAGGTTCGACCGGCTGATCGAGATCGGTTTGCCTGACGAGAAGGCGCGCCATGAGATCCTGAAGATCCACACCGCCAAAAAGCCGCTCTCTGAGGACGTGAACCTGGAGGAGATGGCCCAGAAGACCGAGGGCTTCTCCGGAGCGGATCTGTCCGCGCTGGTGAGCGAAGCGGTGATGCTGGCCATCAGGGAGTGCGTGCTGGGTGGCAAAGCCCAGGAAGAGTCGCAGATGTGCGCCTACAAGCTGGAAAAGAAGCACTTCGACGAGGCCATGAAGAAAGTGCAGCCCACCGCCAGCGAGATGGACGTTTACAGGAGATTCGGCAAGGCCAGATCGGCCTGAGCCGCTTCCCTCTCTTTTTCTCCTTTTCCTATCGCAATCTCCTTTTTCCATTCTATGCGATCTCTCTACAGTCAGCCAACGCTTGCTTTCTTATGTAACTTAGGCGATAGATTTATCACCAGTGTTACATAAGAAATCCCGTTGATCCCCAAGACCATCCGTGACGCCCTGGAGGGCCTGGAGCTTTCTGTGCTCTACGAGATCAGGGACCTGGTTGAGAGCCAGATTTCGCACCAGGAGTCGCTCTCCGGCGAGGCCCTTCCGGGCAAGAGGGAGATCCTGGAGGTAAAGCACGAGGGGTCGGTCACTTACAGGAGAGAGAGGGTCAACTGCGGCAAGAACTGCAAAGGCTGCCCTCACGGTCCTTACTGGTATGCTTACTGGAGAGAGGGCGGCAAGACCCGCTCCAAATACATCGGGAAATATCTGGTGAAGATGGATGAATAATAAGAGATTCATTGTTTCGTTGCTGCTGCTTTTCCTCCTCTGCGGCTGTGTGGAGCAAAAAGAAGAAGCATCAGGCATCAAGGTGGTGGCAACCATCGCGCCTCTGCAGGAGATGGTCAAGGCAGTTGGCGGGGACCGGGTTATTGTATCGGTCTTAATTCCTCCCGGCGCTGAGCCCCACTCTTTTGAGCCCTCTCCCTCGCAGATGGTACAGATGGCCGAAGCCGATCTCCTGGTGAAGAACGGTGCCGGCCTCGAATTCTGGATGGACAAGGTGCTGCAGTCCAACGAAAACCTGACCGTGGTAGACACCTCTGAGGGCGTCCGGATCATCCGGGAGGGCGAAGGGGCAGAAGATCCGCACATCTGGCTATCGCCGCGAAATTCCCAGCTGCAGGTGGAGAACATCTGCCGGGGATTAATGGAGATTGATCCCGAGAATGGGGATTATTATCTGCAAAACCGAGACCGTTACTTGCAGAAGCTCAGGTCTCTGGACCAGGATTTCAACCGAACCTTTTCCAACACCACCAGGAAGACATTCATCGTGGACCACCCGGCCTGGAGCTACTTTTCCCGGGACTACGGGCTGGTGCAGGTCCCCCTGATGGAGAGCGAACAGGAGCCTGGTCCGCGACATCTGGCAGCAATCGTGGATCTTGCGAGAAATGAAAGCATTACCACCATATTCGTCGAGCCGGAGTTCAATCCCAAATCCGCGGAGGTCATATCCCGGGAAATGAACGCGACAGTGATCAGTCTTGACCCACTGGCCGGCAATTACCTGGAGAACCTGCGCTATTCAGGACAGAAGATAGCGGACAGCCTGGCATGAGCATCATATCTGTTAGCGGCCTGTGGTTGTTCAGAAACCACCACCCTTTGCTCGAGGACATAAACCTGGAGCTGGAGGAAGGCGACTTTCTGGGACTGATCGGCCCCAACGGCGGAGGCAAGACCACCCTTCTGAAGGTGATACTGGGGTTGATCAAGCCCGACCGGGGGTCGGTCCGGATCTTTGGCCTGCCGCCTCAGGAGGCACGCGAATTTGTGGGCTACATGCCGCAAAAGACGCTCTTTGACCACAGCTTCCCGGTCTCCGCGGAAGAGGTGGTGCTCATGGGCAGATACAGCCGAAAGGGGATGTTTCGCCGCTACGACTCAAAAGACCGTGAAGCGGCCCGGAACGCTCTTTCCGCTGTGGGCATGAAGCATCTGGCCGAACGCGAGATAGGCTCGCTCTCGGGCGGAGAGCAGCAGCGGGTGTTCGTGGCCCGTTCATTGGTCTCTGAGCCCAAGCTTTTGCTGCTGGACGAGCCCACGGCGGGAATCGACGCCGCCCAGGAGAATGAGTTCTACGATCTCCTGAGACACCTGAACCAGGACAAGCGCATCACCATCATACTGGTCACTCATGATGTGACCGCCGTGTCCACCTATGTAAACAAGATCGCCTGCCTGAACCAGAGGCTATATTATCACGGATCAAAGGAGATCTCGCCGGAGGACATCGAGAAGGCCTACGGCTGTCCCGTAGACCTGATCGCCCATGGAACGCCGCACCGGGTGCTGAGAGAACATGATTGAACTGCTGCAGTACGACTTCATGAGGAGCGCTCTGGCTGCCGGCCTGGCGGCCTCGGTGCTTTGCGGCATAATCGGCATTTACGTCGTCTTGAATCGAGTTGTCTTCATCAGCGACGGCATCGCTCATGCTGCCTTTGGAGGCATCGGACTCGGCTACCTGCTGGGCTTTGATCCGCTCTCCTTTGGAGCGGTCTCCGCCCTTATCACCGCGCTTGGGATCGGTGTGCTCAGCTCTCGTTCGAAAGTATCGGAGGACACCGCCATCGGGGTGTTCCTGGCCACAGGCATGGCCCTGGGAATACTGTTCATGAGCCTGTCCAGGGGATACGCACGCGACCTCTTTGGCTATCTCTTCGGAAACATCCTGGCCGTCACCTGGCAGGACGTGGCCACGATCATCGCTCTGGTGGTGGGAATCCTGGTTCTGGTGACGCTCCTGTACAAGGAGTTCCTGATCTTAAGTTTTGATCCGGTTTACGGAGAAGCCATCGGCCTTCCGGCCAAGGGACTCAGGCTGCTGCTGTTGTGCATGGTGGCCTTGAGCGTAATCGTGCTCATAAAAATAGTGGGCATAATACTGTTAATCGCCATGCTCACCATACCGGCCTCGATTGCCCGCCAGCACATCCGGGGCCTGCCGGGCATCATGGCCGGATCGGTGCTGCTGGGGGCCGTATTCGTAACCGCCGGCCTGGTCATCTCGTACTACCTGGATGTGCCCTCGGGAGCCACCATTATAATCACCGCTGCAGCCGCGTTCTTCATCTCCACGGCTCTGTCCCAATAAGGCTTAATTAATAACGACTTGTTGATTGGATCAGAACATGAGCGGTCTCAGAATTTCTCTCTGCCTGGCGGCGATGCTCTTCCTTTATCCGGGGGCCTTTGGAGCGGAGCTGATCTTCTTTGCCGACGACAGCTACAAGGTGATCGGGGGCCCGGATATTTCTGCCGCCATCCTGAGTCCGGTGCTTTTTCCGGGCGATGTTGAGGCCCTCAGGATATCGATCTCCAACTCCGGACGGGTCGAGGAGCTGATTCCTCTGCCCGCCAACAGCTCGAAGGAGGATGGAGAGCTGGAGATGGCAGAGGAGTTGATGTCTGTTGACGCCCAAAATCTCAGCGTCCGGCTGCAGGGAGACGGAACTCTGCGTGTGCCTTCGGATCAGCAACGGGTGGACGTTCTGCCTTCCGGATCGACCGTCTGGCTGGATTTCACGGTCTTCGTTCCTGCTAACGCCTCCGGCTGGCACGACCTGGCATTGCTGCTGGACTATGAGCGCCAGGTGGACGTGAGCGTGACAGATGGAATGGTGTCTCCGCTCTATCAGCCCGAGAACCGCACCATTCCCCTGCAGGTTCTGGTTGAGGGTTCAGGGGCTCCTCTGAGGATCGCGGGACTCAAGAGCACTCTCTCTCCCGGAAAAAGGGGAACGGTCCTGGCGGCAATTGAGAACTGCGGCCCGGAGATTCTTCACAACTGCACGCTGTGGCTTGAGGCCGCTCCGCCGTTTAGCGACGTTGGCGGGGGGGCGTCCCTGGGAGGCCTGCTGCCCGGGGAGATCCGGGTGGCCAAGTTCACTCTGGACGTGGGCGAAGATGCCAGAGTCCAGGAGTATCAGCTGGCCTGCGCGGTGCACTTCGGGGATGGTGAGGTTCTACTTCCTATCCCGGTACTGGTGGAAATGGGCTCAGGGTTGAGCTGGTTTTATATTGCCGCTGCTGCCCTGGTGCTGGGCGGATCGATGCTGGCCATCTTCTATCGGAACCTGAGGCCGCAAAGGCCGAGATTTAAGGCCAGGTGAAGGAAAAGAATGGATGTGCCTGCAATCGAAGCTCAAGGCCTGTGCAAGAGCTACAAGAGCTTCCGCCGTCCCCGCTCAGTGGTGCTGAAGGACATTTCCCTGAAGATTGAACCGGGAGAGATCTTCGGCCTGCTGGGGCCCAACGGCTCGGGAAAGACCACGCTCATATCCATCTTCTCCACGTTGATATATCCGGACCGGGGCCGCCTGAAGGTCCTGGGCCTGGACTCCCGGAAGAGCCGGGACGCAATCAGGAAGGTCATCAACATCAGCACCGCCAAGCCCAACTTCCCCTGGAGCCTGACGGTCAGGGAAAACCTCCGCCATTACGCCATGCTCTACGGCATGTACGGACCTGAGCTGTCCAGAGCGGTTGCCGATGTGATGGACGCCTTTGCGCTGGAGGAGTACAGGGACGTGACCTTCGAGGACCTCTCCACCGGACTTAAGCAGAGGCTGGCCCTGGCCAAGGCCATGCTGAACCGCCCCAAACTGCTCTTCTTGGACGAGCCCACCACCGGCCTGGACCCGGAGATGGCCAATAAAACCAGGCAGCTGGTTCGCTCAATCCATGAGGACGGGATATCTGTGGTCCTGTCCACTCATTACATGCCCGAGGCGGAGGTGCTCTGCGACCGGATCGCGTTCCTGCGCAAAGGTGTGGTGGTCGCCCTCGATACGCCCCAAAACCTCAAGGGCCATCTGAGGCTGGGCGAACGGGTGGTGATCGTGTATGAGGGACCTGCCGATCTCTCCCGGCTAAAGGAAGATCCGGGCATCATGAGCGTGAAGAGCGAACCTGGTCGCGCGGAGTTTGTGGTTGACAAGAGCTCTGAAAGCCTGGACCGAATCGTGAAGCAGTTCTCGAAGGCCAGAATTAAGGACATAGCCGTAAAGGAGCCCGATCTGGAGGATGTCTTTCTTGAGCTGGCGCGGTGAACTCAATAAGTATCTGGCCTCGGCCTACAAGAACTGGTTGATCGCCAAGAGGAACGTCTTCACCCTCTTTGAGCTCTTCTTCTGGCCCATGATCAGCCTCCTGTCCATCGGCCTTCTCACCAGGTTCCTGCAGGTCGGTCCGGATATGGTCTCGTTTCTGCTGGTGGGAGCAATCGCCCTCACCATTTTGCAGGTGGCGCAGATCGATGTGGCCTACGTCCTCTTGTTCGACATGTGGTCCAAGTCCATAAAGAACACTTTCATCGCTCCCGTAGAGAGCTACCACCTGGTGTTCGGGGCTCTCGTGTTCGGCATAGTCAGGGGCTCCTTCGTCTTCGCCATCCTGGCTGTGGTCAGCCGCTATCTCTTCGGCTTCGACTTCCTGGCAGGAGGCCCGCTGATGGTGGCAATCTTCCTTTCCGGCGTGTTCGCAGTGGCCGCGGTGATTGGAATGACGGTCTGCATCTCCATACTCACCTTCGGCCAGAAGGCAGACGTGGCCGCCTGGAGCCTGAGCGGCCTGATATTGCTGGTCTCCGGCATCTACTATCCGGTAGATGTGCTGCCCTACGCTCTGCAGGTCGTGGCCAAGGCCATACCCCTGACCTATTTTCTGGAGTACTACCGCTCGGCTTACATTCCCGGTTCCTACAACCTGGCCCTGGGAGCGACGCTCGCAGCGGCATACCTGATACTGGGACTGATATTGTTGCAGATATCGATCGAACGGGCCAGGAGAACCGGCATTCTGCTCCGGCTGTCCGAATAGGCAGCAGAGATTTAAGTTTATGAGACCTTCAATAGATGGGCGTTGGCTGTGATCGAGGGCACAATTGCGGGATTAGATGTAGGCGACCGGCATCCGGCGAGGATTATGGGCGTAATCAACTTGAGCCGGGAGTCATTTTACCAGAGGTCAGTTGCCGGGCCGAACGATGCCCGGTCTTTGGCGGCAAGAATGCAGGAGCAGGGCGCTGATCTGATAGACCTGGGTGCAGTCTCGACTGCTCCCGGCTCGCCGCGAATAGATCTGGATCAGGAACGTGAGCGGCTCTTTCCGGCTCTGAAGGAGATCGTCGACCAGCTGCAGATTCCGGTCTCCGTGGACACTCAGCGAGCGATCATCGCAGAAGAAGCCCTTAACCTGGGTGCCTCCTGCATAAATGATGTCTCGGGTCTCTCCGATCCGGCGATGAGCAGCGTTGTTGCCGATCATGACGCTTCTTTGGTCATTATGGCCTCCCGCCTTCGACCCGGAGATCTGCTGCGAATGGACGAGATAATCTCGGTCCTGGGAGAGAGGATGAGGTCAGCGGAAAAAGCAGGAGTGGATTGGAGAAAGGTATCCCTCGATCCGGGGGTGGGCAGGTGGATTCCGGAGAAGACTCCTGAATATGATCTGGCCCTGCTGGACGGCTTTTCCAGGTTGCGGGTTCTGAACCGTCCGCTGATGGCTGCGGTCTCCAGGAAATCGTTTATAGGTGCAAGACTTGGTCAGCCTGATCCGGCCCAAAGGCTGTGCGGCTCTCTGGCTGCTACTGCCATTGCCGTCTACAACGGCGCACATATTGTGAGGACTCACGACATATCGGCCAGTCTGGAGGCAGCCCGCCTCGCTCAGGCCATAAGAGGGGGCGGACCGAGGATAGATGACGAGGTCCCGGTCGAAGTCCTGGACTGGCTGGGACAGGGATTGGATCTGCGGGAGGTGTTCCAGCAGACCGGAGTGGACCCTGGCGCCTGGGACATACTGTCCCGGAAGGGCAGCTTCCGGGTCCTGCTGGTAGGTAACTTGAGTTCCATGGAGGCCATAATCGTTAAACAGGAGATGCTGGCCCGCGGTGGGGATGCGGCCATCCCGAAGATGGCGCTGCGCTGCGATCCCAAGCCGGAGGAGGTTCTGATAATGGGAACGGTTTCCCAGATAGGAGGGCTGGCCAAAAACCTGAGAACCCAGCCGTTCCGCCTGGCTCAGGTCGGAAAAGCCATTGAAACGGCTCTAGAGGAGATAGACAACCCCGTGCGCTATAGGTGAGATCTCTTGCAGGTATTGGGAATAAAGACCGACCTCATAAATCCGGGCGATAACTTAGCAAAAGCCCTGCAAAAAGGTCTTCAGGACTGCGGTTTGAGCTTGCAGGACGGAGATATACTTGTGGTGTCGGAGAGCGTGGTCGCCACCGCGGAAGGAAGGGTGGTCGATCTGGATGACGTGGTTCCGGGGAGCAAAGCTCGCGCCCTGGCCTTGAGATACGACAAGGACCCACGCGAGATGGAGCTGATCCTCCGCGAGTCGGACCTGGTTGTGGGAGGAATACCGGGCGTCGTCCTGACCATGAATCAGGGATCGCTTTTTCCTAACGCAGGAATAGATCACTCCAATGCCCCGCCGGGCCATGTGGTGCTCTTTCCGTCTGACCCGCATAAAACCGCGGCCGAGATTGCGGCCGGGATCGCCCCCGGAAAGCGGATCGGCGTAATTATCGGAGATAGCCGCACCCATCCCCTGCGGCTGGGCTGTGTGGGCGTGGCTTTGGCCTGTCACGGCCTGGAGCCGGTGGAAGATGCCAGGGGCCAGAAGGACCTCTACGGGCGGCCTCTGCTGATCACCCGCAAGGCTGTGGCGGACAACCTGGTTTCTGCCGCCCAGATCGTGATGGGCGAGGGCGACGAGAGCATCCCTGCGGCCATCATCAGAGGCTCGCCGGTGAAGGTGAGAAAGGATGCGGCCTGCGAGATACCCCGCATAGCTCCTGAGGAGTGCATGTACCTGGGCGCTCTCTCCTCAGGTCTTCGCCCTTACGCCGGCGGATATGATGATTTGATAAGGAGCGCAGTTGAGGCCAGAGATAGGGCCTATGCGCCCTATTCGGGATTTCGGGTGGGAGCAGCACTGCTCTCTCGCAGCGGCCGGGTATTCTCGGCCGGGAACGTGGAGAACGCCTCCTCCGGTGCCGGCATCTGTGCTGAGAGGAACGCTCTGGGCAGAGCCCTGGCCGCAGGTGAGCGGGATTTCCTGGCCATCGCCATCACCTCTGATGCGAGACGGCCGGTGCCTCCCTGTGGGATCTGCCGCCAGAGTCTGATCGAGTTTGGAGAGGAGATCGAGGTGATCATGTGCAACCTTGCGGGGGAAGCCCGAGTGGCCAAAATTTCTGACCTTCTTCCAAATCCCTTTAAAGGAGATCTCTTGAAACGGTAGGGTACATGGCCTGCAAGCGATTTGATTTAAGGTAATTCGGCGTCAAATCAAATTATTTACATTTAAATATAATATTATTTGAAGCTTAATTTTGGAATGCAAATCTCCTTTGCCTTTTTGCATCATCTTTTAGGAAATATGGAAAATGCGAACTCTGATGATCTTTTTATACCTAGAGATATCGAGTATTCTATTAGGAGATTCTTTTGCAGCTTATGATTAGCGAGGTCCAATGAGATTCCAGGTGTTTTTGCGCTTGTTCGGATCGCTGCTCAAGCTCTTGGCAGTGGTGATGCTCCTTCCGGGAGCCGTCGCTGCCTACTATGGTGAAACTCAAGGAGTGCTGGCCTTCGCCTTGACCTCCCTTCTAACTCTGGTGACAGGAATCGCCCTCGGCAGGCTGGGCTCAGACGAGGAGATGGGTCAGAAAGAGGGATTTGCGCTCGTTGCTTTGGGCTGGCTGGGTGCAGCCCTGTTCGGCGCTCTTCCCTATCTCTTCCTGGGGCTGAGCCCTTTAGATTCCTTCTTCGAATCCATGTCCGGATTCACCACCACGGGCTCCTCTATCCTGACCGAAGCCAATTCTCAGGGCTATTACATTATAAACCCGCACCTGGCGAACCAGAGCCTGGCCACGGCCATTTCCCTAAATCTGTCTCGAACCGTCGCCGGGTTCCTTCCCCCGGGCACAGGCTTCCTGCATAACCTGCTGATCGCCGGCCCGGAGCAGACCTACTTCGGACTTCTATTCTGGCGCTCATTCTCGCAATGGCTGGGGGGCATGGGCATTATCCTGTTATTCATCGCCATCCTGCCGCGGCTGGGGGTGGCAGGGCGGCAGCTCTACAAGGCCGAGGTGCCGGGTCCAGACAAAGATACCATCACCCCTCGCATTCGTCAGACTGCGCGAATCCTGTGGGTGGTTTACGTGCTCCTGACGGCCATCGAAGTCGGGCTGCTCTTCCTGGCAGGCATGCCCCTTTACGATGCCTTCTGCAACACCTTTGCCACCATGGCCACAGGAGGCTTCTCGCCGCAGCTGGCCAGCATCGCCTCTTATAGGAGCGCGACCGTCGACGGCATAATCACGCTCTTCATGTTCCTGGCCGGGGCCAACTTCGTCCTGCATTACCGAACGCTCTATCGCGATCGAAGAAGCCTGATCGACGACACGGAGTTCAGGTTCTACGCGCTGATCATTATAATCTCGACCGCGGCCGTGATGTTGTGGGGCGGCCTCTCCGGGGACCTGTTCATCAAATTCCGTTATGCAGTGTTCCAGATAGTCTCTATAATCACCACCACTGGATTTGCCACTGCCGACTTCGACAGCTGGACGACCGCGGCCAAGTACGTGCTGCTTCTGCTGATGTTCATAGGTGCCTGCGCCGGCTCGACCGGGGGTGCCATGAAGGTTGTAAGAGTGCTGTTGATGCTGAAGAGCGGCTACCGGGAGCTGTTCAACGCCCTGCATCCCAAAGCAGTGCTGACGGTCCGGCTGGCCGGCGAGCCGGTGAGAGATGACGTCCTCCGGTCCAGCAACGTATTTGTGGCTCTTTACATCACCATATTCGCCGTGGCCACGCTGCTTTTGGCGGTGATCTCTTTCGGAGACCCGCGCATGGACATTGCCACCGCGACCTCTGCCGTGGCCACCACCTTGGGCAATGTCGGACCTGGATTCGGGATGGTTGGGCCCAATTTCAGCTTCGCTGACGTCCACCCGCTTGGAAAGATGCTGCTCATCTTCTGCATGTGGATCGGCCGGCTGGAGGTAATTACTGTGCTGGTGCTTCTGCTTCCCGAATTCTGGAAGAAATGAACAAGATTTTCGTCTTTTTCGGTCCCAGTCTCCCTTTCGTCTTCAACGGTCCGGCCATCTTTTTCATCTAGCTTCACTTTCGCTCTCCGCGCCCTTTCTTTTTTAAGCCTTCAGCCGCCAGTCCATTTTATCGGAGAGTTCATTATGGGGGCAATATTTACAAATCATTTGTATCTTATACATACTTTTATTAAGGCCAAAAATGTTTTATTGATATCATTTTTCGGGAAAATCTATTTATTCTTACACGTATGTTATGTGTAGTATGGCAGGAGTCATAGAGCGGGTGTGGTGGCCCGGTCAACGGCGAGAGGAAGTCGTGGGGAGGATGGTGTCAAGACGCTCTGTAAATCCGGCCGTCCTGGAGCTGGAGGCAGCTAAAGAGATCCTGAGCGAGATCTTCGGGGCCCGGCCAGGAGACGTGGAGGAGATGATAGAGCGGCGTTTAGCAGAGCAACGATTCCGCTAGACAATTATCACCAAAGGGCCCCCGGGTGGGCGCCCTTGTTCATGCCGCGACCTCAAGTCTAAAATATTTTCAGCACCAATATAACTTCATGATACTCGGGATCTGCGGCAGCCCTCGCAAGATGGCCACAGAATACATCCTCGGCGAGGCCCTGAAGATGCTGGTGGAGAAGGGCTACAAGACGCAGCTGTTCACGGTGCGGGGAAAAAACATCGCCCCCTGCAAACATTGCGACTACTGCCTCAAGAACGCCCGCTGCCTGGTTGAGGACGACATGTACCAGCTCTATCCCTTGATAAAGGAGGCTCGCGGCCTGGTGCTCGCAACCCCGGTGTACAACGGCGGGGTCAGCGCGCAGATGAAAGCGGTGATGGACCGGACCCGAGCCACAATGGCCGCCGATCCGAAAATCCTGTTGCGCCGGCCGGGCATGGCCATCGCGGTGGGAGGCGACCGCATGGGAGGTCAGGAGCTGGCAATACAGCAGATCCAGGCCTTTTACGTGCTGAACGGAATGCTTCCCGTTAGCGGCGGATTCTTCGGCTCCAACCTGGGGGCAACCTTCTGGTCAAAGGACACTCTTGAGGGAGCAGAGAAAGACGAAGAGGGATTCAGGTCTTTAAGAAAGACGGTGCGCAGGTTTGCAGAGACCGTTGAGTGGCTCGAAAAGGCGGAAAAATGAAAATCATTTGTTTATCATCAGAAATGGCAGCGGAGGAATTACAGTCATGGCGAAGAATGCGGCAAAAAAGAAGATAGCATGGGGGATTACCGGCAGCGGAGATCGCATTGTGGAGACGGTCGAGGTCCTAAAAGAGCTGCAAAAGCAGTACGAGGACGCCCTGGACATACGGGTCTTCGTCTCTCGGGCCGGCGAACAGGTCATCAAATACTACAAGCTCTTCAACGATTTGGAGAAGAACTTCGATAAGGTGTGGGTGGAGATCAACGCCAACTCTCCCTTCCTGGCCGGACAGCTGCAGGTGAGACGCTACGAATTCCTCCTTTTAGCCCCCACCACCTCCAACACCGTGGCCAAGATCTCCTTGGGCCTTGCCGACTCTCTGCTCTCCAACGCTGCCATCATGGCTCAGAAAGCCTTCGTGCCCACCTACATCATGCCCTGTGACTACAAGCCGGGGATCATCACCACCATTCTTCCTGACGGCAGCGAGATGAAGCTCAGAATTCGAAAGGAAGATGCAGAACACGTGCAGAGGCTGCGGCAGATGGAAGACGTGCAGGTAATAGAAACCCCGCAGGAGATACCTTCTGTTTTTGAGAAGTACTTTGGGGCTCGTGCAGTTTGAATTTCAGGCTGGCCGGTTCAGGGCGGCCGACAGTACTGCCAGAAGGGAGAGGAGTGCGCCCGGGCCGGGGCTTTGGGGAAGAATCTCTTCCAGGCTTCGCGAAGCGTTGCCCGGCGGGCTGCGCCCGCTTGCCGGCACCGTACCGGAGACCTCCAGGGCCACCAGGTCGCCTCCTCCGCCGGCATAGATCCGCCTGACCGCGAGGTTGAGATCGCCGTAGAGCAGGTGCTCTCCCAGGCCCAGCACTGCAGACTGAACTTTTATCTCTTCCCGGTATAGGCTGACCCACACCATCTCCTTCTGGGAATCGACATCTTCGATCACCAGGATCAGGTCACCGCCCAAAGTCAACGGCTCCTGCGTGGCCAGGAGGACATCCTCGGCTCCGGCCGGCACAGCCAGGGCGGCCATCACCAGCAAAACTACAGAAACCGTAATCGGCCAGCCCATCAAATTTTGTCGAGCCACCGGAGCTATCCCCTTCAATTTCTTAAGACAAACCCCTCGCTGGAAAGGGTTTTATTACTTATCAACCTATCGTCGGATAACACAGATAAGAGAAAAGGTAGCATTGGTGATTTCAATGAAGGATGTAGGAATACTGGTTTTAGGCCACGGGTCCAGCCTTCCATACAACAAGGAACTGGTTGAAGCCCTGGCACAGATGATAGGCAAGAACCACGACGGACCCGTGAGAACGGCTTACCTCAACATGAACGATCCGGACATACCCGCGGGTCTGAAGAGCTTTGAGGGAACAGGCGTCTCCAAGATCGTCGCCCTTCCGCTCTTCCTGGCCCACGGCGTTCACACCCGCGAGGATATACCCAGGGAGCTGGGTGTGGATCAGAACAAGCGGCGAGGTACGGTTGCGGTTAACGGGAGCGACGTGGAGGTTGTATGCGCCGAGCCCCTGGGCGTGGACGAGTGTATTGCCGCCCTGGCCTGCAAGAGGGCAGAGGAAGCCCTAAGATAGCGGTGCTGGACACCATTCACGGCGCTCTCACCTTGGCTCGCAGGATGGATGAGCTGGGAATGAAGGCCGATGCCCTGGAGGTCTACCATCACTCTCCAAGCGTAGCCGATTACGACCTGGTGGTGGCTCCGGTGCACCTGGGCCCGAAAAATCCGGTTTTAATCGAGGCCAGGAGGCTGGGGAAGGGGATTATCACCCATCACCAGGCTGCAGGAGAGCTGCTGTGCGAAGAGGATACGGATATCCGGATCATCGAGGTGACGGGAACGCACAGCAAGACCACCACCGCGCTTCTAGCGGCCCGGATACTGTCGAGGCAGAAAAAGGTTTTATCTCACACCACCAGGGGGCTTGAGCTGTGGACCGGCGGAGAGAGCCGGACCCTGGGAAAGGGTCTCAGCATCACTCCCGCCAACGTGATTGCAGCATTTGACGCCGCAAGGGCCCAGGATGTGGATGTGCTGGTCAGCGAGATATCGCTGGGAGGAACCGGATTGGCCGATATCGGCATTCTCACCAGCTTTTCCGGGGACTATCGCATAGCAGGCCAAAGCGCTTGGGCCAGCACCGCCAAGCTGCAGATGGCCTCTCTGGCCAAACCCGGATCCAGGCTTCTGTCCGCAAGCGATGTCAAAATATCATCCGACCTGACTTTTGGTCCAGCGGGCCGGGTCAGGGCCGAGAGAGAATGCCTGCATTTCGGAGATCGATGCGTCTCTCTGCAATTGGATCCCAGCCTGGACTTTCCCAGCTACCAGACGGCGATCTCCGCAGCCTCGGCCGCGGCCTGGGAGATGGGGCTTTCCCCGGAAGAGATATCGGAGGCGCTTTGCGACTTTAACGGCGTGAGCGGCAGGATGAAGGTCAGCTGCCAGGGCAGCCTCACGGTATATGACTGCTCTAACTCCGGGCTCAAGCTCTCGGACGTGCGCCGGGCCCTGGACCTGGTAGCAGGAGGGCGTCTGGGAATGGTGGTTGGTGAAGATGCAGAGACCGTGTGCGAGGGAATGGACGTTCCCGGCCTGGTTGATCTGCTCGCCAGGCGGCGTAACGAGATAGCCTTCCTGGTCCTGGTTGGAGAGAGGCTCCTGCCCTTTGCAGAGGATCTGAAAGCCAGGACCGCGCCTGACCTGTCCGCCGGATTATCGCTAGTCCGGAAGGAAGGATCGGAAGCCGACCGGCTGCTGTCATGTGTGAAATGTTTTAGGTGATCTAATGGCAAGTGAAGTTCAGCAATTGGAAATAATTCACCCCCGCCCGAGCTCCATAGTGGCTGCTCTGTACACCCTACGGGACCTGGGAGCGGACGTGGTCATTCTCCACGGCCCCAGTGGGTGCTGTTTCAAGCACGCCAGGCTTCTGGAAGAGGATGGAGTTCGGGTCCTGACTACCGGCCTGGACGAGGCAGGATTCGTCTTTGGCGGGCAGAGGCCGCTGATCAAGCTGCTCAAGAGGGCAGAAGAGCTGTTTCATCCCCGCCTCATGGCCATCACCGGGACCTGCAGCAGCATGATCATCGGCGAAGACCTGCACCAGGCGGTGCTTGAGGCCGGCCTGGAGGTTCCGGTTCTGGAGGTCGAAGTGCATGCCGGATACAGGGACAACACCCGCGGAGTGATCATAGCTCTGGAGGCTGCAAGGGACAAGGGCATAATTGACGAGGCTGAGTTCTCACGTCAGAAGTCCCTGCTGGAGAAGGCAACCCTTGTGGAACGGCTTTATGGAGCGGCCAGCAGCGAATACCTGGCCCCTGAGAGGGGAGACGTCAAGTACGAGGCTGCCGCCAGGCTGCTGCAGCTGATCAAGGAGGGGAAGCGGGGGATCGTCATCCTCAACGCCAAGAAAGAGACCGCTTACATGTTTGCCGACATAATTGCCGCGGTCAGCGAGGTCTCAGGCGGCTGTGTGGATGTGCTGGCCAACCTGGATGATACAGTCGGCCTTCCCAAGGTGAAAAAAGACGCTGCAAACATCAGCCGCCAGCTCAAGGATCGCGGGGTCTCTTTTGACCTCATAGGCGGGCTGGATGAGTACCCGGTAGCAGGCGAAGCCGTGGCTCAACGCCTGGAAGGGAAAGGCTACGATTTCGCCGTGATATCGGGAGTGCCTCATGCCATTCCGGCATCGGCCCTTCAGGGGTTGGAAGTGTTCTCCATAACCAACGGACCCCGGCAGGTCAAGCCCTTGCGCGACCAGGGTCATGAGCACGTAATCGTGGAGATAGACCTGCACCCCAAGACCATGGGCACCACCAGCATCGTGGAATCGGAGTTCGGCGCCACACTGAGGTCGCTGTCCAGGAAAGAAGATTAAAAAAGGGCTCCTTTGCAGAGCCCAACTTCTCTAAAACGCTTTGGGAAGTTCGGTCAGAATTGCGTATATCAAAAAGCCCATGGTTCCAATGACCCCGATTCCGGCCATAGAGACCTTGGCAATCATTGAGAACTCCTCCCTGCTGGGCTTTCTGGCCAGCTTTAATACTCTGAGATATTCGCTGATGCTGGTGGAGGGCACGGAGATGCCCATGTCTTCCATCCTCTCATCCAAATCCAGCTTTTCCTTGAGGTCAAGCTTGTTCTTGAGGGCCGCCATAGGCTTTAAGTCAGTCTTGCTCTTGGCCGATAGGACCTTCTTCTCCGCGCTGCTTTCCGCTTCCTTCATTCTAAAACCCGTATGGGGTCCAGAATAAAAAAGCTTTCGATCCACAAACATTATTTAGAGTGAGAGTGCTGCGCATGAGGCTGGGTCTGCAGAACAATTAACAAAAATAAACAGAGATCTTGTGGGCCGTGAGGATGGCCCTTAATGCGACATGTCCGTAAGTCTCAGGGCCAGGGCCTCCGTCACTTCTCTGGTGGCATAGCTACCTCCCAGATCAGTCGTGGTCATGCCCGTTTGCAGGGCCCAGGATACAGCATCCTCCATCCGCTGTGAGACCTCGGGCCGGCCCAGCCACTGCATCATCATGGCTGTGCTTCTGATTGCGCCTATGGGATTGGCGATGCCCTTTCCGGCGATGTCGGGGGCGCTGCCGTGGATTGGCTCGAAGAGAGCGCGATCGTCGCCCAGGTTGGCGCTGGCACAGAGCCCCAGGCTTCCCAGGATACCTGCCGCCTCATCGCTCAAGATGTCGCCGAAGAGGTTGGTGGTCACCAGCACGTCGAAGGCCTCGGGCCGGACGATCAGGTTGTAGGCGGCCGCATCCACGTACATGTCGTCGTGAGGAACACCCCTTTTCAGAGCCACTTCCCGGCAGACCTTCAGGAAGAGGCGGTCGCTCTTGAGCACGTTGGACTTGTGGACCACGGTGAGCTTTTGCCTCTCTTTAGCCAGATCACAGGCTTTCTCTGCAATCCTGCGAGAGCCGCGGCGGGTGATCAATCGGACCGTTCTGGCCTCCTCGTCCTCGATTGTCTCAATTCCGGAATACAGCCCTTCGGTGTTCTCACGCACGATCACCAGATTCAGCCTCTGGCCCTTGAAGGGCCGGATGTTGGCGTAGAGGTCCAGCTCCTTTCGCAGGCGCAACAGCACGCTCTTGTAGGCGGGATCGGGCGGAGTGGTGATGGCACCGAACAGCACGCAGTCGAGGTCTTTTATGGCTATCAGGTCTTCCTCGGACAGGGCCGTACCGGTCCTCTTCCATCGGCCGAGCCCGACCTCAAAGGGCACGGCTTCGATCTCTCCGCCGGCTGCCTGCAGCACTGCCAGAGCGCTTTCAATTACCTCCGGGCCGATGCCGTCACCCGGCACCAGCGCTACTTTCGGAGTTCTTTTGCCAGACATCTTGCAGCCTCCGCTATGGCCCAGGGGCCATCGCCCCAGTGAACCACCATCCCCAAAAAGCCGTTTCTCCTGGTCAGACCCCTGCGCTCAGATTGGCAGCAGCGGGTGATGAATGGCCCGCCCGGCGAAAAGCTGGAAAGGGGACAGATATTGAAGAAGCTGTGCGCCTTTCCCCTGTATCCGGCCAGGAATATCTCGCGCGAGATCTCGCATCCCACGATCCGGGGATGGTCGTGCACAACCGGGTCTGAATCCAGCGATTGCCCGAGGCCGGAGGCCCGGCAGGGGTAGTAAACGTCCTCGCCCCGAATGGTCCTCAGGTCCAGGATTCGCGGCCTGAACCTGACCGCCAGGTCTCCCAGTACTCCGCACTTCTCAAGCTTGTTCAGAGAATAGACCAGCCACGGAGGGTCGGGGGGGGCCACGTCCAGGACTTCGATGTTCAGGATCTGCCCAGGGTCCGGTTGGTGGACGAAGGTTATGTGCTCGTCCGGGCCCTGGAAGATCACGGTGTCAGCTCCGGTTTTCTGGCACAGCTCATAGGCCAGGTCGATTAGCAGAGTTCGATTCCTGATGTCAACCGTCTGAGGGTACCTGGCGATCTTTGAGCCGGAGGAGAGGAGTTCCAGCTCCTCTACTTCCCTCATGAAGCCCTGACCGCGGCTGGTGACCCGGTAAAGCTCAGGTCCCTCCATAGATAACAGATACTGAGTCGAGAAGTAGATGGGATCGCCTCGACGCTCTCTATCTTTCACGCCTACGAACTTGTACTCCTCGGGAAAAATCATGTCCGCCCTTTCTCCTTCGCCTTTCTGCGGTGAGCCACCAGCCCGCCGTCTTTCAGGATCTCCAGCAGGAAGTCAGGAAGCTTCGAGCCCTGGAAGACCCGGTCGTTCACCCGAACCGTTCCGCTGGACAGGTCCACCTCCACCACGTCGCCCTGACGGGCCTCGACATCGGCCTCGATCAGCGGCAGCCCCACGTTGATGGCGTTTCGATAGAATATGCGGGCAAAAGACCTGGCCACGACTGCAGAGACTCCGGCCTCCCTCAAGGCCAGGGGTGCCTGCTCCCGGGAAGAGCCGCATCCGAAGTTCCGGCCGGCCACCAGCACATCGCCTTTCTCAACCGATGAGGCAAATTTAGGGTCCAGTCCCTCCATCACGTGCTCCGCCAGGAGCGAGAGATCCTTGGTTCTCAGATACTTCCCAGGAATAATCACATCTGTATCCACATCGTCTCCAAAAACCCATGCCCGCCCGGCTATCATGTTAGTAATCTTCCACTGGCCTGGTATATTACGGTTTTCTGCTGCAAAAGGGTATTATATTCCCAGAGCAGAGGTTCTCTCAAGATGGAGGTGATTCGGCTGCTGGAGATTCGGAACCTTTACGCCAGCGTTGGCGAAAAGCAGGTCCTAAAGGACGTCAACCTGAGAGTTGGCGAAGGAGAGACTCATGCTCTCTTTGGGCCCAACGGCACGGGCAAGACCACGCTTCTGAACATCATCGCGGGAATTCCCAGATACACGGTCGATAGCGGGGAGATCATATTCAAAGAGAAGGATATAACCCACATGAGCATGGATGAACGAGCGAGGCTTGGAATCGGCATGGCCTTTCAGAGGCCTCCGGCAATTCGAGGCCTTAGGCTCAGGGACTTGATTCGGATCATCAATCCGCAAGTCGATGCTGATTCTCTGCTGGAGGCGATGGACTTCGAGGGCTTTGGCGAGCGCGATGTGAACCGGGGCTTCTCCGGAGGAGAGGTGAAGAGGTCGGAGATGGTCCAGCTTCTGGCACAGCAGCCGGATTTCGTTATGCTGGATGAGCCGGATTCAGGCGTGGACCTGGAGAACATCAAGCTCATCGGCCAGGCCATAAACAGGCTCACGCAAAAGGATCTGAGGCCCAGCCTCAGGACCAAATCGGGGATCATAATCACTCATTTCGGACACATACTGGAGTATATGAAGACCGACCGGGCCCATGTCATGCTGGGAGGAACCATTGCCTGCAGCGGCAATCCGAAGGAGATTCTGGATCAAATCAAGACCAACGGATATGAGGGGTGTGTGGCGTGCCTATGTCCAAGATAGAGGAGAAAGCCCGTCAGGCCAGAGCCAAGAAAGCGCTCTACGGAACGGATATCGATCTGGAGGGCTATGAGGCCGAGTCGAGAGGACACGAGGCTGTGAGGAGGGCCGAAGATCTTCCTGAGGACGTAAAGAAGGCTGCCCTGGACGTTGGGGTGAAGCTTGATTCCGAGTCGTCAGGCGCATTCGTGCAGATGGACCAGACGCCGGTAGTGGCCGAGACCGCCTTGGAAGGCGTGGAGATCATGGACATCGCCTCTGCCCTGAAGAAGTACGATTATCTGCAGGACTACTACTGGAAGCTAGTGTCTCCGGATGCCGATAAGTACACCGCCGATGTGGCGGCCTCACCTCCCGCGGGATACTTCGTGCGGGCAAAAAAGGGCATTAAGACCGTCTTCCCCATCAAGAGCTGCCTGTATCTTGGGTCCACCAACTTCAACCAGAGAGTCCACAATATCGTGATCGCCGAGGAGGGCTCAGAGCTGCACGTGATCACCGGCTGCACCACTCCGAGTCATGTCCAGCGCGGCCTGCACCTGGGCGTCTCGGAGTTCTACATCCAGAAAGATGCCAAGGTAAGCTTCACCATGATCCACAGCTGGGGACGGGAGGTGGAGGTCAGGCCCAGGACCGGCATCGTGATGGATGAGGGATCATCGCTCTCCAACAACTACATACTTCTCCGGCCGGTCAGAACCCTGCAGACCTTCCCCACCGCCACCCTCAACGGCCGCGGTGCTGTGGCCAGCTTCAACACCGTGATCTACGCCAGCATGGGCAACCTGGATGTGGGCAGCAACGTGATCCTCAACGCGCCTGAAACCTCGGCTGAGTCCATCTCCCGCGTGGTTTCGGTGGGCGGAGATGTGATTGCCCGCGGCCGGATGACCGGCAAAGTGCCGGGAGCGCGCGCGCATCTGGAATGTGTGGGCCTTTTGCTATCGGATAAGGGCCGGATCTACTCCATACCGGAGCTGGACGGCCAGAGCAGAGACCTGGACATGTCGCATGAGGCCGCTGTCGGCCGGATCTCTGAGGAAGAGCTGGAATACCTGATGGCCCGCGGACTCACTCAGGATCAGGCCACATCGGTCATCGTGCGGGGCTTCCTGGACGTGGAGATCAAGGGGCTGCCAGAAGAGCTTAAGCAGGAGATCAAAGATATTACTCAGAGAGAGGATCTGCGCGGGGCCTGACGGGGCCCGTGGATCCTCTTTATGGGCCCTAATCGAGCCTTTTTCAGGACCCACTGGAAAGGGCTGGTCAAGTCAGGTGCGTACATCTTTTCCCTGCTCAAGGAGGCCTTCTCCGAATGGAGGCGAGATGATGCCAGCCTCCTGTCGGCATCTCTTGCTTTTTACGGTGTGTTCTCCCTGACTTCTCTATTAATTTTAATACTTATATTCATAAGTTTATTGATCCATCACGGACTGCTGGCGGTCGGAGCCGGCGATCAGGCCCTGCAGCTGGCCGGACAGCACGTGCCTGCAGCTGCAGATGGAGTCATAAATCAGGCCGCATCCAAGGCCGCATCTTTCCGTTTCACCCTGGCCAGTGCCCTGATCTTGATGGTTGGAGCTGCCGGCCTTTTCGTCCAGACCAAACGAGCTTTTGCCATCATCTGGTCGCAGGAGCAAAAGGAGACACTGGTGTTAGGAACGGTCCGGTCCTACGCCCGTTCTTTTATGCTGATGGCTTTGGTGTGCATGGTGTTGCTTTTAGCCGGGCTGGCCAACGGCGTTCTGCTGCCGCTGAGCCGGATGGTGGAGGACATGCTTCCGGTTCACCTGGGGCTGATTAGGCTTGTGACCATCGCTTCATCTCTCCTGTTTGTGGCCGCGCTTTTTGCCGTCGCCTATAAGACCCTGTCCGATGTGGACCTGAAGTGGAAGGACCTGGGCCTGGGAGCGGCGATCGCGTCCCTGCTGTTCGCCCTTGGAAACGCCATCATCGAGTCGGTTGTGGGCATCATAGATTTCGGATCGGCCTACGGGGCCGCCAGCTCGCTGGTGATCTTCCTGATCTGGATCTACTACTCGGCCCAGATCTTCCTCTTCGGAGCTGAGCTGATCAAGGTGCATAAGAGGAGAAACGTCTCCCGGCAGACCTAGAAGTTGCCTCCAGAAGTTACTTCTTCCACAGATCCGGCAAAAATAATATGATTATGGGGATGATCTCCAGCCTTCCCACGTACATGCAGAGGAAGCCTAGCAGCCGGCCCAGGGTGGAGATGAGGCTGAAGTCGAGGGCCACGACCCCGAATCCGGGGCCTACCACTCCCAAACACGCGGCCGACGCTGATATGGCGGAGATGGCGTTGAACTGGGGATTTCCCGACTCGGTTATGGCGAACAGGAGGGATGCCCCCAGGAAGATAATCAGATACAATAGCATATAGAGCTGCACCGATTTAATGATCTCATCCCTGACTGTCGTCTCCCCCATGCGAATGGGGACCACCGCTTTGGGGTGGAGGGCGTGAATCAGCTCATTGTAAGCGTATTTTAGAACTATCAGTACCCGTCCTACCTTTATGCCTCCGCCGGTCGAGCCGGTACAGCCGCCGATTAACATCAGCAGTATGAGGCTGAGCTGAGCTGCCAGGGACCAGGCATCATAGCTGAAGTTATTGACAAAGCCGGTGGTGGTCATGGTCGAGACCACCTGGAAACTTGAGAACCGCAGCTGGTTCAGGGTGTCACCGCCTATGTGCCCCCACAGCATCAATATCGAGACGGCGAGGCCCATTATGAGGAGATAGAACTTGAACTCGGGATCTCTGGTGAGGGCATGGAAATCCCTTTTGTAGAGGAGCCGGTAGTGGATAAGGAAGTTGGTGCCGCCAAAAATCAGGAATAGAACCACAACCGCCTCGACCAGGACGCTGTTGTAGGCGGCGATGCTGTAGGCCTTGGGAGAAAAGCCACCGGTGGCCAGGCTGGCGAAAGCGGTACACAGTGCATCATAAACTGGCAGTCCTGTTGCAAACAAGATGGCTGCCTCCAGAACCACCATGCCGATGTAGATGCTCCAGAAGGTCTTGGCGGTGTTCTTTACTCGAGGCGTCAGCGACTCTTTGTTGAGGCCCAACCCCTCCACGTAATACAGCTGCCGTCCGGCCATTCCCAGATGAGGCAGGATGGCGATGAATAACAGGATGATGCCCATGCCGCCCAACAGCTGTGAGAAGGACCTCCAGAAGAGAAGGCCAAAATAAGTGCCCTTAATCGATATCATGCTACTCAGGTCAATTGGAACGCCCAGAATCAAAGTGCTGTTTTCAGGGCAGGTGAACCGCGATATGCTGACCGAGATCCACTCCACCAGGGAACAGGCCAGGCTTCCCCTCACCAATTCCGGGTTCAGTATCCAGTAGCCCTCGGAGTTGTACTCGGTAAGGGTGGTAGCTCCGGCGGTGGTGAATCCGGACATGGATTCGAAGAGGCCGTCCATGATGCTCATTCCCAGGAAGATGTAAGGAAGGGCCCCGATGAAGGACGCCAGAAGCCATCCCAGCGAGACGACGGCGAATGCCTCTTTGTGGTCCATGTCTTCGCCAACGCCCAGGCGGCTAAGAGCGAGGCCTAAAGCTACCGCCAATAGAGACGTAAGGGCAAAGGCTACTACTCCCAGGGGTTCCCTGTAGATGGCCGACACCAGTCCTGGAACCAGCATCAATACACCCAGCAAAACCGCCAGCAAGCCCAGCGTGGAAGAGACGATCTTTACCTTCATCGGCTGATTAAGACTGAATTTAATTCTAATAAGAATTTTGGCATACACAGTGCTTTAAGCCGTCAAAGGCATCCGCCGCCTTTTTCCGCAGAACCGGGTGTGGGACCGTTTCGGATCCAAAAGGGAAGTCAGCCCTCTCCTGCCGGTTTCTCCGGATTCCTGTAGCTCTCTTTCAAGGCCTTTATCATCTCTTCATCGGCCTCGACCACCAGAGGGCCCACATAATCGCAGTTCTTGCAGTGGTATATCTTGCCAGTGTAGCCTCCCATTTCATAATAGAGCTCAGAGCTCCCACAGACCGGGCAGACTTCCTTCAATCTTTTGGCAGGCATTACATTGATGTGGCCATCTCTGCGTTATCTAGTTTGCCCCACGACCACGATATTTTCGAAGGAGCATAGCGAAAAAAAGTATAGTCCAATCAGAAACAGGTCATCATCTCTTCCGCAATTATTCTATATCCTTCCTCGTTTGGATGGTCCAGCCCCGGTATGATCAGTGAACTCAGAGCTGTTCCCTGAGCAACCCGCCTCATCCAGGCCCCGTAGACGTCCACAAATCCGGCATCCATCTGTCTGGCCACCTCTTCTATCGCCCGGTAATAATCCAGCACCAGCTGATCGTAAGGGGCGGTCTCCAGGGGCTGTGAGGAAAGCAGCAGCACCTCCGAGCCCGTACCGCTGCGAATCCTCCTGACAATTTGCGTCAGATTGGCGCGAAACTCCTGCCGCCCCAGGCCCAGGACGCAGTCGTTGATGCCGAAGTTGATGGTGACCAGGTCTGGCTGGTAGGAGAGGACGCTCCATTCCAATCGGGCCAGGCCGTCGAGAGTGGTATCCCCGCACACTCCGCTGTTGATCATCTCGATGCGGGCTTCGGGATACTTCTCCTGCAAGATCGATCTCCAGAACGAGGGGAAGCCGCGGCGGACCGCGTATCCGGCAGTAATGGAGTCCCCAAAGGCCACTATCGCCACATCGCAGCCGTTCTCCAGATCAGCGATGGTTTTGGCGACTGTATTCTTGCAGATGCTTCTCCTCATGAAGATCAGGCTGTCTGACATCTATTGAGTCTTTGCCCTGCGGACGGCCTCTTTCATCTGTCTGACCAGCTGTTCCAGGCGATCCAGCTCTCCCCGGGCAATCAGGTCCACACAGGCCGAGCCCACGATGGCCGCATCAGCTCCGGAGCGTATGACCTCGGCGGCATGCTCCGGGGTGGAGATGCCGAATCCCACCGCGGTTGGCACGTCTCCGCTGGCGCGGGCAATCAGATCTCGCGTCGCCTCCTGAATATCGCTTCTGGCCCCGGTCACGCCGGCTCTGGCCACCAGGTAGAGAAAGCCCGAGGTATTTTCTTGAATCATCTGCAGACGCTCAGGCGGCGTGTTGGGCGCGGCCAGGAAGATCAGGTCCACTCCGTGCCTTCGGCAGGCCTCCCTGAGAGGCCCGGCCTCCTCGGGCGGGAGATCGGGAACGATCATGCCGGCAATACCGCTCTTCGCGCAGTCCCGGGCAAACCGGTCCAGGCCGCGGGCATAGACCATGTTGTAGTAGCCCATGAAGATCAGGGGGCAATCGACATTGGCGTCGGCTGCCGCCTGGAAATAGAGATCTGTATTCATGCCCGCTGCGATGGCCCTCTGGGCTGCGGCCTGAATGGTGGGCCCGTCCGCAATGGGATCGGAATGGGGCAGCCCCAGCTCCACGATATCTGCCCCGGCCCGGACCAGACGGCGAACCAGATCCGGCGTCTCTTCCGGAGAGGGGTCCCCGGCACAGATGTAGACGATCAGCAGGGGCTTATTTCGAAAGGCTTCAGAGATTTTCATATTCCATCACCGTTGCCAGGTCCTTGTCTCCCCTGCCCGAGACGTTGATTATGGCCAGATCTCCCAGGGCTTCGGGCTCGCGTAGAACGTATCCGACGGCATGAGCCGACTCCAGGGCGGGAATTATACCCTCCCGGCGGGAGAGGGTGCGAAAGCCGCGAAGGGCGGCCCGGTCGTCTGCAGTTGCCGTCTTTATCCGGCCGCGCTCGGCAAGGTATGCCAGCTCCGGCCCCACGCCGGGATAGTCGAGCCCGGCGGCAATGGAATACGATTCCAGGATCTGGCCGTGGGGATCCTGCAGGATCCGGGTCAGGCTCCCGTGCAATATCCCGTCCTGGCCGCAGCCCAAGGATGCTCCATGATCAGCAGTCTTGTCGTCATGGCCAAGGCCGCGCCCTCCCGCCTCTACTGCGATCAGACGCACATCGTCCTTCAGGAAGGGGGCAAAAATTCCCATGGCGTTGCTTCCGCCGCCCACACAGGCCACTATGGAATCGGGAAGCCGGCCTTCGGCCTCTTGTATTTGTCCTCTGGCCTCAGCTCCGATCACGCTCTGAAAGTCCCTCACCATCGAGGGGAAGGGATGAGGACCGGCCGCGGTTCCGAAGAGATAATAAGTATTTTCAAAGCTTGACGACCAATCTCTCATGGCCTCGTTGATGGCATCTTTAAGGGTCCGGGATCCGGAACGAACTGGTATCACCTCGGCACCCATCAGCTCCATGCGGTAAACGTTCATCTTCTGGCGCTCGATGTCCACCTCGCCCATGTACACCTGGGTCTCGAAGCCCAGGTTCGCGCCCACTATGGCGGTGGCCACACCGTGCTGGCCTGCTCCGGTCTCGGCGATTAGCCTGGTCTTTCCCATGTGCTTGGCCACCAGCGCCTGGCCCAGGGTGTTGTTTAGCTTGTGCGCTCCGCCGTGCACCAGGTCTTCTCTCTTGAGGTAGATTCTCCGCCCCAGATCGCGGCTCAGGTTCTTGGCGAAATAAAGCGGCGTGGGCCTTCCGGCAAAGTGCTTCAGCATCTCCTCCAGCTCACGGCGAAACTCCGGGCTGGCCTTCAGGCGAGAATAGGCCGAAGCCACCTCCATGACAGGCTGTACCAGGGTCTCGGGCACGAAGCATCCGCCGTACCTGCCGAACTTGGCCGCAGACTGAGCTTGGTTCATCAAAAGATCACCGACTTAATGTATGATTTAGTACTATAATGTATAGAAAAGTACATTGTATTTAAAGCTATCTCACCCTCTGAGGTCGGGCGGAAGCTCTCCGGTTATGATCTCGATTCTCTGCTCCGCCTTTTCCAGGCTCAACCGGCACTGTCTGACCAGATGGATGCCCTTCTCAAAGAGCGCCAGGCTCTCCTCCAGGGACATCTTCCCCTCCTCCAGATAGGAGACTATCGCCTCCAGGTCGTCCAGTGCCTCTTCCAGGCTCAGCTCATCCGATGTCACCAGAAATCACCTAGCCAGATTTTTCCAGGACCCTGGCCCAAAGCCGTCCGTCGGCCAGCATTATCTCTAAGGTCTCCCCTGGATCCACGTCCTTTGCTCCTCTCACCAGCCCGCGCTCGGATCTTACCAGGGAATAGCCCCGGGAGAGGGTTGCCAACGGGCTGACCGATCCCAGACGGCTCCCGGCGCTTTCCAGGCGCTGGCGGTAGCTTTCGATCCTCTTCTGCTCTGCCTGTCCCAGCCGCTGTCCCAGATAGTCCAGGCGCTGTGAGGCCTCCTCCAGACGGCCTCTCATCCGGCGGAGGGAGAGGTCCCTTTCCAGATACTGCAGGTGCTCTTGCTTTCTTTCCAGGCCTGACCACAGGGCGCGCACCATCCGCCTCTCCAGGCTGACCAGATCGGCCGTAAGCTCAGTTGTGTCAGGGACGGCCATTCGCGCCGCGGCAGTGGGCGTGGGTGCTCTCAGGTCGGCCACAAAGTCGGCAATCGTCACATCGGTCTCATGGCCGACCGCGGAAATTACCGGGCAGTCACAATCGGCGATGGCCCTGGCCACCATCTCGGAATTAAAGCACCACAGATCCTCGGCCGATCCGCCGCCCCGGCACACGATCACCAGGTCCGTCCTGCCCTGGAGAGCTCTAAAAGCCAGGCAGATGCTGGCTGAAGCGCCTTCTCCCTGCACCAGGGCGGGGGAGATTATTATCCGGACCGGATATGAGCCTACAATGCGCAGGACGTCTCGCAGAGCTGCTCCGTCGGGAGAGGTGACTATGCCTATACAACGGGGATATCTGGGAAGTGCCCTCTTTTTCTCCGGATCAAAAAGACCTTCTGCTGCCAGCTTCTCCTTGAGGGCCTCGAACTCCAGATGTCGGACGCCGAGACCTTTATCCAGACGAACGCCTCTCACAATCAGCTGCACTCTGCCCTGGGGCCGGTAGCAGTCCACGTCTCCGAACACCAGCACGTTCTGTCCGTCCTGCAAATCGAATCCTGTCCGTCCCTGTCCGCGGAAGAGAACGCAGGAGATCATGGATTCGCGGTCCTTGAGGGTGAAATACCGGTGACCAGAGCGGTGGTTTATCAGGTTGGATACCTCGCCAGATGCCCACAGGTCGTGAAGCCTGGGATCTGCGTCCAGCCGGTCCTTTATGCGCTGATTGAGCTCTGAGACGGTAAATATCTGCGTCAAGCAGTTTTAATTCCTGAGCAGGCTCTATTTAAGTCCTCTCGGCCTGGAGAGAAAGTGGTGACGCCCTCTTGTTTGGCAGCATGGCGAGTCTGACCTGGGTTTGCATGTAACGTATCAGAGGGTGCTATCGAGATCGAGATGGTGGCATGAAATAATAATCGGAGGGCTTGAATTAATTAAGTTGTTTTGTCTCTAATCAAGATAAGTTTATATGGCATTGCGCCTACCCTAGCCGAGGTGTTGAGATGCATATAATGGAGGGCTTCCTCCCCCATCCCTGGTGGGAGATATGGTTTGCCATTTCCCTGCCCGTCGTGGCGTACGGCGTTTACAAAATGAACCAGCTGGTAAAAGAGCAGCGTGACTCGCTGCCTCTACTGGCCGTCGCCGGAGCTTTCATCTTCGTTCTCTCCTCCCTGAAGCTTCCCTCGGTCACCGGAAGCTGCTCGCACCCCACAGGCACTGGAATGGGCGCGATCCTCTTCGGCCCCTGGATTACCTCCGTTCTGGCCACGATTGTGCTGGTATATCAGGCACTGTTCCTGGCTCACGGCGGACTGACCACGCTCGGAGCCAACGTCTTCTCCATGGGCATAGCCGGACCGATAGTCGGCTATCTGGTCTACAAGGCGGCCATGGGATCGAGACTGAACCTGTATCTGGCGGTGTTTCTGGCTGCGATGCTGGCCGACTGGGCCACTTACCTGGTGACATCCATCCAGCTGGCTCTGGCCTTTCCGGCTGCCACCGGCGGATTTTTGGCCTCCTTCAAGGCCTTCGCGCTGGTCTTTGCGGTGACCCAGGTACCTCTGGCCATAGTGGAAGGCGCTGTCACGGCCCTGATGTTCAAGTACATCTTCCAGCTCAGATCCGACGTTCTGCTCAGGCTGAAGGTCATCACTCCTGCAACCGTCAGCCGGATGAAGGAGGCTTCGCTGTGAAGCTGGAGTACATAACCCTGGCCGTTGTTCTGGTCTTCTTTGCCGCATTCGCCTATGTCAGCTCCACCGGAAATCACGAGTGGGGAGGGGCGGACGGCGAGGCCGAAAATGTGATTGCCGACCTGACGGGAGGCTCCTATCAGCCTTGGTTCCAGTCAATCTACGAGCCTCCCAGCGGCGAGATCGAGAGCCTTCTGTTCGGTCTTCAGGCGGCGATAGGAAGCATTATCATCGGTTACTTCCTGGGATACTACCGCGCCATGGCCAAGATCAAAGCGCAGGCGGGACCGGATGGAAAGGATGAAGGGCTGAATGCACACCCTGCTAGATGATTACGCACAATGCAATGCCCTAAAGGATGTAAGCCCCAAGGTCAAGCTACTGTTGGGCCTGGGCTCCATCCTGATCTGCATCTCCTCATCAACGCCCGCCGCGCCCCTATTTGTGGCCGTCAGCATGAGCGTAATAATCGTCGGGATCGCCAGGGTTCCGGTTCGCTTCTACGCAAAGCTGCTGTTAATCCCTCTTTCCTTCGCGCTTTTAAGCTCGGCCGTAGTGGCCTTCATGCATGGAACGGGAACGCCGGTTTTCTCCCTGTCCGTTCTGGGCCTTGACCTGTCCGTTCGGGACGACGGAGCCCGTCTGGCAGCGCTCTTGATCGCCAGGACCCTGGGGGGGATGTGCTCGCTGTTCTTCATAGCTCTGACCACGCCCATGATAGAGATATTCTCGGTCCTGAAATCAATTCGGGTCCCGGAGGTCCTCTTGGAGCTGTCCATGATGATCTACCGCTACATCTTCGTGTTCCTGGACCAGGCGGCCATGATTCATAACGCACAGACGATGAGGCTGGGGGACTCCAGCCTGAGGACCTCGGTCAATTCCTTTGCCATGCTGTGCAGCGTCCTGTTCCTGCAGGCCTGGGAACAGGGAGAGAGGCTGATTGTGGCCATGGACGCCCGCTGCTATGATGGAAGGCTGGACCTCCTGCACCAGAGCAGCAGGACCTCGGCCAGATCGGTGATGATTGTGCTGGCCTACCTGTCGGTGGCCCTGGCCGTAGCCGTTTTAACCAGAGAGTATCAACTGCTGTGAGGATTAGATTGTCATGACTGCCATCCTCGAAGCCAGGAACATTCACCATGCTTACCAGGACGGACCCGAGTCGCTCAAGGGAGTGGACGTCTCCATTGACCAGGGCCGAAAGATCGCACTGGTGGGCCCGAATGGTGCCGGGAAATCCACCTTGATGCTGATGTTCAACGGAATCCTCAGGCCGTCCAGAGGAGAGATCGCCTTCAAGGGCATGCCTCTCAAGTACGATTCCCGCTCGCTCCGCGAAATTCGCGGAAAGGTAGGGATGGTCTTTCAGAACCCGGACGACCAGATATTTGCCCCTACCGTTTATCAGGACATAGCCTTCGGCCCCTCCAACCTGGGCTTTTCCAAAGAGAAGATCGACAGATACGTGTCCTACGCCCTGTCCTATGTGGGGCTCTCAGGATACGAGAAAAGGCCGCCTCATCACCTGAGCGGTGGAGAGAAGAAGAGGGTGGCGATTGCCGGAGTCCTGGCCATGGAGCCGGAGGTCATGATCCTGGATGAGCCCACCTCCAACCTGGACCCCGCATCCTCAGAGGAGATCATGGATATGCTGGACGAGCTGAACTGCGGCCGCAAGACCATAATCATCTCAACTCACGACGTGGAACTGGCCTACCGCTGGGCCGACCTGGTGCTGCTCATGGAAAACGGCGGGCTTCTCAGGAGCGGCCCTCCGGCCGAGATCTTCTCCGACCAGGACCTGGTGGCCAGGGCCAGGATGAAGCCGCCTCTGATCGTGGAGATCTACCGGGAGCTGGCCCTGAGGGGCGTGCTAAACGGCCAGAGCCCGCCGGAGAACGTGGTCGGGCTCACCGATCTGATCGAGACCTGCGCCAGAGGCCGGGTCAAGAGAGACCGCCTGGGACGGATCTATCTCTGCAATGCCGAACGGTCCCCGCCGGAGGAGATCAGAGCCCTCATCCGCCGAGCGGACGTGGACTATGTGGGCGCCATGGGCTCCAGCGCCAAGGTGATGGCGGAAAGGGAAAAGATTCGTCTGGACTTCACCTACGGTGTGATAGACAAGAGCATACTGAAGGCGCTGGTCGGAAGGAGCACTCTTCTCATCACCTCAGGAGGCATGGTGGACCATGCCCTGCGAAGAGTCGAGGCCTATTCCCGTGAAGCTGGCGTGAGGCTCGATGTCCAGCTGATGGGCCGGACGGCAGAACACGAAGACGGCAAACGATAGGTTATGAGCGGGTAGGGGAGTGGGGGTTAGTAAAAAAGATGAGTGTACCCGCTCACGATCATCAGCCTTTCGATCGTATAAATACTTTTCTGGAAAGATCTTAAAACAGTTTTTAGCCATCTGTCTTGGATCTTCTGCGAGCAATCCTGGCGGCATAGGCTCCGGCCACAAAGCCGGCATCTATGTTCACAACAGTCAGGACCGAACAAGACTGCAGCATGGAGAGGAGGGCTGCCAGTCCCCCGCCGCCGACACCATAGCCGGTTGAGACCGGCAGCCCTATCACCGGAGCATCGGACAGACCCGCCACCACCGCGGGAAGCGTTCCCTCACGGCCTGCTGCCACCACCAGGGCGTCCACATCCTTCATGGCATCCAGACAGGGAAAGAGCCTGTGAATTCCAGCCACGCCCACATCGTATTCCGATATCACCTGGCAGCCCATCTCCTCTGCCACCACTCGCGCCTCCTCAGCCACCGGAATATCGGCGGTGCCCGCAGCCAGGATTCCAACTTTTCCCGATGCCGGCCTCTTTTCCCCCTTTCTCAGGACCAGGGTCCTGGAACGGGGATTGTGTTCCATAGTCGCTCCCTTGGGGAGGCTGACGTTTTGCAGCACAATGAGCTGCTCGGGTGAGATCCTGGTCACAATCACGCGGCCGGTCTCCTCCAGATGGGCCAGCACGATCCGGGCCAGATCGTTTCGGTCTTTTCCTTCGGCCAAAATGGCCTCCGGAATGCCGATGCGATCCTCTCGGAGAGTGTCCAGCTTGGCGATATCTCCTACCGGCCGGCAGCTGAGAAGCTTCATCCGGCTGGAGGCCTCCTCCAGCGAGATCAGGCCGGCAGCATAGTCTTTTAGAAGATCTTCCGGGCGTTCGTTCACGGTAATCTATCTATTCCGACAGCATAAAGGGTTTATCCCCTGCGGTGGAGATGTGAAATCGATGAAAGTAAATACCGATCTTCACGTCCACTCCCGCTTTTCGGCTGCAGTCTCCAGGGACATGGTTCTTCCAGTGATCGCCAAAGAGGCGGCAAGGAAAGGAGTGAAGATCGTGGGGACCGGCGACTGCCTCTTTTTGCCGTGGCTTGACGAGATTTCCGCGCTTCCCGAAGAGGGCGGGCTCTTCTGTCTCGAGGATACTCGATTTGCGTTGACCACAGAGGTGGAGGACTGCCATCGCATTCATCATCTGATCCTGGTGCCGGAGGTCTCAAAGGCGCGGGAGCTGAGAGACGGCTTCCGGACAAAGTCCTCCAATCTGGACCGGGACGGCCGGCCCAGAGTGCGAATGGATGGAGCAGAGATTGCCGATCTGGCCCTGGAGGCAGGCTGCCTGATCGGGCCAAGTCATGCTTTCACTCCCTGGACGGGGATGTATGCCTATTGCAGGACTCTTTCGGAGTGCTACCAGGAACAGGCTTCCAGGATCAGCTACATCGAGCTGGGACTGAGCGCGGATTCGGACTATGCCGACCGGATAGGGGAGCTTTCCAGCCTCACCTTTCTCTCCAACTCCGATGCCCACTCCCCGCGCTGCAACAAGCTGGGGCGCGAGTTCAACCAGGTGGAAATAGAGGATCTGAGCTTTCCCGAGCTGGCCCTGGCCGTTTTGCGGCAGAAGGGACGAGGCCTCACTCTGAACGTGGGATTTTATCCTGAAGAGGGCAAGTACAACCGCACTGCCTGCAGCAGGTGCTTCCGCCAGTACTCGGTCCGGCAAAAGGACGAGCTGCTGGGACGCTGTCCATCCTGCGGCGGACTGATCAAGCTGGGGGTGAGAGATCGAGTGGACCTGCTGGCCGACTATCCTCAGCCCGTTCATCCTTCACACCGTCCGCCTTACCTACATCTGATTCCCCTGGCGGAGATAATTGCCATGGCCCTGGGCTACAAGAGCACGGAGGCCGCGAGCGTCAAGAGGCTGTGGAGCGAGCTGGTGAGGGAGAAGACGGAGATTGAGATCCTGGTGGAAACGGACCTTGCCGGGCTTGATACCGACCCCAGGGTGAGAGAGGCCATACAGGCCTTCCGGTCAGGAAAAGTGGTGCTTTCTCCCGGAGGCGGCGGGAAGTACGGCCAGGTATCTCTGCCATCCGGGCGGCTCTTGTCCGAAGAAGTGAAGCCCGAGGTGGAGAAGGCCAAACAGAGGTCGCTTTTCGAATTTTAAAATAGTTGCGGCCCGCAATGAATCAGGGCCGCCTTTTCCGATTTTTGGATTTTGCGAGTTTAGGTGCCAACGTTGCAGGAGGCACAGCTGCTGGTGCCCGCTGCCTGGGGTGGCGCGGGCACGTAGTTCACGCAGGCTTCACAGATATCCTCGGTGCGGTCAAAGCCCCAGTCCGGCGGCTTCCAGCCAGCCTCGGTCTTAGTGCAGACCCCCTGCGGTGAGCAGCTCAGCCAGTTATAGTTCGATGCGCTGGAGTTTTCGGCCAGGAACCAGTTTCCATCATAGCCTGCCGAGACGTACACCCAGTTGACTGGCACGTCCAGGACCTGATAGATCTTCACCCGCAGATAGACGGTGACCGCCTGGCCCCTGGCCAGACTGGTGAAAGTCCAGTTGGCGAAGGGAGCATCGATCAGGTCCTCTTCTGGTGGGAAAGACGGTTTGGTCGAGGCATCGAAGAAGAACGTTCCCACCGGGAAGACATCTCTTATGCGTATCGGACCCATGGAGCGGTTGCCGTCGTTCAAGATGGTTATGGTGTAGTTCAGGTTGTTCTCGTCCGTCCGGTCAACAGCGCTGGCCTGGTAGATGGTGACGTGCGGCTGGTCATAGTATTTGACGTAGGTGATCGCATCAGATCGGTTCCTGAAGGTAGTGCCAATCTTCTCCCTCACCTGGAAGCTTCCCGAATAGTCTGAGCTTAACTCCATCAGAGTTTCCCTCTTGCCCATCTCGTCGGGCGGCGAGAGTTTCAGATAGCTGGCGTGGCGGGTGCCCTGGAAGTCAGCCTCAACCTCCAGGCGCGTCTGGTTGATATCTGCAAACAGCAGGCTATCGCGGTTGATCTCATTGACGTATCGGTATTCTTCGGTCACCGACTCAGAGGTGATATAGTTCTTGGCGCATTCCGCCTCGGTCCACTGGCTGTTATAGTCCAGAGATCGGTCACCTGGTAGCTGGAAGCTGGTTGGCTGGTAGCTGGCAGACAGGTTGCTCTGGTCTTTTATCGAGCGGTTGTCCTTATAGAGGTACAGCAGCTCCTCGCGGGTGTAGTCACCACTGCCGCTCTCCCTCATGGATACTTTGGTGCCCGGCTGGCCGCTGATGGAGACGTAGCTGGTGGCAGAAGCAGGAGGCAGCTCGTTGGAAGTGATGGTCACCACATTTTGTAGGGGATACGACTCGCGTCCGGTTGACATGTCCTTGTAAGTCCGGACGAAGCCCGTGCCCTTCGCGCTCTGGTTGAAGTTGAAGATTATGTTCGGATCTTCAGGGGCCCTCAAGGTTACAGTTATTACCAGAGACGGGTTTCCGGCGGGAAGGTTTCCAATGGTCCACACGTTATTGGTCCCGCTGTCCGGTTCGCGACTGGCCGATATGAATGTCGTGCCGCTGGGGTAGTTCTCAGTTATCACCACGTCTGACAAAGCGATATTACTATTAACGGTGATAGTGTAGGTCACTTCGCCGCCCGGTGAGACCTCGGAGCTGGACGCGGTCTTGAGCACCTCCAGTGGATCGCAAATTACCCATTTAACGTGATATTGAGTCTGGTCGGCAGGAGAGCGGACCTCATTGCCTAGCGAATCCCTGGCCAGCACATAGAAATCCAGCTCTAGAGGAGCCGCAGGGCTTGGTATTATTCCAATCCAAGATCCTGAACACCGGTCACCACTCTCCAGTTGCATGGGATGGTTTTCGTTATTGTATACTATTAACACGGTTTCGACATCACAATCTTGATCAGTTACTGACGCCGATACTGTGGCAGCCTTTCCAATGCAGGGATCCACAGGCGCCGTTGTAACTGAAATAATGTCGGGCCCGGATGGATTTATGATAAGGTTCGCCGGGAGGGAAGTTGCGTGGCAGCCGCTCCTGCAGGAGACGATCACCCCGTATGAGCCCTCATCTTCCTTTTTGGCTCCGGTAAGAGTCAGTGTATCGGTCAGGGAGCCCTGAACTCGGCCGGGAATATCAACCAGATCCACTCCATCCTTTTGCCACTGATAAGTTAAAGGCTCTTCACAGCTAACCTCTACGCTGAAGGTAACTGTCTCCCCTTGCTGCGCTGTTTGCGATAAAGGTTGTGTGATGATGGTCGGAGAGTCTAAAGCTGTGAGCTTCACCTCAGCGGAGGGATCGGAGGGACCACATGGTCCCGTGACCACAACGCTATACTCTCCCTCGTCCGATTCTTCGACTGGGCTGATGATGAGCTTGGAGGTCTTCGACCCGCTGACATGCCCTCCATCGGTCAGAGGTTCGCCATCTTTGTACCACTGGTATGTGAGGGGGCCGGTACCGGTTGCGGTGACCTCAAATACTGCCACGCCGCCTTCACAAACCTCTTGAGGTTCGGGATCGGTTACTGTTGGTCTTTCCTTGACCTTAAGAGTAGCGAGATTCGAGGCCACCTCACCGCAGCTGCCTTTTACAAGCACATGATAATCGCCTTCATCCGATTCTTCGACCGGGCTGATGATCAGCTTGGAGGTCTTCGATCCGCTGACATGCCCTCCATCGTTCAGCTCTACGCCGTCTTTGTACCACTGGTAACTGAAGGGACCGCTGCCGCTAGCCGTGACCTCGAATGTAGCCGTGCCCTCA
>JABLXE010000020.1 GCA_013178225.1 Methanotrichaceae archaeon
AGAACTCAGCAAGGTTTACCTGATCCAATTAAATGATTGTAATATTATCTCAGAAGTACCTAAAAAATTAGAAAGGATAAATGAAAAAATGGGATTGGAGTTATTCCCTAAAAACCGGAGTTAAGGTTATAAATCTTATGATATTTAGATAAATGTGCGAGAGTCTTATCCCCACTACCAGCCTATCTCAAAGAAGGAGATTGCCCTGCTCTTTTTGAGAGAGTGCCTCTTTTTCAGGCCACCTAGTTTTAGACATCATGCAGCAGAGTGAGTCAGGCAGCGCCGCCAGACCTGCAGGGACGCGCGCCATCCCGGAGCATGGATTGGGGGCAGGCCTTGCCGAGCCCGCGAGCGGCAATTCGAGGTCCTGGACGGAGCATCGTGGGAAGGCCGGTGTGGAGGCCGATAGTCAGCGAGGGGGCAAGGATGCGTGTTTTGCATGCAGTTAAGGGGGCTGGATGGAAGGGCAAGTGCAGGCCGACCGGCAATTAACAGAGGACGGGCCGGGCATTAGGCTGCAAAGGTGATTCTGGCCGAAATCTTTCGATTGCTGGTGGATGAGGTGGAGGAAATGATACGGATGTAGGTTGGATGCCATTGAGAAAAGGTATCCGATTAAATAAAAGGGCATAACCTGCGACCTTCTGCGTGTTCGAATAGCCTATGGCCGAAGCTTCAAGAGCGTGAGGATCGGCGTGAAGGCTCTTTGCAAAGTGGCTGGAAGGCATCCAATGCTGCTTAAAAATAAGGGATTGCTTTCATGGTAAAAGAGCTGGGGTATTCGTTAATACCCCGGTTCATTTTCCCTTAATCCTTTGGATCGAACTTTATGGCCCTATCGTACACGATCTCCGAGTAGGACGGCCCGGTCTTTGTAGCCTCTTCCAGATACAGCCTCCAGGCAATGAAAAGCGGTTGATCCAGATCTATGCCATAGCCACCCATACCATAAGGAAGCTCATAGCAGTGTGGATCGCCTTCACAATTCCTGGCGATCTTATAGACGTAGAGGTATTTCGCATTAGGATTATCAGGGAGGTACTCCTCAGCAGTTCCATTGAAATCCACTTCAGTGATCATACCAACGCCATTCCATATATCCGCACCGTATGGGACGAAGTTCTCGTACGTTGCTTTTCCTGTGGCTACATGGTTAACCCCATAGACGATTATGAACTCATTGGTGTCATTGCCCAAAGTAATTGGTGAATCTTGCAAGTAACTATAGTACAATGAGAGATCAGGGAATGGAGGTGTCGGCGAAGCTACCGTTTGGTTTGCCGTCCATAGATAGATAGCATCGTTGGTTGGGCCATAGCCGTCGAATCCTCTTTGAACATAATCGCTCCCTGCAAAGAGAGATATGCTAGTTGGAAGCTCCGTGGGATTCGAATCAGTATACTTTTCAAGAATCGCAATCCTAAGCTCTTCGAGATCGTCAACAAGGTCAAACTCTGTTGTTCCCGTTCCACGTACTCTTAGCTCTGGCATATCATACGGATCTAGTTCCGCAGATTCATTGGGAGTTATGCGGAAAACGGTAGCTGGTTTATTATCTATGTAATCGTCGCCGGCTTGGCTATCTGCGAATAGAGATCCACGGATGAATACAGCAAATGTATCGGAGTTGTTCTCCACACCCATGTTCAACATAGCCGAGGGAAGCACCAGGGTGTTAATTATGCCATCTGAATATCCCGCAGATTGGGCAGCCGCACGGATGCGTTGATCGATGCCTTTATCGGCTGTGCTAACTACTATGGTGGTTTGATTGTAGGGATTTCCCGGTGATCCATCAGGAGTTCCTTCAGTTTTTATAACCAGGTTGTTCACTGTATCGCCGAAAGGTGAAAAGATCCATCGTGTCTCATTTCCATATGTCCTCTCCATCAAAAATTGGTCAAGACTGAGGTATCTGCATTCGGGAGGTGTTCTTCCAACGAATACAACGGCTTCATCCGGGCGAAGACTCCAGAAAGGAGTTACCTTTGCAGTTACTCCAAGAGCTTGAATTATCTCAGCAATTTGTCCGGTGACCTCATGACCTGATGCTGGTGGAACTAGATACACCAAATATTTTGTAGCGGGGTTGTTTCCGTATGCAGAAGGCAGCACTCCTTCATTATACAACCTCATAAAATCAAAGTAACCCAGTCCACCTTTCTGTACTGTGAACCCATCCTGCTCTAAAGCCTGTTGAAAAGCCTCAACATCGCCTGTTTTCACGTTCTGTGCAAGACCTGTTCCTATTGAAATGGCGAATAAAACTGCCAATATTAGATATATTTTCATATAATATACCCCTCACAACAGTTAATCCTTAATTAATTGTCATAAAACTACAAAAATCTTTGCTTTGTATGGGGAATCACTATACTCGCAAGACAGCTGCGCCATGATGTCTTGCTAAAGCAGCGGCGTCAGGCCTTCTGACCAGTTAGCTCTCCGTCCCGTTCATCCCGGCAGCCTGCAGCGCGGGCGCCATCCCAGACCATGGATTAAGCAGGCTTCTCCGCACCTCGGGGGTCCGTGCCGTGCCGCCGGGATACGATGCCGCAAATGGCAGCCTGGCTGATGAGACCCATCCTCTACGGCCGGCCGGGGTCTTGGGAGGGCTCGCCGACCCGCTCGCGGTCTTTGGCGGGCATTGTTGGAAGGCCAGTGAATGGAGGGCGATCGTCAGTTATGGGCGGGAGATTTATCCTCATGCAGTTGAGGAGGGTGAACCGCGGGGCAGGTTCGAATTGCAGGCCCGGGAATTTGCGATTCGATGAAACTGACAAGCATATTGCACGGCGAACTGCCTGGCAGCCGGACCCTGGAAGGTGCTCATCTCCAGGCAGTCGACATCTGCGAACCGGACGGTTTCCAGACCCTGCGCCTCGATGGTGCCGCCACCAATCACTCTGGTTACGACTCATGAGAACTCATTCGGGGGTGGATTTCCGTCAGCGACGAAAGCCGCAGGATCGGTAGAGCCAGTAGAGCCTGAACCGGTTACGACAAACGAAAAAGCTTTTGGATTGATTGGGAACTGGCATGGAGGTGTAGAATCGGAATTCCTCTTACTCATTATTTGTAGATAACTTCACATTGTTCGTTGCACTCCCCATGCCCAGTGCCTGAGCATATTGATTTCCTATTTGAGAGCTGCCGCCGTTCGCTTGAATAGAGGTTAGATCGATAAGCTTTGCATTTGAGGTGACATCTTCGTCAAACGGTCTCAAATCGATTGTGCAGTTGGCAGTTACTTCATCGGGAAAATCATACACGGATTCCAGAGCAACTATTGTTAGGTTTGAATTTCGGCTGGAATTATCGCTCTCATTTGCGAAAATCTCAATTGGGCTTTCGTTGTTGAGAGAATAATTCTCCGTCAGACCATCGAAGATAACGGGATGGGTCTCTTTTATGGCGTCAGGATCTGAAATTCCAATAGCTACCAAAGAAGTCATTAGCAAAAGCATAAATGCCGCGTTCAATCTCAATCATCCCCAATCTTTTTAAGATACATATGAGACATCCATAGATAAAAATTTTTTGGTTGTAAAAGTAATATCACATTAATTCAACCGCGTGAATTCTAATCCCGTTAGTCTCTCCGGATTTGAAGATCGAACTCGGGCGTGGATTCGAATTCCATGGGGGCTCAATCGATATTCTTGAGATGGTTTTGGAACTCTTCTTTGGTCTTGAAGGTCTTGACCCACGCCCGCATCGGCCTGCTCAATGCTCCAAACGACCCCCGCTTCAAACCTCTGGAGGGCGGCCTCGTTTGCATCCTGGATGACGGTCTCATCTTTTGTGCCGGCTATGGTAGTTACCGCACTGCAAATGGGATATAGGTTTTCGAGGGGCAAGGTCAAGCGTCAGCTCTGATGAAAAGGAGCAAATAGCCGCGCCATATTAGTTAGCAGAAGAGCAGGTGCCTTGGCTGTAGCGCATCAGACCGGACCACGAATTAGTCGATGTACCTCTCAGCCTTCTGAGTTTGTGCCGCTGGGACGCATGCGCAAACAGCATCCTTGCTCTCCCTCACACCGTTATCACCATATCATCCTGGGCAACGATCAGGTTCTCGAAGTTGCGCACGGTTTTGGCCGCCTCGATGCGGTCCTGAACCGTCCTGTACCTGGCGGCATCGAAGTGGACCAGGGCCAGCTGCCGGGCCCGGGCGGCTATCGCTATATCTGCCGCATCCTGGGGATTCAGGTGCGGCCATTCCGGGCTCCTTTCGCCGGGGAGATGGGCGCATTCGGCAATCATCAGGTCCACGTCAGCTGCCAGCTTAAGAGCGTTTTCGCACACGTCGGTATCGGGAATGTAGGCTACAGCCTTCCCGTCAAGCTCGAAGCGGTAGCCCATGGTGGGAGAGGCGTGGTCCAGGAACTGGCATTCCAGGGCAAAGGGAATCTTGTAGGGCCCGCTTGAAAGCTCATGGACCTCCACCGGGAACGGCAGCCGGGCCAGGGGAACGGTGAAGGGCTCGTTCACGATGGTGTCCAGAACCTTCCGCGTTCCCTTCTGGCCGTAGATTCTCAGCCCCTGGTCGAAGCGGAACTTGTTCAGAACGTGAAGCCCCTCGATGTGATCCAGGTGGAAGTGGCTGAGCAATAGATAGACCGGCTTATCATCCTGGATATATCGATCGGCTTTGTAGATGCCGTTTCCCGCATCCAGGATTACGTGACAGTTCCTGCTGTTTACCAGGACGCTGATGGTGTTTCCGGCAGCGGTATCATACCAGCCGTTAGTGCCCATGAAGACAATTTCCATCTGCTCGCCTCTTTTCCGGAGAAGGCCATTTGAGCCTCACGGCTTAAGCTTTTCTTTCAGGCTTCCGGATCACCATCGCTCGGGTCATCGCTTAAGATCGTCGCTTAACATTGTTAATTTGCCAAATATTAATGTAAATAGTATTAAGAATAATAGTAAAATTCTTAAAGGAAGGGGACAAAGCACAAGGTCGTAGGAGCAAATAAAATGACTGTTAAGCGATATCTGACTGCCGCCCTGCTGCTCTTGGCGTTGATGCCGGGGCTGGCATTGGCGGACAACGCGGTATTCGAAGAGCTGGGCTCCAAGGCGGCCCGGGCGGCCATGGAGCAGCTCAATGTCGAGAAAGGCGGTTCCAACCTCCTGATACTGACTGATGCCGGACACGCCATGGTCGACGGCCAGACCACCCAGGCGGCCATCAAGGGTCTGACTGAGGAGAGCGGAAACAGCATCGGTGACGGCAACCTCTTCCAGGTGCTGCGAGCCTACTGGAAGCCTCTGTGGTTCTACTTCTTCAACAAGGCTACCGGCGAGGCGGTCTTCATGCAGGCCAACGACCAATCGCTGAACAAGACACCTGAAGAGTTCAGTGCCCTCTCTGATGACCAGATCTTCAGCAAGATCTCCAAGGCCAACGTGAACCTGAACTACATGCTGAACCACACCGACGAGGGCAATGCCACCTTTGCCGACGCTTTCAACGGCAATGAGTTCGCCCTGGTGGGAATGTCCAACGTCTGGGCTGAGGGTGGAAGCTTCGACTTCCTGCAGGCCACCTGCTTCCACGACCACCTCTGCCCCGGCGTGACCAGCGGCTACATGCTGGCCAGGTACGTGGAGGATAAGCTGCCCATTACCAGCAGCAGCGAGAGCTACAAGGTCATCGCCTGCCGGCCCTGGTGTAAAGATGATATGCTGCAGATGCGCTGGGACGCCACCCCCGGAAAGAGCGGCATGTTCGTGATGGCTCTGACAGATGCCGAGGTTAAGGCACTGGCAGAGAAGTACAACCAGAGCGATGTGGCCGGAGTCTACATCCGCTGGAATAGCACCGCCAATCAGGGAGACGCTATGGTGCTGACGTTCAACTGGACAAAGGTCTACGAGCTGACCGGCACCGGTGCAGGTGTCTGGACCGGCCCGTCCTGGGGCTCCAAGCTGGTTATGGACATGGAAATGCTGCCTTACTGGAACCAGCCCGAGGACTTCGTCACCACCATTAAGGAGTTCGCCGTGGACCAGGCCACCCTCGCCAAGCTGCAGAACGCGGGAATGCACCCGCTGAAGGTAGCGGGAGTGATGTGAAAAGCGTGGCATGAAATAGAGCCCAGGCAAATAGGGTAATGCAAAATAGAGTGATGCAAAATAGTCGTCGGAAGGCTCTCCCGAACAGGGAGGCCTCTTTTTTCAATCGAAATTAGCTGAATTTCTCTGCGGCTTACTATTCAATATTCATTGATGCTGCGCCATGCTGCGCGGGCCAATCGACAATCGACGAGCTGGCCAACAGCCCCTATGCAAAGTGTCTCCAGGCCTCCTCGATGTGCATGGCCTTCATGCCCAGCCCGCGCGAGGGATGGATATCGTTGTCCCATGAATCGCCGATGTAGAGGATGTTCTGAGGCGACATTCCCAGATGGCCGGCACCGGCCAGAAAGATCCTGGAGTCCGGCTTCTTGTAACCGAAGTCGGAGGAGAACAGCACAAAATTGAAATAGCCGTGAAGGCCAAGCTGCCGGAGTTCCAGCTCGGAGAAGACTCGCTGGCCGTTGGAGACGATTCCCAGCGGATATCCCCTGAGCTTTTGCAGCAGCTGCACGCTCTGAGGGAACGGTCGCAGACGCCGGATGGACGCCGCCCGGAAGAGACGCGCCGCTTCAATTCCAACTGTGGCATCGTTAATGGGCCAGGAAGCGCGCTCCCGACATATCCGGCTGAAGATCTCCTCCACCTTCAATTCAGAGTGCCACTCTCCCCGCCTCTCCAGCTCATCCTTGCACCGCCACCGGTACTCGTTCATCAGATCCTGCGGGGAGATGTTGACGCCGTGATACTTGAGCCACTTGCTAACGGGCTCATAGCTCTTGATGTCCCTTTCATTCGTCTTGATGTCGATCAGCGTGTTGTAGCAGTCGAAGAGCACGCCCTTGACACCATAAAAGCCGTCTCTGTTAAACATCATCTCCCTCCCGCAGTTCCGGAAGACAATCGCCCGCCATGATGCTGAGAAGCCTCACAAACCAGATCAACAACCTCAAATCCCTGCAAACTGAACCGCATGGGCGAATTATCACCGTTTGATTAATATATAGCTTGGCAATTTAAAAACAATATCTCTATTCATTTTACCAGATCTATATAGATGGAAACAGGGCAGGACACAATTAGATAGGATTATAATTATATAGATAATCATAAATTAGATTGGCTGCAACGATCTAATTATATAGATTAGATAGAGCTGCAACCGGTGAGAACTTAATGAGAACTTATTTGAGAAGCGACTGATTTGCCGAACTCAATATTTTTTAACTCAATATTTTAACTTCATGCAAGCCAGGGCCTCCTTGAGAATGTAGGACGAGTTGAATCCCAGCCTGGCCATCCTGAAAAGACCCATGCTCATGAAGAAGGGCAGGGCCTGGGTGATCCTTCTGAATTCGTCGAGGTTCCGGCTGTAATGCCAGATGAAATGGCCTATATACGGCTCAGCCCTCTGGTCGTTCCCCTTATAACGGGCAAAGCTGTGCTTCAGCTCTGCCGCCACCACTCCCAGGTCGTGCACGAAATTGGCCCCTTCCCAGGAGCTTTCAAAGTCGAGCAGCACGATCCTGTCGTGGTCAAAGACAATGTTCACCGGATTGGGGTCGTTGTGTATCCTGCAGCCGTATGCCTGGTCGATCAAAGTGCTGTACCACCAGTCGCCCAGCAATTTGTTGATCTCCAGCCGCCTATTCGAGCCCAGGCTCAATTGGTCCAGGAGCTTATGAAAGTGGGCAAACTCATCCTGCTTTCTGTAATCGGTCTTGGTGCAGTCGTGAAGCCTTCTCAGGGTATGGGCGGTGAGGGTGAGTTTGTCGTATAGACCGTGTTCGCTCTTCATGAATTTGAAAAGCGGCCTTCCTCTGACGTGTTCCGTCACCAGGACGCAGTGATAATCCTTATGAGTGGCAATTGGCCGGGGTACATTCACTATCTTCTCCATCTTCCTCAGAACATCGAACTCTCTCTGCATGGATTGGACTGGATTGTACTTGACTAGGCGTCCTGTTGGTTCAGCGTAAAATTTGGCCACCACGCTGAAGTTCTCGCCCTCAAATTCATATCTGCAAACGGTATGCGAAGCCGGAGCTATCTTATGAACAGCCACATTGCATCTCTTGTTCCTTATCCGATCTCCGACGACATCGGTCAGCCAATCTCTGAACGGATTGCCGGGTTTTAGGGTATCGACACGGTTCTCTGAAATCATAGATCTGCACTATCTGGTCCAAAAACCCATTTTGGACATTATATAGTTTTTCTCAATTCAATCGTTATCGATACGATGGGAATGGAAACTATATATTTCTGGGTATTTCTGGCAGAGCGCAGGCTTTCAAAGATTCAGGTCTTTCGTTTAGTGAAAGCTTTTCTGAGATCCGGAAACCCGCAGAACCTTCGATTCGATATACCAAACTTTCCCAACGATATGAAATGTTTTAGCAGCTCAGATTAGCGAAGAATCGGTGACCTGAAGCGGGACCGTGACAGATCCATCCGAACCCCGGTATCTGAAATACAGCCCCAGGGCGACTATTAAGGTCGCAAGCGAGATAAAGTTGGACACAATCAATATGCTGTTCCTCAGGTACAGCCCGTAAATCAGCCACAGCAGTACACCTGTGCTGAACTGGAGGAGCATGGGAAGGCTTACATCCTTCACCGATCTGCACCTGTGAATCTTCAATATCTGCGGCACAAATCCGAACATGGTGAGCATTGCTGCTACGGACCCAACTAACTCCCACACGATCACTAAAGATCTTTCCCAATGAAAGGATGCATTTGCAAGTATATCAATTGATCCATCATTTGATCCTCCAATTGATCCTCTATTGATCCTCGGATGGCCTTTCAGTCCAGCAACAGCAGCCCAAAAAGCTCCACTTTCTGGCTGTAGTCCGTGATCACCCTGGGGCTGTAGCCAGCGTTTTCCAGTGTCTTGAAGACATCTATTCCGCAGGCCTCCATGGAGGGACGCATGATATCCCGGTGCCTGCACTTGAGGGCGTCAAGCTCGGATATCGCCTCGTTGCGGTCCAGCTTCTCTTCGATTACGCAGGTCTCGCACAGCGTACAGGGCATGGCCCCCAGGGCAAAGGCACGGTAGCAGCCGCAGAGAAAGGCTCGTCTCTCCAGGTCGTACATGGCTCGATGCATCCTGGAAACCGGGTCCCACATGGCGTGATGAGTGTGTCCCGGAAGCCGGCTCCGGTCCGGCTCGGCCTCGAAGCGGGCCAGCAATGCATGGCGGTATTCGGATAGCACCTTTCTAGTCTCGTCTGGCGCTGGGGCATAGGGCGGGCAGCACAGGTGGCGGCCGTATCCGGGGCAGCCGTAACGGCACTTGAGCCTCACCCAGTCGGCAACCACTATTATGCTGGTGGAGATAGGCTTTAGATCTGGATGGATAGACTTAAGCTCGGAGATGAGAGCGTCACGAGTCTGTTTCATAATATCCATATAGTATTGGCGTGGTCGAGAATTAGATCTTTTGCCTGGAAACGTTTAGGTCTGGTTTCTCAGAGGATAATGTTATAAGAGCTTGAAAATATCTCTGATGTCCAGCGTACGGCCTGCAAGCGGATCTTCCTGCATTTGCTGAGAAATTTGAGATCTGCAGTTATCATGCGACCTTCCAGTAGCTTGGCCAATGCCAGATAAATGCAATCATTAATGTTGCGCTCGATTTCTATGATCGCAATCAACGTTCTCTGTCTTCATGAATGAGTTCAACCAGGTCAGGAAAATCTCTTCCCTTCAGCCTCTTTCTGATATCGATGGCCATTTGGCGAGCTGCAACGATGTCTAATTCTGCTGATTGCATTGGCGAAATGGTTTCATAAAAATGAACAAAAATATAAAATAGATTGGCCCTCTAAAGGCCTAAATACCTCCCAGATACTCTCCACCAATCGGAGTACCATCGGGATAAGTCTCAAGCCTATTTATCGTGCCGGCGGGCAGCAGATTCATGTCGTTGGTGGTGTAGGTCGGACCGGCGCCCACTCCGCCATCGATCTCATGGACTATTCCGCTTCCTGAGGTGGTGTTTGATACCAGAACCGGTTTGCTGAGATCGGCCGGTGCGTTTATCTTGGTCATCAGCAAATTGGGGTTCTCCCCGAAGTTCTGCCTGACCCAGGCGTTGTAGATGTCGACCTCGGCATTGAAGCCGGTGATATTGATCCCGTTATTGGCGTTGGCAAATGCTTGTCCCATCTTGAAGCCGTACTTCAGGCCTTCGAGCGCTCCCTGCTGCCATTCGGTATATCCTTGAGCCATGGCCAGGCCGGCCAGGCATAGAAATATAGCAATGTACTTTGTCTTAACCTTCATCTTTCACCACTCCTTCATGCTTTGCCATTTAATAATATGGAGAACTGCGGTCACCGAAATAATTGCGAATATCCTAGGCTCATCACTTCAAACAGCATCGTCAACCCTTGTGCGCCTAACGAAATATCGGGGGCAGCGAATAGCTCGACCCCATGCTTGTACTGCCTGTACTGCCTGTGCTGCTCGCGCTTTCTGCAGTTCCTGCGGCAACAGGCTCGGTCATGAGGCTGCTCTCCTCCACATAAACCGGCTTTTCCGTGTAGTGATCTAGGTAGAAGTATCTGGTCACCCCGGTTGATGGAACCACATAGGAATAGATGGTGTTGCCAGTGAAGACATCGACGCCCACCGGCTTCATCAGGCTGGAATAGTCACCCATGCCGGAAATGAGGGCGCTGAAGGGATCTTCCACCAGAGTTCCGTCCACGATTATGCCGCCCTTGGGGACACTTCCCCAGTTCCAGAGCGTATTGTTGCCGTCAGTGTCTTCGGCGGCTTGGGTTTGGTTGGCGGATAAAGTGCTGAGCACATTTCGTCCGTAGTCTCCGCTCAAACTCTGAAAACGGCTCGCACTATCAGCACTGCAATTAACTGCCAAGAGACAAGCTATCGTTAAAGCCATTACTGCTAATGCAGTTCTCATACTGACCCCACTGGCGCTTAATTGGTGCAGAGCCATAAAAGGCTTTCGCATCATTTTTCATTATCTGAAGATCGAGGGCAGATTAAACGTTCCCTGATCTTCTTGCCCGGCATTCGCGGAATCGGATGCAGGAGCAAAGGCTGTGCGGGTTGGAACTCCTGTAAGCGGATTGAAGTAGACGTAGAGCAGCTTTCCGGACAGCGGATCCGTATATTTGTAATAAGATTCGCCGGTGGTCGGGTCCACATAGGTTGGGACCACTTCACCGGTAACCGAATCGGTATAGGTATATGCGGATGCCTGCGAGTAGGGGTTGTACGGGTCCATGAAAGACTCATCCAGATAGTTTTCGACCACATTCAGCTTATTCAGGGCGTACCTGGGATCTCCGATGAGACTACCGTCCAGCACCATGGTCCCCTTGGGCGTGCCCCCCCAATCCCACAGGGTGTCGCCGGAATCGCTTTCGTCTGCGCTCTCCGTCTCATCGGACTTCATGCTGCTAATAAACGCCCGTCCGTAATCTCCGCCCACGCTCTGGAAGCGGCTGGAATCACCGGCAGAGCAGATCGCAATCATCAGGCCTGCCATCAGAAATAGCGCTAACACCAATGCTTTTTTCATTCTAACCCCACCCCATCACGAGTTTAAATTGAGCCATAAAGCCTTTTGGATCAGTACCCTCGCTGGTACAGGCCGCTTGCCAGGGCATTTATGACCTCAAAGGGCTTGGATACGGAATGGACCTCCTCTCCCGTGACCGGGTCCACGTAGACGTAGATCGTCTGGCCGGTCGAGTCATCCTGATAGGTGTAATAGCTGAAAAAGGATTCGCCTGTAGAAGGATTGAGATAGCGGTAGTACTTTCTTCCTGTCTTGGGATCTATGTAAGTGTCCACAGGAAGGCCGCTGTCCGAGTCCGTGTAGCTCTCGTCCAGCCAGTTGCTGGAGAGGTTCCAGAAAGGCCGCAGATAATTGGGGTCTATTACCAGCTCGCCGTCCACGATCTCGCTGCCTTTGGGAGCACCTCCCCAGCTCCATAGGTCGTTTTCGTTCTCTGAGCTCCCGTTTGCCTCTGAGCGACCGGCCTTGTCCACTGGATCAACCGAATTGTCCGGGTCCATTGCCTCATTCGCCTTCTTGAATTCCGCGATCCAATTCCGGGCGAATTCACCGCTCACGCTCTGGAAGTCGGGGGCCCCCTGGCTGCTGCCGATTGAGACGAGAAGAGGCAGGGAAACGAAGATAGCCGCCAAGCTCAAGGCTGCAAAGGCTTCAGGGACTTTGGGGATCGCTATCATTCGATGTCGCTTTAATTCCTGATTCATCCGAGGTCGCTTCAAGGTCGGAAATACCTGGGCCTTCAACTTATTCAACCGGTTTTTTCCAGTTCTTCGCAACTTCAGGCTATTCAATCTTTCTGGCAGCCACCTCGATTGCCCGGACGACGCTGTCCCTGGGAATAATCGTGGCCACAGGAATGGTGAGAAGCTTCTCTACGGTGGGGCTGACGATGGGGGCGCACACCAGAGCTGAAGCCCCGTCCCGCTCGGCACGAATGGCAGCGATGATGGCCTCCTCGATGTTGGTGGCAGAGTACTCCCGCAGCGTCATCATCTTATCGCCGATCTTCATCTTCTTCTCGCTGATCTTGTCCAGAACAGGTCGGGCGGCGATGATGGCGATGAAATTTCCTTCCGAGCCCTCCATGTGACGGATGGTTTTCACGATCTGGCGGAGGGTGGTGATATTCGGCTCCCGGTGGCCGGATAAGATCTTGTAGAGGGTGCTCTGGGGAATTCCTGAGATATGGCTGAACTCCCTGGCAGAAAGCCCTAGATCGCCCAGAACCTCCTTGAGGGTATCCCGGAGACTCTCGTCGGAGATGAAGGCAGATCGCATCACCTTGTCCGCATTAGACATGACTATTGTCATCACATGCCTTGATATTTGTACTTTTGGGAAGATTCGCCGTTTGAGGCACATAGTTTATACCTCATAAGGGAATATCCTGGTCCAAACGTATTCCGCATTCTATTCTACTGTACAATAAGGAAACATATTGGCCTAAAATAGAAAAAGTTATATGCTCTTATTCAAAGGTTAGTTTCATGGGCGAATATTCGGTCAGGTGCGTGAGCGACGGATCGGAGCAGCCGGCTTACGCCCTGAGCTGTCCGGAACACAACTCACTTCTGCGGGCCTACTACAAAGCGAGGCGGCTCCTGATCAGAGACCTTCCAGGCATGTGGAAATTCTTCGACTGGCTGCCGGTTGATGGAATAATCGAGGGGACCGGCGAGGGCTCGGTTACCTATAAGAGCCGTAAGAGCCGCGGCCTGGCTGCCGAGCTGGGGCTGAAGAACCTCTACATCAGCTTCAGCGGCTACTGGCCGGAGCGGAGAGCAAGGATGCCCACCTGCAGCTTCAAGGATCTGGAAGCTCCTGCAACTGTGAGACGCCTGAAAGAGATGGGAGGCTCTCCAACGCTGGTAGTGGCCTCAGCCGGAAACACCGCCCGGGCCTTTGCCCAGGCAGCCTCAGTGGCAGGTCAGAGGCTTGTCCTCTTTGTACCACAAAAAGCTCTGCAGCGAATATGGATTACCGCGGACCGGGGTCCGGTCACCCTGATCGGCGTAAAAGGCGACTATTTCGATGCTATTGGCGTGGCAGACAGGATTTCATCCCTCCCCGGTTTTGTCCCTGAGGGCGGGGCCAGGAACATTGCCCGAAGAGACGGCATGGGAACGGTGATGCTGGAAGCGGCTCTCTCCATCGGCAAAATTCCCGACCACTACTTCCAGGCGGTGGGTAGCGGGACCGGAGGCATATCGGCCTGGGAGGCGGGAATTCGGCTGATTGCCGACGGCCGTTTCGGATCGAAGCTTCCGCGCCTTCACCTGGCCCAGAACATTCCCAACGCTCCGATTTATTATGCCTGGACCGGGAAGGAGCAGGAGCCCTTTGCAGCCGAGATGTTCGACGATGTGCTCTTCAACCGCAGGCCGCCTTATGCCGTGGTCGGCGGGGTGAAGGACGCTCTGGAGAAAACGGACGGGCAGGTCTACGGCATCTCCGATCAAGAGGCCGCCCGGGGAAAGAGGCTCTTCGAGGAGACCGAGGAGATCGACATTCTCAACGCTCCCGGGGTGGCAGTGGCGGCGCTGGAGCAGGCGGCAAGATCAGGAGACGTCTTGCCGGATGATATCGTACTTTTAAACATCACCGGAGGAGGCGTGGCCAGGCTGCGAGAGGAGTTGAGCCAAAATGTGCTTTCCTGCGATGCAATCGTCTCCGATGCCCAGGAGGCGGAACAGTTCCTGGAGGGCAGAATATGAAAGAGCTAACGTTAACCATCAGAGGCGGTGTGGACAAGGACGGACGTCCCGACCACATTAAAGAGATCGAGATACACAGCGGCGAGATCGTGGCCATCGTGGGGCCGACGGGCTCAGGAAAAAGCTCGCTCATAGCCGACATCGAGCAGTTTGCCCAGGGAGACACGCCCTCCGGCAGAAGGATTCTGATCGACGGCAGGGAGCCGGATCTACAGATGCGATCCGATCCCAGGAAGAAGCTGGTGGCTCAGGTCTCGCAGAACATGCATTTTCTGGCGGACATGTCGGTGGAGGAGTTCCTGCGGATGCATGCCAAGTCGAGGGGAAAGGACCCGGCTCTCGCTGGGAGGGTGATCGAGCTTGCCAATACCCTGACCGGCGAGCCGGTGCGGCCTGATTATCCGCTGACCATCCTGAGCGGCGGCCAGTCGAGGGCGCTGATGACCGCCGACATTGCGGTGATCAGCGACTCGCCGATAGTGCTGATAGACGAGATTGAGAACGCCGGCATCAAGAAACAGGAAGCTCTGCACCTGCTGGCCGGTGAGGGAAAGATCGTGGTGGTCGTGACTCACGACCCCATGCTGGCTCTGATGTCCTCCCGCCGCCTGGTGATGAAGAACGGCGGCATGACCAAGGTGATCAGCACCACTGCCGAGGAGCACCGGGTGTTCAAGGACATCGAGCGGGTGGACAGCTGGCTGACAGGCTTGAGAGAGACCATCCGCCAGGGAGAGGTCGTGGCTTGAAGCTGGCGGTGGTGGCCGGTACACCCGGCTCGGGAAAGACCTCGGTGCTGATGCATACCGTGCGGGACCTGAAGAAGGGCGGACACTCCCCTGCCCTGATCAAGATCGACTGCATGTGGACCGAGGATGACGCTCGCTTCCGGCGCCTCGAGGTGCCGGTGACAGTCGGGCTTTCCAAGGACATGTGCCCCGACCACTTCGCCATCTACAACGTGGACGAGATGCTGAGCTGGGCCGAGGAGAAGGGGGCAGACGTAGCCATTGCCGAGACCGCGGGCCTGTGTCTGCGCTGTGCTCCCTATCCCGACCAGTGTCTGGCGGTGTGCGTGATAGACGTGACCGCCGGGCCCAACAGCCCGCTGAAGGTGGGGCCGCTCCTTACCACCGCAGACGTGGCGGTGATGACCAAGGGCGATCTGGTCTCCCAGGCGGAGCGGGAGGTGTTCCGGGAGCGCATCCTGGAGGTCAATTCCAGCTGCCGGATCGTGGAGGCCAACGGGCTGACCGGCAAGGGGGCAGCAGAGCTGGCGGAGATCATCGCCGGCTGGCCGGAGATCTCGGGGGAGATGGTGCTGCGGCACAACCCGCCCCTGGCCATCTGCACTCTCTGCACCGGCGAGCTGCGGGTTTCCAAGAACCACCACCGTGGAGTGCTGCGACACTTGGACGGCTTCACGGAGTACACCGGTGAGTAGATGAAAGACATCGAGCGGCTGCTGCCGGGGTTCAACTGTGGCGAGTGCGGCCTTCGCAGCTGCCGGGAGTTTGCCGAGGCGCTGGTGGACGTGGAGGGCCTCAAGAGATGCCCCATCCTGCAGCAGGAGAGGTTCTCAGACCGGGCAGCGCAGATTGCGGAGCTGCTAAAAGTATCGGAAGCCCGGGAAGAGATAATCGGAGTTCTGGACGGGCTTTCTGCCGACTTTGCCCTGGCTCCGCTGAAGGGTGAACCCTCCTGCCGGGAGGACCTGCACGCCTTTGATCCATCATTTTGCCCACAGCCGGGAGAGGTGTTCCGCTACCGGCCTTTAGGCTGTCCCATCACCCACTTCGCCCGGGTGCTGAGCTTTTCGCACGGCATCGCCACGGTGCACCTGATCGGGCCGGTGCACCTGCTGGAGGGAAGGCCGGTGCCTGAGGACATAGGCATCTGTCTGGTGACGGCCTTCGAGGGAACGGTCTGCCGGGGCCGGAGGCCGGAGGTGGGCGAGACGGTGCGATTTTTGCCCGAGCACTGCATGATGCAGAAGGTGCACTCCGGAGTGATAGTGCACTCTGAGGGGGACATGGTGAGGATCGAGGGCGTGGATCTGAAGGTGTGGTAGTGGTGGAAGGCGTTTCATATTAATATAATATTAATCTATAAAATGTTCTTACGTTTTGAGCCACGCTATTGAGAAATTAAAGAGCCTTGCTAAAATGGCCTCAATATAACTATATTCTTATATATAAATAAACGTAATTACAAGAATGAGGCTGTTTATATAATATATGTCCATTAGGTCGACTCTGATCCTCCAGCCAAATTTAGCCGTTATGATACAGGGTCTAACGAGCTAAGGTATAAGTATTGCTTTAATCAATTAAATCAAAATGCTGGGTCCAATTATAAATCTAGGAGGGTCACGATTATAATATGAAGTTTGTGCTTGATACCAATGTATATATTCATTATAAAAATTTTCTGGAATGTGATTGGAATAAGTTTTTCGGGGAGGACAATCTAACACTAATCGTCCCACAAACAATAATAGGAGAGCTAGATGAAAAGAAATATGATGCAAGAGATCATATAAGGAAAAAGGCGCAATACGTTATAGCTAAATTCCGAGAGATTAAGAAGGACCAGTCAAACTGGGAAATTAAAACAGAGTTTACCCCAGGTATAGGAGAAGAAATCGAATGGAAATCAGTTGGCCTAAATCAAACGAATAATGATGATAGAATCATTGCAGAATTATTGAAAATGAAAAGTCAAGAAAATGAAGATATTTGCATTGTTACAGGAGATTTCAACTTTGAGCTTAAGGCCGAAAATTATAATATTAAAGTTTTTAACCCTCCCGACGAATGGCTTGTAAAAATAAAAGATCCTAGAGATGAAAAACTAGACAAACTAAAAAGAACTCTACCGAAAGTTGAGCTATATATATTAGATGAAAAAAATGAGTCATTTCAAAAAAATATTCAGATATCCCTAAAATTAAATGATGCGTGTCTTCTAAATGAAGAATACTTTGAAAAGGAGATATCTCAAATTAAAGAATATGTTAAAGCCAAAACAATAAACCAAAAATTTGGCTACCTTACCCTCCGAGATCACATCTTGCTATATAGGGAGCGCATGAATGACTATGTGTGTGACTATAAGGAATATCTTCAAAATTTAGCAAAATTTCAAGATTGGCATCATTCAGCCATAAAGATCTCATTAGTGTTGAATAATACTGGAAATTTGCCCGCAGATGATATTGATATTTGGATCAAATTCCCAAAAGATCTTGATATCCTTGAAGAACTACCAGAAAAGCCAATTAAACCACGTGAGCCCGAACCACCAAGAGAATACGATTCAACGTATGGTATCCATTTAGGCTTGGCACCTAAAATAGATCTAAGTAGTATTATAGGGAATAAAGAGATTTGCGGGCCGGATATTGAGCAAACTCAAAAATGCATTTTAATTCACTATTGGAAAAAGAAGTTGAAGCAAGGTCTTGACTGGCGTATGCCATTATATATTAAATTTAAATCTGTCGAGAAGATTCATCCAATCCATATATATTATTCCATCAAGATAGGGAACCTACCAGGAGAATTAAAAGGAAGATTAGTGGTGGATATTCTTTAATTTGGCATTGTTTCAACCATTATAATCATTATTAAATTGCTTTTTAATGTCTTACATGATCTGCTCCATTGAGGAAAAGCCGATCCATCAAGAACGAAAAAATAAAGAGGGTACAACTCTCCCCCTCAACTCAAGGGCTGAGGAAGGTGATGCGTCCCTCCTCCCCCTGGCTGGACGAGTATCTTGCGACCGGCACCCACTGTGAGCTTCCATTGATGCTCTCCGGAGTCAAGAACTCATAGCTCATGAATTCCCGATCGCCCGCTTCGTTCATGGCCAGGCTGCCGTAGCTGCCGTCTAGCGATGCCGCAACCCGTGGAAGCCTGCTCTTGAAGGCATCAGTTTCGTTCGAACCCGCCGCTGCAAGATCGGTCTGAGCTACGGGCCACAGTGCATCGTAGGAGTCATCGGACAATGTTATTATCAGAGCACTTACTTAATAATTGATCATGAGAAAGACCTTCTTAAGTTCCACCTCTATCGTCATCATAGCCGTCTTAATTCTCGCCGCCAGCGTAGCAGCAGAAGATGAAGCCACACTTGCAGATGAGGCTACCCCTGTCACGCCCTACAGCATGCCATTCACCCTGCTCCAAATCCAGTCCGAGGTGCAGGAAAGCCTGGACGATACGGCATCGATGGTGGAAAATGCCACTCTGAGCCTCTTGGCCGCAGGCCTGACCGGATCGGAGGCCCAGGAAATCCTCGCCAGGGTCCTGGAGTCCAGCCCGAACCTGGTTGAGGTCGTAACCTTCAGCCGGGACGGCCGGATCCTGGCCGCAGAATGCGAGGGATGCCGGGGCGCTGTGGGAGCTGATATCAGCAGCCAGGAGCACATCGCCCATGTCCTGAAATACAGGACTCCAACTCTCAGCGGCGAGTTTCTGGCCGTGGAAGGATACAACGCCACTGCACTTGCATACCCGGTATTTTCCCCGCAGGGCGAGTTCCTGGGAGGAATCAGTGCGCTGCTCAAGCCTGAAGAGATGTTTGCAGCCCTGGTCGGCCCCCGGCTGAACGGTACCGATTGCAGCATCTTCGTCATGCAGATCGACGGCCGGGACATCTATTCCAGCGACCCCAACCAGATCGGAAACAACCTTCTCACGAGTGCCCTCTACCAGCCATATCCCGGTCTCATTGCTGTGGCCAGGAGAATGGTGGACGAGAGATCGGGATACGGGACCTATGAGTTCCAGGTCAATGCGACCGATAACAAGGTCGTGACCAAGGAGATCTACTGGACTACAGCCGGGCTGTACGGCCGGGACTGGAGGCTGGCGCTTTACCGGATAATGGAGTAATCATCCTTTTTTGGCCTGCGGATCGGCTATGGCCCCCAATCTTTTTTTGAGGCAAACTGCCTGAATTGCCGTGGCCAGTAAATGGTCACCCAATGGCCTCATCAGCAGTCTTGATTTCTCTGATCAGCCAGGCCTCTTCGAGGAGGATGGCAAAGTCAGGCGCCGCCCCTTCCCCTGGAGGATGTTGGTATTCACCTTAGCCATGCGGCCATCGAGACTGCATTTAAATCTACCCACCTAAATCAGGGAAGAGCCATAATTGAAGCTGTCCTTTTAGGATATGAGGTACACCCCCAATACAATCAAAAAAACTGCCGCCAGCTTCAAGGACAGAGTCTGCGGGGTCATCTCCTCTCTTATAACTCCGGGAAATGACAGGCTCAGCATCATCACGTAAATCAAAGTTATAAAGGGCTGCAGGGCGGCAACGCTTGAAACCAGTGCCACCGACCCAGCCGCATAGGCGAAGATCAGCGCTCCTCTTCCCAGAAAGTCAAAGATCTCATCTGCGATTAAGGCTGAGGTCAAGAGCCTACCGTGCCGGAGATACCCGAATGCCTCCTCCCTGACTCTCCTAAGCGTGAGGAAGGGCAGGACGGCCAGGAAATTTCCGGCCGATGACCACATGATCAGATGCCATTCGTCCATGTAGGAGAGCAAATATTTCGCAGCCACGGCATACAGAGCCGAGAATATCCAGAAGACGAACATGTACTTCAGCGCCGGAGACAGAATCAATGGCTCTCCTCTGGCCGGAGGCCTGTAGGACACCAGCAGCGCGCTTATCACCAGGATGAGGCCTCCGGCATAGTCCCTCAGGCTTAAAGTTTCCCCTAAAAAGAAAAACGCAGCCGGGAAGACGAATATCGGGTACACGTAAACCATGGCTGCTATCCGGGAGGTCTCCTCGACCTGCAGGGCCCGGAGGTATGATACCCAGAGCACGGCCTGCAGTCCACCAATTGCTATGGCGAAAAGGGAATGAGGATAAACGAATCCGTGCCCAAGGTAGAGGTAGATTCCCAGGGCAAAGGCCTGCTGCAAAATTATGAGCGTGATTAAGTAGGCGCCGCAACTTCGTATATATTTATCCAGAATGAACTTGTCAATCACTCCGGTAACAGCCAGGGAGGAAGCGCCAATGAGGGAAAAAATGAGCCAATCCACGAAGCCATTCTCGCCCTGGGGATATTATACCTTTCGCATTAACGAAAACATTAATGAATCGCCTTTGGCCGAGGACTGGCAGGGTATTAAAATGCCGCCGGCCTTTGCCCCTTCTTCAGTAGCAAAAGATTCGCATACCCTGTTAGCAGGAGGAGTGAATCGAAATGTGTTCGGATTCGAGCCTGTCGACCGTATTTCGATCTGCTGCATGTCGATCTGCTGCATGTCGATCTGTGGTATATCGATCGTCTGCTAAGTCTGCTAACTCTCCCTTTGGAAGCTCATGGTTTTGGCCTCCCAGGGTCTATGGCCGTCCGGGATTTGAGACGCAAATCTGTACAAAATCTTTTAATCTTTTAGCTCACTATATTTATTGGTGGTTGGATGTCATACAAGCTCTTGACGTTAATTCTGGCTGCTTTGCTCCTGTTCCCTGGAGCAATTGGGGTCGATAGCACCTATGCCGTGAACATGGTGAACAGTGAGCAGTTTGGGGCTTACTTAACAAACGAAACCTTCTTTACGCTTTACAGATACTTGGGCGATCCCCAGGACGATAAAATTAGCACCTGCTACAATAGCTGTGCTGTGGTCTGGCCTCCTTTTTACGTGGATGACCTAACTGTTGATCCTGAACTCAGATCCAGAGATTTCGATGTCATCGACAGAGATGATGGAAAGAAACAGCTCACCTACAAGGGATGGCCGCTGTACCTCTACTCTGGCGATAATAGAGCCTTTGAGACCAACGGACAGGCAAAGAACGGAGTCTGGTTTGTGGTCAATCCCATGAACCTCACAAGGTAGCCTCACCAGATAGCCTTTCTCTGTCTTTTTTAATTTAAATAGGGTCTCTTCGCAAAGGGATCAAGAGCCCAATTGGCCCGACGAAATCCCCCTAAATCTCTCTCCCAGATCGGCCAGTGTTTCTTTCCCGATGATCTGCTGGTTTACCAGTATTCCCCCGTAGCTGTCAAATATATCTCTTAATTTCTTTGCCCAGATATGCTCGAAGATCAGGATCATGGCCGAGCTATTTGCGGGCATCATATCTCCAATTTTCATTATATCCTCCGCCTGCAATCCGAAATCCCCTTCGGAGGCAGCCCGGACAGCTTCTAGAGCTCTGGATTTGGCCCTCGACCGTCCACCCAGGCGAAGTCCCGCGATCGCGGCCATCAGGGCGTCAATTTCGATGATCTCTTCTTCATCCTGCAGGTTGCTGCCCTCAGCAGCGCTAAGCCTGCCGTCTTTGTCTTTGCGCAAGAATATGAATGCATCCGGCCTGATCAGCCCGGTCTCAATGATTGGCCTGGCAGCCTGCAGGATGTCGTACGGCAGTATCTCTCCCTCGAATTTCACCACGATAATATGCAGAGGGCCGATCTTGTCAAAGTTGAGTTTACTGGTGTCTATTTCCTCTGGAGATTGGGGCTTGGCCGGTCTCTCTCCTCTAATGAATATTCCGATATGCATCTGCTTGGATGAATCGTCCGAAGTCCTTCCGCCTATGTTGTGCCATCTCTCTTCAAACGCCTGCCTGGGAACAAAGCCTTTGCCCATTCTCAGGTAAGGGTCTTCGAAGTACACATAATCCGGGTCGACATCGAGCACGACCGTATAGTGGCCGTCCTCCCAGTCCTCAGAAAAGGCCTTATCCGATTCTTCCCGGCTCTTCCAGGCCTGACCGAGCACGATCACCGGATACCCTTTCTCGGTGGAATTTTTTACGTCATCGAGCGTCAGGTTCTCTCTGACATCGGCCTCAAATCCCAGCTTTCGGGCAACTCTGACAATGTCCTCCGGATAGGTGCCGGTCTCCGGGGTGGTGTGAAGCAGCTCCATCAGCTCCTTCTCTTCCAGATCTTTTCCCCAGTAGCTTAATACCGCCTGCAGAGCAGATGCTCCGCAGGAGTACTCAGTGCTCTGGCGGGTGTCCATCAGCAGACGAAATTTTTTCATATATATTAGCCGCCTTCCTGGCGTTTATATTCTACGATGGCCCTGGTTTTGGGAGGACAATTCTCTGAAAAGCAAGCAGAAAATTTCAGCATCCGCCCAAATCAAATGCAAGACAGTAAATGGGCAGTTCGGGAAAGCAGAAAGCCCTCCTAAAAACCTAAAGCAGCTCATGTCCGGGTCCCATCTTGGGTTGTGATGCCGTTATCCTGGCTTCTGATGCAGCTATCCAGGCTTTTGGCCTTTGATAAAAACGGTTCTGATAGGATATGGTATATCTATGCCTTCCTGGCCATAGCGCTTGAACAATCTCTTTATGAATTCATGCTTGATTGGGAACTGCTGGCCGTATTCCGAGGCCCGCAGAATCACCGTGAAATCAATGCTGGAATCTCCGAAATTCTTGTATCTGAGCGTGGGCTCAAATTCTGGAACGCCTCCGGCAGCATCTCTCATCACCTCTCTTGCCACCTCTAGGGTCACCCGTTCTACCAGATCAAGATCGCTGTCGTAGCTTACGCCCACGTCCACCGTAACAGAAGTCTCCTTCTCCCGCAGATGGTAGTTGGTGACAATTGCCGAGGCCAGAGTTTTATTCGGAACCAGAATTATATTATTGCTCGGAGATAGCATAGAGGTGCTGCGCCAGGATATATCCGTGACCACGCCTTCGTCACCCGAATCCAGCTTAAGATAGTCTCCGGTGCGGATCTGTGATGAGGCGATTATGTGCAGCCCGGAGAAGAAATTGCCCAGGGGTTCTTGTATGGCCAATGCCACAGCGATGCTGCCGACGCCCAGGGCTGCCAGTATGGGCGTGATATTTATCTCCAGAGCCTTCAGGATGACCAGAATGCCAATTATCAATGCCGCGGCGTTGATCATTAGCTTGAACATGGAGGTTGCCTGGAAGGCACATCCCTGTTTTCTGGCGTAGTTGGTCACCATATCCCTGGCTATTCCGGCCAGGGCCAGCGTGACCGAAAGGGCGGCGATGACGAGAAGGCCGGTCTTGAATGCAGACGCGACGCTCTCCGAAAGCGGTGCTGAGACTACGGCCAGATAGAATCCGGCCAGAGAAAACCAAAGAACTGCATACTTGGAGATCGCGGCAAAGACTATGTCCCCACCCATTCCCCTGGTGTGATCTGCCAGCTTCTCCAGCCAGTGAATAACGAACTTTTTAAATATAAGTCCTGAAATCAATCCGGAGACGGAGAATATCACCGGCCAGAACCAGTTGCTTTCAAGCAATGCTTCAAATGCCACTCTCTCTATCTCCATGATCTTAGCTGGCCCTTAGTATCGAGCTATGCCTTAAGACTTTTCTGGTGGTGAGTGCTATGTCGGTAATTTCCATTTTTCCATGATGAAAATCTTCAAAATTTTTAAGAAGTCGAACTGCACGCGGCCACCCCACACTAAGGGATGGGGTATGCTTCGGCCCGCGCGCCTCGGTTAGCCGGAATTAGGAAATTATCGAGTCTTTTCTGACCGTACCTCATGATCGGTCCACCAACACTCTGCTTTTGGTTCCCAAAGTTCCTTTGTTAACCAATCTGAGAAAATGGAAACCGGGCGAGGGTTCACGGGCATCCCGACCACAAGGCCGGGGTGTTCGTGGCCCTCCGCACTCCCGATGTAATATAAGCTTCATGATCGAACAGGTCATAACTCCACCTGAGGGTTCTGATGAAAGGAGCTAAACACGTACAATTCGCCGAATCTTTGAAAGGTCAACGATTAGCTGAGATACGAAAAGGAGGTACTATGGAAGATAAATATGAAGATCATCATAAATGTCCAGCAAGGTTGAAAAGGAGAGCTGGCTCAAATGAAGTACGTTGATGGATTTGTAATACCGGTGTCGAAAGAAAACTTAACCGCTTACCGTGAGATGGCGAAGATGGCAGGGGACGTCTGGAAAAAGCACGGTGCTCTTGAATACATCGAAAGTGTTGGTGATGACCTGAATCCTGATTTAGGCGGAATCAATTTCCCCCAAGCAGTCAAAGCCGAGCCTGGCGAGACAGTTATCTTTTCATTCATAGTGTTCAAGTCACGCGCGCATCGTGATGAGGTGAATGCCAAAGTGATGAAAGATCCGATGATGAATGATCCCAAATATAAGGACAAACCTATGCCTTTCGATATAACGCGCATGGCATACGGCGGATTTGAAGTCATTGTCGAAGCATAAAGAGATAATAAAATGACAAAACTCATTGTACTTGCTTTCGTAACCCTTGACGGCGTTATGCAAGCCCCAGGCGGACCTGAAGAGGACACGACCGGCGGCTTCAAGTACGGCGGGTGGATTGCCGGTTACTGGGATGATTTTCTTGACGTTGTTTTGGGCGAGCAGATGGCAGGGCCATTTGATTTGTTGCTCGGAAGGAAGACATACGAGATCTTTTCGGCATACTGGCCTTACGTAAAAAGCGATAACTCCGATTACCAGATAGCAGACAAGTTCAACAGTGCCAAAAAATACGTCGCCTCAAGGACGTTGAAGGAGCTTGAGTGGAGCAATTCCAGGCTCATCAAAGGCGACGTAGTTCAGGAGGTTAAAAAGCTAAAAGAACAGAACGGACCTGAACTGCATATCTACGGCAGCGGCAATCTCATTCAAACGTTCATGAAGCACGACTTGGTTGACGAGTTCCGCTTGAAGATCTTCCCGATCACTCTCGGCACCGGCAAGCGCTTGTTTGCAGAGGGCACTATTCCAGCGAGCTTCAAACTCATTGACAGCAAGACTTCAACCACGGGAGTTATAGTTGCCACTTATGAGCGTGCAGGAAAGGTCAAAACCGGGTCACTTGCCATGGAAACGCCGACTGAGGCAGAACTCGCTCGCTGCGAACGGATAAATAGGGAAATAAATGCTGAGCAGCTCGCTTCCCTCAGCAGGATAGTTTTGTCATCACGAGAAAATAGAGTTCGTTCGGGCCGGATTACTCCCCGAAAAATACCTCATTGAATACCTTCATGTTCTCCGGCGTGATCTGATAGCTCTCATCTCCCAATGCCTGTGCCACTCTCAGAATCAGACTATCAGAGGCGTCCTGTATGTACTTTGGATAGGCGGGCTCGCCCTCCTTGAAATTTCCGGCGTCAACGGCTCGCTTTATTACGTCGAGGTCGTTCTTGCCAAGCTCGATCTCAAAGTTCCTGGAACCGTCGATCTCCTCTTCGAACAAATTCGGTCTCGGGATTTTGTCTTCGGAATAGTCTATCTGCATTTTGTCCATCAATTCCTTTATTAATTTGTAGAGAAAATCTCTGACAATGAACCTGGGCAAGAAATATTCATCGAAATCCCATAGCGCGCTGAGCATCACATGACCTTCCACGTAATCAAAGATCATTTCGAACCTCCTGTTCTATATCTTGTAACTGTATCGGTTAATACTCTTTTGCTTTTCAAAGTAAGATCCATTGTCTTACATCCCGGCGGAAGCTACCGGAAATGGGTTCAAATTTCGTTAATGCCTTTCTCCAGGAGATCTATTGAAAGTCTCTCTTTCGCGAATTGTCGGGCCATATCCCGGAAAGTTGGATTTGGGATATCTCTTTTCCGTATAAGATTTCTACTGTCTGGAAGTGCTGCAATCAACGCCGCCTCAACACTCCAGTTGCCAAGGGTCAACATCACTCCTCAAAATGTTCGAATTTATGTTATACAATTGTTAGAAATTTTTCTTATGTCAGAAAGTTTAATAAGCAATTAAATCTTAATTTTGCTTAGAGGTGATAACTTGAGCGATTTAGTTGTGCTGGCATTCGACAACGTGACGGATGCCGGAATGATGAGGGATGATCTCCTTAAAATGCAAAAGGAACATCTCATAGGATTAGATGATGCTGCCGTGGTAGTGAGGAACCAGGAAGGAAAAGTCAAAGTGGATCAGATCGCCAGCCTGACCGGAGCTGGTGCACTGGGCGGAGCCTTTTGGGGATTGCTGATCGGCCTCATTTTCTTCGTGCCCATATTCGGACTGGTAGTCGGTGCTGCGGCCGGAGCCCTAGCTGGCAAGTATGCAGACGTAGGTGTGGATGATAAATTCATAAAAGAAGTAGGAAATACCATCCAGCCGGGATCCTCAGCTCTATTCCTCCTGGTTCGTGAGTCCACTCCGGACAAGGTCATGGAAAACATGAAGAAGTACAAGAACGTCAAGGTTCTCAAGACCTCTCTTTCCAAGGAGCAGGAGGAGAAGCTCAGGGAGGCCTTTGCAGGAGAGAACGTTCAGGCTTCTCTTTGAAATTCAATTGCCGAAAGAAATTGGCGCTTTTCACCCAACTGCCAATTTCCTCAATTATTTTTGAGAGAGAACGGGATGAGCCAGGTTGTACTGGTGCTTCTATATTCTGCAAAGTGCCTATATTTCAGCAAGGTGCCCCTTCATTTCGAGTCCTGACCTTTGACCATTTAAAAATATATCCAAAATCTGATAGAATCTGAAACATCTGAAACTGGAGAAAATGCTTTAATACCTGCAACGCAGCACATTATTATCAGCAAAAATCCGAGGTTCTGCTGCAGATCGAAACCTCTAATGCTCAATCACCTTAATTGGCATCGCTTTGATGAGGCCGGAATGATCCGACAAAATAACTTCTCTTTCTATCTTGAAGGGCGAATGAAAGCCATGCTTCTGTTGGTTCAACTCCTGGCCGTACTGGCGATGGGCACATCTACGGCTTTTTCCGTAAGCTCAATTGAGGATATTCAGGGGCATATCGATCCCGGAAGATCCAATTTTTATACAATTCCCGGCCTGCAGAAGGGAGATACTCTCTATCTTTACGGGAGAGGGACTTCCGGCAATCTGGACCCTTTCCTGGCAGTGGCAAACTCCTCCCTGAACAAGAGCCTTCTGATAGCTGATTTTAAGGCGGAAGTAGAGCAAGACATAAAAGAAGGTCAGGATCCTCTGGACGCTATTCCCGAGATCGCTGACAGATACTTCCTGGCCTGGGATGATGACGGAGGTGGCGGCTATGATGCCGCTGTAAAGTTTCAAGTGCCCGCCGGCGGCGATTACGGGCTGCTTTTCGGCAGCAGCCCTGCTGAAATGACTTTTGGGGACTATCTGCTGACCGTTGGAGTAAATGCGCCTTCTGTCCTCACCGGAAAGTCTGTGGCCAACCGGGATGGTCTGGCACTGCTGGATAAAAACCTCTCCGGGATTGGCTATGCCGTTCAGGAGATCCGCGGCAACTTGTCCGCCAATAAGACTTCAACCTTTTATAACCTCAGAGCTTTGAGCGGAGGAGACACGCTCTACGTCTATATCGAGGCTGAATCGGGAGACCTAAAGCCGGTATTGATGCTGACGGATTTCGGCAACAAAACGCTTGGCACCGGCAACTGGGGCGGACTTGCGAATAGCGCCAATCTGCTCCACACCTTCGAGCAGGGAAGCAAAGGCAATCGCATAATAATTAAGGGCGGAGAAGAAAACGGCAGCTCTACCACCGGGAGCTACAGACTTCTCCTGGGAATCAATGCACCCGAAGTATTAGCCGGAAAGGCAGAGGCTGCCGGTCAAAGTATTGCTGCCGAGCCCATTAAGGTTAAGGCAGGGGTAGAACTGGACCAGATAACCGCCATCAACCAGCTGGACCAGAACTTCAACGTGGTGGCCAATATCTGGATGCAGTGGGAAAATCCGGAGCTGGCCTTCAGCCCGCAGGAGTGCAACTGCAGCTTTAAGGTCTATCGCAGCATAGAACAGTTCACGCAGGAGTACGGCTCGAATTTTCCGGAGTTCACCATCTTCAATCAGCAGGGGAATCGCTGGACTCAGAACCGGGTAATTGTGGTGCGACCGGATGGAACTGCTACCTATTTTGAACGTTTCTGGGTAACACTGCAGGCCCCGGATTTCGACTTCCGCAGATATCCGCTGGACAAACAGGATTTCTACCTGCTCATCGATTCGCTCTATCCTGAAGAATATTATATCTACCAGATCTGGCCCGAGAAGACCGAGATCGGACGGCAGCTGGGAGAGGAAGAGTGGTACATCACCTCCTCGGACACAAACGTCAGCAGCGTCAAGATCACGGATGTCAACTCTCGCTTCTCGTTTCACTTTCAGGCGCAGAGACATCTGTTATATTATGCTTTTCGCATCCTGCTTCCCATATTCGTAATAGTGTTCATATCTTGGGTGACCTTTTTCTTAAAAGACTACGGAAAGCGCGGCGATATAGCAGGCGCCAATCTGCTGCTGTTCATAGCCTTCAATTTCACCATCGGATCAGATCTGCCAAAGCTCGGCTATTTAACTCTGCTGGACTGGTTCATGTTCTTCACCTTCGTCCTCACCGCATTGATTTTCGTGTATAATCTATCACTCAAATTGCTTGAAGTCCGCGATAAAAAAGCACTGGCTGAGCGGATCGACAGGATAATGATCTGGATTTATCCCCTGCTTTACATCATGGCCTTTATCATAGCTCCATGGATTATATATAAATCCCAATGAGCCAAAAACTGGACGAGGTAGTAGAATGAATACCCAATTTATACAATATGAATTTCCAATTTATATAACCATCCACTCAAAATATTCTCCATTAACCGCAATGGGCGGTGCATAACTCTCTTTTCCATTCCCGCTCATATTGAGGATACAGCAGTCAACCGCTGATGCAGGTAACGAATCGGCGGATGGGATGAGGACATCTCAAATTTCCCAGGTGGAGTTAATGACGATATGCCGGTCTTCATTCAGAATCGAAGATATGATCCAGTCTATCAACTCAGGCATCATTGAGATCTCGCGTCCTATGTTTGCAGAGATCGGGCGTTCTTCAAAACAGCTCCTATTTTCATAAGCTGGCGAAGGCTTCATGTCATCATCGAGTAGCTCCTGAAGTACTGGAGTCAATAATCCTTCAGAATTGGCTGAAAAACATTCTACAATGTGCTCTGTTACGTCTTCTCCCTGAGAATTGCAGGTCCGTATGCAGAGCAATGGTCTGCTGTCGACTATTAACATAAAAAAATATCTAGAGGGATTTAAGAGAAGGTCGCTGTGCAGCTCTCTCCGGCTGGATTCGATCCCAATTTTGATCAGCGTCCTACCTCCCATGATTTTTCCTGCTTTTTTAGAATCTACCGCTGGCCATTGCCGGAACCGTGTCTACCATTTAGATGGTATAGGGCTAATGATTTTAACGATGATTCGCCGCCAGCGAGAATTTATAACTTAAAATAGTGATATTATGGAATAAAGTTTTTTTGGTCACCGAATGAAAACGCAGGGTTCTCAAGGCTTGGTATCCCTAATTGGCATCCGTAATTGGCATCCATATTTGGCATCCATATATCCCCCACGACCGTATGGCGCAAGAAGTGCGGAGGAACAGGTCTTGAAACTGCATCCTGCCACGGTCAATATCATGAAAGGAAAAAGCAATGGCTTTCCTCTTAGGATAATAGCGATTGAGATGAAAGTGAGTGCTCAAGAAATTCGTCAGTCCCAAGAAAAACCTTCAAGGGCCAAAGGTTCTTCTCTTGTGCAAACCGGGCCTATTTCTAATCCTCTGAATCTGAACTCAATTTATCAGGCTGGCAGATAAGGATGAAATTTGCTATCTCAATAGCCGGGTATTTTCGGCCAGATCATGCTCCAGAAGCAATTGGTCAGGTTTCTGCCCAAATTAGTTTTAGGTTTCGTAAGTATTAAACAGGACAAAAAAGATTATAACCTAATATGATAGTATTATTCAGAAGGTGGGAAGGAAATTATGCACAATATGATATGTGAAGGATTGAAGGGCATCACTACCTCCATGTATATGGTAGCGGATGATCTTGGACTTATTGATACAGAGTCCATGTATGCTCGCGAGATGAGGCATATCCAGGAGAAGATGGGCAAGCTTACCGAGGCCATGCCTCTTCCCTCAGCAAGCGTGAGAAGGCCGCTGGCAGATGTGATGGAAACTGATGACGAAGTGATCGTGACCCTGGAAGTCCCCGGCGTCGAAAAGGAGGATATAGACATCTCCCTCACCGATGATGAGCTTTATGTCCGCGCCAAAAAGGCAGCCGAATCCGAAGAGGAGACGGAATGCGTTCACAAGATGGAGCGCTCCTACGAGGTGTTCAAGAGGACCATCAAGATGCCGGTCGCGGTCAAGGGAGAGCAGGCCAAAGCTACTTTGAATCGCGGTGTTCTCAAGATAGTCTTCCCCAAGGAGATCGTGGCCACTCGAACCAAGATACCGGTAGAAGAGACGATCTGCGAGTGAAGGCTCGGGAAGGCAGAGATCGAATCTCCTTTCTTGAAGGACGGTTTCGGGTCTGCTTAGCTCATGTCTGCCTCCGCAACGGGGTATTTGACATTAGGCTTTGCAGCCCAGGAGGAATGGCCGGAGTGAATTCTCATCTATGGCCGCTCCTCCTGCTGGTGACCCCCGTCCCAGGAGACTAATCCTGATGCCAGGACTTTAGCCAATCCAAATGCAGCTATCCCCGGAGAGTGACTATATCAATAATTAAACAAATATTTTATAAGAGATTTCCAAGCATTAAATCGAATAGGACCCGTATCCTGGCAGATATGGGGATTTGCTGACGATATCCAGTTTAAGTTCCGACCTGAAATATGGATAATGGCTGCAAGCACAAAACGACTAAGATACAGGTGTCAGAGTTAGCCTGTGCTGAAGAGCCAAAGAGGCCCCGGGCCACCTATGAAATATACGACGAAAGACAGCCCACGGGGATTGTAAGGCGGTTCTTCGGAACGCTGAGACAGCTCCTGGCTCTCTTGATAGGGGCCGGTTTTTCCTACTCCAAGGAGATGGGCGAGAAGGGCAAAGGATGGAGCCTCAGGGTGATCATGCTCCGCTTCATCCTGGCCTTCACCTGGCCGTTCATGAACAAGGACATCATAGGCCAGCCGTTCCCGGTCCAGTTCCGGCGCAGGCTGGAGCTCATGGGTCCCTCGTACATAAAGCTGGGGCAGATCCTGAGCCTGCGTGAGGATGTACTGCCGAAGTCAATTACTGAGGAACTCAAAAATCTGCTCAGACAGGCTCCGGTGGTGTCGTTTGAGAGGTTCAAGCAGCTGATCGAGTCCGACCTCAAGCGCCCGACTGAGGAGATGTATGACTGGATCGATCCCGTTCCCCTGGGGTCCGGCTCCCTGGCCCAGATTCATCTGGCCAGGCTGAAGACCCGGGAAGAGGTGGCAATCAAGGTCCTCAAGCCCGGCGTTCGCAAGATGGTTGAGACCGACACCATGCTTCTGAACCTGTTCGGCCGGGTGTTGCAGGTCTTTTTATCGCGCTTTCAGCCCTATCAGCTAACCCGCGAGTTCTCGCGCTACAGCAGAAGAGAGGTCGATCTGCGAATCGAGGCCGATAACGCTGAGATATTCGCGGCAAACTTCATGGAAGAGCCCAAAGTGCGGTTTCCCGAGATTTACCGCCAGTTCAGCAACCGGGAAGTCCTGACCATGGAGTTCATGCGCGGAAGGGAGATTAACGATCCGACGATTCGAAACCTCAGTTCGGCCAGGAAGACCCGGCTGGTCGATCTGGGAATTGACGCCATAATTCAGATGATCTTCAAAGACGGGTTCTTTCACGCCGACCTTCACCCTGCCAATCTGCTGGCGCTGGACGATGGCTGTGTAGGCTTCATAGATCTGGGGATGGTGGGCCAGTTCGACAGCAGCCTCAAGAGAAGGCTGTTTTATTACTTTTATTCCTTGGCTGAAGGCGATGCCGGAAACGCGGCCCGCTACCTGACCGCCATGTCCAGGGCAGGAAGAGGCGGAGATCCGGACGGATTTAGGCGGGCCGTGGAGGATCTGAACCGGCGATACCTGAGGCACCCAAGCTTTGAGGACTTTTCTCTGGGGCAGCTGGTGCTCGAGTCGGTGAAGCTGGCAGGCACCTACCGCATCCAGTATCCGGGAGAGATCATTCTGATGGTGAAGGCCCTGGTCACAGTGGAAGGAGTCGGCAACCAGCTGCTGCCGGGAATAAACGTGATGACCGTCTCCCAGAAACACATCAAGAACATGCTGTACAAGGAGTTTAACCCCATAAAGATCGCCAAAGACAGCATCCTGCTGGTGCCGGAGATCCTGGATACCCTGAAGCAGAGCCCGCTCTACATAAACGACCTGAAAGTCTTGCTGGAGGATCAGGTAGAGACCGACCGGCCTCCTTTGCTGGTGGAGATCATGGGCACCATCTTCGGGAGCGTATGCGTTATCACCGGCGCAATCCTGGCCGCTTTCGGGCTTCCCTGGTGGCTGTGGGTCTTTTTCTTCTTCACCGGATTCTCGATAGCGGGCTATGATCTGTTTACCAGAGGCAGATATTGAGGGAAAAAAGGTGAAGGCCACGTCTTCCGGCCTTCACTTGGGGAACGCGTCGCAAGTCGGGCTGGGCTTTTGCTCACCAGTCCATCAGGCTGGCATCTTGGTCTTCCCCATTATCTCGTAGCTGTCCTTGTGCGGATTGATGAGCAGACCCTCGGCAATCTCTTTGGCCACTTGCTCCTGGTTTTCGCCTTTCAGGTACAGCTTCCACACCGTGGCCTTCTTCACTTCGACCACGTTCGAGAAGCCCAGGCGGTTTCTGAGCCGGTCGCGGGTGGATACGGCCTCGCCATCCTCGATATGCAGGGCCACCTTGACCGGCACATACCCCTCCTCGAAGGAGAGCCGGTCAAAGAGGACCTTGTGGCTCTCTTTGTTCTCGTTTACCAGTTCCCTGGCAAAGGACCGGGCCAGCTTTTCCGGATCTCCGGAGTCGACGATGATTGAGAACAGCCGCTCCTTCTTCACGTCCTGCAGAGAATCTGCAAAGCCCATCCTCCGGATCAGGGTGTTCTTCACCGTGGCCGCCTCGGCATCGGGGATCTTCAGCCAGACCCGCAGATTGATGGTGCTGGTGGTGCTCATGCCCTCACCTCGATGAAGCGCTTCATGGATTCGAAGACCATTCTGCCCGGACCGGGATCGTCCGGCCTCGCCTTGCGGGGATCGTAGGCCGGAAGCTGCCAGGCGAAGAAGGCCCTTTCTGGATGGGGCATCATTCCCAGCACGTTTCCCTCCGGGTTGCAGATGCCGGCGATGCTCTCCGTGCTGCCGTTCACGTTCACCGGAAACTCGTTTACCACCTGGCCTGCCGGATCGCAGTAGCGGAAGACCACCTGGTCCTCGTCCTTGAGCCGGTCGACGAGGCCCGGTGTGGTGGTGACCAGGTTTCCCTCGCCGTGGGCTATTGGTATCTGCAGGATGGCCTTCTTGTCGATCATGAACGATCCGCTGCACCTCTTGGGAAGCGCATCATGGCGCAGGTTGACCCAGTCGCAGTAGTAGCCGCGCCGCATCACCCGGCCCCCGGAGACCATCACGTTCTGGGCCAAGGCCATGTCGATCTTGCCCGTTCCGGGAAGAAGCCCGGTCTCGACCAGGATCTGAAAGCCGTTGCAGATCCCGATGATGGGCTTTCCACGCTCGGCCTCTTCTCTTAACGCGTCCATCACCGGCTCCTTGGAGGCGATAGCCCCCGCGCGTACCCGGTCCTGGTAGGAAAAGCCGCCGGGAACTATGAAGCCGTCAAAGCCGGAAAGTTCAGCTGCCGGACGGTTCCAGCGGAAGATCTCTCCTTTCATCCCGACAGCATTTACCGCCACCAGGGTCTCGTGCTCGCAGTTCGTTCCCGGAAACTGCATCACTGCTATCTTCATCTCATCGCCTCCGCAAGTCCGTTAGTCCAGACCGCTCTGGCCTGGTCCAGGTCCAGGTCGATCAACGCTTTGCCCTTCCTTCTCACAACCATCTTTCTCGCCTCAGTCACCCGGCCGACCTCCATTGCCTCCAGGCTGAAGCCCTCGAGAACCGCCCGCAGCTTTTCCTCACAGCCCTGCCTGGCCTCTATCAGGAAGCCGGCAGACTCGGAGAAGAGCACCTTGTCGGTCCTCAGGCCCGGCTCTGCCGCTCCGTCCAGGTCCAGCTCAAATCCCAGCCGGGCGGGCCTGACCAGGGCCATCTCGGCTGAGGTGCAGGCCAGGCCGCCGTTGGAGATGTCGTGACATGCGGCCACCAGGCCCTGATCGATGGCCTCTATGACTGCATAGATCATGTTCCTATCCAGATCGAACCTGACCAGAGGCACATTTTTGCCCGTCACTCCGAAGATAGTCCGGTAGTACTCCGAGCCGCCCAGCTCGTCGAACCTGGGGCCGATCAGGAACAGCCTATCGCCGGCGGCCTTGAGGTTCTGGGTCACGGCCTTGCCCACGTCCTTGATGATGCCCACGCAGGCCACCACCGGGGAGGGGTCCACCGAGCCCTCCGGAGATTCGTTATAAAAGCTAACATTTCCGGAGACTATCGGCACCGGCTGGTTGGGATAGCCTTTGAGCCAGATCTTCTTGCAGGAGTCGGCGATTCCCTTCACCGCCTCTCTGAACTCCCAGAAGGCCTCCGGCTTCTCGGGGTTGCCGAAGTTGAGGCAGTCGGTGAGGGTTGAGGGAACGGCTCCGATGGCGGCCACGTTTCGCATGGCCTCGGCTACAGCTGTGGCTCCGGCCCAGTAGGGGCTGATCCGGCCGTAGAAGGGATTGGAGTCCACGGCCAGGGCCACGCCGAACTTCTCGCCCCGCACCGGAGCAATTAGGCCTGAATCGGCCTCGCCCGGACGAATGACGGAGTTTCCCATCACCTCGGTATCGTAGTAGCGGTAGACGTGCTCCCGGGAGGCGATGTTCGGAGAGCCCAGGATCTTCAGCATGGTCTGGTTATAGTCCACAGGCTCCTCGATTACCGGCTCGGCCAGGCTTCTTAAGCGGGGCTTTTCTTCTCGCTTGTAGCGGATGCCGCCGGTCAGGTGCTGGATGGGCACGTCGCAGACCATCACACCCTTGTGGGTGACCCGGAACCTGTCGCCGGTGTTGATCTTTCCGACCACGCTGGCTCTGGCTCCCTCGTAGACGTTGGGCAGGTCCCAGTGCTGGTTGTAGATCTGAAGTATCCTCTCCCGCAGCTCGGGAGGTGAGACGATCAGGAAGCGCTCCTGGGTCTCAGCGATGGAGAGGATCTCTGGGGGAAAGTCTGCGGCCTTGTGCATGTCGTCCAGGTTGATCTCCATGCCGTAGTTTCCGGAGGCACCCATCTCCGAGGTGGCGCAGGTGAACCCGCCGCCGCCCAGGTCCTTGAAGCCGATCACGATTCCTGATTCCCGCACCAGGCGAAAGAGGTCGTCGTTGGCCTTGAAGAGCACGTTCTTCAGGAAGGGGTCGGGGATCTGCACTGCACCGCGGTTGGCCTCCTCGTCCTCGGCCCGCAGGGCCTCTGAGGCGAAGGTTACGCCGCCAAGGCCCGAGGAGTCGGTGGGCTTTCCGACCAGGATCACGTCGTAGCCCTTCTCACCTGCTCCCTGCGGAGCGCGGGAGCGGATGATCTGGTCGCGCCGGACGATGCCGATAGAGACCACGTTTACCAGGCAGTTGTCGTCAAAGCTCTCGTTGAAGACTATGTCGCCGCCCATGTTGGGAACTCCCAGGGCGTTTCCGTACTGCCAGATGCCGTCCACCACGCCTTCCGCTACCCAGCGGACTTTGGAGGCCTTGGGGCCGTAAGGGTCGCCGAAGCGCAGCGGGTCTGCGGAGGCGACGACTGTGGCTCCCATGCAGTTCACGTCGCGGACGATTCCGCCGATTCCCGTAGCCGCCCCCTCGTTGGGCAGGATTTGGCTGGGGTGGTTGTGGCTTTCGTGGGATATGACCACGCACCACTGGTCGTCTATGGCCACGATACCTGAGTCCTCCACCGGCCCCATGACCACGTTGGGGCCCTCAGTGGGCAGAAACTCCTTCAGTGTGGCGCGGCTGCTCTTGTAGGAGCAGTGCTCCGACCACATGGCGTCGTAGCAGAACAGCTCCGTTAAGGTGGGGTCACGCCCCAGGATTTCCGCGATGGAGCGGGCTTCGGCCACAGACATGCCGATTCCAGCGCCCCTGAGGTTGGCTTCGACATCCTGATCGGCCAGACCGATTATCTTCAATTGGGTACACCTCTTTTTTCAGTGGGCTAATACCATAACTGGACCGTTATGAATTTATCGATTAAAGGACTGAATTATATTCGCCTGCTGCAGACGCGGTCTTTAAAAGGGCCGGTTCATAAAAGTTCATAAAGGGCGGGCGGACACTGGCAAGATGGTAGTAGTAATATGTAATGACGGCGAGATCGAGATCCCCGACGGGGAGGTCTGCCAGATCTGCGGCCTGGAGCTGGAGGAGTTCGACGAGGTCACCGGGACGGGGATGTTCGGGTACTATCACTGGACCTGTGTTACCCACGTTGATTGAAATGGGGCCCGGCCCGGGGGCTGCCGGACAGGAACATTCTTAAACCAATAGTTTCTCTACATATTCCCGGTCTGCGTCAAGCGGACGGAGATCGCGGGGATAACCAAGCCAGGCCAACGGTGATAGACTCAAGATCTATTCTCGCAGGAGTTCAAGGGTTCGAATCCCTTTCCCCGCATATTATTTAATTCTTTTTCGGCGGTGGCTTTACTTTTCGCGGATTTCTTCTATGGGACAGGTAGCATGTTGCTAATTTTGGTAACTAACCGAGTATTTGCGCCTCTGCAAATTCCCTTATAAAGGCCAGGGCTCATTCTACTTAAGTTTTCCCGGCGATTAGAATTTTATCTATCACCCCAAAAATAGATTAGAAAGTTAGATTCAAGGACACTAAATAATCATTAAAACTACAATATTTAATTAACGTATGAATTAGGTAAGCCTTCATATCTGTTATTGCTCATTCTTTTCGGTTATCAATACTACGAGAGATATGCTAGAATTAGCATATAAGAGATGATTAAAGATATTCATATTACCTCCATTCTTATATTACGTGCTCTTAAGAGTGGCTATGTTTGACATTAGAAAGTTCAGATAGAAATAAAGGACAAGATATTTACCGAAAAGAATTGAATGTATAAATTATTAATAATCAGAAAGTATTCAATTATGTAGATTTTACATATATATACCCTTCAAGAGACCATAATGAATTCTTAAACTCGCATCAGGATCAAACTTGGTACCTGGATTACGATATCGAAAAGTTATTCTTTCTTTTCCTGTAGCATTAGATCTCGCGCAGCCAACTGCACTGCAATTGTACAAAGCTTCAACAGCCTTTTTCAAATCGAAATCAGCTAAATTTTCGTCATGATCTTTTTTGGCCTTTAATTCATTGAACCTAAACTTCATAGAATTCATTCGATATAATAAACTGATAATTTTATCGAATTCGTCTGAAGTGAGAAACCCAGCGACTTCATCTTTAATCTCTGAGAGAAAATAATTATTAGAATATAATTTTATACTATTTTTAATTTCACTCTTGGTTGGTGCTGATCCTTTTGTATTATCCTTTATATAGTTCAATAGCATAATTATATCTCTGGGTCTGCATCGCGTATTATCTAACAGCGTTTTAACCGTTGGATCATCCCATACGGTCTCAGGGAAGAACTCATGGAAGATATCAATATCTCTTTTTAGGGAATTTTTAGCCCTTAAATTGATTAATTTAATTAAATTTGAAGATAAAGGATCTTCATTATTTAAGTACCAATTTAATTGAATTTTATAATCTTCCTTTATTTTATTTAAATTTGGATTTTCTAACTTAGAATATAAATCATCCCTGCATAAAATTATAATTTTTGCTTTGATATTATTCTCCTTAAATGACCTATTTATCTTATCTGCTGCAAGAATTAATGATGCCAATAAATCAAACTGCATATTAAGCTGTTTTCCCCGCTTTGTCAACACATCATCAAGTTTATCTATAATAAATAGATAGCTTGAGGTAGAATCAATTGAATAGGTAACATTTTGCAAATTATTGAGAATAACGTTTATCCCATGAATTATTTTCTCTTGCTCTGAATTTCTATCATGGACATGATCTGTTATTTTTGACTTGAAATCCCTGCTATTCATAGTTTGCGCTATTTCCATTAACGTTTTCCCAGGAAATACTCCTAATTCTTGGAGCCCGTTTTTCAGCGCCCCAAATTTTCCCTTGAACCTACAATTTTTATCCTTTGTAAAATTATCAAATAAAGATATCAATAGTAGAAATTCCCATTGAACTGTATATTTAACCTCAGGTAATTCATCACTTGGAAAGCTTTTACTGAATAAACTATACGGGAAATTTTCCAATTCATTTAAACTTACATTAAGGCCTTTATCCGAATCAGAAATTAATTTCAATTTTGAAGCGATAGCTGTCTTTCCCGATCCCTTTGGGCCTAAAACTAGGAACACATATCCCTTCAATAGCTTATCAACATATTCTAATTCATCAAAAAATCCTTCCAAAAGTAGATATGGATGGTATATTCGCTCTGTTTGAGCATCTGCTTTACCAAACTCAATATCCTTAAATGATCCAAAAGGGCGCGATATTGCCATTAAGTTTTCTGCTTTTTGCTTCTGCTTCAGTGATTCAACTTCAGGATTGCTCTTTAATGTTGAAAGTATTTTTTGTAAGCCATCCTCCCAAATGGGGAACATATTTGCCCAATGAAGTTCTCCCATTTTTTCGTGTGATGGCCTACAATCATCAAGCCTGATAGGTATAATAAAGATTTCAGATTCTGGAAATTCATCCAGGATGTTAAGTGCATCAGCCACTTCTTTTTGTACGTATCCTTTCCTACCTACAGAATTTGTGGATAAAACTGCGATAAAATATCGACTTGATCTTATGGCCTTCTTAATTTCGGTTCTCCAATTTTGGCCTGGAAGTAAATTTTCCTTATCAATCCAAGGGTTTACCCCTGCCTTCTTTAAATCATGGTAGAGTCTTACTGCAGCTTCATCATCCTCGTGAGCGTAACTAATGAATACTATCGGTAGACTTGAAACCACTTTATGACCTCTATTTCATGGGATGTGCGAAGTGTTATTAGAATTCTTTCATAGACCACTTCTACCTTATTTATATAAGATATAATATGTAATTAATCCTTTAAAGCCCCTCTATACGAATTCTAATATCTCCTGTAAATCTATTCCTATTATGTGGTTAATTTATATATTGAAATCTCTTACTACTGAAAAAGTGTGATATACTATAAGTTATCTGCATTGAAGGTAGAGTGCAGATATTTATAGCTATATATAACCTTGAAATTATATATCTTCAATTTATGCTAGCAGGCCTTAGGATCAGAAGGTTTAACAGGATATACCCTGGCTTAGTATCTTGCAAGCTATCATCAAACTTCTTTTTTAAGGCAAAGACAAGCGTTATGGCTCGTTTTTCTTTGTGCGCGATATCTTGTGTTCATCGGTTTCATCCTTCTGACGTATTAACCGCTATCATTAATGGTGCTATAGCTGCTAAATCTCCAGATGAATCTCAGTATCCTCAAGAGATAAAACTGCCTCAGGGAGGCTAAGGCTCATAAATTTCCCAATTAGCAAAGGCTCTAGCTGCAAGACCAACATCCTATGGGGGTAGATAACTAAGATCAGTTCTATCATTGAGGTATACTTCTGAGATGCCAGCACCTCCAGGGCTAGATAGACTTTGTATTAGGTCTGTAGTTTTTCCTTATTTCAAATTAAATGAGGGATAGAAAAGCTTATTGATTAAACGATAAGAGAGTAAAAAAGACCCAGCTAGCTTCCAAATCTCCTTTTTGCCTCCAGCATTAGAGCCATCATCTCCTGTTGAAGAAGGATCTCTTCTGTGCCCTCATCACAGGCCTGCATAAAACTAATGGTGACATCCTTCTCCATGCCCTGGCCTGTAATGCCCTGCCATCTCAGGCGATATTTTGCCTCTACCATTGCCATGCCAGAGTCATCCTCAGGCTCCACCCTGGTGACCTCAGTGGCAGTAATAGTCATCTGTAGGGTTCTTTGTCCTAACTTGAAGCCATAAGCAGTTTTGTCACCCTGTAATAGGGCTCTACCTTCTATCTTGGATAGGCCACAGCCTTCTTTGGATAGGCAGGCTACTTCAGGCCCCTTCTTCCTATCATTTCCACTCATATCAATCATCCTCTTCCTTCGCGATCTCTTCATGAATCTCCAGCATTTCCATAGAATCCATGGAATTAATGGCTCCTTCTTTTTGCTCTGGATCTCCTGGGGTTCGCTGTAGCACCAGCCCTAATCAGCTCTAGCCCTGGGAGAGCTTCCTGGACCTCTTTCTCCAGGGGATTCCTGCCAGTCTTATGTATCAGCTCCACAGCCTCCTGGACTGAAGGGCCTTTCTTTTGGGGCTCAGACTTCTTCCCATTCCACCATCCCTCCCTAGCTTTCAGAGCTGCAGCACTGACACATCGACCACCCCTCATAATGATCTCTCTGGCAATGGTTTCAGAATTAGGCTCCTGATCAGCTCTAAGAGTGATCTCCATGAACCTCCGGGAAAGCATCCCAGGCTCTTCTGGAATATCCTGATCCATGAACCTGATTTCGTACTCCACTCCCCAATGGACCATAGGCGTATTCTTCCTATAGCCCACTTCCTTGAAGTATGTCCTGAAATCCTCCAGGATTTCTGCCTTCACTATCTCAATGCTGAAGGAAAAGTCATTCACTTAGGATGGCCTCCTGTTGCTGACTTTAATTTTAACTCCATCCAGCTCCAGCTGATCATCCTCCACCAGGGACTGAATAGCCTTGGCTATATCTGTCACCTCATATCCCTCAGGCAGGAGGGCCTTAAAAATATCATTGAAGGTGATAGGCTCCAGTGAGCCATCTACCGTCTGTTTCACTCTGCAGCTTAATCTGGTATCGATATCCATAAGATTCACTCCCTTATCAGCTGCCCTCATCTGGCTGTCCATCTTCCCCCTCTCCATAATCAGGCCCTACCAGCTCAGCAGGAAGATCCTTAATCTGGAACCCAGCAGCCTTCCTATGGCCTCCTCCACCAAATTGCCTGGCCAGGGCTGATAGATCCAGGTCATCCCTGTCTGTCCTCATGGAGACCCGCCAGAAGTTTCCTTTTGTGTTCACATAGCCCAGGACCCCTTGGTGGATAGTAGGATCAAAAGCTGAGGTCTCTTTGGCAGAATTGATTCCTCCCCCGTTCATTACCAGCCAGGTGATACCATTCCAGGTGGTGGTAAAAGCATGCCCATTGATGAAGTTCTTAAGCTGTTTATCTGCATACCTCTTCACAGCCAGTCCCTGTAGGATAATGCTGGTCACTGCAGACCTCAGAACCTCATTATCCTTGATCTCCAGGAGATGCCTCCAGCATTCATAGCCTTCATCAGTGGCTGGATCAGTCTCTCTGGCCTTCATCCCAAACTGAAAAGGAAGGACCATATATTCCCAGAGCCCCATATCTCTCTGATCCCACCTGTCATAGATGCCTATCCACTGGACGAAGTTAGGCATAGGATAGGTCACCAGGGTCTCGGGGTGATGCCAGAAGTATCTCCAGACCAGCTCACAGGCAGCTCCTTCTGCAGACCTGATCCCCTTAATGCCCTCCATCCAGCTATGGCCTTTGTCTTTAGGATCAGCCAGACTTGTCTGGTGGTGATCAATCCAGTGAAGGTGGCACAACTCATTGAGATTCACCATTTCCTGGACGGGCTGCAGGGCAAAGTCCACCATGAAAAGTATGTCCTCTGGCCTGATTATCTCATAGGGAAACGGCTCTCCATGGTTGATTGGCAGCATCTGAATGGGCTCTTTTACCTTCTCCCTCTCCTCCAGCCAGTATCTGACCAGGGCTCCAGAGAGATGGCCATCCAGGTCTGCAGAATGATAAGCTATGATGAATTTCATGAAAATCCCTTCCCATAAACAAAGTTAAACCTGACTCTCTGAGCCACCTCTATTAAAATGGGCAAGGTCTCCTTTGTTATGGACAGATTATAAGTGCCCGCCCTGATGTACTCCTTACCGTCAGAGATCTCCACAAACTTGATATTAAGCTCTGTTATCTCTGCCATTCACTACCAGACTCCTTCCTGCCCTGTTGAACGCTGCAGCCCTGACAATGACCTGGCCTTTAGAGGCTTTCGTTTTCTTCCGTCCATCCTTCTTTGCAGGTCCAGCCTCTCCTGCAGGCTCACCAGGATCTGCCTCTCCTCCCTTTTCTTCCAGGCCCAGAGCTTTATCCACATCATCCAGCAGCTTCTTCTCTGCAAATCTTCTCTGAGCATCAGTTGGCTCAGGGTCCTTCCTGGCCATTTCTTCCTGCCAGGCTTTTTCCAGTGCTGCCCTCTTATCAGCTTTCTTTATCTTAGGATCAGGAGCCCTGTCCTGCCTGGAGCCTTCACGAAGGCCGCTAGTATATTGGTCAGCATCTGCAGGTAGAGCCATGTCTGCTGCAATGGACCTCTGGGGCAGTCCCAGCTCCTCCCCCTTTTCTGGATCTCCCAGAGTCTGCTGGCATTCCTGGCAATGCTTTGCGTAGCACTTTTTACCAAATCCCAGCCTTCTCCACCTGAGGTTTTTCAGTGGCCTGTGGCACCTCAGACACTTATCATGATCAATGTGATATGCAGGAATGACCTCTATCTCCATTGTCTATCCCTCATTATGGGCAGGGGCCTTCTTTGTCTCAGCATCCACTTCCCGATGTATGATTCTCTTTCTGGTCTCTCCCTGAGCCCTATTCTTCACCAGCCAGGCCCTGGTCTCTTCAGGCCAGCCTATAAGGAGCCCTATACATAGCGTAATAGTGCCAAAGAACCAGGCAATAATGCCAGGGAGAATGAACGCCATGGAAACCAGTACGCCCACAATGGCAGCCAGGCATCCTATAAGGATTAGCAGTGTACCTATAGCTTTCGCTATTCTAGACATACTTTTAAGTCCTCCTATGGCATCTATAGGGACTATGGTATTTAAGGGTTATGCCAAAATAGAATAGACTAAGGGAGATTCAGCTTGCACTTCTCTCCTTTCTCATAGCTACGTAATCAGATGCTTTGATCCTCTTAGTCCTCACTCCACCTAGGGATTGGAAAATCTTCTCCAGGATCTGGACCCAGGCATCTCTCTTATCTAGGTAGGCCTCTCTGAGAGATTCCTGCCTTTCAAGGATATCCAGAATCCTGATGGCATCCTCAGCTAGCATAATGTTCACCAAGCCTCCTGTCCAGATATATGTCCAGACAGTATCTCCCTCTGGCTCATGAGCAGTCATGGTGACCTGCTCCTCATCCTGGTAGATGATTTCCACAATAAGGGTCCTGCCATTGATCTCCACAGTTTTTGTCAGTCCCAGAACATCTGTAAAGTAGCATCCAGAGGATTCCCCATAGATGAGGGCAGTCTCCAGCAGCTTCAGAATCCTGTCTCTCATCATCTGGTAAATCTTATTGTGAATTTGTGCGTTATCTCCTAACAAATCTTCATGCTTCATGGTAGTACATCCTCCTTTTCTGTCCTCTGCATAAGAGCAGCCTGCTCTGCCTTAGTGACCATTTTTATATCGAATCCACAACCTATGGCTCCCTTCACTGCATGGTGCTCAGTGGTGCCATCTATCTCCAGGAACTTCTTCTCCATCTCTGTTAACATCTTTACCCTTCTCTCCCTTAGGATTCTGATCGCCATTAGCGATCCTTTTACTTCCTGGTCCCAGTCCTTCCCCATCACCTCTGGATCTGCAGGTGATTCTAGGACGGTCTTCCAGGCAGTTTCCAGGACCTGGAGCCCTTCTTGCAGCACTGGCAGATTTACGAAGCCTCCCCTTAGCAGATAGTGGGTTCTTGTAGGCCTGCCCTCCCACTGAGCTGACAGCTCTATTCTCTGCTCTGTTATAGCCAGGAATGCTATGACTGAAGCCTCACCAACAAAACAGGGGATCTCAAATCCCAGGCAGTCAGTGTCCTTATTGATGCATTTAAACCTTAGAAGGTCCAGAAGGTCTTTCACTTCCTGGGCTAAGAGACTGGAAAGGTGTCTCTCCTTTGCCTCAAAAGATTGCATGTCCATCCAGACTCACTCCCTTAGATAATCGTCTATAACTTGCCAAAGCTCCTGGGCACCTGGATCTTGAATGGATCTCTTATGGGTTTGATTGCCTTTATCCCCATCAGTTCCATCTCCAGCTGCTGAGAAATAGCTTCAGTAGCATTCATAGAGACATTCTGGCCATTGACCTGGGACATATAGACCAGGCCTTCTGGAGAGAGGGCTACAAACTGGTCATGTAAGTTTGTCTTTGTAGTTTGCACTTCTGTATAGACAGTCCCATTCCCTTTGGCCACAATCTCTGATATTACTTGCACTTCTCCCATGCCAGGCCAGATAGTGAAAATAGCCAGACATAATGCCAAACAAAGAATAATGCTCTTCATTTTTAGATCATCTCCTGGTAGTGCTTTTCACAAAGCCACAAACCAAAATCTGGCCTCCACTTTGAGGAACTCCCGCACCTAAGTCCCTGGATCACAAAGGCAGCACAGCGTCCTTCTATGATAGGCTCCTCTACTATGGTCTCCTCTGGGACGTTTGCAGTGTCATAGGCGGTCAAAAAGTGCTCAATTTCGGCGGGATAAAAATGCCCACCTCTACAGCTTTTGATTTTCAAATCAAAGGCTGTATTGATGCTGAAATGGGAGGAGTTTCTCATGTTAAGAGAACTACACGAGCAGGGATTGAGCATCAGCGAGATTGCCAAGGAGACCGGATACAACCGCAGAACCGTGCGCAAGTATATCAATTCGGATACCCCTCCAGTCGCCAAAAAGAGATTGCCTAAGCCAAGTAAGCTGGATGATTACAAGGATTATATCGCTCAGAGGCTGAACAGCTATCCATTAACCGCTTCGAGAATCTATCGTGAGATCCAGGAGATGGGATTCACCGGGAAATACACGATAGTCAAAGACTTCGTTCGGAAGGTCCGGCCCAAATCCGGAGTCTGCGCCATATATCGTTATGAGACTCGCCCTGGTAAGCAGGGTCAGGTAGACTGGGGCGAATGCGGCTATATCGAGATTGATGATAAGATCCTCAAGCTCTATTGTTTCACGATGGTTCTCGGATACTCGCGTATGAGGTACGCAGAGTTTACCTTATCGATAGATGCTGCCACGCTGATTCAGTGTCATTTGAATGCCTTCAACTACTTTGGAGGTTATCCAGAGGAGATCCTTTACGATAACATGAAGCAGGTTGTTTTGAGAAGAGCGTCGAAGCCTGCCAATTCCGAATGGAATCCTGAGTTCGAGCAATTTTTCAGGCATTTTGGTTTTATACCCAGGCTCTGTCGGCCTTATCGTCCTCAGACGAAAGGCAAGATCGAAAACACTGTGGGTTTTGTCAAACGCGATTTCTTCAAAGGCAGTTCCTTTAGCTCTTTCTCAGATCTCAACAACCAGGTCCAGATATGGCTTAAGCGCGTCAACTCAAGCATTCACGGAACCACTCATGAAATCCCGGTTGAGAGACTGAAGCTAGAAGGATTGAATCCAGTCGAGGTCATTCCTGCATATGTCGTCAACAGAGAGTGCACTAGGAAGATTTCAAGAGACGCATACCTGTCTTACAACGGCAACCGCTATTCGGTTCCTTATCGGTTTGCAGGAAGAGAGGCCAGGGTTCGGATAGGAAACAATAGCATCAAGGTCTATGTTGGTTCAGAGCTGATCTGCGAACATGCGATCCTAACCGGCAGTGGTAGGATATGCCGAGATAAAGATCATTTCTCGGGTCTTCTTTCAGAGGTTCTTAAAGAGAACAAGGCCAGGCTGAATCAATCTCCTTCAGTACTGAGATTTAGCGAAGTAATGGTTGAGACAAGACCGCTAGACGTTTATGATAGGTTCAGTGAGGGGATAGAGAAATGAGCAACTTCGCTTACGAGCGGCTTCATCATAACCTTCAGGTGATGAAACTCGATACCATCGACTCAATCCTCGATAACTTCCTTGAAATCGCCGCTAAAGATGGTAAATCTACCATCGAGATTCTGGATTATTTGATTGACCAGGAGATGAAGAACAAAGAGGCTCAATCTCTGGCAATGAGGACCAGGATCGCTGGATTTCCGTCTCAAAAGAGGCTTGGAGATTTCGATTTCGAGTTTCAACCGTCTCTGGACAAAGCAGTGATCAGGGATCTAACCAGTCTAAGGTTCATCAAGAATTGCGAGAACGTCGTCTTCCTCGGACCGCCAGGTGTTGGCAAGACTCATCTGGCCATTGCATTGGGATTGGAGGCGGTAATATCAGGGTTCAGAGTTCATTTTACGAACGCTGCAACTCTTATCGAGAGGTTAGTCGATGCCAACAAGCAGGATAGGCTTGAGCAGAAGATTAAAGGTTTATCCAAGTTTCAGCTATTGATTGTGGATGAGATCGGATATCTGCCGTTCACTTCTGACGGTGCTCATGCTTTCTTCCAGCTGATTTCAAGGTTCTATGAGACCAGGTCTATCATTTTCACCTCAAACAAGTCATATGGTGAGTGGGGCGAGATATTCAGAGATCACGTGATCGCATCTGCGGTCCTTGATAGGATACTGCACCACTGTACTACCATTAACATCAAAGGCGATAGCTACAGGCTTAAGGAACGCAGAAAGCATGGTCTAATAACACAGAATCGCTGAGGGTGGTTTCTTTGAGAATCAAATGGATAAGGGGTAACTACTTATAGGCATGAGCACTTTTATGCCGCCATAATTGGGCATTTTTACACCGCCATTGACACCCTGATCAATCAGTGCTCTGGAAATGGGATATGATTGCCATCAATGATACTATAGTCTTCACCTGGATAGCTATGATCCTGCTCGTGTCCCTGGCTTGGTATTCTACCCGCAACCTGTCTGCAACTCATCCTGTTTCGCAAAGACAGATCTTCCTCGAGACGGTTATAAACTATATGAAAAGTGAAATATCGGAAATTGCTAGGAGGAATCCCGAGCCGTATTTGCCTTTCTCAGGCACACTGTTCCTGTTCCTGTCCATGTCCAGCCTGCTTGGTATAGTGCCTGGATACCGATCGCCAACCAGCTCTTTGTCCACGACCGCTGCACTAGCCATCTGTGTCTTCTTTGCGATACCATTCTACGGTATTATGCACCAGGGCTTTTCCAATTATTTCAGGCGTTACGTTCAGCCCACAGTGCTGATGCTACCCTTTAACATTATAGGTGAGGTCTCGCGGACTATAGCATTGGCTTTAAGACTTTTCGGCAACATGATGAGCCAGACACTTTTGATCGCGGTTATAGTCTCCATTGTACCACTTTTCCTGCCAGTGGCAATGGACTTTTTCGGTCTGTTAATCGGCCAGATACAGGCCTACATCTTTGCCGTTCTGGCTACGGTCTACATTGTCTCAGCCAGTACCACTTCTAGAAAAGAAGACGAAAACCAAACCGAAGGAGAACTTTGATATGGCTTCTGTAGATTTGATTGGAGTGGCCTCTATAGTTGTATCAGGATTGACCATCGCCATTGGATCGATCGGTCCGGCAATAGGTGAAAGCTGGGCGCTTTCCCGTGCTCTTTCTGCGATAGCCCAGCAGCCCGATGAGGCCAACACCATAACTCGAACTCTGTTCGTGGGCCTGGCAATGATAGAATCCACTGCCATCTATTGCTTCGTAATATCGATCATCCTGATCTTCTCCAATCCGTTCTGGAACTACGTGGCCACCTGAGGAGGACGGCTCTCAAATGAACGGATTAGAGATAGGTGGATTGCAGATCGATCTGTTTACAACTGTTGCTCAGATAATAAATTTTATCATATTGATCTACCTCCTGAGGCACTTTCTCTACAGGCCGGTCCTCAAGCTAATGAAAGACCGGGAAACGTTGATCTTCTCTGGGCTAAAGGAGGTTGAAGAGAAGAAGCAGGAAGTCGAAAAAGAAGCCGAGTCTTACCGCCAAAAGAGAGAGGAAATCTCTTCCGAACATGAAGAGCTGCTCATTAAGGCCAAGGAGGATGCCAAGAACTTCAAATCAGATCTGATAAAGGAGGCTCGGGAAGAGATAGAAGAGAACAAGGCCGAATGGTACAAGGATGTCTTGCGCGAGAGAGAAGAATTTCTTGACGATTTGAGAACGCACATTGGGGAACAGATCTATGCCATATCCCGGCGTGCTCTCAAGGATCTGGCCAATGAAGATCTTGAGACTCAGATTATTGAAACATTTATCAAACGGCTACAGAACTTAGAGGAACCAGAAAAAGAAACTCTAAAAGAATTCTACGGAGATCTTGAACAGCCGATCACCGTCAGGAGCGCCTTTGTTCTTTCTGAGAAACGACAGGATGAGATCAAAGATGTGCTTCGAGATCAATCAAACAGCGAGCTGAGGGTCACGTTTCAGGTCGATGAAGGATTAATCTCAGGAATTGAGATGAGTGCACGAAATCTTGAGATTTCTTGGAACATAGCCAGCTATCTTGATTCTTTAGAGGCGGATTTTTCTCGAATGCTGGAAGAGAGGACCCCAACCATCACTACCACCGGAAAAGCGGGTTAAAGCATGGCCAATGAGGCGAAAGTCAAGGACATAAGAGATGTTTTAAAGCAAGCCGTTTCAGCAGCAGATCGTTCTCTTTACATCCGCCAGCCTCAGCTTAAGTTTGAGGAAATCGGAGTGATCTCTTTTGTGGGAAGCGGCATCGTCCGAATCAAGGGGCTGCCGCATGTGAAATCAGAGGAACTTATTCGCTTTCCTGGAAATTTGCTGGGACTGGCCTTCAACCTTGACCAGGAAGAAACTGCAGTAGTTATGCTCGATAAAAGCAGCGATATCGAAGCGGGTCAAGTCGTAAGACGCACGGGAAGGATATTAGATGTTCCCGTGGGAGCGGAAATTCTGGGCCGGGTGGTCGATGCTTTGGGAAGACCTATTGATGAAGGCGAGAGCATCTATGTCCGAGAGAGAAGGCCCATTGAACGCCGGGCTCCAGGGATTATGGACCGGTCGCCAGTGACCGTTCCCCTTCAGACTGGGATTATGGTAGTGGACGCCATGATTCCCGTAGGGCGTGGCCAGCGTGAGCTAATATTAGGTGACCGGCAAACGGGTAAGACGGCCATCGCTTTAGACACCATAATCAATCAGCGAGACAAAGATGTGATATGCGTTTACTGCTCAATTGGGCAGGAGAAATCCGAGGTAGCCAAAATCGTGGCTAACCTGCGGAAAAACGAGGCCATTGAATACTCAATCATCGTTGTTGCCTCCGGTGAGGACCCTGCAGGTCTCAATTATGTGGCCCCCTATTCCGCTACTGCGATGGCCGAGTACTTCATGGAAAAAGGGAACGACGTATTAATAGTATATGACGACCTTACTCGGCACGCCCGTTACTACCGGGAACTGGCCCTGCTGCTGCGCCGTCCCCCGGGCAGGGAAGCTTTTCCTGGAGATATTTTCTATATCCATTCGAGGTTGCTGGAGCGGGCCACCAATCTGCGTGAAGGCGGATCGTTGTCCGCCCTTCCCATAATTGAAACTCAGGCTCAGGACATCTCTGCCTACATTCCCACCAACCTCATCTCCATCACCGACGGTCAAATCTACCTCTCTCCAGAGCTTTTCAGAAAAGGCATACTGCCAGCCGTGGATGTGGGTCAGTCAGTCTCTCGGGTGGGTGGGAAAAGCCAGCTTCCTGCTTATGCCGAGGTAGCTGGCGATCTGCGTTTGATCTATTCGCAGTTCGAGGACCTGGAAGCCTACACCAGGTTCGGAACCAGGCTGGATGAGGAGACCCGCAGAACTCTGGCACGGGGGGAGCGTATTCGAGAGGTTTTAAAGCAAGCACAGTACGAACCCATTCCCGCCCCGGAACAGATCGCTGTCCTTCTGGCAATAACCGAAGGACTACTGGACAAAGTTCCATTGGACGAAATTGCATCCTCCAAAGAGAAAATTAGAAAAGCGTTTAGAGAAAAGCTACCGGATTTATACGAACAAATTAATTCCGGGCAGAAGCTTAGCCCACAAGATCGTGAAAGCCTGGTCAAGATACTGATAGGCCTGCTGAGAAAATAGAGGATCAATATGGCAGAGCTTGAAAGGCTGAAGGCTAAGATCAATAACGCCAGAGACTTGCAGTCTATCGTCAAAATTATGAAGGCGATCTCTTCTACAAATATGCATGAATACGAGTTGGCCGTAAAGTCGCTGGGAGAATACAGCAAGACCCTCGAGAGGGGACTGCAGATCGTATTGATGACCCGGAAAGATCTCCTGGGCACCAGGTCTGTTGCCGAAAAGAGATGCCTGGGGGCGGTGATCTTCGGTTCGGAACAGGGGCTATGCGGGAATTTCAATGAGCGGATAGCACGTTTTGCAATTGATAATATGGATGAGATGGCATGCGAAGACCGAAGAGCATTGGCGGTTGGGGAGCGTGTTATCGACCGTCTGGAAGAAGCGGGGCTTCCAGTAGAGGCCCACTTTTATTTTTCAGGGGATTACATAGGCATTTCTGAAGTCATGGTCGGAGTTCTAGAGAGGATAGAAGTATGGCGCCTGGAAAAAGGAATAGATGAAGTAGTGCTCTTTTATAACAGGCCTGTCTCGGGTTTATCATCGGCCTTCACCCCGCACATGACGCAACTTTTCCCCCTCGATTTAAGCTGGCTGGTCGGCCTTTCGGAAAAAAGATGGCTATCGAGATCGATTCCCACTTATTCGATGGATGCAAACATCCTCTTTTCCTCTCTGGTGAAGGAATATTTATTTTTCTCTCTTTATAGGGCATTTGTCGAGTCGCTAGCCAGCGAAAATGCCAGCAGACTGTCTTCCATGCAGGCTGCAGAGAGAAATATAGAAGAGCATCTTATCGAACTTACCACAGATTTTCGCAGGCAGCGTCAGGAAGCTATCTCTTCCGAGCTGCTGGATGTCATTACCGGATTTGAGGCACTATCTTCTCAGTAGAACGCTGATGGATAGCATAGGCCTGGCTAACTATAGTTGTGAGGATTCCGATTTTGTCCAAACGCACCAAGCCTAAAGACGACTTGTCAATCGTTCCTGTATAGATACAGTCGAATTAATCCAAATTAGCTCCTAAACCCATCTATATCTATTTATTTTTCAAGATCTCCTGCTGCGGAAAATTTAAATCACAGTAAATCAAAGTTTCCAGTGCTCTTTGCATTAGACTTATCTCGGAGACCTCCATTGTGAACCCTAAAGAACAGACTAACGGTATCGATAAACTTCTTACAGGTGTACCTGGCTTCGATGAGATAACAAATGGTGGCATACCTAAAGGCCGCACTACACTCATCCAGGGTGAAGCAGGTTCGGGCAAGACCGTCTTTGCCCTGCAAACGCTAGTAAACGGAGCACGTATGCTTGGCGAAGCAGGGATCTTTGTGGCTTTCGAAGAGAACTCGCGACAGATAACCGAAAATGCTGCAACTTTCGGCTGGGATCTTCCTGCTCTGGAAAAGGAAAAACTGTTCTTTCTCGACGCCCGCATGTCTCCTGACATGGTCATGTCCGGCGGATTCGATCTGAACGGTATGCTGGCCAGCATAGTCTCCAAGGCCGAAGAGATCGGAGCCACCCGGGTAGTCTTTGATTCAATCGACGTGCTTCTGACTTTGCTGGACGATCCGGTAGCAAAGCGTCGGGAGCTTTACCGGATTCGGGATTGGCTCTCGGAGACCGGGCTCACCGGAATCATGACCCTCCGGGCAAGCAATGATACGAAATATATCGAAGACTACGGTTTCATGCAGTTTATGGCCGATTGCGTCATAGTCCTGAATCATAGCCTGGTGGACCATGTTTCGCTGAGAGGAGCCCGGATTGCAAAATACAGAGGTTCGCAGTTCTCTGAGAACGAATTTCCGATGATTATAGGTCCGCGAGGCATAGAGATCGCCAAAATGGATCTGTCCGAGCCGGACTATGAGGTATTCACGGAGAGGGTGTCAACAGGCGTAGAACGCCTGGATGCCATGCTGAATGGGGGCTATCTTAGGGGCAGCAGCATATTGATAACCGGTGCTCCCGGCACAGCCAAATCCTCGCTGGCAGGGACCTTCATAGAGGCGGCCTGCAAACGGGCTGAGAAGGCTCTATATGTGAGCTTCGATGAATCCGCCAATGAAATTATCAGAAACATGACCTCCATAAACATCCATCTGCTGCCTTATGTCAGGTCGGGTATCCTGAGAATGTACTCCGCCCGAACCGAGTCCCGAAGCGCGGAGGAGCATCTGATTAACATCAGGAAGGTGATCGAAGAGCAGCAGCCCGGGTGCATGGTCGTAGATCCGTTATCGGCCATGGTCAAGGCCGGCGGGCACATAACCGCTCTGGGAGTGGCCCAGAGGCTGATCCATCTGGCCAAGAGCAAAGGCATGACCCTGCTCTGTACCAGCCTTCTCGAATTTCGAGGCGAACCCTTCTCTGAGGCTACAGAGATCAGGATCTCCACCGTTGCCGATACCTGGATCAACCTGTCCTATATTGCCAAGGGCGGTGAGCGGAACAGGGCTCTATCCATAGTCAAATCCCGGGGCACGAGGCACTCCAACCAGGTCCGGGAGATGATTCTAAGCGACGAGGGCATCACATTGGCAGACGTCTATACCGCAGGAGGCGAAGTCCTCATGGGAACTCTGCGCTGGGAGCGAGAGAAAGCCGAGAGACGGGCAGAGGAGCAGAGGCAGATGGATGCCGAGCGCAAGAGGATAGAGCTGGAGTTAGCCGATTCCGAGATCAACGCCAGGATACAATCCCTGAAAAGAGAGCTGGAGGCCAACAGGACCGAGTTAAAACGCCTCTCCGTAGACGAAGCGGCCTATGAAAGGGATGAGACTCAGAGGCTAGCAGATCTGCAGGGCCTGCGCAGGGCGGATTGAGCGGCGGTGGCTTAAATGAATTGCGAGAATGGATCAATTGCTCTGAAGCTGTACGTTGCGAGCGGCACTCCCAATTCCGTCCTGGCTCTGCGGAATCTTCAAACCATCATAGATGATTTTCTTCAAGGCCATCACACCCTGGAGATAATTGACGTGTTCAAAGAGCCTTCGAGGGCTATCGCCGATGGGATTCTGGTTACACCTTCTTTGGTCAAGTTATCCCCTCCGCCCAGGATAAGCATAATTGGAAACCTCAGCGACCGAGAAGCAGTGCTCGTTGCACTGGACCTGGGGGAACCGAGATGATTGAAGAGAACATGCCCGCCAACATCGAAGAGCTGATCAGGCGGCTTTCCGAGATAGAGGATGCTATTAGAGAATCCGTTTCGGATCAGGTGGATGTACTGGTTGATCCCCGGACCGGTGCGCCCCTGCTGCTCAGGCATGCCCAGAAGGCTTTGATTGCAGCAAAGGAAAATCTTGAGGCCCAGGTCCAGGAGAGAACGGCAGAGCTTGAGAAGACGGTTGAGGATCTCAAAAAAATCACTGGACGCTATGAGCTGGTCATTGCCGGCTCTTACGCGGCCATCTGGGACTGGGACGTGCCCAACAACAGGGTCATGTTCTCCCCGCAGTGGAAGGCGATGCGCGGCTATGCCGAGCATGAGGTGAGCGACAGCGAGGAGGAATGGAGCCGCAGCATCCACCCGGAGGATAAACCACGCGTTCTCGCTGCAGTAGAAGCTCATTTTGCGGGATTAACGCCGGTCTTTGCCGAGGAGTATCGCATTAAATGCAAGGACGGCTCGTGGAAATGGATCTTTGACCGTGGGATTGCCCAGCGCGATGCTGAGGGACGAATAGTCCGCATGGCCGGGTCAGAAGAGGATATAACCGATCGCAAGTGCCTGGAGAAAAAGCTCATTGACGCTGTGCAAAAAGCAGAAGCTCGTGCTGAGGAAGCGGAGGAAGGAAAATCCATACTAAATGCTCTGCTGGAGTACATCCCAGAGGGGATTACTATCGCTAGTGCCCCCGATGTCACCACCCGGGCTACCAGCAGGTATGGCGATGAAATCCTTGCACGTGATTGGAATGAGCTCAAAGGTCTCTCGATGGAGAGCTGGCTGTCGAAGATAGAACATTACCTGAGCGATGGCACTACACTGGCTGGACCAGAAGACCTCCCGCTCTGGCGAGCGGTGAAATACGGCGAGACGGTCATCGGGGAGGAGCTGAACCTTAGGAGACCTAACGGAGACTTTCTCTCGGTTCTCTGCAATGCAGGACCCATCCTGGACAAGGGGGGGAAGATCGTAGGCGGAATTGTGGCCTGGAGGGATATCACTGAGCGAAAAAAGCTGAAAGAGGAATTAAAGCGGAACAGCGAACGTTTCAGGATACTGTCGGATACTTCCAGCCGTTTGCTTGCGAGCGATAATCCACAGGAGATCGTGGAAGAGCTGTGCTATAAATTGATGGCCTTCCTGGATTGTCATGCTTTCTTCAATTATATCGTTGATGAGGAAAAGGGACGTTTGCACCTGAATGCCTTGGCGGGCGTGCCTGATGAAGCCGCTAGGGAGATCGAGTGGCTGGATTATGGCGTTGCGCTATGTGGTTGTGCGGCACGAGATGGCTGCAGAATCATAGCTGAGAATATCCCCGATACGTCCGATCCACGGACGGAGCTGGTGAAATCCTTCGGAATAAAGGCCTATGCCTGCCATCCGCTAATAGCTGAGGGTCATGTGATCGGGACGCTCTCATTTGGCACTCGTTCCAGAATCGAATTTAGCGACGATGATCTGGCAATGATGAAGGCGGTGGCGGATCAGGTCGCCATTGCCATGGCTCGAACCAAGGCCAAAAAGGCACTGCAGAAGGCTCACGATGATTTGGAGCAGAAAGTGCAAGATCGGACTGCAGAACTTCTACAGGCCAAAGAGGCTGCAGAAGCCGCAGTCACGGTCAAATCGCAGTTCATGGCCAATATGTCGCACGAGCTGAGAACGCCCATGAACGCAGTGATCGGCATGACCAGCCTGCTGCTGATGGAAGATCTGACCGACGAGCAGAAGGACTACGTGGAGACCATCCGCAGCGGAGGCGAAGCGATGATGACCCTCATCAACGAGGTGCTAGACTTCTCCCGAATTGAACGGGAGAAGCTGGAGTTGGAAGTCCATCCTTTCGATCTGCGCCAGCTGATTGAAGAGGCATTGGATCTGGTGGCCCACCAGGCAGCAAAAAAGGGTCTGGAGCTAGTCTACGTTTTTGAGAAATCTGCTCCTGAGGCTGTCGTAAGCGACCCAGCCAGGCTGCGACAGGTGCTCGGCAACCTGCTCGGCAATGCTGTGAAGTTCACCGATCGGGGAAGTGTGTTGCTCTCCGTTTCCGGAACCGACGAAGAGGTCCACTTTGCAGTCCAAGATACGGGCATAGGCATTCCCCAGGGGCAGATGCACCGCCTCTTCCAGCCTTTCAGTCAGTTGAACATGTCCATTTCGCGGGGCTATGACGGAGCAGGTTTGGGTCTGGCGATCTGCAAAAAGCTGGTCGAGCTGCTGGGCGGCCGGATCTGGGTGGCAAGCGAGGTTGGGCAGGGAAGCACATTTTTCTTCACTATCAGGGCTAAAGAGGCTCCTGCCGAGCCTAAGCCTTTCCTGGTTTCCTCCCAGCCGCTGCTCCAGGGCAAGACCGTCCTGATTGTGGCCCCCAGCCTGATCGTCAGGCGAATATTGGGGCATCAGGCTCATCTCTGGGGCATGACACCTCTTCTGGCAGAATCTGCCCAGGAAACATACCGGCTTCTCCTATCCGCAAGATCATTTGACCTGGTTGTAGCAGATTTTAGTACACCTGACGCCGATTCCATGTCAACAGAGATCCGTGGATTCAATGAAGATCTGCCGCAGGTGGTCCTGTTATCTGCGGGCCAGAAGGTCCCTTCGGATATCTCGGACACTGTTGTAAGAAAGCCCCTCAAGCCAGCCGATTTACACAAGGCCCTAATTGAAGTGCTTTCAGAGCGGGAACAGGAGCCTGCCGAAATGGGTGAACTCTGGGATGAGAGCGAGTATAGCTCTTTGCGTATCCTGCTGGCAGAAGACAACATCTCCAACCAGAAGATGACCCTATTGATGCTCAAGAAGCTGGGCTACCGTGCCGATGCGGTGACCAATGGAGAGGAAGCTCTGCAGTCCCTGGAAAGGCAGCCCTATGATATAATTCTCATGGATGTGAAGATGCCGGTGATGAACGGCCTGGAAGCTACCAGGGCCATACGCAAGAGATGGCCGGAGAACGGTCCAAAGATCATAGCCCTGACCGCCTACGCGCTGCCGGGCGATGAAAAGAGGTGCCTGGCTGCCGGCATGGATGCATACCTGAGCAAACCAGTGCAGATGTACGATCTGGCGGAGATGCTCAGCAATTTCAAGCAGATTCGCTCGTTGCAGGTTGAGCCATAAAGCCGTAACTAACTAAAAGATCGATGCTTGATCAGCCAATGGGCTGTCTGGGACCAGCAACGTCCGCCAATTCTAAATAGTTATAAGTGATAGTATGGATCGAGGCACGGATTGAGATTAGACCGTCACCGATCGAGAAACGGTCGAATGATGACGGGTTCCTGTTAAAAGGGCGCTGAGAAAAATGGCCGGCGCTGATTTCGCCTGTGCCTCACTTGGCTTTTAAGGAGAATAATTGCTCCGAGAGTTGCTTTGCTTTTCTTCGTCCAACCTTTGGATTGAACTTAATTAGGAGCCAGAAACTTATCAAGCCAAAACTAGCCGGAGATTTATATATATGAATAAATCCGACTTAAAAACTTGGGTCCAAGATTTCCGACCTGGTGATCTCGGATGCCAATTGGTACTTAGCCGAAAACCTGACAGATTATTAAATTATATAACTCATGCTGCTCAAAAAGGTTGTTTTAAGGGGGGCCATCCGATTTATGTGCGGGCGATACGGCGAATTGCTGCAAATGCGTGGGAAGTGAAACAATCATCCACTTCCAATGCAGTCATCACTTCGGGTGGGGGCGGCGGGCAAGGATCTACTGTCATCCACAGGATTCAGATGTTAATTTATTGGCCGATTCGATGATAAAAGAGCTGGAAGAATCTTAAGCCTGCGATTCTTCCGAATAATATAATCTCCTTTTATACTATTACTCAACTTCCGACTTAGGGCCAGTATAGTCCGGATCCTAAGAGCCATTCATCATTTACCTTCGTCACATACACCAGTTTGAGCTCCGGGGTCCAATTCTCTGCAGGATCAGGGAGAATGCCGTAAACGAATCCATCACCTCTCTTTGCCGTATCGGAAAACTCCTGAATTACGTACACGCCATTGGGATCTTGGTACTGATTGATGTTGGTCCCAATCTGATCAGGATATAACGGCATAGCCAACCGCTCCCCGTCGAAGTCATCGGCGAAGATGTATCGATCTCCTTTAACAAATTCTCCATTTCTATCATTAAAGGCTTTCAGGGACTCATCTTTGGTATGGTTCAAGGCAAAATCTCTAGCACTTTCTACAAAAGCTACAAGATCTTCTCTGGATTCATTGCTGAAGATAGGAGCAGAGCCAGGCAGATACATGCCCGATGCCAGCCACAATTCTTCGTCTACTTTGAGAACATAGGTCAACTTAAGCTCTTCTACATTAGAATGCGCAGGATTGGGCCAAATGTAATATGTGAATCCGCCTCCCCTTATGGCCATATCGAGCATGTTCCTGACCTGAGCAACGCCATTAGAATCGGTCACATTGAGTACATTTTCGCCTATTCCTTCGGGCTGATACGGATGGGCCAAGCGTGTCCCATTGAAGTCGTAGGCAATTATGTAGAGTTCTCCTTTCGAGAACTTCCCATTGGGAGGCAGTGTGCCGAATCTTCTGTAATTTGAATGGCCCTACAATCCCAAGTCTCATTCTATATCCATATATAAGTACTTTCTAGTCGTCATCCATTCTTCATTTATATCTATCAGTATCGATACTCCT
>JABLXE010000021.1 GCA_013178225.1 Methanotrichaceae archaeon
GACTCCAGAAAGGGCTTTCAGGCGGAAAATGCCTCTGGAAGCCTATTTCGCAATTGGTCATAGACTGTTCGGGTTGTGAGAATTATATGAATAATTCAGACTCTATAAAACTAGAACGGACGCGAAACAATTTCAGGACTCTACAAATGCAGTTCTCTTTTAAAATAAATTATTTTTTATCTTTGTCAAAGTTCCTAATTAAGGAGCAAATTCTGCTTTTCTTCCCAAGGCGCTGCTTCCCATAACTACGTTACTCCTTTAATGAATTACCGACGAAAAAATATATGATGAATGTTCTCGTTTCAATTGCCAAGAACAGGAGGGAGATTCATAGCGAAGTGGTATATAATCCTGGCTGTTTTAGCTCTGGCCTTGATCGGCATGGCCGGTGCAGCCAACTATATGTACGAAAAGGCGTCGGTCAGGGGCGTCGGATACAAGGATGCGGAGATGATCATCTCCACTCAGTACGGCTTTAACGGTGCCAAGCTAGTGGAGAAGGAGTCCGGATCTGGCAACGTGATTACCGAGAAGGTCGAGCTTGAGGCCGAGCGGCAGATCGATACTGGATGTTTTCCCAGGTTTGTGATTAACATCGGACAGTGGGTGGACTGGTCGATCAGGAGGGATTACATCAACTTCACCAAGGAGGCCGAGTTCGAGTACATGCCAGTCTCCTATCAGACCGGCACTTACGATCAGAAATGGATAGAGAAGCTGTGCGTGCAGAACTACAGGATCGGCGCGGTCCTGACCGAGATGTACACTCACGCCGAGCACCTGCAGAAGACAACCGAGGTCAGGACCCGGCTGTATCCAACTTACTGCGATGTGGTGCCGCCGGGAGTCACGGGTAGGTGCAGGCTGAAACCACCCTGCTGCACTGGCGTTTTAGAGGCCAACCTGAACAGCAACGTGATCGGCGTCGCCCACATAGGCTGGCTGTCAAGAGATCCTGAGCCCGAGAGCAGCCTGAAGGGCCGCCACGCGGAGTACGGACGATCGGTAGAGGACCTGACCGGGGTCTTCTCGGTCGAGAAGTTCATCCAGCTGTGGGGAAACTCGACCTGCAGCGCGATAAGCGTTGACTGGCTCCCCTGTCTCTAAAACACAGCCCGACTCCGACTATTTTTTCTTCTCTTGACCCGGAGCCAATCCATTCGCAAGCTATTTTACGTGTGACGGAAGAAAAACCCTGAATAACCAGGTTTAGGCACTTGAGGAAAGAGGAAAGCAATTCAGCGAACTCCGATGAAATGGGATAAAGGAAATCGCAAATGAACGAAAAAGTTGGCTATCTCACCCGTTTAAAATACCTCTTCATAGCACTCTTGCTGTTTCTTCTGGGATTCGTCCTCATGCTGCAGTTCTTCCTGATCATAACCATACCTTTTGCTCTGGCGGTCTGGGCGTGGGCGGGAATCTTCGCCTATCTGGCTGCAAGCGGAAGGTCCTATAGAGACTTCAGCGAAACGATGCCCCAGTGGCGCGGGCGGCGATAGACCAAAAGTCCAGGCCAAACTCCTCTGCGCCCAGGAAAAACCGTCGCTTTTTCCGTTTGACTAATACTCCCAAGCTCCCGCAACCGGGATCAGGCTGCCGGTCACGCTCTCCGGACTCTCCAATAGCAGCCAGCGAACCGTCTCGGCAATCTCGTGAGGCCGGACCGGACGGCCCCAGGGGATCTGTCTGGACATCTCGATCCTCTCCGCTTCGGTGGCTGCCTCTTCCTCCACCAGGCCAGGCAGATGGCGTTTACCCGGACTCCCTTTGGGGCCAGCGAGGGGGCAAGCGATTTGGTCAGTATCACTATTCCCGCTTTGGACACACAGTAAGCAGTGGACATGGGCCAGGCCTTCAGGTCCTCCACTCCGGAGAATGCGAAGTTCACGATGTGTCCCCGGCTATGGATGAGGTAGGGGAGCGCATGTCTGGTCACATGGTAGCAGGTGTGCAGTTTTAGCGCGATGGTCTTCTCCCACTCCTGACAGGTGACATTGCCGATTTCCGAGTAGCTGAACGGGCCGATCACGATGATGAGCGCATCCAGACCGCCCAATTCGCTGGCTGCTCGGGAAACCATCATTTCAGCCTTCTCGCTATCCGTCAGATCATAGCAGAACAGTTTGCAGCGGCAATTTTTCAAGGATAGGGTCTCTTGAATCGATCTTGCCTCACCCAGGTTACGGTGGTAGTGCAGGGCCAGGGAGGAGCAATACCGGCCCAGCTCCAGTGCTATGCTTTTGCCGACTCCTGAGCTTGCACCGGTGATGAGAGCGTTTCTGATCATAAAAACCATCTTTTTTCAGCCGAACAGAGCAGCAAACGAAATTCGGCAGATTCTGCAAGCAAAACATCGCCTTAAATTATTTAATAAGTTTTCGGGCCTGAACCATGATCAATAAAAATTTATTAAGTACAATCAATTAAAATTCCTTGATTTTATCTATCTCCTCGTAATAAACCAATCCGCAATTTCCGCAGGTGACAATGGCGACCGGCTGCTCTCTGGTCTTTCCTACCTTCAGAAGGCTCTCTCCGATCTCAACTCCCGTGTTTTTCCTCAGCGGGGACAGGCTCCAACCATTTTCTCATGCCTCCTTTGAATGAACGTGAAAGACAACCGGCCCCGGTCCTGGGGCCTCCTGTCTCTGAGTCCTGCTTACTCTATCGTGATCTCCTTTCCAACCCTCTTCTCCTTCTTTTCAAGCTCAACCGTCAGGACTCCGTTGTTGTAGGATGCCTTGGCCGATTCGGGATTAATAGACGAGGCCAGATCGATCATCTTGTAGAACTTGCGCTCATCATCGGTCTTGACCTCCACGCTCCCCTCGGCCACATCCAGCTTTATCTTCTCCTTGTCCACTCCGGGAAGCTCCACATAGATCTTGTAGTGGTCCTTTTCCTCCATCACGTCCACCATGGGCTCCCGGCCCACTGCCGGCTCAATTCCCCTGGCAGAGGGGCGGATGTTTCCGAACTCGCGGAAGACGGGCTCCTTTCCCGGCTCTGAGGTGTAGGAGAAGCCGTAGACGAACGGTCCGTAGCGCCGGACTACTCCGGAGGGTGTGCTCTCCTCATGCACCAGAGACTCCGCCTCGGGAGGCACCGACTCCTCAAAGCGCTTGATCATCTCATCGAAAGGCTCCCGGAACCAATCCTCTCCGAACACATCCTTCTTCTCGAAGGGCGTTCCTTTCCAGAAGTCCTCCATCATATCGAAGATTGACGGGTATCTCCTTCTCCACATGGCTGTGATCTCCTTATCATTCTTTAGACTATTATCACCTCTGATGCAAATTATAGCTTTACGAACTTATCATCCGGAAAATTTGCAAGCTAGAACTCCGAGAGGGTGAGCTGCACCGGAGCCTGCAAGAGCGAGCACTCAGTACGCCACTTTTCGGATGGTGTTCTCAGCCCCTTTGCCATCTCCTCCAGGGCCTCGGGCAGAGTGGAAAATCTTCGAGGTGCCCCTTGCAAGGTCTCGCGCGCCGCTTCTCTTACCACCCACACCCCAAGCGGCGCCCAGTAGGCCTCAGATATCTCTCGCACTGCCAGGACCGCAGCCTGACAGCCTCGCTTTGCCAGATGCTCCAAAACTGCCAGGCGGGCGGCATAATAGCCACCTGCAAGCGAGCTGTAGCCCTTTTTTTCCCGGCTCTCCTCCCGGTCCGATCCAATCCATCCCTCCGGAGCCCAGGCCGAGCCTGCCATCCAGGTCTCCAGCAGCTCGAAGCTGTAGGGCCGGGGAAGCAGCAGTATCTCAAAATGGTTTCCGAGCCCTCCGCCTGAATACAGGAGATAATCGCTGATCAGCGGCCGATCGAATATCCGATCCCTGAGGGCCTTTCCGGTCATATCGTCGCAGGCGGTGATGGACCAGCGGGTGGGAACCAGCTTTCGTTCCTTTCCCAAGAGGCCCAGGGAAAGCAGCCGGGAGATGTGATCCATATCGATTCCCGAGGCATAAAGCTCTGCCACCGAATCGAAGGCCAGGGAGTCCCTGTCCTCCACCAGCTGGTCGACTTTTCTCGGAACCATCGGGTTGGTGGTGATCTCCATCTGCTGCAGTTCTCCGGAAGGTCCCGAGGGCGAGAGAACGCCGTCGAACTGCAGCCTTCCTCGCGGCGGCTTTAAAAATGACACTTCGGCTCCGACGGGATCCGAGGACATGGCCATCTGCTGACAGCTCTCCAGCACCTTGCCCGGCCAGCGCGCCTCCTTAACCGTGAGACGGGCCTCAGAGCGGACCATAGAGGCTCGCAGTGCGATGATCTCTCCCACGTCCATTCCCAGCGATGGTGCAGTGGCCTGAAGGTCATCGTGAAGCGGCAGCATCGGCCCGGCCCTGACCAGCGGGTAGCCCTTCCGGCCCACAAAGACCTCCGGCGGGGAGAGTCCTTCTATCTTTCGTCCTGCCCTGGGCAGCTCCGCCATCTCCTCCAGGCGGCGCAGAATGGGGCAGGCTGGACGCCCACAGAATCCCCGTCCCTTGCAGGTCACGCACTGCATGGTCCTTCAATTAGGACTTTATAGGATATATCCATCTCTGACAAACATGGACAAGCTGATCCCCGCCATCGCCCAGGACTGGAAAACCCGCGAAGTGCTGATGCTGGCCTACATGAACGGGGAAGCCCTGCAAAAGACCAGGGAGACCGGCCGGGCCCACTACTGGTCCCGTTCTAGAGGCAAGCTCTGGTTGAAGGGCGAGTCCTCCGGCCACTATCAGGAGGTCATGGAGATCAGGATCGACTGCGACCAGGACGCCATACTGCTTTTAGTAAAGCAAGAGGGCGGGGCCTGCCACACTGGCTATAGGTCCTGCTTCTACCGTACCATCGACGGACAGATAGTGGGAGATAAGGTGTTTGAGCCTGAAGATGTCTACTGAAAGGTCCTATCCTCTTTACCGCAGTCCACTTCTGGAGGTGGAGGCTCACCTGGTGGATGGCCGTATCAGGGTGAAGCTCAGAGGTCCTCTCTCGGCCATGCCCCAGGTCAGATCCTCGGTGGAGATGTTCGAGGGCCAGATCCCGGCCCATGCCGGAGAAGAGCTGTGCCTTTCCACCTGGCTTCCTCCCTTAGGCAGCCGGGCCTTCGACCGCCTGGCCAAAAGCCAGCTCAAGGCTTTGCTGGGCCTGAGAACTCCCGATCAGGTGACCATATCCATCACCGAGGAGTGTCCCAACCGCTGCCAGCACTGTGCACTTCCCGACAGCGGACAGAAGCTCTGCCTCAGTCCCGAAGCCGTCAGAAAGGTGATCGACCAGGTGCTGGATCTCGGGACCACGACGGTCATATTCGACGGCGGTGAGCCCACACTGTACAAAGAGCTTCCTGATGTGGTGCGGCATGTGGACGGCCGGGCAGTTTCCACATTGTTCACTTCCGGAGCAGGCTTCAGTTCAACTCTGGCCGATAAGCTCAAGGAAGCCGGCCTGTATGCGGTGAACGTGAGCCTTGACAGTCCCGTCGCCGAGGAGCACGATCTGATGCGCGGAAGGTCGGGAGTCTTTGAGGATGCCATGAGGGCGGCCGAAAATGCCCTGGCAGCAGGCCTTCTGGTGGACCTCTACGTGGTTCTGCGGCCGGAGAATGTCTGTCATCTGCAGAGATTCCACGATCTGGCAAGGGAGGTCGGGGCTCATGAGCTGACCTTCTTCGAGGTTGTGCCCACCGGGCGATGGATGGGCAAAAAGGATGTCGCCCTCTCGGATCGTGATCATGCTGCCTTGCAGCACTTCGTGGCCTGTGCTGATGCTCCCCGCATCTTCTCCGTTCCCGATGCTCTGAGGCGCTTTGGCTGCTTTGCCGGACGGAGCTGGATGCATATCACTCCTGCCGGGGACGTGTACCCCTGTGCTTGCGTCCCGCAAGCTCTGGGAAACATCTTCAAAGAACCGGTTAAGGATATCTGGCGCAAGATGGGCAGCCTGACGTATCCCGGGAGCAAAAAGTGCCCTATGCGAAATTCCTGAATTTTATTCCCTTTTTGAGCAAAATTGTCGATTTAAGCTCCCTCCTGAAGGACATATGAATCAAAATAAATTATTATTTGGCACAGCTACCATCAATAAATCTATATAGGACATTAATCATGATGAATGTCCGATCGAATTATGGAATTAACACCAGTCCAGAGAGACATTTTAACCGCACTGATCAACATTCATCGCGTTGAGGGGCGGGCGGTCAAGGGCGAGGAGATCGCCGAGCTGATCGACCGCAACCCGGGCACCATCAGAAACCAGATGCAGTCTTTGAAGGCCTTGAACCTGGTAGAGGGCGTTCCAGGTCCCAAGGGGGGCTATAAGGCCACCGGCGCGGCTTACGAAGCCCTGAACATCGATGCCACGGGCGAGACCGTGGTGGTGCCGGTCACGAGAAACGGCGTGGTGGTCGATGGCGCGACTGCCAGCGAGATAGTCTTCAACAAGGTCATGCACTCCCATCAGTGCGACGGCGTGGTCAGAATCATCGGCAATATCCGCGATTTCAACGTTGGTGACGAGATCGAGGTCGGCCCGACTCCAGTCAACCGTCTCTACGTGCGCGGCGACGTGATGGGAAGAGACGATACCATGAGCCGGCTCATCCTGCACATCAAAGAGATGATCTCCGTTCCCAAGGTGTCCATCAAGAAGGTTGCCCGAAGGGCAGTGAGGATCGCGCCCAACCTCTCTTTGCAGGAGGCTTCCAGGATCCTGGTGCACAACGGTGTTCAGGAAGCACTGGTGGACGACAGCTCTCCCGGGCTGATCAATCAGGCCGATATAGCCCGCGCCGTGGCCGAAGGCAGGTCCGGGGTGGAGGTCAGATCGATTATGACCCGCGGTTTCCTGACCATAGATTCGGAGGAGCCCATTTACGAAGCCATTAAGATGCTGGGCCGGACCGGCGCCAGCCAGCTGGTGGTCTCCGAAGACGGCGTGCTGTGGGGAATAATCACTCCCGGCGACCTGATCAAGACCCTTACTCCGGCCTGATCTCCGTCCCGTCGTGCCCTCCCAGGGCACCTCTTTTCAGGTTCTCCAGATTTTTTCCCAGGACCACTGAAGTGGGTATGAGGCTCCTCTGGATGATCTTGGCCGCCAGAGGATCAATAGGCGATCTGGAGCCGGCTTTCATATCCGTCTGCATGGCCATATCGGCCAGCTCGGCGTGAGTCAGCCTTTCATACTTCCGGGCCGAAGGGTCAACCTCCGGATCTGCGGTGTAAACTCCGTCCACAGAGGTGGCGATAATCAGCTTGTCAGCGCCGACATACTCGGCCAGCATGGCGGAGACAGCATCGGTGGTCTGGCCGGGTGACAGCCCTCCCATCACCACTACGATTCCGGGGGCGCTGAGCGCCGCGGCCTGAGCGTAAGAATCGGGAATCTCCTGTCGCGTGTTCTTTTCCAGGGCGGCAATCAGCAGCGAAGCATTGAGCTTGGTGGCTCCGATTCCTATCAGATCGCAGAAGACCTCGGAGGCCCCCAGCGCCCGTGCCTTGGCGATGTACTCCCGGGCGATCTTTCCGCCGCCCACTACTACAAATATCCGGTGCTCGGAGGCGAGTTCTTTCAGGGCTTGGGCATACCCCTTCAGGCTCTGGGCATCGCGGCCCGCCAGGATAGAGCCGCCTAGAGAATAGACCAATATCATGAGGATGGGCTAGCAGGGCGAGGGGATAAAAAGATTGTTGTAGGGCCCTTTGGTCTTCATTCCCGTTGGTAATACTCGGTTCGCTTTGTGTGGCTCGCCATAGTCCGAGCAGGCATTGCCAAATTTTGCCCAGGAGTCTCTCTTTCGCCCCTGATGTCGCCGATTCACATGAGATTTCAGATCGGGACTGATGGCAGTTCGCTCTTTCGATGTCTTTGACAAGTATTTCCCGAACTACTTCGGGATAAATTCAAAAGTCCTTGTGGTGCCAATCCAGGGGGTGAAGTCAGGTCAGGCGGCTCGTTTGTCCTCTGACTCCCGGATGGATAGATCTTCAACAATTAAAATTAAAACATATCTGCAACAAGGCACTCCCCAAATTGGCCAAATTATTGGCTGAGGTCATTCAAGCTAAACGTTCAATACTTTAGAGAGATAACGCCACGATAGACTGACTCTGAAGATCAGACGAAAAAAGAGTTGTGCAGAGGTTCTTTAAATCTTATCCAGCTTCTTGGCTACTTCGTCGAAGATCTCTTTGATGTCGCCCACCCCGAGAACTGTGGCCACGAGCCCCTTCTTGTTGTAGTAGTCGATGAGGGGTTGGGTCTGGGCATGGTAGGCGTTCAGCCGCTGCTTGACTGTCTCCTCGTTATCGTCAGCCCTCTGGTACAGGTCTCCGCCGCAGGCGTCGCATTTTCCTTCGACCTTGGGCTTATTGAATATAACGTGGTAGGTAGCGCCGCACTTGCACATCCTTCTGCCTGTGACGCGCTTGACCAGCTCGGCATCGGGAACATCGATGTTCAGGACGACATCGATCTTCTGGCCAAGAGCGGGAAGAATCTTGTCCAGTGCCTCTGCCTGGGGCATGGTCCGGGGGAAGCCGTCCAGCATCCAGCCGCCCTTGACGTCATCCTTGGCCAGCCTGTCCTTGATGATGTCAATGAGAAGTGCGTCCGGAACCAGTTTGCCGGCGTCCATGAACTTCTTGGCCTCGACTCCCAAGGCAGTTCCGTTTCTCACGTTCTCTCTCAGTATGTCACCAGTGGAGACGTGCTTTACGTGGTATCTATCGACGATCATCTTGGCCTGTGTGCCCTTGCCGGATCCCGGTGGACCGATCAGAATAATATCCATTCCAATATCCTCCTTTTCCCTTTGTCAGAGCAGCTAATGCCGCCTTTTTGGCGTGGACTGATATAATGGCATACTTTAAAAAACCTTTCTCGCTGGAGAATGGCGCTCATATCGCGGAGCCCAGCCAGGTGGCCAGGCTCATCATGAAACCCGCGAAGATGGGGATGGTCAGGTTGTCATCCAGGCTCCGGTTGCGGAAGAAGAGCGCCACGGAGTCGGCAACGGTGGCCCCGACGGCTCCTGCCAGATAGACCGGAAAGGAAAGATGCGTGACCGCCGAGGAGAAGTAGCCGATGGCAAGACAGGCCAAAAACATGGCCGAGACCACCGGAAAGGGCTTGACGGATCTTTCTCCCCCGGTCCTGACATTGGAGTCCCGCAGGACCGACCCCACGATTCCGCTGACCGCATCGCCCAAGGAGAGCATGAGCATGGAGGCCACGGCGATCATGGGCTGGAAAAGGACCACCGTCAGGAGGCTGCCAATGATATAGTATACGTATCCGGCCACCTTGTTCTGCTCCTGTTCACGAGTCTCAGGAAGGCTGATCTTTCCCCGCAGGCGGCCTGCCTCCAGGGCCAGAGCCACCAGTAGCGCCACAGCTATCATCGCTGCGGTGTAGAGGCGGCCGAAGATCAGGATGCCAGCCGGCACTGAGAGGCCGGTGATGTGGATTGCCTTTCGCCGGATCTCTTTTTTCAGGGCTGCCCGCCACTCTGGGATAACCTTCCACAAGCTATTTTCACCTTTCAGGCGGCAGGGGATTCCTGCTCTTTGGCCGAAGAGACCGGCTCTCCAGCGTCCTCAAACTTGAGGGCCCCGGAGCGGAGCTGCTCCAGCTTCTCACACAGCTCTTCGACCTTGACCCTCACCTGGTTCATGGAATCCCGGTCGCGAATGGTAACCGTCCCCTGTTCCACCGTCTCGTAGTCCACGGTGACGTCGTAGGGCGTACCGATTTCATCATTTCTGCGATAGCGCCTGCCAATTGAGCCCGAGGTGTCGTAGTCAACCCGGAAGCCCAGGACCCGCAAATCATCCACAATCTTCCTGGCCGGCCTGACTAGCTCATCACGGTCCATGAGCGGCAGGACCGCTACCTCGATTGGTGCCACCGCCGGCGAGAGCCTGAGAACCGATCGAGCCTCTCCGTCTACCGTATCCTCGTAGTAGGCGTGGTCCAATACGCTGTAGGTTATGCGGTCTATGCCGAACGAAGGCTCGATCACGTGAGGAACTATCTCCTCTCCTCGCACCTCTTCTTCCACCGTCTCGTAGGAGACCAGCGAGGAATCGATCTCGATCTTCTCTCCACCCAGGTCTATCAGGATCCGCTCGCCCTCCAGCTCTTCCGGATTCAGGGATTTGAGGGCCTCGGCCACGGCCTTGGCCTGGCCCTTGAAGCGGGGCCCGAGCGCCTTCATGTCCGGCTTGACCACCAGCTTCTGTCGCTTGACCGGCTTTTCGAAGGGCACAAAGACCTTGAGGTTCACCTTGCTGATGTCCATGTGGGCCTTGAGGTCGTAGTCAGTGCGGTCGGCGATGCCGACGATCTCTATCCAGCCCAGGCGGTCCAGCAGAACCTCGGCGTCCCAGCAGTCTGCCGCGTAATGCGCCATCTCGTCCGACTGGTGCTGCCGGAAGCGCATCCTCTCCGGCGAGACTCCCACCGCCAGCAGGAACTGATAGGTTCTGGCCACGTAGTAGGCCAGCATCTGGTGGGCTACCACTCCCCTCTCCACCGCCTCGCCAAAGGTCATCTCCTCCGGCTCTCCCCTCTCCTGAGCGGCCTGGGAGTAGAACTTCATGCGAACGTCCTTCACCTCATCGAAGCGGGGGTGGGTCTTGTCCCGGGGGTCTATGAATATCTCGGCCTCGGCCTGGGTGAACTCCCGAAGGCGGATGACTCCCTGGCGGGGCGAGATCTCGTTTCGATAGGACTTGCCGATCTGCACCGCCGCAAAAGGAAGGCGGTCGCGGAAGTAGCGCAGCAGGCGGGGGAAGTTGATGAACATGCCCTGTGCGGTCTCCGGCCTCAGGTATCCGGCCATCTTATTCCCTGGACCAATCATGGTCTTGAACATGAGATTGAACTCGTAGACCTCAGACAGCTCTCCGCCGCACTCGGGGCAGCCGATTTCGTTCTCTTTGATGACGCTGTATATCTCCTGATTGGAGAGGGCGTCCGGAACCTCTATGATATGCTTGATCAGGTGGTCGGCGCGGTAGATCTCCTTGCACTCTTTGCAGGAAGTGAGGGGATCGGAAAATCCGCTCAGATGGCCCGAGGCCTGGAATATGCCTTCCACGCCTATGGTCGGGGCTTCGATCTCGGCGAAACCCTCCTTTATGACGAAGAACTGACGCCAGATGTCCTCTATCCGCCTCTTTAAGGGGGCACCGAGAGGACCGTAATCGTAAAATCCCGCTGCTCCCCCGTAGAGCTCAAAGGCGGGCCACAGAAAGCCCCGTCTCCGGGCAAGCTCGGTTACCTTCTCGTAATTATCCATGACAATCCTCGCTAGGGGCTTTAAGAGCACAGAGGTGATTTAATCTTTGTCATGTCAGCGGATCATGGAAGGCTCAGGCAGCACCATTTTCGCGCCCCGCGGGGATAAAAAGGAAAGCTCCAAAATAGCTGAATCGCAGCTATCAGATTTTTAGTCCTATGCTCTATCCGGAAATGACCTTCCAGCCTTTTGTCTCATATCCGGAAGGGAGAAATGGATATGCACAATGCGCCATTCGTTGCCCACTTTCTTCAAAACGGCGCTCATTCTGCCCTCCAGATGCATCGCTTCGCCGCCGTTTATTGCGGAGACCTGGCAGCTTCCAGCGCACCAGGCTACGCTGCCCTCTTTATCCAGCGAGTCTGGATTGAATTTCAAGAGAAGGTCCCCGCTTTGGGCGAAATCTCTCTCCAATTGAGATCTCAGCTCCATTGAATTGTTCACAACTTCGTCAGGCCCGGAGCCGTAGCCGAAGAAATTGCCATCAATTATCGCGAAAATTTTATCGAGATCTTTCTTCGAGTAGTAATTTGCATAGTTTGATAGCGTTTCAGCGACTTCTGCCCTAGACTGTACATCGATTGCCATAGATAACTCTATAATTTAATTATATATGTATTGATCGCCAGGGCCGGGCCTGAACACCTCAATTGAATTATCATCGATCTTGTTGTTTAAACTTGGATGTTGAATCGAAAAAAAATAGAGGGGGCCTGGGCCTTGGGATCTAGCCCAGGGCCGACACTGCCAACAGTGTGCCGAAGGCCACCGCTACTGAGCAGAGAAGAAAAAGATCGCTGTATTTGTGTTTCATGAGCTTTCGGAGGCCAGCAGTCAATGTGCTGACGTTATTGATATTCATATCCCCACTCTCCTTACCCGACACAAAACTCACCCCACTCATGAAGAGTACTTCTATGGCTGCATTTAAGTAACTATTTTTCACATTGAGGTTTTATTAGGTTTAACATCTCATTTTTGGCTCATGTGAGCTTCATATTAGACTCATGGAGATCCGAATCCGGAAAGATCATCAGATGCATGTCCAGCGTTTTTTCCGCATCCTCCGTTCCAGGCTGGCAAGCGATCCAAATAGTCTACAGAAGCGTTTTTTGGGCGTCTTTTCTCTTGGACCCAGGCCTGCACCATTCGACTCTTGCAGATTTGGGTGGCAAGATTGGTCGATGCCAGACCGCTTGGCAAAGCCTCTGCCAAAAATTATAAAATTACCGGCGATCGGATGCCGGCAAAAAAGGAATCTAATTGAGCATTTCGGGCCCTGGATCTACTCGATGTTTATCTCCTTGGCCTTTCTCTTCTCCTTCTTCTCCAGGTCAATTGTCAGGACGCCGTTCTTGTAGGAGGCCGTGGTGCTGTCCGGGTCCACGGACGCGCCCAGCTGGATCATCTTGTAGTACTTCTTCTCGTCCTCGGTCTGAATCTGTATGCTGGTATCAGCCACATCCAGCTTGATCTTCTCCTTATCGACTCCGGGAAGCTCCACATAGATCTTATAGCGATCCTTTTCGTCCATCACATCCACCATGGGCTCCCGGCCGGCTGCCGGCTCGATGCCGCGGTAAGACGGCTTGATGTTTCCGAACTCGCGAAAGATGGGCTCCTTTCCCGGCTCGGCGGTATATGAGAAGCCGTAGACGAAGGGACCGTATCGGCGTACGACGCCGGATGGCGTGTTCTCCTCTTTCACCATCTCCTGGAAGTCGGACGGCATTGAGGTCTCAAATCTCTTGATCATCTCGTCGAAGGGCTCCTTGAACCAGTTTTCCTCTGATTTATCCTTTCTTTCCAGGGGAAATCCCCTCCAGAAGTTCTCCATTATATCAAATATTGACGGGTATCTCTTGTCCCACATTTGATTCACCTCATGATTACTTATGTTTACTAACCTAAAGATAGTGCTAGGATATAAATTTTTTGTCCTCCCTCTCAGCTGGCGGATGAGGTGAGATTTTTACAGGAAGCTTCTTGTGCTTTGAAGCCCCAGATTAGAGCAGACAGGACGGTTATCATCGGACGGAGACTGCTGCAATGACTGCGAAAATTGTTCAATTTGAGGCCGAGATCAGAGACCCCAGCCGGATCAGATCGAGGGTGGTTTGGCCGGATTCTGCCGGCCCCTGGATAGAGGGCGGTTTGGAGGACCTGATGGTTCACTTCACCTACGCCGGCTGGACTGCTTTTCGCTTGGGGCTTTCCCTTTCCATGATCCTGTCCAGCCAGGAGGAGCAGATGGGCCAGACCGTCTCAGATATGATGAGCAAATTGATTCAAGCTCTGGGCGCAGTGGAGCTGGCTGAAGTCAGGCTGACCCGTGACGCGCTGGAAGAGCTGAAAAGAGACCGCATTGAGCCGTGACTTTTAGGATGGTTGCTAAGGATAGTAGCCCGGCCAGGATTCGAACCTAGGTGAGGAGGTCCAGAGCCTCCCGTGATTGACCGCTACACTACCGGGCTTCGCGGTTAATCACGCCAAAGGTGGTTATTAATCTATCGATCGGAGGCAATTGACGGTTCCGCGGCTCATCCTGAAACTGCCTTCTTTGTCCGGGGGTACTCCAGGAGAATAATCTTTTTGCTGAGCCTTTGTAGATCCTCTTTTTTCAGCTGCAGGCTCTCTCGCGGCCCCTCGTAATCGCGATCTTTGATGAAGCCGTCCACGCGATCCAGGTAAAAGGTGAGTGCCTTGGTATGATAATGCATGGGCAGCGTGATTCGCGGACTCAGCTGATTCTCCACCTCGTGGGCCCCGTCGGAATCGATGGTGTAGACTCCTCCCACCGGTATGAAGAGCATATCGACGGAGCCGATGGCCGAGACTTCTTTTTCGCTCAGGCTGTGTCCGAGATCACCCAGGTGACAAAAGCGTATTTTATCGAGCTGGAAACAGAAGATGGTATTGCTGCCGCGGAGCTTGCCGTGGGCTTCGTCGTGGTAGGTTTCAATGCCCTTGAAATCAACCCCCAAGACGGAATGCTGGCCAGGCCCTCTTACCACTGCCGGCTTTCCCTTCACCGCGGCGACATTGTTGTGGTCATGATGATTGTGGCTTACGGTGACGATGTCGGCCTCCACCTGTGGAAGCCTGTAGCCAACCGCCTCGTCGAACGGATCGGTCAGGACTGATGGTCCGTCTTCGGGCAAGATATGAAAGCAAGAATGGCCAAGCCAAAATATTCTCATAATTATTTAGTGGTGGTTCATGCTAGAAATCATTTGTCTATACGCGCATCCACCACCGCATGAACCACGCCCGGAGAGTATTTCTTCACTCTGCTGCAGCCGATGATCTCCGCTTTTCTACCTTCCTCATCTGCCGCCTTTACCACATCATCGATTGCCCTCGCGGGATAGAGCCGGGAGGGGATGGTCTGATGGTAGTGAAGCATCCCTCCGGGCCGAAGGGCCCGGATGCCCGTTTGCAGGTACTGGTCCGTCACCTGCACCATTCCCATGATCACCCGGTCGGCCAGGCCCACGGGTGTCCGGTCTCTGCAGTCGCCCAGCAGCGGCCGGACTCTGTCTGCCACATGGTTGAGCTGGACGCTGTCCTGGAGGTAGTGAAATGCCACCGGGTTCAGCTCAATGGCCAGGATCTTTCTGGGATTCGAATGGACGGCCATGGGCAGTGACAGGTATCCAATTCCGGCGAACATGTCCACCACGGTCTCGTCTCTTCCGAGCCTGCTCATGCGGATTCGTTCGCGAAGGTTTCCCTGAGAAAACATTATCCGTGCTGCATCAAGCTTAAAGCGAACGCCGTTTTCCACGTGGACCGTTTCAGTTATGCTGCCGGCTATGATCTCTCTTCTGGGCTGGCGCAGCTGGCCCTCGATTCCAAAATCGCGCAAGACCGTTTTGCAGCGCGGGTACATTGAGAGCAGCGCCCGCGCGATCCTGGGACAGAGACGATCCAGCCGCGAATCGATCTTTACTATAATCACCTGGCCCAAGATGAACCAGCCCCTGGGCAGGAGATCGATCTCTTCCGAAGAAAGATCGGCCTTCAGCATCTCGGACAGTTCCGGAGCCTCGCGGTAGAATTCCGGATGGTCCTGCTGCCTGGCCTCATGGCCTGATAGAGGCCCCAACAGCGGTATCTCTACAAATTCCTCCTGGGCGGTCACCTTCCTCCGGGGGTCCAATAGATCCTCGGCGATCGCCTGTCTCAAAATCGCTTGAGCTTCTTCTTTTCTGACCCGGACCACCAACCTAGCGCCTGGGAGTATAGCTCTGCTCAAAGGAGATACCTTCCTCTGTCAGATTGAACTGCAGGACCAAGGTGTCATCTTTGCGGGTCACTAAGTAGTCTTTGCCCAGAACCACGACGCCGGAGTCGAAATCTTCCGGCACGACCATGTCAAGGGTAATGGGCACATGTGTCCAGTTGCCCATCAGGTATATTTTCACGCTGGCATCGTCGCTGGAATTGAGCTTAACTACGGTCTCGTCGGCATGCGATATGCTCACCACGCCGCCTCTAGCGCTTATGCTGCGGTCGATGTCCTTGGGAAGGAGCATCTGCACCTCATTCTCAACGCCGTCCGGGTTGATGATATCCATTCCCAGATAGGTCTCGTTGCTCGAGTTGGAGAGATAGGCGGAGTATTTCACGACCGAGGGCGATCCCGCCGGCTGCTGGCCTAAGAAGAAGGCCACTCCGGCAGTTATCAGTATCGCTGCCACCACCAATGCCGCGACGATTATTTTCGTCCTCTGGTCCTCGCCCTTCCTTCTTTCTTCAATCGGCGCCGTTTCACGACGCGGTTTCGGCATCTCTGGCGGAGGTGGCGGCGGAGTCGCTACCGTGGCTGACGGTGCGGGCTTTTCTTCAGGTACAGCGGGCTCATCCATCTCCAGATAGGGCTCGGCCGCGTGTCCCGGAAAGACCGGAGGCACATTTTTTTCCGGGGCCTTGGCCGGCTCTTCAGCCTTTGCCTGAGAAGCTTCCGCTGACACCACCGGCTCGGCCGGGGTTGCCGGCGCCTGTCCTGCAGATCCATTCTCCTCTTCCGCTGGAAGCTCTTCCGCCGGTTCGAAGCTCTCGTCGCTTGCTGAGACGAGGTCGATTTCTACCGGAGCCGGAGTCTTTCTCCTGGTGGGAAGGGTTACCGCTCCCTCTTCGAAGTTGAGCAACAGGTCGGTGTAAGTTCCGGATGCATCGATGAACCGCAGTGCTTTGGGCACTAGATAGGACACGCCAGATATCTTGACCTCTTCGAAGAACTCGGTGTTCTTCATCAGGCGGTCCTTAAAGGCATAGACGGCTCCGCTCTCCATCTTGGAGTCGATCTCGCTCAGGCTGGGGAAGCGGTCTTCCTGAGAGGCCAGCTCCTTGGTGGCTCGCACATAGGCCTCAAAGAACACCCTGCTCATGCGATTGAGCCTATTGGTATAGCGCCTATCGAAAAGGAAGGAGAAACTATCCCCCTTGAGCACCAGATTTTCCTCGCGGGCATGGCTCCAGGCAGAGAAGGAAACGTCCATCACACAGCCATAATCTGCATGCGAATAAGTATTTTATGTAAGGTCGCATTCGTGGGTGAAGGGCCATCGGCCTCTTTGAGATAAAACGAGATCTCATATCAATCTCGTATGAGAGGTATCTTTAAATCTCGATTAATAAGAATAGGAGATTTGATGAAGCAATTGGCACTCTTGCCCATTCTTCTGCTGCTGGGGGTGGGGATGACCAGCGTGTCTGCATCTGCGGAGTTGACCGCTAGCCACAGCGTGCCTCCTTCTGCGTCCGTGGGCCAGACCGTGGCAGTGACTGTGATGCTGTATAACGGCGGTTCCGAAAACACTCAGGTAGTGGTCACGCCCGGGCTTCCGTCCGGCGTGGTCACAGATCCTCCCGGGTCCTGGCCGTCATCGCTGAATCCGAAAAGTCAATCGGTGATCAGCTATCCCATCCGAGCAGTGGAAAGCGGAACATACTGGATTACCTCTCAAATAGCCTACTCAGAAGGGGGAGTATGGCGAGAACTGCGTCTGGAGGCTCCCTTCACAGCCGAAGGCTCGCCGAGCACTCCGCTGGTTCCATCGCCGGAGTCTGCTCCGCCAAATACTCTTTCTTTGGAACCGTCAGGGAATGGCCAGCCCTCGACCAGCGTGCCACCCTCCGGTGGCGAGCCCGCGGCCAATAACAGGCCTAATTTTAATAACGAGCCTTCCTCCAACAAGGAGCCCCATTTAGATGCTGGGGCTCCGTCCAACGAGGCGGCTCCGGGAACTGAACCGGCCGGCGAGGCTTCTCCGGATGGGTCCTCTGCCGGTGTTTAAGTGAGGCTGGATTTTGCGCTAGGGTTTTAAAAATCGAAAGGGAGAATTGAATAGCTCTCTTTTTGATCGTTGCGATCTTCTGCTACTGGCCAAGGTTCAGATCTTCGCGAGTGTATATCGACTGCAGCCTGTAGCCTTTATCCTGCAGGGCTTCTCTTCCCCCTTCCTGGCGGTCGAATATTGCCAGGGCCTGGACCGGCCGGTATCCCGCGGCCTCAATTCTCTCAATGGCTCTTAAAATCGAGGCCCCTGAGGTAACCACGTCCTCTATCACCGCGACTTTTGCACCCTTCTTTAGGGTGGGGCCTTCGACGTAGCTCATGGTGCCGTGTTTCTTGGGCTCTTTTCGCACGATCAGCCCCTGCAAATTTCGTCCCTCTATGTGGCTCAGCGCCGCAATTGCGGCCACCAACGGATCGGCACCCAGGGTAAGTCCGCCTACGGCTTCAGCTTCCGGCGCAATCATGTCCAGAAAGATCCGGGCGGCGAGATACGCTCCTTCCGAGCTGAGGGTAACTCGCTTGCAGTCGATGTAGTAGTTGCTGGTCCGTCCTGAAGACAGAGTAACTTGGCGCAGCTCCAGCGCCCTGGTCTTCAACAGCTCTAAAAGTCGGTCACGTTCGCTCAATTAGGCGTCATCTCCTTTTATGAAACAGCACTGGCCTTGGACAGATTATTGATTTAACCTTTTCTTTGCCTCAAGTTCTGTGCTGGGCGGCTGCTATTCCCCTGAGCGTTCCGAGGTCGGTTCCGTCCAGAAGGGTGATCCGGGCCTGCATCATGTCGCACATCGCCATAACCGGCCCCCTCACCCCTTCGCCGGGTTCGTTCAAGGGGAGGCCTCCGCACAGGTTATTGAAGGCCGGGACGACGATCAGATCCCGCGCCGGAAGCTGGCAGCCGTACTGGCGGCGGAGTGATTCCGGAGAGATTTTATTCCTGACCCAGACCCTGTGAGAAGAGCAGCACCCCAGCGGATCTTTCAGCCTCACCGCCGGATGAAGGTGCGCGGTCAGGAGCAGCTGAGCCTTGAACACATCCCGGCCTGGCCAGGTATGTCCGTGAAAGTATCCCACTCCATCGAGGACGAACCCTTCAGCCGACTGGACTTCCGTTCCCGCCGGGGCCATGTTTATCAGGCCCGCGTCGTGATTTCCGGGAACGATTAGAACCCTGACCTCATCGCTGAGGCTCTTGAGGAATGCCGGAACCTCCTGCTTCTCCTGCCAGCTGGTGCGGGGAACGTTGTGCTTTACATCCCCCAGTAGTACCAGCCGGTCAGGTTCCTGCTCGGAGACGGCGGCCCTCAGCCTCTTCAGAATGCCATCGGTCTGGCTGGGAATGCTTATTCCCCCCAACCACAGCTCGTATTCGAGGCCCAGATGCAGGTCCGCTGCTACCAGGACCCGCAGTTTGCGTTCCACCAGGAGCAGGGGCTGTCCATATAGCGGGCTTATCAGGGCAGAACCTTCTCCATATCGGATGCCAGCTCTTCCAGGTCGCGGGCGATCGATGAGCAGGACTGCTCGATCATGGCGTTCACCCTGGAGTCGCTGCGTTCGCCGGCTTTTCTAAAATCGGTGCGGATGCCCAGGATGGGTCCGCCGCGAGCATAAAAGTAGCCGATCTCCCAGGCCGTTCCGTCGTCCACCTGCGCCCCCTCCAGGACCGCGATCATGAGGCCGCAGTCCTGCAGTGCGGAGAGGTTAGATGCGAATATCTCCCCGGAAGTGCCGCAGGCGATCTCATGCGGCCAGATTACCTCAACTCTTTCCCCGAATCGCTCCTCCAGGAAAGCCCTGGCTTTCGCAGCCCACTCAATCTCGGCCTGGGAGAAAATCGGGCCGGACAGATAGATCCTGGCCTTCATTGACCTGCTGTGGAGGCTTCAAGCAGCCTCTTCTTGACGAAATCGCGGTCCATGCTGGCCAGGAACCAGCCAACTTTGGGCCCCTGCCGGTCGCCGAGGAATGTCAGGTAAATGGCCTGGAAGAACTTCTTGGAGTCCAGACCTTTTTCCTGGGCCACGGCGTAAACCGCGTCGTGGATCTCCTGAGCGGTCTTGTCATCCACCCGCTCCGCCAGCAGCCCCAGCCCCTGACGCTCCTCCACGGTCAGGTTGTTGACGGCAGGGGGCATGGTCTCGCGCACCTGGAACTTGACGAACTTGGGGGCGTATCTTTCCAGCCACATCTGTACGTTCCGGGACCGGCCCAGGATCTCGTCCCGCCTGGATATGTCGTACCCCGACCTCTGCAGGGCCTTGAAGAGCAGATCATCGCTGCCCTGTGCGATCTGGACCGCCGTTACCATGTGGCGGAACGGTATCTCGAAGGGCTCGCTCTCACCTATGGCCGAGAGCTGCAGGGCTCGCTCGTCTCCCTTCCTCTGGTCGTACTCGTCCACCAGGTTCAGAAGCGGCAGGCCGGGATCGAACTCGATGTGCTTTTCCGGCTTGTTTCGAATTATCAGGTAGCGAAGCACCTCCGGAGGAACCACGTCCAGCATCTCCTGGATGGTGACCACGATTCCGGTGGAGCTGTGCATGGCCCCCATGCCCTTAAGGTGAATCCACTCGTAAACTATGGGTTGGGGGGCAGGGTAGCCGTAGATCTCCTCGCTGATGCGCTTGCCGGTATCGTAGGACCCTCCGGCTGTGGCATGGTCCTTTCCGAAGGGCTCGATGGTTACATTGAATATCGACCAGCGGGCCGGCCAGTCCACGCGCCAAACCAGCTTGCCTCCGCCTCGCATGGAGACGCTGCCCCTGGAGCCGCACTGGCACTGGTAGTCCACGGTTTCGTTCTCCAGGTCAAAGCCCACCACCTGAGAGGTGCCCATGCGACCGCAGCTCTGGCAGATGGGGTCAAAGGGGCTCCAGCTGGCGGGAACGTCTCTCCCTGAGACTTCCTTTAAGATCCTGGCGATCTCATCCCGGCGCTCCAGGGCGGTCTTGATGACTCCCACGTACTTGCCCTGTTTGTAGAGCACGTCTGCCCGGTAGATCTCGGGCTTGATGCCCAGGCGCTCCATGCTTCTTAAGAACGGAGCCAGAAAGTGGTCGGCGTAACTTCCGCAGCACCCGGTGGGGCAGGGAATCTCCGAGAGGGGCTTTCCCACATGCTCTTTGAAGCTCTCCGGCAGGAAGGGGTACAGCCGGCGCAGCCGGTCGAAGGTGTCGGCGATGTAGATCGGCCGTGCCTTCACGCCCCTGTCCTGCAGGGCGCGATAAACCGCCTCTGCGGACATGACCTCGCGCATATTGCCGATATGAACGGGTCCGGAAGGCGTGATTCCTGTGGCGATGGTGTGAGGGCCGCTGTCCTCCAGTTTTTGAGCGATCACGTCAGCCCAGTGAATGGTCATGAACTGATCTCGAAGTAGGTAGAAGATATTAAACTTCCGTTCTTGCTTCTGCTGGCCTTGAGGATGCCCAAGGCGTCGGGAAATTGAGGGTCTCACCAAAGGCCGGATAATCTAAAATTGCTGAGCCGCCGTATGCAACTGCCGGGCCATAGGCGCATTGGTCGCGGGCTCTTCCTGCAGTTGGTGCGAATTCTGATTCGGACCCAACCAGCAATTTAGCGGCAAGTGCGGGGCACGTACACCTGGTGCGTGGATTAGGAACGGTGGGCCATCGCGAGTTCAATATGAGATGACTGCTAATCCAGGGATACGCTTGAAATGGCTATCGTTTGACACTATTGAGGCTCCATTAGTCATGGTGATTGCTGCTATCAGGCAATCGAAATCGTTTATCGATTCCCCGCGTGATTTGAGTTCCGCAGAGAGAGCCGCAAACACCTCATAGGTGTCATCTTTTATCGGGAGGACAACAAAGGCATCCAGTATCTTCTTGACTTTCTGTATATCTCGCCTGGATTTCGTGGGCAAATATGCGCCTTTGTATAGCTCGAGAGCGTTGACCTGTGTTGTGCACATCGTTTCTTGAGTTTCTTCCAGCTCAACGATCTTTCTGAGTGCTGGCTCCTTCCTGTGCAAGGCATCGATCAGGATGGTGGTATCAAGCACCAGCATCAAAGATCAACTTCTCGCAATTTGGATTTACGCATTTCTTTGGACGCTGCCTCAATCCGGTCTGCCAATGCATCATCCTGGCCTATCTCGGCCAGTATCTCTGAAAACTTTCGTTTGGCCGGGAAATTCTGGATAATAACATCCGAAAAGCTCTGATTCTCACCCTTTCGACTCTTCAGCCGGTTGTAAGCCTCTTCGGTTATGGTTATGGTTTTGGTCGACATCAAAACATACGTGCATGTACTTGTATTAGTATCTGCTCATCAGAGCGAAGTGCTAAGCCGTTTATGACATCTCCTTTCGTCATTGAGGCTGACGTGCCTGGGGATGATACCCCCGCACGATTTTACAAGTAAATTTCAAACTTTTCGGTGTTCGTCCATCTTTTAAAGAGCTTAATTCGCAGCTTGTCTGCTTGAATAGATTGGTTATTGAAAACTCGGTGGTGTACCTCTATTGAGTTGTTGCACATAAAAATCGCGTCAAAGGACGTCTCGGCCTATATATGCCAGATGAAACGCCATTCAGAGGCATTCAGCTCCTTTTGTGCCTGCATTGAGATCCAGAAGGATCGATCAACTCAATGAAGGTAGACTACCTGCAGTCCTTGTGTAAGCTTTAAGTATCCAAAATTAAGATATATAATGATAATCCATCAATAAATTGGGTGGGGTTATGCCATCCAGTAAAAATGATATAAAACGCGAAATATAGAACACAAAGCGAACATAACTCTTAATGAGTATACAGAAAGTTGATGAATCTTAATACTTGACATTATAGATAAACCATCTAAGGGGTAAAGAAGATGAGTTTTCAATTTTTAGCGATCACGTGTATCTTGATAGCAATGAGTTATGGGCCGATATGTTTGGCAGAAGTTGATGAAAAAATGGCTAATGGTACCCATAATTCCACTGATGTACCTCAGGAAATTGTCGTGTGTACTGGATGGCATGCCCTTTGTACTGCATCCCACGACTGCATAATGCATGGCGACAAGGCTGATTGCGACTGTATGAGGGTTAATGAAACCCATATTGTTGTAACAAGCGAAATCCAGGATACTGAGATCAAAAACCTGACGGAGGCCCAATGCACTAATAAACATCCTTGCGATGTAGATCAAGCTCCTGTTTGTAACGCCATTAAGTACGGACCGTATAAAGTTGATAATGTTACGTATGATTGGGTATCGACTTATTCTTATCGTGGATGGTGTGACCTTTGGCTGAAGCCAACAGTTTGTGATCAAAACGCAACAGGTTATACCGGAGATAGATATTGGGCTATCTGTGATGGCGCTCCATGCACGGAAAACCAGAATCCATCCAATCCAGATAAACCCTTGAGCTGTCAGTGTCGGGTAAATGATACACCATTTGTGGGAATTAATGGCCGCTGCACCGGTGATGACGGTGGGATAATGTCAAGCATGCCTCTATGGGCATGGGATTTCCGAAACAACACATACCCGTTTCCTATGCCTGGCTATGAATACGTAAAGAGTGCATGTGCCGATTTGAAATCTGATCCGTGGCCACCGAGATGATGGGGGCTGGGATACTAAGGCTAATCCCAACTCCAACTATATATAACCCACAAATTCGCCATTTCATTCTTGGCATCTCCAAAGCCAGAATTCTTTTTATAAATACCTTCTTAAACTCCAAAGGTCCCCATTCTACCCGATGGATGATACCGCCTCTTTTCTGGCTTACCGATATCGGAAAATCCAGACTGGGCAATTGTCGAAAATTCATTCCATAGTGTATCTGATAACAAGTAGTTAGCCCAAACGCTAATAGGCATCGCCCAATAGCTTCATCTCAACTTGTATAAAATCGTATGTACAACTTTCAGACCTGAGTCTCTTAGATCTCGCCCTTCTTGAACATCTCAACCATCACCGAGAACACTGCAGTCTCCACGGATCGTCCAGCGCATAGAAGGCCTCGCTGGAATGCTTCTTGGCCATCTCCGCCAGCATCTGCCCGTAAACCCGATCCTCCTTCTTCAGCGCCTCTGGAGGCTTTCAGCCTTCTTTCCGAGACTTCCTTCATGCCCCATCCTAACGCTCTCGAAGCTCCTTCCCATGGTTGCTCCCCCACCCAAAACCTCTCCGGCCACATCCCGCCCTCTGGCAGAACGGCAGTCCTCCACGGCCCTTTTCCACGATACCCGCCCAGGACCTCGAATTGCGCTCGCGGGTAGGCAAGGGCTGCAGGTTCCAGTCAAGCCAGGGAAGGGCTGCACCCACGTTGGCTGAGTTCAGGATTGCCAGCTCCTGCCAAAAACCTGGACAGATTTGATAATCTGAAATTGATAGAGCTAAATGTTCAATCTCTTCAAATTCAAATCAATATTCGATTCAAATTAATATTTGATTCCAAATTAATATACCATATCCCGCCACGATAATCCTAAGTATTAGGAAACAGAATATTAGAATTAATTTTCTTCAAGGAGTGAGCGTTATGATTGAGCCATTCGTATCCAGGATGATAGCATTATCTGTGTTGCTGATGCTTATGTTTTTTCCATCTCTTGTTCTGGCAACAGAGACGGGAACGCCCAATATTGCGATCAAAGATCCTTCTGACGGATCGGAAATTGCTGCGGGAAATGTGATTGTATCAGTTGAAGTTATGAACTTTTCACTGGCAGATAAATTCGGCCAGGAAAATGTTGCCGGCGAAGGGCACATTCACTACTACATAGATGCAGCAGTCCCCACGGAGCCCGGAAAACCAGCCATCTCTGCCCCAGGTACATATATACCCTCTGCAGAAATTACCCATACATGGCAAAATGTGATTCCAGGACCACATAACCTTTCTGTTCAACTGGTGAACAACGACCATACACCACTTGATCCATCCGTCGTAGACACCGTGAACGTCACCGCGCTCTCTGCAGCTAATGAGGCCGTGGTGGATCTGATTGCCCGAGGAATCGCCTTCAATACCAAGAGCATCACGGTGCCCGCAGGCTCAATGGTCACGGTCAACTTTGATAACCAGGACTCTGGAATTAGACACAATTTCGCTGTTTACGACTCTTCCGCTGCTGAAAAAGTGATCTTTAAGGGAGACCTCATAACCGGCCCGAGAAAGATTACCTATACCTTCCAGGCACCTGATGAGCCAGGGGTCTACTTCTTCCGCTGCGATCCCCATGCTCGGATCATGAACGGTCAGTTCATTGTTCAGTAAACGAGATTGAGGATCGCATGAGACCGATATAGGACGAAATCGAGAGGATGATGGAATTGAAGTCTGAAAAAGCCCGCTTTAGTGAGATGGTGTTGCTGATTTTCCTGGCAGCACTCTTGATCATGCCTACCTGGGCTGAGGATGCAGGACCTGTCCCTCCCGAGGTGCTGCAATATTCAATGGACTGGCCGCTTCCAAACAAGGACTATGATAACAGCAGGGCCTCTTTTGATGTGAACATCAATTCTGAGAATGCCAAGAGTTTAAAAATGGTCTGGTCGGTTCCCATCAACGCCTCAAGCCTATTTGGTGGAGCCTCCTCCAATCCTTTGATCATGGGGAACACAGTGTACTTACAGGATCTGCAAAGCAATGTCTACTCGCTGAATCTTATGGATGGAAGGCTCAACTGGCAGCAGATTTACAATCTAACCACCATCGGCCCCAATGGGCCGGCGGTGGGTTGGGGAAAGGTCTTCTTCGCCAAAGGCGTCTACAAAATCTCGGCTCTGGACAGAGAGACCGGGAACATGATATGGGAAAGGAACATCTCCGACAAAAGCACCGTAGGGATAGATATCCAACCAGCTGTCTACAACCATACTGTTTATGTGTCCACCGTCCCAGGAACTAGCGCTGAGGATTTCTACAGCGGCGGAAGTATCGGCGTGATCTATGCCCTGGATCAGCAATCCGGCCGGATTAAATGGAACTTCAGCACTGTTGATACACCTGATCTCTGGGGCAACAGAGAAGTTAATAGCGGCGGAGGCTGCTGGTACACTCCGTCTGTGGATCTGAAAACAGGAATCATGTTCTGGGGGGTCGGCAATCCGGCACCCTGGCCGGGGACGCCCCGGTTTCCCAACGGCTCCAGCCGCCCTGGCCCCAACCTTTACACCAACAGCATCCTGGCATTGGACAGCAGCGACGGCAGGCTCGTATGGTATAACCAGGTCAATCCCCACGATATTCTCGACCTCGACTTCCAGATCCCCCCTATCCTTGCCCGTGCCGAAATTGGCGGAACCGCCCAGGAAATAGTGATTGGAGCCGGCAAATTAGGCAAGATTTATGCATTCAATCGATCCACTGGCTGCACGTTATGGACCACAATCGTGGGAACACATCTCAACGACCAGCTGGCAAAATTGCCCCAAGGGGTGACCAAGGTGTATCCTGGCTACTTTGGCGGAGTGGAAACTCCTATGGCCTATGCTGAGGGAGTGGTGTTTGTCCCCTACCTCGATCTTTATACCAATTATACAGACAGCAGCATCGTTGAAGCGCAGAGCTTCGACCAGGCTAAAGGAGGACTTGTGGCCATCGATGTCGAGACGGGCAAAATCCTTTGGGAGAAGACTTTCGATTCCATCAATGTTGGTGGGGCTACCGTAATCAATGATCTGGTCTTTACTGCCACCTTCGACGGGACCATCTATGCCTTCCTGAGAGAGGATGGTCGTGAAGCGTGGAGGTTCGAGGCTCCTGCCGGAATCAATGCCTGGCCGGCCGTGGCTGGCGATTCTATCGTCTGGCCCTGCGGAACTGGTGGCAGACCATCGCTTATCGCCTTAAGCTTTCCCAAAGCAATGCCGATAGGTCCATAAGCAAAGCTGCCCGTCCTCTTTAGGATGGGCAGGTTCTATTTTTGTATTTTTAAGCCAATTATTTTTCAAGCAATGTATTGCAAAGCGCTGTAACATTAGTTTTCAATAGGTCAATTGTAAACCTCTTGACCGACTTTACTAATAATTGACTTTAGAAAAAAACCAAAATTATATACCATTGGAATGCCTATAATAATAGATTGAAGGTGATGAATTATGCCCTATTCGTATCTAGACTTAAATCTGCAGATTATGCTAAGGCTAAGCAAGTGTTTGATCAAGCTGCGGTTATTCGAAAGGCTGCCGGTGCGAAAGGATGGACCCTTCTTCGAAATGCTGACGATACTAATGAAGTCATCGTTTTGATTGAATGGGATAATCTAGAAATTGCACGCAAGTTCATTCAATCAGAGGGTGTAAAAAAAGCACTAATGGATGCTGGTATTATTGAAAGCAATTTCTATTTCCTCAACGAAGTAGAGAAAGTTAAAATTTAAGATTCTTTTTAAAAGGTACGAAAAGTCGAGGAGTGGATCGAATTGAATAGCGACGAAATAAAGACGGCCATCGATAAGGCCAATAAAAAATTCGAAGAAGGGTTTCTAAAGAGTGACGCCTCAATAACGGCATCTGGTTTTGCCGATGATGCGGTTATCTTTCCACCAGATGCTGGTATGATACAAGGCAAAAAAGCTATCGAGGATTTCTGGGGAACTGTCATGGCATCAGGTGTAAAGGGAGTGAGCCTGAATACCGTCGAGGTATCTGCTAGCGGAGATTTTGCCGTTGAGAGGGGAACAGGTGTTCTAGAAATCCGTCCAGCCAGTGGAGCGCCTTCTGAGCAGAACATCAAGTATGTCGTTGTATGGAAGCGCACAGCAGAAGGCTTGAAAAATATGTGGGATATTTGGAATGCATCGCCTTAGATAAGGTGCGTGAGGGATAAACGGCAATTCAAGTCAAGAAGTAAGAAGACTTATCTCGGGGATGGCTTCACACCCTCTCTATTAGATCAATCGAGCGGCAGAGCACTCAGTAATGGATGGAATAGGCCAAAATTGCATCTAGTATAGTACCATACCAATGAAAATTATTTTATAATCCAAGCGATAACTCACAGAGGGATAAATATGAAAATCAGAAATCATTACAATGCGATAATCTTATTGTCATTCCTCTGGTTATCGTCTGCAATGGCCTTTGAGCCCGAGTCGGTCAGCGCCAACCCTGATCTGGTCGCTCTCACGGCGGGATGGACGCCACCAACCATATATAACGTAACAGATGGGGTTTATGTCGCCGTGGGCTACGGTCGCGCCAATCCAGTTTTAATAGAAGGAACTGATGGCCTTATCGTAGTCGATCCCGGAGAGAGCATAACGTCCGCAAAAATGGTTAAAGCAGCTTACAACAAGCATCTTGACGATATATTTTCCAAAAAGCCAGTCAAGGCCATCATCTACACCCACTACCACGACTGCCATATGCAGGGGACTAGCGTCTTTGCTGGGAACGACTCGCCGGAGATTATAGCTCATGAGACCTTTGAGAAGAACCTCTTCGGCCCGAGTGCTTTATGCAGTCAGATCTTTCCCGTTAAAGTATACCGGGCAGTTAAGTACGCGGGCATACCGTACCAGAATGATCCAGGCTACTTTGTAAATGGCGGCATCTTCCCCTTCTCGATCCCAGGACCGTCGGGATATCTACCGCCCACCAGGACTGTGGGGGACATGCTTGAGGCCAATATTGCCGGAGTAAATCTCACCCTAGTCCACGCTCCTGGTGAGACCACAGACATAATCTACGTCTGGCTGCCGGACGAGAAGGTGATAGTTCAGATAGGGAACTTCTACAAATCGTTTCCAGCCATCAATACACTTCGCGGCGCATCTCACCGCGACCCACTGAACTACATAGCCAGCATAGATGATATGAGGAAGCTCAATGCGGAATACCTGGTCTTGATCCACAGCGGCGGTGGACCAATCGTCGGCGCCGAAAATGTCAGCCGTACCCTCACCAACGCCCGCGATGCTCTCCAGTACGTTCATGACCAGACGGTCCGCTATATGAACAAAGGGCTGATCCCCGGCGAGATCATCGAAGTCATCGAACTGCCGCCCCACCTCGCCAATGATCCAAACTTGAAGGAATACTTCGGCGAAGTAGATCGAGATATCTTCCAGATCTTCCAGCAGTACATGGGATGGTTTACCGGCAAGAGCAGAGATATATTCCCGACTTCTCCCCGAGAAGAGGCGGAGGATAGGGCCTACCTGGCCGGCGGCATTGCCGAACTTGCCGTCAAGGCGAAGGCGGCCTTGGATGAAGGGAATATGAAACGGGCTCTGATATTATCAGATAGTGTCCTCCTCCTCGATCCGCAAAATGCTGAAGCTCGGGATGTCAAAAACTCGTCAATCCTATCCCTGGCCGAAGAGTCCTCAAATGCTCAGGTGAGAAACTATCTCCTCTCCGAATATCTCGAGGAGACCGGCCAGATAAACATCCCGCTTGATAGGGGCTTCAGGGTGTTGGACGATAATATAATCTTCTACATGCCCATGGAGGACATATTCAGATGCATGGCCGTGAGCCTCAACGCCTCTAAAGCCTTGGAAGAGGAGTACTTGGTTGACCTCACTCTCTCGGATGAGCCCGTCTCTGGCGATTATGTCATATACATTCGAAAGGGGATCGTGGATGTTCAGCAAGAAACGGCTGATGATCCCAGGTTCACCATCGTCACCGACTCGCTGACATGGAAGAACCTGGTTTTAGGAAAGCTAAATCCCACGGATGCCGTCACTAACGGAGATGTCGAAATAAGCGGAGGTGACCCTGAGGAGTTCTATGGATTTATGGATCTCTTCAAATGAATGCAAGGGCGCTTGTGAGCGCCCCGACATTCAATATTTTTGGTTTAATTTAATCAGTAGCTACTATCACAGAGGAATCCAGAGGAATCCGGGTCAAATATTGCCCGCTGTAGATGTATGCTGACAACAGGCTACGAGGATCTGACTTTATCGGTATTCACCAAAATCGATACTATGAAAATAGCTAAATTGAGAAGAATCCCAATGTAGCCCTGATGATTGCACCTGAAGGAGCTAAGAGCTAAACACATACGAAGATATGAATTGGAAGCCCTGTCTGTCAGCGGACAGGCATATAGCATCGAAGACCTGAAATTGCGCCAGATTCTGCATAAACACGGACAGCAGTCGCCTTCAAATTTCTGATATATGAAATTCGGACTTGGTCAGGCATGAAGAGGGTGGTTGAACGACTGGATGTGGTCAATGCATATGCTATCGCAAACTAAAGGATGTGTTCAAAAAGCTTTAAATATCGAAATCGAAAGTGTCAAAATTTTTTGGAGGGAAAGATATATGAATAATAATGAATGAAAATATGGTAAAGAAAGTGGATAGCACTAGTAATTTGGTCGGTATATGATCAATTAAATTATCACAAAAATTGCATAAAAATTGGATTTCATAGGAGTGTTGAGAGATGAGAGAAAGGTACCCAACGTCAAGGGTTGTTCGAAGGGAAGATGAATGGTTCAGGGGCATGCTTGGAAACATGATGCGCATGTTTGAAGAACTGCCTGAAGAAGTGGAAAGGATGGGCCGAGAGGCCGAAGCTACAGCTGGCGCAAGAAAGAGAATAGGTCCATTTGTGTACGGCTTTTCTTTTTCAGCTGAACCAGGAAAGGAACCCGTATTCAGCGAATTCGGCAATATAAGGCCATCTTTGCGTGGAGTTCGATCAGTCGAGGGCAGGTCTCCTGTTATTGATAAATCCGAGGATGAGGTATTTTTCAGGATAGTTGTTGAGCTTCCTGGAGTGGAAAAGCAGGATATCAAACTGGTTGTAGACCAGGAGAGTTTCAGATTGGAGACGACCGGCGATCTCAAATTCGCAACTCATACCTATTTGGATGAGCCTGTCAAGCCGGAGACAGCCAGAGCCCAGTATAGAAATGGCCTATTGCATCTGACGATTGAGAAAAAGGAAGCCCGCACCGCTAAAGAATGGAAAGGAACTACTGTGGCCATTGAATAAGGCCATTTGTCTATTTTTGTTATTTAGGGACTGATGGCAATGCCTTACGAAGATATTGATCACCTACCGGATAGCGTTAGAGAAAATCTTCCCAAACATGCGCAGGAAATTTACATGAAGGCGTTTAATAGCGCCTGGGAGCAATACGCTGAACCGGAAGAGCGCCGTGGAGATGCAAGCCGCGAGGAGACCGCGCATAGGGTTGCTTGGTCTGCAGTAAAAAATGTCTATGAAAAGGATGAGGAATCCGGCAAATGGAAGAAAAAAGATTAGCAAGGGCAAGCCTAACCAAGCATAACAGCCCATGAATATCGATTATTGGATTTAGGTTAACCTGAAGGCTGATTTATAGCTTAAGGATAAACCGTATCTGCGGGACTTCCCGAATTTTCATGCAACCATTGCTGTGCTAGAATTAGAGCGTCTTTGGTTGATGTGATCAATAAATCGGGAGCCAAAACAATATTCTCCTCGCTTAATAAAGTCTGACTTGAATTTCCCTGCTTTTTTCCTGAATGGCTGATCCATGCTAACATGAGCCTTCCTCCGTTGGATTTAATCTGCTCCCCATAGCTTTCCAGAACAACGATGAAACCTCTGCAGACAATATTTTGCCGATATAATCGCAAAATTACCACAGAATTATAAGATTTCTCAGCCGAAGGAAGAAGAGACTTTAATTTATCAGACCCTGCATATAACAAGCTACCATGGATATCCAACAGGGTAATCGAATTACTTGGCAGCTCATGAGGAGGGCCCTCTTGCTCATATGTTCCGTCCTTTTTAGGCACTATCTTAATAATTTTTATTCCATCGGCTATATTGGAAAAGTGCACTATTCCTGACAGCACAACTCCCACGAATATAGCCCAGATGATGGGCAATGAAATGGTAAGAACGAACGTCGATAGCATTACAACTCTAGATCCCATGCCGATATTCCAGACTTCCATGATACGTTCCCTACGTAACGACTGTACACCGGCCGCAATGAGAATTGCCGCCAGCGTTGGGACCGCGACCAAACCCACTTCTTCCCTGAATAGCAGCACCGAGAGGATTATTATAGGACTGAAGACCAAATTTGACAGTCGCGACTTTGCGCCAGAATTGAGGTTTAAGATTGTGGCGGCTAACGAGCCGCCGAGTGGCATACCCTGGAAGAAGCCTGCCGCAATATTTGCTCCACCCTGACCTACAAAATCACGAGATATATCTGGATAACTTCCATCAGGATTTGGATATGCCTTGCTGATTCCAGCTCCCTGCACAAGACCTATAAGGCTCACCGCGAGCGCTGGGATAATTAAGCCAGGCATTAAAGAAATATCGGGCAACATAAAAGATGGCAGGCTCTGTGGGACGCCACCTATATCCGCGACAGTTATCACTTCATTCCACTGAAATATCAGGGCGGCCGCCGAAGGCAAAATGGTAGCCAAGAGCAGAGAAAAGTTGCGTAGCTTGGTTCGATCGAAAAAGGATATTAAAAGGAGTGCCAGAGTTCCGATGGCCAGAGTATGTGCATCAACCTGGTGCAAATTCATGAACAGATCTGCAGCTCTGGCCAAAGTTTGATCAAATTCGCTTGAAAATCCGGTCAAGCTCCCCAATTGAGATATAACGATGAGAACTGAAATTCCTGATAAGAAGCCGATCATTACTGCATTGGACACAAAACGGGCGAAATGACCCAGTTTGAGGAGACCTGAAACCACCTGAATTATTCCTATGAGGATGGTAAGTGAGAAGAGTGCTGAAGTATAGCTTTCGCCACTGAAATTGGAAAGCGCGCTACCAACAGTCAATGCCATGGCACTTGTAGTACAAACTGTCATGAAACGCGAGCTGGTAAGAATCGCGCCGACCGATGTTCCGGTCATAAGAGCATAAAGACCGTGAACGGGATTGGCACCGGCCAGGATGGCGGAGGCCATCGCATCTGGGATGTTGGAGATAGCTGTGATCAAACCTGCATTTAGATCCGAAGCCAGCTCTCTTTCATTTGGAATATTTATCTTCATCAATAGCAAGTATAATTGGAGACGCTCTACTATAAGAAATTTTTTTGTTGAATATCCAGTGCAAAATGTCTAATATTGCAAATTGAAAATATTTATATTGCTAGATTGATTTTAAGATTTATGTTGAGAGAAAACAACCAAAAAATGAATTTTCAGGATAAAGAATTCACCCAAATGTACTAATCAAGCCTTCCATTTCTGGATCTGCTCTTCCCTCCATTTCTCGATAGCCTTCCACACAGGCAAGGGATCGAAGCCGTGTAACTTCTGGTATTCCTCGCGGGTCAGTTCCTTCATATTTCCGTCCACGAACTTCATCGTGGCTTGATCGGCCTGCAACCTGGCCCCGGTAGGGATCGCAGCAGGATTGACGCACACCTCCCCGCAGAAAGCCCAACCTTCGCCCCCTGAGCGAGGTTCTAGGCGAAAAGGTCTTCCGCAATACGGACAAACTCCAACCATTTCTTCAGCCATCTTCGTGCCTCTCATTCACATCTTTAATTATAATATAAATATTGCATGTTATTGCATATATCATTTTCCTACACAGTTTTGATCCCTTATGAATTGTGATACCGACAAAAATCTCGATAGCATGGCAGGATCTACATATCTGAATTAAGGTGAGGTCTACCATCGAATATTGTCAATGGTCTTTCTTCTGCGCGGATTATTTATAGTATAAAAGAAAAATATTAAAAATCATCGAGGAGCAAAGACAATTGAGTTCATTGAGGCAAGGAGAGGTAGTATCTGTCCGGGGAAGCGTCGTAGATGCCAGATTTCCAGAGTCTCTGCCAAAAATTCACAATATGCTTAAGGCGGGAAATGATGCCAGCGTGCTCGTGGAGGTGCTCTCCCATATCGATCCCCAAACCGTGCGGGGAGTGGCTTTGACGCCTACAGCAGGTTTGGCGCGTGGCTCACAAGTGATTGACACAGGTCGACCTCTAATGGTGCCTGTGGGAGAAAAACTGCTGGGAAGGATATTCAACGTATTCGGCTCACCTATAGATAATCTTGGTGAAGTTAAGGCAGAGAGCTTCCGATCTATTCACCAGACGCCTCCTCAGGTATCAGAACGATCCATATCATCCGAAATCTTTGAGACAGGGGTTAAAGCCATAGACATCTTATCGCCCCTTGAACGGGGAGGAAAAGCCGGGCTTTTTGGTGGCGCTGGCGTGGGAAAGACGGTCCTGATCATGGAGATGATCCATAATATTGCCGGCAGATACGAAGGTATCAGCATCTTCTGCGGAATTGGAGAGCGTTCGAGAGAAGGAGAAGAGCTCTACCGGGAGATCAAAGATGTCGAGGTATTGGATAAGACAATTCTGGTGTTCGGCCAGATGAACGAACAGCCAGGGGCCAGATTCAGAGTGGGACATTCCGCTCTCACCATGGCCGAGTATTTCCGGGACGATATCAAAAAGGATGTACTGCTACTTATCGATAACATCTTCCGCTTTGTTCAGGCGGGGTCTGAAGTTTCCGGCCTCATGGGACAGCTGCCCTCGCGGGTGGGATACCAGCCTACACTGGCAACGGAGCTTGCCGAGCTGGAGGAGAGAATTTGCAGCACCAGGACCGGAGCGATCACCTCGGTTCAGGCGGTATACGTCCCAGCTGATGATTTTACAGATCCAGCCGTGGCTCATGCCTTCGGCCACCTATCAGCATCTATCGTACTTTCCAGAAAAATGGCCAGCCAGGGGTTGTATCCATCTATCGATCCCCTTCAATCCCGTTCGTCGATGCTCAGCCCTCATATTGTGGGCGAAAGACACTATCGCATTGCCCAGAGAATACGCAAGACGCTCGCAGAATACGAAGAGCTGAAGGACGTAATCGCCATGCTTGGACTTGAGGAATTGTCGGAAGATGATAGAAGGACCGTAAACCGGGCACGAAGACTGGAGCGGTTCCTCACCCAGCCATTTTTCACCACTGAGCATTTCACCAAAAGAAAAGGAAAGATGGTTCGACTCGATGATGCTCTGAACGGATGTGAGCGCATCCTGAACGATGAGTTCAGCGATTATCCTGAAAAGTCACTTTACATGATCGGAAATATCGAGGAAGCCGAGAAATGAGACTGAAGGTTCTCTTGCCCATGAGAGTTCTGATCGATAGAGAAGTGAGCAAAGTTATAGCGGAAGCCGAGAATGGCTCTTTCTGTATTCTTCCCAAGCATATTGATTTTGTGGCAGCTCTGGTTCCGGGAATACTATCGTATCAATCCGCAGCGAAAAAAGAAGAGGAATTTCTGGCCCTAGGCGAAGGAATTCTGGTTAAATGTGCCAACGAAGTCGCAGTCTCGACCAGGAAAGCGATACCTAGCGAAGATTTGGGTGTGCTCAGGAGAACCGTTGAGAATGAATTCAGAGTCCTGGATGAACGAGAGAAGAAAACACGAACCATTCTGGCAAAGCTCGAGGCCGACTTTGCCAAAAACCTCTTTGAAAAGACATAACAGGACGAATGGATGGACGAAGACCGCGAGGAGTTTATAGAAGAGATAGGCGCAAAAGAAGAGCGCAAAATCAAGGCCAGACGTGAGAAGGATAGAGGCATCTGGTTCGGGCTGGGAATGATGGGGGTAATCGGATGGTCGGTAGCAGTTCCAACCTTGATCGGCGTGGCCGTAGGGGTTTGGATCGATATCAATTATCCAAGTTCAGTATCATGGACCTTGGTGTTTTTGACTGCCGGCTTGGCTATGGGCTGCATTAATGCCTGGTTCTGGGTAAAGAAGGAGCAAAAAGAGATCGAAGGAGAGCAGAGTTGATTCAGGAAACGGTAACTCTAATTCTGAGCACTTCTTTGGGCATAGCTCTGGGTATCTTTTACTTCGGAGGCCTGTGGATTACAACCAGACGCCTGCCCGGCTCTTCGCAACCCGCTCTGCTTGCTTTGAGCAGTTTCTTGGTGAGATCCTTGATCTGTCTCTTGGGTTTTTATCTGGTGGTGGGAAATGGCCTGACGTCGTCGCTTCTGTGCCTTGCAGCCTTCATCCTGACCAAGATGGTCATGGTCCGTCACCTGGGCTATGGCTCCCATGCAGAAGGTGAAATGAATGGTTGAACTCAGCCCTTGTCATAGGCGGTCAAAAAGTGCTCAATTTCGGCGGGATAAAAATGCCCACCTCTACAGCTTTTGATTTTCAAATCAAAGGCTGTATTGATGCTGAAATGGGAGGAGTTTCTCATGTTAAGAGAACT
>JABLXE010000022.1 GCA_013178225.1 Methanotrichaceae archaeon
AGAACTCAGCAAGGTTTACCTGATCCAATTAAATGATTGTAATATTATCTCAGAAGTACCTAAAAAATTAGAAAGGATAAATGAAAAAATGGGATTGGAGTTATTCCCTAAAAACCGGAGTTAAGGTTAGAATATTCTCGGGCTGCGAAAAGTAGGAGGGAGGCAAAAGTCTCGGGTGTAGGAGGGGGAACGAAAATCGATCTCGACTCTTGCCAATGCATCATACGTTGATTGACGAATATATATAGCTTGCGCCTTTGGGCAGGGATCAGCAATCTCTAGAGACGCTTCGAAAAAGGGCAAATCGGGTCGCAGGCGGGACAAGCGCCGATTCACAGCGCCCTCTTTTGAGAAGCCTTTGACGCGATGGTAAAGGCCCGACCCGCCCCGGAATCTCGACATTTGAGGCGGCTCCTTTAGGCAGCACCGCACTGCAATGTCACACAGCGCCCTTCTCTCACAGGGACCCGCCATCTTCTCGATGAATTGGCCTGCAGACTGCCTCTTGGCCAGCGACCTGTGCCCCGCTATCCAGCACAGCTGATCGCCAGAACGCGGCAAACTGTTTAGTTAATCGTTATAGATCTAGTTAGCGCTTGATCGACAGAACAAGAAGATTTATCAGGATAGAAATCAATGCAAAAGATTCGATTGCCACGTATTTTATTGAAATTTTAACAGATGTGTATAGCCGGAAGTGTCTATTAATAATATGAAGGAATTTATTGATATGAGTGATAAAATGAGATTCCGAGTAGTTAGCGCAAGAAACGAAATTTCGGATTTAAATCCGAATGAGAAGGCGATCCATCTGGCCTTTAGGGCCTCCAATGTGGACTTTCTTAACCTGATGCAGAGATGCCCCCGCTTAAGAGTTGTCCAGACGCCACCTTCCTACAAGAAAACCATGTCCAATGCCATTCAGGTATTTCTGGAGATGCAGGGAATTGAGCTGCTGGAAGGCGACGTGTGGGGCCACAGAAAGGACCTGGACGAGTATTACACCGTGGACGATGCCACGGTTGAGGAGATTCACGCCCTGGCCGATAGCGGCGCAAGCCTGGATGAGGTTGCAGACCAGATCCAGGCCAAGTCTCGGGTCGCACCGGACCTGATCAAGTATATCGCCAGAACTAAAGTAAGCGCTTGAACCTGACCGCCCCTCCCGGAGCCGGCGCAAAAGCTGGCTTGTCCCCCCTTTTTCCCGGCCACTGCGGGCTCGCTGCTACCAGCGAAGGGCTTTAAAAAATCCAGTGATTATGAGCGCGAATTTCTATATAGTTGTATTTCTTCTCGCGCGCCTCCCATCTCCTCGCGCCCTTTTTATACACGATCCACTAATCCCAGGATTCTGGAGGTATGAGCAGTTGAAAATTGCCTTCACCGTTCTACTGACACTGGGCTTCATTACCGTCGCCGGATCGGCCCAGGTGGACGTATCCCAGGCCTTCTATCCTTCCGGCTACATGGGCGATTGGGGCGACATATCTATAGACGAGAACTCGGCTGAGGGGCCGCTATCGGCCCCGGCCTGCATTAAGATCGTGTATTCGGCAGCCCAGGCCCAGGGCGCAGGCCGGGCCGGAGTATGCTGGCAGTACCCTGACGGAAACTCCGGGTCCGAGCCGGGAAGATCTGACCTGGCAGGCTCAAGCAGGCTCTCCTTCTGGGCCCGAGGTGCCATTGGGGGCGAGGTGGCCGAGTTTTCTGCCGGGGGAAGCCCCTCTGATACTCTGGGCCGGGTATCCACTGGTCCGGTGGTCCTGGGAAGCGAATGGCGGCAGTACAGCCTGGACCTCTCCGGCCGGGACCTGAGCAGCGTGGTCAGTGGTTTCTGCATAACGGTTTCCAAGCAGGACAATCCCACCGGGTGTACAGTCTATCTGGACGATGTACTCTATGAGTGAGCAGTAAAATGGAGCCGGACAAGATCGTCACCGTCTGCATAGCTGTTGCCTCCCTCTTTTTGGGGGCCTACAACTCCTGGAGCATCCAGAACCCGCCTGACTCCTCCGACCTATTGAGCCAGGGGAATGTGTACTTCTCCGACGGGAATTACAAGAGCGCCATCAAGTGCTATGAAAAAGCCCTCAAGCTGCACAACTCCTACAGCAACGCTCTGAAGTACAAGGGATTCGCGCTTTTCAACCTGGGCCTGGAAAACGACAGCATGTCCATCAAGCTCTTCAGCACCTCCCCCTACGACTCTCCCTGTACCTATGCCCGGGAGCTGATCGACTACTGCAACAGCTCCGATCCGATTCTGAGCGAGGCCGGAAGAACTTACTTCGAGAGCTGCTACCAGTACCTGAAAGATGCCTCGGTCAGCAATCCGACCGACCTGGAGGCGCTCCTCTACGGCGGCATAGCCGGCCTTTACCTTTCACCCTCGCCCGCTTACGACCCCATCAAGGACTTCGACCGCACCCTGCGAGCCGCAGACGACCTCTACTACATGCAGAAGTCCCTGCAGGTCCGCTCGGTCAAGAGCGCCGCCTGGCAGGGCAAAGGCGTGGCCTACCTGAGGATGGGTGACCCGGAGCAGGCACGAAAGTGCTTCCGCTCTGCAGAGGCGGCATTGCAGAGGCAGACGGGTTAGGCTTAAGGCCTAGGGCGCCCGGTCTCCGGCCTCAGCTCTACGCGCTCTGCTCTTTTTCTGCCAGCCCCAGCTTCACGAAAAGCAGCGGCGCTGCCCCGGCCACGAAGGCTCCGGCCAGAAGAGAGCGCAGGTAGTACATGATATGGGCCATGGGAGAATCAAGGCCGTGGGCAAGGGCCCCCAGGCCGTACCAGGTCAGGGCCAGGATGATCATTCCAAGGACGTAGCGCAGCAAGCACTTTGCCGCCGGCCCATGAGGATCGAAATTTCCCCGCCCCTGAAGGACCGCTGCGCCGGTGCCTATTCCCAGGACCATCCCGGCCGCGGCCAAAATCCCCTCCGGATTCAAAGGATCCAGGGCCACTCCCGATTTCAGGGCGTTCTCGATCCAGACCTCAGGCGTCTGCCATTCTCCAAGAGAGGCCTGAGCCAGGGCGTATGCTGACAGGAGAGCGAGCGATGCCAAAAGGGATGCCCCAACCTGCCCCGCCAGGCTTCGCCCTCCCAGCCAATTCGAGACCGGCCGGTCCAGCACCATAAAGAGCAGTAAAATCAGGGCTCCGATGGCCCATCCGGCCAGGACATCGCCTGGAAAATGGACGCCCAGGTAGAGGCGGGAGACGCTGATCAGCGCAATCAATAACAGCAAGACTGCCCGCACCCAGGAAGCCCTGGCGTAGCAGGCCAGCATCCCCCACACGCAGACCGCGTTCTGAGCGTGGCCGGAGGGAAGGCCGAACGAGGCTTCGCCGGAAAAGGCCTTCACTTCCGGAATGACCCAGTAGGGGCGCGGCAGGTGAAAGGCCGCTTTGAGGGCGTAGTTGATGGACTGGCTGACGACCAGGATCAAGGCCATACGCAACCCTAGCCGGCGGTCAAAACACCAGTAGACCGCAGGAAGGATCAGCAGATAAAGCTCCAGAACGCCCAGGAGCGATGCGGCACGCATAAACGGCAGAAGGCCGGGGTGGGATTGGAGGGATAATATGATGAGGCCAGTGTCCATCCCGCCACTATTTGGAAAAATGTTATTAATAGATGACCGATTCGCCTGGTGAAGTCATATAATTGCCTTTTACCTGGAGCAGGAACACCATCTCTCCAGCCCCAGGAGATAGGCCGCTCCGGCGATGGTGGTTCCATAAAAGACCAGCCGTTTTGCATGGCGCTGGCATTCGTCTATGACCACATCGATGGTGCCGTTGGCTAGAGTTGAGCCGGTGGCCAGGATCAGGTCGCAGTCCCGGAAGACCTCCCGGCAGTCCAGGCCGTCTAACACCTTCACCCCGCAGCGTACCTCGCCGGCGCAGGCCAGATCCGAGACCATCACCCTATCCGGTCCCATCACTTCCACCAGCGCCTCCAAGAAGGCCGGCTGCATTCCCACCAGGCCCACCCGGCCTGGGTTCTGCTCCGCCAGCCATTCCTTCAGACAGGACGCGCACTTTTCCGGCTCTTTGTCCTTGCAGTGCACCGTCCCCTCAACCAGACCCCGATGCCTGAGGACGGAATTCATGGTGGAGACCAGAACCGCCATCTCGAAGGCGCTTTTCAGGGGCATCTCCAGGACGTCGTTCAGGCTTCCCCGAAAGCTGCCCTTGGCCGAGGTGAAGGCCTGGCCGGATGAACCCCGGTAATCCGCCTGCATCAGGACTTCACGTCCCCGCAGGATCGGATAGTCATCCCTCTCCGGAACACCGATGGCCTCACTGGGGCTCAGGGGAGTGCTCACCACCACCTCCTGGTCCAGCTTCAGATCGCTGTCTTCGACCGCCGTCCGTCTGATCTCCTCAAGGAAGCGCCGTCTGGCCTCCTCTAAAACCGCTGATCTCCTCATGCTATCACTTCAGTTCCCGACGATGTAGCCGTCTCATCCGCATTCCCGTCCCCCCAGGTGGCAATCTCTCCGGCCCGGCTGAACTTCACCACCCGTCCCCTCTCCACCAGACAGACCTGGTCCCCGATGGTGGAGACGTCTCTCGGGTCGTGGGTTACCATGACGCTCGGTACTCCACAGTCTCGAACCCTCTCCCGCAGCTCCTTCCTCATGGCGGCCTGCCTTATGATGTCCAGGGCCGACAGCGGCTCGTCCAGGAGCAGAAGGTCCGGCTCGATTGCCAGAGCCCGGGCCAGAGCCGTGCGCTGCTTCTGCCCGCCCGAGATCTGAGAGGCCTTGGCCGCCCGTATCTCCCACAGGCCAAAGGTCTCCAGCTGACTCTCAACTCTGGTCTTCACCTCACCCCTCGAAAGCCTGCGGCTGCGCAGCCCGAAGGCCACGTTGTCGTAAATGCTCATGTGGGGAAACAGCGCGTAGTTCTGGAAGACGTAGCCCACGTTCCTCTCATCAGGCGGCAGGTTGATCCTGTTCTCGGAGTCGAAGAGAATGCGGCCGTCGACGACTATCTCTCCCTTCTCAGGCGTGAACAGACCGGCCACGGCATTGAGGATGGTGGTCTTGCCGCAGCCGTTTTCCCCCATAAGCATCAGGATCTCTCCCTTTGCGACCTTCAGCGAGACGTCCAGCTGGAAATCCCTGAGCCTGCCCTTGATATCAATTTCTAACATTTTTGTACATCCTGCGAGTCAGGAACTTGACCAGCAATATCACTCCGAAGGAGAAGCCCACCAGGATCAGGGACAGACAGAGCGATACATACAGATCGCCCTGCATGGCGGTGTATATGGCTAGCGGCATGGTCTGGGTCCTTCCCTGGAAGTTCCCGGCGAACATTATAGTAGCGCCGAACTCTCCCAGAGAGCGGGCGAAGGTCATGATGGCTCCGGAGATTAGGCCGTTTAGCGCCATGGGCAGAGTGACGTGGCGGAAGGCGTAGGTCTCAGAGGCTCCAAGAGTCCGGGCGGCGTTCTCGAAGACCAGGTCCACGGCCTCAAAGCTGGTCCTGGCCTGGCGCATGTAAAACGGAGACGAGACGAAGATCTGGGCTATCACCACCGCAATTGTGGTAAAGGCGATGCTAAATCCCCAGGCGTTGAGGTACTGGCCCAAGACGCCCATCCGGCCAAAGGCCATCAACAGGGCTATTCCAGCCACTGCCGGCGGCAGGACCACCGGCAGATCGATTAGCGAATCGATCAGCTCCTTTCCCGGATAGTTGAAACGGGCATTGATGTAGGAGATGGGCGTGCCCATGAACACGGCAACCATGGTGGCGATTGTGGATGTGGCCAGGCTCAGCATCAGAGCGTCTTGCACCACCGGGTCCTGCAGGGTTTGCATGGTTATGCCCGAGTAGCTGCGGATGAAGAGGGAGGCTACCGGCAGAGCGATGAACATCACGGCTGCAAACATGAGCAGAGCTAGGGTCACCTTGAGGGCGACCTTCTTGGGGCGGGCCTGAAATCCCGCCCACAGGTTCGTCCCGCAAGAGCGCCTCAGATCCTCGATTTTGAACCGGTTTAAATCCATAATTCTCCGAACTTTCTGCCCCTGCCCGGGGACCGAAATCCTGGGCCCGGGACCCTTTACGGCCACCAGGCAATCTCCCCTGTCCATGAGGAAGGGGGACCCATTCCTATTGCGTCTTCACTGGGATAAATCCATACTTAGCTATAAACGATTGGCCGTCCTTGGACATCACCACCTCGATGAAATTCCGAGCCTCCTCCGGGTGCTCGGACTGCTTTAGCACCCCTATGGGAAAGTCTCCCACCACGTTGTACTCATCAGGCACCGGGATCCTGGTGACCTTTCCCACCATCTGGGGGCTGACATCGGATATGAAGGCAAATCCGGCATCCGCCTCGCCCAAGGCCACTTTGGACACCACGCGGTTGACGGTCGTCTCCTCTGAGACCATGTTTTCCAGCACCATCTCTCTGTACTCGGGACCGAAATTCGGATCGGCGGCCAGCTTGTCCAGAACCTGGAGGGCGTAGTCTCCGGCAGGCAGCTCTTTCGTTCCCATGACGATCATTACTCCCGGCCTGGCCAGATCTTCAAGGCTTCTAATGTTGGCGGGGTTGTCGTTGGGAACGACTATCGCCATCTTGTTATGAGTGAAGATCGTAACCGTGCTGTTGTCGAGCAGTCCCTCGGCCCTCATGGCGTTCATGTGCTTCAGGTCTGCCGATACCACTACGTCAGCATAGGCACCCTGTTCTATCTGGGCTCGAAGTGACGGAATGCCGTCGAAGTTGAACTTGACCTCTATTCCGGTCAGGTTCTGGTACAGGTCTCCAATCTCAGTGAAGGCCCCCATGAGCCCCGCTCCGCAAAATACCGTCAGCTCCTCTGTCTCTTCAGCCTGAACCACGGACGTTGCGGCCAGGCTCAATGCCAGAATGAGCACAATCAATGTCTGTCTCTTTGTCGCATCCATCATTATCCACCATTTTCTTTTCTCTCGACCAGATGATAACTGATCCGACCTTTAAATAGAAGGGGTTCGAGACCGTGAAGAGCGGTCTTATTCTGCCAGGCGATTTGCAAACCCGCTTTTCAGGCGGCGGCCGAAGCAGGGGCGTTTGCAGAGGCCCCGGCTCCAACAGGCGCAAAGCCATACCTGGCCAGCACCTCGCTTCCCTGGCTAGACATCACGAAGTCGATGAAGCTCTGGGCCTTTTCAGGATGCTCAGATTCCCTCAGGACGCCGATGAAGTACTGGGCAACGACGTTGTTCTCATCCGGAATCTCTATCACGTCCACCTCAGACCTCATCAGGGGAGTTACATCCGAGACATAGGCAAATCCGGCATCTGCTTCTCCCAGCGCCACCTTCGAGACCACCAGGCTGACCGTCGTCTCCTCGGAGACGATGTTGTCCAGGACCTTTGTCTTGTACTCCTCTCTGAGGCCTGGGTCGGCAGCCAGCTTATCCAGAACCTGGCGGGCGTAATTGCCCACTGGAACCTCACTGTTTCCGATTACGATCTTGATCCCGGGCTTTGCCAGGTCCGCGAGATCGTTTATCTCTCCGGGATTGGACTTGGGCACGATTACCGCCATCCGGTTGGTGAGGAGAGTGATAACTGACGAGTTGTCCATGAGGCCCTCAGCCATGAGCGCGTCCATATGCTTTTTGTTGGCCGAGGCGAAGACGTCGGCATAGGCCCCGTTCTCTATTTGCGTTCTGAGCATCTGGGAGCCGTCGAAGTTCTGAATCACGGTCTCACCGGTGGCATTCTGATACAGATCCCCGATCTCCCCGAAGGCCCCGGTAAGCGATGCAGCGACGAACACGGTGAGTTCATCCTGCTCCTCGGCGAATGCTGGCATCAAGACCAGTATCATAGCTGCAATTAGGGCAGCCCTAATACATCCCTCTGTCAAGTTTCAATCCTCCATCCTTCATCAATTAATCGCATTACGCAAGCCCTGTGGATTTTGCCGTCCGGTTATCCTATTTTTATAATCATCAAGAGATCTATAAGTAAGCATTTTTACTTACTTTTATCCCCGACGCAAGCAAATATGCAAAACGCTTTTTAAGCCTTGCGATAGCAATTGAAATCCCAAAGCCGAAAAGATGGCCCTGGCGGGCCTGACCGTCGGCTTGAATTCGTGCTCTGAAAAATCTCCCGCCTCTGGCCGGCCGCTGTGGATTCATGCCTGAGGAAAGAGGGCAGAAGGCTTCATGGAGATCGCTCTGAAGATCTCTCTCGCTCTTCGAGCAGAGTGTTGGCCAGGTCGTCTACCAGGCCCGCAGCACCCTGATATCCCAGCAGGCTCTGACGTGAGGCCCCGAACCGGTCATGATTGGGAAAGCCCACCCTCAGGAGCGGTATCTTCCGGGCACGTGCGATCTGCCTGCCGGTGAAAGGCCCAACCATCAGCTCAATTTCCTGGGCGGCGATCTCCCCGTCTATATCCGAGAAATCCACGCCCGCCAGAACAACAGCTTCGGGTGCTATCTCTTTGGCCAGCTTTTCGAATGCCTTTGACAGGCCCCCGGTAGCTGCGACCAGAGGACGGATCCCCAGCTCCATCATGAAGTTCAGCAGTCCGAGCACCATCTCGGAATCTCCGTAAACGGCAGTCCTCACGTCGGCCAGGAGCTTATGAGCATCGACTATTGCATCCAGCAGACAGCCGCGCTCCTGCTCGTAGGCCTCAGGCATGTGAAGTCCGGTAATCTCCTCAATTCTCCCCATCAGCATATCGGTGAACTTGAGGCCGATTGGCAGCGGCAGCGGATAATGCGGCACGGAAAACTCCTTTTCCAGGTATTCGCCGGCCGCCCGATGGTTTGCCCAGGCTCCGACGGTGATGCTGGCCAGGGAGTTGGCCGTGTCCCTGATCTCCTCCAGGGTTGTGCCGCCGGCCGGTATCCTGGGCGGGTCGGCTGAGATGGGCGCATCGAAGGTCCGTGATATGTCCGGCAGCAGGATGAACTCCGCCGCCCAGTCGCCCAGCAGCCGCTTGAGGTATCGCACCTCTGCGGGCGAGATCATGGTTCCCACCACCAGGTTCAGCTTGCGATTGGGCTTTGACCTCTCTGCCAGGGCCTTAACGGTGGCCAGGAGCGCCGCGCTGTAGCCCTCCTCGTGCGAATCTGCATAGCTGGGAGTGGAGACGGGAATTATGGTTATAGACCGGCAGTCGGGCTCTTCCTCCAAAAACTCCCGAACCGTCCGGACAACGTCGTCTCCGATGGTTTCGGCCAGGCAGGTGGTGGACAGACCAATGGCCTTTGGGCTGTAGCCCTTGATCACGTTCTTCAATCCCTTCTTGAGATTGGCCGCGCCACCGTAAACCGCCGCCTTCTCGCTCAGAGCGGAGCTGGCTATATCCACCGATTCCCGGAAATGGTGGGCCAGATACAGCCTCATGTAGGTGCTGCAGCCCTGGGACCCGTGAAAGAGAGGCATGCAGCCGTCGATTCCCCGGAAGACCAGGACGGATCCCAAAGGCATACACATGGAGCAGGGATTAACCGCAGCACGGCTCTGAGACATCATCTCCTCCCGAGAACTCTTCGACACCCTTCTCAAGCGGGCTTTTTCGGAGCAGAGGCAGCTTCCAAACCGGGCTGTTGATGGATACGTCAACCTCCCGGGCGAAGTTGACCATGCCGTCGAACCCCTCGAACTCCGAGGTGCGGTCGTGGTTGAAGTCGCAGAAGGCAATTCCCAGCTTGTAGGCCATGAAGCGCTCTTTGACTCCGGCCACCAGGAGGTCGGCATCCTGTCTCTCCAAGAGCTCAGCCAGCTCCAGGGGGTTGGCATCATCAATGATCACCGTTCCCTCTCGCACGATGTAGCTGATCTTCTGGTAGTCGTCCCGGTCCCCGGTCTGGGTTCCTATGATCACCACTTCAATTCCCAGCTCCTGAAAGGCCCGAACCAGCGATACGGCCTTGGCGGCTCCGCCCATGTATATCGCGGCCTTCCTGCTCTTTACCCTCTGCCTGATCCGCTCGATTTCCGGACCTACGCGGGATCGCTCTCTCTCGATTATCTCCTCAGCCTTAGCCGACATCTCGGCAGAGCCGAAGAACTCGGCCGTGGTCCGCAATGCCGAGGACATGTCTCCGAGCCCGAAGAAGCTGATGCGGCGGTATGGAATGCCATACTTCTCCTCCAGCTTCCTGGCCAGGTAGGTCATGGATCCGGCGCACTGAACCAGGTTAAGCCCGGCCAGATGAGCCCTCCGGATGTCCTCCACCCGTCCGTCTCCGGTGAGGGAGGCGATCACCTCTATTCCCAGCTCCTCGAAGTAGGGCTTGACTTTCCACAGGTCTCCGGCCACGTTGTACTCGCCGAGCAGGTTCAGGGTGTAGGGGCTTTTGGCCGCATAGTCCCGGCTGCCGATAAGCTGAAAGAGAGCGTTGCAGGCGGCCTTGTATCCCTCGTTCTTGTTTCCCCGGAAGCCCTCGGACCGGACAGGTATCACCGGAATTCCCAGCTCCTCTGTGGCAGCCTTGCACACCGCCTGCAGGTCGTCGCCGATTACTCCCACAATGCAGGTGGAGTAGACGAAGATAGCCGGAGGATGGTGCTCGGCATAAAGCTCCCGGATGGTCTTCTCCAGCTTCTTCTCGCCGCCGAAGATCACGTCCAGCTCCTTCATGTCTGTTGAGAAGCTGTTCTTGTACAGCCTGGGGCCGGAAGTGTAGCTTCCGCGGATGTCCCAGGTGTAAGCGGCGCAGCCTATGGGTCCGTGCACCAGATGCAGGGCATCGGTGAGGGGGTTTAGGACCACTCTGGCCCCGGAATAAACGCAGGCCCGCTGGCTCACCGCTCCGGCCAGGCTCTCGTTGCTGCAGGCCAGGGGAAGGGGCGAGGCACCCTTTTCCTGGATGTGCCCCTCCCGTCCCTCGAAGATGCTTACGATCATCGTCTCTCCTACAGGATCATCTCGAAATGGGTGTCGTCTGAGTCCCTATCTTTCCTCTCCAGGAAGGTGTTGCCGATCTTCTCCACCAGGCGTGCGGCTCCGGCATAGCCCACTACCGGGAAGTAGTGGGTGTTGGCCCGGTCCATGATGGGGAAGCCCACCCGCACCAGCGGTATGTCCTCGGCGCGGGAGATCTGCTTTCCAAAGGTGTTTCCGATCAGCAGGTCCACGGGCCGGTTCTTGATCTTCTGATGGAGCAGGAACAGGTCGCCGATTGCGGCATCACAGGCTGGAGCCAGCTTCTCCACTTCAGAACGGAACTTGTTGTCCGGAGTCCCGGTCAGAGCATAGAGCGGCTCCATTCCCATCTCCACCGCCAGGCTGACCAGGCCTATCACCGTATCCGGATCTCCGAATATGGCCACGGTCTTGGCATGGAAATGGGGATGAGCATCGGTCATCATGTCCACCAGCCGCCCGCGCTCGTTCTCCAGCTCCTTGGGGATCGGAACCTCCATCAGCCGGGAGACGTTCATCACCAGAATGTCGGTGTTCACGATGCCGATGGGGATCGGCCCGATCTGGGCGGGAATTCCGAACTTGCCCTTCAGGATCACGGCCCCAGAGGCCCCGGCCGTTCTTCCCAGGGCAATGGTGGCCCGGCTGTTGCCGGCGTCCACCAGATCCGGGATGGTCGTTCCCCCGGGCGGATACAGGCCGCCGGATTCCGGATCTAGCGGCGCATCGAAGACGTCGGTCGTGTCCGGAAAGACGATATGGGGGACGCCCATTACGTCCAGGATCCTCTTGATCTCCCGGATGTCTCCGGGCTCGATCAGGCCGGGGATCAGGTTCAGCTTTCCGTTGGGGCGGCTCTTGCGGGCAAAGGTCTGGGCTATGGACTTGACCGCGTTGTCGTAGCCGGTGACATGAGATCCCACGTAGCTGGGAGTGCTGGCTATGACCACCTTCACCGCCGGGTCGAAGAACTCCTCTTCCTTTATCTCCTCCATGAAGGCCGACACATCGTCGCCGATGGTCTCCGAGGAGCAGGTGGTGTGGATGGCCAGGACCTGAGGATGGTAGATCTTGATCACGTTTTCCACTGCTTCCTTCAGGTTGTTCCGGCCTCCGAAGACCACCGAATCCTCGGTGAAGGAGGATGTGGCAGCCAGCGAAGGCTCTCGATAGTGCCGTGAGATCATCATGCGCAGATACGAGGAGCAGCCCTGCGATCCATGGGTCAGGGGCATGCAGTTGTGTATCCCCTTGAAGGCCAGGATGGCCCCGATGGGCTGGCAGATCTTGGCCGGGTTGATGACCAGGTTGGTCCTCTCAACGATCTCTTTGGGAGTGTAATCAAGCATTTCAGGACCTCCAGGGTGGAGCGATGAACTTCCAGGTAGGGCTGTTCACAGACATGTCGATATCCCGGGCGAAGTTCACGAAGCCCTCAAATCCGGTATAAGGACCGCTGTAGTCGTAGGAGTGCATCTGCCGGGAGGGCACGTGCATCTTCTGGAAGACGTACTTGTCCTTGATTCCCGAGCAGAACAGGTCGATTCCCAGCTCCTTTACCAGCCGCTCGCATTCGTGATGGCTGTAGTCATCGATCATCACCTCGCCGTCCTTCATGTGGGGGAGCAATCCCTCGTAGTCCATGAGCCGTGGGATCTTCTTTTTCTTCTCCTGAATCTCTGCGTCATCGAAGGGCGACACCACATTCGGGTCTCTCTGGTAGTGAATGTCCTCCAGTATCTTCGACCGGCCGGTGTGAACGATCTCCGGTATCACCTTCCGGCCCTCGTAATCGTCACGGTGAGCGAACTCGTAGCCCGCCACCACCACCTGCAGGCCCAGGGTCTCGAACATGTTCTTGATGTGATGGGCTCTGGATCCGCCTACCAGCAGCATGACCCTCTTTCCCTCCAGCCGCCTGCGGTACATGTCGATGGCCGGCTGAATTTTAGCCATCTCCTCGGCGATCAGAGCCTCGGTCTTCTGGGCGATCACCGGATCGTCGAAGAAGGCGGCCATGTCCCTCAGGGTCTTGATGGTATCCTCGACTCCCAGGTAGTTCACCTTCAGCCAGGGGATTCCGTACTTCTCCTCCATCATGCGGTTGGTGTAGTTGATGGAGCGGTGGCAGAGCAGGATGTTCAGACGAGCCCGGTGAGCTTTAGCGATGTCGTGGAAGGAGGCGTCGCCGGTAAGCGAGCTTACCACATGATACCCGATCTTCTCCAGCAGCTCCTTTACCACCCAGTAGTCGCCGCCGATGTTGTACTCTCCGAAGACGTTGATGTCGAAGGGTCCGCACTCCTTCGGCTCCTCGGTTCCTACGAGGTGTTCCATCAGGACATTGGAGGCGATGTGGTGACCGGCCGACTGGGAGACTCCTCGATAGCCCTCGCAGCGCACCGGGATGACCTTGATCCTCAGGTCCTGCTCGGCCTTCTTGCAGACCGACTCGATATCGTCGCCTATGAGGCCGATGGGACAGGTGCAGAAGACGTCGATGCATTCCGGCCGGAAGATGGAATAGGCCTCACGTATGGCTGAGGCCAGCTTCTTCTCTGCCCCAAATACGATATCCGTCTCCTTCACATCGGTGCTCAGGCTGTAGGGCATGAAGTTGTCCTGACCCTCCTCGGCCCGGGCCAGATTGCGGCGCGATCCCCAGGTGTAGTAGGCGCAGCCGACGGGCCCGTGCGTGATGTGCAGGATGTCCTTCACCGGACCCATTACCACTCCCTTGGACCCGGCATAAGCACAGCCCCGGTTGGTGAGGATGCCCGGTATGGCCCGGTCGTTGGCCTGGATCTTCTGCTCGACCTCGCAGGCGTCTCTCACCAGGACGTGTTTCCGGCGGACCTCGGCAGTCTTCCGGGGAAAGCCTTCAACCATCCCGTCAACGGTCTTGTGGCTTTTCTCGACAGTTATGGGCTCTCTTTCAGCTCCGCTCATGATACGGCCTCATTTCCTCGCTCTCCGGTCCTTATCCGGATGCTCTCCTCTACTGGACAGACGAATATCCTGCCGTCGCCGAAGTTGCCGGTCCGGTTGATCTTGGTGATCACCGCTACCACTGCGGGCACGAACTCGTCCTCGACCACCACGGAGATCATCCTCTTGGGGAGGTACTTCATCTTGCGTTCTCCGGGTTCGATTGGGGATGGATAGGCCACCTGCAAGCCCTTCTGCTTGCCGCGGCCCGCCACCTTGTAGGCGGTAAAGGAGGGGACTCCGATGACCTCCAGGGCGTCCTTGGTCTCCTCCATCCGGTTCATCTGCAGTATGGCCAGGATTTCTTTCATCTACAGCCCCCTGGTGCCGGTGCGGATGGTGTAGGCCTCCTCAACCGGCGTGACGAAGATCTTTCCATCGCCGAAGTTGCCGGTTCTGGCGTTCTCCTGGATGATCGAGACCGCCCGGTCCAGCTGATCGTCGTCTACTACCATCAGCAGCTCGGTCTTGGGCAGGCTGTCGTAGACCACGTTTCCCACCTTGATTCCCTTCTGCTTTCCTCGACCGAAGACGTCCAGCTTGGTCAGGGCGACGAATCCTCCGTCCTCCAGGCTGCTGGCTACCTTGTCTACCATCTCCGGGCGAATGATGGCCCTCAGCATCTTCATTCCACAACACCCCACTCCATCATGACCTGCTCCAGTTCTTCGTACTCCATGGGCTTGGGGATCACTAACATCTCGTTTTCATCCACCGCCTTGGCCAGGCCCAGGTAGGCCTTGGCCTGATTGGAGTCCGGAGCATACTGGATAACGGTCTGCTTGTGGATCTCCGACTGGTGGACGACGTTGTCCCGGGGGATGAACTGGATCATCTGGCTCCCCAGCTTCTCGGCGAAATTGGAGACCAGTTCCTTCTCCCGGTCGACATTTCTGGAGTTGCAGATGATGCCGCCTAGACGAGTCCCGCCTGACTCGGCGAACTTCTGGATGCCCTTGCAGATGTTGTTGGCTGCATAAAGGGCCATCATCTCGCCCGAGGCCACTATGTAGATCTCCTGGGCTTTTCCCTCACGTATGGGCATGGCGAAGCCTCCGCAGACCACGTCGCCCAGGACGTCGTAGAAGACGTAGTCCAGATCGTCGGTGTAGGCCCCCAGGTTCTCCAGCAGCCCGATGGAGGTGATGATACCCCTGCCGGCGCAGCCGACGCCGGGCTCAGGGCCTCCCGACTCCACACAGCGGATGCCTCCGAAGCCTATCTTCATCACGTCCTCAAGCTTTACGTCGCCTTCTTTTCGGAGGGTGTCCAGAACCGAGGGCTGCTTCTTGCCGTTCATCAGGAATTTGACTGAGTCTGCTTTAGGATCACAGCCGATCTGCATGATCTTCTTGCCCATGGTCGAGAGGGCTGCAGTCAGATTTTGGGTGGTGGTCGACTTGCCGATTCCGCCTTTGCCGTAGATGGCTACTTGCCTCATGTTTCACCTGCCAGATAATTTATAGTGAGATCCACGAGGTCGATGGTCCCCGAAGGATCCCGCTTTCACGATGCTCTTCGATTTAGATGCCAAGCCGCCGCCCAAACCCGGTTGACGGAAAGGCGCTTTCATTGGATCCGGTTTCGATTATTCCTGACACCTCTAACCGATGTCATCTCCAGTGGATTATATGGAATTATTTGAGAAGACGGCAGTTGAAATCAGAAGTAGGCGGAGCATTTATGATAAAATATGATAATATCCTTCGGCTCTGACGGGCCATCTATGATGCAGAATGCTACGGCGATTTTCAGCTTTATGATGCTGTCCCGGCCGCTGGAGCTGCCATGATGCCACACCGGGAGCCTGAGGCCGTGAGATCTCCCAAGGAAAAGTCGAGCTTCAAGAAATAGAGAACCGGATATTTACTTCTGGATCGGTTATGTCAAAACCGTGCACGTTTAAGACCAGCGAATCGTTGTAGTTCGAGGAGAGAAATACCAAACCCTGAGAGCAATCCATCTCCTTTAGCTCGGCTCCGCCGGGGATGTAGAATATGGCGTGATACTCGTCATAGTATCCGGACAAGGGAAACGCGATGTCCCAGCTCTGGCCCTGGGATTTCACGAGAGAATCGGTGACTGCGTAGAGCATGCCTGTATCCTGTTCGTAGATGCGCTCGGAGGAATTGAGAAATGAGAGCCCGGAGGGGTCGCAGATGTAGCCGGCGACCAGAGCCTTTGACAGATCTTCGTCAACATAAACGCTCAGCGAGAGCTGTTTGTAGTCGTCAGCGGTCGCGGCGGTTGCAACAAACAGAAAGATAACGGCGAATGAGGAAACAACTGTTATCGATGGCGTCAAGATTTGCCTCCTTTTTCGGCGATCAATCAGGCAAGCATCAATTGGTCCTTTTGGGGTCCTGCCCCGGCCTTCTGCGATGCGGGCGTCAGGTCGAGCAGCAGACTGTACGGGATGAAGTTCATGGCCGTGTACAATACAAGCTCTCCCTGCCCGATAACGCCTTCATCTGAGGACGCAATGAAGGCCTGCAGGCGGCCGGCAACCGTGCTGTGGTTTTGATCGCATGGTCCTTGGCCCGGAACTGTCAGGTAGGCATCCAGCACAAAGTTCTCGCCACCATCAGCCGGTGAGATTCGAATCCCTTCGAGGCGGTATATGGTGTCGTCCAGCCTTATAAATCCCCTGTAAGCGGCCTTTTCGGGCTCGGCCATAATGGCTTCTCGAATCTCAGTCAGACTCCGGTTGGCTGCCAGCATATTTCTGATATTTACCGGCTCCAGAGGGATCAGACGCTCTACGTTGATCCTGAGGAGATGCGTACGGTTCTCCTGCAAAGCAAAGCCCTGCCCGTTAAGAACCACCTCTACGGTTACACCTGCATTCATGCCTGAGGGTCTGCTTCTCGTGCCCCCGCCCTCAGGGTCTATTGCAAACACGCCTTCATCGATTGGGTCCTTTTCCGCGTCCTGGATCTGAGCAGAGCCGATCTTGGCCAGAGTCAGCAGCAAAACTGCCAGGCCCACCGCGAGGAACATCTTGTTAATGGACGTCATGGTCAATCTCTGCCCCCAATTTGATGCTATCAATCATTTTATTTCTCATCTATTTCGACGCCCGAATCGCCATCAAGCCGCTTAGATATTTTTTAAAATTTTTATGTCAAATATAAGGACCGGGCCCGCAAAGAGCCCGGCCGTTCAGGGATGCTGTCGCCGGAGGGTACTATACCATCTTGATTTGAAGTCCCGTTGCCTTCGCCCGTTACCTTCGGGGACCTGCGCCATTTTGTCCGAACTCTCTTCCAGAGAATCCGGTCCTCATGTCGCCGGCAAATCCGGTCATCGGTCCCGCCCGTCCGCTGCAGTTCGCGCCTTGACAGTTCATGTCGCACTGTGTGGTATTACGGAACTCCTGCATCTTCTGCTGCCGAAGATCTCGAATCTCAGAAAGAGTCATGTTCTCCAGCTCTTGCAGCTTCTGCTGGCCCAGATCTCTGATCTCCGAAAGGGTCATGTTGTTGAGATCCTCTTCGGACACATCGTCCATGAGCAGGAAGGCCGGCATTCCGAAATCTCCGTTCAGGCCTGAGGCAAAGCCCTCGCCTCTCTGGCCGAAATTGTCTCCTCTCGGGCCTGGGCCCATCTGACCCATGAATCTCCCGCCTTTTCCGGTTGACATCTCGGCCTTAAGCTCGGCAAGGGTCATGTTCTCACGCTCTTGCATCTTCTGCTGCTTTAGGGCATCGATTTCGGAAAGGGTCATGTTGTCGAGCTCCTGTTGCTTCTCCTGCCTCAGAGTATCGATCTCAGCAGGGGTCATGTTCTGAAAATCTTCAAGAGCAGCATCATCGATCAACAGCATCCAACCTCCACATTGGCCAGCAAAGCCATCTCTCTGGCCACGGTCACCCATACAACCTCTGCCGGTGCAGTCGGCCATGGCCGAGACGGCCAGCAGGGAGATTGTCGCCAGTGCTGCGAAGGCGATTGCGTATTTGCTTTTCATCACGTTTTACCTCACTCTCTTTGAAAGCGGAAAAGAGGCTTGATCTCAGGGCGGGATACCGCCGCTGGCCCTTTCCCGGCAATTGCATCTTTAGGTGGAACGATACAAAAACCTAGAACCGAACGAACGTTCTTGATCGAGCAGCAGGAGAGCGCCCCTGGCATTTGCCGGCTCATCGAAAGCGTTCCAAATCGACGCTGGCTTACGTTGATGGTTCGAATCCTTTCTTGCAGGAAATTTTCGCCTCTGATCTGAACGAATTGCCCCATATTGATCTCTATTCCGTTCGCAAAGCCTCGATGGGGTCAAGTCTTGCGGCCATGCTCGCGGGATATACTCCGGCAATGGTCGTGGATAAAACGCCGAATGAGAGCCCGACCATGATGGATTGGACTGTGACCAGAGACGGGAGACCAGCCACCGACCCCACCAGACCGGCAACTGCGCTTCCCAAAACGATTCCTACCAGGGAGCTTATGAGGCCCAGAAGTCCCGCATCCATCAGGAACAGGAGCTTGATCTCCCGCGAGGTGGCGCCGATGGACTTCATGATTCCGATCTCGCGGATTCTCTCCCGGACGGTGAGAGTCATGACGTTGGATATTCCAATGGCTCCCACGATCAGGGATATGGCTCCAATGGCCGCCAGGGTGTACTTGATCATGTTCATGACCTCCAGCATGGATTCAAATCTGGAAGCCGTGGGCTCTACCGAATATCCCTCATCTTTGTGAATCCTGGCCAGATCGTCATCGATCTCCTCGGCCAGAGGATCGACCTGAGAAGAATCCTCGGCCCTCACCACAATTGACGAGTACGAATAACCGTCGACGTCCAGAAGCTCTTCCATTGCGCTGTGGGTGATGTAAACGCCGGTATCAGACCCATATGACGGGTCCTCGTCCTCTTTCAGGATGCCCACAACCTTGAGGTCCAGCTGACGGTCTTTGTCTTCCGAATAAAGGGTGATCCAGTTTCCGGGGGATATGTCCATCCTGAAGTAGCCCACCGCCAGATCATAGCTTAACACCGCTGCTGTAGAATCCGAGCCCACCAGGAAGCGACCCTTGGCGATTGCATCCTTCAGGTCGTTGTGGTTTCCCGGAGAGACTCCGATCACGCTTACTGAAGCGTTATCGCCGCGAAACGACAGCTTGGCCCGGTTGCTTTTCAACGGGTAGACCTCTTTTACCCCCACCACGTTCTCGATGAGGGTTACATCCTTCCCGGATAGCTCAGCAGGATCGACGGGACCAGACGAGGGCCTGTCATCCGGCCCACCTGGGCCACCGGGCCCCATGTCTGTTCCCGGCCTCACGTTTATCAAATCCACGTCCATGTCGCTGAACCTCTCGGAAACGCCGCTGTAGAGGCCTTCGGAAACCGACAGCATGGCCACGATGGAGACGACCCCGATGATAATCCCCAGGCTGGACATGAGGGACCGCCTCTTATCGGCCTGCAGGCTCCCCAAGACGTATTCCAGCATGTCGTCCAATTTCATCGCCGTAGATACCACCCAGGTCCTCAGGCCCTGCCCTTTCTTCTCCGCCAGACGTATGCTCCGACGATGGAGCCGGCGAAGAGAACCAGGATAGCCGCGGTCGTGGTGCTGAGTCCGGCATTCGATGAGCTGCCCCCGTCCTTTCCTCCCGGCCTGCTTGCCGCTTTGTAGATCATGCTGTAGGGCTGCGATTCGTGCCAGTTGTCTCCGTTCTTGAATACGGATCGAAATGTCACATTCTCTGCAGCCGATGGCTGCTCGGTGCTGAGGTCGAACTCGATGGTGAATATCTCATCGGGCTTCATGGTGCCCACGTAGTATTTTTCTGGTGAAAACTCGAATCCGCGGGCCTCAGGGATGATGGTCACCGCATTGAGGGTATTTTGCCTGGGATTGGCCACGTCCAGGCTGATCTTTCCCGTCTCGGGAAGCTCAGCCCTGGAGAGGCTGAGTGTGCCGCAGTCCACTTTAATCGGTATCTGACGGCAAATATCAACCGAGTCGTATCCTGCCGTAACGCAGAATTCCAGGAAATATGTCCCGTCCGCAATGCTGTCGTTGGCAGCGATATTGTAGTAAAGGACCACCTCGTCTTTGGGCCCGATCATCCCCACATTGCTGTGCTCGCCGTTTAATACCCTGATATCCTCCGTTCCCTTGAGAACAGTTTTATTAACCGGAGTGGAGAGCGTCATCCCGCTGGTCTCCTCGCCCACGCCGTACTCGGCCCCGCCGTTCTTGATGGTGATGGCCAAAAGCGCCGCATCCCCGGGCATGAGGACCTCCGGAGACAGGGATGAATCTATCTCCACCGGCATGTAGTATATGTACGACCCGACTGCGCAAAGGCTGATCCCAGACAGGAGCAGGGTCAGGAGCATGACAATCTTGAATTTTCTCATGATGCCCCCTCCATAATCCTTCCATCCCTCAATTTGATCACCCTGCTGCAGTTCTTCGTGGTCTCAGGATTATGGGTAACCATGATGATGGTCTTTCCTCCGCGGTTGAGATCGGAGAGGATATTGATCACCTCTAGGCTGTTCTTGGTGTCCAGATTTCCGGTGGGCTCATCGGCGATGATGATCTCGGGATCATTGGCCAGGGATCGGGCGATGGCCACCCTCTGCCGCTCTCCTCCCGAGATGCTCTGGGGGCTGAAATCAATTCTGTGCGCCATTCCCAGGGTCTCCAGCAGATCCAGGGCCCTCTTTCTTCTCTCGTCCCTGGGCATTCCGGAGAGGACCATGGGCATCTCTACGTTCTTGAGAACGGAGATTCTTCCGATCAGGTTAAAGCTCTGGAATATGAATCCGAGCTTGAGCCTCCTGATCTCCGCCAGCTCATCTTCGGATACAGAGCTGATGTCCCGGGAAAACAGACGCAGTGTGCCCCTGGACGGCCGGTCCAGGCAGCCCAGGATGTTCAGGAGGGTGGACTTGCCGCTTCCTGAGGGGCCCATCAGGGCCACGAATTCTCCCCGGTCGATGCTCAAATCGATCCCTTTTAGAATCGATATTTTGTTCTCCCCCGAGCCGAAAGTTCTCTCGATTCCGTAGAGTTCTACGATGCTGGTAATCCTCTTCACCTTCTACATATATTCGATCTGATATTCAATATTTCAATCTAATATTTCGATCAGCATGGGCCGTTGCTTTGTCGACGGACTTTTTGCTGCAAATGGCCCCTTGCTCACGGCCTTCTTCGATCCCGGTCACGAAATACAGATGGCTGATGATATCGATATCTGATGTGATCTTCCTAAATCCGGTCTCAGGAGGCGGCTGCCGCGAACAGCGACGGGATAGCCTTGGAGGGCGTATGGTTCGGATCAGGCTCCCTTCGATTGGCCTTTTGCAGAATTATGAACTATCTTGTCATTGATGAGCTATCTTGTCATTGTTTTGACGGTATGAAATCAAAGGTCCACCACATTTTGTGCAGACCGCCTCGTGAACCAGCGGATAATATATCTTACAGGAAGGGCAATAAAGCTTTTTTAGCATTAAATCCCATTCCTTGGCTGCTTATGGGCTTGATTTGGCAAATTATTTCGGCAAATTATATTTGCATATGGCCTGCGTGTTGCTTTGAAGGTCTTCCCGAATAAATCGAATGCCATTGTTGATCGGTCAAGCTTGTGCGGATCATGGCCTGTCCAAATAGCGCTATTGCTTTTCGTGATCCTCATCTGCCGGTCTCCTGAGGAAAGGAAGTCCATCAAGACATTCGGGACTGCCCTTTCACGTTCCCCGGAATTTCATGAACGATATAAAAATGAAAGGCCGAACGAACGGAACTATGGGAGATTGGGCGGACGGATGACCACTCAGAAACGGTTCGATTACTTTTTAATTTCGTTAAAAATGGATATAAACGTTCAGTTTGAAGTATCAAAGCAAAATTGACATCGAATTCAGGAAAGGTCCATCTTCAAGAGAGATCAAACCTGACGGCCGCGCTCTTTTCATTCCCGGAGTCTGACTACGGTTCACGATCGCCCCCTCACATTCCGGGCGGGGTCCGTCTCTTCCATATCAAGCAAGAGCTGGTAGCTGCCGCTGTGGGGAGCGCTCTCTATATCGAGACTGCCTTCTCCGATTTTCCCGCCATCGACCGATGAGATGGTCAAGTTGAGGCGGCCGGCGAAATCTGTGGATGGGGCATGGAATGAATTCGGAGCAGCCACCTTTGCCTTCACCAGAGTTGTATTCTTGTCAGGGAAATCGATAGCAACATCAGTCAGCGGATAGACTATGCCATCCAGCCTCATGCTGCCACGGTAAACCATCTCCTTCTCCCTGGCTTGAATGGCTTCCCGGATCTCATCGATGCTCTTATTCGAGACCAAGAGATCAATTACCTGTGTCGGATCAAGGGGGCTTAGGCGAACGATGTTCACCCTAAACAGATGGGATTGCCCATCCTGGAAGGCGAAGCCGTTGCCCCTCGCGATCATCTCCACCGGCACACCCATGGGAGAAGGGGCATCATTGGACATCATGCGGCCTTTTTGCCAGTCATTGCCAAACATCCCCTCTGGCGGCGCTGCAGCTCCATGTGAGGCGAAGGCGGCAATAATAATTCCGGATTGGAGGGCTAAAGCAATCGCAGCAAACAGAACGATTCCTTCGAATGTCTTCCTGAATGTCTTCATATCCCTAAGCCGTCCTCCACATTTTTTTACCGCAACCGTCCATCCAATGTGAGCCTGGCATATCGAAACTTCTGTGGGGCCGTCTCCGATCTCGATCTTTCCGGCCCGAATGTCCGGTTTAATATCTCCAATTCTTGCATATAAATCAGATGGCCGGATTTTCTGAGCAAACTTTCATTTCGTCACGGCAGAGCTTCTTTTCAGCCTATCTAAGCCATATCTATCGATTAAATCCCGGAGATCAACCTTATTTATTCCTTTTTGGACAAGAACCAATCCGAGAGTTCTATCACGTTCGTACGTCCCCATTCTTTCTTGGTTATCAGCTTTCGCCTCTCTAATGAGTAGATGATTCCGGTCAGCGAGGATTTAGGCGTACGCGTTTCGTATCTGAGATCGGCCTGGGTGCTGCGGCCTCCGCGATCGATCAGGGCCTGGAGCACAGCGCGCTCGCGCGGAGTCAGAGTCTCCATCACCGCCGCCATCTCACTGGAGACCTCGATCTTCGGTGAAACGGAAGGCTCTGGTCCCTCCCCGCCGCCGGCGGTCTCCTCCTGCGGCTCGGGCCGGGTTTGAGAGATTTCTTCTTCCTCAGTTCGCCCCTGCTCTGTTGGAGCCGTATCCTCCTGTCCTGCTTCGGTGAAGACGCCACTGTCCTCGGCTCGAACACCGGTTTCCAGGTTATCGAGTTCTGCATCAGCGCTGCCCTGCTGCAATTTGTCTGGGGAGGATTCCCGGTCAGATTTATCGGATCGAAAGATAGCGCTCCTGTCAGATCCGTCCGATTCCGGCAGCGACGGCTTTGGCCTCCCATCTTCGAGGGCTTCCTCAGGCTTGCGCAGATTTCTCGATTGCCTACCCCTATAGAACCACCAGGCTGCTGCGGCGATTGCCAGGATCAGCAGCATCACTCCGCCAGGAACCAGATATGAAGGCACAACAGGTGGCAGCGGCGGTCCGTTGGTCTGCAGGGGCTGCTGATACTCAATGCTGGCAACCGGGTCAGTAGCATCGTATCCCTGAAACTCCACGGCGATGGAGTCGTTGGAGGAGGTCAGGTAGTACTCCAGGCCAGCCGAGTTGGTTATGTTCTTGACTTTGAAGTCGCCCGGCAGGTAGACACCTAATCTGAAGTCCTCATAGTAGCCGATGGCCGGGAAGATCAGGGTCCAGATATCGCCCTCTTTCTTGGTCAGTACGTTGGTGAGGACGTAGAGCTGATTGGTATCGTTTTCATAGCTGAACTGGGAAGCGTTGAGGAAAGGAAGGCCCTCAGGGCGATCGACATAGCCTGTCACCAGGGCTTTCCCGGTGATGTCAAGGTAAACGTTCAGGATCAGGCTTTGGCCATCGCTCAGGCCGTCGGATTGGCCCACTGCCGGAAAGACCAAGACAAAGACTGAGACAGCAAGAGCTAGATAGATTAGCAAAACAGCAGCCCGCTGGTTTCTCAACCTCACTACACAGACCATTTGGTACTCACTTGTCTCATGCTGCCAAGTGCCGAAGCTATATAACTTTCACCAGGTTCACAAGCCACAAGGCAGTTCTGACGGCCAGTTACCGACCAGATGTCGCATAATCCTTAAATCTTTTTGGTGTTCGACGTGATAATCTTGGCTTCATGATCATCTTGGTTTGGTCTGAAGTTTGGTATGAAGGCTGAAGTTGGGATCGTGCAATTGGATCATGTAGATCATGTCTATTCAGATTATTATTGAATGTAAAAAAGCGCAAATGAATTGGGAAATAACCATAAATCAGGGAATTGCATTTTAAATCTGAAATAGAACAGTTTTTTCGCATTTTCATGAATTTAAAACGTAAATATGGGATTATATCGGAAACATCCTCTGAGTTCGTTCTGCTCTAGATTCTTTAATCGTTCGGAAAGACTGGGCCTTGGGTCACCCTTAGAACCGGGTGGTTCCTTAAAGGAGGAATGTAATACGAATAAGCTATATCTTAAGTGCCTGGGAATGGCGGCATTGGCGCTGTGTGTTCTGGCTGTGCCCGCCTTTTCCATGCCCAATGGGAATGCAGAGCAAAAAACCTGCCAGTATGCAATGGGTGCAGACGGCAAGCAGATGCAAGACGGATGCGCTCAGCCCATGATGGGGCCGCAAGCCGATGGCAAAAAGAAGTGCATGGGCCAGATCAGATCAATGCTGAGTCCCATGCCGGACGGCAATGCTCCGATAAAAGCCGATGGCGACCACAAGTGCATGGGACCGGTCAAGTCCATGATGGGACCTCAGGCCGGCCCTGAGGGCAATGCCCCCATGGATGCCATGATGGGACAGGACGCCAAGCCTGACGGAAAGAAGAAGGCCGGTCAGATCAGGTCCATGATGGGGCCTGCAGGCCAGCAGGGACCGAACGACAAGCCGATGGGGAGGGGCCCGATCAGATCCATGATGGGCGAGGATCACAAGACCATCGTGGTTCTGGTGAGCGTTTCCCAGTAGATGAGCCTCTCGCAAGAGAAGATGATAATAATGGTCGGAAGATTTACCTCCTCCCGCCATTTATTTTTAGCATTATGATGTAATTAAAAAACCAGGTGGAGCATGATAAAGAATAGTTGTGTGGCGCTATCGCTCTTCATGATAGCATCTTGCGTGGCACTAATGCTGCCTGCAAGTTCAAGTTCTGATGAACAAGTTCAGCTGACGGTGTACGTCCACGATGGAGACCTGGAGGGTGATGCACTGTGCTGTGTTCAGGTCACCGGCCAGGACGGAGCAGGCAACAGCATTGGCGGCATAACCGATTTCGATGGTGCTGCAACCTTCGAGGGGCAGACCGGAACTTGGGAATTCGAGTTTGAAAAGGAAGGCTATGAACCGCTCTATATCGAATATGAGGTGACAGAGAGCCACCAGGCAGCAGCGTACATGGTGCCGGCTGAATCATCCACATCATCCACATCATCCGCGTCCTCCACAGAGCCGGTTGCTTTGACCGTTTACGTTCATGATAGCTCCCTGGACGGAGCGCTTCTCTCCGGTGTTCAGATAACCGGAAATGACGGCGCAGGTGAACAATTTAGCGGAGTTACCGGCTCCAGCGGATCAGTGATCTTCGAGGGACAGCCCGGCATCTGGGACTTCCTGCTCCAAAAGGATAACTACGATGCACTGAGCCTGACTTATGAGGTAAACGAGACTCATGAGGCAGCAGCCTATCTGCAGCCCTCTGCGTGAGGCTGGCCGAGGTTTGCCGGATTTGAGGATGGCCCACACGAGGGCCCCCGAGCGCCTATTTTTAGGGAGGGATGGGCGAAGCAAAAACGGGATTGCCTCTGAGGCTGCTTCTCAGGTCTATTCTCCGCCGCATAATCATTAATAATATTTCAGTATTTGCAGGCGATGGGCATCCTCCAGCCGCTGCCAAAGGCGCGGTCCGTCACCTTGATTCCTGGCGCTGCCTGCTTGCGCTTGAACTCGGCGGCATTGACCAGGCGCAGCACCTGCCGGACCACTCTCTCGTCCAGCCCATCCTCAACCATCTTTTCTGGGGATTGATGCTTCTCGATGTATCTGCAGAGTATCTCGTCCAGGACTTCGTAGGGCGGAAGAGAGTCCTGGTCCGTCTGGCCGGGTCGGAGTTCCGCAGAAGGGGCTTTAGTGAGGACGTCTTCGGGAATGACCGGACGTCTTTCGTTCAGCCAGCGCGCGATTTTATAAACCATGGTCTTGGGCACATCAGAGATCACTGCCAGGCCTCCGGACATGTCTCCGTATATGGTGCAGTAGCCAACCGCCAGCTCCGACTTATTGCCGGTGGTGAGAAGCACCAGGCCGTACTTGTTGGATAAAGCCATGAGCAGGTTTCCCCTTATGCGGGCCTGAATGTTCTCCTCGGTCACGTCCTTCTTCCATCCGGAGAAGGCCTCTTTGAGTCCGGAGTCGAAGGCGTTCATGATGCCGGCGATGGGAATGGCAATGGTTCTGATCTGCAGGTTCTTTGCCAGAGCCTCTGCATCCTCGATGCTTCCCCGGCTGGAGTAGGGGGAGGACATCATGACTCCCAGAACGTTTTCCGGCCCCAGGGCCTCGACAGCGATGGCAGCTGTTATGCTGGAGTCAATTCCTCCTGACAGCCCGAGCAAAACGCCCTTAAAGCCGCACTTGCGAACGTAATCTCTGGTTCCGAGAACCAGTGCCCGCCATATCTCAGACTCGGAGAAGAAGTCATCCTGAGCTACAACGCCGCTCCGGGAATCCAGGTCCACCTCCAATACGTCTTCCTCGAAACCTCTGGCCCGGGCGAACAGCCGGCCGTCCGGCGCAAAGGCTGAGCTTCTTCCATCGAAGACCAGATCGTCATTTCCGCCGGTCTGGTTGACGTAGATCAACGGAACCCGGTACTTGCGGGCCATGCTGGCCAGCATGGTCTCACGAAACTGCTGCTTTCCGGCTGAAAAGGGGGACGCCGATAGGTTTACGATAGCCTCTGCTCCGCCCTTTATCAGCTCCTGGATGGGATCGGAATGATAGCGCCTGCGTTTCCAGAAGTCCCGGTCGTTCCAGATGTCTTCGCAGATGGATATGCCCAGCCTGGTCCCGGCCACATCCAGTATCTGGGGACTGCTGGCCGGCTCGAAGTACCGGTCCTCGTCGAAGACATCGTAAGTTGGAAGCAGGGTCTTGCGGAAGGTCGTCTCCACACTTCCCCCTCGCAAGAGGGCGGCAGAGTTGAACAGAGGCCTTCCCTCCTCAGCCTGGTTGGGTTCGGCAAGGCCCACCAGCACTGGGGTGGCATCTCTTAGCTCTTCGGCCAAAACTCTGAGAGCCTCCCAGCTCCGGCGTATGAAATCCTGATCGAGGAGAAGGTCCCGGGGCGGATAGCCTGTGAGCGCCAGCTCTGATGTCACGGCCAGATCCGATCTGGAGGCGAGCACTCCTCGGGCTATCAGTTTAGAGTTTCCCTTCAGGTCGCCCACGGTTGGATTGAGCTGCAAAAGAGAAAGCTTCATTCTCTCGACAGTGGCCCTTGTCGCATTAAGATCTTTCGCCGGAGAACAGGAACAGCAGTTCTATGCTTTGTTGGATATTTCTTTTATCCCTGGTTTTCGGAATTGCTAAATTTAATAAAATTTTTTTAATATTCATAACATTAATTGGTCAGTCTCTGCACAAACCTTTTATTCAAAGATTTTAGAGGTAATCAAGAGGTCAGAATATGAAAAATATGCACATCTATATTTTAATATCGTTGATCTTATCGTGCTTTTCAGCAGCAGGACAGGAGGATGTGGCCAGCTACTGGCTGAATAAAGGAATAGCATTTGATAATTTAGGCGAATACGAAGATGCTCTCCATGCTTATAATAACGCGACTAAGGCCGATCCAAATCTCGTCCATGCTTGGAATAATAAGGGATTGGTCCTCTTGAAGACTGGAAAATATAACGAATCAATACAAGCATTTGACAGGGCATTATTTCTCGATCCTGAACTTAGCTGGGCATGGAATAATAAAGGGCTGGCCTTGATCGGGCTTGGCAAATATCAAGAAGCTAAGGTCTGCTGTGATAATGCAACTAAAATTGATCCAACCTATGTAAAGGCCTGGGAAAATAAAGGCATTGCCTATTACCAGCTAGGCAAATATAACGAAGCAATTAAGGCCTTCGACGAGGCGATAGAGCTAGAATCCAATACGTCCTCCCTGTGGAATAGCAAGGGCATGATCCTTTTCGAGATGGGCGAATACAATGAATCCATTGAATCTTTTCAGAAAGCATTGGATATCGATTCAAACTTTGCCTGGGCATGGAATAATATGGGCATTGCTCTGGCAAATTTGGGCCGATTGCCGGAAGCCTCAAATGCTTTCGACAATGCAACCAAATCCGATTCCAGCTATGCAGAAGCCTGGAACAACATGGGCCTGGCTTTAAATTCCCTCGGCAGGTATCAGGAGGCAATAGATGCCTTTGACAAGGCAATAGCCGCCAAAGAAGAGGCAAAAGCATCTTGAGAACCAACCATTTTTAAATATTATTATTTAGGATAGTAATCGGATTTCACGCAATATGGCAATTAAGGTTCTTCCTGGCAAGGGCGGTTTTCGGGATAAATAGCGCATAACTTAAAAGATTTTTGGGATTTATACTTAGCATTGGTGCAGGCTTGCTAAAATCGAATAAATGACAAAATTTTATAATAAAGGTTTTTTATAATTAATGAAGTATTATAATTTATCATTTATTTTTTTATTCTAAGATTAAAATATAAAATTGCATTAGATCGTTCTTAAAAATTATTGGCATTATAAATTTATATCTTTAATGTCTAAGATTTCCAAAATGTTTAAATATGACTATTCCAGTGAGGAAACCATGTACCTGCCAAAATACATATTTGCGAATATTATTCTAGTCCTTTTTGCTATCATTTACCTCCCGATAGGGGAAATTCAGGCCATAGAAATCTCTTTTTCGGCGTCCGAATCCGGGGAGTCCGTGGGCGTTTGGGATTCCTATGATGTGGATGATAGCGTCTCGGTTAAAGAGATCTCCACTGCGAATTTTGGCGACCTTGAGATGTCGAATTACCGAGAAGTGTCAGGTCAAGGCAGTGCAAATATGCATCAAGGTTTTTTTGGCAGCGGAGGCGGAGCAGACTGGCAGACGAATAATATCTTAAATTTTAAAGATGCCAACCGCATTAGCGATGAAAGCAGTGCTTTATTGAGAGCTGCCTCCTGCATGGTACAGAGAAATGCATTCATGTCGCCGATGACATTGCAGAAATCGGGTTGACTGGGTATCAGGGGGGCAGTTTTGCAGGTGCATATTCTCAGATCATTGGCGGCAGACAATATTCCAGGCAGAATATAGGGATAGGCAATGGCATCGCAGCATCGCAATATTCAAAGATGAGCGGTCAATCAGCTTGCGCCTATGTGGATGCCGGATATAAGGACGGGCTTTATGCGTCCACGAAATCCGATTTTAAAAACGGCGGCCTTATCGCAGACCAGAGTGCCAGGTCAGACGGAATATCTGCAAATGCTTACCAGACTTCGTCCATTGATGCCGAGTCAGGATCTGTTTCCGCAGTTGCTCAGTCCCATGATGGGTCCAGAGTCAGTACAGAGATCGGCGTTTCCGGGGGCATCTTAACCGCAGAACAGGAAGCTAATGCTGGCAATTTCGCGTTTATTAATGATATATCTCACATTATAGGAGATGGCGGTTTCGTAACTGCATCTGCCGAAGACGCCAATGGAAACAGAGTCGAGATAATAGATTCTGCCACGATGTCTCATGGCACCTTTGACAGCATTAAAGAGACAAGGGCTGAGATAGACAATACATACCTGGTTCACTACTTAGACGTGACGAAAGCCATCACAGGTTCTGCGCTATCTTCTGCTCAAACGTCAGGAGGCGATGTGGCTGATGCCAGTGAGGAATTGGAACAGACGGATGGTTCTATTAAGACATACCAGAATCTCAAGGCTGATGGGATAGCGGCGACTGTTTCGCACGACACGCTGGCCGACCAAGTTAACTCAGCGAGCATTCGCACCTATGCAGTTGATTCTGACGGCAACCAAGCCTCAACTTCCCTTGATATGGGCGGAATGGCCTCCGGCGACTACGCAAATATTATGGACCTAGAGGCAGACGGGAGCGCAACCATATCTCATGACACTTGGGCCGACCAGGTGGGCTCGACTAGCGTCAGCACCTATATAGTTGATTCCAACGACAATCAGGCCTCAACTTCCCTGGGCCTCAGCGGCATGGCCTCGGGCGAATTCACGAACATTATGGACCTGAAGGCAGATGGAAGCGCATCTATATCCCACGATACCTGGGCCAACCGTTTGGGCTCTGCTAACACTGGTGCCTACGCCTTAGATTCCGAGGGTAACCTGGCTTCGACTTCTCTCGACCTCGGCGGCATATCTTCCGGAGACTTTGTCAATACCCTAAACCTGGAGGCAGACGACGGAGCAACTGTATATCACGATACTTGGGCTGATCGGGTCGGCTCAGCGAGCGTCATCACAAATGCAGTCGATTCTGACGGCAACTACGCAATCACATCTTTAGATCTAGGCGGAATGGCATCGGGTGCCTTTACTAACATCATGGACCTGGAGACGGACGGAAGTGCAGCTATATCCCACGATACCTGGGCCGATCAGGTCGGCTCAGCGAGCGTCATCACAAATGCAGTCGATTCCGACGGCAAGCGCTCCGTCACTTCCTTGGACCTCGGAGGGATGGCCTCGGGCGACTTCACTAACATCA
>JABLXE010000023.1 GCA_013178225.1 Methanotrichaceae archaeon
CAACCTCATCTTAAAAGAAGCAATGTTTTTATCGATTTAAGAATGAGCAAAAAACGGGCGAGGGTTCACTTCATCCCCGACCTGAAGGTCGGGGTATTCGTGACCCTCCGCACTCCCAATGTAATAATTTTTTAAAAAAATGCTGCTCAGGCCGCCCTGGCGGCTTCAGCAGCTTCGCTCCATTTCCCTGATTTTCGCAGCCAGGAATCGATGTCCTCAGCGGCTATCTTACCTGCTCCCATGGCGCTGATCACGGTAGCTCCGCCGGTGGTAATGTCTCCACCTGCCCAAACCCCTTCCATGGTGGTCCGGCCGCGCTCGTCCACCACAAGCGTTCCCCATTTAGTGGTGCAGAGCTCTTCAGTGCTGGAGGCAATCAGGGGATTTGGAACCGTGCCGACGGCAATGATGACCGTGTCTACTTCCATCATATGCTCGGAGCCTTTTCGAACCTGCGGTCTGCGCCTTCCGCTCTCATCCGGCTCTCCCAGCTCCATATCCACCACCTCCATGGCTTTGACCATGCCTCGGTGGTCTCCCAGGAACCTGGTGGGGTTGGTGAGGTAGTCAAAGATCACTCCCTCTTCCTCAGCATTTTCCACCTCTTCTGCACGGGCAGGCATCTCCTCACGGGAGCGGCGGTAAATCACATGCACTTGGTTGGCCCCCAGCCTCAAGGCCGAACGGGCGGCATCCATGGCCACATTTCCGCCGCCGACCACTGCCACCTTCTTGCCCCTCTTGATGGGAGTGTCATATTCCGGGAACTTGTAGGCCTTCATGAGGTTAACACGGGTCAGGTATTCATTGGCAGAGTAGACTCCGTTCAGGTTCTCGCCTGGAACATTCAGGAAGCGCGGAGCCCCGGCTCCGATCCCCAGGAAGATCGCGTCAAAGCCCTCTGCGAACAGGTCCTTTAGCGAATACTGCCTTCCCACAACCGAGTCCAGCACCAGCTCGACGCCTAAAGACTTGACGTACTCCACCTCGGCCTTGACTATGCTCTTGGGCAGCCGGAACTCCGGGATGCCGTAGACCAGTACGCCCCCTCCCTCGTGCAGAGCCTCGAAGATGGTCACTTTATGCCCCCTCTTGGCCAGATCCGCAGCGCAGGTGAGGCCGGCCGGACCTGCACCCACCACAGCGACCCTCTTTCCGCTCGGAGGAGCAATCTCAGCCTTCGCCCTCTCTTTCTGGGACAGCTCCCAGTCGGCCACGTAGCGCTCTAGGCGTCCGATGGCCACCTGCGCACCGGCAGCCTTCTTGCCCAGAACGCAGCGCGACTCGCACTGAACCTCCTGTGGGCATACCCGGCCGCAGATGCCGGGAAGGGCGTTCTTGCTCTTCAGAATCCTTGCCGCTTCTGGCATATCGCCCTCTTTCACGGCCTTGATGAAGGCCGGGATCTCCACCCCGACCGGACAGCCTTCAACGCACTTGGGCTTCTTGCATTGGATGCATCTTTCTGCTTCTTCCACGGCCAGGTCATGGGCGTAACCCAGCGCCACCTCCTGGAAGTTGTGCTTTCGCACCTCAGGAGATTGCTTGGGCATATGCACACGATTCAAGTTGATTTTGCTCTTGGTTGACATCGTATTCAGCTACTTGGGAGCTAAAGTGCTTTTTTGCTGGTCTTTCTATCGTCCAATGCCAATAGGTCCGCTTCTAGCGTTATTTATCATGATATTTGATTTAAATGCCGCTGGAGAGTCGGATTGTCGATATAAATAACTTATGGCTCTGAGGAGGCTGATTGCCTTTCACGCATTGGCGATCTCATTTCTGATATTACTATTATTATATCTCATGTCGGCATATAAATTGGAACTATCATCAGAAAGGCGATCTCCTCTTAACGGAGTAACCTTCTAATACAATTAATCATCACCCTCATCTGGCGCGGTAGTAGATGAATCTAGCACGGCTTATCATTGATGATCGAGAAGTAGCAGTGCCCAAGGGAACCACTATTCTGGAGGCAGCCCAGCAGGCCGGAATATATGTGCCTGCTCTCTGCCATCACCCTGATCTGCGGCCCATCGGCACCTGCAAGCTATGCATAGTCCGGGTAGAGGGATGCCCGACGTATCCTACAGCCTGCAACACCCTGGCAGAGGACGGTATGGTCGTTCAGACCAGGACCGATGAGATCCAGGAGATGAGAAGGCATACCCTAGAGATGCTGCTGGCTCTCACCAACCACCCGGTGAGCTGCCTCTTCTGCGAGCGCAAGAACGAATGCACCGACCTGCGCGAGTGCATGCGTCGATTTGCCGTGACCGTGGGCTGCAAGTACTGTCCCAAGAACGGAGAATGCGAGCTGCAGAGGGCTGTTGAGTATGTGGGCCTGGACCGGATTCGCTATAAGGTGTCCTACCAGAACAAGCCGGTCTTGAGAGAGCCCTTTTTTGATCGTGACTACAACCTGTGCATCCTCTGCGGCCGCTGCGTGAGGGTCTGCTCCGAGGTTCGGGGCGAAGCGGTCCTTCAGTTCAGGGCCGACATGCACCGCAGCCACTGGATAGGACCGGAGGAGCTGGACGGCTCGGACTGCAAGTTCTGCGGAGCCTGCGTCGACGCCTGCCCGACAGGCGCACTCTTCGCCCGCTTCGAGAAATGGCTCCGACCGGAGAGCACAACCACCACCGTCTGCCCCTATTGCGGCGTAGGCTGCCAGATAGATGTAGGCTTCTCGGACGGCCGGCTGGTGCGGGTGAGAGGAACGAGGGGAAATAGTCCCAATAACGGCCAGCTTTGCGTCAAAGGACGCTTCGGCCTCACCTTTGCGGAGAGCCCGGAGAGGCTCAAGACCCCGCTGATCAGAAAGAACGGAACGCTTGTTCCCGCCGTCTGGGAGGAGGCGCTGTCCCTGGTGGCCTCGAAGCTGGCAGAATATCGCGGGGACAACTTTGCCTTTCTCTCCTCAGCCAAGTGCACCAACGAGGAGAACTACCTGGCCCAGAAGTTTTCCCGGCTGGTCATGGGGACCAACAATGTGGATCACTGCGCCCGACTCTGCCATGCCTCGACTGTGGCCGCCCTGGCGCTGGCCTTTGGCAGCGGGGCCATGACCAACTCCATTGAGGAGCTAAAGGACGCCAAGTGCATCTTCATCATAGGCTCGAACACCTCTGAGCAGCATCCGGTGATCGCGCTCAAGATCAAAGAGGCCAAGCGCAAAGGAGCCAAGATTATCGTAGCCAATCCTCGCCGGATCGATCTCTGCCGGATTGCCGATGTCTGGCTGCAACAGATTCCCGGAACCGACGTTGCCCTCATTTTGGAGATGTGCCGAACCATCCAGCAGGAGAACCTGATGGATCGCGACTTTATATCGGCGAGGACGGAAGGATTTGAAGAGTTCGAGGCCGCGCTGTCCTCGAACACCAGCGAGGAGGCCTCGGCTTTAACCGGCGTGCCTTCTGAGAAGATTCAGGAGGCTGCACGGCTTTATGCCCAGTCTAAACCCTCCTCGATCGTCTACTCTATGGGCATTACCCAGCACTCCCACGGAGTGGACAACATCCTGGCCCTGGCCGACCTGGCCATGATGACCGGAAACGTGGGCCGGCCCTCATCGGGAATCAATCCTCTACGGGGCCAGAACAACGTCCAGGGCTCCTGCGACATGGGCGCCCTTCCCAATGTGCTGCCCGGTTACCAAGCGGTGACAAATCCGGATCTGCGAGCCAAGTTCGAGAAGAGCTGGGGAAAAACGCTGCCCGCCCAGGCCGGGCTGACCGTGGTGGAGATGATGAGAGCGGCGGGCGAAGGCCGGATTAGGGCCATGTTCATCATGGGGGAGAATCCCGTGATCAGCGATCCGGACATCTCCCACGTCATCGAATCGCTCAAGGCTCTGGATTTCCTGGTGGTACAGGACATATTCCTTTCTGATACAGCCGCTCTGGCGGACGTGGTCCTTCCAGCCTGCAGCAGCTTTGAGAAAGACGGCACCTTCACCAATACCGAACGGAGAGTGCAGAGGGTGAGAAGGGGCACAGAGCCAGTGGGCCTGTCCTGGCCGGACTGGAAGATTCTCTGCGAGCTGGGCAAGATGATGGGCTGGGAAGATCAGTTCAACTACCACGGGCCGGAAGAGATTATGGCCGAGGCTGCAGCCCTGGCACCCAGCTACGGCGGCATCACCTACTCCAGGCTGGAGCAAGGTGGCCTGCAGTGGCCCTGTCCCAGCCAGGACCACCCCGGAACCCCCTATCTGCACCAGGGGCAGTTCACCAGAGGCCGGGGCAAGTTCTTCCCGGTATCCTACCGGCCTTCGGTGGAGCTACCCGATGCCGAATATCCGTTCATCCTCACCACCGGCAGGGTGCTGTATCAGTACCATACCGGAACCATGACCCGAAAGGTTCCGGATCTGAATTATTTGCGCGGCCAGGAGCTGGCCGAGATCAATCCGGCTGACGCAGAGGCACTGGGGCTCTCAGACGGAGACCGGGTGTTGGTCTCATCCCGGCGAGGACAGCTGCAAGTTCATGCCAAGGTCACCGAGAAATCTCCTCCAGGAGTGGTATTCATGACCTTCCATTTTGCCGAGACGCCCACCAATGTGCTGACCAATCCCGCTCTGGACCCGGTGGCCAAGATACCGGAGCTGAAGGTTTGCGCGGTTAAGTTGACTAAAGTAGAGGGCTGAAGATGTACGAGATGATAAAGAAGGAAAATCTGGTTCCAAATATAGTCTTCATGAGGTTCAGTGCACCCAAGATCGCTCAGACTGCCCTGCCGGGCCAATTTGTGATTCTGAGAGTGGACGAGAAGGGAGAACGGATTCCCATGGGCCTTGCAGGCTGGGATGCGGATGAAGGCACAATCGACATCGTCTTTTACGTGCTCGGCACCAGCACGGCAAAACTTTCAACCCTGCCGGAAGGGGCTTCACTGGCCAATATTGCCGGGCCTTTGGGCACTCCAACCGTGGTGGAGAAATTCGGGCGGGTCATCTGCGCCTGCGGCTGCTTTGGAATCGGTCCGACGCTTCCCTTGATCCGGGCCTTGAAAGAGAAGGGAAACGAGGTGATAACCGTGGTAGAAGGCCGCGGTCCCGACTTCGTCTTCTGGATTGACCGGCTAAAGGAGGCAAGCGATGAGGTCCATGTGGTTACCGGCTGCGGAAAGACCGCCTGGGCTAACGATTTCATCGCCGAGGAACTTGAATCGGGAAGAAAGGTGGACCGCATATTTGTTCATGGCTGCCCCTTCATGATGAAAGTCTGTTCAGAGGCCTCAAAGCCCTCAGGGATTGAGACCATTGTGAGCTTGACCCCGCTGATGGTTGACGGAACCGGCATGTGTGGCGCATGCCGGGTAGAGGTAGGAGGCAAGACCAAGCTGGCCTGCGTTGACGGTCCGGATTTCCCGGGCCACGAAGTGAACTGGGACGGGCTGGTGATAAGGCTTCGGCAAATGATCCCTGAAGAGGATCTGTCTTTCAACATCTGGGAGCGAGAGAACTGGCACAAGCTCACCGCTAAGCCTCACAAGCCGCCCAATCCCGACAAGCTGCGAGAGAGGGTGGACGACGGCCATCGTGGTGCCTGCACCTCTGCCTAACTTCCTAATTACTTTTTATCATTATTACTAATTAACAAACTGGTTCTGCAAGTTCCTGCAATTTTAGTACCGTAATCCTTTTACATCTGATCCCCTCCAAGCATTGCCGATTGATTCAGGCCGCCACCCGGATACCAGTGATCCGAGAAATTTAGCAATCTCTCAAGAAAAGGCGTGCGGCCTCACCCGTGTGGAGGGAAATATGCCGTTTAAAGCACCTGCCGAAATTGCAAAGGCGGCTATCGCTGCCGGAGTCACGAAATGCAGCATCACCTGGCAAAAACTTCTAGTGCTGGGCTTCCTGGCCGGAGCCTACATCGCCTTTGGAGCACTGCTTTCCGAGATTGTAGCAGGAGGCCTTTCCAACATGACCCTTACATCACCGGAAGGCGAAATTTGGAAATATGCGCTTCCTTCAGGACTGGTTAAATTCGCCGCAGGAGCGGTCTTCCCCGTGGGCTTGATGCTGGTCGTAATCGCCGGCTCCGAGCTTTTTACCGGCAACTGCATGTTTGCGCCGATCAGCGTCATGCACAGGGAGGCGGCCATCAAGGGTCTGGTCAAGAACTGGTCGCTGGTTTATGTGGGCAACTTTCTGGGGTCGATCTTCCTGGCCTTCTTCCTGGCCTATCAGTGCGGTTTCTTTGACTCCATGCCCTGGGCAGGCTGGGCGGCAAATGTTGCCAACGCCAAGTGCGGACTGGATTTCAGCACCGCTTTCCTGCGGGGCATCGGCTGCAACTGGCTGGTGTGTCTCGCGGTGTGGCTGGCCATCTCTGCTGATGACGTAACGGGAAAAATTCTGGGGATATGGTTCCCGATAATGGCTTTCGTCACCATCGGATTTGAGCACAGCGTGGCCAACATGTTCTTCATCCCCCTGGGAATCTTCGTGGCCAACGATCCGGCAATAGCCGCCAATTTAGCCACTGCAGGGGTTGCCACGCCCAATCTGATGGGAGCCACCGGCTGGTACAACTTCTTCATAACCAACCTGATACCGGTCACTCTGGGAAATATCGTGGGAGCAGCAGTCTTCGTGGCCATGCTCTACTGGTATGTGTACCTGAGAGGACCGCTGTGCCTGCCCGCCAAGAAGTAAGGAAAAAACCTTCCTTGGCAGAAGGCACTCTTTTTTAAGGCTTTTAAGAGGGCGGCCCTTGTTTTTTGTCCCACGGAAATTTCCGTCACCGGATCAATAAAAAAGATGGCTGCCTTCTCGCTCTCGCCGCTTCTCCGCTCTCACCGGTCAGGGCCCACGAAGGCAGCCTGCACAGGGACGTTTCGACGCTTTAGAAATGAGACGGGGCTGCAGCGCATCTGCAGTCGAATACTCCGCTGGCGCTCCGCCCAAAGCCCTTCTGGTCGTAGTATCTCATATCCTGCCAGCCGCCATAGCAGCAGGGCAGCCAGTCGTCGTCCTTCTGGTATTGATTGAAAGCCGAACTCATGCGGACCTTCTTGCTGATGTCGTAGACGCCCACGAACCTCTCGTCACCGGCGTTAACAGTCTCTCCCTCCGGGTCCACCTGCCGGTACTTAAAGCCGGCAATGCCTGTACTGTGCGCATCCAGCCTGTATTCCGTATCCCTGGTGGCCCTGATCTGGGAGGAAGCAATGGCCTCATCGGTGGCCAGCACGGTGGCATTCATCCTCTTCAGGCTCATGTTCAGCAACCGCTCCTTGTTGAACTCCTGGTTGTAGAGGAAGCTGCTGGCTACAAAATCGAGGTTGTTGCCAACCGAGTCGAGGTTGTTGATTCCCCGCCCGGAGTAGCTCATGCTCTTGCTGTAGAACATCTCCACCGGCCACTTCTCGTAAAAGTCAATGGTCCACAGATCGGAACCGGCCGGCTTTTCCCAGCTGGCGTTTACGGCGTTGTTGACCCGGCTGTCCAGGCGGAGCTGCTCTTCTGAGCTGAAAGTTCCTTGTGTAGCTGCCGTTCTCTCCTTAATCCTGACCTGGTTCACATCCAGATCCTGATAGTAGGAGTGGAAGGGGGAGAGGCTTCTGCCGCGGAAATCCACAGCCGAGATCTGCCCCTTCACCGACTGCTCATAGCTGAAGCTCAGGTTGGCGCTCTGGCGGTAGATATACCAGGAATCTGAGTCGGTTTTGATCCCTCCCGACCAGGACGCTCCCTGAACAACTGAAATTAGCGTTGCGACGGCCAGCAATGTGAATATGCAATTTCTTCTCATCGAAAAACACCAGCCTAAACCGTTACTTCCCTCCACACATTACCCCAGGTCATCCACGGTTTGACAGGTCCTTCCCAGTAGAAACCGGGATTGATGCCGAATGAAACCTGTTTGCCCTTTGCGCTGTCGTAATTCAGGCTTGCCCTGGCTTTCAGAGTCGTCGATCCTGAAACATCGGCTTTGAGATCCGAGTCGTAGAGGATTCCGTCTTTTAGGTCCACATAAACACCGGCAACGGTCCAGCTTGGAGAGAGGACGAAGTCCGGATTATATACCGCCACAGCTCCAGCCAGCATTTCTTTGCCTTTTGCATCAAGCCCTTTTACTTTGGCACCCGTCTCAAACCAGCTGGTTGCCGCCTGCACTTTTTTGGCACTTACCTGGCTGTTCTTTCCGAGGCCTAGTCCACCCGCCAGGGCTCCGCTTGTCGAATAATAGCTTGACGAAAATCCGTTCCAGTTTGATGCGCTCATATCCAGCCTTCCGGACGCTGCCAGAACCGCGGCCCAATCATTTCCCTGAGCCTTCAATTTGCTGCCGGAAGCGCATGTCTCCTGTCCATTTGTGTTCGTCGCCAGGTAATCGGCAAGAACCCTGCTATCCTTTCCAGCACTAGCAGCGCCTGCCAGGGCACCCTGTACATTGAAGCCGCTATCGTATCCAGAGCTATGTGCCGAAGAATATGTATTCAGATTTCCTGAGCCCGCCAGAGCCACAGCCAGCTTGTTGCCTTTGGCCTCAAGGCGCTCGCCATAGGCATAAGTCTCCAAGCCGTCAGTTCCCGCTTCGAGACAGCTGGCCGATGCGATACTATCCTTTCCTGCGCCAGCGGCACCAGCTAGGGCTCCTTGAAAAGCGAAGCCGTCACCATATCCGTATGTATCTGCCGAGGAATATTTATTCAGGTATCCTGATCCTGCTAAAACCGCAGCCAGCTTGTTGCCTTTGGACTTAAGGTGCTCGCCATAGGCATAAGTCTCCAAGCCGTCAGTTCCCGCTTCGAGATAGCTGGCCGATGCAGTACTATCCTTTCCTGCGCCAGCGGCACCAACCAGGGCTCCTTGAACAGCGAAGCCGTCACCATATCCGTATGTATATGCCGAGGAATATTTATTCAGATACCCTGATCCTGCTAGAACCGCAGCCAGCTTATCACCTTTGGACTTAAGGTGCTCACCATAGGCATAAGTCTCCCAGCCGTCAGTTCCCGCTTCGAGACAGCTGGCCGATGCTGTGCTATCCTTTCCTGCACCCACCGATCCGGCCAGGGCCCCCTGCACATTGATATTATTGTAGTATCCAGAATAGTAATCTGCAGAGCTGCTCCTGAAGCTTCCAGATCCTGCGACAGTTGATGAAAACACATTGCTCTTAGCCTTGAGGTTCCGGCCTCCAGCCCAGGTTTCCCGGCCATCCGTGCCGGCTTCGATATAATCTGCAGAGATTTTGCTGCCCTTTCCTAGAGCGCCCGCTCCTACCAGGGCCCCTTGCATCTCAATTGAGTCAAAACTTCCGAAAAGGTCTTCAAAGGATGCAACCCCAATATCTCCAGCAGCGGCGATCGTTCCTGCAGCGCGGTCTCCTTCTGCCTCAAGGTTGCTGCCTGAGGCCAGGGGATCGATTATTCCCTGTGTCCTGACCACTTCTGCATAGAGGTCACCGCTTATCTTTCCCTCCTCGCACGACCCTATGGCAGAAATGGCACCCTGGCCGTTGAATCCTTCTTTCCAGAACGATCCGGAAGTTGCGGCATAGCCCACAGCTATCGGAAACAGGCCGCTGGCCTCTACATCCTGTGATGAGTAAATGCTGCTTCCAAGGTTCAGGCTCTGGTCAGCGTGAAGCTTCCCCCTGTTCACTCTGGCCATCTGACCGGTAAACGCCTCTCCTCCCTGGTAGCTCTGCTCTCCCTTAACAAAGGCATCAGCAGTTGTTCCGCTGAGCGATACACTCTGCCAGGAATTGAGCGCCGCAGGCGTCAGAGCCGCCCCGCCTTGAACTGATCCGCCATCTGGGGAAAAGGCATGAGCCATGCCCCGGTAATTTGGTGAATAGTAGTATTGATCGGCATGAATGAAGCCGTTTCCTGAGGCTTTTCTATAGTCTCTTATCCCGGACGACTCTGCATCAGCTGAGGCCTCCTCGTAGACGTAAATATCATCGTCCACATCGCAACAGCTTTCGATGCCCACATCGTTGGCTGAAAAGGAGATCTCAATGCACTGTGCCCAGCCCGTCAAGGAAAATAATAATAAAATTATTATAGTTATGTTTGAGCCCGGTAGTCTGATGAAAATCCCTCCGGAAAATGCTCAGAGATCTCGTTTAATAAAAAAGTTTACGTAACAATATTTCGGATTAATAAACCGTTAAAACTTTATTCGAATTATTTAAATTAATAGGTGCTGATTATCCTGCATGTCCTCCATTCAATTGACTGAAAACCCCCTGGTCCATCGCGCAACCGCTATGTGACCGCACGCGATCTACAGAGATAGGACGGCCATTGAATAGAGCAGAGATTCTCCCGCCAAAAATAGGGGCCACGGCTCAGCCCTATGCCCGGGCCCGGTCCTCGCAAAGCGGCAGGCTGCCGAGAAAGCAACCGACTACCCAGCGATGGCCAGCCATTTTCACAACAAAGGCGCTGGTGAAAAGGCAGCTGGTGAGAGAACGGCCGACTGCCGTATCCTAGCTCGTTTCTTTTCCACCAGCACCCTGCTTATGGGATTCGATTATCTCCTCGAACGCCGCGAGCGCCTTTCCCAGGTCCTCCCTGGACAGCCCAAAGGTGGAGAGCTTGAACTGCCGCGTGAGTCCGGGCTTGATTCCGCAGATCCCCCGCTCTTTCAGGTCACGGTAGAGGAAGAAGCGCCCTTTCTTGGCGGTTTTAGAGATCTCGTACAGGTTCTCGGCCAAGAAGAACATCAGGTCATGGTTGTGGGGCCGGTCGCCCTGCTGAACCATCCCCAGCTTTTCGAGCCCGGCGGAGAACCATCTGGCCTTGTCCACCTCGTCATCCCAGCGCTTTACCCTTTCGACCACCTGAGGAAAGGAAGCCATCAGGGTTAAGAGAGGCGCTCCACGAACCGTGCACCCCAGCAGCTCCACCTCCTTGTTCTTCTTGAGTGAAGAGGGGCGGAATATCACGTTGGCATACTCGTCTGCGGCACCGATTACGCCTACCGGCCCGCTGGCAGCCATGGACTTATGTCCGCTGCCCACAATTATGTCAGCATCAAGGGCACGAGCGGCAACAGGCATCCTTCCCACCGAATAGGCACCGTTTAGCATCACGGGAACACTGTAGTCGTGACAGACCCCGGCCACAGCTTTTGCATCCGCCAGGTTGCCGTAGTTTCCGTCCGGATAGGTCAGGACCGCCATGCTCACGTTGCCCTTGTGCTCGTAGGCACGCTCAATGGCATCCGCGTATCCCTCTGCGCTGATCGCATAATCCGGCTCTTTGCTGGAGGGCACATACTCGATCTTGCACCCGGCCCGCTCTGCAGCCAGAATTGTGGTGTAGTGAGCGTTTCCGTCCACCACGATCCAGTCGCCCTTCTCGCACAGCGCATGAATGGCCGCAAACATGCCCTCCCGGGCCCCGTGAGTTATCCTCACCTGGTCGGTTCCCAGGAATTCCGGCAGCGCTCCGTGAACGAAATCCTCTATGGGGGGGTTCTTGATCCGGTCCAGAATCCCGGCACAGAAGTCACAGACTGAATAGCCGTCTCCCCATTCCATCAGCGCCTCGCGAGCCTCCGGGGTCAGAATTCCTCCGCGCTGCAAGGGGTCCAGGTTTATCTCTGCCGTCTCTCTCTTCAAATGGACGAACTTCTGCAAATTATCCAGCATTCGCTATCAGAACTGTCCTTCAACATGAAAAAACCTTTTGCCAGCAGCGGCAAAGGTGATATATCTTCGCGAAGATTGGAAATTCCAATGGCAGTCTTGATAGGCCACCGAGGAGCAAGAGCGCATTTTCCCGAGAACACCCTGAAAAGCATAAGGGCCGCAGCCCAGTGCCGGGCCGACATGGTTGAGGTCGATGTCAGGCTGTCCAAAGACGGCGTGCTGGTGCTGATGCACGACGAGACGGTTGACCGAACCACCAACGGCCAGGGAAGGGTGGAAGAGCTGAGCCTCGATGAGATGCAGTCGCTGGACTGCGGCGGAGAGAGGGTTCCCACGCTCTCCGAAGCAGCAGCCCTGACCGAGGAGCTGGGACTGGGCCTGGTGGTGGAGATGAAGGAAGAGGGGCTGGAGGCACTGGTGGCAAAAGAGCTGGAGGGCCGGAGAGGAGAATTCCTGGTGACCTCGTTCTTCCACTACAGCCTGCGCGAGATCAAAGATCTGGCGGACCTCAAGACCGGAATCATCATCTCTTCGCTGCCGATTGAACCGGTCGAACTGGCCCTCTGGGCTCGAGCCGATGCCATATTTGCCGGGAGGACCAACCCCCGGCTCTTCAAGGAGGCTCACCGCCGGGGAATTGCGGTCTACCCCTGGACGGTGAACAGCACCAAGGAGGCCGCCTGGCTGCTGAGAATAGGCGCCGACGGCCTGGTCACCGATGACCCCTGCCTCCTGCGAGAGGTGATCGACCAGCCGATAAAAGACACCAGCGAGAGAAACTGCGAATATTATCCCTGTCATCACTTCGAGGGTCAGGTTTGCACCCATTGCTTCTGTCCTCTTTACCCCTGCAAAGACCAGGAGCTGGGCAGGTTCGTAATTACCAAAAGGGGAAAAAGGGTTTGGAGCTGCATCGACTGCAAACTGGTGCACAAACCGGAGGTGGCAAAATACTTGACAGAGCATCCTGACGCCACCACTTCCGAGCTAAAAGACCTGGATCGAGGATAGACCCTCCCCAGATTATCAGGTCTTTTTGAAAATTTTTTGGACAAATCCGCTTCTGCCATGCTTCTTAAATTTACTTTGAAATCTATCCTGACGACGGAAAGCTTTATGGGCATCCGGATGATAACCCTGGCACCATGAGACATATTATAGCTGTCCTAATTGCTTTGCTGGCTTTGTCCATGTTCATTCCTTCGACCTGGGCATTGCCGTCTCTCTTGTTGAGCACAGCGAACCAAACTCAGCCCACCACTCCAGAGCCTGAGACCAGCCTGGTCACAACTCCTTCCATTTCATCGTTCCTCAGCGACACCTGGACCCCCAGCTCCTATGTGCCAAATGTCTACACCGCAGCGGTCGCCAATAGGCAGGGATATGTAGCTAATACCACCGAGAACATCGCCGATTTCATTAACGGCACCCAGCCGGTTTCAATAGTCACGTCCATGGAAGGAATCTACGACGATCCGTCAACCGGCTACCTTACCCAGTTCCTTGAGCCCACCTGGACCCCGACCACCGTAACCGAGCTGCAGCCCACTCCAGCCTATAAGCTGCGCCAGATGAACTGAATTGCCAACGCTCCTGATAACCGCTCTCTGAGACAGACGCAAAAATCCAAGCCCCGCGTCTGCCTCAAACAATATTTTCAATCAACTAACTCACCGCACGTCCAGGCAGCTTGCTTTTCCGGAAGGGCCGCAAAAGCTCGAAAATGCTGCAGAGGTCGGACAATCGAGATTGCTCTCCAGACCCTGACATAAATGCCTGAACTCTAGAGGTTTGCAGCCTTTATCAGCTCCTCCAGCCGCTGCAGCCTTTCCTTATGGACCTGCATCCTGCGGAGAAGAATCGCCTGATCCTCGGCCGGCTTGGTGCACTCGTCCACCCAAACGGATACCTCAGAGAGGACCTGCCGCACGTGCTCTTCCATCTGAGGCTGACCCAGGCCCTTTCTTTTTAGGGTCTCCATGCCCAGCAGAACGCGCTCCTGTAGATCAACGACCTGCAGCAGCAAGAGATTCAACTCCTCGGTGACGGCCCCAGAGCCATCATCACTATTGCAGCCGTTCACGGGCTCATGTATCTCCTGAGAAGAAGGCTCACCAGATCGTAAGGGATGACCTTCCGTTCCAGCTCCAAAAAGCGCTGCAATACCCCGGCCTCTGCTGCATAGGATTCGGAGACCTGACCTGCGTAGCGCAGACCCTCAGAGGTGAGCATATACTCATAGCGCTGAAGCCATTTGCCATCTTTTTCATAGTGCCGAAGATCCTGGTAAACCATTCCCGTGGCCACCAGTATTTGAATATCCTCGAAGAGCCGCTCGCTGTAAGGAAAGCCGTAATCAGAGTGAAACGGGTAATCGTAGAGTCCCTGCAGCCCATCTTCCTGATTAAGCCGGGCAACCGTCCGGTAAAGCCAGGTGATATTCCTGATTCTGGGAACCAGGATTCGCTCGGAAAAGGTCTCGCACAGCAGGTTGTGAATCGAATAGAATAGCAGCAGCAGGCCGTCGATTGGAAGATACCTTTCCTCCCGCACAAAGCTCAAGAGCCGGTAGGCCTGGTCCCTCACCTCGTCTAAGGAGACCTCAACCCGGGAATCAGAGAAGAAGGAGATGGTTACCTGGCGGGTGAGGGACTTCACCAGTCCGGCAGCCAGGGCAGACTCATCGTAGAGAAAGCCGTCTTCCTCGGTCCTCATGGAGCGCGGAACGCCGCTTCCGGTCGAGATGTCCACCAGCGCCTGGTGTTTTTTTCCCAGGCCGTCCTCGAAGAGCTTCTTCATGCTCCCGCTTCGGGAGATGGTTGAGAGGGCGATCCTGGTGCCGGGCGGCAGAAGCCTGTGGCCGAAACGGGCTGCCAGAGGATATTCACAGCCGTACTTTATGCGCTCTAGGAGCTGAACTGCCCGCGGATCGCCTCTTTTCCGGATGAAATCCAGCAGTTCGAGATCGGTGAACTCGTAAAAGAAAAGGGAGACGGTCTCTCTGGCTTCTTCAAGCTTCAGGCTCTTCAGCGATGACTCGAGGGCAGAGAGAAGCATGGCCCTGGCGGACTGAACCCGCGGGTGATGCACCAGGGCATTGTAGTGATGGGCCCGGGCTATCAGAATCGATTCTGCGGCCGTCTGAGACATCTCTGCCCGGTAGTCGCTCTGTCCTGCCAGGACGACCCTGTTGTGCCGAAGGGACAGTGATTGCAGTATCTGATCGACATCCACCAACCCCAGACTCACTCCGCAGTGATGAGAGTCGCGCAACAGAAAGTCGATACGGTCGGCGTCCAGATCGCCGGATATGACCTGCCCCAGGGGAAGGCGTCCGCCGGAGATGATCTCGGAGATCTCCCGGAAAAAAGATTCGATATCTCCGAATGCCTCCTCCACCCCGCTCAGCGCTCGATTGTCAAAGGGATGAGATAGCAGAATCTCGCGGGTGAACGCCTCATGCCGCGAGGCTCTTTTTCCGGCCAGTTTAGGCTGAAAGTCCGGATTGCGCTCGAGCACTCCTTCCACCGCGTGGGAGAAAGCGGAGTGGCCCAGGTCGTGCAGAAGCCCGGCTATTCGAATCCGCCGGACGTCATCTGAAGGCAGGCCGAGGTGCGAAGCCATTTTCCCGGCCATGTGCATGGTGCCCACAGAATGCTCAAACCTGGTGTGGCAGGCTCCGGGATAAACGCAATCCACCAGCCCCAGCTGTTTGATGCCCCGGAGCCTCTGCAGCGGCCGGGACGACAGCAGCTGCCACTCCAGCGAGCCGACATTTACCGCCCCGTAAATAGGATCCTGAACCACATAGGGTTCTATGCCCGAGGCCCTGTCGCTCATCTCGGAGTGAGCTTCATTATGGCCGCGGCCAGATCGCCTCTGGCCTCAATTAGCGCCGCCCTTGCGGCTTCAGGCTCGGCACCGGTCTGGGCCACCACCAGCTCGATATCGGTATCTGGAATCTCCACCGCCGGCTCTGCTCCCTCTGCGAGAGGCCGCTCCTGGGCGTCTCCGGAGATCTGGTAGCTTCGTGTCCCATGGGCGTCCATGACCGCCACCGTGGCATTCTCGATGACGATCTCCCGATCGGCCATGCGGATCACCACCTCCTTGACCCCCTCCAGCTCGTCGATGTCGATTCCCATGTTCTTGAGCATGCCCTTCATCTTCTTCGGGCTCATCCCGCCTCTTCCGCCCAATCCTCCAAGTCCTGGAAACATCTTAAAACACCTCAACCGGCATGAGTGGCTTATGGTTAGTAAAGATATCTGTAGATATCTGTAGCTGCATCCACGAATTTTTCAAAAAATAACCAATAATTCCTCATAATCAGTAGGGCAGACTGCGGTACACCACCGGCCGGCCGGTTATCTGGGCCACGAACCAGGGATCGTCCATGAACGCAGGCGAGGTGAAGTCAGGCGGAAAGATGTTCGCAGAAGCGGTAGGAGTGGTATCGTTTATCAGCAGTGGTGTGGTGTTCTCCATGAAGGCAGGAAAGATCCAGGTGGAAGTCCCGATGGGCTCTAGAGTACTATTTACCAGGTACTGTCCCTTGGGAACTGTTCCCCAGGACCACAGGCCGTCACCCACATCCTGAACCACGTTCTTGTTTCCGAAGTTGGTGAGCCAGTTGCTTCCGTACTCCCCTCCTACCTGAAGCGGCTGGGCTGATACGGGAAGGGCAAGAAGAGCTAAAACCGTTATCAATTGCAGCTTTTTCATAAATATCACCAACAATAGTAGGGGATTTCGACGGAATAAAAGTTTTCCCAAGAGTTCGGAGCCGATAAGAGAACGGTCTAAAAAGATTGAGGTGCTGGATTATGATCCTGCACCATTCAAAAAGAGATCAGGAAACTACCTGTGCCTTGACGATCTTCACCTCTTTGAGGGGTCGGTCCATGCGGTCGGTCCTGGCTTTGCCTATCCTGTCGATCACGTCCATTCCCTCAACCACCTTGCCGAAGACCGGATGAGCGCGATCGAGGTAATTGTTGTCCACCAGATTGATGAAGAACTGGCTGCCGCCGGTGTTCGGTCCGGCGTTGGCCATCGATATGGTGCCCCGAGCATTGCGGTTGCGGGCCGTAAACTCGTCCTTGATGGCGTATCCGGGTCCGCCCCGGCCGGTGCCGGTTGGGTCCCCGCCCTGAATCATGAAGCCGTCGATCACACGGTGAAAGATGACCCCGTCATAAAATCCCTTTTCCACCAGCTTCTGGAAGTTGCCGGCGGTAACAGGCATATCACTGTAAAGTTCAATGACCACGTCTCCCTCAGAGGTATTCAGGAGTACACGAGTTCCTTTGATAACTGTAGAGCCTTCACTCATAACATCACCTGTTCAGCCTTTTTCTATGGAATTGCTTTTGCGACCGCTAAAGATTAAGAGATGATGGTGGCGCGAGTGAGAGTCACGTCCTGCAACGGCTTATCCTTGGCACCGGTCTTCACCTTGCCTATTCCATCAACTACATCCATTCCCTCAACCACCTGTCCAAACACGGGATGGATCTCGTCCAAAACGTTATTGTCCACCAGGTTGATGAAAAACTGGCTTCCTCCGGTATTCGGGCCGCTGTTGGCCATGGCAATAGTGCCGCGATCGTTTCTGTTGTGATCCGTGAATTCGTCCTTTATGGTATAGCCAGGATTGCCGTAGCCGGTGCCGGTGGGATCGCCGCTCTGGATCATGAAGCCATCTATCACCCGGTGAAATGTTATTCCGTCATAGTAGCCCGACTCAACAAGGCTCTCGAAGTTTCCAGCAGTGATGGGCATGTCATCGTAGAGCTGTATGGTGATATTTCCCATGGTCGTTTCCAGGAGAACCAGAGTTCCGCTATCCTCTGCGGCAACAGCACTGCCAGCCAGCAATAAACTTGCCGACAAAAGCGCCGCCAATAAAACGAATGATATTGATTTCATCAGAATAGGCTACTATCTGGAAGAATTAAGCCTTGCCGTCGGGACGAGAGTTGAAAGGCAACAGGGCCATCCCGTCAGAATGCAGATCCTCGAAATTCATCTCTTCAGTAATAAGAAAACCCCGACCATCAATGCCAATAGACCTATCAGCGAGACTCCAAGCCAGGCCTCGCTTCCTCCTTGATAAAGGACCCAGGCTTGGAAAAACTTCACCAGGCCCCAAAAAACCACGAGCATCCCACCTGCCGAGACCGCAATACCTTTGATCTCCATCAGAGGTCACGATCCATGGGTCGGGTTCATTTGCCTCCTGCCCGGCTCTCATCTATCACGATGCAATCCCTGATGGCCACCACAGAGCTGAAGGGAATTAGCACGTGCTTTCCATCCTCCCGAAAGTTATGGGAGATGCGCTCCGAACCGGGCTTGACCACCAGGTCGATCAGCTCTCCGGATTCAAGGTCAATTACCACGTTCTCCAGGTCACCCAGAACTGCTCCGCTGGTGTTCACGATCTCCTTTCCCGCCAGGCTTGCCGCGAATACTTCTGCCACTTGCCCTCACCTCATCCGAGCCTACCTGTACCCGATGTACGAGCCCGGCTCAATCTTTACTCCGCCCTTGAACCTCTCGCTGATGCGCTCGTAATAGCTGGCCATGTTCTCCTCAACCGACGGCCTGACTTTCTTCAAGGCCTCCCGATAATGCCTCATCTCCACTTTTCCCGATTCCTCGCGCATGGCCAGCATGGCCGCCTCCCTGCATAGAGCGGCGAGATCCGAGCCCACGTATCCGACCGTCATCTCCGCCAGCTCCTCCAAATCGACGTCTACACCATTGGGGATCTTGGCGGTGTGAATTTTCAGAACCTCGTATCTGCCCAGCTCATCCGGCGGCCCGATCAATAGCATCCGGTCAAATCTGCCCGAGCGGAGCAGAGCCGGGTCCATGATATCGGGACGGTTCGTGGCGGCGATCACCACCACGTCTTTTAGGACCTCCAGGCCATCCAGCTCCGCCAAGAGCTGGTTTACTACTCTTTCGGTCACCCGGCCCCCATCGTCCATTCCGCGAACCGGGGCAATGGAGTCCAGCTCGTCGAAGAAAATGATGGCCGGAGAAACCTGCCGGGCCTTGCGGAAGACCTCGCGGATGGCTTTCTCCGATTCCCCGACCCACTTGGAGAGCATCTGCGGTCCCCGAATGCTTATGAAATTGGCGTTGGTCTCGTTGGCGATGGCCTGGGCGATCATGGTCTTTCCCGTTCCCGGCGGCCCGAAGAGGAGAACTCCTTTAGGAGGCCTAATCCCCATCTGCCGGAATTTCTCAGGTTGCTTGAGCGGCCACTCGACGGCCTCGATCAGCTCCTGCTTCAGGGCCCCAAGGCCTCCCAGATCCTTCCAGTTGACGCGCGGAAGCTCCACCAGAACCTCGCGCATGGCCGAGGGCTCGATCTCCTTTAAGGCCTCATCGAAGTCGAAGGCTGTCACCTCCATCATCTCCACCACCTCCCGCGGGATCTCGTCTTCTGATGTCAGGTCGGGCAGATACCTGCGAAGCGCCTTCATGGCAGCCTCTTTGCACAGGGCGTTTACGTCTGCCCCAACAAAGCCGTGGGTCCTGTCGGCCAGGCCTTCGGTGTTCACATCCTTGGCAATGGGCATGTTGCGCATGTGGATCTGCAAAATCTCGATCCGCCCGGCCCTATCGGGAACGCCGATCTCAATCTCGCGGTCGAACCTTCCCGGGCGTCTCAGCGCCGGGTCTATGGCATCCACGCGGTTGGTGGCTCCGATGACCACCACCTGCCCCCTCTCTTTCAGCCCGTCCATCATGGCCAGCAGCTGGGCCACGACCCGCCTCTCCACCTCGCCGGTCACCTCTCCCCTCTTGGGCGCTATGGAGTCGATCTCATCGACGAAGATTATGGAGGGGGCAGCCTTCTGGGCCTCCTCGAAGATCTCTCGCAGCCGCTGCTCGCTCTCGCCGTAGTATTTGGACATGATCTCCGGGCCGGCGATGGAGAAGAAGTTGGCACCGCTCTCGTTGGCCACGGCCTTGGCGATCAGGGTCTTTCCTGTGCCCGGCGGTCCGTGGAGAAGTATGCCCTTGGGAGGCTCGATTCCCAGCTTCTGGAAGACCTCCGGGTGCTTCATGGGAAGCTCGATCATCTCCCGCACCCGCTGCACCTCGGTCTTCAGCCCGCCCACGTTTTCGTAGGTGGTCCCGGTGGCCTTGACCGACATGACGCTCTTGGCAGGCTTTTCCAGCAGCACGATCTCCGTCCTCTCGCAGATCACCACCACTCCATCCGGGTGGCTCTCGGTCACCACCAGCGGCACCGCCTCCATGCGGCCGATGAAGGGATGGCTGCCTGAACTCATGATGGGAAGGATATCGCCTTTCACGATCGCACGCTTCAGCGTCTGGCGGCGGATGAGGTCAGCGGCCTCGTCCCCGTAGTGAAGCTGCGAGCCCGTAGGAGGAGCGAGCACGATCCTCAGGGCCTCGGTGTGTTTGGCCTTGCGGATCTTCACCCGGTCGCCGATCCCCACGCCCGCGTTCTGGCGGATGAAACCGTCGATCCTGATGTAGTCCTGGGACCAGTCCTGCCGGTCCGCCCGCCAGACCTTGGCGGCGGTCTGCCTCTTTCCCTCAATTTCAATAATGTCTCCCGGAGAGAGCTTGAGGGCCAGGAGGGCATTGGGATCTAGCCTGGCGATGCCGCGGGCTGAGTCATTGGGGTAGGCTTTGGCCACTTTCAGCAGAATATCCTTCACTTCCCACACACCATGCTCTTATTTGATTTGATCCATTTAAATTTAACCGATACCGCATCGGCAAACGATTGAAGAAGAGCCAGAGGGTAACCATGAAGGTTGCCGAATCAAAAATGGCTTTTGATGAATATTAAATCCGATGAAGAAGTTAATATACAATAAGTCAATATATAATTCGTGGGCCACAATTCATCCTAACCCGACAATCGACTTCAGAAGAGCTGGCAGTGCAAAAATTCCCCTGCTTTTTGCGAATGCTTCACGGGCATCTCAAATCTGGTTTGAATACAAACCGTTGTTCGGTCCTGATGCTGCAATGATCAGGGAAAAAGATCAATTTTCCAGATATATGTTATTCATACTTTGTTTAATGAAAAAATTGTTTTCTGCCATCTTTTTCCGGCCAAAGTTCTTAGCTTTACACGTACTATAATCGGGCTATGGCAGGAGTTCTCGGACAGCTCAACTGGCCCTTTTCTAGAAAGGGAGAGATTTGCAGACCGCGATTTGTGCCGGTCAATCCCAGGGTGCTGGAGCTTGAGGCAGCCAAAGAGATACTGGCAGAGGTCTTTTTAATTGACGCTGAGGAGGTGGAGGAGATGATCCGCCAGCGCTGTGAAGACGGCCTCTTGCACAAAGACCCCGCGGCCTGGCCGGAGGAGCTGTTGGTTGAGGAGATAGCCGACTCGGAGCGGATGAACTCGAAGCCCACAGGTAGAAGACATATGCCTCCTTAGCCCTTGCCCTTCAACTTCTTGCGTTCTTCCTTCTTTCGCTCCACTCTGTACTCCTGGATCATGCTCTCCAGCCACTCCGCCTTGGCCTCAGCCTTGCGGACCTTCATCTGCTCTTCCCAGTGAGAACGGGCCTGGTCCACCTGTTCGGGCTTCACAAACGAACCCCCGTCGATCTCTGAGATCTCCAGATCCCGGCAGGAGAAGACCGGTATCCCCTTCTCGTAAAAATGCTCTCTTGCCGCAGGAGTCATGTCGTCCCCGGTGATCACCGCTGCAATCTTTCTGTCGATTAGCAGATCGGCGGTATTGGGGCCGCCTCCGCTGGCGGACTGCAGCAGAACCAGGTCTCCTTCATCCAGCCCCCAGCGCTCCGAGGTCTCGGCGATGGCCTCTTTGGAGAAGGCCTGCACCACCTTGATCCTCTTTAAGCCCTTTTGCGCCTCCACTCGCTCTGCCTTCCTGCGGCGGGACCGGTCCGCCTTCAGCCTCTTCATCTGCTTTCTCTCAGACCGCAGCATGCCACGAAGCCGTTCGATCTCCTTGTCGCGGATCTTGATCTCCCGATCGCGTTTGATCTCCCTGGCGTTCTTGTCCTTCAGCCGCTCCAGCTTGGAGTTCATCCACCTCAGGTTCCGGTCCCGCTCCGCCAGCTCGGATTTCAGCTCATCCACATAGCTCCTGAGAGTCTTCACCTGCTCGCTCAACTGCTGAATCTGGCTCCTGTAGGACGAAATTTCCGGCGGCGCGGCTGGTTCAGCCGGAGGCTGCTCCAGAGCGGACATTTCCGGCGGAGCGGTCAGCTCCAGGATGGCATTTTCTATGGAGAAGCCTCTCACCACCAGGGCCTTGACCTCATCCGGATCGATCTCCGGAGGAGCCTTCTTCTCCACCAGCGAGAATTTGTTTTTGTATTTCTTAAAGGCCGAGACGGCAGCGGCCAGGGCATCGCGTTCGTGGTCGTTCTTATACCCGTACTCGCGGGCCATGGCGATCTTCTCCTCGGCCGGGATGTCCTCTCCCGGTGAGTAAAGAACGGAATTGAAGGCCCGCTTGACCTTTTCTACCGCGCCTGGTGCGGGATAGACATCCGTGGCTACGATTAGCGGCTTTCCGCGCGCCGCTATCCATTCGATAACCTCTGAGGAGGACAGAGCCCTGGAGCTGATAAGGTCCTGCAGATCGCCCTTCAGAGATAAGGCAGCAATCCCGGTAGTGGTTCCCGGATCAAGCCCGACGATTATGTACCCCCGCCGCTGTGCCAGCGGCTGGAACTGCAGGGTCGGCCGTTCGATGCTCTGCACCTTCAGCTGAGCATCGGAATAGTAGCCCGGGTTGATGTGCACCTTGTCGCGCGGCGCGTCCACCACAAACTCGGCCCGGGTATATCCGCCAAGCCCCTCCACGGACCGGAAGGTAAAGTCCAGGCCGGCCTGGCGGAGCTGCTTTTCCACCTCTCGCGCCAGGCCCTTTACCGCACCGTGAATCTTTCGGGAGTAGCGGTTCTGGCTCCAGCCTCCCCGGCCGGGAGAGCGTCTCCGGCTAACCTTTATCCAGGTGCGATCTTCGAAGGCTGAGACCACCTCGCCCACGCCCCAGGCAGCCAGGCGGGCGCAGGTCTCGGCCTCATCCAGCGGGTTTAGCCTATCGAAGCTGATTCCGTGCCAGCGGGCGATCTTGGCCAGGCCTTCCGGCTTCTCGCCTCCGGTCACCTGCACCAGCCTGGTTGAGGAGGGAAGCCTTCGCAACAGGTTGGTCAGCTCCCGCTTTCCGGCAGCCAGCTCAAAAACGTTGTCCACAGCCACGATATCCGGCTGCATGGATCGGATCAGGCGAATCAGCTTGTACCTGCTGATCATGTGGTAGCTGGACTTGCGGTCTTCATCCAGGACCACCAGCGAATAGCTGGGAGGCCGTCGGCTGCTGGGAGACCCGCTGGCGATGTCCACGCCGAAGATCTTCAAACCATGGCCTCCTGGCCCCGGCCACTGACTCTGGCCAGCGCCTCATCCAGAGAGAGATCGATCTTGTAGCGCCGGAAAAAGTAGCGCACAATGTTGCCCACATCCCTTCTCAGCAGCTCGGAGGCAGCAGCATGATCGGCATTTACGGCCTGCGGCCAGTCGATGATCTTCAGATTCTCCTCTGCCACCAGCACGTTGAACTCGCTCAGGTCGGCATGAACTATGCCCAGGCCGTAGGCCCTGCCGATTTCCTCCAAAATGATATCCAGAGCCTCCTGCGGGTTGGAGAGCTCAACCCTATTGAGAGGAAGGCCGGAGATCAGCTCCATGGCCAGAGCATGTCTGCTGAGCGCTATCGGCCTGGGGATGGATACCTGAGGATACAGGCGCTGCATGACCCGAAATTCGTGCCTGGCGGCGATGGCCGCGGCGTAAAGCCAGGGAACTCTCGGCAGATCGGTCAAATGATCACGGTGTCTGCGGACGTGCTTGAAGCTGGTCCTCCCCTGGCGGTGAAACTTGATCACCAGCGGGATCTCCCCCAGAGCCTCGTAGACCACGGACTCCTTTCCGACACCTACTTTGTCCCCGATGCTGGCCACGTAATCCCTTTTGACCAGATCGGCCAGGGCCAGGAGGTCGTAGGCGTCGAAGTCTATCTGATAGCCATGATAATGCAGATTCTCCGAAGAGATCAGATGAAGCTCTGAGAGCAGGTGCAGCCGGTATTCTGCCCTTCGAGAAGATAGTCCGCTGACCTTGGCGACAAGCTCCAGGGGGACCCATTCATGGCCCCTCATTCCGGATTCGATGGAGCTGAGCACCAAGAAATCTTCAGGGCTCAGCTTGAGAAAGGTTTGGGCGAGGTTCTCCACGCCCTTCTAATAGTTCTCAATCATCTAAATCTTTAACTCCGGTAGCTCTCCAACTCCGGCAGCCCTTTTGCTCTGACAGCCCTTTAGCTCTGGGTAGCCTTTAGCTCTGGTAGCTTCGCCACCTGGTCTTCAGATTGGGGTCTTTCAGGGTCTGCATGACATAATCGGCAAATTGCGCCCCTGTTGCTCCATCGGACCGGCCGGTGAGGCATACCTTCCGCTCGAACTGGCCGCAGATATCCAGGGCCATCTCCATCCGGGAGGCCTTCTCGGCCATTCCGATATGCCGCAATAGCATCACCGCAGCCCTCATCATGCTGGAAGGATCGGCGAACTGAGCCCGGCCCTCGTCAACCATCCGGGGAGCTGAGCCGTGAATGGCCTCGAACATGGCATACCTCTTGCCGATGTTGGCCGATCCGGCAGTGCCCACTCCGCCCTGGAACTCGGCCGCCTCGTCGGTCAGGATGTCTCCGTAGAGGTTGGGAAGAACTATCACCTTGAAGTCCCGTCTGCGCTTTTCGTCCACCAGCTTGGCGGCCATGATGTCCACGAACCAGTCGTCGAACTGGATCTCCGGGTACTCCCTGGCCACCTGCCGGGCGGTCTCCAGGAACTTACCGTCTGTGGTTTTGATCACGTTGGCCTTGGTGACTGCCGAGACCCGCTTGATGCCGTTGTTCCTGGCGTACTCAAAGGCCAGCCGGACGATCCGCTCTGCTCCCTGGTTGGTGATCACCTTGAAGTCCACGGCCAGGTCGTCGGTCACGTTGAAGCCGCGGCTTCCCAGCACGTACTCGCCTTCGGTGTTCTCCCTGAAGAAGATCCAGTCGATGCCCTTCTCCGGGACCTTGACCGGCCGCACGTTGGCAAAGAGGTCCAGCTCGCGGCGCATGGATACGTTGGCGCTCTCCAGGTTGGGCCAGCGGTCGCCTTTCTTGGGAGTGGTGAGCGGGCCCTTGAGGATCACGTGGCATTTCTTCAGCTCAGTCAGAGTATCCTCGGGAAGGGCTTTCATGATGCTCACCCGCTCCTCGATGGTCAGGCCGGGGATATCTTTTAGCAGGACCTTGCCTCCCGAGATCTCCTCCACTAGCAGGTATTCCAGCACCCGGACGGCCTCTTTGGTGATGTAGGGACCTATGCCGTCGCCACCCACAACGCCCACCACGATGGGCTTGATCCGGCTGTAATCGGCCCAGTCCTCGCCGGCCTTCATCTGATCAACGCGTCTGAGCTGCTCTTCCAGCAGCCGGGCGAAGTGCTCCAACGCCTTCTCTATCGCTTCTGTCTGGTTCATTTCTCCCACCTAAGTTCCTCTATGGTAGGGATGCTTCTGGGAGATCAATGTTTTGCAGATGGGCATTGTCGTTTTAGTTTATCATTTATTTTTGAATGGAGTCAGAGGATTTCAGAATAATGGTAAATTATTCAAAATCATTTATTATTGGACAATGCTCACATTGAGATCTTTTTGGTGCATTGCCCCAAGGAACCTGCTGCAAGAAACCAAGTCCTCCTTTGAATGTCCTATCTTGGAAACGCCATAGTCTGTTAGAATAATTACCGCTGTAATCAAAAATTCTAAGTAAGGCCATCTCTAAATACCAAATTCCAAGCCATAATATCTGCAATTTAATCAAGTTTTCTGCCGCCTCCAATCGTGCTAATTTTTTTCTATCCGGATGGATTATACTATTTCTAAAATAAGTAACGGCTCTTGGGCCGTCGTTATATTTATCATTCTGAAATTTGTTATCACTAAAAATTTTTAACTCATTTAAACTCGAAGGAATTTGAATCGGTATTCCTAGATCTTCCAGAAGCCATCTTATTCTAATATCAGCGGCTATATCGTCAAATTTATTCTTGCATGGCTTATTCTTTAGGTGCTCATCTTTATGCAACGATGTCAAAAGCTCCAATGCGGATTGCGTTAATACAATGGCCCCCTCCACGCCGCCAGATGCTTGATTTGCCTCAACATACAAGAACAATGCAGTTTTAAGCGGATTTATCCAAGATTCATCTGCCCATTTCCTCATGAAACCCTGAAATAATTGATAAAGCTCTTTTTCTGTCACCAACGCAGTCCAATCCCATCCAGATATTCCATATGTAATCCTTAAACAATCTCGCGGACCGGAAACCGGCTCTCTGATTTTTCTGCCATTCTTATCGAGTTTATCCAAAATTGCAAAGGACTCCGTTGTAACGATATCCCATGATTCCCAGACCTTATTACCATTGAACAGTCCAATACTGAGTACTGGCCCGCACCAACGCCCACTAAGAAATGCTGAAAAGTAGTAAAGAGCATTCAATAAAGAGACTGCTTCACCAAATGTAATAGTTCCTCTCTTATGCCGTAATAATCCAGTATGAGTGATCGCATAGCCAGCATCGTTTGTCAAATCCTTATATATCTCAGATGCATTATCAATTTCATCGATCGTAATTTTCCATTCGCAAGAATTAAAATCTGCAATGAGATTTCCTGGATAACGAATGAAGTTAACCATATGGAATTTTACTTCATTGCAGTCAATATCATCTACGATTAAAGTTTTGGGAGTGGACATTTCCCCGCATATCCAAGCATCAAGGTGATCATTTTTGCGCTCTGCATTGAAATTCGTTACAAATACATCAAAATCGATCAAAGGTCTATTAGTTGCCTTTAATTTTGCAGGTCCAATTATCATTTCATTACATTTTACTTTGGAGAGGTTAATATCACAATAGAACTTGAAATGTATTGCGGGCTTTGGAATCCATTTTAGATGGATCGCACCATTTCCTTCATAAAAAATTTCCGACTTGCTGAGCATAAGCCTGCCACGGAATAATAAAATAGACGAATTTGTTTTTCGCATTGCGTAAGCTGGCTTTAATGACCTATGCGGCTCTAATTCGCCTGCTTTGCGATGGCTCAATTTCTCTCCCCTCAATGAAGAATAGGATGCAATCACTTCCATATAAGACAATTCCTGAGATGATTCTAGATCAACCTTATAATTAAGGGCCCCCAAATCGCGGTCTATCGAGCCACTGCAGATGATTATAAGGATCGGCGGCGTAGTAATAAGTCTCTGCTTTCATGGACCTATACCATTCCTCAATGAAACCATGCGGCTGATGGAGGAGATCGACCGGGCCATTCCTGGCTGGCCGATAGAGTGACGATCATTGCATCTTAAAATTTTAGAAGCCTGCGCTCCTCAAGCAAATGGATTCCGCATGAACATTTGGATTAATTGTATTTCATCAGATTTACCAAAACATTTGTATCAAATTATTATATTAAATAGTTATCGATAGATCGAAACTAGGGCAAAGGACTCCGCTTTCATCCCCCTGAAGAATGTGGACTTCCCGCACCGTTCTTCGCAATCCTACAAGTTAAATGACGGTCCGCTTTGGCTCTGCATGCCTAAGTAATTAGAGTCATATCATCGAACATGGTACAATATACATCTTTCTCATTTATGCATTTGGTGGGACAAAATTTGCAAAAACTGATTTGCTCTTCCCACGCTTTAGAAATCGAATCAAGTATTCTATTGATAAATTTACTATCAATGTTAGGAAAATAGGATCCTATCATTTTGTCTGAGATACGCACGTCAACGATTTCGCCTGATGTTTGTGAGATTATAGATTTAATATTTTTTGAAATATAAACTGAAAAACCAGCTAGGGCCTCATCACTGATTTTATATTTCTTTAGCTGTCTTCCAAGTCTTTTTTGTATTTCGTCATATATACCCATAGCCAGTTCATAACAAAACCAATTAATTTTTATTTTCTCGCGATCATTAGAATAGAACGATCTTGATTTTATCATTTTTAATCCAGATCTCTTCTTTTCGTTCATATAATCCTATTCGATCGAATCTCTCTGATTCAAATCCTCCTGATCGGCTTCCTGCCATGCATCTTGTGTGAGACGTTCAATCTCGTCCAAGAACTCGGGGCGGCTCATCTCCGTTAGCTCCTCGTCTGTGAAAAATTCCTGCCATTTCTTGTAAGTAACGATCGAAACTGATCGGCCATTCCTGATCTCCTTCTGGATCTTTACCAGCCCGTCATGTTCCAGCCGCTTCACAGAGGAGTATACCTTGCCATGGGACCAACCGATGGACTTCGCCAGTTCGTATATGCTGAGACCTGGGTGTCCCTCGATCCATCTATACAGCTCCCAGTCAACGTCCTCCGCCAGTTCACGCCGCTTGCGGATGGCCCTCATGGTCTTCGAGAACATTACTTTATCATTAGGCCGCTTAATTATTTAAACATTTCGAGATATCTTTTTAAATAGGAATATATCTTAATTCGTTACAGATAACATTTATATCATTGCAAGATATCTTTTGCATCATGATAGCCAGGGATGGGTTCGAGGCAGCTATGCTCATCAGCATATGCAGAGCGGTTAAAATGAGCAAATCCGCACATGTGCCTGAAAGAGCGTTTACCCGTAAATTCCCCAACGATGGCCGCCAGGTCAAGAAAGCTCTTCGTGAGTTGATTAGAGAGAGATATGTGAAGCAGCATCCAACCCGTGGCGAGATGACTTATGATCTGACTAACGAGGGCTTGGCATTCTGCCGTGAGATGGTTCAGAAAAAGCATTAAAATGTCCCCTGGGCCTCTGCAGTCTCTCCTTGGAGCCCTTCGACCCTCTCTTGCTCGGCTCCTGGCAGGTTCCCGCCTGCCTTCACAACAATGGTCGCATCTCGCCATGTACGGGGGATGAGATTTCCGCACAAGTTTACGAACAGAAGGCGCTTTTTTGAGGAATGGTGGGCTTAACCGATGATGTATGTTATCATATCCCAATAACACAGGATCTGAAGATTTCCCAAACGCTACAATCGCCGTCGAAACGCAATGGCTCGTGAAATCGAAATTGTCAAAGCCTGCGCTCCTCAAGCAAATGGATTCCGCATGAATATTTGGATTAATGGTTGGCCAGGAGCTTTCGTCTCTTGCTGGCATTGAGGAAGGTCATGCCCACAACCTGCTATTTCTCGTATCTGATTATGATATCATCAGCCAGCTCAGAGTCATCAGCGTGACTGGGCTTTTCGAAGTTAATTCGTGAGCCCCAGCTCGTTTAGTGGATTTTCCAAAATAAGATGTTAGGTGAGCAGGGCAGCGATCTGCATTTCCCGAGGGCTCGCGCACCTGAGTACAGTGCAGAACGCGGACAGGCTTATCTTCTGAGTTCGGAAAGGGATCAGGAGTTTCCCTGTCGCTCTGGCCGCC